>NZ_VIRF01000085.1 GCF_008107685.1 Novosphingobium sp. BW1
GGGCGGGAGTGGTGTCCTCATCGCCCCAGCCGCCCAGCGCACCGCCGTCGAGCGTGCGTTCGCCCGGTACTGTCGCGAGCTTGAAGACCGGGCGCGAGAGCCATTTTTCTAGGACACTACGCACCTTTTCGGGCGTGAGCGCGGCCATGGCTTCAAGCCGCGTCTTGTAGAAGGCGGGGTCGCCCGAATAGACCATGCCCTCGGCCAGCGTCGCGCCCTTGCCGGCAAAGCCGCCGACCCGTTCGAGCGCGCCGATCTCGTTGGAAAGGGTGGAGACGACCGCGCGCTTCAGTTCGTCCTCGCTTGGCCCTTCCTTGAGGTATTGGGCGAGGACGGCGTCGAAAGCGGCTTCGGCCTTGGCACGCTCGATGCCGGGCTTCACCATCATCGCCATCGAAAGCTGGCTCATCGCTTCGTAGGTTTGGGCGGATGCGGTGACGCCAACCGCCAGCTCCTGTCCGCGCACCAGGGCGTTGTCGAGGCGCGAGGAGGCGAGGCCGCCCAGGATGTGCATGCCGACCTCCAGCGCGGGTGCGTCGGGATCGTTGAGACCGGGGCCGGTCCAGGTGCGGGTGAGGCGCAGGACCGGTACCTGGTCGGTGATGTCGCGCGAGGCGCTCTTCTCCAGCGTCACGGGGCCCGCCGTCACCGGGTGGATCGCAGGCCCGCGCGGGATTGCGCCAAACCACTTTTGGACCATCGGCTTGGCGGTCTTGGCGTCGATGTCGCCTGAAAGAACGAGCACGACGTTGTTGGGGCCGTAATGGTCGGTGAACCAGGCGCGCACGTCGGTGAGCGAGGCGGCATCAAGGTCCGCCATCGAGCCGATAGTGCTGTGGCGGTAGGGGTGGCCGACGGGGAGCAGGCCTTCGGAAATGACATAGTCCTCAAGGCCATAGGGTTGGTTGTCGCCCTGCCGCTTCTCGTTCTGGACGACGCCGCGCTGCTGGTCGAGTTTCTCCTGGCTGACCGCCGGGAGGAGATAGCCCATGCGGTCGCTCTCCATGAAGAGCGCCAGGTCCAGCGCGCCGGTGGGCACCGTTTCGACGTAGTTGGTGCGGTCGTACCAGGTCGAGCCGTTGGTGGGCGTGGAGCCCGCCGCCTCGAGCGGAATGTCGAAATTGGGCACGTTCGCCGAGCCGCCGAAGAAGAGGTGCTCGTAGAGGTGGGCAAAGCCGGTGCGCCCGCGCGGCTCGTTCTTGGAGCCGACCTTGTAATAGGCCGTGACCCCCACGATCGGGGCCTTGCGGTTGGTGTGGACGATGGTGGTCAGCCCGTTTTCCAGCTGGAAGCTCTCGTAGGGGATGTCGACCTTGGCGACGAGCTCTTCGGGGCTGGCGGCGCCCGGTGCCGAGGCAGGCGCGGAGGTTTCGGTCCGGTCTCGGGCCGCAAGCGGCTGCGGCGCGAGGCTGGTGACGAGAAGGGCGGCGGCAAGAGCTCCAAGGCTCGCACGGGTTCCGATACGCATGGTCTCGAAGCTAGCAAAGTTACCGAGCCGCGCAATCGAAATACCGTGCGAAAAAAGGCCGCGAATTCATCCTCTTTTGCACGCGTACGCGCGCACGGACGTGCTTGCCGGGCGGGGGCTCGTCTGCATTCGTTCGCGCACGGCAACACACACGGCCCAGAGGCCGGACAGCAGTGGATATGGACTGGGATGCGAAGGCGCCGATGTGGAACCGCCGAGAGCTGCTGCAGAGGGGCGCGGGCAGTCCGCTCGATATGACCGGGGGCCTTGTGCGCGCGGTGAACGAGGCAGCGGGCGTCGCGGCGGGGGCGGCCAAGCCGGTATTGCGCACCGCGATCCGCGATCTCCACGTGGCCGACATGCCGGGTATCGCCTCGCGCTCGGACGGGGCGACGCGGTACTTGCGCACGAGCGCGGGCGAGAAACGGCACGGCGCGTTGCGCCCGCTCGTCGACAACGGGCTGGAAGAGGTGGGGGCCTATAGGTGGGGGCCTATACCGCCAGCTCGACGGCCTGACGACTTCGTCGCGGCTGGTGAAGCGCGCGGGGCTCACCTGCGACGCGCTGGGTGGCTCGGTCACCGAACAGGCGCTCGGTGGATTGCTGCGCGGCGTGCTGGGGCAATAGAAGCTCTATTTTCAAGGGGCCATCGCCCCTTGGCCCCCAAACTGTCTAGCGCACCCGTCTCAGGCACCGAGGCGTGAGAGCCCTGAGGTAGACGCTGTGGGGGGGCGGAGGGCGATGGCCCTCGGACCTATTCATCTCCTTTCGGCTGATTTGATCGCGGGCAATTGAATTGGCCGGCAAAGCGCCCAGATACAGCCATGGAAATTTTGGTGGGGCACCTCTTGTGTTGCAGAAATGCAACATCATATCTGGGGTGTCAGGAGGCAAAACAGACCATGAATCTCGAAAAGTTCACCGACCGCGCGAAGGGCTTCCTTCAGGCTGCGCAGACCGTGGCCATCCGCAACAACCATCAGCGCATCAGTCCTGAGCACATCGCCAAGGCTCTCCTGGAAGATGGCGAGGGTATGGCCGCCGGGCTGATCCAGCGCGCCGGTGGCAATCCCAAGATCGCGGAAAGTGCGATCGACAAGGCGCTGGCCAAGATGCCCGCCGTGTCGGGTTCGGGCGCGCAGGCGACCCCGGGGCTCGACAACGACGCGGTGCGCCTGCTGGACCAGGCCGAACAGCTCGCCACCAAGTCGGGTGATAGCTATGTGACCGTCGAGCGCATCCTGCTCGCGCTGGTTCTGGCCGCCACTACCGAGGCGGGCAGGGCGCTGGCTTCGGCCAACCTCAACGCCAAGGCGCTGGAGGGGGCGATCACCGAGCTGCGTGGCGGGCGCACGGCGGACAACGCCTCGGCCGAAAACGCCTACGATGCGATGAAGAAGTACGCGCGCGACCTCACCGAGGCGGCCCGCGACGGCAAGCTCGACCCGGTCATCGGCCGTGACGAGGAGATCCGCCGCACCGTCCAGATCCTCGCGCGCCGAACCAAGAACAACCCCGTCCTCATCGGCGATCCGGGCGTGGGCAAGACCGCGATTGCCGAAGGCCTTGCGCTGCGCATCGCCAATGGCGACGTGCCCGACAGCCTCAAGGACCGCGCGCTGATGGCGCTCGACATGGGCGCGCTGATTGCAGGCGCTAAGTATCGGGGCGAATTCGAGGAGCGTTTGAAGGCCGTGCTCGACGAGGTGAAGGGCGCCGAGGGCCAGATCATCCTGTTCATCGACGAGATGCACACGCTGATTGGCGCGGGCGCCTCGGAAGGCTCGATGGATGCGGGCAACCTGCTGAAGCCCGCCCTTGCGCGCGGCGAACTGCACTGCATCGGCGCGACCACGCTCGACGAATACCAGAAGTATGTCGAGAAGGACGCCGCGCTCCAGCGCCGCTTCCAGCCCGTCTTCATCGGCGAGCCTACGGTCGAGGACACCGTCTCGATCCTGCGCGGCATTAAGGAAAAGTACGAACTGCACCACGGCGTGCGCATCACCGACGGTGCGCTGGTGGCAGCCGCGACCCTGTCCAACCGCTACATCACCAACCGCTTCCTGCCCGACAAGGCGATCGACCTCATGGACGAGGCGGCGAGCCGCATCCGCATGGAAGTGGAGAGCAAGCCGGAGGAAATCGAGAAGCTGGATCGCCGCATCATTCAGCTCAAGATCGAGGAGCAGGCGCTCGCCAAGGAGAACGACAGCGCGTCCGCGGACCGTCTCGTCACTTTGCGCGAGGAACTGGCGAACCTGGAGCAGCGGTCTAGCGAGCTCACCACCCGCTGGCAGAACGAGCGGGACAAGATCGCGGCGGAAGGCAAGATCAAGGAAAGCCTCGACAAGGCGCGGATCGAACTCGAACAGGCGCAGCGCTCGGGTGACCTTGGTCGAGCGGGTGAGTTGTCCTACGGCACCATCCCCTCGCTGGAACGCCAGCTCGCCGAGGCGCAGGCCCAGTCGGCCAACGCGCTCCTGCGCGAGGAAGTGACCGAGGACGACATCGCAGGCGTCGTCTCCAAGTGGACCGGCGTTCCGGTCGACAAGATGCTGGAGGGCGAGCGCGAGAAGCTCCTCAAGATGGAGGAGGTGTTGGGCAAGCGCGTGATCGGGCAGGGCCAGGCCGTCCAGGCCGTCTCCAAGGCCGTGCGCCGCGCGCGCGCCGGTTTGCAGGACCCCAACCGTCCGCTCGGTTCGTTCCTGTTCCTGGGCCCGACGGGCGTGGGCAAGACAGAGCTCACCAAGGCGCTCGCCGAATTCCTGTTCGACGATGACAGCGCGATGGTGCGCATCGACATGTCCGAGTTCATGGAGAAGCACGCGGTCGCCCGCCTGATCGGCGCGCCTCCGGGCTACGTGGGCTACGAGGAAGGCGGCGTGCTGACCGAAGCGGTGCGGCGCCGTCCCTACCAGGTCGTGCTCTTCGACGAGGTGGAGAAAGCGCACCCGGATGTCTTCAATGTCCTGCTTCAGGTGCTCGACGACGGGCGCCTGACCGATGGACAGGGGCGCCAGGTCGACTTCACCAACACGCTCATCATCCTGACTTCGAACCTGGGCAGCCAGTTCCTGACCCAGATCGAGGACGGCAAGGATGTCGAAAGCGTCGAGCCGCAGGTGATGGACGTGGTGCGCGGGCATTTTCGCCCTGAGTTCCTGAACCGCTTGGACGAGGTCATCATGTTCCATCGCCTTGGCCAGGACCACATGGGCCCGATTGTCGATATTCAGGTGGCGCGGGTGCAAAAGCTCCTCAAGGACCGCAAGATCATGCTTGACCTTTCCGATGCGGCCAAGGCGTGGCTGGGCCGGGTGGGCTACGATCCGGTCTACGGCGCACGGCCTTTGAAGCGCGCGGTGCAGAAGTACCTGCAGGACCCGCTCGCCGAGAAGCTGCTGGCGGGCGAGATCCCGGACGGCTCACAGCTGGCCATCGGCGATGGCGACGGGGCACTGACGATCGCCGTCGAGTAAAAAGGAAGGATTCAAGGGGGCATCGCCCCTTGGACCGCGGAATCGGCGACCTTATCCTTGGCAGCCCGCGTGGCGTGAGAGTTCCGAGGTCGGCCGTTCGGGGAGGCCGAGGGCGATGGCCCTCGCAAAGTCCTTCTTCCCTCCCAATAAATGAAAGGGCCCCAGGATCGCTCCCGGGGCCCTTTTCTGTGTGCCGTTGCGGCGCGGCTATCAGAAGCGCGCGGTCACGCCGACCTTGTAGTAGCGGCCCATGAAGCCGCTCCAGTAGGTGTCGAGGCCGCCGCCCGCAGGGGCGGGGTAGGGCGCGTTGGTGTCGAACACGTTGTCGACCATCAGGCGCAGGGTGTAGTCCTCGTTGATGTCGTAGCTGATCGAGCTGTTGACGAAGGCCACCGCCGGACGGGTCGGGTACTGGTAGGTGTTCGCCGACGCGTCGGGATCGACCTGAGCCTTCCCGATGTACTGGACCTGGGTGTAGGCCGTGAAGGGGCCATTCATGTAGCTCGCGTTCACCGTGAACTGGTGCTTCGAGTAGCCGATGCTGCCACGATCGGTCTGGATGTCACCCGTACCGATGCGCGTCTCGAGCGTGTCGATGTACTGGTACGAACCGCCCAGCTGAATCGCGCTGTTGGCGCCCAGGAACGGGGTCTCGGTGAAGTAGTGCAGCTCCCCGATCAGGCCCTTGTACTTGTACGAGGCCGCGTTGAGGTAGCCGGTGCGGATGAATTCCACCTGGCCGTCCGCGTCGCGATCGATCTGGTCGCAGGCCGCGCTGGGGAAGCTGGTGGCATCGTAGCAGGCTTCCAGCGTGCCGTCGGCATCGACGCTGACGATCGCGTTCTTCAGGTTCACGCTGACCCAGTCCACCGCGAGCGAGAAGCCGGGAAGGAAGGTCGGGGTGAAGATACCGCCGATGGTCCAGCTGTCGGCGGTTTCGTTCTCGAGGCTGGTGTTGCCCGAGAGCGAACCACGCGAGGTGAAGTCGACGATGGTCGAGGTGAAGTCGGCGGGAAGGCCGTCGGCCGCACAGTTCGCCGCACGGTTGGCCGGGTTGGGGCCTGCGGTGATGAAGCGTGCATCGCACGGATCGTCGGCGGTGGTGAAGATCTGGCTCGTCGGGTTGTAGAGCTCGGTGATCGCGGGCGCGCGGATGGAGCGCGTGAAGTTGCCGCGAATGCCGAAGTCCTTGAGGAAGCTGACCTTGCCGCCTGCGGTCCAGGTGAGGTCACCGCCCGCCAGCGAGTTGTCGACGTAACGTCCGGCGCCGTGCAGCTCGGCCGAGTACAGGAACGGAACGTTCATGTCGGGCGAGATGAGCGGAACCTGAAGTTCGCCGAAGACCTCGTTGGTGTGGTAGCTGCCGCGCACCGGATCGATCGGGATCGAACGGCCGTACTGGGTACGCGCACCATCGGGATCGTTGGGGTCAACCGCGCCGTAGAAGAAGGCGCCCGGATCGAACGAGGACTTCTCGTTGCGGTGTTCATAGCCCAGCGCAAAGCCGACGCCGCCTGCGGGCAGGTCGAACAGCGTGCCGGTGATGTCGGCGGTGACCATCCACTGCTCATTGATCGCGGTGGGGTGCGCGGTCGTGGTGATGTATTCACCCACTTCCGGACCGTTCTGGTTGCCGAACGGGTTGAACGCCACGCAAGTGGCCGAGCCGGTCTGGATCGGCGAGTTGGTGTAGCCGTCCTGGCAGCCTGCCAGCGCGTTCTCGAAGTTCTGCTGGACCAGCTCGCGGCTCGAACCGCGGGTCTTCGAACGGCCGTAGTTGCCGATCACTTCCCAGCTGAGGTCGCGGCCCGCGACGTTGAAGTCACCCTCGAGGCCACCGGTGATGCGGTAGAGTTCGACCGTGGAGCTGCCGCGACCCGAAACGAGGTCGGTGTTGGCACGGCCTAGGTAGAACACGTCCTGGCCCTCGGGCAGCTGCGCGGCGATGGTCTGGCGCGCCGCATCGCTGAGGAACGGGTTCGACAGCGGGATGATAAGATTGCCATCGGGATCGCCGGCATCGCCGAACAGCCAGGTGTTGTAGACCGGCTGGGTGCGCAGTTCGGTGCCCTTCGAACGGGCGTAGTTGAAGTCGACCGTGGCCTTGATGCCGTCGGTCAGCTCGTAGTCCGCGTGGGCGTAGCCCATGTAGCGCTCGACCGGCGAAAGCAGGTTCGAGAGCGGAACCAGGCTCATGCCGTTGCCGCCCGCCGACGCGGTGGCGCCGTGCACGGTGCCGAAGTCGATCGGGGTGAGGTTGCCGTTGCGGTCGAAGCCGAGCGTGTTGCCCTGGTCATCGAGGATGCCGTAGTTCAGACCGGGCGCACCCAGCGGGCCAAGGTCGCCGGGGATGATGTCGATCGTGCTCGGCAGGCCGTAGGGGCTGAGCGCGGGAATGCGACGGTCCTGGATAATGACCTGGCTGTAGGGCGAATCCCCGACCGGCGAGGTGTAGAACAGGCCAGCGGCGGTGCGCTTGCGCGCCTCGTAGGTCATGCCCTCGGTGCGGTTGTATTCAAACGCGCCGACAATGTTGCCGCGCCCGCCGCCGAAGCTAGTGCCGGCCAGCGCGCCAAGGCGGTGGTTGGCGCCGTCACCGCGACTGGAAAGGCCGGTCTGTGCGTTCAGCTGGATGCCGTCGTATTCCTTCTTGAGCAGGATGTTGACGGTGCCCGCGATCGCGTCCGCGCCGTAAATCGGCGCGCCGCCCACGGCGATCGTCTCGACGCGGTCGAGCGCGAGGGTGGGCAGGGTGTTGAGGTCAACCTGCGAACCGGCGGCCGAAGGGCCAAAGATCGAGGCGGTGTTCGAGCTGACGAAACGGCGGCTGTTGACGAGTGTCAGCGTGCGCTGCGAGCCGAGGCCGAAGAAGTTGAGGAAGCTCTGGCCCGAACCGAAGCTACCGCCCTGGCTGCCCGTGGGGCTGGAGCCAGGGGTGCCGAAAGCGGGAATCGTGCTCAGCGCATCGGCAATGTTGGTAAGGCCGCGCTTCTCCATGAGCTCGCTGTCGATGATGATCGAGGGCTCGAAGGTGTCGGCGTTGGTGCGCGCGATGCGCGAGCCGGTCACGATGATCGCGTTGTCCGGGCTCTCTTCGGTGGCGGCCGGAGCGCTATTCTGCGCGAGTACGGGGGTGGCGCTCAGCGCAACGGTCGTGAGACACGTCGCTCCGATAAGCGCGGTGCGCATGATGTTGGTCTTCAATGGTTTGCCCCTTGTTTTACACATACACTGCGGTCGCCCGCCAGCACCGGGGGGTGTTGGATCGGCAAGCGAAACGGGGTAGGAGGGCTACCCCCTCGCGGCGTCGGGGAACGGATCGCGCCGATTGTGCTTCGGGGCAACTCCTAAGACAACTGACTTAGGAAATTCCAAAGACGGTGTAATAAAGTTGCCACACTCGGATTGGCGGCATGTGTTGCGCTGTCAAATTTGTGTTTCAAAATGTACAAATTGTGCAAGCTTCCGCATTGCTGAGAGATGTGGTCGGGGATTTGTTGCCTGCGCACGAAATGTTCGTAGGTGGTAAGCCTCCCGCCAAGAGCGGGAGGAGCAGTCCGTCAGCGCACGCGGTGCGCCTTGACCCCCATGTGCCCATTCAGCCGCATCCAGTACGTGCCGAACGCGGCCGCCTCGAATTCCACGCTGTCGCCGACTTTGGGCGCGGACGCGCTGCGCCGTTTGGTGGTGGTCTCCCAGACCGCGTTGGCCTCGGCGATGGTCACCCGGTAGTAGCCGCGGGGCAGACCCTCGACCTGGGTGATTGTCGAGACGAGGGTGTGCTCGTCACCATCGCGGGCCTCCTCCATGCTGTCCGCCTCGGCCGTTTCGGCCTTGGCGCTGCGGGTCTTGGAGAAGATCGCGATCTCGGGCACCGCGAAGCCATAGAGCGAGCGACGTACCTGGCGTGCCTCGTCCTCGTCGACGATGGCGACCGCGCCGGTATCGCTCGCCGCCAGGAGCGCGGCGCTCTCCCTGTCAAAGCAGGCGAGCCGCGCGGCATCCTCGGCAAGCGCGCGGCACTGGGCGAGCCCGCGCAGCGCGGCGGGCAGCTCGCCGCGCTGCGCATTTGCGGACAAGGGGGCCAGCGCCAGTGCGGCGCCGAGCGTGGCGCCCAGCGTGACAGGCGTGACGAACGGCGCGCGCAGGCATGCACCGCGAGCAAAACGAGCGGTTTTGTCAGCCATCGGTCTTCAGGTCTCCTCGGCACGCGTGGCGGTGCCTGGGCGCCAGCATAGCAGCGGCCTGTGCAAAATGAAAAGCCGCATCATGTCCCGGAAAAGGCGCCGGAAACTCTCAGGCCGGGGCAGGCCCCTTGCGCATCCACCCGGTGACCGCATAGCGCCGGTTGGGGGCCGCGCGGGTCACCTCGCTGACCGAATGGGCCTGGCCCACGCGGATGAGGTCGAGCGTGTTGAAGGCGGGCACGGCGATGCGTCCCTGCTCGCTCCCGTCATGGAGCAGCAGCAGCCCCCCCCATTCCGCGCGCCAGGCCGGGTTGAGGCCCAGCACATAGGCCGCGTGGCGCCGCTTGCCGGGGACCGCATCGTCGTGCGCGGTGAGGAAGTCGCCCGGTGCATAGGCGGTTCCTTGCGCGTCGGCGAAGGTGAGTGCGGCCTCGCCGGTGATCTCGCCCAGGAGTGCGCGCACGGGAGCCGACGACATCCAGGTTGCGAAGCGGGCCAGAGGGTCGGTGCTCTTCGCCCGGGCCTTCGCGCTGTCGGGGACGCGCAGGGCCTCGTAGCGGAACTGGAAGCCGCTGCGCGCGCCCGCGTAGACCGCATCGTCCATCGCCCTGGCCTGTTCGGGCGAGAAGCTCTTGCGGGTGGGGCGGTCAAGCTCGAAGCTTTTGTCCCGGCTGTTGATGACCTGCACCCAGTCATCGCGCGCGCGCAGCGCGCGCCAGAGCGCTTCGGCGCAGGCGTCTTCGAGGAAGCCTTCCAGGCGCGTGTGCCCGCCTTGTGCGAATTTGTCGGCGGCCGCCTGCGTGTCGAGAGCGGGATTGAGCGTGAAGGTCAGGGACGTGGAGGTCAGGGACATGGCAGGGTGCGCGGCTTCGTCTGTGATTTCCATCAATGCACATGGTGGGCGACTTGGGAAAGGCGCGGAGCCTGTGCTACTTGCGGAGCCACGATGACGCTATCCCTCTTCGAGATCAATCCCGCGCTCGACCGCGCGGCCCTTCGCGCGAGATTCCTGGAGCATGGCCGGGTGCAGGTGCGCGATTTCCTGAAGCCCGAGGCGGCGCAGACGATCCGCAGCGTCCTGGAAAAGGAGACGCCCTGGGGGCTCGCCTGCCAGGCTGGGGAGGAGCCGCACACAACGCTGCGGCCCGAGCAGATCCAGGCGATGAGCCCGCAGGAGCGCCAGGCACTGGCGCAGAAGATCTATGGTGCCGCGGCGAAGGGAGAATACGCGGTGCGCTTTGCCAATTACCCGATGCTCGATGCCTACCTGCAAGGGTGGGACCGCAATGGCCCGCTCGCGCTCCTGCTTGAACACATCAACGATGCGCCTTTCCTGCAGCTGGCGCGCGACATCTGCGGCATCCCGGAGCTACGCAAGGCCGACGCGCAGGCGACCCTGTTTGCGCCGGGCGACTTCCTGGGGCCTCACACCGACAGCCACGTTGCTGAGGGCTGGCGCGTGGCTTACGTGATGAACTTTGCCCACCCCGATTGGCACCCCGACTGGGGCGGCTACCTCCACTTCCTCGACGAGGACGGCGATGTCATCGAAGGCTGGCGGCCGCGCTTCAACGCGCTCAACCTGCTGTGCGTGCCGCAAAGCCACATGGTTAGCTACGTTGCGCCTTTCGCGCCCGCGCAGCGCCTGGCCATCACTGGCTGGCTGCGCGATCGGTGAACGCCTCGCTCGACATGAGGCGCATCGGCCAAATGCGCGAGGCGGCGCTCAGCGCCGAGAAGGCGGGCCGCGCGGGCGAGGCGAAGGCCCTCTTCGACGCGGCGCTTGCGCTCGCACCGGACGAGCCCCGGCTGCTCAACAGCGCGGGGGGCAGCGCGCTGCGGCTGGGCGATACGACGCGTGCCGAGGCGCTCTACGCGCGTGCCTGCAAGGTCGCGCCGGCTGAACTGGAATACGCCGTCAACTATGCCATCGTGCTCGAACAGCTGGGCCGCGCGGGTGAGGCGGCGCGGCTCCTTCAGGGGGTTGAGGCGAAGGGACGTCACGAGGCGCGCTACTGGTCGACGCGCGGTTCGGCTGAACGGGCGAGCGGCGATCTGGTTGCGGCCTCGGCCAGCTACGAGGCGTGCCTGACTCTTAACGCGGGACATCCGCGAGGTCTGCACGGACGCGCACGCGTTGCGCTTGAACGTGGCGAGGGGGATGCCAGTGCGCGCTATGCCAAAGCGCTCGCGGTCAACCAGGGCGATGCGAACCTGTGGCTGGGGCGAGCCATGGCGCTGGAAGCCGAAGGCGAGTTTGCCGAGGCGCGCAAGATTGCCGATGCGCTCTCGGCGCAGATGCCCGGCTGGCTCGATGCGCACCGCTACCTTGCCGAACTGCGCCTCAATACCGAGGCGGGCGCGCTGGAGGCCGGGCGCTTTGCCGATCACTATGCCGCGGCCAGCCGCGCGCTGCCGAATAACGCCGCGCTGGCGGTGGCCTGGATCGGCGCGCTGAGCGGCGCGGACTGCACGGCGCAGGCGTACGCGGTGGGCGAAGACGCGCTCGCGCGCATGCCGGACGATCCCGACGTACGTGTGGCCGCCGCAACGGCGGCGAGCGCGGCGCGTGATTTTACGCGGGCCGATGCGCTCTTTGCCGAACTGCCCGCGCGCGAAGGGCGTGCCGGTGTGCTCGCCCGGGTCGAGGAAGCGCGCCACCGTCTGCGCTGCCGCGATCCGGAACGCGCCGAGGCGCTGCTGGCACGCGCGCTGGAAGAGGCCCCCTACGATGTCTCGGGCTGGGGACTGCGCTCGCTTGCCTGGCGCATGCTGGATGACCCGCGCGAGGAATGGCTCCACGGTCAGCCGAACATGGTGCGCCGCCTGCCGCTCGCCATCTCCGATACCCAGTGGGACGAGATCAAGGCGCGGCTCCACGCGCTGCACGAGACCTCGTTCGTGCCGGTCGGCCAGTCGGTGCGCGGGGGCAGCCAGACGCGCGGCGGGCTCTTCGCGCGCACCGAGGCGCCGCTCAAGGTCCTGCACGATGCGATTCTGCAGGCGATCGAGACCTACCGGACGGGCCTTCCGCCGCGCGATTCCACCCACCCTCTGCTAGCGCGGCGCGACGAGGACCTGGCCATTGCGGGCTCATGGTCGGTGCGGCTGGGGCCAGGTGGACGCCATACGGTTCATATCCACCCCCAAGGCGTGCTTTCCTCTGCGCTCTACATCGACCTGCCGCCACTTGCCGACGATGCGCCCGGCGCAGGCTGCCTCGAAGTGGGCGGGGCGCCGCCCGAAATGGGCCTCGACCTGCCCCCGCGCCAGATCGTGCCCCCGCTCGAGAAGCACCTGACGCTCTTTCCCAGCACGCTCTTCCACGGCACCGCCCCCTTCGCGCAAGGGCGCCGCATGACCGTTGCCTTCGACGTGGCGGTGCGGAGCTAAGGCTTCCAGGGCCTTCGAAAAGGACAGGGGTCAGAAAGAAGGATTTCCGAAGGCCATCGCCCTCGGAACTTCTACCTTTGACCTTCTAGCTCAGTCCTTTTCGCCGAACAGGCGGCAGGCGACTGCGTCGAGGCGGCGCACCAGCGCGGGATCGCGCGCATGGGGTGCAGTGATCAGCGCGTGTTCGAGCGCGGTGTCGATGGCGACGGCTTCGCGCCGTTCGGGCAGCCCCTTGGCCAGTTCGCTTACCGTCTTGCGGGCAACCTGCGCATTTTTGTGCATGACTTCGAGCACGTGGCTGACTTCCACGCCCTCTTCCTCTTCGCGCCAGCAGTCGTAATCGGTGACCATGCCCAGCGTCGCGTAGGGGAGTTCGGCTTCGCGCGCGAGGCGCGCCTCGGGCATCGCGGTCATGCCGATCACGTCCGCGCCCCAGGCCTGGTACATACGGCTTTCCGCGCGGCTGGAGAACTGCGGGCCTTCGATGCACACGTAGGTGCCCTTGGTGTGGACGTGGCCGCCAGCAAGGCTCGCGGCCTCGGCGAGCGCCCCGCGCAGGCGTTCGCAGGTGGGGTCGGCCATCGATACATGGGCAACAAGGCCCGTGCCAAAGAAGCTGTTGGTGCGCTGGCTTGTGCGGTCGATGAACTGGTCGACCAGGACCATGTGCCCGGGCGCCATTTCCTCGCACAGCGAGCCGATCGCCGAGAGCGAGATGATGTCGGTGACGCCGCAGCGCTTGAGGACGTCGATGTTCGCGCGGTAGTTGATCTCGGAGGGCGGGATCGCGTGGCCTGCGCCGTGGCGCGCAAGGAACGTGAAGCGCACATCGCCCAGCCGTCCGGTGGTGACCGGACCGGAGGGTTTTCCGAAGGGGCTGGCGACCTCGATCTCCTGCGCGTCCTCCAGTTCGATGCCAGCCGCAAGACCCGATCCGCCAAGGACCCCGATGTGCCAAAACGGCGATTTTTCAGCGCGCAAGGATACCTGCCATGATGATGTCGAGAGTGTGTTCGCGATAGCGGTCGCGCAGGGTCTCGGTCAACGTGTCCTGGTCGAAGCAGTGCTTGAGGACGAGGCGCGCCGAGAAGAAGCGGTCGGCCGCCCCGGTCACGGTGAAGTAGAACAGCTGCGGGTCGGTGGGGCGGAACACCCCGGCCGCCACCCCGTCGCCGATCAGGCTTTCATAGGCGCGGTACATCGGCGAAAGGTAACAGTCGGCGATGCGGCGCGCTTCGGCATCGTCGCTCTCGCGGATGACGCGCATGGTGAGGCGGTTGAGGTAGGGCACCTCGTAGAAGGTGTCGACGACCTTGAGGATATGGCGCCGCAGCTTGGCCTCGGGCGCCCAGCCGTCCTTGGCGACAAGCGCATCGACCGAGGTGACGATGGCCTCCCAGTCGCGATCGAGGAGGGCTTTGAGCAGCCCCGCCTTGTTGCCGAAATAGTACTTCACTAGCGCGGAATTGAGCCCCGAGCGCAGCGAGAGTTCGGCGAGCGAGATGTCGATGACATCACCGTCGCGCATGATCGCACTGGCCGTGTCGAGCAGCAGCGCGCGTGCGCCCGGGGGGGCATTGAGATCCTGTTTATCCGCCATGTCGTGGTCCTTCCTCGCTCCGGTCGCGCGGTGCAAGCCCTTTTGCGGGCTCTCTTTTTCTATTTTGGGCCCATACGCACCGCGCCGTCGAGGCGGATCGTGGCGGCGTTGAGATAGTCGTTCTCGGCGATGAACAGGGCAAGGCGCGCGTATTCCTCGGGCTGGCCCAGGCGCTTGGGGAAGGGGACCGCCGCGCCCAGTGCCTCCTGCACGGCGTCGGGCATCCCGGCCACCATCGGCGTTGCAAAAATGCCAGGCAGGATCGTGTTGACGCGGATGCCATCGGCCATGAGGTCGCGTGCGAGGGGGAGTGTCATCGCCGCCACGCCGCCCTTCGATCCGGCGTAGGCGACCTGGCCGATCTGCCCGTCCTCGGCCGTGATCGAGGCGGTGTTGACGATGACCCCGCGCGCGCCGTCCGCGCCTAGCGGGGGCAGCGTGGTCATGCCCTGTGCGGCATAGGTGCAACACCGGAAGGTGCCGACGAGATTGATCGCGACCGCCGCCTCGAACAGCGCCATGTCGTGGCGCGTGCGCGCCCCGCCTTCCCGTTCGCGCCCGACGGTGCGTGCGGCGGGCGCGATCCCCGCGCAGTTGACCAGTAGCCGTTCCTGCCCGTTGGCCGCGCGGGCCTTTGCAAAGCCCTGCGCGACACTTTCCTCGCTGGTGACGTCGACCACGCAAGGGACGGCTCCGATCTCCTTGGCCAGCGCGGAAACGGCCTCGCGGTTGCGGTCGAACAGGGCGACCTTCACGTGCTGTGCGCGCAGGGCGCGGGCGGTGGCCGCGCCCAGGCCCGAGGCCCCTCCGGTGACGATCGCTGCGACATCCTCTGCCAGTTTCATGGCCTGTGATTCCCTTCTTTGTGCCACACCATTTTGCCTTTGCAGCATGGGCTGCAGGGGCACAGTTGCATTCTTGCAATTGGCTCGGGCGGGGTGCGGCCTGTTTAACCGCGTGATTAAGTCGGGGGATCGGAAGGGTCAATTGCGCTCGGTCGGAATGTTGATGCTGCGCAATAAGATTTCACCATCATATGGTTTTTCGAAAGATGGTCGCGTGTAAAGCAACCCCATGCGCATTTGTCGTGCGGGGCTGCGATGCAGCGGAAATCGACCGACAAAACGTGAGCAACAAATGGCGCTCACAGCGATGTTGCAACAAGGCAACAGGCGTCGCGTCATTTTTCCGTCATGCACAACATGGGATTGAAAGGCGCCCGCGAGAACGCAACAAAACTGACGCATGGCGGTCTTGCGCGCAACGCGAGTTGGACCACCGGCATCCGGGTCCCCTGACAGGATTGGTCACGCACCTGTCGGGAGAGCTGAAGCAACAAGGGACACACAACTAGTGAAAACACACCTGAAGAAGGCCGCGCTGATCAGCGCGACGAGCCTGACCGCGGCGGCGGCTCTGGTCTCGACGAACGCCTATGCCCAGACCGGGCCGGCCGAGGCGTCCGAGCCCAGCGGCGAGATCATCGTCACCGGTTCGCGCATTGCGCGTCGCAACGTCGAATCCGCAGCGCCCGTTGCCGTCGTCGACAGCGAAGAATTCGCCCTGTCGGGTGCAGTGAACGTCGAAAGCGTCATCAACACGCTGCCGCAGGTCGTTCCCGGCACCACCTCGTTCTCGAACAACCCGGGTGGCGGCGTCGCGACGCTCAACCTGCGCGGTCTCGACTCGGCTCGCACCATGGTGCTCGTCAACGGCCGTCGCTGGATGTTCTACGATACCCAGCAGATCGTCGACCTCAACACCATCCCCTCGTTCCTGCTCGAGTCGGTTGACGTGGTGACCGGCGGTGCTTCGGCTGTGTATGGTTCGGATGCGCTTGCAGGTGTGGTCAACTTCCGCCTCAAGGACGTGCAGGGCCTTGAGATGGGCGCGCAGTACGGCGTCACCAGCCGCGGTGACGGCCAGCGTCTGACCGCCAACTTCGCGTTTGGCGGCGAATTCGCCGACGGCCGTGGCCACGCCACTGTCTACGGTGAATACTACGACCGCAAGGACGTCTTCGCCTCGGCCCGCAAGTTCTCGGAAGACGTGAACTGGGATGACTACGAAGGCGGCATCATCCCGGGCGGTTCCTCGACCACCCCGCAGGGCCGTTTCACCTCGACCCTCAGCGCGGATGACTGCCCCGTCGGCAACGTCTACTGCTCGCCGGGCGCGTTCTACGAGACCCCGGGCGCTGGCCGTCCGCGCGTTGCCACCGACCTCTACAACTACGGTCCTGTCAATTACCTGATGGTTCCGCAGGAACGCTACCTGATGGGGGGCTATGCCGACTACGAATTCTCGGACGGCCACACTGCCTACACTGAAGTTTCGTACGTCAACAACCGCGTCGCCAACGAGCTTGCCGCCACCCCGGTAACCGGCACGTTCAACATCGACATCGCGACCGCCGCGCAGTTCATCTCGGCCGCCGACGTTGCTGCGATGAACCAGCTCGACACCGATGGCGATGGCCAGGTGGCCATGTCGGTCCAGCGTCGTACCCTTGAGGTCGGTGCGCGCAACTCGCTCGACGAGCGCAGCGCCTTCCGCGTCCTGCTCGGTGCGCGTGGTGAGATCACCAGCAACATCAACTACGACGCGTACTACATGTTCGCGCGTACGCGTAACTCGAACATCCAGTCGGGCAACGTCTCGCGCTCGGCT
Source organism: Novosphingobium sp. BW1 (assembly GCF_008107685.1). Taxonomy (GTDB): domain Bacteria; phylum Pseudomonadota; class Alphaproteobacteria; order Sphingomonadales; family Sphingomonadaceae; genus Novosphingobium. Next base: position 16,801 of record NZ_VIRF01000085.1, read on the forward strand.
TTCCAGGCTGGCCTCGACGGTTCGGCTCCGGGGATCAACATCTACGGACCCGGCACGCTCACGCAGGCGATGGCCGATCAGATCGCGATCACTGCGCAGAACACCGAGATATCGACCCTTCAGGTTGCCTCGGGCGTTATCAGCGGTTCGCTGTTCAACACCGGCATGAGCCGCGACGATGTCGGCTTCGCGATCGGTGCGGAATACCGCCGCGTTTCGTCGGAATTCATCCCCGACACCGCGCTGTCCTCGGGTGACGTGATCGGCTTCAACGCCGGCTTGCCGACCGAAGGTGCCTACGACGTCAAGGAGCTCTTCGCCGAGCTTCGCGTGCCGCTCGTCACCGACACGCCTGGCGTGTACCGCCTCGAAGCGACGGGTGCAGTCCGTTATTCGGACTACTCGCTCGGCGCCGTGGGCGGCGTGTGGGCTTACGCCGGTGGCCTCGAATACGCGCCGATCCCGGACGTGACCCTGCGTGGTCAGTACCAGCGTGCGGTTCGTGCTCCCAACGTGGACGAACTGTTCGGCGGCCAGTCGCAGGGCTTCCCGGGCGCGACCGACCCGTGCGGGGCGAACCAGGCTGCGGCCGGCCAGACCGACGTCGTGCGTCAGCTCTGCGTTGCCAGCGGAGTTCCCAACAGCGCTGTCTGGACCGACACCATCCAGCTCAACACGCAAATCCAGGGCCTGTTCGGTGGTAACGCCGACCTGCAGGAAGAAACCTCGGACTCGTGGACGGCCGGTGCGGTGTTCACGCCGACGTTCCTGCCGGGCTTCGTCGCCACGGTCGACTGGTATAAGATCACCGTCGATGGTGCGATTTCGACGCTGGGCGGCGGTCTCGCGAACTCGCTGAACCTGTGCTACAACGTGATCCAGGACATCAACAGCGAATACTGCCAGGCCTTCATCGGTTCGCGTAACGCGCTGGGTCAGCTCGACGGCGAAAACCCGCCGGCGATCCTGAACGCCAACACCGGTGCGCTGGAAGTCGAAGGTATCGACTTCGAAGTCAGCTACATGACCAGCATCGGCACGGGCCTGATCAGCGAAGATGCACGCATCTCGTTCAACGTCCTGGGCAACTACACGATCAGCAACATCTACACTCCGGTGGCCGACCTGCCCGAAGAGACCTATGAGTGCGCCGGCCAGTTCGGTCAGCTGGTCTGCGGTCAGCCGACTCCGAAGTGGAAGTGGACCTCGCGTCTGAGCTTCATCGATGGTCCGATGACCACCAGCTTGCGCTGGCGTCACGTGGGCGCGGTGAGCGACGATGATCCCGGCGTCGATTACGCGGTTGAGCGTCTGGGCTCTTACGACCAGTTCGACCTCACCCTCTCGGCTGACGTGACCGAGAACTTCTCGCTGACGGCAGGTGTCAACAACCTGTTTGACAAGCAGCCGCCGACGATGGGCGACAACCAGCAGCAGACCAACACCTGGCCGGGTGTCTACGACGTGCTGGGCCGCGACTTCTTCATCTCGGGCCGCATGACCTTCTAAGGTTTGCAGCCGGGACGAAAGTTCATGCGAAATGGGGGCGTCGGGCTTGGGTCCGACGCCCCTTTTTCATGGGCGGAACGCTTGAGCGATGGGGCATTTTGACGACAAAGTACAAAGCAGGTCAGGTCCGAGGGCCATCGCCCTCGGGCTCCCCGAACTGTTGAGCGTACCTTTCGCGCGCTGCTGTGGCGGAGAGAGGGGAGGTCGCCCATTTTGGGGTCAAGGGGCGATGGTCACTTGAATCTAGGCTGTCTTCTTCCGCGTCCTATTTGGCGAAGGAGGGAAATATGAACTTTCCGAGGGCATCATCCTCGGGCGCTTTGGAGCAATTTGCGCGCTGCGATGGCGAGGCGCGGCAAGAGCGCCTGGACGTCATCTTCCTTACGGGCCGTTCGCATTCGTCTGGACGGGGCTTGAGCTGTGCGGGTAAAGCCCGGGGCATGGCCCGCAAATCCCGGAAGAAGCGCTATCTCACCGCCACGCTGCCCGATGGCTACGTGAAGACGATTGGCCCCACGGCGGATCCCTTCACCCACTACTGGCGCATCGTGGCCGAGTTGGAGAATGGCAAGACCGAGGTTTTCTGGGGGCACACCCGCAGTCTGGCAGAGGCGAAGAAGTTGAAAGGTCCCGCTGGAGACGGCGCACGCAAGCGGGGCTGGACGGGTTATCGTTTCGAGATTGCCGAACTTGTCGAAAGCGAGGAGTCGCCCGAATCCCAGCTGTAGGCGGGACCTGGGGAAGCCGCGCCTGCTTGCGCGGGGCGCGTGCGCGGGATCAGTGGTTCGAGGACCTGCCACAGCCGTTCTCCGGCGGCGTCCCAGCTCAGCTGGGCCGCGCGCTCGGTCCCCCGGGCGACAAGGTGGCGGGCAAGCTCGCGGCTGGAGAGCAGGGCGTCCACGGCTTCGCGCCAGGCCTGGGGATCCTCGGGCCGGACGAGGAGGGCGCCATCGCTGCAGACCTCGGGCATGGCGCCGGCATGGGCGGCGATGACGGGCGTCGCGCTGTGCATGGCCTCGACTGGAGGAAGGCCGAAACCTTCGGTCAGGGAGGGAAACAGGAAGGCGCTGGCGCCTGCATAGAGCGCGCGCAGTTCAGCATCGCTCACGAAGCCGGTGAAAAGCGCATGGGCGGGCGGCGTCCAGCCCCGGTCATGGTAGGCCAGCGCTCCCGGCCCACCGGCAACGACCAGACGTTGGCCCCCCGCAAGTGGGGCCTGTAGCGCTTCAAACACCGTGCGCATGTTCTTGTAGCCCTTGGCCGATCCCACTGTCAGCACATAGCTTCCGGGGACGAGGCCGTGCCGGCCCAATATCTCCAGGTCGGGCGCTTCGCGGATCAGGTGATCGGTGCCATTGTGGACCACGTCGATCTTGTCGAGCGGGGCTATGCCGAAGCTTGCGAGGCTTTGCCGGGCGAACTCGGAGACGGTGAGGACGCGGCGCGCGCGGCGCCCGATCCACGGCAGCAGGCGGCGATAGGCGCGGGCCTGGCGCCCGGAATAGTCCTGCGGGTAGAGGAAGGTCTGCGCGTCGTGGATCATCACCGCGCTGTTTGCGTGCAGCAGCGGGGCCAGATTGCAGAAATTGACCAGCAGAGAGCCGCGGGCGGCGCGGGGCAGGGTGAGCATCTCCCAGCCCTGTCCGGCGCCGAAGGCGCCTTTGCGCACTTCGGGCGTGAGTCCCGCCAGCGCTCCGACACCGGGGGGGCTGAGTAGGCGGATCGTGTGCCCGTCCTTTTCGTGCCCAGGCGTGCCACGCGTGCGCGTGGGCGCCTGTGCATCGGGCTGGCGGGCTCGGCGCACCAATTGTTGCGTGAATTGGGCCGCAGTGCGGTGGACACCGTTGAGCCCGGCACCCAGGAACTTGGCGTTGACGTGGATCTCACCCATGGTCCTGCCCCCCCGTCCGCGCCACGGGGGCCTGGGGTCCTGCGCAGGCTGGCCTGTCGACTTTGCCGATCCGGGCCGGATACGTGCAGGGCGCAGGCCAGATGGGGGGGGCAATGGGGGACCTGGGCATCGCGATTACTCCGTGAAGCCAAAGGGTAAGGCGGGCATGACGCCTCACCCGGAGAAGACCGAAAGGTCGAGAACGCGCAGGCGCAGCGCGAGCGCAAGGGTGGGCAGTGCCAGCAGGGCGGCAAAGGCGAGGCGTCCTCCCAACGCCGGGAGGGGCGCCGGCGGAAGCAGCGCCTCCAGCCCATGGCAGCCCAGCCCAAGCAGCAGGCCGAAATTCGCGGACAGCAGAATCGCGAGCCCGAGATTGCGCAGGCTTGGCCACACGTCGAGCCGGCCGCGACGCGAGAGCAGTACGAAGGCATAAAGCGTGGAGGCTGCGACTACCCCGACCTGCGCCCAGGCCAGCGCGGCAAGGCCCCAGGGGGAGGCGGCAAAGACTGCGGCCACCGCGACCAGGCTTGTCACCAGGTTGAAGTACATGACCGAGGTGGTGCGCCCGAGCGCTGCGAAGGCGGGCTCGATGAGAAGCTTGCCCGCTCCTGCAAGCGCCCGCAGCGCCATGGCATAGGTAACCACGAGGCCAGCGGCGTAGCTGGGTTGGAAGAACAGCGCGATCATGTTGTCGGCGAGCACGATGATCCCGGCGCCCAGCATGCCCGCCGCCAGGGCCAGCGTGCCGGAAAAGCGGGCAAGCGTGGCGGACAGGTCGTGCCCCTTGCGCGCGGCGGCGCCCATCTGCATGGCCGCGAAGCTGGCCATGGGCTGCATCGCGGTATCCGTGATCCCGGTCGCTACCCGGTTGCCGAAACGGTAGAGGCCGACGGCTGTCGGGCTGTGCAGCAGGCCGAGCAGGAGGTCGGCGGCGTACTGCGCGAGAAAGCCGAGCCCGCGTGAGCCGTAGAGCCCGGCCGAAAAGCGGGCGGCGCCGCGGGCGAGGGCAACGTCGAAGCGCAATTGCGGGCAATCGCGGGCAAGGAAGGCGTAGAGCAGGGCCCCGGAAAGCACCCGGATGGCCCGGAACGCAACCAGCGCGTAAAGCGAATGCCATGTCCACACCAGCGCAGCCCCGCCGACTAGCGCGAACAAGTTCTGCGCGAACATGATCCGGAAGTTGAGCATGGCCGCGCCCCGGCGCAGCAGCGCGGCAGAGGACCATGCCCCGATCCCGGCAAGGGGCTGGAGCAGGGCAAGCAAGAGGATCACGCCGCCCAGGTCCGCGGCCTGGAACAGCCACTGGAGTGGCCAGGCCACGAGCGCGAGCAGGGCGGAAGCCGCGCCGACAAGCCCCAGGATCAGCCAGAAGCAGGTCGAAAGAACCACCTCGTCAGGCTCGCGCGAGGTCAGGATAAACTGGTAAAAGCCGGTATAGGTCAACGTCTGGATCAGGACGATGAAGACGATCGCGAGGCTGTAGACGCCGTAGTCGCCGGGGGCGAGGAAACGGGCCGCCAGCAGTGTGATCACGAGCGTGGAGACCTGTTGCAGCGACCGGGCGGTCATCGCGAAGAGCGCGCGCGCACCCTGCCGCGTTGCTCGGGCAAGGCCCTGCCGCCGGTTCATTCGCGGGGCTGTCATCTCGCCCATCGTTGATGCAATGCTCCCTCTCAATTTCCGCCGTAGCGAAGGCCGGGGCGCTCGCAGGTCCCCCAGACGCCCCCTGAGTGCCCTTTCGTTCTACGTGGAGACGCGGGGTTCCGGAACGCGAAGTACCGCCATGTTGGACCTAACTCGCCGGGTGTCGGACGGCCTTGGCCCTTACCCTTGGCACACGGCGCGCGATCTGCGCCGATTCAGACCCTTGCCCGGGTCAAGGAACAGGGGGAGCGCATGAACGAGGACGCGGGACTGACCTTGCCGAGAGGAGAGTTTGGCGAGGTGCCGGAGGACGGGCGCGAAGTGAGGGACAGGGCGGGCCGCATCGGCTTCGCTCCCCGCATGTATCTGCGCGATGCGGGGAAGCGCGGGTTGGGCTGGCTGGTCGGGAGGGCGCTTCCGCACGGCCGCTACGACAGGTGCCTCTTCGTACTGGCGCACATGCGCTGCGGGTCGACTGCACTCTCCAATATCGTGTGTTCGCGGCCGGATTTCTCCGGTTACGGGGAGAGCCACGTGTATCATGACGGGCCAGATGCACCCGGCCGTCTGGCGGTCAACTGCGCACGGCGCAAGGGGTGGGAGGCGCGGGCGCCCTGGCAGTTCGACAAGATCCTCCATTCCCGTCTCGATGCCGCCGCGCCGCCTGCCTTCTTTTCGGCGCGGGCGATCTTCCTCGTGCGCGAGCCGTTCGCCTCGGTTCGCTCGATCGTCGATCTCTTCGCGCGGCTGGGACGGGACGAGTACCGTAGCCACGAGGAGGCCGCGTCCTACTATATCGGGCGCCTCACCGCGCTGGCCGAGATGTGGCCACGGTTCGATCCTGCACGTCGGATCGGTCTCACCCACGAGGCGCTGCTGCGCGATCCTGATACTGTCCTTGCCGCCATTTCGACGCGGCTGGGCATCACCCCGCCGCTGGTCAATGCCTATCGCAGCAAGGCAGCATCACGCCGCGGGGGCGGGGGCGACCCGCTGGTCAGCGGCCGCCATTCGCGGATCGAGCCGGGCCTGCCCGGACGGCCGGTTGATCCCTCCGATCTCGATCTGTCCCCGATGACTTGCGCGCGACTGCATGAAAGCTATGCGGCGCTGGCGGAGATATTCGGACGGGACGAGGCGCAAGAGCGCCGTGGACGGAGCGAATAGCCCCAAAGTGAACCTTGATCCTGTTGCAGCTGCGAGATGCGCATGGATAGTCGCAGGATAACAACATCGCATCGGGTCGCATCGTCACACTTACGTTCAGGGAGACCTGCCGATGTCGCAGAAAACTTACCACACTGGGCCGGGTCCTCTGACGGGACAGTCTTTCGCGCTTGCTCCGGGTGGCGGGCCGCTTGGCATGATGGGGTCGCCTTCAGGGTCCGAGCCGGGTGCGCCTTCGGCGTTGCAGCATGCGGTCTGGCGGCTGTTCGATATTCTGATCGCCACGGCTATCCTTGTCCTGATCGCCCCGTTTCTGCTGCTGCTTACCGCGCTGCTCTTCCTCAACGATCCCGGGCCAGTGTTCTACGCACACCGCCGTGTCGGCTATCGGGGACGCTTCTTTCCCTGCCTCAAGTTCCGCACCATGCGCACCGATGGCGATGCGATCTTGCGGCACTACCTGGCGGATAATCCCGCTGCCCAGCGGGAACTGGCCACAACCTGCAAGCTTCGGAACGACCCGCGCGTGACCGCAGTCGGTGCCATTCTTCGTAAGTTCAGCCTCGATGAATTTCCTCAGCTCTTCAACGTTCTCGCCGGGCAGATGAGCATCGTCGGACCGCGTCCGGTGGTCCTCTCCGAAGTGGAGCGCTATGGTCGGCAGTTCGAGGTCTATTGCCGGGTTCGTCCGGGACTGACGGGGCTGTGGCAAATCAGCGGACGCAGCGACGTGTCCTACGCCACCCGTGTGCGGATGGACATCGATTATGTCTGCCGCAAGGGCCTGGCCTTGGACCTCTGGTTGCTGTTCCGGACCATTCCCGCGGTCGCCTGCTCACGAGGGGCATATTGAGGCGACCTACGCAAGCCAACACCACACCAATACCACCCGAAATACCACGCTGCAGTGATGCTGACGCATCAGCATCATGGAACGCTCAGGTGCCGCGTAGGCCTTTCCTGAGTTGCGGCGGGTCCAGCTCCTCGTAACTCGCTACAACGACCGGGGGACGATCTGCGGCAGTAAAGCGGAACCGTGTCTGCCTCCCCATGTTGGCAATCGAGACACTTCGTCGGAACGGAGCCAAAATCACTGGGATTCTCGGCCTCGGTCGGCCGGATCTGTCCAACCCACCGTTTACGCCGTCCTGGCCGAGAACGGCGCACGTGGTGGCCGATCCCCAAGGCAAGCGGCGATACTTCCTGGAGTAGGGCTTTTTCAGCTACCCGCTTTTTCGAGCTAGGCGGTAGACTGATTATCGTTGATCCACAGGCGTGCTGAGAAGAGCTTTATGGCGGCAAGGAAGGTGCTGCCCGGCGGCACTGCGCCTAGAAGCGGATCGGCTTGCTTGCAGTCGCTCGCCTGCCCTTCGGACAGGTGCAGCTGGATCGGCAGTCCTCGACCATCGCCAGCGCATGGATCTTGGTCGTCAAACCGCTTCGTGAACGTCCCATGCAGCGATTTGGGTCCCCCTTTTTAGGGTCGCACCGTGCTGGTGGACTCGGATGGAGGAACTGTCGATCATCACCAGGTCGCCGTCGAAAGCCTGTGAAACAGCCGCCAGCTGCCGATCCCACACGCCCGCTTTGCGCCAGCGAACGAAGCGATTGTAGCAGGTGGTGTGCGGACCATAGCGCTCGGGAATATCCTCCCAAGGGCTGCCGGTGCGAAACCGCCACAATATCGCGTTGATCACCCGGCGATCATCCACCCGGGGCACACCGCGCGGCTTGTTCGCAAGCAGCGGCTCGATCACCGACCACTCGAAATCTGTCAGTTCAAAACCGCGAAGCATCGGAAAGGCTCCTTTCCCGAGCCTTGAATCAATCTCCGCCGCAGTGCGCAACTCAGTTTATGAGTTTACCGCCTAAGAGCTAAGCTGCGATTTGGCTTTGGTTGATCTCCCGATGCCGCCTCAACTTGAACACCATCTATCCGCGGTTCCGGCGGTGGAGCGAAGCCGGGGTCTGGGAGACAGCTGCCTTGACGCTGGCCGAGATCATGGCGGACAGCGGCCCTTACAGCATCGACAGCACCACAGTCCGCGCCCACGTCTCGGCCGCGGGCGGAAAAGGGGGACTCATCGACGCGCTCTTGGCCGCTTGCGGGGCGGGTTCACCAGTAAGCTACACGGTCTGGCTGATGCGCTCGGACGACCATTCGCCTTACATCTGACGGTCGGCGCGGCTGCGGGTTGCAGGGCCTATGCTGCCCTTATCGGCCTGCCCGAGCGCGCTCCTGACGCTTCGCTCGCCGATAAGGGATACGACGCCGATGCGATCCGTGCCGACCTTGCCGAACGAAATATCGAGGCCGCCATTCCCCGTCGATCAAACCGCCGCGTGAAGATCGAGTATGATCGGACGCTCTATAAGCAGCGCAAGCGTATCGAGCGCATGTTTGGCCCCCTCAAAAGCAACCGCGCCATCGCCACCCGCTACGACCAGCTTGCCAACAGCTTCCTCGGCATGGTTCATATCGCCACCATCCGATATTGGCTCAAATTTGTCCAAGCCGCCTAACACCCTGTTCAGATTTCCGGCATCACCTCATAGTGCTAGGCATCGCGTGCCCCACGAGCTTTTTCTTCGACCAGGTTGTCACCGGTGCATCGGGACCTGGTCCTGCTCGTCGCGTGTGGATCAGCCTACCTGGCAGACCTTGGCAATAAAGCCGCGATGGTCGGAGCCGAGCCTGAGCGAGGTCTCGAAGCTTTCCACCTGCCAATGGCGCCCTGTTAAAAGGTGGTCGATCTGCCAGAGGCCTTCAAGGCGCCTCTCCCCGAACTCGAGCGGCCAGGTTGGCCGGTCCGACCGGGTGATCGCCAGGCCATTGCGTGCGACGAAGTCCTGAAGGACCGGCAGGCGCGGCGAGAGGTTGAAATCCCCCAGCATGAGCGTGTCGGCATCCGCGCCCATGCGGGTTTCGAATTGCGCCAGTTCGCTTGCCTGTGCGTTCGGAGCGGTCGGCCGGGACAGGTGGACGGCGGCCACTTTCCACGCTCGCGCGCCGGTTACCGGAGGAAAGACCATGCCTGCTCCGGAAAGGGTTTGGCGGTTCTCTGCATCGCCGCGCGCCAATCCCAGATGTTCCATGGGAGGGATCTTCGTGTAAAGCCATGTAGAGCATTCCCCTTCAACCTGGCAATTCTGCCGAAAGGGGTAGGTGCGCTCGAGATACCGGGCGAGTTCGCCTGTGGGCTGGTGCATCTCGGCAAAACCGATCACGTCGGCGCGCGCGCGTTGAAGCCATCGGTGGATCTGGGGGGAATTGCGCACGGCATGCGCGTTCAGCCAGGCCAGAGTCAACCGCTGTGCATTGGGCGGGCACGGGGCCGGCGCGCGTGTGGCCGGCAGTAACGCCACCACGAATACAAAGCTGCTTACGCCAAAGCCGAGCCGCGCGCGTCGATCACGCGCGGCGAAAAGCAGCCCAAGTGTCGAGCCCAGTCCGAGCCACGCCGCGGGCATATGGACCAGCGCGGCAAGCCCCAGATCGGGCCAGCGCCAGGCCAGTTTGGGCGCGAGCAGGACAAGTCCCGAGAGCCCCAGCCCCGCAGTTGCCAGCCGGATGAGCCACGTTCGCAGCCATAGGTGTATGGGAGCCTGCGGTGTGGGGCGATCAACCGGTGGGTGCATGCTTAGCCGTGTAGGCTGCTGGGCGGGAAGATCAAAGGGTTTCGATCCTTTCGGGGGTCAGGCGTCCGCGCACAAGGTCGAACAGGCCGATCCAGTTGCCCAAGGCTCGGCCGCGCCGGTCCACCCAGGGTTCGGATCTTAGAATCTTTATGTGGTTAGCCAATAGGTTGCCCAGTATCAGCCGTAAGGCAAAGCCAAGCGGCATTGTCCCTTTACGGACCAGGTAGGATGGGTTGATGACCTGCGAATATCCCAGCCGCAACCCGGGTGTTCGGCCATGCTTGACCCCCTGGTGCACGCCGCAGAAGGCAAAGGTCTTCACGATGCGGCCGCGCGGGCGAAGTGCCGCGGCAAAGTCGATATCTTCTTGCCACGCATAGAGCCTGAGCCGTTCGTCGAAGCGCTGGGTGCCGATGGCGGCGGTGCGGTAGGCCATGTTACATCCGTAGAGGCCGGTGAGATCGGTGACGATGCAGTTGGGCGCGCGCTCGTGTGCATTGGCGTGAGTTTGGAGCAGCTGCTGGGCCTTCGCGAAGTCGATCCCGGGACTGTTGATACCATCGGCGATCACATGCCCCGTCGCGCCCGCGACGTCGGGATGAGTGGCAAAGAACTCGCGGATGCGAGCCAAGCTGTCCGGCGCGGGGATGAAATCGTCATCGTAGAACACGACCACGTCGTAGTCGCACCCCAGCTGTTCCAGTGCGGTATTGCGCTGCGCGCACAGGCCCTTGGGCCCCGTCACGATGGCAATGCGCTGTCCCTTGGGCGGGGGGGGGGCAGGTCCTGCGCGCCGGTCACGGAGAACAGCAGCAATTCGGGCGGCTGGCATTGCCGGGCCATCAGCTCTTGCATCTGCGTGATCAGTTCCGGACGGCCGAGACTGGCTACGACCACGGCCACGCGCAGAGAGGCGGCCTCGGCCACAGGAGCAGGGTAGGCGGCATCCGGTCCGCGCCTCACGGTGCCTGCGGCGACGTCGTTGGCCGGCGCTGGCACCGCGGGCGCGCGGGCGAGAAGGGGCGGCAGGATAGGGTGCATACGAACCTCGCTGCAAGGTGAGAGCCGCCGCAAGGGTGCCGGAGATCCTGCAACGCTCCGCGTGCCTTGCCATGTGCAGGCGCGTGAAGCGGGACCTCCGCCGGTACCTTGCGAGTAGGCACGTGTTCATCCTCAGGGTGCCCCACCAGCCGAAGTCTGCCCATGCCATTTGCATCCGTTTACGAGTTAGCACGGGCGCGCTGCCTGCAAGTTGGGCGCAGTAGCCCCGCCGGCCGCGCCTTCCCGGCCGGTACAGACATGATCGGAAGAGGCCTAGATAAGGTTGCAGTGCAGCATGTGCGCGCGATTGGAGGGGTTTTTCCCGCATGTTCCGGACGTCTGCGCGATGCCGCGGGCGCGATACCACCGAAATGGAGGCTCCTGCGATACTATGCAGGTCTGCGTAAGGATAGTCTGGCTGCACTGACCGGCCATGGAGACCCGCAGGATGCAGGACACGATCGAACGCCGCATAGGCATCGCCGCCGAACCGGACAAACGGCGGGAAAAACCGGGACAGTCTGCCGGGACGGGGGATCGCGCGGCGGCGCTGGCGCAGGTGGCGGTCGCGGCCGGGCGGCCCAACCTGTTCGTGATTGGCGCGTCGAAGTCGGGCTCCAGCGCGCTGCATGCCTACCTGCGCCAGCACCCCGATATCGCGATGAGCACCGAGAAGGAGCCTTGCTTCTTCGTCGATCCGGCTGAGCTGGCGCAGGCTTGGCCGATCATGGCGCGGCGCGCCTGCTCGCACGAGCCTGGTGCCTATCTCGCGCTGTGGCAGGGGCGCGCACAGGCCCGCTACCGCGGCGAGGGCAGCGTCTACTATTCGCAGGCTCCGGCACGCAGTGGCGTGGCGGCGCGGATCGCGGCGACCGTGCCGGAGGCGCGCATCATTTACGTCGTGCGCGAACCGGTCTCGCGGGCCATCGCGCACTACTGGCAGCGTGCCAAGGAATTCCAGGAGCGCCTGCCGATCGAACGGGCCATGCGGGAGAACCCGATCTACCGGGATACCTCCGACTATGCCCTGCAACTGGCCGAATACCGCGCCCATTTCCCGCCCGAGCAGATCCACGTGTTCGCGGCCGAGGAACTTCGCCGTGACCGGCGCCGCGTGCTCGACGAGTGCTTTGCCTGGCTGGGTCTTCCCGGCGTTGATTATGCCAAGGCGGACCTCGCCGAACGGCACCGCTCGCCACCTACCAGCCGGCGCGAGCGCTTTCCCTTCGTGCGGATATTGCGCGATTCCGCGCTCTGGGCCGGGATGCGTGGGCACCTGCCGGACCGTTTGGTCGGAAAATTGCGGGCGGCGGCAACGGTTTCCTTCGACAAGCAGGAGGTCGATGAAGCGGCAGCGCGCGCCTACCTTGCCGAGTACCTCGCGCCGCGCCGGGCCGCCTTCGAGGCGATGATCGGCCGAACGATGGACGCCTGGTAGGATGGTGTGTCGGGCGGGCGCCGGAGCGGCGCGAAGCCAGGGGCATGGTGGCGCAGCCTTGTGGCTCGGTGCGGCTTCGGGGGGCGCGCGATGACACTGCTTCCTATCCTTGTTTTCTGGGTGCTCCTGGCTTGGGGGATGGCCGGGCCGCGCAGCGTCCTTCTCTACCTTTTCTTTGCGACGATGCCGTTCGGCGCCTTCGCGGTGCTTCCGACGGGACTGACCGGGGGGCTGACCTTCACGCCCACGCCGGTGGTGGCGCTGGCGCTGGTCTTGCGGACCTTCCTGCGGCCAGGCGGCGCGGGCGCACTGCTGGGTCTTGCGCTCCGGCCCGAACGGCTCTTGCTGCTGGCCTCGTTCGGCGTGGTGGCGGTCATCGTCACGCTGTTCATGCCGCGCCTGTTTGCAGGGGTCATCGAAGTCGTGCCCGTGCGCGGCGACCTTGATCAGACGGTGCCCTTGCGGCCCAACCAGCAGAACATCTCGCAACTGGCCTATCTGTTGATCGCGCTGGCCAGTGTCTTTGCCTTTGCCCGGCTTCTGCGCAGCCCGCGCCTGCGCCAGCACGCCTACCGCGCCTTGTGCCTGGGCGGGGTGGTCGCGGTGCTGACCGGGCTGCTCGATCTGGCGGCGGGGAGCATGCCGCTGGATGGGCTGCTCGCCCCGTTCCGCACCGCGAGCTATGCTCTTGCCGTCGATGTCGAAGTGCTGGGTGGCAAGCGCGTGGTGGGCCTCATGCCCGAGGCCTCGGCCTACGGCGGATTGTGCCTGGCCTTCCTGTGCGCGATCCATTTCTATTGCCGGGCCATGTGGGCAGGGCCGGTGCGCGACATTGCGGCTCCGCTCCTGGTCCTCGCCCTGATCGGGTTCATCTGGCTCGCGCGTTCGAGCGGCGCCTACGTGGGATTTGCCGTGTTCGTGATGCTGGCCGTGCTGGACTGGTGCCTGCGGCTGGGCGCGCGAGGGCGCGGCGCGCGGCGGGGTGTCGCGGGTGAACTGGGCTTCGTGGTGGTGCTGGTGATCGGCCTGTGCCTGGTGGTGATCGTCATGCCCCATGCGTTGGACCCGGTCTATGAGCTGGTGGATCGTATGGTGTTTCAGAAGGGATCGTCGGACTCCTACGAGCAGCGCGGCATGTGGCGGCGCGTGGCCTTTGAGGGACTACTCTCGACCCAGGGTCTGGGGCTGGGCCTGGGCAGCGCGCGCACGTCCAGCAGCCTGGTCGCGATCCTGAGCGGAACCGGCCTTCTGGGCGGGGCCCTGTACTACGGCTTCTTCCTGCAGTGCCTGTTGCGCACGGGCCGTGATCGGATGGGAGAGGCATCCTTCGTCTTCAGTGCCTTCCGCTTTGCAGCCATGCCGGGCTTCGTCGTGGGCCTGATGGTGGGGAGCGCGGATTTCGGCGGTATGCTGGCCTTCGGCTTTGGTCTTGTCAGCGCGTTGGCCGACGACGTGCGCAGGGCGACCCGGCGGCGTCCGGTTCGCTCCGGGCACCTATGGGGCCCGGAGAACGCTCTCGCCGTGCCGTAAGGGGGAAACCCAGTAAGGAAATGGGCGTGGAAAGGGAGTCGCTCTTTCAAGGGGCGATCGCCGCTTGCCCCCCAAATGGGCGACCTCAGCTCTTTCCGCCAAGACGGCGCGCTGGACGTGCACTCACCAGTCTGGTGTACCCGAGGGCGATGGCCCTCGAATCTGTCCTTCTTGTGACCTTCGTCTCTGCCCTTTGCAGATTCAAAGGGCCGTGCGCATCCGCCGGAAAGGGATGGTGAGGCCCGCCGTTTCTGCTTCTACATCCTCGACAGCGACATAGCCGCAGGCACGGTAGAGCGGTTCACCGCTCAGCGTGGCCATCAATTCGGCGTAGGTAAAGCCCCTGTCGGCGGCCGCCTCTTCGCAGCGCTGCAGGACGACGCGGGCGATCCCCCGACGGGTAAAGTCGGGGTGGGTGTACATGGCCCGGATGCGTGCGGGATCGCGCCCCGGGTCGAGCGTGGCCGGGTCGCGCAGCGCGGCGCTGTGATCGCCGCCATAGAGCGTCGCGCGGTAACTCCATCCCCCACACCCGGCAAGCTGGCCGTCGATCTCGGCCAGGAGGTACGTGCCATCCGTGATCAACTGGGTGTCGAGCCCCATGAGGTGGTGGCTTGCAGCCACCTGCTCGCAGGTCAGCCAGGAGGTTTGCAGCGTGTCGATCGCGCTCTGGATGAGATTGCGGATGCGGGGCAGGTCCCGCGCGCTGGCCCAGCGCGTGGTGAGTGCGGAAGGCTGGGTGCGGGTCATGCTAAAGGTCCGTAACTGGGGCAGGAGGAGGGCGTGGACTGGTACGCGATGGCTCGCAGCCTGCCCAGAGGGGGCTGGCGCCAAGTCGTGGAAACAGGAAGAAGGATGCCGAGGGCTATCGCCCTCTGGCTCCCCTAACTGGCGCGCTGACCTTTTGCCCGGCGCCGTCGCGGGAAAAGGTGCGGTCGCCGATGCCGGGGCAGGGGCGATGACGATGAAATTGTTGGCAAAGCTTGGTGTGGCCTTGATGGCATCGTGCAGCGTGGCGGGACTGTCCATCCCGGCCCAGCCCCAAGCCCAACCTCAGCCCGAGCCCGGTGCCTGCGGGCGAACATCAGCTGACGATGCGGGGAACTGTCGCGCGACGGCTCCCCGTTTTGCGTGCGAGTCAGGTGCGCGCGTGGCGTGCCTTCTTTTCGACGTACATGGCCGCATCGGCGTGCTTCAGGGCCTCCTGCGGAGTATAGCGAGCCGGATCGGCGCAAATCACGCCGAGACTGGGGCCTGCGTAGTCCAGCGTGCAGGTGTCGAGCACGATGCGTCCCTGAAGCAAGGGGGTCAGGCGGGCGCGCAAGGCGTCGGCGGGGTCTCCTGCGTCCTCGGCACCCTCGGCATTGGGGGAGCCAAGTCCCACGACGACGAACTCGTCGCCACCCACGCGGCCCAGGATGTCGCTGCTGCGCATGCCGTCCTGCAGCCGCTCGGCGATTTCGATGAGGAAGGCGTCGCCGGCATCGTGGCCATGGACATCGTTGATCGCCTTGAAGCCATCGAGGTCGATAAAGGCGACGAGGACGCTGCGGCCCTCGCGCAGGGCAAGCGCGAAGAGGCGCTGCATGTCGTGTTTCAGCGCGCGGCGGTTGGGAAGGCGGGTCAGCGGGTCGGTGTTGGAAAAGGCCTCAAGCTGGAGGTTGGCCGCGCGTAGCCGGTCCAGCATGTGTTCGCGCTGAAGGTGCTGCTCGATCAGCGTACCGAACAGGGTGAGCGCCTGGCGCCCCTGCGCATTGAGCGGCTGGCAGGTGGTGCTGGCCGCGCACAACGTCCCGAACAGCGTGCCATCTTCAAGATGCAGCGGCGTGGTAACGTAAGTACGGATGCCAAGCGCGCGGGCGGCCTCGGAATCGCCCCAGCAGGCCTGCGCGTCCTCGGTCATGGGACGTCCCTCGTCGAGCGCGCGCTTGCACAAGGTGTCGTGCCAGGGCACCGAAAGGCCCTCGGGGATCTGCATTTGCGCGCTGTTGCGCGCATAGAGGATGGTCTGCAGCCCCTCGTCGAGGTCGATGCGGGTGAGGTAGGTGCTCTCCAGTCCGGTGATGAGTTCGAGCAGGTCGAGCAGCGGACGCGTCAGTTGCTCCGTCGACTGCGCCGCAGTGACGGTTTCCGACAAGCAATCGAGCAAACCATTCGGTGTCATGCGAATTTCCGCTTCCGGCAAAGGCCAGCTACCGCTCCAATGAGTGCATTTTTTTAAGTAGTTCTGCCTTATCGTGGCTGCCAAATGGTGAAGGGATCGGACCGCAAGGAACGCTCGCGGGTGTGAAATATGCGTTTGTGGGAAGCGGCAATGGCTCCTTGGATCAGATTTCCTTTCTCCTCCTCCCATACAAACGCCCCGCCATGGCCAGAGCCACGACAAGGCGTTTGTGCTTCCCGGTGTGCCGCGATCAGAGGCCGTCGAGACCCTTGCTGACGAGAATGTTCACGGCGACGCGGCGGTTCTGCGCCTTGCCGTACTCGGTCGTGTTGTCGGCCAGCGGGTCGGCTTCGGCCATGCCGGTGGGTGTGAGCATGCGGTAGGGCTTCCAGCCGCAAGCCTGCTGCAGGTAGTTCACGACGCCCGCGGCGCGCTTTTCGCTCAGCATCTGGTTGAATTCCTGGCTGCCTGTGGAATCGGTGTACCCCACAACCAGCATCAGCGCGTTGTCCATACCTTCGGCGGCGCTGGCGGTGGCGCACAGGTCCGCCTTGGCTTCGCTCGACAGGTTCCATTTGCCGGTGGCGAAGTTGACGTTGGTGGTGCCCTTGATGTTGTACTTGTCGATGTCGCCCATGCGCCCGCGCAGGGCCTCGGTGGCGGCGGTCTGTTCGGCGAAGCCCTGTTCGGTGCCGTTGCGGATCATCGCCGCAGTCTCGAAGTCGTCCTTCTGGAACTTGATGCGGCTGGCCACGAGATCGCCCGAGGGGTTCTGCATGGTGCGCACGTCGACGGGGAGGCCGTTCAGCAGCGCCTGGTCGGTGCGGTCCTTCGAACTGATGCCGAAGATACCCGACTTGGAAACAATCTGCGTGGTCTGGTCGAGCGTCACGACGTTGCGCGCGCCGTCCTCGCCGGTGATTTGCAGACGGTTGCCGTCGCGTGCGGAGATGAAGCCTTCCAGTTCGGGGCCTTCGACCATTTCGGCGGTGTCGGCCGGCGCGTCGCTGTACATGGTGGCGGTGAGCTCGGCATCGCCGGAGCCCTGGTCCTGCGCCGTGGCGGTGCCCCCCGCGGCCAGCGCCCCGAGCGCGAGAGCAATCGCCGGTTTGTTCGAAATGACTCGCATTACGTTTCTTCCTCCGTTTCGTGTCACCGGGACAATCGGTCCGCGAAAAAGGTGCCCTTTTTCGCCCCCCTCTCGGCTGTGCCCGGCGCCTGGATAAATTCGTTCCTGGTCGCGTCCGCAGACAAGGCCGATGCCTTTTCCACGAACGCGGTGGACTTTCTGAGTGTTGTCCGGATGCTTGCCCATAAATGAACACAAGGCCCGAGAGACTTTCTTGTGCGGGTACCTGAGCGCCGGGCGCGATGAACCGTTCCGACACGCTCGGAGGAAGATGCTTTTTCGAAAGGCAGGACGTCGACGCAAAAAGAGCCGGATTGCTCCGGCTCTTTTCTTTCACATGGTGAACTTCGGGACAGAAGTTCGGGGGAGATCAGATGAACATGACATCCGCCATGGTGACTTCCGAATCGTAGAACGTCACCGTGGTTCCGCCATAGGTCATGATCGTGTTGCCCGAGCTTTCGATATAGGTGAAGCTGGGGCCAGAGCCGTCGTTTTCGGTCAGGACGACATGGTCAATCCCGACTTCGAAATCGAAGACCTTGTCGGTGCCGTCGTCCATATCAAAAATGAAGAAATCCTCGTAATTTTCGTTGTCGTCGTCGTCGTTCGGGTTGTCGCCGTAGAGGACGTCATCCCCATCGCCGCCGATGATGATGTCGGAGCCGTCGCCGCCGTAGATGCGGTCGTTCTGGCCGCCACCATCAAGGTAGTCGTTCCCCGCACCGCCCCAGAGCTTGTCATTTGAGCCTTGCCCGTAAAGCTCGTCGTTGCCGTCGCCGCCGTAGAGCTTGTCCTGGTTGGCACCGCCCTTGGCGATGTCATCGCCCGCCCCGGCCTTGATGATGTCCAGGGCGCCGCCGCCATCGAGTTCATCGTTACCGGCGGTGCCATTGATGACGTTGTCGAATTCGTTGCCTTCAACCAGACCGCCACCTTCTTCGGCGTTGATGATCTCAGCCATGTAAACTTCCTTTCGCATCTCACTGCATCTTGCATTTGTTGAGCCGGGCACTGCGTGCCCGGCGGTGTGCACAGCTTGCAGCGACCCCCTGTTGTGTACTTCGCAGGCGCTTACGCGGGCGAAGCCGTCATTCTTGCAAGGCCGACCGGAAGTTCTGTCCCGGCCATCTGTGTCTTGGCGATAGCACCAGCCGGGGGGAGGCGTTCCACGGTTAAGAATCCGAAACCGAGTTTGTTTACTATGAAGTTCTACGTATTTCTGGAGTTGTGGCCGGAATTGCGTCGTGTTCTCGGGTATTTGGGCTGCCCTTGAACCAGGAAGCCCGCCCGTACTGGAGGTACCTTGCGCATTTCGTCGCAAGACTTGCACGTGTTGTGGGCGTCAGTGCGCTACGTGTTTGCGCGTGGTTGTGGGGGCGGGTGGGCCATTCTGCCCGCGATTCTGTCGGCCGGTGGGGTGGACAGGCGGTCCGTCGACAGCAAAGGCTGGACCCTGCGTGCAGGGCCCGGCCTCTCCCGGTCGTGATATGTCTAAGGGGATCAGGCGCAGAGCAGGCCCAGGTCGGTTTCTGCCATCGACAGGTCGAGCTCGCCGTAGCCGCGCAGGCGCACGACATCGTGAGTAGAGCCGTTCAGGGTCATCTGCAGGATCATGGTCGTGCCCGCTTCGGTCAGTGTGAACTCGGCGCCGTTCATGTCGTCCGCGCCGACGCCGGTGAGGAGGATGCGGTCGCCCTCGGCGGTGTCGAAGTCGAAGATGGTGTCGATGGTGTCGATATCGTCGAAGTCGAGGACGAAGGTGTCCGCGCCGTCGCCGCCGTAGAGACGGTCCGAACCCTCACCGCCATAGAGCCAGTCGTTGCCGTCGCCGCCCTTGAGCACGTCGCTTCCGGCATCGCCCAGCAGCATGTCGGCGCCCGCGTTGCCTTCAAGGCGGTCATTGCCCGCACCGCCCGAGATGTGGTCGGCCTCGTCGGCGCCTTCGATGTCGTCGTCACCGCTCGTGCCGGTGAGGTAGGTGGCGTAATCGGCGCGGCCCTCATCTGCGGGGGGCGTGGCGGCCGGTTCGTCCGCAGCCGGCTCCTTGGCGACGGGTTCTTCGGGGGCGGGCTCGGCCGGAGCGCTGGCATCGGGGGTACCATCCACCGGGGCGGCCTCGATCGGCCCGTCGCCCAGCGCGGCGGAAAGCTGCGCGAAGGTGTAGTTGCCGCTTGTGAGGAGGAAGGTCTCCACGTTGGCAACGCTCGTCACCTCACCGGCGCGGGCCGAGATGTGCAGGGTGCCGTCCGCGGCCAGGCCGCCGGTCAGCGAACCAAGGGTAGCGTCGATGACAAGCGTGTCCTGACCTGCGCCGCCATCGAGCACGTCGTTGCCGAAGCTGAAGTAGATCGTGTCGTTGCCCCGGCCGGTGCCGATCACGTTGGCGGCGTTGCTGCCGCGCACGGTGTCGTTGCCATCGCCGGTAAAGGCGTTCTCGATGCTCGCGTCCATCGCGATCCGAACTCCGGCGAGCACGGTGGCGCTCTTGCCCGAAAGGTCGACAGTCGATCCCGAGATGATGGCGGCGGCGTTCAGCGTGTCGGTGCCGCCATCGGTATCGCGCAGCACGCTGCGCTCGGCCAGGTCGGCGCTGTCATAGAGCAGGCCCAGTTCGTCGGTGTAGACATAGGTGTCGTCGTCGAGGTCGGTGGTGTTTCCCAGCACCGTCAGGGTGACATCTTTCAGTGTACCCGACATCGGATCGCCGCTCTTGAGGACGGCATCGGGGTTGCGGTTGTGGATCTCCAGCGTCCAGGTGCCCTTGGCCATCTCGCCCATCGAGGCAACCGAGGAGAAGGTGAAGTCGCGCACGTTGCCCACGCGGTCGGTGCCGGGCAGGTCGTACATCAGGCGCACCTTGGTACCCTCGGGCGAAACGAGATAGACATCGAGGTTGCCGGTCTCGGTCCAGCGCAGGTCCATTGAAAGCTGGACGTGCTCCACCGACATCGCCTTGTCGATGACAAGGTCAACCGCGATCATGTCGGTCTTGCCCGCGACAAGGGTCTTGTTGGTGGTGACGGTCCTGGAAACGCTGGCGAGGTTTGCGTAAGTCTGCTGGTCGGTCCAGGTTTCGGCAAGGCGCACCGCGTCGTGGACGTTGAGGAAGCCATAGCCATAGGCGTCGCTGAAGTGCAGGCCCCCGCCGTTGAAGTTGGTCGCGCCGTTCGTGGTCCAGTCATCGTTGAAGGTGACGGTGTCCGAGAGGCCTTCACGGCGCGCCGAGTAGGCAAGGATTTCCTGCACGTCGCGGTAGCCCAGCTCCGGGTTCGCCTCGAGCATGAGGGCAATCGCGGCCGAGACGGCGGGCGCGGCGAAGGAGGTGCCGTTGAAGTGGTCCCAGCGCTCGTTGAGCGTGGTGGTGAAGACATCGCGGCCCGCGGCCGAGATCAGCACGTTGGCGCCCACGCTGGTGAATGAGGAAGCGGCGCCGCTCGGGTCCACCGCGCCCACCGCGATGGTGTAGGGCGAGTTCTGGAAGTTGTGGTAGTTCGACGAGCCACCCGTGCCGACGTTGCCCGCGGCAAAGACGAGCGAAGTGCCAAGGCCGTCACGCCCGTTCATCACCGGGTTGAGGAGCGCGGCGCCGTATTCGGGGTTGCGGGCGAAGTCGTCGGCGAAGTTTGAGGAGAAGCTCCAGCTGTTGTTGACGACGTCGAGCTCGGCCGAACGGTCAAGCGCGGCGAGGATGTCGGAGACGGCGGTCGATTTGTTATAGTCGATGCCATAGCCGACCAGCGTGGCGCCCGAGGCAATGCCCACGGTGCCGACCTGGTTGTTGCCCTCGGCCGAGATGATCCCGGCGACGGCCGTGCCGTGCAGGTGCGGCAGTTTCGCCGGATCGATGGTGACGTTGCCGGTGCCAAGCGCGAAGTTGTAGTCGAGCGAGGTGTCGTAGGCGCCCTCCAGATCCGTGTGACGAAAGTCGAACTGGCTGTCGATCACGCCGACCTTCACGCCCTTGCCGGTGTAATCCGCCCAGACCGGGAAGACGTCGATGCTGAGCAGCGAGTCCTGCGTCGATCCATCCAGGTACCACTGCTTCTTCTCGTACTTGTCGGTGGTGTAGAAGGCGTCGGGCGAAACGAGCGTGGCGGACGAAGCGATGACAGTCTTTTCCATGTGATCAATCCCTTGTTTTAAATAGGTTGTCGGCGTGTCTGTCGTGGCCTGCAGACGGTGTGCCGCTCGACTGATCAGCGAATTAGGTGCCCGCTGGTGAACGCCACCTAAGTGGGCGTAGTGAACTTATTTTAACGCGATATCTGCGTATTTATTACTTGAATCTCGATCTTTAGATACGTGTTTGCCCGGCGTTTCGGAGGATGCGTAGTCGCCTGCAATCGTGGCCCGCGCCGAAGCCATTTGCGCGTTAGGTCCATGTTCACCATGTTGGGGCGGGGCGATCGATGCAGGTCGAGCGGGGAGGGCGGACGCCTACAAAACTAGGGGGACGTCCGGGATGGTGCCGGTTCCGCTTGCGACGCTACCGAACCGCCTGTCGCGCATTTTTTCGCGTCTGAACCCTTTTTTGGGGGGGCGGGGCGAGTTGAGGCGGCGACCCATCGCCTGTAATTCGCAGTTCATGGCCGGAGCGATTCGATGTGGGGGAAGGGGCCACTGCGGCTCCGGTGCCTCTATATAACGAGCCCGTTGGCGCGGATCCGGAAGAGGCAGGTCTGATCCAAGGGGAATGGATACCGCGCCCTGTAGTAGAAGAGTCGTATCTGCGAGAGCCGGACATGCGGATGGGAACCTGGGCAGTAGGAATAGGATTTTCCAAGGGGCATTGCGCTCGGGCACACCGAACTGTCTGGGATAGCTCCCGCACGCGACCTTGGCTGAGAGGAAAGGTGTGGCTGGGAGAAAGGAAGGGAGCATCCACTCAGCTCCATGTACTCGCTTGTCAGGAATACAGCGCCGGCTGGCGCATGCTAAAGGCGATTGATTACGAAAGCCCGAGGGCGATGGTCCTTGGCGTCATCCTTTCCGCCCCGCCTTCCCAAGACCCGGTCACATGCATTTGCGGGGCTCGGCGTAGTTTTCCACAAGAGCCGTAATTGGCTTTGAAAAAAGGGTTTGACCGAATCGCGGGGTCCGCTTAGAGGGCCTCTCACCGCAGCGAAGCACGCCGCCAAACACGGCGCTTTGGGGTGGTCGCCACGATAGACGGACAGCTTGTTCCCCGGGTC
>NZ_VIRF01000050.1 GCF_008107685.1 Novosphingobium sp. BW1
CCGGCTCGGGAGCGGGCGGCGGAGGCGCGGCCCTGGGTTCCGGTGTCGGCTGCGGGCTTGGCGCAGGTGCGGCGACTGGGGGCTGGGGGTCGGGAGCCGGTGCCGGGCGGGGCTGCGGAGCAGGCGCGGCCAGATCCTCGGGGGAAGAGCCGTCCTGGTACCAGCTGTGCTTGCACTTGGCGCAGCGGACCGTGCGGCCTTCCACGCCGATGGCGTTATCCGGTACGGCGTAACGCGTAGAGCAGGCAGGGCAGGCGATAATCATACGAGTACCTCATAAGCACCATTCGTGCGGGCACGACAAGCACCCGACTTGTGGGTACGGGGCGTATTGCCCTTTTTTCCACATGGATTGCTCGCTATAGCGCGCGTGGCCGCATCTTTTCGGCCCTGCCAGGACTATTCACCAGAAGACGAATGACTGCCGAGGGCGAAATCATCCACTTCGACAATGTCGGGCTGCGCTATGGCACCGAACGCGAGGTGCTGAGCGATCTGACGTTTACCCTCTATGCGGGGCGCTTCTATTTCCTGACAGGCGCCAGCGGTGCGGGCAAGACTTCACTGCTGAAGCTTTTGTACCTTGCGCAGCGCCCTTCGCGCGGGGCGGTGCGCATGTTCGGCAACGACGCGATCACGCTTTCACGTGCGAGCCTGCCCGCGCTACGCCGCCGGATCGGCGTGGTCTTCCAGGACTTCCGGCTTGTCCCGCATCTCTCCGCTTTCGATAACGTGGCCTTGCCGCTGCGTGTGGCCGGACACGGGGAAAAGGACATCGCTGGCCCCGTGCGCGACATCCTCGAATGGGTTGGGCTCTCGGAGCGGATCGACGCGGTGCCTGCCACGCTTTCGGGCGGCGAGCAGCAACGCATCGCCATCGCCCGGGCGGTGATCGGGCGCCCGGCCGTTCTCGTCGCCGACGAACCGACCGGCAACGTTGATCCCGAGATGGCGCTCAAGCTGCTGCGCCTGTTCGAGATGCTCAACCGCCAGGGGACAACCGTGGTGGTCGCCACCCACGATCTCGATCTCCTGCGCAAGGTGCCCGACAGCCTCATCATGCGCCTGGAACGCGGGCGGCTGGCCGACCCAACCGGCGCGCTGCGCCATCCTCCGGTCCGTCGTACATGAGCCGCGATGCGACCACACGGCGTGAGCGGCGTCTGGGCCCCTCGATGCTGCACGGCATGCGGCGTCTGGGCGGGGGCGGTGCCGAGCTGATCCCGCAAGGGCGCATGTCCGGGCCGATGCCCTGGGTGATCGCGATCATGGTCGCCCTGACCGCGATCGCGCTTGCCGCCGGACTTTCCATCGGCAATGCGGTTTCGGCTGCGAAGGCGGAGATCGAGGGCGGCGTCACCATCCAGATCATCGAGCCGCGCGAGGATACCCGCGACCGGCAGACGCGCGATGTGGCGAAGGCCGTGCAGCAGCTTCCCGGCGTCAGCGGCCTGCGCATCGTGCCGCGCGAGGAGCTCGACAGCCTGATCGAGCCGTGGCTGGGCAGCGGCATCGCGGAAGCGACCGGCTCGGCCATTCCGGTGCCGGCGCTGATCGACGTACGGCTTGCCACCGGCGCTACGCCGCAGCGGGTCGAAACGATCCGCGCGGCGGCACGCAAGGTGACGCAGGCGGCCCGCGTCGATGCGCAGTCGAGCTGGCTGCGCCCGGTGTTCGAGGCGATGGTCTCGCTCCAGATTCTCGCCATCGCGCTGGTCGCGCTGCTCACCCTGGCACTGGCCGCTGCGGTGCTGCTGGCGGCGCGCTCGGCGCTTGGCGCCAACCGCGACGTGATCGAGATCGTCCATCTCCTGGGCGGTACCGACAAGCAGGTGGCGCGGGTCTTCCAGCGTTCGATCGGCTTTGATGCCGCGGGTGGCGGCGCCGTCGGGCTGGCGCTTGCGATGGTCGTCATCGTGCTCCTGGCTCGCCGCTTCGAGGGGCTGGGGGCAGGTCTTGTCGACAACGGCGCGTTGGGCTGGACCGACTGGCTGCTGCTGGCGCTGGTGCCGATCCTCGCCACGCTACTTGCCATGATCACGGCTCGTTTCACCGTGCTTCACGCCTTGCGCAAGATGCTCTAGGGTAAAGAGCACTGGTACACGCGGGCAAGTGTCGCCATAAGGCCCGCGAAAGCATTCATCCGCTATTTCCAACAAGGTCATGTTTCGTCGCACCGCCGCCTTTGTCGTGCTTGTCTGGTTCTTCGGCTTCGTCTGGTTCGCCGTGACGCTGCCCGGGCCAATGGCGGGTGTGCCCAAAAGTGATGCGATCATTGTGCTGACGGGGAGCAAGGGCCGCATCGAACATGCGCTCAATGTTTTGGAGAAGGGCGCGGCGCCGCGCCTGTTCGTCTCCGGTGTCGATCCCGAGGTGCGCCCGGTCGAGTTCGCGGCCGAGTTCAAGGTGCCTGCGCGCACCATGCAGTGCTGCGTGGACCTGGGTTTCGAGGCTTATGACACCCGCTCGAACGGGGTCGAAACCGCACGCTGGGTGGGGCGTCACAAGGTGCGCACAATCCGCTTGGTGACCGCCGACTGGCACATGCGCCGCGCCGAACTGGAATTGCTGCGCGAATTGCCAGAGGGTGTCGAGGTGCGGCGCGATGCGGTCCGCTCGCGTCCCAGCTTCAGCGCCCTGTTCCTGGAATATCATAAGCTCCTCTGGCGCCTCGCCAGCAATTTGTGGGAGCAATGGAGCCCGTGATGGAGACCCGTTTCGCAGACGTCGTGCGCAGCCTTGCGTTCTACGCCATCTTCTATCCCGGCTCGGCGATTATGGTATTCCTGGCCCTGCCTTTCGCAGCGCTGGGCGGACGCCAGATCTGGCTTCTGGCGCACTCCTGGAGCGCCTTTCACCGGTTCTGCTGCCGCTGGCTTCTGGGTATCCGGGTCGAGGTGAATGGCCAATTTCCCGAAGATGGTGTGCTGGTCGCGATGCGCCACGAGAGCTTCTTCGAGGCGATCGACTTGCCACTGCTGATGGCCTGGCCGACGCCTTTTCCCAAGTCCGAGCTTCTGAAGATCCCGGGCTGGGGCTGGGCGCTTGGGCGCTATGGCGTGGTGGCGGTCGAGCGCGCGGGCGGAGCGGCCTCGCTGCGCCGGATGATCGCGACCTCGCGCGGCTTCGCGGCCAAGGGGCGCCAGCTGGTGATCTTTCCGGAGGGCACGCGCATGCCGACGGGTGTCACCGCGCAGCTGCGCTCGGGCTTTGCCGGAACCTACAAGATGCTGGGCCTGCCGGTCGTGCCCGTGGCGGTCGACAGCGGACAGCTCTACCACCGCGTCTGGAAGAAGGCGGGAACGATCACCTATACCCTGGGCGAACGTATCGAACCGGGCCTTTCCCGCGCCGAGATCGAGGCGCGCGTAACGGCGGCGATCACCACGCACCACACGTAAAGATCGGATGAGAATGTCCGAGGGCAATGGCCCTCGGGCTCCCCAAACTGTCGAGCTCACCTTCCGCGCGCCACGGTGGCTAAATGCGGTGAGGTCGCCGATTCCGGGGTCAAGGGGAGATGGCGCCTGGGATCACTTCGTCATGGCCCTTCAGGCGGCGGAACTTCGGCTTCGCGTTCGATCCTCCGGCGTGCCTCCTCCAGTGTCCGTTCACCCTGAAAGCGCAGGCCCTCGCTGTCGAGCTGAATGTCGAGCGGCAACCCGTTGAGGTCGGTGGTGATGATCGCGGTGCCGTCCTCGATGCGCAAGCGGTTGCCTTCGCCCAGCGGCAGGCCGCCGTCGGGGATCTGGTCGAGCCCTTCGATGTCGAGTGGCTGCACCGGGCCTTCGGGGCGCGGCTTGGGGCGTGCGGGAGCGGCGCGCTCGCCCAGCGCCTGCTGCATGAAGCTGCGCCAGATACGCGCGGGGGTGGAGCCGCCCGACACGCGCCCGAGCGGGGAATTGTCGTCGTTGCCGACCCACACGCCCACCACGTAATCGCCCGCATAGCCCACGAACAGCGCGTCGCGGTTCTCCTGGCTCGTGCCGGTCTTGCCAAAGTTGGGCGAGCGCAGCATCGCCGCGCGCCCCGTTCCCCGGTTGATCGCGGCGCGCAGCATCTTTTCCATCGCCGCGTGCTGCGACTTGGAGAGGCTGTGCTTGCCGTCAAGCAGGCGTGCGAACCAGCCTTTCTCCTCGACAGGGAAGGCGCGCGGCTCGACCGGGAAGCTGTTGGCGGCAACGCCCGCATAGGCCGCCGTTAATTCGATCAGCGGCATCGTCGCCGTCCCCAGCGCCAGGCTGGGATCGCCCTCGGGGAGATTTTCTGTAACCCCAAGGCGCCGAGCGGTTTTGATCACCTTCTCGTCGCCCACCTGCTGGAACAGGCGCACGGCGGCGACATTGCTCGACCGCGCGAAGGCGTCCTCCAGCGTGATTGTGGGCGAGTAGCGCCCGCCTGAGTTCTTGGGGCGGTAGCCGCCGGTCTCGATGGCCGCGTTCGAGATGGTGTCCTCGGGGCTCCAGCCGTCCTGGAGTGCGGCGAGATAGACGAATAGCTTGAAGGTGGAGCCGGGCTGCCGTTTGGCCTGCGTCGCGCGGTTGAAGGGGCTCGTGGCGTAGTCCTTGCCCCCGACCATGGCGACGACCTCGCCGTTTGTACGCATGGCAACGAGCGCAACCTGGGCCGAGCCCAGTGCGGCGCTGTCGATGGCGCGCCGGGCGGCCAGCTGCAGACGCGCGTCAAGCGTCGTCGTCAGCGTCTGCGCGGCGTATCCCTGTTCGGTCATGCTGCGTGCCTGGGGCAGCGCCCAGTCGGCGAAGTAGGTGCCGGTGGGAAGGTCGTTGCCATCGCGCACGTCGAGCTGTGGAGGGGGAATGGCCGCGGCTTCCTCGCGCGTTATGTAGCCGGCATCGACCATCGCGGCGAGGACCACACGCATGCGCTTTTCCGCGGCCTCGTAGTGGTTGGTCGGCGCAAGGCTCGACGGCGCCTTCATCAGGCCGGCCAGCATTGCCGCCTGCCCGGGGAGCAGGCGTTCCGGGCGGCGGTGGAAGTAGTGCATCGAGGCCGCGCGGAGGCCATAGGTGTTGTCGCCGTAGTAGGCGTTGGAAAGGTAGCGCTCGAGGATCTCGTCCTTGCTCAGCCAGACCTCCAGCCAGAATGCGATGAGCGCCTCGCGCGCCTTGCGCGTCAGGCTTTGCTCGGGGGAGAGGAAGGTGAACTTGGCGAGCTGCTGGGTGATCGTGCTGCCGCCCTGCGTGGTGCCGGTAGTGAGGTTGGTCCAGGCCGCGCGCGCAATGCCATAGGGGTCGATCCCCCAGTGTTCGTAGAAGCGCCGGTCCTCAGTTGCGATGAACGCCTGCTTGACGTGGTCGGGCAGATCGGCGGCCTTCACCGGGGCCGCGACGATGGCCCCGTTGCGCGCAATCGGTGTGCCGTCGGCGGCCAGCAGCGTGATCTGCGGGGGCGAGACGGGCTGGAGCGACTTGGAGAGCGGCGCGGTTAAGGCCAGCCAACCGATCAGGAGCAGGAAGGCAAAGAGGACGCCAGCCGCCCCGCGCGAAATCCACCACCAGCGGGAACGCCTAGTGCGCGGCGTTTCGGGCGCGGCTTCGGGGCCTGGGGCCTTGCCGGAAAGAGACTGGGTGTCCGCGACCGGCTCAGTCGGTTCGGCAGCGCGCTTGAATCTGAACATGGCCTCATCACGATTACACGATCGGGCGCGCAGGCGCACCTCCTCGCCTTGCGCGATACCGTGGAGAACCTTTCGTGCAGCCGAACGGCCTCTCCACGCAAGAGAGCTTGACGCTCTCGCAAAATAGCGTAATGGGCACCTCTTCTGCGGCGCAATAGCGCCTGCGGGCGGTTAGCTCAGTTGGTAGAGCATCTCGTTTACACCGAGAGGGTCGGGGGTTCGAGCCCCTCACCGCCCACCATGGATTACACCTCATTACATCTCACTGAGCGTTGTAACCCGCAGAAAACTGCGATATTTTTAGGGCCTTCCTGCTCATCGCGTCCGCCGCCATCTCATGACTGCCCATCCTTTTGGGGCATATTTGGGGGCCTCGCGATTCTCAATTCGGGACGAGGCCCCCAATCATGTCGCTCACCGACTTTACCATCAAGAACGCGAAACCCCAGGCGAAAACCTACAAGCTGGGTGACGGCGCCGGTTTGTACCTTCAGGTCAACCCGTCCGGAAGCAAGCTGTGGCGGATGAAATACCGCTGGGAGAAGCGCGAGAAGAAGCTGGCCATTGGCCCTTATCCGCTCATCTCGCTGGCCGAGGCACGCGCCAGACGCGACCAGGCCCGCCTGCAACTTCTCGAAGGCATTGATCCTTCGCGCGAGAAGATCCTCGCCAACTATCTGGCACAGGCCAGCGGTGATGATCCTTTCGGCAAGGTTGCCCAGGAGTTCATCGACAAGCGGCGGCGTGAGGGCATGTCGGAATCGACGGCAACGAAAAGCGAATACTACATCACCCGGCTTGGCTCGGCGATCTCGCGGCTGCCGATCGGCGCAATCACCACGATCGAAATTCTCGTCGCGCTGCGGCGGATCGAGGCCAAGGGCAATTACGAGACGGCCAAGCGCGTCCTGCAGCTTGCCGGGCGCGTCTTTCGCTATGGGGTCGCAACCGCCCGGATTGTCTCCGATCCCACGCGCGACCTGCGCGGCGCGCTCATCGCGCCTCGTCCCAAGCATTACGGTGCGATCGTCGAGGCCGACCGGGTCGGTGAACTGCTGCGCGCCATCGACGGCTACGACGGGCAGGAACTGACCCGGCTTGCCATGCAGATCCTCCCGCACGTCTTTGTGCGCCCAGGCGAACTGCGCCATGCGGAATGGCACGAAGTCGACTTCGATGCCGCCATCTGGACCATTCCGACCGAGAAGATGAAGATGCGCCGTGCGCATCAGGTGCCCCTCTCACGCCAGTCCATCGAGATCCTGTGCCGGGTCGAGGAGATTTCAGGGCCGACTGGCTATGTCTTCCCCTCGATCCGCAGTCGGCGGCGACCGATGAGCGAGAACACGATCAATGCGGCCCTGCGCCGTCTTGGTTTCTCGGGCGACGAGATGACGGCGCATGGCTTTCGGGCGATGGCAAGCACGCTCCTGAATGAATCAGGGCAGTGGTCGCCCGATGCCATCGAGCGCGCGCTGGCCCATGGCGACAGCAACAAGGTGCGTGCTGCCTATCATCGCGGCATGCACTGGAAAGAGCGCGTCGAAATGGCGCAGTGGTGGTCCGACAATCTCGATACGCTCCGCAAGGCCGGTGCGAAACGGACTGCTGGCGCGCAGCGGCCTGGGTCTGCTAAGGCGTCACAAGCGCGCCGTAGTGACAGGGGGCGGGAGGACATCCGCCCTCGCGACCGCGACAGGAGATCTGCTTACTGATCCCAGGCCGGATACGGTTTGCTGCGAAGGGCGTGATGCAGTGTTGGAACCCGGTAGCTCCTATACTCGTTCTTGTTTTGTCAACCGAGACAATCTATATCAATTGAGCTGATAACAGAAAGCGTGGGTCCGATGACCAGGGTAGCGAAGAAAGTGCTGACGACAGTCAACGCTCCTTATGGGGCGAACCTTTCTGCGCACCAGCTTGCCGAAAAACTTGTCAGCTCAGATAGCGTGGACACTTTTGACGCGTCGGTTTTCGCCTTCTTTTCAGAGGTTAATCCCCCCCTGCAGAAGGCATTTATCGCGGATATGGGTGTGGACGAAGGCAAAGTCCATGTCATCGCGAATGCATTCGCGCAAAAGTCCGGATTTCCACTGGCGCTTGCTGCCTGACTTAGCGAATCATGCAGCAGCCTAGCCAGTGGGGCACGCTGTTTGATGCGGCGGTGGCGACGATTGAAAAAGCCGAAAGTGTAATCGGGCACAGGTTTCTGTGGAGCTTCGGTGGCGGAACGGCCCTGATGCTGCAGATCGATCATCGTGAAAGCCATGATGTGGATCTGTTTCTCGATGACCCACAAGTGCTGCCTTTCCTGAATCCGATCACGCAGGACTACACCATAGATCGCGAGCCGGACGACTATGAGGTCGATGGCGCGCGAATGATCAAGTTGATTTACGATGACGTTGGCGAAATAGATTTCATTTGCTGCGCTGATATCACTGAAAATAGTGCAAAATCGACCGAAATCCGCGGTGTGAAGGTCAAGCTGGAAACACCCGCAGAGATCGTCGGTAAGAAGGTCTTCTACAGGGGAGCGAGCCTGCAGCCACGTGACATGTTTGATATTGCCGCTGTAGCCCAAGCTTTAGGGACTGAGTATGTACTCGGCGCACTGCAGGAGGCTGGCGCGGACAAATGCAAGACTGCCCTGGCAGCTGCGCACCGTTTTGATGCGGACGCTGCGTACAAAGTGATCTCCCGGCTGATGCATCGCGAGAGCACGAAAGATCTCGTTCCTTCGGCTCGTCAGACTACAATCGATTTGCTGACGCAGGCATGTGATCACTGAAAAGTGCCTTGGCGATAAAAAATGGCGCTTATTCAACGCACACATTAAAAATGCAGCTGATCGATCTGGTCGAGAACCTCTCGTGCTCAATCTCATATGTTACGCTCGCACCACATGTACCTCGGGAAATCAGGCTGCGAGCCAAACCTGATTGAGAATCTGTGCGGCGAGAGCGGACTTGTCCTGCGGAAGGAAGCGCCCGTAGTGCTTGGCGACCATGTCGGGCGTGTCCTGGATCGCGTAGCTCGCGCGCTCGTATGACCCCGTCTGCTTGAGGATGTGGGTTGCAAGGACGTCGCGGATGTTGTGCGGCCCGTGCGGAAGCAGTCCCTTGATCACGCCTCTTTGTGTGTAGGGATTGTAGATGCCGTAGCGCTGTATCACGAGTCGCCAGGCCTCGTAGAAGGTGTTCTGGTCGTATTCTGCGGTTCGACTGGTGACCTTGGTGGTCTTGACGAAGAAGGTGCCCGGATCGGCGATTGTGCCGAGCAGCACCGGGCGGTGGCGACGGATAAATTCGTCGATGTGCCGGTGCAGGCCTCCCAGATCCGGCAAGACGAGGCGGAACGGGCGGCCATCGAAGAACGAGGACCCCGCGTTCTTGAAGGCGTTGGCGGGGATGACGACTTCCCAGCCATGGTCGCGTTCGCTCCAGCGGATCTCGCCACGCTTCAGCGCTTCGAGCTGACGCTCGGACCGGGGCAGCCGGTCACGCGGGCAGACCATCAACTGACGCAGGTTCTTCTGCCGCAATCCCAGATGCAGGCCGAGGCGAATGAGCAGGAACGCGCGCGCAGCTTCCGCCGCCGCGCGCGGATAGCGATCGGGATCGGGCGCCAGCCGCAGAACTTCGTCGGCGATCTTGCGGTACTCGCCCACCGGGCTGTCCGCTTCGAGAACGGGCAGGATGGGCTCGAACGGATCGCGATGCACGCGCGCGACGCGCTCGATTTCCTTGGCCCGGGCGACGGCGTGCGCGTGGAGCCGGTCGCAGGCCGTATCCCAGTCCTGCCGCGTGGCTTCAACGTCGGCCGCGCTCAGTAGGCCCTCGATAGGCAGAAGCCGCATTGCCAGTTCGGGCATCTGGCGCAACCATCCGGTACGCTTGCGGGTCAGTGCCGCTCCGAGGCGCAGCATGTCCACTTCCCAGCGGGTGAAGAAGCCGCGCCGTGCCTCGCGCCACTGGATGTACCAGTCCCAGGTTCGCGGAAAAACGAGCAGGGCCAGCGTGAGCTGCTCTGCGGGAACGCCGAGACCCGCGACGGCGTCATCCGGGGCTGCGTGCATGGCGCCGAACAGAAGGCCCAGGTGCTCCACCTTCTGTTGAATGGTCTCCTCGTTCCAGACCCCGTTCCGGTGAAAGCCGATGTCGGTGAGCGTGCTCGACTTGAATCGGATGAGTTCCGCCAGTTCGGCGGTGAGGCGCGGCGGAGCCTCCTTCGCCGTGCGGGTAAGGCTGGTGCCGGGATGCGCGTCGCCGCCTTCGCTCTGGTCATTTATCGGTGCCGGTCGGCCTTGAGGCTTGCGTCCGGTCAGCGAAGGGAACCGCAGGCCATAGCGCAGCTTGGCGGCATCGGCCTGATAGCGTCGATATTCGGTCGAACCGGAAATGATGACGGTGCGGACCCATTCGAGGATTTCCGCCCGCTCCTTGCGCGAGCGCTGGGCGAAATCGTCCGGCAAATGCCAGGACAGCCGACGTTGTTCGGCCGGGGCAATGCCGCGCACCGCCTGATCGGCGGGCGCGCGCCCAGGGTGCGGCAGCTTCGCCTTAAAATAGCCGGGAGGCAGTCCGTAGCGCGCCTCGATGCGCGCAAGCACGTCCAGGCTCGCGACGTTGCGGGGCAGACGCTTGCCCAGGCTCCAGCCCTTGAGCGTGTCGGCATGGAAGGTCTCGCCGGGGCGAATGATCGCGCGATGGAGGAGAAGGCTCGTTTCATCGAAGCGTTTCATGTGCAGCCGCAGAGCTTCGTCGAAGCTGTCCGGTTCCTCCCATTCTTGGAACAGGGCAACGGGATGTTCGGCCGGTTGCCTGCGCTTCGCTCCCCGTTTTCCCTGCCCCTGCTTTGGGGCCGCTGTTGGTTTCTGGGGGCTGGGGCGGAGCATGGGAATCTTTCGGCCTGGGTGTGAGACTTGTCGGGCGAGTGAAGCCCGATCGCGAGGCGCGGGCCTATTTCCCAACGAGGTGCCTAAGTCACTATGCTGGAATGAAAATTCAGAGGGTATCTTGTGGTTCGACGTTGGTAGCAGGTTATAGGCGGGGGCTGACCCGCGCCTGCGGCGCGGCCGGGCTCTATTTCGCTGTCGCTCAACCGAGCCACCGGCTGCGCCGCTGTCTCGTCGGATGAGCCGTGACGATCCCTGTCAGGATGCGGACTGCCTCCATCAGTCCGCCAAAAGTCGCCGCGCGTGAAGCGCGGCGGCGTTGAGCCTTGACGGCTCCGTGGTGGCGGGGGGCGTCGCGGCCCCTTAGCCCCGCCTCGACGGCGCGCAACCCGTCCGCTGCGCTGCCGGGTGCTCCTCTTCGTTTCGCCCCTTCGGGTGCGCCCCGCCTTTAGCCGGCGGGGCTTCTGGTCTGCTCCTGCCGCCCCCCGCCACCCTGGCGCCGGTCAATGGCGGTTGAGGAAAGGAGCAGGAGTTATGGCCGACCGTCGAAGCCTTTATGGCGAGGTGACCGCACGTGTGATCGCCGAGCTGGAAGAAGGACGCCTTCCGTGGGTCCAGCCTTGGGACAAGGCCCGGTGTGTATGTTCGATGCCGCACAACGCGGTGTCCGGACGCGTTTATTCCGGAATTAATGTGCTGATCTTGTGGTGCGAGGCGGTGGAGCGGGAATTTACCTCCCAGCGCTGGCTTACCTACAAGCAGGCCGAGAAGGCAGGCGGGCATGTTCGGCGGGGCGAGAAAGGCACAGTCATTTGCTACGCCGACCGCTTTACCCCCAAGGACGAGGCCGCAAGGGCCGCAGGCGAGGACCGCGAGGCACGCACGATTGCCTTCCTGAAGCGCTTCACGGCGTTCAATCTCGATCAGATCGAGGGGCTGCCCGAACAGTATGCGGAAGAACCGGTGGTGCCTGATCCCGTGATGGCGATAGCCGAAGTGGACAGGCTGATTACCGCCAGTGGTGCCGACTTCCGGATCGGTGGGAGCGAAGCATTCTATTCGCCCAAGTCTGACTATGTGCAGGTGCCCCCGCAGGCCGCCTTCCATGAACCGGTGAACTGGTTTCGCACGGCGCTGCACGAGCTTGGCCATTGGGCTGGCGGCAAGGGACGGCTGGAGCGCGATCAGAGTGGCAAGTTCGGTTCAGCCTTGTACGCCAAGGAAGAACTGGTCGCCGAAATGACCTCCGCCTTTGCCTGCGCATCGCTGGGCATCGAGCCCACGGTTCGCCATTCCGATTACATTGGGGCGTGGCTTGAAGTCCTGCGCGCCGATGAGAAGGCGATCTTCCGGGCGGCAAGTGCAGCCAGCAAGGGCGCCGACTACCTCCTGGCTTTCGGGGAGGACGTGGCATGATGCGGCGTTTCTACCAGCTGGAGCAGGCCATCCGCGAAGCGTTCCTGCGCGATGCCTTTCCCGAATACGAGGACCCGCAAGTGCGGCGAGTGGCGCGGGCGGTCCATTCGCTGCCCCGCTTCCACCGTCAGCTGTTCTGCCTCGTGCGCTACGATGGCTGGTCCTGCGACGAGATCGCCGCGCGCTTCGACATCAGCGTGCGCAGGGTGGAGATCGAGATGGGCCGCGCGATTGCGATGCTGAGCCAGTCGCTGGATCGGCAGAAGCGCAAGGGCTGGTGATCAAACGGGCGCGCCCGCTGGTGCGGGCGCGCCCGGCTCTTGCTGGATTGGGATGGCTGCTCATACCTGAGGGGGAAAGTCGTCGACCGAGTAGAAGAAGGGATTGCGCATCCATTCGGTGACGGCGCTTTCGCGCCAGCCGCAGCATCGTTCGGCGAGGCGCACTTGCCGGGGAAAGGTCCCGCTCTGGATCTTACGATAAAGGGTCGCGCGGGAAAGACCCGTGCGGTCGAGCACATCGCCGAGGCGAAGAAAGCGGTCAGGGGGCGACATCATGTTCATGTGGCATGTCCTCCGATTTGGTGAGGTGGACTGGCCGGCCACGAACAAGAATGGGCTAAAACGAGGCAGGATCAAGGGTATGCTGGCACTGGCTTGAGCGCAGAACCTGGCGAAGTGAACGATCCGGGACGTCTAAGGACGGTTGGGGACGAGCGAAAAAATATTCCGCCAGAATTTCCATTTTGACGTTCTGCTCGCAAGCCGTCTCAACAGGCATCGGGAGCCACCCAACATTCCGCATATCTGGTCGAATCACTCAGCGTAACGCACCGATGGATGGACGGCAGCGCTGCATTCGCGCACCGCAATACTGATTTCGATTCCGGGCCGATAAGCGAAAGTCCGGTGCGAAGTTGGGTCGCGGGGATAGCTGCCGCTCAAGCGCGGGCAACTCGCGACCAGGGTCGGTCATTCATACAGCTTGGTTAAACGTCCAAGCCTACCGTAACCTGCCATGACGGTAACTTGAATTTAGGAGGTGTCGTGGGCCACTGTATCGCATCGAGGATCGTGGCTTGCTCTCGAGGCTGGCGGTCAGAGCAAACACCTGGATGACGATCAGGTAAGAGCAGTGTAAGCCAGTAGCATGCCACGTCCGGATAAGTCGCCGTCCCCAGTTCGCTATTCCAACTCCTTACCCGAGGTGCGAGATGTGTTGCCGCCCTCAATACCCTCGTTGCAGATATTTGTGCTGGACGGCACTCCGTGAAGGTGCGTCGCGACGAATGGATATTGCCGGCGGGTATTCCGTTTGCGGAACTGAAGGGCCGTGATCTCGAAGAGTGCGTCTACTGGCTGCTCGACGCCATGGGGGCTCGCGATCTTGAGTGGCGCATTGGCGGAACAGGCGGGGGCGCAGCAGACGGCGGACGGGACATCGAGGCAACCTTTTACGTGCCCGGACCGGATGGAGAGATGGAGCCGCAGCGCTGGTGGGTGGAGTGCAAGGGGCGGAAGGGCACGGTCGAGGCGGCGGAGGTCCAATCCGCCGTGAACAATTCGACAGCGCAGGATGACCTCTCATATCTGTTGATCGTCACCAATACGCAGTTCTCCAATCCCACCCGAGACTGGGTCAAGCGGTGGCAGGGCACGCACCCTCGACCACGCGTGAAGCTATGGGATCAGGGATCGCTGGAGCGCCAACTCACACAGCATCCTGACGTCGTGCTACGTCTATTCTCCTCGGCTTTGAGTCCTACGGGATTGCTGAGAGCCCTGCAGCAGCGATTCTGGGATCGTTTCGAATATATGCCTGTAAAGGCGCTCCACACGCTATGGTCCGAACGGCACGCGATCACCTTTGATCCGCTAGAACGCGCGGCGTTGGTCGCCAACGAACTAGCGCACGGAAGTATAACGGCACGGCCTTGGGCGGCCTTAGCGGACCCCTCCGAAATCGTTGAAACCCTCGCGCTGGCCTTCCAGAATCTCGGCTATTTGGTGGTGATTGCCGACCGTGCTGGCGTGGATCAGAAGCCGATAATGGCGATGCTCGCGCATCTCATCATCGCAGCCTTGCGACGCTTCAATGCCCAGCTGGTCGCAAGCGTCCTCAATGAATGCATGATAAAGAACGGGCAGCGACTGCCCGACCAAGTCGTCGACATCTTGCTGCTGCCCGTGCTCGGACGGGTCGCGGGCGAGTTGCAGGACATCTGCGTCTCAGACTGCACGAGGATCTACACGTCGGAACCGTCCACCCTTGCGGCCGGGGATGACTCGATAGCCTCATACTGGCGGCGGTTCGATCCAGCCGGAAACAGCAGCGACGATGAAAACCGCGGGCAGTTGAGGCTTGAAAGCCATGACGGGGAATGCAAGGTGGGCTTCCCGGTCGACCGTGACTACAGCTGCCCACTATTTAGCTTGGAGGCTACGACGTCGAACTTGGCCGAGTTCTTAGCCGTGATGGAACGCATCTCCGACTTCCGTTTCACCGAGGCGCAAGACCGCTATGCCGAAGAGGATGAGGGCAGGCAAGCAAGGAAGTAGTTTGGCTCAAGCCTTGAGAACCAACCCGCTGCCGACGGGGAGGCCTAACCCAAGTGCGATCGCCAAACTGATAGGTTGAAGCTAAATATGTCGAAGACTGGTCGCAATTAACCCTACCCATGTGGCAGTGGGCTGCCCGCAACCTAGCGCACCAGGCTGGAGATCACTCAAACTTTGATAAGGCTCTCGCTGCTTGCGTACTAAACGTCTGCGGAGCCGAAGCATTCATCAACACGGTGTGTTTCTTCGTCGCGGATACGGCAGCCCATGCCCGGCCAGATGGTCCGCTATTCTAGGAAGTTGTCATTCGTCGCAGCGTCAGGAATGGCAGCATCGTCCCAGACCACGCCATAGCTGAAGGTCCGCTGCCTGGCGTTTGAAAGCCGGAGCCGAACGACAAAGGTGGGGCGCGAAAGAGAGGTTTCGCCCTCCAACTCCTTGGGTCAAAAAGGCCTGCTCCGCGCCCTTCTCCGCGATCGGGCATGTCCCGTCACATGGCACACATGATCGGCAAGCCCATAGACCAACGCGCGAACCGTGTCTGGAGTGAACCCGCTATCATCCGGTAACAGCCCGCCAGCCACATTCTGCTGGTTCCATTTCCAGTACGGCGAAAGCACCTGCATCAACCGCTCCGTCTCGGGGCAATCATAGCCGAACGCCGTGGCGTTCGCGTAGGCTAGTGAACGATCGACATGCAGGCCAACATGCCGCGCGCACCAGCTGTCCGGAAAGCCTACATCGAGCAGATGCGAGGACAGCGCCAGCTGCGTCACGATCCCGGCGGTGTAGAGAAAATAGGGCCAGTCACTGCGGCCATTGGGTTCAAGCCCGTGCATGAATTCCAGCGCCCGTTCGTAGCGCGCCCGGCTGAGGCTGCGGCCTTCCTGGGTTCGCAGCAATCGAACGGGCTGTGCACCATAAATCTTCCAGAGCGCAGCAAGTGCGGAATTGTCGTTTGGCAAGGAACGCAGCGCTGCGGAAACAGCGGCGATCTCATCGGGTGAAGCAACAGAAACAAAGCTGTCCATCGGCACCTCCGGGTCCGCATCTGAGCGGTTGAGCGGAAGAGGCGAGACATTATGCGGACCAGTCCCGAACTCCCGCACACTAGGCGCGGGAGCCGCCGGAGCTGGTAACATGCGAAAGCACATGCGCCGCCGCCTTTCACCCGAAGGTTTGGACATACGCGACGGCACCCCGGAAAACTGAGTTTTCCGAGCCGTTTGCTTTCGCGGGATTACCAGTCCCGGCGCTGCCCTTTGCGCAGCGCCCTTGCACGTTACCAGACGCGAATCTCTACGCCAAGGCCGGTTCAGGAACGGGCCGTTTGGTGCGCGTCTTCTTGCTGCATAATGGCGTCTTGCGCGAAGGCCCGCTTGCCCCTTCGCCTCCACAACGTCAGCGCTTGTTCGCGATCCTCGGTTCGCAGTCTGGCCGCCGCCTCGACAAGCAGGCCAAGGATCACGGCGCGGTCGTCATCGGTCAGCTCGACAAGTCCGGCCTTTACGACCAGCCCGCCTAGTTCGATCAGCTGGCGGGTACGTTCGCGCCGCTTCACCTGCCACTCGCGTGTGTCATGCCGCGCCTGGCCCATCGAACAGCGGTTGCGCGCTGCCCGGTTCCGTCGGAGCGCGGCGGGGCTCGCGTTCAGTTCGCTGGCGAGCCTTTGCTTTCCCTTCGCCCGAAAAGAACGCCGCGCCCCGTTTGCGCCACGCCTCCTTTCGTGCTGCGTCTGTGTTGCTGGCTGCATCGAGCAGAACGCCAGCCAATTCTTCGGGTGAGAGGGCATCGGCGCCGGTCGCGGTGACCAGCTCACCAAGCTGGCTCACCTTGCGGCTCTTGAGTTGCTTCGCCCTGTCGCTCAGCGCCTTCAGCTCGGCATCGTAGTCCCTGGGTTTGCGCATGGTCCGTCCTTTCGTTGAGGAAGTCGGACCATTGCGCTATCGGGAGTCTCAGCCCCCCTCAATAGCGTGAAATCCTCTGGGATTTCGTGTTCCCGAGTGCGATGAAATCGTTCGAGGGCGCGCTTATACGTCGTGCCGACGTGCGCTTTTGGGGGTAATTGGTAGGTCGTCATGGCGATCTACCACTTCTCGGCCAAAGTCATTTCCCGCGCCGCCGGATCGTCCGCCGTGGCCGCCGCCGCCTACCGCTCGGCCTCGCGGCTCCACGACCAGCGGTTAGAGCGCAGCCACGACTTCACCAACAAGGCGGGCGTCGTCCATTCCGAAGTCCTGCTCCCCGAGCACGCACCCGATGAATGGCATGACCGCGAGCGGCTGTGGAACGACGTCGAGTCGGCCGAGAAGCGCAAGGACGCACAGCTCTCGCGCGAAGTCGAGTTCGCCATTCCGCGCGAGATGAAACAGGCCGATGGCATCGAACTGGCGCGCGACTTCGTGAAGCGCGAGTTCGTCGACCGGGGTATGGTCGCCGATCTCAATGTGCACTGGGACATGGGGCCCGATGGGCTCGCAAAGCCGCACGCCCATGTGATGCTGGGATTGCGCGAAGTCAGCGAAGAGGGTTTCGGCGCGAAGGTACGCGACTGGAACCGCACCGAACTGCTCACGCACTGGCGCGAGGCCTGGGCACAGCACGTCAACACCCGGCTGGCCGAACTCGATATCGACGCGCGCGTCGATCACCGCTCGCTGGAAGCGCAAGGCATCGAACTGGAGCCACAGAACAAGATCGGCCCGGCCGCTTCGCGCATGGTCGACCAAGGGCTGGAAAGCGAACGCCTCGACGAGCATCACGCCATTGCAAGGGCCAACGGCGAGAAGCTGCTCGCGGCCCCGCACATCGCGCTCGACGCGATCACGCATCAGCAGTCGACGTTCACCAACCGTGACCTTGCCATGTTCGTCCACCGCCACAGCGAGGGTAAGGACCAGTTTGACCAGGTGATGGCCGTGGTGAAGGCCTCGCCCGAGCTGGTGAAGCTGGGCAAGGACGGGCGCGGCGAGGATCGCTTCACCTCGCGCGCCATGCTGGAGACCGAACAGCGGTTCGAACGGCAAACCATCCGGCTCGATGCTGAGCGCCACCACAGCGTGCCCGACCGGCATCGTGACCGCGCCCTCACGCGCGCCGAGGCGCGCGGCATGGTGCTCTCCCCCGAGCAGCGCGGGGCCTTCGAGCATGTCACCGATGCGCGCGGGATCAGCAGTGTCATCGGCTATGCCGGCACCGGCAAGAGCGCGATGCTCGGTGTTGCGCGCGAGGCCTGGCACTCGGCGGGCTACTCGGTCCAAGGCGCAGCGCTCTCAGGGATCGCAGCCGAGAACCTCGAACAGGGATCGGGCATTGCCAGCCGAACGCTCGCCAGTCTCGAACACCAGTGGGGCCAGGAACGCGAGTTGCTGACCAGCAAGTCCGTCCTTGTCATTGACGAGGCGGGCATGATCGGTACGCGTCAGATGGAGCGCGTGATGCGCGAAGCCGAAAAGCGCGGCGCCAAGGTTGTCCTCGTCGGCGATCCCGAGCAGCTTCAGGCAATCGAGGCGGGCGCTTCGTTCCGCAGTGTCGCCGAGCGGCACGGCGCAGTCGAGATCACCGCTATTCGCCGGCAATCCGAAGAATGGCAACACGAGGCGACGCGTCAGCTCGCTACCGGTCGCACCGGCGAAGCGCTCGCCGCGTACGAGAACGCAGGCCATGTCCATGCAACCGAGACGCGTGAGGACGCGCGCGCCAATCTGATCGATCGCTGGGAGAGGGACCGACAAGCGCATCCTGATGCCAGCCGGATCATCCTCACGCACACCAACGACGAAGTGCGCGAACTCAACGAGGCCGCGCGCAACCGCCTGCGGGTCGCGCAGATGCTCGGGCAGGACGTGGGGCTGACAGTCGAGCGCGGTGAGCGGACTTTTGCCTCGGGCGACCGCGTCATGTTCCTCAAGAACGAGCGCAGCCTTGGCGTAAAGAACGGCACGCTGGGCACCGTCGAACACGTCAGTAACACGAGCATGCGCGTGCGCACCGATGATGGGCGATCGGTCGCCTTCGACCTCAAGGACTATGCCCACGTCGATCACGGCTACGCGGCGACGATCCACAAGTCGCAGGGCATGACGGTCGACCGGGTCCACGTGCTGGCAACGCCGGGGCTCGATCGGCATGCCTCGTATGTCGCGCTCTCACGCCACCGGACGCAGGTCGATTTGCATTACGGCAAGGACGACTTCGCCGAACGCAGTCGGCTTGTCCGCGCGCTCAGCCGCGAGCGCGGCAAGGACATGGTCTCCGACTACACCCGCGCGCCTGAGCAGGCGCTCAAGCCCGAGCCAGCGCCGACACCGAAGAACGAACCCGAGGTTCGGCGCAATCCCTTCGCCGGGATGCGCTTCAAGGTGCAGCCGGAACCGGCCATTCAACAAGCCCAGCCACTCGACGCCGCCGTCGCGCGCTACGGGCGGGCGCTGCGCGACATTGACCGGATGCAGCGCCAGCGGCTCAATCCGATTATCAGCCAGGTGCACGCCCTCGATCGCGCGGCCAAAAGCCTCGATGCGCAGCGTCCGCACGCGGCAGAGGACATGTACGCCGCCATGAACAAGGACCCGTCGCTGATCGATGAGGCGGCCCAGGGCAAAAGCGCGCGAGCCATTCAGGCGATGCGCCTGGAGAGCGAGATCCGTGTCGCGGCCGATGAGCGAGCCGATCGCTTCATCGAAGAATGGCAGACCCGCACCCGCCAGTTCCTGCGCATGCAGAAGATGGGCGATCCCCTCGGCGCCGAACGCGCGGCGGAACGAATCGATTACCTGTCGAAGAGCTTTCATCGCGATCCGGAACTGGAATCCCGGCTCCACAGGAGATCTTATGAGCTGGGCTTCAAGCCCCGCGAAGGCAGTACGCTGTCTCGGGACATGCAGGATTGGATCAGCCGCTCGCGCTCACGCGGGCTTGAGCGGTAGCCTTCGCGCATGACTGAAACCAACCCACCTGAAGAGCTCGATGCTGCCGAGGCATTCGCGGCCATGAACCGCCGTCTTGCAGGCATGTCGGCGGCCATTGATGGCTTTGCCGCGCGCTTCGATCATTTGCAGGAGCGCGACTACAGCGCGGATCTGGCCAAAATCGATGGGCGGATTAATCAACTCGGGAAGGAAGTCCAATCCCTGAAAGGTCAGCCCGCAATGACCTTGACGCCCAAAAGTGTAAGCAGCCAGATCATAGCGGCTGCCCAAGAAGCGCGGCAGGCGGAGCAAATCGCCTGGACCCGGGCACGGCATGAATTGAACGTCGAGGCAAACTCGATCCGCGAAGTAGTCTATTCAGCTCGGGAGGCAGACAAACAGGACAAGTTGCTTCTCTACGTTTTGGGTGGTGGCTTCGTGATGGGCGCACTGCTGATGTTCTCTGCCCCAACTGTCGCCCTGGATATCGTACCGGACAGTTGGCACTGGCGCGAAAAGTCCGCTGTGGCGACCATGAAGCGCGATGGCTGGACTGCTGGCGAGCGCCTTATGCAGTTCTACGATGAGGAGCGCTGGGAGGAAGTGGCTCACTTCCTGCGATTGCCGGACGAGGAGCGCGCAAAGTTCGCAGACTGCGCGACGAAGGCGGAGGAGACGCAGAGCAAGGCCACCTGCCCTATCCACATGAGTTTGACGGACGGCAGATAAGGGCGGGCCTTGGGACATTGTGCCCGGTCCGCTTTGGAGCGCCGAAGTGGCGAAAACGTACTCTGGAGGGGCGAGACCCTACAGTCCGTTGGCGCCGACATATCGGACATTCGATCGACTTAATATGTTCCTTGAAACCTGCCTTTCGTTCACGATGAAAGGTATTAACGCCCATTCGACCCGCGTCGGCCTCAATCAGGATCGGTTCGTGGTGGGCGAGGATCTCGCCGGGATCATGAATGCGCTGCGCTGGAAGTCGCCACGTATGCCACGGGCGTACAACCGCGACCTGGCCGCTGAGGCCGGTGCTGTCGGTCGGCTCATGGGGAATATGGAATGACGGGCAGGTGGAGGGCTGGCGAGACCGTAACTGGCGATGACGCTCGCAGGATAGTCGCGGACCAGATCGAACAGCACAGCGCCGGGTTACATGCTGCGCTTGCAAAGTTTGATCGGCAGTCGGCCTTCTCCGCCTGGTTTGAGACGATCCGAGCCGTTGAGGAGCTCATTAATCTTCCACGTTTCGGTCTGAAAGAGCCTTGGCTCTGGGAAGCGCTCCTGGATTTGCCTCTCGACATGAGGCGTGAGCCACGCAGATTTCGCGTCCTGCACCACTACATCGTCTACCAGTTTGGGGAGGCATTCGCCAGCAGACTTACGAGCCTGCTTCTGCAGACGATGGCCGTCGGAATGGCATTTGCCTCACACAGGATTGAGTCGACCCGAGGCGCGTTTCAGTCAATCGGGTCGGCGATCGACTATTTCCAATCGCGACGCCGGCACCTGGTCTCGCTCCTCTACACCCTGCCGGGAGTGGCAAGCGGTCAGCAGTCAGTTCCCCAGATCGATACGCTAAACCAGTTTCTGCCCCTGGTTGAAATCAACGGTGCGACGCTTACAGGCCTCTATCAGAAAGCGATGCTGGCCGAGGTGTTTAAGGACTACACC
This sequence comes from Novosphingobium sp. BW1, assembly GCF_008107685.1. Lineage (GTDB taxonomy): Bacteria > Pseudomonadota > Alphaproteobacteria > Sphingomonadales > Sphingomonadaceae > Novosphingobium. The sequence goes on from NZ_VIRF01000050.1 coordinate 21,097, forward strand.
TTGCAGTTCAGGGACAACGACTTCTGCGGATCTCATGAGTTTCCCATGCTCGACCGGATGCATCTCGAGCCCGAGAGAACGTCGATCATCGACATGCAACAGATTGACCCGGCGACTGTCAAGGCGGCTAACCTCGAGCCTGTATCCTCAGCCCGCCTCTTCTCCGCGGCCGAGCTTCGGAACGATATCCGGCTTATGGAGACGGCCTACGCCGAGTTTGATCTCGCTGGGTCCGAATTCCGGTTTGCGGCCCTTTTCGCCCGCCACATCGCTGATCTCGCCGAGGATGACTATTGGGTCAGGTTCTCGCGGCGCAAGTTCGAGCGTATCGCGTCTGCGCTGCGCCTTCCGAAAACTCTCCGGCAGGCCCTGATCCATCGGCCGGGGAGCTATACCGAAAACACCAACAGCTATGCGCCGCTGATCGAGATCGATGGACAACTGACAGGCACCGTCGCTCTGCTAAGCCGCTTCCTCTACTACTGGCGCAACGTCTGTCTGTATAAAAACAGGCGTTATCAAATCAGGTCGGGGTACATCTTCGAAAAAGCGGTGTCGGAGGAGCTCGAGCAGCAGGGATTTTCCCTGACGCCAGTCAAGCGCATCAACCACAAGGAGTTCGATGTCGTCACGATCCGGGAGGGCATCATTTTTAATATTCAGTGCAAAAACAACATGGTGGACGTCACCAAGCTCGAAGCTGACGTTCGTCTGTTCGCCCGATACAACCGCGCCCGGTCGGCGAGCTACGAACGGGCGCTCCGGAAGGAAGTGAACCGCGAGAGCCTTCTCCTGAAAGAACTCGGCCTGGCACGGGTTGAGCATCTTGTGGTGAGCCGCTTTCCCGTCGCAACCGATAATCCCCGCGTCATCTCGTATAGTCGGATCGGAGACATCGGGCCGATCGCGGCGGCGTTGGCACGCCACCAGATCTGATCTCTCGGACACTCCAGGACCTGTAATCACGTCATGGCGCACGTGAGCGTTGAAGGCCGCGTTCTCAGAGTTACATTCGCTCCCAGCGGTGCCCTCCGAAACCTTGGTTGTGGCGCCATCCCAAGCTGGACCGATGTTCGTGACCAAATGGACGAAGACGCTCGAAAATGATCCGATCGCACAGGCGATCCTGACCCCCGCGCGCCTTTACCGCGCCGACGAGGTCGCAACGACTGCTCCGCGTAAGTCGGGCCTCTATGGCTGGTACTTCGATGTGATCCCGGCCGGTATCGTTGCAGCTGACTGCCATCGGCAGGGGGCGTGGACGCTGCTCTACTGCGGCATCTCGCCGAAAAAGCCACCGACCAACGGTCGCCCGCCGAGTCAGTCCCATGTCCACCAGCGCCTGCGGACCCATTTTGGCGGAAACGCTGCTGGCTCGACGCTGCGCCTCACCCTTGGCTGTCTGCTCGAAACTGAAATCGGCACGATCCTGCGGCGGGTTGGGACGACTGGTCGTCTCACCTTTACCAATCCTGGTGAACAGTTGCTCGACCGCTGGCTGCATGCCCACGCGCGGGTCGTCTGGGTCGAGCATAAGACGCCCTGGGAAGCAGAACATGCTTTGCTGGCAAGCGGCCTACCGTTGCCTCTGAACATCGAGGGCAATCCATGCGCAGCATTCACGGCGCCGCTGTCGGCGTTGCGCAGTGCCGCCAAGCGGCGGGCAGAGGGAATGCCTTTGATCGGTGACAGCGGTGGTCCCCGCCGCGCGCTGAAGCAGGTGCAGGGATGAGTAGTGATGTCTTCTGCTGCTACGCCTGCGTCGGCGACCCGTTTCTGAAGGCGAGGATCAGGGCTGAAGGGGGGATAGAGACCTGCGAGCAGTGCGGTAAAGATCGGGAATCCGTGTCCGAATTCGATCTTGGTCAATGGATCGAGGAGGTGCTGGAAGCGCATTTCGAGCCCGGCGACGGTGATGATATCCCCTCGATTATTGAACAAATTGCAGGGCTGCAGCCTGAGTTCGCGCAGCAAATCGCGGACGAGCTTGGTTCGCTTGCCGGGTATGTCGCGAGCGGTGGCGAAACCTTCTATGATTCCGATGAAGGCTATCTCGCCATCCAAAATCCGTCAGGCGCTCACGATCACCAGTGGGAGACCTTCAGCCAATCGGTGAGATCGCGGGCTCGTTTCTTCAACCGGGAGGCGGAGGAGTGGCTTGCCAAGATCTTCGGGCCCTTGTCGGAGGACAGGACGTGGCGCGACGAGGCCGTCATCAAGACCTGCGATATCGGCACCGGCTTCTATCGCGCGCGTCATGTACCCACGGAAGCGAAAGCCTATGAAATCTTGCGTTCGCCGGCTGCGCAGCTTGGGCCCTTGCCGAACGGCGCGGGTTCGGCCGGGCGCATGAACGCCGCCGGGGTATCGGTCTTTTACGGTGCATTCGACGTCGAGACATGCGTGGCGGAGATCAGGCCGCCAGTAGGCTCGACTGTCGTCTCGGCGCGCTTTGAGCTCCAGCGTCCGCTGCAACTCCTCGACTTTGATCTACTCGAGATGGTGGTCGCAAAGGCCAGTCATTTCGATCCAGACTATGCGATGAAGATGGAGCGTGCGCTGTTCCTTCGCGCTTTTGGTAGGCGCATCGCGGAGCCGGTGATGCCGGGGGAAGAAGGGTTCGGCTATCTGGCGACCCAGATCGTTGCCGATTATCTGGCCCAGCGTGCCGATCCTCTGCTGGATGGGATGATCTATCGCTCGACCCAGACCGGGAGCAAAGGCCGCAACGTTGTCCTCTTCAATCACGCTTCGCGTGTCATCGGCGACCCTAAGCCTGCCTCAAGTTTAGGACTTGCAGTGGTCGATACAAGGCCGGATACGCTGGCACTGGTATCTGATAGCATAGAAATCACCGATATCCGGGCGGTCTCATATGATCAGCCGCGTCGGTCGGTCGAGATCTGGGAGATCGAGCTCGAGGAGCGCGAGCATTGCCCCGATTGAAATCGCGGCAGTTAGCTTACAACGTAGTCTGCCTCAGCGCATCCGATTGTCATAGTGTTCCCAGAGTTCCTCGTCGGAAACCTGAATGATCGCGTTGATCTGCAAGGGCGGGATCGGATCGTAGAAGACCAGCGCTGCGCCCTCCTCGAAGGCCTCCGTGTCGCTGTCGCCGGTTGCGAGCCACCAAGCTAGTGCCTCGATCAATTCGCCGATCAAATTGGGCTGGTCGCCTAATTCACCGTGGGGGTTTGCAGCCCTTAGTGCAGCCTCGCCTCTCAACCGAATCTGCACGAGAGATCCAATGCCGCGACGGCGATTCTGCTCATGACAAATCTCGCTGTCGAGGAGGTAGTTTGCGACATGGTGGTCGAACTCTGAGCCCTCGACCAAATAGTGATTGCATCCGCGAACGAGGCCGCTGCGCGATAGCAGCGCGAATACCATGCCCTCACGAACTCCGCCCGAACGGCCCACGAACGCGATTGCCTGAGGAACGCGATGGGCGATCTCAGGCCAGCGTGGATGATCACCCAAGAACGCCTCGATTGCCGAGATGCGATCAGCGGTGGACATCAGTTTGAGTCCCTCACGCAATATGGACGAGCGCTGCGCCTCGTTGATACGCGTGCCGTGATAAACGAGCACGTCCTGATCAGTGATCCAAGCGCGCACTCCCTCTATCAGGGCGTGTTTGTCGACCAGCTGGTACAGCGCAATGCTGGCATCATTGGGACCCGCCGGCTGTGTGCCTGCGATCGCTTCGCCAACGTACTGGGGCAGGATGTTACCGAGATGGGCGGCTAGCCCCGGCAGCCAAGCTGCACCATTGTCGAAATCGACCGTGATTCTATCACTTTCCATCATTCCCAATCTCGGAACCCTGGCGGCTTCTCGTCAAGCGCGATCAGCCATTTCCAGCGGCTCAGTTCATTGTGGCATCGATCTCCGCCTGGTCGAGAACGATCCGCAATAGACTGATATCAACCAGGAGTTGCGGGATCTCCCCACCATTCACCGCCGAATGCGAAACGTCGATGAAGTTGACATCGCCGAAGCGGATCTCGTCGACGAGGTTGGCAGCCGCTTCCGCCAAGTCGGTGCCAAGAGCGGTCGTCACCGAGGCAAGTTCGGCCCGCCCGCTTACTAACTGTGCTTCCAGCGCAGCACGCGTTTCGACTTCCGCAGTCGCACGACCCTCGATCCCGAGCCCAAGTCGGTCCATCGACTGCAATGAAGCAGCGGATGCTGCGACGGAGTCAAATGTGGAGGACGCGATCGGCATGTATGCCGAAATGCCGAGACGCGGGGCCCATTTTGAAGCGTCCTCGAAGAGGTTGACCATCGTGCTGTAGCCCGACTTCCCCCAAGTCGAGGCGAGGCGGCCGCCGACTACGGGAATTGCTGTGAGCTTCATATATTCGTGCGCGGCTGCGCGGGCCACGTTCGCCGCGATCTCGAAGCTCTCGAGTTCCTCGAGCCGGTCGATCGGGATCAGCACTACCATCTCGCTTGGCGGCCACGGAACGATCGCGTCTGGTGCCTCGAGCGCGCGAACCTCCGCCGTGATGCCCTGATTGGCCAGTGCATCCTTCAGCTCCTTCGCCAACCGTGCGCGCGCAGCACCTATTGTCGCAGCGACGCGCGTGCCGAGGAGACGCAGTGCGTTGTTCGGCCGGGCTTTCCCGAGCAAAGCGCGATGCTTCACGCCGGGGTGCTCCGCCGCCTCTGCCACATCGCCGGTAATATTCCTGATTGTGACCATCATCTCCCGCAACCTGCCGAGCGATGCTGGAACGCCACCGACTAAATGCCATGCTTCGTTCGCGCCGGCCTCGTCGATATTCTCGATCAGGCCGTTTATCCGGCTAATTGACGCCGCTGCTCCACCGGGCAGTTGGTGGAAATCGCGGATCACCTCGGTACTCGCGGCAAACAGCACATTCTGAAGCGGGGTGACGTGGATGCTTCGAGTGCTTTCCGCTCCGCCCACAGCGGCGACGTTTGGCGGAGTCAGTTCCCGCGCGGCGTCATGAACAGCATTCGTGGCAACGAGCAACGCGTCTGACACGTTTTTGCCAATCAATATGGTGTCGATGACACGCTGCAAGGCTGGCACCAGACGGTCGAGTAGCTGCGCAGCCGAGGCGAGGTAGGCTGTCTGACTCGGCGACCCGATCCGCGCGCCGATAGCATCACCCCACAGCCGGTTCCATGCCGGCAGCGCAGCCGGTGGTAAGTTGGCACGAGGTATCCGCTTCTCAGCGAGATTGTGACCAGAGAAGCTGGCTTTCTCACCATTGGGTAGAATTGCAGACGACGCGGCGATCTCGGATCTCGGGGAGAGGGCGAGGCCGGCCTCGCAGAGCCGCACGACCTCGTCATTGGCGTTCTCCGTTCCGGGAATGCCAAGCTGGTAGTGATCAACGCGAATTAGGGTACCTTCAGGCGCTTCTTCAAACACTGGGTGGGCCGCCCAAGGAATCGACGCCGGGATGCGAACCGCCAGCGGCTCCGCTCCGGCGTCATCGACCCAGGCGATTGCTCGCGCGCGGTCGATAGCGACCATAGAGCCCAGCAACCGCACCACGGGTTCGAACGGTGCCTCAAGCAGGTCGGTTGGCGCAGACGTCAGCGCATTGCCGAGTTTCGGGTGCAGTGGGAGGCCCATCAGGGATGATAGTAGCTGATCCAGCCCAACGACATCGGCCGCGGAGGCAAACATTGCCGAAACGGTGGTGTCGGGCAAAGCCTCCAGCAAAGCCGTGCGCGGATCATCCGCATAGTCCGCGCGAAGCGCGGCAAGCTGCGCACCAGCTTTCGTTGCAAGAGCCATGTTTTCGTTGATGTCGGCAAGCGATGTATCGGCATAGCTCAGCATCATCGCAGTGCCGATCTGCGTTCGGGGAAGCGCTACAACCTCCGGTGCTGCCAGCCACCGGTCGACCGTCGTTGAGATTCGAACAGTTCCCAACCCGCGCAAGGCGGCCGACAGCGTGGCGATGTCCGGACTTTGCTCGATAAGCTCGGCGATGACGCTAACGGCGTCGGCCGTCGCTAACCCGCGCCGACGAACTGCGTCGGCGAGCAGTGGCTCGATCTCCGTCGCGCCCATCGAGCGCACGGCCTGCGCGAACGTATCAGCGACGAATGGCGGTGGTTCCCGGTGCGTCAATCGGAAGAGCTCTGCGGAGCGAAGTTGGTGAAGTCCGGTGAGACGACTGTCTCCACCGTCGCGCACCAGATGTTCCTCGACCAAACGCCTCAGGCCACGAGCGATATCGTCGGCGGATACGGTGAGTACCGCCGGCAGCCGTCGTACGTCGACCGCCGCACCGGCGGCGCCGGCAAGTGCCACGATCCGCAAGATCGCGAGTTCGGTGGCCCGATCCTGATCACGAAGTCGGGCGTCGACTTGCTCGCTCAGCGTCTGTTCGAAGCGCTCCCCGGCACTCAGGATGTGCGTATATTCAAGGACGAGGCCTTCGCTCAGCGCCCAGGGCTCGCGCCACCCGGACCACTGGGTTTTCCCGGTCCGTTTGAGCTCGTCGAAGATGCGTTTGGCCAGGTCCTTGTCGGGCTCGGCCCGAATCTCCGCCACTCGCGCTCGACCTTCCAGAAGGAAAAGGTCTTCCTCGCGGATGGAGCCTAAAAGCAAAGCCCCCGGGATCGTTAAGAACTCGCGTGTAAGCGCATCCCATCCTTCTGTCCCTCGTCGTCCGATATCGTCCACGACGAAGCCGACCGGCGCGTCAGCGCTGGCGCGCAGCGCGCGGAGCAGGCGCCGCAAAGCCGGAAGATCGCGCTGCTCGATACGAAGCAGCCCATACCATCTGATCGTGTGTCGGAGACTGTACGCGGTCCGCCACATGATGGCAGATTTTCCGGCGCCCGATGGTCCAACAACCATCGCGGCGCGGCGCGATTCAAGCCCTCGCGCCAGGTCCGCCTCAGGCTCGACACGTGGTACGACCAATCCCGCGACGACGTGGCCGGCCTGAACATCTACGCCAAGATAGAATTCTGCATCGTCGAGCGGGGTCAGGAAATCGACGGGTTCGCAAGCACCGTCGATGATCGCCTGCTCGATCGCGTCGATGTCGGCCGTCTCGAGCGTGGCGGTGATGAGGCGCTCTGTGTCGGTTGCGGAGAGGCCCCGATAGTCCGGTGGTTTCAAGCGGCCATTCTGGTTTGACAGGCTGCCGATCTCCACAAGCAACTGGGCGAAGCAGATTTGCGCCGCCAGCGGTGTGCAGCCCGTCTTCTCGGCGATCCTCGCGATAGCCGCCTCATGCGGTTCCGGAATGTGCTGGACCATCGTCTTGGAGAGCAACGCTTCGCCACGGGCCCCGCCGGGCAGCATAGATTTCAGACGCGTGTTCGGTATGATCTTGGAATCGGCTTCAACCAGATGGTCCGCGATAGGCCGCTCCAGGATCAACTCGAGCGTCCTCGGGTTCGGAGTGAACTTGTCGTGGCGGGTCCACAGATCCTTTACGTAGTCCCGCGCCGTGGCGATGGGTGTTTCACCCATATGCTCGCGCCGGCTCTTTACTTGGACTAGCCCGCTTCCCTCGGCTTCCCTGCGCTCGATATCGTCGTTGCCCTCGGGAATGATTGAAGTCGGCTCATCGTCGCCCGCCCAGACGCGCACCGCCAACCATGCGGCTACGGCGTCCTGGAAGCGGAACCCGCGTCCGGCATTGGAGCCATGGCGATCATGGGAGGCGGGGCCTGTCATTGGGATCGAATAGGTTGCGGGGGCAGAGCGGTCGAGTGTTTGTTCCGGTTCGATCCCTACGCAAAGCGGGCCCTTTGTCGTTTATTCTGCTTCGTCCATGATCTCTCTCCCGGAAATTCTATGTCGTCCCCCGGACACGTAGCTAAGTACGGAGCGAGCTGGACACACGGGCGACAGGGCAGGCATGCAGATCGAGCTATTGGAAGCAAAGGCCATCGCGCGCAGATTGAAGGCACTTATCGAAGAGCACGACAGCATTTCGATGGCTGTCGCATGGGGTGACTTGACTGGAACAGCCGAAACACTTGTCGTCAACCAGGCGAAGTTTGGCTCGGTGCTGTTCGGCCTCGACTTTTGCGCGACTGATCCCGACCTCATCGACGAACTGGTCAACGTACCAAACGCTTTCGTCGCCAAGAGGCGATCGGGCTGCTTCCATCCAAAGATTTTCTACTTCGAGACTGGCTCCAAAGCCGAAGCGATCGTCGGCAGCGCCAACTTCACCAAGGGCGGCCTCGGCAAAAATCTCGAAGCCAGCGTCCACGTGAAAGGCGACGTTGGCGATGTCTTCTTCGGGCAGGTTAGGGCGCAGCTCGAAAGCTACGAGTCGCTTCATCTTCCCATCGATCAACCATTGGCCGACAGCTATCGGCGCCAAGCCCAGGTTGCCGGGAACGCACCCAGGCCGAATAGCCCGGTGTTACCCGACGACGACGGAGACGTTTGGAAGCGCCTCAACGCACCGCTCGCAATCATGCCTTGGAAAGAATTTGTCCGGTTGGTTCGGGAAGACCCTCGGCCACTCAAGAAGCGAATGGGCCTTATCCGCGAGGTCCAAAAGATGTTCGCCAAGTCGGCATCCTTCGCGGACCTTTCGGTCGCCGAATGGAAAGCCGTTGCCGGCCTTCTCGGAAAGGCCGAAGCGGAGAATGCTGAGCTTGGCGATTTCGAATGGGGTTGGTTCGGGTCGATGAGCCGGGCGACCGAGTTCGCCAGAGCCATAGGCCTTCAGGAGTCGGCAATAGCGCAAGCCCTGGATCTTATACCCAGGCGCGGCGACGTTACCCGCGTCCAATTCGAGGACTATGTCGATGTCTTCAAGCGCGCACTCCCGACATCCATAGCGAGCAACCCGATCGCGACCGCGACGCGCATGCTCACGATGAAGCGTCCAGACTTTTTCGTCTGCGTCGACGCAGGCAATAAGTCGGCGCTCGCTGAAGCGCTCGCGTTTGCGCCGACCACTATCAGCCTCGACAAATATTGGGAGCGGATCATCGAGCCGATCCAGCAGGCGCCTTGGTACAATGAACCGCGCCCTGCGGGCCGGAATAGGGAGCTATGGGATTCGCGTGTCGCCATGCTCGACGCCATTTACTACGAGCCCGTCAATTGAGCCGGTCAATCCGCGGCCTCGCTTATGCCGCCATTGTGAAGAGTATGATCCGTGGCTGACGATACATACCCATGGTCGGGCGATTTCAACGATCTCAGTCCCGAAGACCAGCGCACCGTCGCGCATCTCGTCGTCAGAGGGAAGGCTGTCGACGGTACGGTCGACGACCTATCCGCCCGGCTCAAGCGGACTCGATGTGTTGCCCTCATTCGCGTGAAGGATGGAAATCGGATCGTTGCTGCTGCAGCGTGGAAACGGCCGGGCACCGCCTATCGTCAGAGCAAATTCAAGGCCGCCAACGCTCCGATTGCGGGGTTCGAGGCGGCACCCGAGCTCGGCTATATCGTGAGGGCCGCCGACATGCAGGGCAGGCAACTCTCCGGCGGCCTGGTCGATGCCATCATCCAGCATATCACCGAGCCGACCTTCGCCACTACCGGCAGCAACACCATCCGCAATCATCTCGAGCGCGTTGGATTCAAGCGTGTCGGTCGCGATTTTGCCGGTAACAACGGAATGCTCTCGCTCTGGACGATCGCGCCCTGACCGGCCTTGTCGTTGAGGCCCGTCAACCTGTGACCAAGCGACATTCCCTCGCCTGTTGCTGACACTCGCCCCCTCGCGCGCGGGGACTGACCTTCGGTCGTGGATCAACCTTTTCGTTTCGCCGGCGCAGCCGCCACGTTAGGAGGGACGCATGTTCACCGTAGAAGCCGACGAGATCAAAGACTTTACCGGCGACGAACTCGTCGAGTTGCTCCGACGGCTCCTCTATGCCGAAGCCCGCAAGGCCGGCGTCCCGCTCCGCGGCGTGCATGTCCCGCTTCAAATCACGGTCGCCGATGGCGGCGTGGACGGAAGCATCCACTGGGCGGATGGTGCCGCCTCGACGGATTACTTCCCTGGTCGCGATATCATCTTCCAATGCAAGGCCAAGGATAAGGGCAACGTCCAGTGGGAGTATGAAGTCTGGACCAAGCCGAGCCAGGCCAAGACCGTTGCAGTCAAGGTCCTGAACGACGCCGTCCGGGATGTCCTCGCTCGCGGCGGCAGCTATATCGGCATCACGACGACCGCCCTTCCGGGTAATAGACCCGCCGATCGCGCCAAGGCGATCAAGAAGGGCATTACGACCGCTGGTGGCAATCCTGCTCTCTTGACCGCAGTCGATGTCTACGACGGCAACAAGCTCGCCGATTGGGCCAGTGCTCATCCCGGCGTCGCGGTCTGGATCAAGCAACGCAATGCCACGATCGAACTGTCCGGTTTCTCGACACTCGAACAGTGGGGCAAGCGCACCGAGAACGCTGCGCCTGCCTTCGTGGATAGCCCCGAACGGAAATTCTCGCTCGGGCCGCACGATGCCAACGCGATCGACTTCTCGCAGCTCGCCGCTCGGCTCGCCGACGATCTGGATGAGCCCCATAGCTCCGCTCGCGTTTGGGGAGCCTCGGGCATCGGCAAGACCCGCGCGCTCTACCACGCGCTCTCGACCACAACCGGTCTGCTAAGCGGCATCACCGCCGCTAATTTCATCTTCTGCGACTATAACGAGGTCACCTCCCGGCTCTGGGACGTGGCAAACCAAGTCGTGAAAGAAGGCGCCGTCGCAGTGCTTGTCGTGGACGGCTGCCCGCTCCGCGAGGCCCGCCGTCTCAACGACATCGCACGCGGCGAAGGTAGCGAACTGCGCGTGATTACCGTCGGCGCCGACGGAGTCGATCATGACGAAGATTGCGTCATGATCCGCCCAACACCGGCCGATAGATCGACCATCCGGGGCATTCTCAAGGCGGGGTTGCCCAGGAAGAAGGCCGATGAACTCGACTATCTCGCCGAGTTCTGTGACGGCTTCCCGCGCATCGCGGTGTCCTTCACCAAAAGCTATGGGACGACGGGTATCCGCAAGTCCGCCGATGCCGTCGCCCAGCAAATTCTCGATGGTGCCAAGGCGGAGCCCGATACCGTCCGCGCTCTCGAAGGCCTTTCGCTCTTCAGCCAGCTCTCGCCAGACGAACATCCTCACGCCTTCAACGATATCGCCGAGACGCTCGTCCATATGAAGGGTGAGCTGATGTATGAGAACCTCGTCATTGCCGCCGGCCAGCATTTGGTCGCCCGTAGCTACGGCACCATGACTGCGCAGCCTCGACCAATCGCTGACTTCCTTGCGCTGCGCCGCCTCGACTATCTGCGCCCCTCGACCCTGATCGGCTTCCTCGGAGACTCGCTCCCCCATCATCGCAAAGCCATGCTCGCCAGGTGGCGTTACCTCACCCGCTCGCAAACCCTCAGCGACGTGATTCATAACCTGCTGCGCGGCTCCTTCGCCGACAAAGCCATCATCAATCCTGCCGTCGCGGAGTATCTGCCGGCCTTCGCCTATGTCGAACCCAACCGCATGGCGAACGCCCTATTTTTTGCCATCCGCGATATGACGCTCGACGATCTTGCCGATGTCGAAGTGACTGCCGAGCTGGTCGATACGCTGCGCCTGCTCGCCGGACGGCAGGACAGTTTCTGGCCCGCCGCGCAGTCGATCCTGCGCCTCGCTGCGGTCGCCGATACCGAGGGTTCGCAGCCGATCGTCAATCTCCTGCGGCAGATTTTTCAGGTCGCGCTTGCCGGCACGCAGGCCGACGATCGCCGACGCCGCGAAGCTCTGGAACAGGCGCTCGAAGAGGACGATCCGCGCATTCGCCGCGCCGGCGTCGAAGCTCTTGGCGCGATGATCCAGACCTATCTATCGCGCTCGGAAGATTTCGAGCAGGTCGGCGCCGAACCTTATCAGCCCGAATGGGCGCCGCCCGACAACGGCACCATGTATGCCTATTTCAACTGGGCACTCGAGCGCCTGCGCGAAGTCTGGGCCAAGGACGTTTCCTTGCGACCTGCGATTGAAGAGCATGTCGCGGGCGACCTTCGCAATCTGCTCATGCCTGAGCTACTGCCGACACTCGAAGTCTTCATCCATGACGTGGTCGCAGCGTCAGGTCACTATCTCGCCGCGACCAAAAGCATCGGCGATTGGCTCTATTTTGACAGCCCTGAGCCCCCCACCAATTTCTCCGGTGCGGTCCGGGCCCTGTACGATGACACCATGCCCAAGGATCCCGTCGACCTAGTGCTCCTCTATAGCCGGTTCTGGGTTTCCGACATTCACGATCCCGATCGGCGATACGCCCAAGATCACGACAATCCCGACTTCGAATATGGTGCGCGGCGCGCCGCGGCGCTGGCCGCCGGCATCGCTGCCGATCCCGATCAGCGAGCTCGGGCGATCCGGGCTATGGCCAGCCAGGAACTGAACTCCCCACATCCCTTCGCTCACGCCCTAGCCAAACATCTACCCGATCCGCTCGAGGCATTCGAGCAAGCGGTGTCCGTCCTCGATGCCACCGGCCGAGCAGGCGCCAACTTCGTCGGCGCGCTCCTTTCCGCGCTCGATCGCCGGCTCGCCAATGAACCTGACGAGGTCGCCAAGCTTGAGGCCATCGCCAACCGATCGACGGTGCTCAGTGCCAATCGCATGTATATCGCGACCTCGCTCCGTGTCACCGATGTGCGCCTTGATGGGCTCACCGAAGAGGTCCGTCAGAAGCTGGTCGCTCCTGCGCAGACAGTCGTCATCTCCTATGGCAGGGGTCTCGCCGAGGTTTCGCCCGAGGCACTTAGCCGATTCATCCGCGCTCTTGTCGATCGTGGCGACGAAGGTGGTGCTTGGGCCGCTCTCGAGATCCTCTCGATGGTCACTCACGCCGCCAAGGCCTTGTCGCCCGATCTGATCGAGTTGGTGAAGCTCGCGTTGCTCTCGCCATCGATTGCCGATGGCGTTGAAGGCAACGCTTCGAGCGCCGATTACAACTATGATCGAATGCTCCGACTGGTCGACGCTGCGGGCGCGATCGATGCCAGCTTCGCGCGAGCCTTCGCTCTACAGATCGAACATGCCTGTCGCACGACCGGGAGGCGTGGCGGGCGTAGTTCGGACGCACTACGTGGCGCCCTCCCGATCGTCATCCAGCGCGCACCCACCGAAGTCTGGCCAGTCCTCGCAGGCTTTTACGAGATCGCCACCCGCGTTGAACGTGAGCGCTTGAACACGATCACCTCCGCCACGAAGCTCTTTGCCTACGATGTCTCGCGCACCGGCGCCGGCGCATTGTTCGGCACACCGCTCAAGCTCATGCTCGACTGGGTCAAGGGTGATCCGGATGCCCGGATTGGCTTCCTGCTCACCTTCTTCCCGATCCTCGAACAGAAGGGCGACACCTTCATTTGGCACCCGGCCCTCCAGCAGCTCGCGAAGCTCTACGGCAGCCGCAAGCGTTTCAAGGACGCGCTGCGTCAGCGAATCTATCCAAGCTCGTGGGGCGGTTCGCTCAACGCGCATCTCACAAGTTTCAAGGCGCCACTCGCATCATGGACGAAGCACCGGCTGCTCGGCGATTGGGCGAGCAGCATGCTCGACAACGTCGAGCGGTCATTGGCTGAGAATTCCTACGGGCGCTGAAGCGGCCGAACCTGCCTTTCGGATTGTCCGCCCTAGCTGACACTCATCGATAGGCATTAATGAAGGGCGGCTTCTGTCCGCCGGCATTTCGAAGCAGACTTTCGGGAAGGTCCGACAATGCGGACATAAAGAACGGCCCGAGCGCGGCTAGGAGATGTCCGCTGGTCGGTGAACGAAATTCGACGGCTGAGCGGCAAAGATGGGTCGGGCACAGAATGGCCTCTATGCGCAGGCGGCAGGAGGGGCCGCCAGGTGCCCTAGTTGGTCGTTCACGAAGTTCCGGCGGGCACTCCAAAGCGGCCTTTCTGCAGCCATTGCCGGGCGTTTAACTGCAAAGCCGTGAGAATGATGTCGCTTGGCAGTAGCCTTTCGATATCGACCCGTTTCATCCGCCCCGCCTCACCGTGAACATCCACGAGTACCCGTCCTTGATGGCGCCGCCGTCGAAATTCTCACGCGCCAGCGACACCGATCCGAACGGAATGGCGGCCTGAAAATCCTTCAGCGACGCGATCTTAATCTTGAGCCGTTCCACGGCGTTGAAGCTCACCGCCTGCTCCAGCAGGTGCACGGCGTGTCGGATAAACACCTTCTCGGTTTCGGTGGATTCGGCAGTCACGTTGACGTTAAGCATCACCTTCAGAACCGTCGCAGCGTGTTCCGTACCGTCGATGTAATAGGCGATGTTGTTGCGCCAGATGCCGTCACCCTTCCCGAGTTCACGCATCGGGCTCGAAGCGCCCCATTCATCCTCGTATCGGTGATTATAATGGCCCGTTTCCACGCCCACGTCCGCGAGGAACTGCATCGCCAGATAGGGCGACCATCCTTCTTTTGGCGGCACAGTGGGAGGAGCCGCTTCCCGTTCCTTTAATGCCAGCAGCGCCGTCGGTGTATGCTTCAGCTCAACCTTGTTCGCCGGACGCGCCGATTGGATCGATTTTCGCCAGCGTTCCAGCAGATCGAGATCGGTTCGAATACGCGTGATAGCCAGCCACCGCGCATAAGGAACCAACGCCCTGTCGATCCCAAAGATCGAGATGGTCGTGAACATGGCATTGTAAGCGACATAGGTCCGCCACGCGTAGAGGAACGGCAGGAAGGCTACAGACAGGATGATCGGGATGACTAGTTCAAGCCAGTTCGCCCACGTGAACGTGTCGTGCCACAGTTCGATCGACTTCAACAGGCTGAACCCGATATAGGAAAATCCGATCAGGCCGGAGAGACGGCCCATAAGTTTGGCGACGGGCGCGTGCTCTGGTTTGTGCTTGGCCAACTCCGCCATCAGAACGACGATGGTGACAAACGGCAAGGCGATCAGTTCCACGATTAGCGGAAAGCTGTAGAGTTCAGCAATGAACGTGATCAAGACCGCCACGCTGAGGATTTCCGCCGTGATCTTGCCGAGCCCCGCCTTGCGGTTCTTGGCCGTCGCCATCTCGAACATGGTGACAAATGCGAACGTCAGAAGCCAAAGAATGGTAGTTTTCAGGTTTGCGACTGACCACCAACCTAAATAGCTGAGCAGGAAGATCTCGCCGGTAGCGTAAAGTGCAGCGATCCCTAGTGGCGTAAGAAGCGCAGGCTGAAACAGCGCCCTTATCACAGCGCCCAGGCAATCACGTGTTGACTTATTGATCAGAGAAAATGCCACAAAGACCGCCAACCATATTGCCGATGCTATCTCGCGGTCACTAATAGAGTTGATGATGGCGTTCATCCCCACACAGGACACAATATCGGCGTGGACTGCAATGGGCGTGGTATGATTTCGGCACATGAAGCCGGATGTGTCCTGCTAAAGAGGCCGCGACTGCTCTTACGTGTTCTGCCAGCAGCTTACGAAAGCAGACCGACCGCAGCTGGGCACTGAAAATGAGCTCCGGAGTGACCGACAAGGGTCGGAAACGTTTTCGCAAGCTTGAATGAGCATTCGTTCTTGCTATGTTCATTCAAGGCGGATCATTTACTTTAGCCGCAATGGGCTTCTTCGTACAGGGCTACTGATTCCGTTTTGTGTCGGGCAAACGAGGTGGGGGAACGCATGCAGCGTGAAGACGATAACGAGATTGTAGATGATAATGCTAACCCGCCAAGGAAGAATATCATCATATTTTCGGACGGGACCGGCCAATACGGCGGCGTCATGCCGGACCAGCGGCTTTCAAACATCTACAAGATGTATCGGGCCATGCGACCGGGCAACCAGACCGGCATCGACCCCGCGGAGCAGATCGCCTACTACGACCCCGGCTTGGGGTCAGGAGAACTAGGCGGACGGGTCCGCAACATCCTCGCCGCCGCATTCGGAACTGGTATCAGCGAAAATATCGTCGACTGTTACGAAGCCATCCTACAGCATTATGAGGATGGTGACCGCGTCTTTATCTTTGGGTTTAGTCGCGGGGCATACACCGCGCGCTGCGTCGCCAACGTCATGAACCTTTGCGGCATCCCGCGTCAGGACGGCGGAGGCGGTCCCCTCCCCGCAGGCGGAGTCGCACTGCGTAAGATCGCCGAGGAAGCGGTTTACAGCGTTTATGAACACGGTTCTGGCCATCACCGTGCCAAATACGAACTCGAGCGCGAGGAAAAGGCAAAGCGGTTCCGAGCCAAGCATGACAGTGAGGGGACGGGCGCGCGGGGAGAGCCACAGGGAAACGTAGCCCCGACATTCATCGGCGTCTTCGACACTGTGGCCGCGCTCGGTACCGTGATCGTTCGACGCATCCTCGCTGCTCTCGTCTTGATGAGCATCATTCTTGGCGTGGCATCGATCTGGGCTGGTTGGGAAGCGCCCTGGTCTTTCCTTGCATGGGTGCCGGCCGGACTTCTCGGCGCCAGCTTCCTGTGGGCGATTAAGAAGCAGTTCAAATGCATCACCGACCCGCCGCAGGGAGGCCGATTCAGTTGGCACTTTGCGGCCTGGAATCTGAAGAACTACGACCGCTTCCTTGACAGCAGCGTAGGCTATGCGCGGCACGCTCTCTCGATCGATGAGAACCGCAAACGATTTCCGCGCGTGGGCTGGGGGCACAGCGACGACATAGGCGAACAGAACCGCGGCGATCTGGCGTGGCTGAAGCAGGAATGGTTCGCAGGCAACCATTCGGACATTGGCGGAAGTTATCCTGAGAGTGAGTCTCGCCTATCTGATATCGCTCTACATTGGATGGTCAACGAACTGATGGCGATACCCGATCCGCCGAAAATCAATGAAGGGTTCGTGCGAACTTTTCCGGATCCGTTGGGGCTTCAGCACGACGAAGTGAAGGCAAGCCTCGAACTGTGGCCTAGGTGGTGGCCTCGTTGGCTGAAGTTCGGCTGGGCGAGAATGCATCGCTCCGTGCATCCGAAGGCAGTTCTGCACGAAAGCGTCTTCGAGCGGCTTGCTGCCTCCAGAGTGCCTCAATACGATCGTCGCGGCCTCTACCGCCCTGATGGCCTAGCAGATCACCAAAAGGGCGGTGTCTTTTTCGTCCAGAACCACAAGTGAGCGAGGAGGAAGCCGTGCTATTTCTCCAAGTTGGCCGGAAGATTTTCGGCTCCGATCCGGCCAGTTGGAGGAATGAGACGCTAGGCCAGCAAGGCGGTTGCGCTCACGTCCAATGCAGTTTCTGGCGGACCCAGCGAGCTCGAGGATGGCGGTATGACTCTTTTGGATATTACCGACAGGAGCGCGCTGCTGCCAGACACCTGAGCGAATGGGCGATTCCAGCGGAAACAGCCGTTCCAAGCCCGGACGGCAAACGACACCTTCTGGTCGACAGCGGTCGGGATGCCAGACCTTCGGCACCTGGGGATTAGGATTTGCCCTGTAAGCAGCGGCAATGGGGCGAGGTAAGCCATCGCAGTAGAAAAAATGCTACTGGACGCTAACAGGTCACATGGAGATGCGCACTAGTGGATTGATCGGAACAGATGATTCCGTTTTCGGGATTCCCTTGAACGGGGGGACATGCGAAGATGGCGCATGCGAACGGGCATCCAGATTGAGGTTACAGGACCGGACACCAAGCGGCTCGAA
>NZ_VIRF01000075.1 GCF_008107685.1 Novosphingobium sp. BW1
ACCCCGAAGGCGCCGAGCGGAAAACAGCACTGCCCCCGCGCCCCGGAAACCGGCCACACCAGGCATGACGGGGCCCTGGGAGCTGCAACTCGGCGCCTTCGGGGTCGAGGGCAATGCCCAGAAACTGTGGAGCAAGATCCGCACCCGCCCCGAGGTCCAGGGTACCGCCAAGCGCACCGAACCGGCCGGACGCCTGACCGTACTCTTCGCCAGTGGCTATCCCTCGCGCAGCGCGGCGACCTCGGCCTGCGCCAAGCTGAAAGCCGGCGGGTACGACTGCCTCGTAGCCCGGAACTGACCCCATCGCGGACACCGCCAGCCCCAGTGCCTCCTTGGCCGAGGAGGTCGCCACAGGAGCGCGGCTTCTCTCGCTCGACCTGCTGCGCGGCGTCGCGGTGCTGGGCATCCTCGCGATCAACATTGCCGGGTTTGCAGGCCCGCTTGCCGGAACGATCAGCCCGACGCTGACCCGCGCCCATACCCTGGTTACCTCTTCCTGGGACAACGCCGCTTTTGCCGTCTCGCTCGTCTTTTTCGAGGGCAAGATGCGCGCGCTCTTCTCACTGCTCTTCGGCGCAGGCGTGATGCTGTTCTGGCGAAGCGCGGAGCGGCGCGGGGCGGACGGCGATGTCCTGCAGGTGCGACGCCTCGCCTGGCTGCTGGGCTTCGGCTTCCTCCACTATGTCCTCTTGTGGTGGGGCGATATCCTCTTCGTCTACGCGCTGTGCGGCCTCGCCGCCCTGCTGTTGCGCCCGGTGCCCACGCGCCCCCTGGTGATCGTGGCGCTCGCGCTCTTTTATGGGTGGCACCTGTGGGGCCTGTTCGAACTGGCCCCGCTCGTGCGCGCCGAGACAGCCCTTCGCGAGGGCCATGCCAGCGCGGCGCAAGCCAGGAGCGTCACCGCCTGGCTCGAGGCGGTGCGCGCCGGGATCAGCGAGGATCTTACCGAAGCGCGTTACCCCTACCTCGAGCTTGTCCTTACCAAGCTGCGCGAGCGGCCGTTCTGGCAGGTTCGCATGACCTGGAACATCTTTTCCGAAACACTCCCTCTCATGCTGCTGGGCATGGTGCTGATGCGGCGCGGGTTCTTCGATCCGATAACAGCGGTCAAGCTGCGCCTCTACGCGGGCCTTGCCTGCGCCCTGAGTGGTCTCGCCTTCAGCGCCACGTTCACGGCCTGGGCCCTTGCCCATGACTTCCCGCCGGTCGCGATGGAGGCGGCCCTTTCCTGGGGCCTCGCGCTCCCGCACCTCCTCACCGCAATGGGCTACGCCGCACTGCTTGTCCATGCCACACCTCGCCTTGCCCCCACGCGCCTGGGACAACTGCTGATCGCGACGGGACGCATGGCCTTCAGCAACTACCTCGGCACCAGCCTCGTCATGACCGCGATCTTCTACGGCTGGGGGCTGGGCCTGTTTGCGCATTTCGGGCCAGCCGCGCAGGTGCCCTTCGTGCTTCTGGGCTGGGCACTCATGCTGGGGCTGAGCGCGCCATTTCTCGCGCGATTCCGGCGCGGTCCGCTGGAGTGGTTATGGCGCTCGCTGGTTGAAAAACGCTTGCTCGAGAACGGCTTCTAAGAATCGTTAGCAATACTATTGCGATCCATTCTCACATGCGTATAGTGGACCTCAACGAGGATTCGCTCATGTACGTATGTATCTGTAATGCCATCCGCGAGAAGGACCTGCGCTGCGCCGCCCGGCGTATGAACGGCGATGCCGAAGCCGTCTACGCCGCCATGGGTCGCAAGCCCCAATGCGGACAATGCCTGGACGAGGCCGAAGAGATCATCGCCGAGGAAGTCGAAGTCGCGAGCTACTCTGCAGCGGCCTGACTTGCCCCTATTCTCCTGGGAGAATGGAAAAAGCCCGCCCACACTTAAGGGATAGGCGGGTAAAAATCGATTGCCTTGCCTTGCCCATACGCTTTTGGGCGATCATACTTGTGCGCAAATTCCCAGCAGGAGATGCGCCATGAAGGGCGATGCACAGGTCATTGACTACCTGAACAAGGCCTTGTTCAACGAACTTACCGCGATCAACCAGTATTGGCTGCACTACCGCATGCTCGACAACTGGGGGATCAAGAAGCTCGCCGACTACGAGCGGCACGAATCCATCGACGAGATGAAGCACGCCGATATCCTGGCGGACCGAATCCTCTTCCTCGACGGCCTCCCCAACTTTCAGGCGCTCGGCAAGCTGCGCGTCGGAGAAGACGTCGAAGACATCCTCAAGTGCGACCTCGCGCTCGAGCATGACGCGATCCCGCTCCTGAAGGAAGCGATCGCCCACTGCGAAGCGGTGCGCGACTACGTCAGCCGCGAAATCTTCGAGCGTATCCTCGAGAGCGAGGAAGAGCACGTCGACTACCTTGAAAAGCAGTTCGACATGATCGCACGCATGGGCCTGCAGAACTACTGCCAGCTCCAGAGCGAGGCCGCCGAGGCCTGAGCCGACACGAACCGGACGCACCACGCGCGATGTTGGACTTCTGCGATGGCCTGGATCTTGCCCTTCCGCTGATTCAGGCCCCGATGGCGGGCATCTCGACGCCAGCTCTTGCCGCCGAAGTCTGCCGCGCCGGTGCGCTCGGCTCGCTCGCCATCGGCCACCTCGATCCGGCGGGAGCCGCGGGGGTACTGGCTGACCTCGCCAGCCGCACCGACCGCCCCTTCAACGTCAACCTCTTCGCCCACACGCCTGCGGACATCGACCTCGCCCGCGAGGCCGCCTGGCTTGAAGCCCTGCGCCCGCGCTTTGCCGCCTTCGGCGCCGCGCCGCCCGCAGCGCTCTCCACCATCTACAACAGCGTAACCGGGAACGCCGCCATGCTCGGCGTGGTTCTCGCCGCCGCCCCGCGCGTCGTCAGTTTCCACTTCGGCCTGCCCGAGGCCCCAGCGATAGCCGCACTGAAGGCCGCAGGCTCGCGGCTGCTCGCCAGTGTGACCTCGCGCGCCGAGGCCGAAGCGGCGCGCCGAGCCGGGGTCGACATGGTAATAGCGCAAGGCTGGGAAGCGGGCGGCCATCGCGGCATGTTCGATCCCGAGGCCGAAGACTCGCAGCTCTCCACCGCGCAACTGCTTGCCGATCTTGTCGCCTGGGACGAGCTGCCGGTCATCGCGGCGGGCGGCATCATGGATGGGCGCAGCATTGCCGAGGCTCTCGAGGCCGGAGCCACGGCCGTTCAGATGGGCACCGCTTTCCTCGCCTGCCCCGAAAGCGCCAGCGATCCCGCGTACCGTGCGCGCCTTGCCTCCGATGCTGCCTACGACACGGTGATGACAACCCTCATCTCGGGCCGGCCCGCGCGCTGCCTTGCCAACGACTTTACCGCTCTGGCGGAGATTCCCGGCCTGCCCGAAGTGCCCGCCTATCCGCGTGCCTACGATGCCGGCAAGGCGCTCAACGCCGCAGCCAAGGCCGCCGGGGAGACTGGCTACGGCGCGCAGTGGGCCGGGACCGGCGCGCCGCGCCTGCGCCCGATGGGCGCGGCCGACCTCGTCCGCACCTTGGGTGCCGAACTTGTCGCTATTCAGCGTCAGGCATAGGTATCTGCACGCTGCGCGTATCGGTACGGTAACGGTCGAACCAGTCGAGAATCGCCGAAGCCTTGGCTGCCGATTGCGAAGGGCGCGCCGCGATCCCGCCATGGCTCGCGCCGGGCACTTTCACCAGCGCGGTCGGCACGCCCCGGATCTTGAGCGCGGTATAGTACTGCTCCGATTCGCTTACCGGGGTGCGGTAGTCCTCCGCACCGACCACAACGAGCGTGGGCGTCGTCACGTTGCCGACCAGGCTGAGGGGCGAGCGCTGCCAGTAGACCATCGGCTCTTCCCAGACCGGCTTGTCGAACCAGTGATCATGGTAGACCGGCGCCCCGTCCGAGGTGAGCGTGAAGCTGCCCCAATCGATCACCGGCTTTTGCGAGGCGGCAGCCTTGAAGCGATCGGTCTTGCCCACGATCCAGGCGGTCAGCACGCCCCCGCCCGAGCCGCCCGTCACGAAGAGGTTGTCAGGATCGGCCACGCCGTCCGCAATCGCCGCGTCGACCGCGGCCATCAGATCGTCGTAGTCGGGACCCGGGTAGTTGCGGTCGATTAGCCGGGCAAACTCCTCCCCATAGGAGGTCGAGCCGCGCGGGTTGGTGTAGAGGACCGCATAGCCATGCGCCGCGTAAAGCTGATCGTCGGTCGAGAAAGTGCCGCTGTAGGCCGCCATCGGGCCGCCGTGGATCTCCAGGATCAGCGGCACCTTCTCCCCCGCCGGAAGGCCCGGCGGCGTCACCAGCCAGGCATCGACAGGGCGTCCGTCGGGCGCGGTCACGGCCAGCCTGCGCACGGGCGCCATCGCCTTATGGTCGATCCACGAACCGTTAAGGTCTGTCAGACGCTCACCCTTGCCGCCACCGTCGCTCACCCACAGGTCGGCCGGGCGGTCGGTGCCGTTGGCGGTATAGGCGATGCGCCCGCCCTTCGAGACCGAAAAGCTGCCACCTGTGTAGGGCCGGTCGAAATGCCCGCCCTGCGTCAGTCCTTCGACCAGCACCTTGAGCGATCCATCGAGACCCACCTTGCCGACCTTGCGCACCCCCTTATCATCGTAGAGCACATAGAGCGTCGAATTGCCCACCCAGATCGCATCGTCGATGCTTAGGTCATGGCCTGCCGTGAGCGAGCGCTTGGCGCTGCCATCGGCATTCATCACGTAAAGTTCGGTGTTGGTGTAGGAGTGGAGCGCGTCGTCGAAGCCGAAGTAGGCAATGCGCTCGCCATCGGGCGAAACCAGGGGCCTCGCGTCGGGACCGAACCGGCTCGTCATCGCGCGCACCGCGCCGCTGGCCACATCGACCGCGTAGATCTCGCGGTCGGAAGGTTTCACATCCCAATTGGCCTTGCGGTTGCCGGTAAAGAAGATGCGCTTGCTATCCGCGCTCCAGGCAAGCCCGCCCTCGTCCGCATAGTTGCCGCAGGTCAGCTGGCGCGGCGCGCCCCCGGTTGCCGGGACCACGAAGACATGCGCCGTGCCCGGCTTGACGTAGCCTGCGCCGTCGCTCCGGTAGGTGACCTTGTCGATCACTTCCAGCGGATCGGCCCACTGCGCCCCTTCCGGCTTGCCGGAGGGCACCGAGCCCAGCGAAAGCCCCTCGCCCGGAACCCGTGTCGCATAGGCAATCTGGCTCCCATCGGGCGACCAGGCGAGGCTGCCCGGACTGTCGGGCAGGCCCGTCACGGCGACATCC
This sequence comes from Novosphingobium sp. BW1, assembly GCF_008107685.1. Classification (GTDB taxonomy): domain Bacteria; phylum Pseudomonadota; class Alphaproteobacteria; order Sphingomonadales; family Sphingomonadaceae; genus Novosphingobium. Next base: position 5,245 of record NZ_VIRF01000075.1, read on the forward strand.
GCAGCCCCCTCCAGCCAGAGCACGTGCAGCTGCGGCACGCCCTCACCATTGCTCGAGATATAGGCAAGGCGCGCGCCATCGGGCGACCAACGCGGCGCAAAGTGCGCGCCCTTGCCCGCCACCAGCGGGCGCTGCTTGCCGCTTGCCACATCGACCAGCCAGAGGGAGGGCACGGCGCGGTCGGTCATGATGTCGGCGGCCTGGCGTACGTAGATCACCTGCTTGCCGTCGGGCGAGATCTGCGGATCGGTCACCCCTTGAAGGCGGAACAGATCGCTTGGCACGAAGCCACGTTCGGGCCCGGCCTGAACGGCGGCCGCAGTCGCCGGAGTTTCCTGCGCAAGCGCGCCTTGCGCGCACGGCACACCCATGACCATGGCGCCTGCCACAAACAACATCCAACGCTTTGCGACCACGGTCTTTCTCCCCATACTTCGGCAGCGCCAAGTCTTGCGCCTCTCCGTGAAAAAATCCACCCTCGCTATGACTCTCGCACGGCCATGATAGAAAGGCCGGCACTTTCATGGATGAGCACACAAACCCGATGCCCCAGTTGAAAAAGCCCGCCTTCGAAGTCGAGGACGGCGGCTACGTCGCCCTCCTCGTCCTGGTGACTTTCGCCTTCGCCTATCTTGTTGCGCCCTTCTTTGGAGCCGTTCTGTGGGGCGTGGTCGCCGCGATCATGTTCGAACCCATGACCCGCAAGCTCGCGGGCCTGCTTGGCGGCCGCAAGAATCTGGCCGCAGCCCTGGTCCTGATCCTGCTGCTGGCGCTGGTCATCCTTCCCACCATCGTGCTCGGCATCAGCCTCGTGAACGAGGCCTCCGCGCTCTACGCCAAGATCAAGGCGGGCGACATCTCGATCCCGGGCATGCTCCAACAGATCGAGGGGACCCTGCCCGAAAGCGCGCTGCAATTCATCCGCCAGTACGGCCTGACCGACTTCAACACGCTGCGCCGCATGTTCGGATCGAGCGTGACCACGGGGCTCCAGGCCGTCGCCTCGCAGGCACTGGTGCTGGGACAGGGCGCGCTCAGCTTCCTCGCGGCGCTGGGCGTCATGCTCTACCTCAGCTTCTTTCTCCTGCGCGACGGGCAGCGCTACACCGAACTCGTGCGCGGCGCGATGCCGCTGCGCCCCAAGATGCGCGATTCGCTCTTTGCGCACTTCACCGTCGTCGTGCGCGCGACGATGAAGGGCACGGTCGTCGTCGCGGTCATGCAGGGACTTGTCGGCGGAATCATCTTCTCGCTGCTGGGGATCGAAGGTGCACTCCTGTGGGGCGTGCTGATGGGCTTCCTCTCACTGCTTCCCGCCGTGGGCACCGGGCTCGTGTGGGTCCCGGTTGCCATTTATCTTCTGGCCATCGGCGCTGTCTGGCAGGGCGTGGTGCTGATCCTGGCGGGCATGTTCATCATCGGCATGATCGACAACGTCCTGCGCCCGATCCTTGTCGGACGCGACACGCGCCTGCCCGACTTCGTGGTGCTGATCGCAACGCTCTCGGGGCTCCAGCTCTTCGGCCTCAATGGCTTCATCGTCGGCCCTGTCATCGCAGCCCTGTTCATCGCGATGTGGAACATCGTGCGCGAGCAGCGCGAGGAAGCGCGCCGCCCACTCGACACCGCGCTGAGCGAAGAGGAGGCCGACACCGCCCGCCGCGAGGCCGAAGCCCACCCGGGCTGAACACCGCCCACAGAACACGAAAACGCCCCCGGAAAGCGCCGCGCGTTCCGGGGGCGTTTTCGTGTTTGGCTCTGCGACCTTACTTCTTGGTCGCGAAGGGATTTTTCGGGCTGCGCAGGTTGAGCCGGATCGGCACCGCCTCGAAGCCCAGCTCGCGCCGGATCCCGTTGATGAGATAGCGCTTGTAGCTCTCGGGCAGCATGTCGAGGCGGGTCCCGAACAGGACGAAGCCCGGCGGGCGGGTCTTGGCCTGCGTGATGTAGCGCAGCTTGATGCGCCTGCCGCCGGGCGCGGGCGGCGGGTTGGCCGACAGCGCATCGTCGAACCAGCGGTTGAGTGCCGAGGTCGGCACGCGCCGGCTCCACGCCTCGCGGATCGAGAAAGCCGCCGACATGAGCTCGTCAAGCCCCTTGCCGGTGCGCCCCGAAATCGCCATCAGCGGCACGCCGCGCACCTGCGCCAGGCCTTCGTTCAGTGCATCGCGGATGCCGTTGAACAGCGAACTGGCGTCCTCGGCCACGTCCCACTTGTTGATCGCGATCATCAGCGCGCGGCCTTCCTCGAGGACCATCGAGGCGATCTTGAGATCCTGGTGCTCGAGCCCGCGCGTTGCATCGAGCACGAGGACGACGACTTCGGCAAAGTCGATCGCGTGGCGCGCGTCCTGGACGGCTAGGCGCTCCAACTTCTCGATAACCTGCGCCTTCTTGCGCATGCCCGCCGTGTCGATCAGCCGGACCTCGCGGTCCTCGTCCGTCTTGGGATCGTGCCAGACCCAGTCGATCGCGATTGAATCGCGCGTGATCCCGGCCTCGGGACCGGTAAGCAGGCGATCTTCCTTGAGATAGCGGTTGATGAGCGTGGACTTGCCCGCGTTGGGGCGCCCGACGATGGCAAGCTTGAGCGGCGCGCGCAGCAGCGCTTCTTCGTCCTCTTCCTCCAGCTCGTCTTCTTCCGGCGGCTGGAGCGGCTCGAGATGGGGCAGCAGGCCCTCGAAGAGATCACCCATGCCCTCGCCGTGCTCGGCCGAGATCGCGACCGGATCGCCCAGGCCCAGCGAATAGGCTTCGAGCAGGCCCGATTCGCCCGCGCGGCCTTCGGCTTTGTTGGCAAGGAGGATGACCGGCACCGGCGAGGCGCGCAGCCACTGCGCGATTTCCTCATCGAGCGGGGTCAGCCCAGCGCGTGCGTCGATCACGAAGAGCGCAACATCCGCCGTGGCGAGCGCGGCCTCGGTCTGCTGGCGCATGCGGCCCGGCAGGGTTTCGGCCTCGTCGTCCTCCCACCCGGCCGTATCCACGATGGTGAAATCGAGGCCGAGGAGGTGCGCATCGCCGAAGCGACGGTCACGCGTCACGCCCGGCTGATCGTCCACGAGCGCAAGGCGCTTGCCGACGAGCCGGTTGAACAGCGTGGACTTGCCGACGTTGGGTCGGCCGATGATGATGACTTGTGGAAGCATGATTCCCACCCGATTGGGGACTTCGGAGCGGTTTGGCAAGAACTGTGCGCGCAAGGGTGCAATTCTTACCCGCCTGTTAACCGAACCTGACAGTCCATGAATAACTATCTCCGGGCAAACCCGGAGCCATGACGGAACATCGCACCGCACGGACATTCGCCGCCCGATCAGCGCTTTGCATGGCCTTCAGCCTCGCCGCTTCGGGTCTGCTCGCCGCCCCTGCCGGGGCCCGCGCCGACATCAGCCAGGTACGCGAGCACGCGGCCTCGGGCCTGCTCGAATGCGTGCCCTTCGCCCGCGAAGTCTCCGGGATCCGCCTTTCGGGCGATGCCTATACCTGGTGGACGCAGGCCGAGGGGCGTTATGCGCGGGGCCATACGCCGCGCATCGGGGCCGTGATGGCGATCCGGCCACACGGCAATTCGCGCAACGGCCATGTTGCGATGGTGAGCGAGGTGATCGATTCGCGCACAGTGCTGCTTACCCACGCGAACTGGTCTTACCCCGGCAAGGTCGAGCGGGACGTTGCTGCACTCGACGTGTCGCCCAACGGCGACTGGAGCGAAGTGCGCATCTGGTACGGCCCCTCGCAGACGCTGGGCGCCTCGCACTGGCCGGTCGATGGCTTCATCTACAACGCGCGCCCCGAAACGCAGCTAGCGCGCACAAAAGCCGCATCGGCGAATCGGAGCCAAGACACAGAGACGATCAGGGCCGCCTCCTCGTCCCGGTCCGATCCGATCGGCACCATCATCGCCGGAGCCTTCTGAGGTCCGGCGATGATGGTGCCTCTCGAATAAGAGATCAGCCCTTGGCCACCGGTGCGCCATCGCCGAGGTCTTCGTACCAGGCTTCAACCGGGCCTTTCAGCTTGATCGTCAGCGGGTTGCCATGGCGGTCAAGCGAACGGCCCGCCTGCACGCGCACCCAGCCTTCGGAAATGCAGTATTCCTCGATGTTGTTACGCACGGTACCCTTGAAGCGGATACCGATGCCACGCTGCAGCTTCTCCGCATCGAAGTGCGGGCTGCGCGGGTTGATCGCGATGTGATCGGGCGGCACGTCGGGGCCTGCAGTGGTCTCTTCGGTCATGGGGTGCGATTTAGAGCCCCTTGCGCCCCTGTCAATCAAGCGATGAAAAAGAGGTCTTGCCAAGCCCAATTGGATCGCCTAGTGGCGCCTTCCGCACTTGGTAGCGGGCGCGTAGCTCAGCGGTAGAGCACACCCTTCACACGGGTGGGGTCACAGGTTCAATCCCTGTCGCGCCCACCATCCCTACCGGATGGTTTCGACTTCGCACCAAGCTGACTTTCCCGGCATTGGCAGATTGCGCGACATAAACAGTCGTCCGTGCGCCTTGGTGTATGCTGCCTCCCACCACCACTTTGGTAGAGATACGTCATGTTCAAGGCTAATGTCGGCGAGCTCGACCGCTGACTTCGCATCGCACTTGGTATCGTTCTGATCGCGCTGGCTTTCGTAGGGCCCAAGACCCCGTGGGGCTGGATTGGCGTGATCCCGCTTGTCAGCGGGTTCGTGCGAATCTGTCCGCTCTATACGTTCCTGGGGACTCGCACCTGTCCCAGAGACTGACGCCTGCACCATCGGCAGCGTTCTCCCGCTTGCGCAGGCACGGCTGAGGCGGCATAGCCCGCCCCATGCACGATATCCGTTCGATCCGCGAGAATCCCGCAGCCTTCGACGCCGGCATGGCGCGTCGCTCGGTGGAGCCGCAGTCCGCCCAGATCCTGGCCCTCGACGAGCAGCGCCGCGCGCTCGCCACCCGCGCCCAGGAAGGCCAGAGCCGCCGCAACGAGGCCTCCAAGGCCATCGGGAAGGCTATGGGCCAGGGCGACACCGCGACCGCCGAGGCGCTGAAGGCCGAAGTCGCCGCGCTCAAGGAAAGCCTGCCCGCGCTTGAGGCCGAGGAAAAGGCCCTCACCGCAAGACTCAACGATTTGCTGGCCGCGCTGCCCAACATTCCAATGTCTAATGTTCCCGATGGCGCGGACGAGACCGAGAACGTCGAGGTCGCCAAGTGGGGTACGCCGGGCGAATACGCCTTCACGCCCAAAGAACACGCGGACATCGGCCCCGCGCTCGGTCTCGACTTCGAGACCGGCGCCAGGATCTCAGGCGCGCGCTTCACCTTCCTGAAAGGCCAGATGGCGCGCCTGCACCGCGCGCTTGCCCAGTTCATGCTCGACACGCAGACCAGCGCCAACGGCTTCATGGAATGCAACGTGCCGCTTCTGGTTCGCGACGAGACCGTCTACGGCACCGGCCAGCTCCCCAAGTTCTCGGAGGACCTGTTCCAGACCACCGACGGGCGCTGGCTCATCCCGACCGCCGAAGTCTCGCTTACCAACGCGGTGCAGGGCGAGATCGTCGACAACGCCGAACTGCCGCTGCGCATGACGGCGCTCACCCCCTGCTTCCGCTCCGAGGCGGGCGCGGCGGGCCGCGACACGCGCGGCTTCATCCGCCAGCACCAGTTCGAGAAGGTCGAGCTTGTCACCGTGTGCCGCCCCGAGGAGAGCGAGGCCGAGCACGAAAAGATGGTGGCGGCTGCCGAAGGCATCCTTCAGGCACTGGAACTCCCCTACCGCAAGGTCCTCTTGTGCACTGGTGACATGGGCGCAACTGCGAAAAAGACCTTCGACCTCGAAGTCTGGCTTCCTGGTCAGGGTGCCTACCGCGAGATCAGCTCGATCTCGAACTGCGGCGACTTTCAGGCCCGCCGCATGAATGCGCGCTACAAGCCCGAAGGCTCGAAGAAGACCGAGTTCCTGCACACCCTCAACGGCTCGGGCCTTGCCGTGGGCCGCACCCTCGTCGCCGTGCTGGAGAACTACCAGCAGGAGGATGGCTCGGTGCGCGTGCCTGACGTGCTCAAGCCCTGGATGGGCGGCCTCGAGGTCATCACCCCGCTCCACTGAGACAGGTGACGGGGCTCCTGCACCGGGCCCCGTCCTTTCCCCACCCGACGTATCACCGACTGGCCTTGCGAGATTTCCATGCGCATCCTTCTCACCAACGACGATGGCATCAACGCCCCCGGACTCTATGTGCTGGAGAAGATCGCCGCCCAGCTTTCGGACGACATCTGGATCTGCGCGCCGAGCGAGGAGCAGTCGGGGGCGGGCCACTCGCTCACGCTCAACCGGCCCGTGCGCCTGCGCGAACATGCCCCGCGCCGCTTTTCGGTAACGGGCACGCCCACCGATTCGGTGACGATGGCGCTGCGCAAGGTGCTGCCCGGCAAGCCCGACCTCATCCTTTCGGGCGTCAATCGCGGTGCGAACCTGGGCGATGACATCACTTATTCGGGCACGGTCTCGGCGGCGATGGAAGGCGCGCTGGCGGGCATTCCCGCAATTGCGCTGAGCCAGCTCATCGCCCGCAACGATTCCGGCCACGATGTCAGCTTCTCGGCCGCCGAGGAATGGGGCGCCAAGGTGCTGAAGCCGCTGATGGATGCCGAGTTCGCCCCGCGCACTCTCCTCAACGTCAACTTCCCCGCGCTGCCCGGCAAGGACGTGAAAGGCGTACGCGCCGTGCGCCAGGGCTTCCACGATTACGCACGCGGCACGCTTGTCGAATCGGTCGATCCGCGCGGCTTCCCCTATTTCTGGTTCGGCCTCCAGGGCATCGAGCACACGATCGGTGCCAACACCGACCTTGAAGCCACTTCGGAAGGCTTCGTCTCGGTCACCCCGCTCCAGCTCGACCTGACGCACGAAGCCTCGCTCGCCGCGCTTGCCCAGCGTTTCGAGGCATGAAGCACCTCCCCGGGGCACTTGCCCTCGCACTGGCCCTGCCCGCTGCCACCGTCGCCGCTGCCGCTTCACAGGAATCCGCGCATGTCGTGGAACCGGGCGAAACTCTCAACGGCATCGCCAACCGCGCAGGGGTCTCGCCCGACGCGCTGGCGCGCGCCAATGGGCTGAAGCCGCCCTACGTCGTGCGCCTTGGCCAGAGCCTGACCATCCCGCGCAGCGCCCCTGCCCCCAAGACCGCGCGATCCCGGGAGGCGCGCACCTACACGGTCACCTCGGGTGAGACCCTGAACGGCATCGCCAACCGCACCGGCGTCTCCCCGGCCGAGCTCGCCTGGACCAACGGCATTGCCGAGCCTTATGTGGTGCGCATCGGGCAGACGCTCACCATTCCCGGCACTCAGGCTCCCAAGGCGCAGCCCGCCCCCTCCCCAACCACGCAGGCCACCCCTGAATTCAAGGGCGAAACCTACCTCGTGAAGAGCGGCGAGACGCTTAGCGGCATTGCCCAGCGCACCGGCGTCGCGCGCGTGCTGATCGCCGAGGCCAACGGGCTCGAGCCGCCCTACGTAGTCAAGGTCGGCCAGCGCCTCGCCATTCCGCGCACCCGGCGCCATACCGTCGCCAAAGGCGACAGCGGCTTTTCCATCGCGCTCGAACACGGCGTGCCCTGGGACGCCATTGCCGTGGCCAGCGGAATAGAACCGGACGCAGCCGTGCGCCCCGGACAGGAACTCGTCATTCCTTCGCTCGTCGCCGCCAAGGCCACCCCCGCGCCTGCGCAGACAGCCACGGCGACCAAGCCCGCAGCCCCCGTCACGAACGCCCGCTTCCTCTGGCCGGTAAAGGGCCCGATCAACAAGGGCTTCAAGACCGGGACCGACTACCACGACGGGCTCGACATCAAGGCCGCGCGCGGCGCGATGGTACGCGCTGCTGCGGCAGGAACGGTGCGTTTTGCGGGGCTGGAGAAGGAGCAGTTCGGCAACCTCGTCGTGCTCGACCATGGCGATGGCTGGTTCACCGCATACGCCTTCCTCAGCCGCATCACTGTCAAGACCGGCACCAACGTCGCCAAAGGTGAGCGCATCGGGCTGGTCGGCGATACGGGCGAGGCCAAGGGCAACGAGCTCCATTTCGAGATCCGCCACGATGGCACGCCGGTGAACCCGGTGGACGAATTGCCAAAGGCTCCCTAAGCCTTGGCCCCATGCTGAAGTCACCGCGCCCCCGGCGACGTCCCCTTCCCGCCATGTTCAAGCCGCTGCGCCGTGCGCTCGCCGTGCCAGTCTGGGCGGATGTGGCGCTGCGCATCGGCGCTGCGCTCGCGCTCATTTCGATCGTCGTACTTGTCCACTGGCTCGACCGCGATGGCCTGCGCGACAGTTTCGATGGCGAAGTCAGCTTCCTCGACGTCGTCTATTTCACGATGATCTCGATCACCACCACCGGCTTCGGCGACATCGCGCCGGTCAGCGACAAGTCCCGGCTGGTCGAAGCGATCATCGTCACCCCGATCCGTCTGGCCGTGATCTACATCTTCGTCGGCACGGCCTACAATTTCATCATCAAGCGCAGCTGGGAGAAGTGGCGCATGAAGCGCATCCAGGAACGCCTCGAGGACCATATCGTCGTGCTCGGCTACGGCGTCAGCGGCTCCGAAGCGGTGGCCGAGCTGATCGCCCGCGACACCGATCCTTCGTGCATCGTCGTCATCGACCCCTCCTCTGCGCGCCTCGCGCTTGCCGAACAGGCCGGGTGCAATGTGCTGGAGGGCGATGCCACCCGCGACGAGACGCTGAGCGCGGTGCGTATCAACCGCGCGCGCACGGTCCTTGTCTCGGCAGGGCGCGACGACACCACCATCCTCATCATCCTGACCGCGCGCCACATGGCGCCCAAGGTGCCGATCACCGCAGTCGTGCGTGCGGACGACAACGAGTTGCTCGCCCGCCAGGCAGGCGCGGACAACGTCATCAACCCGGTTCGCTTCACAGGCCTGCTGCTCGCGGGCTCCGCCGAGGGCAAACACATCTCGGAGTACCTCTCCGACCTCGCCTCGGTGACGGGCCGGGTCCAGCTTGTCGAGCGCCCCGTCGCCAAAGGCGAGATCGGTAGGCCGCTCGGCGAGATAACGACCGGCAAGGGCCTTCGCATCTATCGGGGCACCAGGGCCATCGGCTTCTGGCAAGACGAGGCGCACAAGCTCGAGCCCGGCGATGTCATCGTCGAGATCAGCTCGACCGGCTGGGAAGAGGATGATCCGACGCCCTGATAGGCGCAAGCGGCCTCAGCCCAGAAGCCAGAACACCACCGCCATAGCTAGGTAGATCACTGGCCAGAACAGGCAATCGGCCAGGAACTGGGGCGCCTGCGTGCGGTTGCGCGAATTGGTGATCCACACCGCCGGGATCACGAAGGCCAGCGCGATGCCGCCGGTCTGCATGAAATAGAGCCAGGGCTTGGCCTCCAGCGTTGCCGCGCCGATCCGTGCAAAGGAATGCCCGAACATGGCCGCGGCCAGAAAACAGGCGAGCGTGACCCCGACATAGGCCCCCACCCGGCGTGCCGGACGCGGCTGAAAGCGCCTCTCCTGCAACGGAAGTCCATTCCAAAGCAGGCCGATGACCATCGCCACGATCGTCGCCAGCACCACCGCCAGCCAGTTTACAGGACCCATCTCTTTCCTCGTTCTTCGGAATTGCCTTGTCCTTGCAGCCTGAGCCTTGCGAAACAAGGCCTTGGCACCTGCGAACTCCACAGGGAGCGACCAAGCGTTCGTTTTGCGTGACTCTGCGACGCAAAGCGCGTATCGGGCGCCCCATCCCATGGCTATTGAAATTCCCTCTCCGCCCAAGGTCGGCATGGTCAGCCTCGGCTGCCCCAAGGCGCTCGTCGATTCCGAGCGTATCCTCACGCGCCTGCGCGCCGACGGCTACACGATGAGCCCCGATTATGCGGGTGCCGACGTCGTCCTCGTCAACACCTGCGGCTTTCTCGATTCCGCCAAGGAGGAAAGCCTTGCCGCGATAGCCGAAGCGATGGCCGAAAACGGCCGCGTCATCGTCACTGGCTGCATGGGCAACGAGGCCGATGCCATCCGCGCGCGCTTTCCCGACGTGCTCGCCATCACCGGCGCGCACCAGTACGAGGACGTAGTGGGCGCCGTCCACCAGGCGGCTCCCCCGGAGCTTTCGCCCTACGTCGACCTCATCCCGCAGGCACGCGGCGGCGAATTCACCGCCGACAGCGCGGACGGTGGCATCAAGCTGACCCCGCGCCACTACGGCTACCTCAAGATTTCCGAGGGCTGTAACCACGCCTGCTCGTTCTGCATCATCCCGTCGCTGCGCGGCAAGCTCGCCAGCCGGCGGATCGACGCGGTTCTGCGCGAGGCGGAGAAGCTGGTCCAGGCCGGCACGCGCGAACTGCTTGTCATCAGCCAGGACACCTCGGCCTACGGCGTCGACGTGCGCCACGAGGAACGCACATGGAAGGACCACGCGGTCCGCACCCACATGACCGACCTCGCGCGCGAGCTGGGCCAGCTGACCGACGCCAGTGGCCAGCGCCCCTGGGTGCGCCTGCACTACGTCTACCCCTACCCGCATGTCGACCAGGTCATCCCGCTGATGGCCGAGGGGCTGATCACGCCCTACCTCGACATTCCTTTCCAGCACGCCGCACCCTCGGTGCTGAAATCGATGAAGCGCCCGGCGAACGAGGCCAAGGTCCTCGACCGCCTGCGCTCCTGGCGCGAGATCTGCCCCGACGTCGCGATCCGCTCCAGCTTCGTGGTCGGCTTCCCCGGCGAGACCGAGGCCGATTTCGAGTACCTGCTTGACTGGCTTGACGAAGCCCAACTCGACCGTGTCGGCGCGTTCCGCTTCGAACCCGTCGAAGGCGCAGCCGCGAACGACCTCCCGGGCGCGGTGCCCGAAGAGGTCAAGGAAGAACGTTACGCCCGCATCATGGAGAAGACAGCCGCGATCAGCGCCGCCAAGCTCCAGGCCAAGATCGGCCGCGTGCTGCCCGTCATTATCGACGAGGTGGGCGCGCCCGACGAGGATGGCGATGTCGGTGCAACCGGCCGTTCGCAGGCCGATGCGCCCGAGATCGACGGCGCCGTATACCTGCGCGACGTCGCCCCGAATCTCGCTCCGGGCGATATCGTTGCAGTGCACATCGAAGATGCCGACGAGCACGATCTGTTCGGCGCCATCGCCCCAGCGTAATACTAAAGTTAAACTTGGTAGGACTCCGCGCCCGGCGCGGGGTCCTTTTCTGTATCTGCGCGATGCACAATAATATATAATTTACAGCATCTTATCAGGTTAATATCGAGAAAAGACGCATTTCATGCATCATTTGATTGCGCAAAACGCAATGTTGCCAGCTTTTTTCGCATTTGCAGCGAAGCCCGCCCCGGCGCATACAGAATGCGCCTTTCAGGCATCCTCTCCCAAAAAACTTCCATAGGCTGGCCTTCGGGCCGGCCTTTTTTTGCCCTGCGGTCAGAGCTATTTTTCGCAGCGCGAATCAGGCCCTTGCGCCTGCGGGGTCTGGCCCCCTGCGGCCATTTGGCCTAGCGAGGGGGCATGCCTACTTCTTCGCGAATCTACACGGCCGCCCTCGTCGTCATCGGCGATGAAATCCTCTCGGGACGCACGCACGACAAAAACATCGCGCAAGTTGCCTCCTGGCTGCAGATCCAGGGCATCCGCCTGAAAGAAGTGCGCGTGGTCGCGGACGAGACCCACGCGATTGTCGAGGCCGTCAACACCCTGCGTGCGCGTAACGACTACCTCTTCACCACCGGCGGCATCGGCCCCACGCACGACGACATCACGGTCGATGCCATTTCCGAGGCTCTGGGCGTGCCCGCCATCGTCCACCCCGAAGCGCGCGCGATCCTGGAAGAGTACTACACCACCCGCGGCGGCCTCACCGAAGCGCGCCTGCGCATGGCCCGCACGCCTGAGGGCGCGAGTCTCATCCCCAATCGCTACACAGGGGCCCCGGGGATCCGCGCGGAAAACATCTTCATCATGGCGGGCGTCCCCAGCATCACCGCGGGCATGCTCGACGCGCTGACCGGCACGCTCGAAGGCGGCGCGCCGCTCCTCTCCGAGACCATCGGCTGCTGGGTCGGCGAAAGCGAAGTCGCCGAACTCCTGCGCGAGACCGAAAGGGCCCACCCCACCTGCCAGATCGGCTCCTACCCCTTCTGGGGCGAGGGACGCACGGGAGCCAACTTCGTCGTGCGCTCGACTCAAGCCGACGACCTTGCCGCCTGCACTCGCGCCCTCACTGCCGGCCTCCAGGCGCTCGGCCGCACCGCCGTCTTCGGCGGGATCTGATCGCCCGCTTCTTTCAAGAAGACAGGACGAAAAGTGACTTCCGAGGGCCATCGCCCTCGGGCTCCCCAAACTGTCGAGCGCAGTCCCGCCTTTCCTCCTCAATCTACGAAGGATGGCAGTTTCCGTCGAACCGGCCTATTCCGAGTGTCATCGTCGGGCCGTTTGCAGAACGTCCCCTTTGCCCTGTCGCAAATCACATGTTTTTCGTACATAGGGCTCGGAATTTCGCTAGAAGCACGTCACACATGCCGGTTCGCGGCATTCCCGTTTAAGCAATTGTACGGAAAACCCCGACGGATTGAAAATATGTCGGAAACCCCGTTTAGCGATGTTTTCCGACATGCGCCATCGGCAGCTATTTCACTCGCGCCTCTCCAAAGGCGACAGTCGCCTACCGGCCCAAAGCGGACGTGGAAACTTTGTAGGTCAGCCGCTACAGTTCGATGATGGTTGAGATACGAACGGAAAGATTGTTGCTCCGGGAAGCTCGCCAGGATGACCTCGACGCGTTCCACGACATACTCAGTGACGTCGAAGCCATGACGTTTTGGTACCGACCACCACATGAGGACCTCATGGTTACGCAGGGCTGGCTGACGGCCATGATGGAAATCGATCCCAGCATGGGGGAGGACTTTGCGGTTGAGTTTGAGGGAAGATTGATCGGAAAGGCGGGGTTCCGGAGATTCCCGACGATTGGCTTCATCTTTCATCCGGACATTTGGGGGCGCGGCCTGGCAGCGGAGGCGACCCGACCCATCATCGAGCGAGCTTTCAGTGAACATGGCTTGCCGATGATAGAGGCAGACGTTGATCCTCGAAACGGATCTTCGTTGCGACTGCTCAACCGGCTCGGCTTTGTAGAAACGGGACGCGCGATACGAACGAGCCTCGTAGGAGAGGAATGGTGCGACAGCGTCTTCTTGCGCCTGCACTCTTCGAACTGGAACGGCAGCTAGCCACCACAATCCGCCGTTCTGGATCGTCGATCGCATCGTTTGGCCTCGAGAAGCTGCCCGACCGTTTCCAGGCAGTCCAAATCCGCAGCGTTAGCGGCTATCATGGGCGCCCAGCCGCCATAGCACCTACGCCCGCGAAACACAGGAAGCCAAGGGTGACGACAGAGCGCCAAATTCTGGGCAAGGTCGGCCCTCTCCGATTTCGGGAGCCCGAGGGCGATGGCCCTCGGAGTCATCGTTTTCCTCTGCCATTTCAGATGCCTGTCGTTTGGCTAACGCCTTCCCTTGACCGCACGGCATCCCAAGCCCCTCCCATGCAATCCGGCCAAGATATTACCTTGCACAAGATAGGCATTTTGAACTACAATTGCGCAATATAAAAACAGGAGCAGGATGATCCGGCGGCGCGGTGCCGGAAAGGCGCAAGGCTTTGAAGAGGATTGCGTTGTGACGGATACCCCTGTGCCCGCCGAAACCACGGAGATGCCCGAGCTGACCCGGGCGCGCCAGGGGGCGATTCCCGATGGCACGCCGCACAGCCTGTTCGAAGACGCCTATGCCCTGTGCGTGGGCACGATCCTGCTCTCGCTGGGCGTTGTCATCCTGCAGAAAGCCGAACTGGCCACCGGCGGCGTGGCGGGCATGGCGCTGACGCTCAGCTACCTGACCGGCCTTCCCGTCGGCGTCCTCTACGGCGGCCTGACCCTGCCGATGCTGGCCATCACCATTCGCGCGATGGGGCGCGCCTTCCTGGTCAAGACGCTGATCGTCACCTTCGGCGTCTTCGCGCTGACCGGGATCACCCCCTATGTCTTCGAGATCGCCCGCATCGGCACGCCGGTCGCCGCCATTGTCGGAGGCACGGTCATCGGCATGGGCGCGCTGGCGCTTGCCCGCCACGCCGCGGGCTCGGGCGGATCGGGCGCCATCGTCCTGTGGCTCTACCGCACGCGCGGATGGAACGCGGGCCGTTCACAGATGCTGTTCGACGCCTGCGTGCTCGCCTTCTCGCTCATCAGCCTCGATCTCACGCGCATGCTGTGGTCGCTGCTGGGCGTCGCGGCCACGGGCGGTATCCTCTACGTCTGGCACCGCCCGGGCCGCTACACCGGCTATTGAACCTCCTCAGGAATAGGCCGGGAAGTTGGGCTGGCCGTTGGACGCGCTCACCCCGCCATCGACGGGCAGGTTGACGCCGGTCACGAAGCGCGCATCGTCCGAGGCCAGGAACGCGACGACGTCGGCCACGTCCTCGGGCTCGCCGAAGCGCTTGAGCGCCGCGCGGCGCAGGAAGGCGTCCTTGATCGCGGGATTGTCCATCAGGCTGCCCGCCATCTTCGTGCGGGTCATCGAGGGGCTCACCGCGTTGACGCGAATGCCATCAGCGCCCCATTCGAGCGCCATCGACTGGGTCATCAGGCTCACCGCGCCCTTGGAAGCGGTGTAGATCACCATCTCGTAATCGCCTCGGATGCCCGACACGCTGGAGGTGAACACGATCGCCCCCTTGCTCTTTTTCAGTTCGGGATAGGCTGCACGTGCGGTGCGCAGCGAGCCCTTCACGTTGATGTCGATGATGGAGTCGATGTCCTCATCGCTAGCCTCGGCGAACGGCCCACCGCCAGCCACGCCCGCGTTGGCGTGGAGAACATCGAGCGCACCGAAATGGTCGACCGCACGCGCCACCAGATCCTCGGGAAAGCCGCTCTTGGAAATATCACCCGCAACGCACATCGTGCGCTCGGGATCGAGGTCGGCCGCGATGGCCTCCAGGTCTTCCTTTGAGCGGGCATTGAGCACCACATTTGCTCCTTCGGACGCAAAGCGACGAGCCGACGCCGCCCCAATCCCGCTGGAGGAGCCGGTGACGATCACGGTTTTGCCGGAATAGCGCTGCATGAAAAAAATCCTTCTGTCCTGTCTGCGCCCTGTATGAGGCCTTTCTTTCCCCAACGCGCCGCGAGCGCACGGGCTCCCTGCAAGACCTGCACCCGCACATGCCTCTGGCGCATGTGCCCCACCCAACGGCAAAGCCCCCCGGCACATATGCGCCGAGGGGCCCTCCTGCATTCCCGAAGGAAACGCGATCAGAAGCCGGCCGAAACCTTGAAGACCACGGTCGAGCCCGAGATCACCGAACCGTTCTTGCTCGAACGGAAGCCCGAGCCGAGATAGTTCGATTCCGAGCGCGAGATGTCGGTGTCGACATAGGCGATGCCGAGCGTCAGCGGACCGAGCGCATAATCTGCGCCGATGCTCCAGTCGATGTACTCGCCGGTCGGCGCAAGGCTTGTGCCCCAGGGGCCAAGCCCTGCGTTGCCGTTCGAGTAGCCAAGGTGTGCGTTCAGCGTCAGCGGCGTGTCGGGAATCCCCGCACTAAGGTCGGTGTGCAGGTACAGGTTGTCGCCCTTGTCGCCCGGATCGTCGTAGCCGTCCGAGAAGCCGCTGTAGTACCAGGTGCCGAGCGCTTCCTGCTTGGGCGCGTAGTTGATGCCCACACCGATGTTCACAGGGCCCACGTCGCCCGAAACGGTCGCGTAAAGCTCGGCAAAGTCGGTGGTATCAAGGCCGCCGGGGAACATGATCCAGGTCAGGCCCGCATCGACATTGAGGCCGTTGCCCAAGTCCGTGCTGTAGCCCGCGAAGAGGTCGAGTTCGGTGTTGGAACCGCCAAAGGTGCCCCAGCCCGAAAGGTTCGAGCCCCAGGTACCGGCATAGAAACCGCTGTCATGGGTGACTTGGATGCCCGCCTGGATCGCCATCTCGCGGTCGGTCATCGAGACACCGCGGTAACGATAGTCGGTCACCAAGGTCGCTTCACCGGAAACGGTGAGGCCGGAATCGTCCTGGGCTGCCGCAGGGTTGGCCGCGGCAAAGCACGAAAGGGCAAGGCAGGCCGCGCCTGCGAGCATACGAATCTTCATTTCTGGAACGTCCCTCATTTTTCATGTGGTTTTTACGTTCCATCCTGCGGCTCCCCCGCCGGGCCTTCACTTCGAGGTGGACCCGTTTCGAAACAGCAAGGTTCGGAATAAGCTTAACGCCGCCCCTTGCAAATCACTTCATTCCACAAGTGGTCACTTTGATCTAATATTGTTGCCTTGTTGCAACAAACGCATATTTGTCGTGCAAATAGCGCAATATTGGGACCGCAAACAAATTCGGCTCTCCGCCCGGCCGGTCAGTACCGGCGCGGGCGAAGAGCCGCTTCGCATATCTAAACTCAGGGTAATGACGTCCTGTACCAAGCTGCAACGATGCTGACGCATCCGCACCTTGGAAGACTCTGGCGACGCGCAGGCTTCACCACGTCACACCGAGTCAACCTTTTATCACGCGCGCATGGCGGCCACGATCAAGGCATCGCCCGTAACGCGGTCGTCGTGTCCACCCTGGCGGCGCCGCGCGATCCACTCGGCCAGCGTTTCGGCGGTGGTATGATCCATGCCCTTCACGCGTTCAAGGTCGAGGTGGACGGGCTCACCGTGGGGCTGGCGCTCCAGCACGGTGTTGAGCTTGGTGAGACCAAGGAAGGTCGCAGCCCCGTGCAGCTCGACGCGGCGGCCGTGCTCCTCATCATGCTCGTGCACCTTGAAACGGATGTCACGAAGGTGCGGCAGCAGTTCGACGACCGAAAGCGCGAGGCCTACGAGAACGCCGGTCAAGAGGTCCGTCGTGACAACCAGCACGAAGGTCACCGCCCAGATCGCCGCCGGAAGGTAGCCGTGGTTCTTGTAAAGGTGGGTGACGTGCTTGAGGCTGACGAGGCGCCAGCCGGTGATCACCAGAACACCGCCGAGCGAGGCCATCGGAACTTCGCGCAGCAGCCAGGGCAGCAGCGCGATGAAGCCCAGGATCCAGACACCGTGGAAAATCGTCGACAGGCGCGTCTTCGCGCCGGCCTGAACGTTCGCCGAGGAACGCACGATGACGCCGGTCATCGGCAGCGCACCGACGAGACCGCACAGCATATTGCCCACGCCCTGCGCGCTCAGTTCCTTATCGTACTTGGTGCGCGCACCGTCGTGCATGCGGTCGACCGCAGCGGCCGAAAGCAGCGTCTCGGCGCTGGCGATGAAGGCGATGGCGAGCGCGGTGACAAGGAGCGCGGGGCTCGCAAGCGGGGCAAACCAGGCGGTGCTCGCGGGCAGTGCAAAGGCCGAGCCGATCGAGGCTGGAACTTCAATGCGCGCGACGTCGAACCCCATGCCCCAGGCGACAGCGGTCGCTAAGACGACGCCGAGCAGCGCACCAGGAACAAGCGCCATGGACTTGGGACGCAGTTTTTCCCAGCCCACCATCACGACGATGGTGAGGAGACCGAGGCCAAGCGCGATCTCGCTCGCCGCAACGCTCGAGAAATCGAGGCCGAATATCCGCCCGGGCATCGCGGCGAGGTTTTCGACACCATTGGAGAGCGGCTTTTCATCGAAGAGGATGTGGAACTGCCCGATCACGATGAGCGCGCCGATGCCGGCCAGCATGCCATGGACAACCGCCGGGCTGATCGCGCGGAACAGGCCGCCAAGCTTAGCCCAGCCCGCCACGAGCTGGAGCACCCCAGCAAGCAGCAGCACGGGACCGAGCGCCTCGAGCCCGTGCTCGCGCACGAATTCGAAGACGATCACGGCCAGGCCCGCAGCGGGCCCCGAAACCTGAAGCGGCGAGCCTGCAAACAGGCCCACGACGATGCCGCCGATGATGCCCGTCACCAGCCCCTTTTCGGGCGGCACGCCCGAGGCGATGGCGATGCCCATGCACAGCGGCATGGCGACCAGGAAGACCACGATCGAAGCGGTGAAGTCACGCCCAAAGTGCGCGAAGAAGCCGGTCCGTCCTTCGGACGCCGGCGCGGTGGGGGAGGTACTCATTATTCGGCAGCCTCTGCAAGTTCGGTAGCGATGCGCGCCTTGGCGCGCAGGGCCACGGGAAGTTCGCGATCTTCGCGCAAGGCCACGAACTCGCCGGTCTCACCATCGAGACCGAGAACCTGGCCAGCGTGGATGTCGACGAACCAGCCGTGAAGGGTTATTTCCCCGCGCGCGATGCCTGCAGCCACGGAAGGATGGGTGCGCAGGTGCGCGATCTGCGCAATGATGTTCTCAAGCGTAATGGCGCGCACGCGCTCGGAGCCGGTCAGTTCGGGGTGGCAGGTCGAGACGATGTGTTCCGCCGCCGTGCCGTTCCTGAGCCAGCCCGCAACGTTGGGCATCGCCTCCAGGCCCGTGGGATCGGCGAGCGCCTTCATCGCACCGCAGTCCGAGTGACCGCACACAATGATGTCGCTGACACCGAGCGCCACCACGGCGTATTCGACCGTCGAGGTAACGCCACCGTTGTGGGTGGAATAGGTGGGCACGATGTTGCCCGCGTTGCGGCAGACAAATAGGTCACCGGGCTGCGCCTGCATGATCTGCTCGGGCACGATACGCGAATCCGCGCAGGAAATCATCAGCGCCTTGGGCGACTGACCATGGGTGGCGAGTTTCCCGAACAGTTCACTGCTGGCCGGAAAGATGGACTTCTCGAAATGGAAGACGCGACCAATGAGTTCGTTCACGTTTCGTCACCTTATGTAAGGAATCGGGCAATCCGGCGCACACAGACGCCAAGATTGAGCCCGAGTCTATGTCAGTGAGGTGTCCCTCCAAGTTCGTAAATGTAACGAAGTCTTGCTGATTGCCTGCAAGGCAACAGGTGTTGCAATTAGCAAAACAAAGTCAGGAACTTGGCACGAGAGGGAGCCGCAGCGTCGCGCGCAGGCCGCCTTCGGCGCGGTTGCGCAGGTCGATCGTCCCGTTCTCCATGCGCACCGCGCGCTGGACGATGGGGAGCCCCAACCCCATGCCCGCCGTATCGCGCGCGCGCGCCGAATCGAGCCGCACGAAGGGCTGCATGGCATCGGCGATGCGCTCCTCCGGGATGCCCGGACCATCGTCCTCGACGACGATTTCCACCCCGTCCCCGTCCTTGCGCAGGGACACCCGCACGTTGCCCCCGTAATGCAGCGCATTCTCGATGAGATTGGAGAGCGCACGCCGGATCTGCACCGGACGGGCCCGCACCACGGCATGGGATGCTCCCTCGTAGCTCGCATCCGCGCCATGGTCAGCCTGGGTGTCAACGAGGGTCTGGGCCATGACGGCGACGTCGATGCGCTCGGTCGGAATGGTTTCTCCGCCGGTGTCGACATAGGCCTGGATTGATTCGATGAGCATGCGCATCTCGTCGATGTCGCGTGACATGCCCTCACGCATGTCGGGTGCGAGGCGGTCATCATCGAGCCTGAGGCGCATGCGGGCGAGCGGCGTCTTCAGGTCGTGCCCGATCGCCAGCATCGTCTGCGTGCGGTCCTTGAGTGACTGGTGGATGCGCTCCTGCATGGCGTTCATCGCACGAATGAGCTGGCGCATCTCGTCGGGCCCGCGTTCGGGCACGAGGCACGGCGGGCCCGAGCCGAACTTGTGGGTCGCCCTGATTACCGAGCGCAGAGGCCCGAGCGCCGCGCGCAGCAGCACCCAGGCCAGCAGGATAAGGAGCAGTGTGGGCAGGATCAGGCTGGCCAGCCGCCCCGCCGTCAGCTTCCAGGCCGCATTGGCGTGGGTGTGGAACTTCAGGACACTGCTGTCCACCAGCAGCATCGAGCCTCCGATATTGCCGCGCCCGGGCACCTCGTCGAGATGGAGCTCGATGTCCGAGCGCACGAGGCCGGGCTCGAAGGCGACGACCTGCTCGCGCAGCTTGGCAAGCCCGACGGGTCCCCGGTAACGGCGGCTGGAGGGTATCCATTCCAGCGTGAAGCGCGAGGTACTGAGCGCCTTGGTTACCTGCGGGCGCGCCTCGGGCGCCACGCGCTCCACCGCGCGCGAGGCGAGCAGCAGGTTCTCGGCAATGCGCTCTGCATCGTCGCGCCGCAGTTCGAACGAATTGGCGCTCTCGAAAAGGAGCGTGTTGGCCGCAAAATCGACCAGCGCGACCAGCAGGAGCACCGCCAGCAGACGCTCGGGCAATCCCAGGCGCCGGACGAAGGCCAGCACCCGCTGAAGCATCAAAGGCGGGTCACTTCGGCCCGGAACATGTAGCCCACGCCGCGCACAGTCACGATCGGCGATTCGCCGCCCTCGGCCTGAAGCTTGCGGCGCAGACGGCTGACCAGAACGTCGATGCTGCGATCCGAACTGTCGCCGATGCGCGAGCGCGACAGCTCCATCAGCCGCTCCCGGCCGAGTACACGCTGAGGATAGCCCAGGAACGTGGAGAGCAGGTCGAATTCCGCGCCGGTCAGGTCGACGATGGCGCCATCGGGCGAGCGCAGTTCACGGCGGGCCTGCGACAGCTGCCAGCCATCGAAGGTGATGGTGTCAGCCGAACGGGTCTCGCCCCCGAAATCGGCAACGCTCTCGCCCACGGTGTTGCCCCGGCGCAGGACCGCGCTGACACGGGCGGCCAGCTCGCGCGTGCTGAAAGGCTTGGCGAGGTAATCATCGGCGCCCAGCTCGAGACCGAGCACCCGGTCCTCCTCGCTGCCGCGCGCGCTGATGAAGATGATGGGAATGTCGCTCTCGCGCCGCAGGCGGCGGAACAGGTCGAAGCCGCTGGTGCCCGGCAGCATGATGTCGAGCACGACAAGGCTGACCGGGGATTCTCGCAAGGTCACCCACATCTCCGCGCCGGTGGCCGCGGTGAGCACGTTGAAGCCGCTCTGCCGCAGGGCGCGAGCGGTCAGCGTGCGCAGCGCGCCGTCGTCCTCGACCAGGAGAACGGTGGCGGGGCCGGACTGCGGCGGGCTGGAAAAGGTATTGGTGGAGGACACGTTCATCGGCTCAAGCATCTGGTTCTTCTCTGGCTATAACCCCACCCGATTCGGGACGCAAACGGGATGAGAGGAGTAAAGGACGGGAGGAAAACGAAATTCCCCGGGAGAGGCTCCCAGGTCCGCATCCGATGCAGGAAAACGGCCACCTTTCGCCAGGTTAGCCGTCCCCGCGGGAGCGGATTCACTCCGACAGGCCAGCCGTGTGCGGCTCCGGGCGTCCTCCCCGGCCCCGACGTAGTGGCCTTCTCCGGCACCTTCCCCCGGCAGCTGAAGCCGCCCGAAAAGCATGGGACGCGGGCCCCCTCTCTTTGCAATGGGCAGGCGCATTTCTGGACACGTGCAGTGTCGAACCGCCGTCCGCAGCGTAACGAAGTGTTGCCCAAATCCGAAAAAGAGATGCCCCGACCCACACCTGCGCCGGTTTCCCATGGCTCCAGGGGCTTGCCAGCCGCGTGCAGGCCCGCCAAGCGGAACCATGCGCATTGCTCTCTACGAACCCGAGATTGCCGGCAACGTCGGCGCCGTCCTGCGCCTGGGCGCGTGCCTGGGTACGGCCATCGACCTTATCGAGCCCATGGGCTTTGCCTGGGACGACCGGCGGGTGCGCCGCGCGGCAATGGACTACATCGACCATGTCACCTTTACCCGCCATGCCGACTTTGCCGACTTCCAGAGGACGCACGCCGGGCAACGGCGCGTGCTCTTCACTACGAAGGCCACGACGTCCGCCTATGCCTTCGACTACCGCGCCAACGACATCCTGCTGTTCGGCAAGGAAAGCGCAGGCGTGCCCGACGCGGTGGCGCAGGTGTGTGATGCGTGCGTGCGCATTCCGCTGCGTGCTGAAGTACGCTCGCTCAACCTGGCGACCGCAGCCGCACTGGCCCTGGGCGAAGCGCTGCGCCAGACAGGTTCTCTGCCGGGCTGAGGCGCCTCAACGCACCGCGTTGACCTCGGCACCTGCGCCATCACCTTCTCCCGGAGTATCCCCATCCATGGCCGCAGCCACCCGGTTGCGTCCTCCGCGCTTGGCCCGGTAGAGCGCCGCGTCCGCATCGTGGTAGAAGTCGCGAAAGGTCGGCAGGGGCGCAAAGGCGCCCTTGAGCGTCCGATCCTTTTGCTCCGATACGCCGGCAAGGCCGATGGAAACGGTCACCTTGCTTCCCGCCAGCACGCCGGCATGCTCAATTCCCTCGACCGCGCGCCGCACGCTGTCGGCAAAACGGCGCAGCGCAAAGCCCGACATACCGGCCACGGCCATCGCGAATTCCTCGCCCCCCAGACGCGCGACCCGGCAGTATGGCCCTTCGCGCGCCGCAAGAACCTGCGCAATGGCAACAAGCACATCATCACCGATGTCGTGCCCATACGTGTCGTTAACAAGCTTGAAACGGTCGACGTCGAACAGCAGCAGCGCAAAGGAGGCCCCGTCGCGCTCCGCCGCATCGAGCATGGGCGCGATGGCCTCCATGAAGCCGCGCCGGTTGCGCAAGCCCGTCAACGGATCGAGGCGCGCCTGGGCCTGGGCCTGGGCCTCGCTGCGCAGCGCCAGGTCGCGCTCGATACGCACCTGCCCACTGGCCCGCGAGACCGCAACCGCCAGCATGATGGTCTGCCACGCCGCCGCGCACAGCACCAGGATCTGTGAGCCCGCGCCGTAGAACCAGACATCGATGTCGACGAACTCGATAAGCCCGAGCGTGGCCATCGGCAGCGCCCAGGCCGCGGTGTAGAGCCGCGCCTTGCGACTGCCCCGCCGCCAGGCGAGCGCAAGGCACAGCGCCACCAGAAGCAGATCGAGAAGAACCGCTACGCCCAGCAGGTTGGAGATCATAGCGATCGGCCCCGTGCGCAGCAGAGCCAGGGGAATGCCCGCAAGCGCGCCCCCCCCCCCGCCAGGACCAGCACGGCCCGGCGCAAGCCCCGCGGCAGCTTGCCCTCTTCCAGTGCCGTAACCGCGCTCAGGGTTGCCAGTGCCACGGCAAAACAGGACAGCATCGTACACACCTGCGCCGCGGGAGCCCCGGCCATTCCTGGCCAGATGAACAGCGCCAGTTGCGACCACAGGGCGCCCCAGACGAACATCACCCCCGCCCAGCCACTCTGCCACAACGCGAACTGGCGGTGCGCGGTCAGGGCCAGCGTCAGGTTGTAGATTGCGCCCACCGCGAGGAGGACCAAAGCCCCGCCGACCGCAACCGCGAGCGCCGTCGCCTGCCAGTGCAGATCCTCGACATCGACCAGCCGCAGCCGCAGCAGACGGGCGCTCGCAAGCCGGTCGAAGCGCACCACGATATTTGCGAGCGGCTGGTCGCGCACCGGCGGCTCAAAGGCGATCTGCCCCCCGGCCCGCCAGTGCCCTCCAAAATCGCCTTGCGCGACCGACTGGCGCCGGACCTCACCATCGGCATAGCGAAAATAGACCTCGAGGCGATCGAAACGCGATGTCCCCACTATCAGGACCGGACCTCCCTCTGCGGCATGGTTGGTTCGGTCCCACTGGGTCAGGCCGATGCGGTACCACAGGCTGGAGCGCTGGTAGCGGCTGCGGTCCGGCGCCCCGCCCGCACACGTGAATTGCGGAAAGCCCGCTTCGGGTGCACCGGGATGGACCAGAGGCGTCACGGCATGGCAGGTCGGGGCGAGCACATGCGACGTCGCGGCCGAAGCGGCGGCAGGCAGCGTAAAGATGAGAAAGACAAGCAACAGCAGCAGTCCAAAAACATGCGAAGTTCTTTCAAAACGTCGCAAAAGAGACATGCTGAGTCGAATCATTACGCGTCCACTAATGCGATACTTTCACCTACGAAAGTCTTACCTGCTCGATTTATGAGAGAACGTCGCGCACAACAGCCCGCCCCATCCCTGCCTCGCCCCATCCCCGAAACCGTCGAATTCAGTCGGCATTCAGTCGCGCCAAGCTAGCCCGAGCGACATCACGGCCCGCCGAACCCGCCGTATTTGGCTGGCATAGGAAGGGAGCTGAACTTGATGAAATCCGCGTTTCGAAACATAGGCTTGAAGCTAGGAATTGGCGCCGCGGCGGCGGCCGGAGCCCTGCTCGCAGCCTCCCCGGCCATGGCACGCGACCGTTACCGCGACGGGGGCAACGACGCCGCAATTGCCATTGGTGCCGGTGTTTTGGGGCTCGCCGTGGGCGCGGCCCTGGCTGACCGCGACGACCGTTATTACTATGACCGCGACTGGTACCCCTCGCGCCGCTACGTCACCGTTCGCGGGCGCCCTGGCTACTATTACTACTATGCCGACCGCCCCAACCGATATTACCGCGACCGCTATTACAGCCGCGACTACGCGCCCTATTACCGCAGCCATCGACGTGACTGGCGCGCGCGCCGTCACAATGCCCGCAGCGACTGGCGCCGGGGTGGGCGCGACTGGCGTGGCGGTCGGCACTATTCGCGCCGTCATGGCCGCCACCATGATCGTGGCGGGCACGGCCATCACCGGCGAGGCCGCCGCTGAGCCGGGCGCATAGCAGACGCGGTTGCCACTTCTCGCAATGAGAGGGTGGCAATCGCGTGCGCGCGCCAGCCCCTCGCCAAGTCCGCCTGCGAGCGCTATGGGCCGCGCACCATGGATATTTCCGACCTTCGCATCGCCCTGTTCTCGGGCAACTACAATTACGTTCGTGATGGCGCCAACCAGGCGCTCAACCGCTTGGTCGATTATCTTCTGCGCCAGGGTGCGAATGTTCGTGTCTATGCGCCGGTCGTGGAAGAACCCGCCTTTCCGGCTACGGGCGACCTTGTCGGCGTCGGCGCCCTGCCGATCCCGGGCCGCGCCGAATACCGCGTGCCGCTGGCCATCGCGGGCAAGGCACGCCGCGATCTCGCGGCCTTCGCGCCCAACATAGTGCATGTCTCCTCGCCCGACCCGGTCGGCCACAGGGCGGTGACTTGGGCGCGCAAACGCGACCTGCCCGTGCTGGCCTCGGTGCACACCCGTTTCGAGACGTACCTGCGCTATTACAACATGGCCTGGGGCGAACCGGTGATCGAGGCGATCCTGCGCCGCTTCTACCGCCGCTGCGATGCGCTGGTGGCGCCGTCCGAATCGATGGCCCAGCTGCTGCGCGAACAGCGCATGAATTACGACGTGACGATCTGGTCGCGCGGGGTTGATCGCACGACCTTCAACCCCGACCGCCGCGACATGGAATGGCGCCGCAGCCTGGGCATCGCCGACCACGAGGTCGCAATCGGCTTCCTGGGCCGTCTCGTAATGGAAAAGGGGCTCGACGTTTACGCCGACACCCTCGATGACCTGCGCCGCCGGGGCATACGCTTCAAGGTCATCGTCATCGGCGAGGGGCCCGCGCGCGAATGGTTCGAGAGCCGTCTGCCGGACGGAGCCTTCGTCGGCTTCCAGCAGGGTGCCGACCTTGGCCGCGCGGTGGCCTCGATGGACGTCCTGTTCAACCCGTCTGTCACCGAGACATTCGGCAACGTCACGCTCGAGGTCATGGCCTGCGGCCTGCCCGTCGTCGCGGCGGCCGCCACCGGCAGCCAGAGCCTGGTTGCCGACGGCGTCTCGGGGCGGCTGGTGCCGCCGGGCGCGATCAGCCAGTTCTCCGAGGCCATCCGCGCCTACGTCGAGGATCCGGCCCTGCGCCGCGCGCACGGCGAGGCCGGTGCCCTGCGCGCCAACGACTTCGACTGGGACAAGATCAACCAGGCCGTCGCCGACACCTACATGCGCCTCATCCGCCAGCGCGCGAGGGGCTAGGACACGGGGCGCGCGGCGAGCTCAGCACGCTCAGCTCAGCTCAGGATACTCGCTCGCAGCATCCGCAGCGAGAAGAGCAACAGCGCAAGCGCGATCAGCCAGATCGCGCCACTGACGGCCACGTCAGCGCTGCGGAACGCGGGCGCCTCGGTGACGCTCCAGTGGTAGACACTCGTCACCGCCAGTCCCAGAAGCGAGACTCCGAAAGCTGCTGCGGCCAGCCGCGCCCGGCGCAGCAGCAGCAGCGCCCCCGCCAGCCCGCCGCCGACGCCCAGCGCCCAGAACCCCACCAGCCACAGCGGCAAGGTGTCGAGATAGGCCACATATCCACGCGGGAACGCGGACAAATAGCCGGCATTACGGGTTACCGTCATCAGATAGTCGAAACATCCAAAACCGTTCCAGATCACAGCTAGGATCGCCACGGTCCAATACCAGGCCGGAGCCCGTGCCTTCTCCACCATACGCACCTCGCTCGCGGCCCTGACTTGCGCAGTTGTCCAAATTCTGACGCAGCCGCCCCTTCTTGGCAACCTGCGGCCCGTTCACGCACTTTTTCGGGGTAAGGCGCTGTTTCGCCGCGCCGGAGGCGATGCAATCGCGCGCGCAACACGCTAGGGAACCGCCATGGCTGACCTGTTCGGAGATGATCTGCCCCTGCCCGAGAGCGAGGAACCGCTGGCCGAGGACGCCCCGCTGGCCGACCGCCTGCGCCCGCGCACGCTGGACGACGTCGTCGGGCAGGAGCACCTGACCGGCCCCGAAGGCGCGATCGGGCGCATGGTAGCCGCGGGCAAGCTCTCCTCGATGATCCTGTGGGGGCCACCTGGCACCGGCAAGACCAGCACCTCGCGCCTGCTCGCCAAGGCGGTGGGCATGCGCTTTGCCGCGGTCTCGGCCGTCTTCTCGGGCGTCGCGGACCTGCGCAAGGCCTTTGCCGAAGCGGAAACGGCGGCCAAGGCGGGTCAGCGCACATTGCTTTTCGTGGACGAGATCCACCGCTTCAACCGCGCCCAGCAGGATGGCTTCCTGCCTTTCGTCGAACGCGGCACCGTAACGCTTGTCGGCGCGACCACCGAGAACCCCAGCTTCGCGCTCAACGCAGCCCTTCTCAGCCGCGCGCAGGTGCTCGTCCTCAACCGCCTCGACGAGATGGCGCTCTCCACCCTGCTCTCGAAGGCCGAGGCGCTGGAAGGCCCGCTCCCCCTCACCGACGAGGCGCGCGCGGCCCTTATCGCCACGGCCGACGGCGATGGGCGCTTCCTGCTCAACCAGGCCGAGACTCTTTACGCCGCGCACATCGAGGAACCGCTGGGCCCGGGCCCGCTCGGCAAGTTCCTGCAGCGGCGCATGGCGGTCTACGACAAGGACCGCGACGGGCACTACAACCTCATTTCCGCCTTTCACAAGTCGGTGCGCGGCTCGGACCCGCAGGCCGCGCTCTACTACATGGCGCGCATGCTCGTCGCGGGCGAGGAGCCCCTTTACATCCTGCGCCGACTTGCTGCCATCGCAAGCGAGGACATCGGCCTCGCCGACCCCCAGGCGATGGTCCAGGTGATGACCGCCAAACAGTCCTTCGAGTTTCTCGGCTCGCCCGAAGGCGAGCTCCCGCTCGCCCAGGCGGTGATCTATTGCGCCAGCGCGCCCAAGTCGAACGCCTCCTACATGGCCAAGGCCGCCGCGACCGAACTGGCGCGTGAGACCGGCTCGGTTGCCCCGCCCATGAACATCCTCAACGCGCCGACCAAGATGATGAAGGACATGGGGTACGGCGCGGCCTACCATTACGACCACGACCAGCCCGACGCCTTTTCCGGCGACAACTACTGGCCCGAGGGTGTGCCCGCCCAGAAGTTCTACACCCCCAACGAGCGGGGCTTTGAACGCGAACTGAAAAAACGCCTCGAATGGTGGCAGAAGAAGCGCGTCGAGCGGCGCGGAGGCTGAGCCCGTTGACTCGCGCGCGCGCCACCTTCGACCATTTCCTGGCCATCGACTGGTCAGGCGCGCGCGGGCGCCATCACAAGGGCATTGCGCTGGGCCTGTGCGCGCAAGGGACAGGCGCCCCCCAGCTTCTGGCCCCGCCCTCGGCGCTCGGCTGGTCGCGCGAGGCGGTTCTGCACTATCTGCGCGAGGACGTCCCTGCGCGCACACTGGTCGGCCTCGACCTTGGCATCGCGCTCCCCTTCGCCGATGCGGGCGCGTTCTTTCCCGGCCTGGCCCAAAGCCCGGATACGGCCCGCACGCTGTGGGCGCTGATCGACCGCATTTGCGACGGCGAGGAGGACCTGGGCGCCAATGCCTTCGTCGACCACCCCGATTTCGCGCCCTACTTCCGCCGCCATGGCGGTCGCGAGGGCAAGCGCTTCCATCTGCCCGCGAGCGACCACCGCCGCGGCCGCCTGCGCGTCACCGAGGCGGCACAGGCACGTCTGGGCTGCAAGCCTTACTCCAATTTCAACCTCGTGGGCGCGGCGCAGGTCGGCAAATCCAGCCTGACCGGCATGCGCCTGCTCCATCGCCTCACCGGCACGCTGCCGGTCTGGCCCATCGACCCGCTGCCTCCCTCGGGCAGTGTCGTGTGCGAGATCTACACCACGCTCGCCGCCGTCGAAGCCGGACGCCGCGCGGGCCGAGCCAAGATTACCGAGCGCGGCGAACTCGACACAGCGCTTGGCGCACTGGGATCGCAACCGCGCGGCGAGAGCGGCCCGATCGACGACCACAGCGCCGATGCGCTTCTGACCAGCGCCTGGCTGCGCGGAGCCGCGGCGCGGCAGGAACTGTGGCATCCCACAGAGCTTACCCCTGAACTGGCAACGCGCGAGGGCTGGACCTTCGGCGCCCTGTGATCCAGACGCACCAGAGAGACAGCGGACGCGCCAGGCGGGACTACACCGCACACGCGCCCCAAGGAGAGAAGGCCCCCATGGATTTCGATTTCGCGACGCTGAGCCCGCAGGAACGCTACAAGCTGCTCGGCTCCAGCATCACCCCGCGCCCGATCGCCTGGGTCGCCTCGCAATCGGCTGCGGGCGTTGGCAACCTTGCCCCCTTCAGCTTCTTCAACGCGATGGGCGCAAACCCGCCGCTGATCGCGCTCGGCCTCATCACCCGCGCCGACGGGCAACTCAAGGATACCACAACGAACATCCTGGAAACCGGAGAGTTCGTCGTTCATCTCGTCAGCGAAGCGCTGGCCCCGGCCATGAACATCACGTGCATGGACGCGCCTGCCGACATCGATGAGACGGCGCTCGCGGACCTGAAGGCGGTGCCCTCCAGCGCGATCTCCGTGCCCCGCTTGGCCGATGCACCGGTCGCCATGGAATGCCGTCTCTACCAGGCTATCCCGGCAGGCAGCACTACCATCGTCCTTGGCGAAGTGCTCCACTTCCACATCCAGGACGACTACATCGACGCCGAGAAGCTCTACGTTGACACGGTTGGCCTCGACCTCGTCGCGCGCATGCACGGGGGCGGCTGGTATGCGCGCCAGAGCGACCTGTTCGATATGCCCCGTCCCGTCTACGAGGACTGGCAGGCGCAGCACGACGAAACTTCCCAAAGTTAGGAAATTCGGCTTTTCCCCACCTTGGGAAAAATCGCGCTGGACCAAGTGCCCCCAAGCTTGGTAAGGGCCCCCTCTCTTGAGAGCGTGTGCCGGTTTAGCTCAGCTGGTAGAGCAGTTGATTTGTAATCATCAGGCCGCGGGTTCGACTCCTGCAACCGGCACCACCTCTCCCTTCCCAGTCTTTGCAGCCCACCCCGGGTTTCCGGGTATTCACGCGAAGCGGCGACTGAGCCTCGCGCCATAACCGCCGAGGATCTGCTGGACAGGACGCTCGAAGCCATATGTCGAGACCGCGGCAATCAGGATGCTCAGCCCCTACGATGGCCAGACCCAGCGCGAGGTCCGGGACCCGGCCCGAAAGCCAGGGCTCCAGCGTCCACATCACGGGCTTGGGCAGCAGATAGATAGCGTAGGACATAACGCACAGCCCGGTAAACACGGGCAAGGACGAGGTAGAAGAGCGGGAACACGCGGGCGATCCGATGGGTCGCGTAGCGCATCACTTGCCGGTTGGTGAAAGACCTCTGACCATAGAGAAAAGCCATGAGAAAGCCGCTCAGGAGGACGAAGAGAAGGACGCCCATCTGCCCGGTCCCTTCTCCCGGGATACGGAGAAAGAACCCGGCGTTCGCGCAGTGCGACACCACCACGGCCATCGCCGCGACACCGCGCGCCCCATCAAGTGCGGGAAAATGACGCGGGGGCTGATCAGGTCCAAAGCTGGCACCAGCGACCGGCTCCTGAACAAGGGACTGGCCTGCCGCCATCCTCCCTCCCCCGACTGAACGCGCAATTCGCGAAACCCTCTCGAACGAGCCCCCTGCAAAGCATCGGAGCCGCGCGGCGGGAAGTTCGGCAAAGGGACTAATACCAATATGCGCGGCGTCTATCAGACGGGGGC
>NZ_VIRF01000038.1 GCF_008107685.1 Novosphingobium sp. BW1
CTTCACCGGCGTGCTGCGGCGCGAGGGTATCGCCATCAGCATGGACGGCCGCGGCGCCTGGCGCGACAATGTCGTGGTCGAGCGGCTGTGGCGCTCGGTGAAGTACGAGGAAGTCTACCTGCACGCCGACGCATGCGTCAGCGAAGCGCGCAGTTCGATCGGCCGATACCTGGGCTTCTACAACGCCCGGAGACCTCACTCGAGCCTCGGCGGACGTACGCCCGATCAAACCTACTTTGACAATCTGCCACAGGCCGTGGCAGCGTGAATTGGCCGCGACTTGCGGGGCGTCACTCCGGCCGGGCTACGCCCGACCTCCATGACGCCCCGCAGGCGCCAGCTTGAACAACCAAACCGCAGACGATCCACTTATCAAACGTCAAAGGCTGTTCAGACAAACCGAGCCACTTCTGTCGGCAACCACGAATTTTCCCTGAAGGCCAATCGCGCGGGACAGAGCGTTTTGACCGCCGCTGTTGCTGATCGCGCCCGGTTCATCGAAAGCTTCGACTATTCGGACCTGACCAATCAGGACATGGCGATGTTTATCGAGGCTCGCGGCATCAGTGATGCCGAAGCCATCGACGCCATAGTCAAGCACTTCTCGACACCGCGCGCCGTCCGCAGCTTCCGCCGAGTGAGTGACTTCCTCGACGACATCATTGACGAAGCAGACGGCAAGCCGGTGTCAGCGGAAATCGTCCGTTCCCTGATCTGACACAGGAGGCTTCAAGCCATGAACGCCAAGCGTATCCAGTTGATCCAGGTCGCCCGTAAGGCACTCGGCCTGGACGAAACCGCCTACCGCGCGATCTTGCTCGAATATGGTGGAGCCGACAGCGCAAAGGCGCTCGACGATCACGGCTTTGCCCAGGTCATGGACCGCTTTCGCTATCTCGGTTTCGTCAGCGATCAACGCAAGGCATCGTTCAGCACTTACGGCAGGGCGGGCATGGCCAGCCCGGCGCAAATTGCCCTGATCCGCGACCTGTGGTCCGCGAACACCGAAGGCGCGGACGAAACGGCGTTGAACCGCTGGCTGGACGGCCACTTCGGCATTTCCGCGCGGCGCTTCCTGCCTGGCGGCAAGGCCCACAAGGCGATTGGTGCCCTCAAGGCCTGGGAGCGCCGAAAGAAGGAGAGTGCCCCCTAAGTCCGGAAGAACGGTGGACCTGCGTTCTTATGGCTTCTTAAGCCCAAATTTTGGCCTGCTCAGGCCCAAGGAAACCTAATCCAACGTCAATCCGAAAGAGAAGAGGATACAAGGATGTTCAATTCGATGCCCGAAAGTACAAGCATGGTAGCCCATAGCCTCAATGATGACATGGCCCAGGACCTTGCGCTCGATGCTCTCGACGCGATTAGGTGTCTCTGCATTGAGGCTTCCAATGGACAGAGGAATGATGGGCTCGCTCATGTCAGCGCGGACCAATTTGCATCTCTCCTTGGGCTCGTCGTCGATGAGATGCGGAGAACCCGCGAAGACAAGAAGACAATCAAGGTCAATACGTCTGACGCGCGATTTGCAGCGGCTCGACCCGAGGCGGCCACCCCGAGCCGAGCCTAACCCGAAACATCCTACCAAAAGACAGTTCACAGGTTGCGCCCTACTATCAGGAAAGTGGTAAGGCGCAACCTTCCCCGCAAAATCCATGTTGCAAGACATCGGCACGCGTCCGGTGCGACTGCAAAATCCACGCTGCTAAAGTTCCGGGGCTGACATGAGGTCAGTGCATGGGGTCGGGCCCCCTTGCTTGAGACGCTCCGGGCTGGAGATGGAAATTTCCTTCCACCTCCAGCCCACTTCGGGACTTAGGGATGGAAACGACAGCATTCAGACTGCCCGGCGTTCTTGCCGAGATCGAAGAGGTTGCGGGCCGGGAAGCGGCGATAAGCGTTGCGACCTCCTACGGTGGAAGGAAACTGAAGTTTCCTACTCGCGACAGCCTCGAAGAAAAGAGCAAGAGATCTAAGCAAAATTGGCTCGTCAAAACGGTCGGCCATAGGAATGCCCTGGCCATCTGCCGGGAGTTCTTCCCCTTTGGCGGAACGGTCGATATTCCCAGCGCCCGCAATGTCTTGCGCCGCCAATACGTCTACGAGAATGCTACAAAGCTATCGCAGGCGGAATTGTCCTCTTGCCTGGACATCAGCGAACGAGCGGTTCGCCGAATCAAATCCCAACTGCGTGACGAAGGGCTGCTCGAATGAGCAGCGCCGAGCAATCAACATCGCAATCTCCGGACGAGTTTCGCGCAAAGGTTCGTGAACAGATCGCGCAAGCCCTGGTAAGGCTCGCTGGTGACGTTCCGGAAGCCGACGCGCGCCAGACCCTGGAGTCGGCGATCAGTCACCTCGCTGACGTCTATGCGCGCAGCTTCGGCCACGCGGAAACCGTCAAAACCCTCATCTCGATTACTCGGCGCGGCCTTTGGCCTGCGAACGAGGAACTTACTGCGCCCAGGCATTGAGCCTGCGGCGCAAATTCCCGTGAATTGAAGGAGCTCTCTCATGTCTCACGATTTTGATAAGAACCTCGGAATGATCCACCAGTCCCTGGGCGAATATCTGTCCGGGAAGGACGATAATCAGCCCATGGGGCGATTTGTCCACCCTGGCGCGAAGGCCTCGCAGCATTCGTTCAGCTCCTCTGTAAAGAGTGCTCCATCCAGCAATGCCCCCGGCGTGAAGGTCCACCACGGCGCGCACGGCGAGGTCTACGAGCTCCAGGCGGGCGCGAAACTGGTCGATGCCTTGCCCAGCAAGGACAAGCCCGAAGTTCCCCTGGATCGGTGGCTCGCCGCGACGATGCTTGGCGACCGCTGCGAGGACAAGGCCGCCCTTGAATTCTCGCGCGAGGCGAAGAGCCGCTCGGGCGGCGCAACGGGTGTTCTCCTGCCTCAGGCCTTCCAGGGCGAATGGATCGATAACCTTCGCTCCTTCATGGTCCTCGAAGCCGCGGGGATGACGACGGCGACAATGACCGACCGGACCGTGACGAGTTCACGCGTGGTGTCCGATCCTCCGGTCGCCTGGAGGGCTGAGAGCACGGCACTGGCCGCAGGCGACCCTACGTTCGAGCTGCGCAACCTTGTTGCCAGGACCTTGGGCGTCCGCGTGCAATCCACGGTCGAGCTCGCGCAAGACTCACCGGATTTCGGCAGTCAATTGCTCAATGTCATGGGCAAGGCTCTCGCCCACGAGATCGACCGAGTCGGCTTGATCGGAACCGGCGTTGCCAACCAGCCGACTGGCATCGTCAAGACGAGCGGGATCAATTCGGTCAGTGCCATCGGGACCCCGAGCAGCTTCTCGCCTCTCGTCAACGGGGTCCAGAAGCTGCTCGAAAACAACGTCCCGCTGGAAATCGCTGAGCGGAATGCAATCATGTCCCCGCGCACCTGGGGCTCGCTCGAAAACCTCACGGCGACCGACAATCAGCCGCTGATGCGTCCGAATTCACTGGACCGCATGGCTTTCCGTCCGACGAACAGCATCCCGAACGATCTCGGCACGGGTACGGATGAAAGCCTCGCGATCATGGGCGACTTCCGCGAGCTGGTTCTAGGCGTCCGCATGGAGGCGACGGTGGAAGCCCTTCGCCTTCAGTCCTACGCCGACAACCTTCTCCTGGAATTCGTCGGCTTGACCCGCGTCGACTTCATGGTGCGCCGTCCCGCAAGCTTCGTGGTGCTGGAAGGCATCACTGCCTAGGTAGCATACGCGTCCAATTTCGAGGAACAGGCCAATGAACGTGAAGTCGCTGACAATCGAAAGGATGAATGATGCGGGCAGTGGCCGCGCCCGCATCGCGCAGCTCTCCGCCGTGGACAGCGATGGCGACACTTACGCGCCTGGCGCGTTCTCCTGGGGGCAAGGCGGCGGCCAGTGGTGCCAAATCCTGCCCGCGCACAATCGCAAGGCGATGCCGCTGGGCAAGGCCTGGATTTACGAGGAGAACGGCTGGGCCGTTGCGGATCTCTATCTCAACCTCAACACCCAGGCGGGCAAGGACTGGCACGAAACGCTTAAGTTCGACCTCGCCAAGGGCAAGCCGGTGCAGGAGTGGAGCTACGGCTATGCCGTGCTCGATGCCGATCACCAGCAGCGCGAGGGACGCAACGTCCAGGTGCTCAAGAAGCTCGACGTGGACGAGATTTCGCCGGTCATTCGAGGGGCGGGCATCGGCACCGGAACGCTCTCAATCAAATCCGACAATCTGCGGATTGCCGATGAGAGGGAAGTCATTGCCGCGCTTGGTGCATGGCTCGAATGG
This sequence comes from Novosphingobium sp. BW1, assembly GCF_008107685.1. Classification (GTDB taxonomy): domain Bacteria; phylum Pseudomonadota; class Alphaproteobacteria; order Sphingomonadales; family Sphingomonadaceae; genus Novosphingobium. The sequence continues at coordinate 4,277 of NZ_VIRF01000038.1, forward strand.
GAACGCCAGAAGCATCTTCAATGCGCGCGCGGCGTTACAACGCAGGAAGTCCAGCGACTCGTTGAGACGGGTGTGAAGCAGGGCCTTGCACAATGCGATGCTTTGTCCTGACCGCAGAATTCCTGACTAACTCGGGAAATTCCGGCTTTCTGTCGCAACGACAAATCCAAAGAACCTATATAGAGTGCGGGCGGACACGCCGATGGGCGCTCTGGAATGTCGGAATAATCGGGCCCGAAAGGGCGCTCAGTTCGCGCGGCGCAGGCCCGAGGCTTCGGCCAGCAGCGCCCGCTGGCGCTGCTCGTGGTGGGCATAGGCCTGCCACTGCACGGCGGTTCCGCAGGTCAGTGCGGACCGGGTCGAGAGCACCTCGCGCTCGATGGTGCGGCAGGTGAGCTGGTCCTCGGCGGAGGCCGACGCGTTGCAGCGGGCGACCTCGCGCAGCATCTTCGCGTTGGAGCCTTGCGCCTCTGCGGCAAGCGCCGGAGTCGAAAGCCCGGCCACGCCGGCCATGGCGAGAGTAAGAACGGATATACGCAGCATCGCATGTCTCCATCGGATCGAGGCCCACCCCGAAACCTGAGCAAGGTTATTTTGAGGAGGGGCAGAACGGCAACATGAGACTGTCCAGCAGTCCAACGGCTTCCCGCAAAAACGCGAAGCCCTTGTCAGGGCGTCATCGCCCCTTGCCCCCAAAATCGGCACCGTTGCCTTTCACACGCCAAGCGGCGCGGGAACGGTGAGGTCGCCAGTTCGGGGAGGCCCAGGGAAAGGTCCGCCTTCACGCCATCGCGGCGGCCAGCTTGGTGTGGTAACCCAGCCGGGCGTAGGCGCCGCCGTTGTAGGCGCGCGCGAAGGCGCGGCAGTCCTCCGGGTCGGTGGAGAGCGCGGCCATTTCGTCGTTCAGTTCGTTGTATTCGACATAATGGGCAAGAAGTTCATAGTGCTTGAGTTCGGAGGCTACCGTACTGAAGGCGAAGGCAAAGGGGCTGGCAAAGCCAAACTCGTCCCACCACTGCCCCAGCACCTGGAACTTGCCCCAGGAGCAGGCCATGAACGCGGCATCAACATCGCCGGTCACGATTGCACCTGCCAGCTTGTCCCAGCTGCTTTCGCTGTAACCGCCGTAGCGCGGGTTGCTGAAAGTCGCGACCGACCAGCGCCCGCCGGTGTACTTGTGAAACTTGTGCCGCTCGTAGAGGATCTTGGGTCGCCCCAGTCGATCGAACCCACCGCCCGAGGATTCCACCTGCGCCACCGCGCGGAGCTGTTTCACGCTGACATGCAGGCGCGCGGCCAGTCCGACCTCTTCCTCGTCGGTAACAGCGGGGGCCTGGGTATTGGTGAAAGCGTTCAACAGCGCCGCGCGCGACTTGGGGCCCCAGATCCCGTCGGGCTTGGCGCCCACGGCCGATTGCAGCTCGACAATGTTCATGACCATGCCTCCCGACGGCTCGACAGGCGTTGAAAATGCGGGCCCAAGCGAAGTTGTGTCAAAGAATTTAAGATGACAAAGGCCGTAACGGCGGGGCTGGAACTTGATATTGCGGGACAATTTACTGTGTAGGTGCGCCCTACGGCCAGCCGTTCCGGAACTGCGCTGGATGGCGGCTCGCTTCGTCGCAAGTCCTTTGCAATCGTGTGCTCGTCCCGCCTAGCAAATCCCCAAGGGACATACTGGGACTTCAGGGGTATACGATGAGGGTTATCACACGCGCCACCGCGCTCGCCGCGCTGGCCATCGCCGTCACCAGCGCGCCGGCGCTCGCAGACGATCCGCGCGACCCCAGGATGCGCTCACGCGCCGCGCGCGAGGCCGACGCCGCCGAAATCCGCCGGCTCAACCGCGAACAGGCCGCCTACGTTGCGCGCCGCGATGCCCACTACGCACAAGGCTGGGACGCCTGGCGCGCCGCAGAGGCCGACCGCCGCGTCTACGAGGACTACAGCGCCCGCGCCTACGAAGAGGATAGGCGCGCCTACGAGGACGACCGCAGCCGCTACGCCCGCGCCCGGCAGGACTACGAGGCCGACCGCGCCGCCTGGGAACGCGATGTGCGCGCCTGCCGCCAGGGGTACTACAGCCGCTGCGGGGGCTGACCGGGCGGCTACCGGAATAAGACGAACACATGAATTCGAGGGTCATCGCCCTCAGGCTTCCCATACCGTCAGCCGCACCTTTCCCACGCCCGTTCGCTACGCAGACCCACGTAAACGCCGGGACGCAGGCCGCGCTTCGTCGCGTCCTGAGAGCTGTCTGCACCGGCACCTAACGAAACACTTTGTTTTACAGCGCAACGAGCGTATAATCCAAAATTACCGCAGGAAGAGGTCGCCGCAATCATAAGTTGCGATAAACCGGACGAACTTCCCGATGCCTTGGCATCCCGCCAGACATCCCGATCGCCGACTCGGCGCCTGATTGACGACCAGGCACACACCGACACGCAACGCCCTTCGTGAGAGTTTGCTGCCCAGTGACGCAGCCCGTCCCCCACGCCTGAAATCCGAACGCGAAACGGGCCGATTGCCCGGAGCGGACACGCTGTCCGCAATGCCTCTACCTGCGTCCCCGCGCGGCTCCCAACGGGCCGCGCACCGTAGAGGAGAAGCACCATGATCAGGCTTACCATCGCCGCCTGCACGCTCGGTTGCGTGCTGCTGGGAAGCGCCGCCTCGGCGTCCAACAACGAAGTGGTCGTGCAAAAGCACGTGTGGGAGGACCGACCGACCATCGCCGTGCGCTACAGCGACCTCGATCTCGACAGCCCCAGCGGGCGTGACGCGCTGGATACGCGGCTCGTACGCGCGGTGAAGAGCGTGTGCGGCGCGCCGGACCTGCGCGAATTGCAGGACATGGCGCTGATGCGCGACTGCCGCGTGACCTCGCTTGCCCGCGCCCACGCGGACCGCGACGCGCTGATGGAGATGCGCATGGCCACACGGGGCAACCCCGAACGCCTTGCCGCGCTCGACACCGCCACGCTGCGCGTGGGGCAATAGCGAAAAAGAGTATCCAAGGGGCCATCTCCCCTTGCCCTCCGATTGGCCACCTCACCTCTCACAAGCCACATGGTGCGTGCAAGGTGAGGTCGCCCGGTTTGGAAAACCCGAGGGCGATCGCCCCCGGATTATCCTTGTTCTGCCCGCGCCCTGCTTCCAAAAATCAGGATCACGGGGCCTGGCCCCGTCCTTCCCCGCCCGGCCCCTGCACACACGAAGGGCAGGCACCGCGCCTTTGCGGTCCCTGCCCTTTGGTGTCTTCAGCGGACTGGCGCGTGAATCAGGCCGCGGCCTGGTGCTGCGCGTTGGCTTCGAGGTTGAGCAGGTCCGCCATCTCGAAGGCCAGTTCGATCGACTGCGCGCCGTTGAGGCGGGGATCGCAGTGCGTATGGTAGCGATCGCCCAGCCGCTCGTCGGTGATGGCGATGGCACCGCCCGTGCATTCGGTCACGTCCTGGCCGGTCATCTCGACATGGATACCGCCTGCATGCGTGCCTTCCGCGCGGTGGACCGCGAAGAAACCGCGCACTTCGGAGAGGATGCGGTCGTAGGGGCGGGTCTTGAGGCCCGAATCGGTCTTGATGACGTTGCCGTGCATGGGATCGCACGACCACACCACCGGGTGGCCTTCGGCCTTCACCGCGCGCACCAGCTTGGGCAGGCCTGCCTCGACCTTCTCATGGCCGAAGCGGCTAATGAGGGTCATGCGGCCCGGCTCGCGATTGGGGTTGAGCGTGTCGAGCATCTTGAGGAGCGCGTCGGGCTCAAGGCTCGGACCGCACTTCATGCCGATGGGGTTTTCCACGCCGCGCAGGAACTCGACGTGGGCCGAGCCTTCAAAGCGGGTGCGGTCCCCGATCCACAGCATGTGCGCGGAGCAGTCGTACCAGCCGCCGGTCAGCGAATCGCGGCGGGTGAGCGCCTGCTCGTAGGGGAGCAGCAGCGCCTCGTGGCTGGTGTAGAACTGGGTGCCCTGCAGCTGCGGGACGGTCGTGGGATCGACGCCGCAGGCCGACATGAAATCGAGCGCCTCGCCGATGCGGTCGGCCATCTCGGCGAACTTCTCACCCCAGGGGCTGCGGTCGATGTGCTCCATCGTCCACTTATGGACCTGGCTGAGGTTCGCGTAGCCGCCGGTCGCGAAGGCGCGCAGCAGGTTCAGCGTCGCGGCCGACTGGCCATAGGCCTGGACCATGCGTTCCGGATCGTTGCGGCGCGCCTCGGCGTTGCCCTCGATGCCGTTGATGATGTCCCCGAAGTAGCTGGGCATCTCGACGCCATCGACCATCTCTGTCGGCGAGGAGCGCGGCTTGGCGAACTGGCCGGCCATGCGCCCGACTTTCACCACCGGCTGCTTGCTGGCGAACGTCAGCACGACCGCCATCTGCAGCAGGACGCGGAAGGTGTCGCGGATGTTGTCGGGGTGGAATTCGGCGAAGCTCTCCGCGCAGTCCCCGCCCTGGAGCAGAAAACCGCGTCCCTCGGCCACTTCGGCAAGGTCTTTCTTCAGCTCGCGCGCTTCGCCTGCAAAGACCAGCGGCGGAAACTTGGCCAGGGTCGCCTCGACCTCGTTCAGCTTTGTCTCGTCGCCATATACCGGAAGGTGGCGCGCTTCCTGCGCCTTCCAGCCGTCCGGGGTCCAATTGCTCGCCACGTCGTTCACTCCTGAAATTCGGCCCTCTCCCGGACCGCTCCTGCCCGGACGCCAGCGGCGCCCGGATACCTTGCACGAAGCCTCGGCAAGGCGGGCCCCATAGCCTCTGCCCGCAATTTTTGCAAAGAAGCTTTGGCCAAAACCGCTAATCGGTTGCGCGGAAGAGGTTTTTGCATATCCCTCTCCCGCCATTGCGGCTGGGGTTACCTGGCGGCGACCTTGCCGCTCGCGCCTTCTTCGGGGATCACCTCGAGGCGCCACGAATTGCCTTCTCCCAGATACTTGGCGGCGAGCGCCTGCATCTCGGCCGGTGTGGTCTGGGTAAAGTCGACCAGCACCGAGCGCACCGAACCAAAGCGCGAGGGATCGCGGCTCGCGCCCTCCAGCTGGTTCATGAAGAACGAGGTACTGGACGCCGCGCGCGTCACCTGCTGGCGCAACGGTTCGGTCACGCGGGCCAGTTCATCGGCGGACGGGGGGTTGGCGATGAGGTCCTGCGCGATCTCCTCGGCGGTCTGGTAGAACACGTCGACCGACTTGGGATCGACCTGCGCGACGGCCGTGATCGCCCCGCCCGCCTGCAGGTCGACCGGCCAGCTCGAATATACATAGGGCGAATAGGCGACGCCCAGCTTCTCGCGCACGGCATCAATCAGACGGTTGGTGAAGAGCTGGGTGAGAATCTCCAGCTGGCGCGATTCGCGAATCCCCAGCATGCCCCCGCCGGTCGGCCAGGACAGCACCGCGGCGGCCTGGTCGGGATCGCCGTGGTGGTGCAGCACGACAGGCGTAGTGCTGGCCCTGGAGACCGCGATCTCGGGCGCGGTGCCGGTGCTGCGCGCGTCCTTGCGCGGCTTGAGCGCGCCAAAGGTCTTCTCCAGAGCGGCAACCGCGGCCGCCTTGTCGAAGTCGCCGTAGATCTGCACTTCCACCGGCCCTTCGGCGAGCGCCTTGGACCACACGCGCTTGAAGCCCTCGGGCGTCGCCGCGTCGATCTCGGAGGGCGTGGGCGTGGCAAAACGCGCGTCCTTGCCGTGCTGGTAGTAGGCGAGGTCCCGACTGAGGATACCCTGCGGCGAGGTGGCGAAGGTGTCATACTGGATCTTGGCTGCGGCCTTGGCGCGGCGCAGCGGGTTCTCGTCCCAGCGCGGCAGGTCGAGCTTGGCCGCGAACAGGTAGAGCTGGTCCTCCAGGTCCTGCGGGCGGGTTTCCGCCTTGAGCTGGAAAGCCGCGTCATCGACGGTGAACTCGAAGCCCATCTTGCGGCCCGTCGAGATCACGTCGAGATCGTCGAGCCCCAGCGTGGCCAGACCCGAGCCGACCAGCGCGTATTCACCCAGCGTCAGGTAGGGCGCGTCCTCGGGCGCGATCGAGCGCGTGCCGCCTCCGAAACGCACCTTGGCAACCACGCGGCCCGGCTCCTCGGCCACCGGCCAGAGCAGCGCCTTCACGCCATTGGCGAAGGTCAACTCCTCGATGTCGAGCAGGCCGGTGGGCTGGTCGGCGACAGGGACGGCCGGGGTGCCGATGGCGGGCAGCGTGTCGAACGAGACCGGCTCGGCGTTGGCGACCCGGCGCGCGGTAGCGTCGGGCTCGACCGGCGCGATCAGCGCCTCGCGAAGCGCCGTCGCGGTGATCTTGCCCTCTTCCTGCGTGGTGAAGAGCGCGCGCGTCACGGTGCCTGCAAACAGGCCGCGGGTGTGGTCGAGCACGGCCTGCGGGGTAAAAAGATGGCGCGATTCGCGGAAGATGCGCAGCACGTCCTTGGGGGAGGCCACCGTCTCACGAATGTCGAGCGCGTTGACCAGATCATCAGCGAGCTGGGATCCGGGCAGGATGCGCTCCTGCTCGACCGGGACCTGGAAGGCGACGTCGAGCTCGGCCACCTCACGGTCGATCTCCTCCTGCGTGGGCGCGCGGGTCATGGCATCGGCAATCACGCCGCGCACGTCCTCGAGCGCCTCCTTCCAGTCATCGCCCAGCGGCGTGACCGACATAAAGGTGACATCGGCGCTGCGCGAGATCTTGTCGGTGTTGACCGAGGCCGAGAGGAAGCTGCCGCCGGCGCGCGCGCGGGTTTCGAGGCGCCGGTTGATGATCGCCTGGGCAATCGCGTCGGTCATCAGCCCCTGGTTGTAGGGGATGTTGTCGACGACCTGGTTCCAGGGCCGCAGCGTCGCCACCAGCAGCGAAGGCGGCAGGTCGGGCTCGACCAGCACGCGGGTTTCACCCACCGGCGCCAGTTCACGGTTGTTGCCAGCAAAGCCCTTGGGCGCGGCAGGTTCGCCAAAGCTCGGCGCCTGCGCCTTCGCGCCCTTGGCCTGCCAGTCGCCGAACCATTTGCGCACGTAGCTTTCGAGCATTGCGGGATCGGCATCGCCCGCCACGATCACAGTGACGTTGTCGGGGCGGTACCAGCGCCTGTAGAAGGCGCGCACGCTCTCCTGCGTCGCGGCGTTGAGGCTTTCCAGCGTTCCGATGGGCTGGCGCTCGGCCAGCGGCTGGCCCTTGTAGAGCGTCTCCTGCATCGCGTTCTGGACGCGCAACGCCGCGCCGCCGCGCTCGCGCATTTCGGCAAGTACGATGGGACGATCCTGCGCGAGGTTGTCGGCCGAGAGCGTGGGCGCGGTGACCATCCCGGACATCAGCTTGAAGGTCTCGTCGAGCGAGGTCGGCGTCGCGTTGGGCAGGTCGAGCTTGAAGACGGTCTGCGTGGCCGAGGTCACCGCGTTGGTGTCGGTCCCGAAGGTCGCGCCCAGCCGCTGGAAGGCCGCGATCGCCTGGCCCGAGGGAATGTACTTCGACTGGCGGAAAAGCATGTGCTCCAGAAGATGCGCATAGCCGCGCTCGGCGTCGGTCTCATAAAGCGAACCGGCATCGACCCGCACCCGGATCGAAACCTGTCCGGGCGGCACGCCGTTCTTGCGCACCGCATAGCGCAGGCCATTGTCCATCTCGCCGAAGTGCCAGGCCTTGTCGTGCGGGATGTTGCTGCCGCGGTAGAGCCAGGGGTCCTCCTCGTTCGTCTGCAGGACCGGCGCAGGCGCGGCCGGAGCCGGGGCATTGGGAGGCGCGGTCGGCGCCTCTTGCGCCACGGCAGGCGAAACCGGGACCTGCAGGAGAAAGGCAAGACAGGCGAGCGAACTGGCGGCGCGCGAAATAGTGGTCATTGCCGAGGCTATAGGATGTGGACGGATTAAGGGCCAGTGAATAGGTCGCCGCGACAACGGCTGGGGAGCTTGCACAAATATCATCCTTAACCTTTGAAATGCGCGTCAAAACAGAAGTATGACAACGCCGCCAGGGTTCCAGACCGCGGGACAAATCGTCCCGACCCCGCCCCGCGACTTGATTAAAAGCCCCAAAAGCCTAAATCGCGGGCATCATGTTTATTGAAACCGAAACGACTCCCAACCCCGCCACGCTCAAGTTCCTGCCTGGCCGGGAAGTCATGGCCGATGGCACGCGCGAATTTACCTCGCCCGAGGACGCGGCCGCCTCGCCGCTCGCCGAAGCCCTGTTCGACCTGGGCGACGTGACCGGCGTCTTCTTCGGCCACGGCTTCATTTCGGTCACCGCGGCGCCGGGTGTCGAGTGGCCCGGCCTCAAGCCGCAGGTCGTCTCGATCCTGCTCGACCACTTTGTGTCCGAAGCCCCGCTGTTCCGCCACAGCGGCAACGGCATTGCCGTCCCGCCCGAGAGCGAGGACGCGAACCTGGGCGATGATCCGGCCGATGCGGACATCATCGACCAGATCAAGGACCTGATCGAGACCCGCGTGCGCCCGGCCGTGGCCAACGACGGCGGCGACATCGTCTACCGGGGTTTCCGTGAAGGCGTGGTCTATCTCTCGATGCAGGGGGCCTGCTCGGGCTGCCCGTCCTCGAGCGCGACGCTCAAGCACGGCATCGAAAGCCTGCTCAAGCACTATGTGCCTGAAGTGAGCGAAGTGCGCGCGGCCTGATCGTACGCCCCTTCCCACCTTTTCCAGACAACAACAAAGTCAGCCCGCCCGCGTGTCGCCCCCGCCCTCCCCGTCGCCTGCCACCAACCCGACGCGCACCCTCGTCATCGACAGCGCCACGGCAGCCTGTTCGGTGGCCCTTCTCGAGGGCAACACGCTGATCGGCGGGACTTTCCGCGTCCTCGGACGGGGCCACGCCGAGGCGCTGGTGCCGATGATCGCGAACCTGCCTGAACGCGGAAAGGCCGACCGCATCGCGGTGGCGCTGGGTCCGGGCAGCTTTACCGGCGTACGCGTGGGCCTTGCCGCCGCGCGCGCACTGGCCTTGGCTTGGGGGGCCAAGCTCGTGGGCTATCCTACCCTCGCGCTCGTCGCGGCCATGGCGCGTGAGGCCTTCGGCGAAGGCCCGGTGGACGTCGCCATGACCGGCGGACATGGCGAATGGTTCGTCGAGAGCTTCGATGCCGCGGGCGCCAGCACCGCGCCGCTCGCCTCGCTTACGCCCGATGGAGCCGCCCAGGCCCTCACCGCCCAGCGCATCACTGGCAATGAGGCCGAAGCGCTCGTCGCGACGCGCGGCCACGGCACGGCCCAGCCCCTGCTTCCCGACGCCCGCGCCTTTGCAGCCCTTCCCACCGCCCACCTGACGCCGGACATCAGCCCGCTTTACGGCCGCGCACCCGATGCGCGCTTGCCCGGCGGCAAGATGCCCGGCTAGTCTGCGCACTCCTGAACACAAATAGTCCCCGGCAGCAGTATCCCATGACCGAAGACCTCGACAAGTTGATGGAAGTCATGACCGCGGCCTTCGACCCTCTATACGGCGAAGCCTGGACCCGGCGCCAAGTCGAAGACGCCTTACTTTTTGGACATACGCACTACAGTCTTGTTGATTCCTGTGGGACCGCGCCCAGTGCAGAGACCCCTGCGGCCGGGTTCACGCTCTCGCGCCACGGCTTCCATGAAGAAGAACTTCTCCTGCTGGCTGTAATTCCGCAGGAGCGTGGAAAAGGACTCGGCAATACTCTCCTCAAATTGCTTAGCAATTCCGCGAAACATCGCGGCGCGCAACGGCTTTTGCTGGAAATGCGAAAGGGAAATCCCGCCGAATCCCTTTACAGCGCATTCGGCTTCTACCAGATCGGCGAACGGCCTGACTATTATCGCTTACTGTCAGGAGAGCGCGTGAACGCGATTACATTTGCGTGCGACCTCTGAATTTAAACTGCCCAGATTTAAGGTTTGGATCCATATTCGCAGCACGAAGGCCAAAACAACTACGATACAACTTGAAACATTGGCTCATTTGAGCCATTATATCTCTCGGCAAGTCACAGATGTGTCGGCCAACGAATGAAAGCCTCAAGGTCGCTATAGAGGAAAATATAATGGAAACTGTTCAGCCCGACATGAGCGAAACGCTAATCACCCTCACTTCCGACATTGTTGCCGCGCACGTCAGCAACAACAGCGTCACGGTCGATGATCTCCCCTCGCTCATCAACAATGTTTACGGCGCACTTGCCGGTCTTGGCGGCGCCGCTGCCGTGGAAGAAGAAAAGCCCGAGCCCGCCGTGTCGGTTCGCGCCTCGATCAAGCCCGACTACATCGTCTGCCTTGAAGACGGCAAGAAGCTCAAGATGCTCAAGCGCCACCTGATGACGCACTACAACATGACCCCGGAAGAGTACCGCGCGCGCTGGAACCTGCCCGCCGACTACCCGATGGTCGCCCCCAACTACGCCGAAAAGCGTCGCGAACTCGCGAAGAAGATTGGCCTGGGCCGCAAGCCCAATGCCCGCCGCGGCCGCAAGCCCAAGGCCGTGGCCGCCTAAACGGCGCGCTTCGCACACGAAAGAGGGTACCGTCCGGACCTTGCTCCCCCCATCTCGTGCGGCCCGACCTTACCGGGCGAGAACAGTGCAAACGTTCGCCGTCCCCCTTTCCCCTTTCCCGATTCTTTTGGTATCGGGACGACACCGGCCCTGCGCGGCCGGTGTTTCCTTTTGCATAAGACAGGTCAGACGTGAGCCAGCCCATCGATATTGAAGCCCTCTGCGCCGAGCGTGGCCTGCGGATTACCGAACAGCGGCGCGTCATCGCCAAGGTTCTGTCCGAAAGCACCGACCACCCCGACGTCGAGAAGCTGCACGAACGCGCCACCGCGATCGATCCGGGCATCTCGATAGCCACGGTCTACCGCACGGTGCGCCTGTTCGAGGAGGCCGGCATCCTCGATCGCCACGATTTCGGTGACGGACGCGCTCGCTACGAAGCCGCGCCCGAAGCTCACCACGACCACATGATCGACGTTGAGACCGGCGCCGTAGTGGAATTCGTCGACCCGGAACTCGAAGCCCTCCAGAAGCAGATTGCCGAGAAGCTGGGCTTCCGCCTCGTCGATCACCGCATGGAACTGTTTGGCGTCAAGCTCGACCGTGACGAGGGCTGATACCCCAGCCCTTGCCCCCTTTTCCCGCGCGCGTCGGCCAACCCGGCCAGTCGCGCGGCCCGGACTGATGAGCCCGTGACCTCGCCCGCACACGACACCGAGCCGGGCGCTCCCTGGCCCCGTCCGCCCTTGCTGGGCTGGCCGCTGATTGTCCTGCGTATCGTGGCGCTTCTCGTCAGCCTGATCCTTGCGGTTGGGGCCTATTATGTCTTTGCGCTGTTCACGCGCCATAATCCCGCACCGCCCCTCTTCCTGCGCACGGTGGGGGCCATTGCGGGCCTGCGCCTGCGCGTGAAGGGTACCTTGCCGGGCCGGGGCGAGACCGCCATCTTCCTGTCCAACCACATGTCATGGCTGGATATTCCTGCCCTTGCAGGCGTCAGCGGCTGCGCCTTCGTGGCCCACGACGGCCTCTCCGTCTTTCCCCCGTTGCGCCGCCTGTGCGAAATGAACGACACCGTCTTCATCGCCCGCCACGACCGCCGCTCGGTGGCGCAGCAAGCCAAGCAGGTACGGGACGCGCTCGACGAGACCGGCTGCCTTACGCTCTTCCCCGAAGGCACGACGAGCGACGGGCGCGGCCTGCTCCCGTTCAAGTCCTCGCTGCTCTCCCCGCTCGAAAGCGATCTTGCCCACGTCGCGATCCACCCGGTCTGGCTCGACTACGGCCCCCAACCCGAAAAGGTCGCCTGGGTGGGAGACGAGCCGGGCCTGGGCAACGCGCTGCGCATCCTCGCGCGTTGGCGCCCGATCCCGGTCACCATCCATGTCCTGCCCGCCCTGACGCGTGCGGAACGCACCAGCCGCAAGAGCATCGCCCAAGCCGCGCGGTCGCACATCGCCGCGGTGAGTGGAGGAGTTGAGTAAGTAGAAGCGTTGTCCGAGGGCCAACGCCCCCCGGGCTCCCCAACCTGTCGCGCGCAGGCGTGCCGGGTGCCGCGGGTCATGGGTCGGAGGGGAATGGGGATTGAGGCGCTTTGCCCCCCCGATTTTTTTGTATCACCCTGACGGCGCGCGCGCTCCAATCAAGGCACGAACTGCCCAAGACAGTTCTGGGATCAAGGGGCAATACCCCCTTGAATCACTAGCTCTTTCCACGAAAAAGGGCGCCGCAGACCTTGGTCCGCAGCGCCCTTTTCGAAAGCCCACTGCGCTCAGAGCGTGGCGTTGTACGCGATCTGCTCGTCATTAAGCTGGAAGCCGACGAGCACCTCGAACGTGGCGCGCGTCACCGCCGCGCGCACGGTCGGATCGGCAAGCGGGTCCAGCGCGGCGTCCTGGTCGCCCGGGCGACGCTTGGCGGTGATGCGATCACGCACTTCGGGGGGCAGCGTTGCCGCGCCGCGGTCGATGAAGGCCGAGCCGCTCGCGGTCGCCTTGGCGCGCGCTTCGCCATCGGCGAACTGGAGCGTCACCTGGCCAATTCGCTTGCTCACCACCGAGTTGCCGCCCTGCAGCACGCTCACGAAGTAAGGAAGCGTTACGCTGCGCGCGCCGTTCGTGTCGCTGCGCTGGGCGCGCACCAGGAAGTTGACCTGGCTGGTCACCTTGTCGGTGCCTTCGCCGCACTGCGCGCGCACCTGCGTCATCGTCGCGGTGACGTCGACGTTGTCGGCGGTCTTGGCGCCTCCGGGCCCGAAAAGGGTGATGTCGCCGGTGTAGTCGGGGATCCCGACAGCCGGGCAGGCGCTGCGGACAGCGGTGATCCCCACGCCCGAGTTCAGAACGATCTCACCTTCCGACTTGCAGGCGCTGAGGGCCGTCGCGGCCGCGGCGGAGAACAGGACTGTGGCGGTCAGGCGGCGTGCATTCATCATGACATCCCTTGAGTGGCGTGAGCTTGCCCTAGCGATGCAAGCGGCAAAGCGCTAGAGGGCGAAGTATGAACGCGCCCTTTCCATCCCCGGCCGAGTCCGCGCCCGCCTCTTCGGACGCTGCGTCGACCAAGGCCCCGCTCCGTCTCTTCATTGCCGCCCCGCGCGGCTTCTGCGCCGGTGTCGACCGCGCCATCGAGATCGTCGAGCGCGCGATCGAGAAATACGGACCGCCCGTCTACGTGCGCCATGAGATCGTCCACAACCGCTTCGTGGTCGATGGCCTGAAGGCCAAAGGCGCGATCTTCGTGGAGGAACTCGATGAAGTGCCCGACGGGGTTCCGGTGATCTTCTCCGCGCACGGCGTGCCCAAGTCGGTGCCCGCTGCAGCCACCGAGCGCGGCCTCGAGTGGCTCGATGCGACCTGCCCGCTGGTGTCCAAGGTCCACCGCCAGGCCGAACGCCAGATCGCGGACGGGCGCCACATCCTGTTCATAGGCCACGCCGGCCATCCCGAGGTGATCGGCACCTTCGGCCAGGCCCCCGAGGGCGACATGACCCTGGTCGAGACGGTCGAGGACGTCGCCGCGCTGGACTTTCCGGCCGACGCGGACCTTGCCTACCTCTCACAGACCACCCTCTCGGTGGATGATACGGCCGCGATCATCGCTGCGATCCAGGCGCGCTACCCCAGGGTCGCTGCGCCCAAGGCCGAAGACATCTGCTATGCGACCTCGAACCGACAGGCCGCAGTCAAGCGCGTCGCGCCCGACTGCCAGCTGATGTTCGTGATTGGTGCGCCCAACAGCTCGAACTCGCTGCGCCTTGCCGAGGTCGCCCAGCGTTCGGGCGCCTGCGCGCAGCTGATCCAGCGCGCCAGCGACATCGATCCGGCCTGGCTGGAGGGTGTCGATACAGTGGGCCTTACCGCGGGTGCCTCGGCGCCCGAATCGCTGGTCAACGAAGTCATCGCGCGCCTCAAGGAACTGCGCGATGTCAGCCAGCAGGAATTCGTCACCGCCACCGAGACGATCAGCTTCAAGCTGCCCAAGCAGCTGACCGCCTGAGCCGCACGCCCAGCCAAGCCAAGCCAAGCCAACGAGCATAAAGACAAAGACATGGCCGTTTACACACGAATCGGCGCGGAAGACATGGCCGCGATCGTCGATGCCTTCGACGTGGGCACCCTGCTTTCCGCCAAGGGCATCGCCGAAGGCGTCTCGAACAGCAACTGGCTGCTCGAGGCCCAGCGCGGCGAGGAGGAACCGCGTCGCTTCATCCTCACGATGTACGAAGAGCGCACCGACGTCGAGGACCTGCCCTTCTTCCTCGACCTGCTCGACCACCTCGCCGCCAACGACTGTCCGGTGCCGCGAACGATCCACGACCGCGACGGCGCCAGCCACCGCTTCCACGAGGGCAAGGCGCTGGCCCTCATCGAATTCCTGCCTGGCGTTTCCGTGAGCGAGCCCACCGCCGGCCAGGCCCGCTCGGTGGGCGCCGCGCTCGCCAAGGTGCACCTTGCCGCCGCCAGCTTCCCGCAACGTCGCACCAACACCATGGGCCTTGCCCGGTGGAACCAGCTTCTGACCGATTGCGGCGAGGAAGGCCTCAACCTCATCCACCCCGAGCTTGCCCGCATCGTCAAGCGCGAGATGACCAGCCTGATGCTGGGCTGGCCGCTCGGCCTGCCCGAGGGCGTGGTCCACGCCGACCTCTTCCCCGACAACGTGCTGATGCTGGGCGAAGAGGTGACCGGCCTCATCGACTTCTATTTTGCCTGCACCGACATCCTCGCCTACGATGTTGCGGTGACCCACGCGGCCTGGTGTTTCAGCGACGACGGTACGCGCTTCGATGCCGGGATCTCACGCGCGCTGCTGGAAGGCTACGAAAGCGTCCGTCCGCTCTGGGCCGAGGAACGCGCCGCGCTGCCGCTGCTGGCCCGCGCGGCCGCGATGCGCTTTCTCTCAACCCGCGCCTACGACTGGATGAACACGCCTGAGGACGCGCTCGTCACCCCCAAGGACCCGCTCGCCTTCGCGCGGCGGCTCGACTTCTACGCCAGCGCCGAAAACCGCGACCTCTTCGCGAACGAGGTCTGAGGCGATGAAGAAGATCGAGATCTTCACCGACGGCGCGTGCAAGGGCAATCCCGGCCCGGGGGGGTGGGGCGCGCTGCTGCGAATGGGCGAGCACGAGAAGGAAATGTCGGGCTCGGAAAGCCAGACGACCAACAACCGCATGGAGATGACCGCGGTCATCAAGGCGCTTGAGGTGCTTAACCAGCCCTGCGAGATTGTCCTGTGCACCGACAGCAAGTACGTCATCGACGGGATCACCAAGTGGGTCCACGGCTGGCAGAAGAAGGGCTGGGTCAACGCAGCCAAGAAGCCGGTCGCCAACGACGACCTGTGGCGCGAGATGCTCGCCGCGACCAAACCGCACAAGATTACCTGGCAATGGGTGCGCGGGCACAACGGCCATGCAGAAAACGAACGCGTCGACCAGCTCGCCAGCGACGCGGCGAAGTCGGTGGTCTGAGCGCTCCGGGACAGGCGCCCTCGCGCGGCGCCAGCCCAGACGATTGCACGCGCTGAAATTTGATTGCGAAAAACGCAAAGCAAAGCAGAGTCGGCCCCAGCGATCCCCGGATTCGTGGGAGCCTTGCGTTTGCCGCCCCGCCGTCGGGGCCTGTTGCCCGCACGTAACGAAATTTCCTGGGCCTCTCCCGAAGACGCGAGGCTCGTGTTCCGCCCCCGATATGCCGCAAGTGCGAAGGTTTCCGCTGCGTTTGCGAAATTGCAAGTCACTCTTGCGCTATATGCAACTGCGCCCACCTTCTAAGGGCGCCCCGATCGGCCCATAATCAGGGGCATGGTGAAGCTGATCACATCGCATGTGCAGAACGAACTGCGCGAACTGACCCGTCCGGGCCCCCGCATGGCCGACGAGATCGCCTGCGTGCTCTCGGTCATGCTGGCCATCGTGCTCGCGCAGCTTGCCGATGCGCGCATGGTCAACTGGGCGGCGGTCTCTGCGCTGGTGCTCCTCAAGAGCGACACCATGGAAACGCTGCTACGCGGCGCGATGCGCATGGTCGGCACGCTGGCTGGCGGCGCGCTCGCGCTGATGCTGGCCCCGCTTGCCCTGCACTCGCTGGTCGTGGCGGTGCTGAGCGCAGGGCTGGTTGGCGGCATGGGCCTTTACGGCATGCTGACGGGCCGGCGTGCCTACGCCTGGTTCCTGTTCGGCCTGACCTTCGAAATCGTCCTTCTCGACAAGCTCGCCAATCCGGACCTTGGCACGTTCGAGCTTGCCTTCACCCGCGTCATCGAAGTGGGCGCCGGAACGTTGGCATGCGTTGTGGTGAGCCTGGGCGCCGCGCTCATCTCAGGCAAGGACTGGCTCGCCAACCGCAAGGCGCGCCCTGAACGCATGCGCTGGAATGCGACCGCCGCACGCCACGCCGCACAGACCGGCATCGCGCTGGCCGCGCTGCCGCTGCTCTACCACTTCGTAAAGGTGCCTGAACTGACCCAGGCCGCAATCACCATCATGGCCGTGATGATCGTGCCGGTAGCCGGGCTTGGCCAGAGTGGGCTCGTTCCGGTCAGCCGCCGCCTCCTTCACCGCGCCATTGGCTGTGTCGCAGCCGGACTGCTTGCTATCGGCCTCCTCGTCCTTGCGCATGGCAATGTCGCGGTGATCATCGCGGGCACCTGCTTCGGCCTGTTTCTGGGCCGCCACCTGGAAACCGGCGGCAAGGCGACGCAGTACGTGGGCCTGCAGTTCTCGATTGCGCTCCTCACCGCGCTCGTCCCCGACAGCTACAGCCAGATCGAGGCCGGGGTCGCGATGGAACGCCTGCTCGGCATTGCCGTCGGCATGGCCATGCTCGAACCCGCGCTCCTCTCCTGGCACTTCATCGCCAAGCGCTTGCACAGCGCGGCGGGCGAACAGGCCAAGACCGCGACGCCAACGGCCGCGGCCTGACCTCTCAGCGAAAACGCAAAGGGCTGTAGGGCGCGGGATCGACCGCGCCCGCAGCCTCGCCCAGGAGTAGCCGCGCGGCAATATCTGCGCCCGCAGGCGCAGTCTGGATGCCAAAGCCGCCCTGGCCTGCGCACCAGAAGAAGCCCTCCACCTCAGCGTCGAAACCGTAGACCGGCAGACGGTCGGGCGCGAAGGAGCGCAGCCCCGCCCAGCGGTGCTCGACGCGCGCGATGCGCCAGTCCACCACATTCTCGAAGCGGTCGATGGCAAGCGCAATGTCGAGCTCTTCGGGCGCCGCGTCGCACGGGGCGCTCGGCGTTTCGTCATGCGGGCTCAACCACAAGCGCCCGTTCTCGGGCTTGAAATAGAAGCCGCCGGCAATGTCGAGGACGAGCGGCAGGTCCTCGGGCACCGGCGCGTCCAGCACGAGCTGGGCAATGGTACGGCGAAGCGGCGTAATGCCGAGCGTCCGCGCCCCGGCCATCTGTGCCACACTGTCCGCCCAGGCACCCGCCGCGTTGACGAGAATGCCCACCTCCAGTGAGCTGCCATCGGCAAGGTCCAGACGCCAGCGTCCCTGCGCGCGGCGCGCGGCGCGCAGACCCGCCCGGCAACGCAGCTGCGCACCCGCCTGGCGCGCGGTGGCAAGGTAATGCTGGTGCAGGCGCGCAACGTCGATGTCGCAGGTCGTGGGCTCAAGCGCGCCGTACGTCCATTGGGGCCTAAGGCCAGGAATACGGCGTGCGATCTCGTCGCGACCGAGCTCCTCCACCTCGACGTTCATCGCGCGGAATGTCTGCGCGAAGGCGGCAACCTCATTGCGCTGCTCGGCGCGGCCGATGGTGAGGCCATGACGCGGGGTCAGCACGCCGAGGTCATGGAGCGCCGGGCCCGATGCGGCGGTCAGCGGCTGTACACCCGGCCCGCCATAGCTCTCCACCCAGAAGGCGGCCGAACGGCCCGTCGCATGGTAGCCGGGCGCATCCTCGCCCTCAACGAGGCAGACCTTCGCCCCACCCCGGGCGGCCAGCGCGGCGGCCAGCGAGGCACCGGCCATCCCTGCGCCGATGACGGCAATATCGAAACTCTGGGACATAGGGCTCAGCCCCTAGCCGGTGCGACCCGGTCCAGGAAAGCCTCGATTTCGGCAAGTGCATGTGCGCGCACCGGATCGGCCTCGCGCAGGATCTCGTGTGCGCAGCCCTCGTCATAGCCGACGAGCTCACCGGCAGGCAGGCGCCCGGCCGCGCTGCGGATGGCGGGCCAGGAAACAAGGCCGTCGCGGCGCGTGGCGAGGATCTGTACGGGGACGGGTACCTTTTCGAGCACGCCGCGCCGCTCCAGCGCGCGGATCGAGGCCACCGCCGCGCGAATCCAGCCCCAGCTGGCCGGGCCCATGACGAGGCCGGGGCGCTCCTGGTACCACCACTGCTCGTCGGCGTAGCGCGCGGCGTCGTGGGTCAGGAGGTACTGGCGCGCGCGCTTGACGAGTTCGGGCCGCTCGCTCCCGCTCCAGGCCCGCGCCGTGTCTCCGCACACCTTGCAAATCGCCCGCGCCACAGGGGCCAGCAAGCCATTGGGCGCCCAGGTCGGATGGAGCCCCAGCATGGGCGCGGAAAGGACCACGGCGTCGGGCGCGACGCGCCTTTCCGCGACCGCGCGCAGGACCAAATTGCCGCCCATCGAGTGACCGATGGCGACATGGGGGCCGGACTGCGGCGCTACGAACTCCGCCCAGATCCCGGCGTAGTCGGCAAGCCAGGTCGCGAAGTCATTGATATGGCCGGTTGTCGCATCGCCTCCCAGGCGTCCGCTGAGGCCCTGCCCGCGCCAGTCCGCCGACGTTACAGACCACCCCGAATCGGCCCAATCGTTGAGCGATTCGAGCCACTTCTCGTAGCAATCACCCCGTCCGGGCATGAACAGGATCGCGCCGCGACGCTTCCAGGATGCACCCCGCGCGGGGATCTGGAGAATACGGATCTCCCAGCCATCCGCGGCCGTCCAGCGCGATTCGCGCGCATCGGCCGGGATTGCGCGCCGAACCTGTGCGCCTGCATCCGTCGCGTCAATCGAGTGGCTAATGGGGGACCTCGGTCAGGTAATTACGTTTTGGTAAGTGATGACCGCTAGACGGGGCCCTCCAACAGGGGGACTTCGATGCCAGGCGGCATATTTTCGTACGCTTTGATGGCGGCCTTGACAACTGCCCTGCTGGTCGCTGCGATCACCGATATCAAACGCCGCGAGATAGATAACGCACTTAACCTTGGCATCGCTCTGACTGCCCCGGTGTGGTGGCTGGCGACGGGCCTGGGCTGGTGGGACATGGGCGTCCAGTTGATGCTCGCATTCGTCACCTTCATGGTCACCTGCGCCCTGTTCGTCGTGCGCCAGATGGGCGGCGGCGATGTCAAACTTTTAACGGCTCTCGCGCTCTGGTTCGCGCCCTCTGCATTCCTGCAACTGGTCGTGCTGATGGCCTTGATGGGCGGTGCAGGCTCGGTTGCGATGGCGGCCTGGAACCTCGACCGCCGCCCCGGCGAAGCCGGACGCAGCGCGCTTGCGCTGGGCGCCGCAGTGCTCTGGGTCGGCGGCGCGCTGGCGGTTCTGAGCGCGCTGGCCACCGGACGCCCGCTTCTTTCGGCGGCCGCTCTGCAATCGATTCGCGCCGTCCTTCCCGGCGGATGGATCGTGGCGCTGGCTGCGCTGCTCATGCTGGCCGGATTCGCGCTCGGCTTCGTGCATCTCGTGCGCCGTCAGAAATCGCGGATGCGCGTGCCTTACGGGGTCGCCATCGCGCTCGCAGGGATCTGGGTCCTTGCCCAGCAGGCCCTGGCCAGCGCAGCGGCGTCATCCACCGTAAGCTAATCTCGATTGACCCGATTTTAACCAATTGTCCCGACAAGGTAACTCACCAAGATCGGATTTTCAGGGGGCTTGAACAGCCATGGATAGAAAGAAGCTGCTGCTGCTGGTCGTTGCGCTTTTCGTCGCAGCCGGCACCGCATTTGCAGCGCGCTCGATGTTTGCCGGGGCCTCGGCTCCCCAGGCAGAGGCCGTGGCGGTCAAGCCCGCGGGGCCCAAGGTCCTCGTCGCCCAGCGGGCACTTCCGGTGGGGACCATCCTCACCGCCGATTCGATGTCCTTCCAGGACTGGCCCGAAGAACTGGTGAAGGACGTCTACTTCCTCGATAGCGAGGCCGACATGTCCAAGCTGCTCGGCACCGTCGTGCGCTATCCGGTCACCGCCGGGCAGCCCGTCACCCAAGGCGCGCTCGTCGCGCCGGGCGATCGTGGCTTCCTTGCCGCCGCACTCGGCCCTGGCATGCGCGCAGTCACCATCTCGGTCTCGGCCAAGACCGGCGTGGGCGGTTTCATCTTCCCGGGCGACCGGGTCGACATGATGCTCACCCAGCAGGTCAAGGGTGAAGGCGAACCGCTCAACACCACTGAGACGATCCTGCGCAACCTGCGCGTACTCGCCACCGACCAGACCACCAACAACGAAGTCGAGGACGGCAAAACCGTGGTCCGCGCTTTTCGCACGGTCACGCTCGAGGTCACCCCGCGCATCGCGGAGAAGATCTCGGTGGCCGAGGAAATCGGTGCGCTCAGCCTCTCGCTGCGCTCGATCGCGGACAACCAGGGCGAATTCGAACGCATCCTTGCCAGCGGCGAAGTCGACGTGCCCGAGGGCGTGACCAAGGAGCAGGAAGAAACCCTCATGCGCCAGGCCATGACCCGTCCGATCGAGGGCAACACCACCTACGTCACCGGCGGCGATGTCTCGCGCTTCCAGCGTTCGAGCCGTCCCGCGCCCCAGGGTTCCGGTCCGGGCCCGATGATGTCCGCGCCGCAAATGGCGGGCGGTTCCCCTGCGGCCGCGTCGCAGGGCTACGCAGGCCCCGTGGTGCGCGTCACCCGCGGTAAGGTCACCACCGCCGAGCCGGCCGGGAAGTAAGCACCATGACCGCACGCACATTCCGCAAGTCCGCGCGTCGCACCGACACCTGCCACCCGGCAACCGCAAAGGGCACAGCCATGAAGCGCCGCCTCTTACCCTCCCTGCTCCGCGCCACCTGTCTGGTCGCCCCGCTGGCCGCCCTTGGCGCGCTCGCGCCGGCTGCTCCGGCCGCGGCCCAGTCGATCTCGACCCCGGCACAGGACATCGCCCTCTCGATCGGCAACGGCCAGCTCGTCACCGTTCCGGGCACGATGGCCGACGTCTTCGTCGCCAACGAGGCGATCGCCGATGTTCAGGTCAAGTCGACCAACCAGCTTTACGTCTTCGGCAAGGGCGGCGGCACGACCACGGTCTACGCCAGCAACCGCGCAGGCCAGGTGATCTGGTCGGCCAACGTACGCGTCGGCTCGAACTTCGACAGCGTCGATTCGATGCTGCGCCTGGCCATGCCCGAGGCGAAGATCACCGTCTCCTCGATGGGCACCAACACCTTCCTCCTGACCGGCACGATCAAGTCACCCGAGGACGCCGCCGAGGCCGAGCGCCTTGTCCAGGCCTACGTCGGCGACGCCGCCAATGTTATCAGCCGCCTGCGCACGGCGACGCCCTTGCAAGTCAACCTGCAGGTGCGCATCGCCGAGGTCAGCCGCTCGCTGGTCAAGACGATCGGCTCGCGTCTGACGACGATGGATTCGACCGGCGGCTTCAAGTTCGGCATCGGCCAGAACGCTCCGATCGACAACCAGGGCGTCTTCGCGCCGGGCCGCATCCTTGGGGTCGGCAATATCCCGACGCAGACCGTCGTCAATCCGATCACGGGCGAACTGACCGAGGTCCCGGGCACCGCCGTCAACCAGCTGGGCTCCGGCACGACGCTGGGCATGGCCGGGCGCCTGTTCGGGCTCGACATCCTGGGCGCGCTCGACGCCGGCGAGACCGTGGGTCTCGTCACCAGCCTCGCGCAGCCCAACCTGACCGCGCTTTCGGGCGAGACCGCCGAGTTCCTTGCGGGCGGCGAATTTCCGATCCCGATCAGCCAGGGCCTGGGCGCCACTTCGATCGAGTACAAGAACTACGGGGTCAGCCTCAGCTACACGCCCACGGTACTCGCCAACGGACGCATCTCGCTGCGCGTGCGCCCCGAGGTCTCCGATCTTTCGAGCCAGGGCTCGGTGACGCTCAACGGTTTCGAGGTTCCCTCGCTGACCACGCGCCGCACCGAGACCACGGTCGAACTGGGTTCGGGCCAAAGCTTCATGATCGCGGGGCTGCTCAGCAACAACAGCACCAATTCGATCACCAAGATGCCCGGTGCCGGCGACATCCCGATCCTGGGTTCGCTGTTCCGCTCGACCAACTACAACCGCGGCGAGACCGAACTGGTCATCGTCATCACCCCCTACCTGGTGAAGCCGGTAGATCCCTCGCAGATCGTCCTGCCGACCGATGGCTACAGCGCCCCCAACGAGTTGCAGCGCCTGCTCGGCAACCAGCAGAGCGACGGCTCGGGCCCGGCCCAGCGTCCGGGGCCATCACGCGGCGCGGCGCCAGCCCCTGCGCCCGGCGTCGACGTCGGCGCGCTGGACACTGCGCCCCAGTCCCAGCCGGAGCCGCAGGCGCGCGCCCGCACGGCCGCCGACGACACCGCCAAGCCCGGCTTCACCCTCAAGTGAGAGAGCTGACCACCATGCGCATGTCTTTTCCCTCCCGCGCGCGTCCGCTCGCCGCCAGCGCCCTCGTAGTCGCTCTTGCCCCCGCGCTTGCCGGGTGCATGGGCGGTGTCCCGACCAACCGTACGATGTATTCCGAGCACCAGCCCGTGGTGCAGCAGGTCAACTACACGCTCGACCTCAATGCTGACGGCGGGGGGCTGGCCTATGGCGAGGCCCAGCGCCTTTCGGGCTGGCTCGATGCGATGGACCTGAAGTACGGCGACAAGCTCTACGTCGATGATCCGGCCACCAGCGCCGCCGCGCGCCAGGCCATCGCCGCGCTCACCGAGCGCCGCGGCATCCTCATGGCCGAAGGCGCGCCGATCACCGAGGGCTACATCCAGCCCGGCACGCTGCGCGTGGTCATTGCGCGCACGCAGGCCTCGGTGCCCAGCTGCCCCACGTGGAAGAGCAATTCCGACTTCAACCCGGGCAACGGCCTTTCCAGCAATTACGGCTGCGCCACCAATTCCAACCTTGCCGCCATGGTCGCCGATCCCGAGGATCTGCTGCACGGCGCCGAAGGCACGGGCGAGACCAACGCGATGACCTCGACCAAGGCGATCCAGGCCTACCGCGAGGCCAAGCCCACCGGCAACGGCAACGCCGTAACCACAGCCAGCACCACGACGGGAGGCCAGTGATGAACGCACCCTGGAAATCGGGAGGCGGCAATGGCCGCGACCAGTTCGCCGCCTACCTGTGCGACGAAGCCTCGCTCGACGTGATCCGCCCGATCGCGATGGAAATGGGCTGGCAGCCCGAAAAGTGCAACAAGGGGGGCCTCAGGAACGCCATCCAGTCGCTCTCGATCACCGCCTCGCCCAACATCCTGATGGTCGACCTGTCGGAAAGCGGCGATCCACTCAGTGACATCAACGCGCTCGCCGAAGTGTGCGAGCCGGGCACGATCGTGGTCTCGGTCGGCCAGGTCAACGACGTGCGCCTCTACCGCGACCTCATCGCCAGCGGCATCCACGACTACCTGCTGAAGCCGCTCTCGCCGGGCCAGGTGCGCGACTCGCTGGCCCAGGCCCAGACGGTTTATGCCGCGCCCAAGAGCCATGACGGCGCGGGCGCGGGCCAGCACGTCTCGACCGCAGTAATCGGCACGCGCGGGGGCGTAGGCGCCTCGACCATCGCCACTTCGCTGGCCTGGCTGCTGAGCGCGGACAACAAGCTGCCAACCGCTCTGCTCGATCTCGACATCCACTTCGGGACCGGTGCGCTGTGCCTTGATCTGGAACCGGGCCGCGGCCTTACCGACGCGATCGAGAGCCCGAGCCGCATCGACGGCCTTTTCATCGAACGCGCCATGATCCGCGCCAACGACAACCTCGCGATCCTATCGGCCGAGGCCCCGATCTCGAGCCCGCTGATGACCGACGGCGCGGCCTTCCTCCAGCTCGAGGAGGAATTCCGCGAGGCCTTCGAGGCCACCGTGATCGACATGCCGCGCAACATGCTCATCAACTTCCCGCAGCTGGTGTCCGATGTGAACGTGGTCGTGCTGGTGACCGAGTACACGCTTGCTTCGGCGCGCGATTCGATCCGCATTCTCTCCTGGCTGCGCACCAACGCACCCCAGGCGCGCGTGATCGTGGTGGCCAACAAGGTCCAGTCCGCGGTCAGCGAGATCGGCAAGGCCGACTTCGAGGCCTCGATCGAGGCCAAGGTCGCACTCACCATCCCCTACGACGCGAAGGCCGCCGCGCTCGCCGCGAAGCTGGGGCAGACCTTTGCCGATGCCAACCGCACTACCAAGGCGGGCTCGGCGATGCGCGATCTCTCGCAGCTCATTCTCGAAGGTCGCGAGGACCTCCAGGACGCGGGCGACGGCAAGAAGGCATCGCTTTTCGACAAGCTCGATCTCAAATCGTTCATGTCGGGCATGGGCACCAAGAAGGCGAGTGCGCAGGCGCAGTGATGCTCCGGCTCCGGGGGCGCGGCGCACGCTCGCGCCCTCCCGGCAGCAATGACGACGCAGTGACGTAAAGGACCACAAAGGCGATGACCCCTCTTCAGCTCATCCTGTTCGCAGGCGGCCTTATGGGCGTGATGGTGCTTGTCTATCTTGCCTTTGCCGGCCCCTCGCCAAGCAAGGAGGGCGCGCGTCGCCTGAAGGCCGTGCGCTTCCGCCACTCGCAGAGCACGAACGACCGGGTCGAGGCGCAGATGCGCAAGGCCGTCGCTGCACGGCGCCCCAAGATGCACCGTCTCGCCGGGTCGGGCTCGCAGCTCGAGGCGCTGGAACTGCGCCTGATGCGTTCGGGGTTGTCCTGGACCTTGTCGCAGTATCTCTATGGTTCACTGGGTATTGCGGTGGCGGTCACCCTGCTCATCTACCTCAAGACCAGTGCGGTGCTGCTGGCGCTGGGCATCGGCCTGTTCGCGGGCGCCGGCATTCCGCACGTCGCCCTGAACATGATGATCAACAAGCGCACCACCAACTTCACCACCAAGTTTCCCGACGCCATCGAGCTTCTGGTGCGCGGCCTGCGCTCGGGTTTGCCCGTCACCGAGACTCTTACCGTCGTCGCGCAGGAAGTCCCAGGTCCAGTGGGCCAGGAGTTCAAGCTCATCACCGAACGCATCAAGATCGGCAAGACCATGGAGGATGCCCTCCAGGAGACCGCCGACCGTCTCTCGATCTCGGAATTCAACTTCTTCTGCATCACGCTCGCGATCCAGCGCGAGACCGGCGGCAACCTTGCCGAGACCTTGTCGAACCTTGCCGACGTGCTGCGAAAGCGCGCCCAGATGAAGCTCAAGATCCGCGCCATGAGCTCGGAATCGAAAGCGTCGGCCTACATCGTGGGCGCCCTGCCCTTCCTCGTCTTCGGCATGATCTGGATGGTAAATCCGGCCTACGTGGGCGAATTCTTCATCGACGAGCGGCTGATGGTCGCGGGGATGGGCGGCGCGGTGTGGATGGGAATCGGCGCCTTCATCATGGCCAAGATGGTCAGCTTCGAGATCTGAGCGAGGAACACGACCCATGCTCGAGCAACCCACCGGCCCTACCATCCTGGGCTTCGACGTCATCCTCGTCGGCACCTTCCTTGCAATGATCGCGGCGATGGCGACGATGTACGCCATCTACACCGCGCTCACCGTGCGCGACCCCATGGCCAAGCGCGTGCGAGCGCTCAACGCGCGCCGCGAACAGCTCAAGGCCGGTATCAGCACCGGCGCGCGCAAGCGTCAGAGCCTCATCAAGCGCAACGAAACGACCGACAAGATGGGCCGGATCCTGGCCAGCCTGAAGGTCCTGCAGGACAGCCAGCTCAAGGAAATCCAGCAGAAGCTCGCCCATGCGGGCATCCGCGACAAGCAGTGGGCGGTCGCCGTCGTGTTTGGGCGCCTGGTCCTGCCAATCCTGCTTGGCGGCACCGCCGCGATTGTCATCTATGGCATAGACTACTTCCCCGAATGGAGCAGTTTCAAGCGCTTCGGCGGCTTTGCGGCGATGCTGCTGGCGGGCTACAAGGGGCCGGACCTGTTCATTCAGAACATTGCCACCAAGCGCACCGACGCGATCCGCAAGGGCCTTCCCGACGCGCTCGACCTGCTCGTCATCTGCGCCGAGGCCGGTCTCACCGTCGATGCGGCCTTTGATCGCGTGGCGCGCGAACTGGGCCGCGCCTACCCGGAACTGGGCGACGAATTCTCGCTCACCTCGATCGAGCTCTCGTTCCTGACCGAACGCCGCCAGGCCTTCGAGAACCTCGCCTGGCGCGTCAATCTCGACGCGGTCAAGGGCGTGGTAACGACGATGATCCAGACCGAGCGCTACGGCACCCCGCTCGCCTCGGCGCTGCGCGTGCTTTCGGCCGAATTCCGCAACGAGCGCATGATGCGCGCCGAGGAAAAGGCAGCACGTCTGCCCGCGATCATGACCGTGCCGCTGATCCTGTTCATCCTGCCCACGCTCTTCGTGGTCATCCTCGGCCCGGCGGCCTGCTCGATCGCCGACGCCTTCGGCGGCGACTAGAGCGGTTAGACGCATTTTCTGAACCATCAGATGATTCCATCTGACTGGAAAATGCTCTGGGCTCCCCCCCTACACCACGCAAAAGCCCCCTCCCCGCTATGTGCGAGGAGGGGGCTTTTGCGTGGGGACCGCCGTCCGCTTCGGGGCTATCAGAACAGGAAGTAGATGTCTCCATAGCCATAATGGGTGTCGCCCCGGTCCTGCACGTTGGGCGCACGCTTCAGGAACGCCCCCTTATCGAGCCAGGCCGCGCCGAGATCGATCCTGATGCGCTTGGAAATGAGCCAGTAGCGCACGCGAGCCTGCAACTGGCTCCCCCCATCGCGCCCACTGGCGCCGCTCGCATCGCGAATACCGGTGAAGGCGAAGGTATCGTCCCGCGAATCCAGCCAAACCCGGCGCCAGTCAACGAAGGCATCGAAGCGCTTGGACGGCGCAATTTCCGCGCGCACGCCCAGGCTGCGAACATTGCTGTAGCCCAGCGGACCATAGAGCGAAGTCGGCCCCCAATCGCCCCTCCGCGGGCCATAGAGCGAATCGAAGCGTTCGTGGCGCGATGTTCCCCCCTTGTCGCCGCTCGCCATATCGGCCTGGAGTGAGAGCCGTGCGTCGAGCGATCCGGGCAGCGCATAACCGGCTTCGGCATGGGCCATGTACGCGCGCACGGGGACCCTGGGCGCGCCATCTGCGCGTGACGTGCGGATCCGCCCCAGTTGGAGCGCAGCTTCCAGTTCGAAATCCCAGCGCCCGGCCCTGGGCACCTGGAGGCGCCCCCCAAACGTGCGCAAGTGCCGGTTGCGGGTCGCATGCGTGGCATCGTCGCGCTCGTCGAGCAGGAAGCCATAGGCTTCCAGCGCCACAGGCCCCCGCTGCGCCGAGGCAAAGGCGCCCCAGAAGCGCAGGTCGAAACCCTCGGTGTCCACCGACCATGCGTTCGCAATGATCTCCCCCTTGGTGTCGGGATGGCGCTTGTCCGGCAGGGTGTAGAAGACGCTCAGGCGCTCCTGCCCCTCAGGGCCCTGCCAGTCGAGGCGCAGCCCGGTAAAGGCATTGGCCGCGTTGCGCCAGCCCGGATCGCCGACAAGTCGCTTGCTGCCGAAATTGAGCACCATGCGCCCTGCCGTGACCGAGACCTGGTCCGAAACATCCATGCCCACGTAGAGTTGGGGGACCTGCAACGGGTCGATGTGCGCGGAATTGATCGGCGTATCGAGGTCGATGGCATAGCCGCGCGAATCGCGGATTTCGCCGCCGACGCGAAACCGCCCCCGGGTGTACTTTGCCGCGATACTGGTCCGTATGGTGAGCGCATCGTCCGTGCGCGCGCCCGATCCGCGAAAGGTATTGTCGTAAGCCTCATAGCGGACCCGCACACTGCCCGACAGCTCGAGATCCCCCGCAGCCTCCTGCGCGCAGACCGACGGACTGACGCCTAGGGCAATTCCGGTCAGGAGTCCGCTGCGCAGCGCAGCCTGTGTCCGCGCGATGAGGGAAACATTCATGCCAAACACCCTTCCGGCACACAAGCGCACGTCTTCAGAATTCATCCCATTCCCCATCGTTGGCCATGGGCTGCAGAGCCGCCGATCCGACCGCGGCATAGGGCTGAGGGGCCTGCGCCACCGGCCGCCGCGCAAACTTCTGCGAGGCAAGAGAAGGCCCACGCAGCTGCACGACTTCGCCCGCACCAAGCTTGAACTTGCCCACCAGTTCAGACAGCCGGTCCGCCTCGCTCGACAAGCTGCGCGCGGCGGCCGTACTCTCCTCGATCATGGCCGCGTTCTGCTGCGTGATGCGGTCCATCGCGCTGATCGTC
Organism: Novosphingobium sp. BW1; assembly: GCF_008107685.1. Lineage (GTDB taxonomy): Bacteria > Pseudomonadota > Alphaproteobacteria > Sphingomonadales > Sphingomonadaceae > Novosphingobium. The sequence continues at coordinate 32,649 of NZ_VIRF01000038.1, forward strand.
TCGGTCGTCTGGCGCAGCTTCTCCGACTGCACCTGCGAGGAATCCGCGATCGAAGTCACGAGCTGCGTCGCCGAGGCAATGCTCTCGATGATGCGATCAAGCGCCGCGCCGGTATCGTTCACCATGACGACCCCGGAGGCAACCTGCACCGAACTCGTCTCGATAAGCTCACGTACCTCGCGCGCGGCATCGGCCGAACGCTGCGCAAGGGCGCGCACTTCGGTAGCCACCACCGCAAAGCCCTTGCCCATCTCGCCCGCACGGGCGGCCTCCACCCCGGCGTTCAGCGCCAGCAGGTTGGTCTGGAAGGCGATCCCGTCGATGACCGAGATGATCTTCTTGATCTCGGCGGTCGAGTGATCGATCGATTGCATGGCGGCCACCGCATCGGACACGATCTTCCCGCCCGACTGCGCTTCCTCCACGGCCGCAACAACGCTGCGGTGCGCCGTGGTCGCTTCCGAGGCCGTGGAACTGATGTCGCCGCTCAGATCGCGGATGCGCTCGGCAGCTTCCCCAAGATCGCTGGCGTGCTGTTCGGTGCGGGTGGCAAAATCGCTCGAGGCATCGTTGATCTCGCGTGCGCCCGTGTGGATCGCATGGATCGCGTGCGAGACCGCCAGCAGGGCCTCGCGCAGACGCCCCGCCATGGTGTTGAAATCGGCCCGCAGGCGGCCATACGTCGCCCCGATATCCGGCAGCTCGGCGGTAAGATCGCCTTCGGCAAGCGCACTCAGCTGGGTTCCAACCATCTCGATCATCGCGCGGGTTCGCGCATCGCTCTCGGCCTTGCCGCGGGTCATCACCTGCAGGCGCTCGGCAACGCGGGCCAGGTCTCCGATCTCATCGCTTCGGTGCAGATGCGGTACGGTGAATTCGCCCCCGCCATCTTCGATCCGGCCAATGGCCGAGCGGATATCGCCCAGTTCGCTTACGATGCTGCGCCGCACGCGCTGCGCCAGGACATAGGCGAAACCACAGGCGACCAGCGCCAGTACCACCGATACGCCGACCATGGTGAGCGCCATGGTGGTCTGCTCCGCATCGATCGTCACCAAGCGCGCGATGACAGGATCGCGGATGGCCTCGATGTTGGCATCGACCGTGTCCCCGGCCTCCATGATCCGCGCGACCCCGGCGCTTCCAACCGGCCCATCGGCAAGCACGCCGTCTACCACGGCGACGTAGGCCTTGGCGGTTTCCTCCACCACATCGGCGGCTGACAGTTCGTCGCGGTTCAGATGCTTGCGGGTTTCCTCGTTGGAGGCAAAGAAGTCCCTTGTGTTGCCCTCGTAGGCTTCGCGCGTCGTCGCATCGTTGATGAGCGCGTGGCGAAAGACATCCCGCTCCAGCGAGGCGAAAGAGGTGGCCTGGAGAATCTGCACACTGAGATAATTGGATTTTCTGCCTGAGAGCAGCCAGATGGGCTGCGAGACAGGAGCAGAGAATGAGCAGACGACCCCGGCGCAACCACAGCCCGGCATTCAA
>NZ_VIRF01000068.1 GCF_008107685.1 Novosphingobium sp. BW1
CCCCGCGCCTGAACCGATCCCGGCCGGGTGCTCCCTTTTGCGCGCCCTCCCCCCGCTTCGTTTCAGGACTATCCGCATGCTGCCTATTGAAAACGCTGGCGTCGTTGCCGTCGAAGAGCGCGCCCACGTCGCCTATCTACTAACCCGCTACCCTCACGAACTGTCGCTGCGCGAGGCTGAGGACCTCGCCAACTGGTTCGACCGCGTCGCCACCCCAGCCGACATCCTCGTGCTGGCCCAGGACCCGACCATTGCCCCCCACTACCGCGCGTTCCGCGCCGCCCATTACGGAGTTTCCGGACCGAGGAGAATCGGCCGGGTGCTTGTCGTGCTTGGGACGGTCGCCGCCGTCGCGGGCGCGCTATCCCTCATGGCGCCCTGACGGCAGAAGCCGGGGCGCGTTTCCCCCCAAGCATCCCGCACGCGCCCCGGCTTCCAAGTTTGCCAATGACATAAGAGAGATAATATCGAGAGCCAGCGCCCTCGGGCTCGCCGAGCTGTCAAGCTCAGGGCTCTTGCGCCGCGCTGGCGGACAGAGATGAGGTCCCCATTCGGGGGCAAGGGGGGATGGCCCCCTGAAAAAATTCTTCCTTGTTCGACCTAGAGAATGTGCCCGGTCCGGTCCCGCTTGGTATCAAGATAGCGCGCGTTGTGCGGGTTCGCAGGCAGCTTGTGCGCCACGCGTTCCACCACATCGACACCCACACCCTTAAGCGCCTCGACCTTGGAAGGGTTGTTCGTCATCAGCCGAATCGCGCCAACCTTGAGAAGGTCGAGCATCCGCGCCGCGACGGGAAAGTCACGCGCTTCGGTGGGCAGGCCGAGGCGGTTGTTGGCATCGACCGTGTCGAGCCCCTGGTCCTGCAGGCGATAGGCGCGCAGCTTGTTGATGAGCCCGATCCCGCGCCCTTCCTGGCGCATGTAGAGAAGGACGCCCCAGCCCCCTTCCTCGGCCTCGGCCGCCATGGCCCTGAGGGCTGCCTGAAGCTGCGGTCCGCAGTCGCACTTGAGCGAGCCCAGGATATCGCCCGTCAGGCATTCCGAATGAAGCCGCACCAGCGGCACACGTGCCTTCGACGGGGTACCGATCACCAGGGCGACGTGCTCACGCATGTCGTCGGCGGAACGGAAGGCGACGATCTCGCTGTTCTCGCAGACTTCGACCGGCAGACGCGCGCGCGAGGCAATGCCCAGGCGCGCAGTGTCCTTCCAGGCGTCGAGATCGGAAATCGCCACCGCCTGCGCGGCCCCGGCCTCGATGTCCGGCGCGACGAGGAAGGCTGGCAGTATCCCTGCAAGGCGCGCCAGTTCCATCGCCACGCGCGCGGCGGCGCCATCGCCGAAGCCCTCGGCCAACGGCAGCGCGGCAAAGGGGCCCTTCATCGGGTAGTCGAGATCGAGCGCCGGATCCGCAATCGCGCGCGCGGTCTCCAGCGTGAAGGCGTCCGCTGCGCGGATCAGCACCGGCGCCTCGGGCACCGCCGCCTCGCGCTGGTTGGCAAGCTTGAGCGTCACGGCCCGGGCCGAGGAAATCAGCATGCGCGGCGCGGCCGTCCCCGGCGCGAAGCCAGTCTCGGCGGGCAGGAGAATTTCGCCCTCCCCCACCTTACCGCCCACGCGAATCGGCCAGCCATGGCGCAGCGCGTCGATAGCCAGCGCCACCCGGCGCGCCGGGAGGGAAAAGGCCGGCGCCGTCCTCAGAGCGCGAACTCCGTAATCAGCGGTACGTGGTCGCTGGGCTTCTCCCACTTGCGGGTCTCCTCGACGATGTGGTGCGCCGTCGCCTTGGCGGCGAGGTCGGGCGAGGCCCACATATGGTCCAGACGGCGCCCCTGGTCCTTCTGACGCCAGTAGCTGCGGTAGGACCACCAGGAGTAGTTGCGCTCAGGCGCGGGGATGAACTGGCGGCCCAGGTCGACCCAGCCGTGCGCATCGCGGAATTTGCCAAGCGTCTCGACCTCAATCGGCGTGTGGCTGACGACCTTGAGGAGCGCCTTGTGGTCGTAAACGTCGCTTTCCAGCGGGGCGATGTTGAAATCACCCACGATCAGCGTGGGGCGGTCGATCTTCGCGGCCCATTCGGTCATGCGCGCGAGAAAGTCGAGCTTCTGGCCAAACTTGGGATTGACCTCACGGTCGGCGACATCGCCGCCGGCCGGGATGTAGACGTTCTCGACGATGAGGCCCTTGCCCTCGCCCTGCAGCTCGACCCCGACGTGGCGGGCCTCGCCGTTGTCCTGCCAGTCGTACCGGCTGCACTCGACGAAGGGGACCTTCGAGACGGTGGCAACGCCGTGGTAGCCCTTCTGCCCGCTGATCGCGCGGTGGGTGTAGCCCAGGCGCTCGAACATCTCGTGCGGGAAGAGATGCTCGGCGACCTTGATTTCCTGGAGGCACAGGACATCGGGTGCCTGCTCGGTCAGGAAGCGCTCGACCTGGTCGATGCGCAGACGGACGGAGTTGATATTCCACGTGGCAATTTTCATGGGAGCCGCTTTAGGCAGCGCATCGCCGAAAGGCCAGAGGGCGCGCCTCCCCTTTTCGCATGTGGCCGGAGGCCGGAGCGCATCGCCACCAGGCAAACAAAACCCTCGAGCCGGGGGCAAAGGCTCGAGGGTCCTGTCAGCGTTCGTCACGCTTGCCGGCCGGTCTCTTGAGAGGCATGGGCAACAGGGGGGAAACCCGCCTCAGACCGTTTCGACACACCCTATGTAGGACGACTTGGCTGTCTGTGAAGTGAACAGCCTGCGCGAAAATGTCGCCGTTTGTCGCAAGAATGTGCACGCCCGCGACCAGATGCAGATTCCCATCGACGAAACGCGCACGCCTGCCCAGCCCGTCCTTTCAGGCCGCATACGAAAAAGGGCCCGGACATGGTCCGGACCCTCTATGGGAAACCAACAGTGCGAGCAGCGCAGCGCTCAGTGCGGGCGGCGGCGCGGGCGCGGGTCCTCCCAGCGGAAGGCATCCTCGCCCACCGCCACGCCGTAGCGCTGGTTGGAAAGCTGGATCGTGGTGCGCGTGTTCTGCGCGTCGAGCGCGACCCAATAGGCCAGTTCAAGGCCACCCGGCGCGGACGCCTTGCGGGTGAAGATCAGCGTGATGATCCCGTACTCGGGATGCTCGCTGTCGCGCACCTCGACCGAAATCACGTCCGGATTGCCGGTGTCACGCACGGTGCCGTACTTGGCAACATCGCGGCTCGGGTCGAGCAGCGCGCCGAGAGGGCTGTTTTTGATCGGCCAGCGCTGGACCTGGTTGACCTCATAGTCGATCATGGTCAGCGCCTTGCCGTCACCCACGATCAGCATCGGCACGCTTTTCTCATACTCGAAGCGGATGCGCCCCGGACGCTTGAGCGTGAGCTTGCCCTTCACCTGCCCACCGTTGCGGTCGCGCTGGATGAAGTCGGCCTTGAGCGTGGAGATCGCGCGCAGCGCCTTGACCGCCTGGTCGAGCTTGGCGGCATCGCCGCTAGCGGGTGCAGCCAGAACCGGAGCGGGCGAAAGCGTGGCGCAAACGCCTAGCGCGGCCGCTCCCAAGGCAATGGGGGCCGCCGCGCCGGAAATCATGCGAAAGGTCTTCGTCAGTGTCTTCATGGCAAGGGCTCCTGGGCCCAGCGCCTTGAACCGACGGTGAACCTTACTTGATCTTAGCTTCCTTGAACTCGACGTGCTTGCGCACGACGGGATCGTACTTACGGAAGGTCATTTTCTCGGTCGTGTTCCGGGGATTCTTCTTCGTGACGTAGAAAAAACCGGTGTCAGCGGTCGAGACCAGACGGATCTTGACGGTTGCGGGCTTCGCCATGGCGGGTTCCTGTAATCTCTCGTTTCAGCCGCCCTGGCAGGCCGGCATCTGCGTTGAAAATGGAGCGGGTGGCTTTGCAGCGCCGCCCTTCAAGGTTGCGCCCCTTGCGTCATGGGTGCCCTAAAGTCAAGGCAGCGACGACGCTCAAGGCACTTCATAGGGCGGAATCGGCGCGATCAGCGTGAATTCTTCCACGGCGGGCGCCTTTTCAAGTGGCTCAATGACAATTTCGGGGGGATCGACTCGGGTGTCAGGCAGCCGATCAAGCAAGTTGCGAATCAGGGTGAGCCGCCCCCGCTTCTGGTCGTTGAAGTCGACCAGCGTCCAGGGCGCGTGGCGGCTGTGGGTCGCCTCCAGCATGGCGGCGCGTGCGCGGCTGTAGTCTTCGTACTTCACGCGCGCGGCGAGATCGACGGGCGAGAGCTTCCAGCGCTTGAGCGGGTCCTCCCGCCGTTCGCGCAGGCGCTCCTCCTGCTGCTCCTGGTCGCAGGTCAGCCAGTACTTGAAGAGGAGGATGCCGTCATCGACCAGCATGCGCTCGAACGCCGGGGTCTGGGCGAGGAACTGCTCGACCTGCGCGCTCGTGGCATAGCCCATGACTTTTTCCACGCCCGCCCGGTTGTACCAGGAGCGGTCAAACAGCACGATCTCGCCGGTGCTGGGAAGGTGCTGGACGTAGCGCTGGAAGTACCATTCGCCCTGCTCGCGCGCGCTGGGCGGTCCCAGCGCCACGGTGCGGCACTGGCGCGGGTTGAGATAGGAGGAGACGGCGTGGATCGCCCCGCCCTTGCCCGCCGTATCACGCCCCTCGAACAGGACCACGATGCGCGCGCCGGTCGCCTTGGCCCAGCGCGCCATGGCGACGAGTTCTTCCTGCATGGGGGCAATCGCCGCCTCGTAGTCCTTCTTCTTCAGCCGCCCCGCCACGCTCAGGCGCGGCCCAGCAGGAACAGCGCGAGGGCGCCCGCGGCCAGGCGATACCAGGCGAACGGCGCAAAGCCCGAACGGCTGACGAAGGCCATGAACGCCTTGATGACGACCAGCGCGACGACGAAGGAGACGACGAAGCCTATGGCGATCTCGCTCCAGCCGACAGGTCCTGTGCCTGCCATCAGTTCTTCGCGGTGCTTGACGATCGAGAGGAAGGTGGCGCCCACCATCGTAGGCACGGCGAGGAAGAAGCTGAATTCGGCTGCCGTGCGGCGCTCGATGCCCATGGCCAGCGCGCCCATGATGGTCGCGCCCGAACGGCTGGTGCCCGGCACCATCGCCAGGCACTGGGCAAAGCCCACGCCCACGCACTTGGAAATCGGCAGTTCGGCAACGCCCGTCAGCGGACCGGGCCTGGCCACCTTCTCAATGGCAAGGATGGCAATGCCACCCGCAATCAGCGCCCAGGCGACGACATTGGGCGAGCCCAGCAGGCTCTCGATCCAGTCGTTGAGGAGGAGACCCAGGACTGCCGAGGGCATGAACGCGACGAGGACGTTGCGCACGAAGCGGATCGAGGTCGGATTCAGGTGGAGGAGGCCTGCTCCCACCGCCCAGAAGGTGCGCCAGAAGTGGGCAATTACCGCCAGGATCGCGCCCAGCTGAATGACGACGTTGAACGTCGCCCACATGTCGGAATCATATCCGAAGAGCTGGGTGGCAAGGATGAGATGGCCCGTCGAGGAGACGGGCAGAAACTCGGTGAGTCCCTCGACAATGCCGAGGAGAATAGCGGTCACGGTAAGGTCCATCGCGGACAAAGTTCATGCAGCTCGCGGGGAGCAAGTCAACCCACCGCGCGCTGCACTGCAATAAAACGCCAAGAAAAGGCGCTGAACCGTTACCAGATACGCACACGCTTTTCAGGCGGCAGGTACAGTTCGTCGCCCGGCTTTACATCGAACGCCTTGTACCACTCGTCGAAATTGCGAACGATGCCGTTGACGCGGTACTGCGGCGGGGCGTGCGGATCGGTCATCAGCATCTGGCGGGCCTGGGCCTCGCGGGTCTTGCTGCGCCAGACCTGCGCCCAGCCCATGAAGAAGCGCTGGTCGCCGGTGAAGCCGTCGATCACCGGGGCCTCCTTGCCGCCCAGCGCCATCTTGTAAGCCCGATACGCCAGGCTAAGCCCGCCCAGATCGCCGATGTTCTCACCCATGGTGAGCTTGCCGTTCACGCAGGTCTCGCCATCATCGAAGGGGCAGAAGCTGTTGTACTGGGCTTCCAGCTTGTCCTGCAGTTCCTGGAAGTGCGCCTTGTCCTGCGGGGTCCACCAGTCGCGCATGTTGCCCGTGCCGTCCGATTTCGCGCCCTGGTCGTCGAAACCGTGGCCCATCTCGTGGCCGATCACCGCACCGATGGCGCCGTAATTCACCGCCGGATCGGCCGAGAGGTTGAAGAACGGGGGCTGGAGGATTGCCGCCGGGAAGACGATCTCGTTCATCGTCGGGTTGTAGTAGGCGTTGACCGTCTCGGGCAGCATGGCCCACTCGCTGCGGTCGACCGGCTGGCCGATGCGGCCCATCTCGAAATTGTTTTCCCAGGCCCCCGCGGCAAGGCTGTTGCCGATCGGGTCCCTGGCCGAAAACTCCAGCCCGTCATAGGTCTTGAAGGTGTCCGGGGCGCCGATCTTGGGGGTGAAGGCGTCGAGCTTGGTCTGGGCCTCGCGGCGGGTTTCCGGGCCCATCCAGTCGAGTTCCTGGAGGTTCACCGCCATGGCCTTGCGCAAGTTGGCGACGAGGGTCTCCATCTTCGCCTTCTGTTCAGGCGGATAGTAACGCTCGGCATAGAGCTTGCCGACGAGTTCGCCTGCCAGCCCCTCGACCGCCGCGACGCCGCGCTTCCAGCGCGGGCGCTGCTCGGGCTGGCCCGACAACGTGGTGCCGTAGAAGGCGAAGGAGGCCGCGTCGATGTCGCTGGGAAGCATCGAGGCGTGCCCGCTGACGAAGCGCGCGGCGAGCCAGGCCTGCCAGGTGGCGACCGGAACCTCGTCGACCAGCTTCGCGACGACGGGCAGGCCGCCGCCCATCAGCGCCTGCGCCTGCGCGGCGTCGAGGTTGGCCGCTTTCAGTTCCTCCTCGGTCGCCGGGATCTCGCTGGCGATGACGTAGGAGGCCTGACCTGCGCCCAGCGTGTCGAGGAACGTCGCGAGCACGCCCGAGGAGCCCAGCGCCTCGTATTGCGCGCGGGTCAGCTTGTTGTAGGTGAGGTCATCGTTGCGCGAAGCGACGCGGTCCCAGTCGGCCTCGGCAATGCGGGTTTCGAGCGAGAGCACGGCCTTAGCCGCGCTTCCCGCGTCCTGGTACCCGACCTTGCCGAGCACGAACGTCAGGTAATCCAGGTAAGCGCTGCGGATCTTCTGCGAACGCTCGTCGGTCTTGAGGTAGTAGTTGCGGTCGGGCAGTCCCAGACCCGAAACATAACTGTGCAGCGCGTAGATGTCGCTCTGCTTGGCGTCCGCGCCCACGTAGACGCCGATGGGCGACGCATAGCCCGGCGAGGCAAACAGACCGGCCAGATCCTGCGGCGTCTTCGCGGCAAAGATGCGCTCCATGTAGGGCTGGATCGGGGCGAGGCCCTTCGCGTTGATCGCATCGACGTCCATGAACGCCTTGTAGGCCGCAGCCACGCGCGCCGCGTCGCTGCCCGGCGCCGGGTTCGAGGCAATGAGTTCGTTCATGATCGCGTGCATGCGATGCTGCGAAAGCTCGTTCAGCTCAAGGAACGAACCCCAGCGCGTGCGGTCGGCGGGCAGTTCCACGCTGTCGATCCATTCGCCGCTGACGTAGCGGTCAAAATCGTCACCGGGCTTGGTCGCGGTGTCCATCCACTGTGTCTGGATGCCGAAATCGCCCCAGTCGTCCGAGGGCGTGAGCGGGGAAGCTTCCTGGGCGCTGGTCGACTGCGGCGCGGAGAGAACGGGGGAAGCGAAAGCGATGGCGAGGCCGCTCGCCGCGAAAGCGAGGGCACGCCCCTTGAAGTTACGCATGGATTACCTTTGCTTGGGGGTTAGGCGTCGGTGTCGACCTCTTACGGATCGATCAAAGCCCGGCAAGATAATTGCAATTCGGCGCAACGCCAGCGCGCAAGCCCGCCGCCCATGTCGTTAGCCGAGCGCTGTCGCCCGTTCGTCGAACTGGAGCGAGGCGAGCCGTGCATAGAGACCCCCGGCCTGCGTGAGCGCGGCATGGGTCCCTTGCTCGACGATTCGTCCGCCATCCATGACCACGATCCTGTCGGCCTCGCGCACGGTCGACAAGCGGTGCGCGATGACCAGCGTCGTGCGGCTACGCATCAGCGTGTCGAGCGCGTCCTGCACCAGCCGCTCGCTCTCCGCGTCGAGCGCGCTCGTCGCCTCGTCCAGAAGCAGGATCGGCGCATCGCGCAGAAGTGCGCGCGCAATCGCGATGCGCTGGCGCTGGCCGCCCGACAGGCGCGCGCCGTCTTCGCCCAGGAACGTATCGAGCCCCTCGGGGAGCATGCCCAGGAAACCTTCGGCATTGGCAGCGCGGGCGGCCTCCCAGATAATCGCATCGTCCGCGTCCGGCTGGCCGTAACGCAGGTTTTCGCGCGCGCTCGCAGCAAACAGCACGCCCTCCTGCGGGACCAGCGCGATGCGCGCGCGCACGTCACTCGGGTCCGCCGAGGAGAGCGGCACGCCGTCGATCTTCACCACGCCCGCTTGCGGGTCGTAGAACCGCTCGGCGAGCTGGAACAGCGTGGACTTGCCCGCCCCTGAAGGGCCGACGATGGCGACCGTCTCGCCCGGCTCCACGGTCAGGCTGAAGTCGACCAGCGCGGCCATGTCGGGCCGGGTGGGATAGCGAAAGGTGACCTTCTCGAAGGCGATCTTGCCGCGCGGCGGCACAGGGAGCGTTTGCGGGCGCGCGGGCGCCGCGATCTCGGGCTCTTCGGACAGCAACTCGGCCAGACGGCTGGCCGCACCTGCCCCGCGCACGAGGTCGCCATAGACCTCGGTCAGCGATCCGAACGCGCCCGCCACGATACCCGCCGTGACGACGAAGGCGGCGATGGTGCCGCCCGTGATCGCCCCTTCTGCGACGCCGAGGGCGCCGCGCCACATGATGATCGTAATCGAGCCGAAAATGAGGAACATCATCACCGCGGTCATCACCGCGCGGATGAGAATGCGCTTGCGGCCGGTATCAAAGGTGCGCTCCACCGCGGCGCTGAAGCGCCCGCCCTCACGCTCCTGCTGGTTGAAGGCCTGGACCACGCGCAAGGCGCCCAGCACTTCAGCGGTCATCGCGCCTATGTCGGCAACACGGTCCTGGCTCTTGCGCGCGACGATGCGCAGGCGCCGCCCGAAGACGGTGATCGGCACGATCACCACCGGGATCGCGACAAGGAGCCCGGCCGTCAGACTGGGCGCAAGCGCGAAGAGAAAGATCACGCCCCCTGTCGCCATGATCGCGTTGCGCAGCGCGACCGAGACGGTGGTGCCCACCACCTGCTCGATGATCGCGGTGTCCGCGGTCATGCGCGAGGCGATTTCCTTGGGGCTGTTTTCCTCGAAGAAGCCCGGCGCAAGCGCGAGCAGGTGGCGTTGGACGCGCAAGCGAATGTCGGCCACCACGCGCTCGCCCAGCCAGGACACCGAGTAGAAACGGATCGAGGTCGCAATGGCAAGAATCACCACCACGCCCAGCAGCATCAGGAACCAGGAGCGGATCACGTCGTGATCGGCCCCTTGCGCGAAGCCCTGGTCGATCACGCTGCGAAAGCCATAGGGGATCGCCAGCGTCGACATCGCCGAGACGACGAGCGCGATACCCGCCACGGCCATCCGCCCCGGATACTTGAAGAGTTCGCGCCAGACCATCGCGAGCGGGCGCAGCGAGCGCCGGGGGCGTTTGGGCGCCGCATCCGCGCGAGGAACAGGTCCTTGCGCGCGGGGGACTGGGGTCTCGATGCTCTCGGCCGGGCCGTCTGGGGCTTGCATGATCCAGCGCCTTACAAGGTCGCAGCCGTGAGGGAAAGGGCAAGTCGTGCGCCCCGGCTTTCAGGCCCCATTCACTGTCACCCGCCAATATCTGAAAGGATACGAAGCGCTTAGCGGAATTGCGTAACGCTTATCGTCTTTTCACCTTGGACTATTCGGTAATGCCGCATTGCACGGCCACGCTTTAGAGACCAGATAGCGCCTAGAAATGGCATGCCGCCTCCCCCCGGGCGGCCAGGAGATACCACTTGCTTTACAACGCCTACGAATTGCAGCGCACCATGCTCAGCGGCGCGGCGGCCTGGGCTTCGGTCGGCGCCGAGCTTTTGACCAATCCTTCCCTTCCCATGGGTTACATGAGCTTCGGCAACTACATGGCCTCGGCCCTCGACGTCTTCGCGCACGCCACGGCGCCGCGCGGCAAGCCCACCTTCGACATCGAATCGGTCGAGGTCGACGGAACGCTCAACGCGGTTACCGAATCGATTGTCCTGCAACGCCCCTTCGGCAACCTGCTTCGCTTCGAGCGCGCCGGGCTTCCCAAGGACGCCCCGCGCCTTCTGATCGCCGCCCCCATGAGCGGCCATTACGCGACTCTCCTGCGCGGCACGGTTGCGCGGATGGTGGAAAGCAGCGTGGTCTACATCACCGACTGGGCCGACGCGAAAATGGTGCCCGAAAGCGAAGGCCGCTTCGATCTCGATGATTATATCGACTACCTGATCGGCTTCCTGGAGTTCATCGGCCCCAACACGCATATGCTCGCCGTGTGCCAGCCCTCGGTCCCTGCCTTTGCGGCCGCCGCCGTCATGGGCAAGCACAAGAACCCGTGCCGCCCGGCTACGCTCACCATGATGGGCGGCCCTATCGACACCCGCGAGGCACCCACCAGCGTCAACGACGTGGCGATGAACCAGCCGCTGTCGTGGTTCAAGCACAACGTCATTGCCACCGTGCCGCTATCCTATCCGGGCGCCGGTCGCGAGGTCTATCCCGGCTTCCTTCAGCTCGCGGGCTTTATGGCCATGAATCTGGGCAACCACATGATGAGCCATTACGGCATGTTCAAGCACCTTGTCGAAGGCGACGGGGAAAGCGCGGGCGCGACCAAGGCCTTCTATGATGAGTACCGCTCGGTCTGCGATATGACCGCCGACTTCTACCTGCAGACGGTCGAGCACGTCTTCCAGAAGCACTCACTGCCCAAAGGCGAGTTCGTGCACCGCGGCGAAGTGATCGATCCGGGCGCTATCCGCGACACCGCGCTTCTTGCCGTCGAGGGTGAGAGGGACGACATCTCGGGGATTGGGCAGACCCGCGCGGCGCTGCACCTTGCGCCCAATCTGCCCGAGGCGAAGAAGCGCTACTACCTCGCCGAGAAGGTCGGCCACTACGGCATCTTCAACGGCTCGAAGTGGCGCGGGCGCATCGCCCCGGTGCTTGAGGACTGGATGCGCACGCACCCCACGGTCGAGACCGCCACGAAGGCGAGCAAGGCCAAGGCCTGACCAACAGGCACCACGGATCGGCAAAAGGAGCCGGGGCAGGCGACAGGACGCCTTCCCGGCTCGCCGATCCGCACGCCTGCCCGCTGGCGCACGCGGGCCTTATGTGGTATTTTGGCTGTCATGAATCCACTGCTTGGCCGACGACATTTCCTTCACGGCAGCCTCGGGGCCGGGCTTGCCCTGACCCTTCCGGGCCGGGCGCTGGCAGCAACCGCGCCCGCCGCCGCTGCATCCACCACGCCCTATGAGCGCCGCGTCCTTGAGGCCGCGCACGCGCAGGCCGCGCGCGTCGGCGATGCGGTCTGGCGCAAGGACATCGTGGGCATGGCCGACTTCGCCCTGCCCTCGTGGAAGCCGCGCCTGCACTTCGCCAATCTGGAGAACGGCACGGTCCGCTCATTTCTGCTCGCCCATGGGCGCGGCTCGGACCCAGAACACAGCGGGTGGCTGCAGTCCTTCTCGAACGAGCCGGGATCGCTTGCCACCTCGCGCGGGGCCTTCCTCACCTGCGAGTGGTACAAAGGCAAGTACGGCACCTCGATCCGTCTTGTCGGTCTTGATGACGACAACTCCGCCGCGCTCGAGCGGCTGATCGTGGTCCACCCGGCCTGGTACGCCGATGCCGCGATGCTCGACAAGTACGGCAAGCTAGGCCGCAGCGAGGGCTGCTTCGCGATGGGCGATGCCGATTTCAAGCAGGCGCTCTGGCACCTCTCGGGCGGACGCCTGCTCTATGCGGATCGTATCGGCGAAGACTGATCCGGCCCCTGCGTTAACGAGCGCAAAGCCCGAAAAACCGCGATTCGCGGCCTGAAAAATTCGCTTGGCGAGCATTTCAGCAATAAACCCGGGGGTTTGTTAGACAGCTATTCGGCAGAGTGATACGCGCCCGGCCATGGAGAAAAACCTCACGGCCCTCAAGCAGGAGGCACCCACCGACGCACGCCAGGTCCGTTCCCGCAAGGCACTGAACGCGGCGCTGCTCGACCTGCTCGCCCAGCGCACCTTCGACGAACTCACCATTCGTGAGATCACCGCGCGTGCAAACACCGGTTACGCGACGTTTTTCCGGCACTTCAGCACCAAGGAAGCGCTGCTTTCCGATCTCGTCGTCGATCCCATCGACGAACTGCTCACCCGCACGCTCGCCCTGCTCGACAAGCCCGGGACCAGCGATGGGCCGAACGTTCGCGAACTGTGCGCCTGGGTCGCAGGCGACCGCGCTTTCTGGGCTCCGCTCCTCACCGGAGGCGCGGCCGGGCTCGTGCGTTCGGAATTCCTGCGTCAGGCCCGTGAACGTGCCGCAGCCGGCCATGGCCTCCATCGCGAGGACATCTGGCTTCCCGCCGACCTCGCGCTGGTCCACGGGGTCAGCTCGGTCATCGGCGTGCTCACCTGGTGGCTGCGCCAGGGCGAGGACGGCAGCCTCGAGCAGGTTGTCATGATCCTCGAACGCATGGTAATTGCCCCGATCACGCAGGACGCAGCTGTCGCAACAACGCTGTCCTGAAAACGGGACACCACCGGACAGACCACGGGCGCCACCAACGCATGACACACACCGAGATTGCGGCGCCTTTCGCCGAGATTGCCGACGCCGACTGGCCGACTTTCGGCTGGAGCGATGATATTCGGCCCGCGCTCGCGCGCGCACTTGAGGCTGGGCAACCCGCCGTCCTTGCCACGCTCTACAAGGTCGAAGGCAGCGCACCGCGCGGCGCCGGCTCCCAGATGCTCTTCACCCCCGAGGACACCGACACGGCACGCATCGCAGCCACCGGCTACTTCTCGGGCGACTGCATCGAGGGCGATGTGGCGAGCCACGCCGCCGCCGTCATGGCCGATGGTGGGCCGCGCCGCCTCCACTATGGCATGGGTAGCCCGTGGATTGACATTCGCCTGCGCTGCGGGGGCGCACTCTATATCCTGGTCGAGCGCATCGATCCGGCCTGTCCTGCCGCGCGCAGCCTGCTCGACCATGCCCGCGCCCGCACCTCGTGCCGCTGGATCAGCGATGGCACCACGCGCCGCGTCGAACCGGGAGGCGGTGCCTTGCTCGATCGGGAGGACGCCGACGCGGTCTGCCTCGCGCGCCGCTACGACCCGCCGCGCCGCCTGATCGTCTCGGGCGGAGATCCCGGCGCGCTGGCCGTCGCGCGGCTGGCAGCGCTCAGCCAGTTCGAGACCATTCTCGTGCGCCCCGATGGCCCAGCCAGCCCGCCGCCCTTCCCGGTTTCGCAGTACCGCCGTGAGGATCCGGCCCGCGCGCTGGAGGACCTCGGCCTCGACCGCTGGACCGCCTATCTGGGTGCCACCCACGAGGACCACCATGATCTGGGCGGATGCCTTGCCGCGCTGCGCGGCGAGACAGGCTACGTCGCGATGATCGGCGCGCGTTCGCGGGCCCCGGCACGCCTCGCCGCGCTCAAGGCCGCGGGCGCGAGTGCGGACGAACTGGCACGCCTGCACCTCTCGCCCGGCATCTCCGGGCTTGGCAAGGCGCCCTGGGAAGTCGCCACCGGGATCATCGCCGAGATCATGCAAGCTCTCAACCCGGCCGGAGAGCGCGCCTGAGCGCGACCGCCAACCTGCCCACGCGCGCTGCACTCGTCCTGGCGGCCGGGTCCGCACGGCGGTTCGGCTCGGACAAGCTGTCCGCGACCTTCGAGGGCGAGCCACTGGTCCACCACGCCATCCGCACGGCCTGCGCCGCGCCCGTCGACAGGGTTCTCATCGCCGCGCATCCCGACCTCGACCTTTCGCAGTGGCAAGCGCCCGAGAACAGTCCGTCCGTCACGATCCTGCGCGTGGAGAGCGCAGCGCTGTCCACCACGCTCAAGGCAGGCGTCGCCGTGCTCGGCGATGTGGACGCGCTTTTCGTGTTCCTGGGCGACATGCCCCGTGTGCCTCCCGGCGAAGCCGCCCATCTGGCCCGGATACTGGATGACCACTTCGCCGCATGGCCGCGCCACGCGGGCAAGCCCGGTCATCCGGTCCTGCTCTCTGCGCGCGCACTGGCGCACGTGCCTACGCTGACAGGCGATGCCGGTGCCGGGCAGATCCTGCGCGGGCGCACCGATGCGGTGGTTCACGAGACGGAAGATCCCGCCGTCCGGCTCGATATCGATCGCCCGGAAGACCTCGCGCGCCTTGAGGGGATACACGAAGACTGAGCTTCAGGCGTTCCCGGTTTGGTTGGCGAGAAGCCCCGGATCGATACCCTCGTGCTTCCACGCACCGGCCCAGCGCGCCTCGGCGGAGGTATCGAAGAGCACCTCGCGGCTGCCCTGCGCGGCGTACCAGCCGTGATGGCGCATCTCCTCTTCCAGCTGCCCTGGCGCCCAGCCCGCATAGCCCAGCGCCATAACCCACTGGCTTGGACCGCGCCCCTGCGCAATCGCGCGCAGGATATCCATCGAGGCAGACAGCGCGCACAAGGGGCCATCCTCGGCGTGAACCTCGATCGAGTCCCCTCCACCCCAGTCGAGCGAATGCAGGACGAACCCGCGCCCCGGCTCCACCGGTCCGCCGTTCAGCACCGCGCAGTCGGGCGCAAGCGCGGTGTCGAGTCCCAGGTCGTCGAGAATAGCATGGAAGGTCACGCCCTCGCGCACTTCGCCCACGTTGATGCCTAGCGCACCGTGTTCATCGTGCACGCACAAGACGTTCACCGAACGCTCGAAACGCGGATCGAACATGCCCGGCATGGCGAGAAGCATGCGGCCGGCAAGATATTGTCCTTCCATTACCCTTTCGGACTCTACCCGTCTGTCCGCGCGCGACAAGGTGCAAGACTTCCTTTTCGCGCGGATGGGGTGAATAAAGTCACGGTAAGGGGTTGTTCCCGCCTCATCGGCAATTAAGCCTGCCCGGGTCATGAAAAATACGATTGTACAAAGCCTGTCAGGCACCACCGCCCTCGTTCTCGGCCTCGTTGCAAGCAGCAGCGCGCTGGCCGCGGACGCCGAGGCCCCCACGGCGATGGAGAGCGCCGAAGCTGGGCCCATCATCGTCACCGGCCACGGCCTTGCCGAAAGCCCGGCGACCGTCGCCTACGACGTTGAGACCATCGCGCGCGACGAGCTTGTGTCGAGCGCGTCGGGCCGGATCGAGGATGTCCTGTCCTCGGTTGCCGGCTTCCAGCAGTTCCGCCGCTCCGACAGCCGCTCCTCGAACCCGTCCGCGCAAGGCGCCACGCTGCGCGCGCTGGGCGGCAACGCGTCCAGCCGCGCGCTGGTCCTCCTCGACGGCGTCCCCGTCTCCAACCCCTTCTTCGGCTACGTCCCCTTCACCGCGCTCGCGCCCGAGCGCCTGTCCTCGGTGCGCGTCACGCGCGGCGGGGGCGCGGGCGCCTTTGGCAGCGGCGCGATCTCAGGCACGATCGAGCTGACGAGCGCCGGGCCGGAAACCCTCGGCGCCTTCTCCGGCACCGCCCTCGTCAACGACCGGGGCGGCACGCAAGGCTCGGCCAGCACCGCACAGAAGCTGGGCAAGGGCTTCATCGTTGCCGCTGTGCAGTGGGACCGGGGCAAGGGCTTCTGGACAACGCCCAAGGACCAGCGCGTGGACGCATCTGCGCGCGCGGCCTACGAGAGCCTGTCCGGCTCGCTGCGCGCAGTCGCACCGCTGGGTGAGACGCTGGAAATCCAGGCCTCGGCCCTTGTCTATGACGACCAGCGCACGCTGCGTTTCGAGGACGCGGACAGTTCCGCCTCGGGCCAGCAGGCCAGCCTTCGCCTCGTAGGCCGGGGCGAATGGCAGTTCGACGTGCTGGGCTATGTCCAGGCGCAGGACTTTTCCAACCGGGTCATCAGCTCCACCCGCTTCGTGCGCGCGCTCGAGCAGATCAAGACCCCCACGCTGGCGACCGGCGGCAAGTTCGAGTTGCGCCCGCCAGTCGGCGCCGACCACGTGCTGCGCCTTGGCGCCGACATCCGCCTTGTCGGCGGGCATCTCGCCGAAGCGCCCTACAGCACCTTCACCGGGCAGCAGACCGCCTTTCGCCGCGCGGGCGGCGACCAGTCGGACCTCGGACTGTTCATCGAGGACGACTGGACGCTGGGCAATCTTGTCCTGACCGCGGGCGCGCGCGCGGACCGCTGGACGATCCGCAACGGCTTCTACCGCGAACTTGATGCCGAGGGTTCGCTCAGCCAGGACACCCGCCACCCGGACCGCTCGGGCTGGGACGGGAGCTTCCGGGGCGGCGCGCTGTGGACGGTGAGCCCTGCGATCCGACTGCGCGCGGCGGCCTACACCAGCCTGCGCCTGCCCACGCTCAACGAACTCTACCGCCCCTTCGTGGTCTTCCCGGTGACCACCAACGCCAACGCTGATCTGTCCCCTGAGAAGCTGCGCGGCTACGAGGCGGGCGTGGAGCTGACGCCCGCAGAGGGCCTGCGCCTTTCGGTCACCGCTTTCGACAACAAGGTGAAGAACGCGATCGCCAACGTCACGCTCGATGCCACCACGCGCCAGCGCCAGAACGTCAATGCGATCCGCGCGCGCGGGATCGAGGCTACCGCCGCGCTCACCATGGGGACCGTCAGCTTCGACAGCTCGCTCGCCTGGACCGATGCGAAGGTTGAGGCCGATGGCATCCAGGCCGTTCTTGACGGCATGCGCCCCTCGCAGGTTCCGCGCCTCGCCGCGAGCGCCACGCTGGGCTGGAAGCCGCGCGCGGGCTGGCACCTGGCCGCCACGCTGCGCCACGTCGGCAAACAGTACGAGGACGATCAGGAAACCGATGCCCTGCCTGCCGCGACCACGCTCGATGCCTTCGCGCAGGTGCCTCTGGCAGGCCCGCTCGCGCTGATCCTGCGGGCTGAAAACCTGTTTGACGAGACCATTGTCACGCGCAACCAGTCGGGCTCGATGGACCTGGGCACTCCGCGCACGGTCTGGGCGGGCTTTCGGGTGGAGATTTGACACCCCGGCACTGGTACTTGCCCTGAGAGGTTCCTAAATACACCGGCCATGTCCCGCCTGACCGTCAACGAGCGTCCTGTCGAATTCGACATGGACCCGCAGACCCCGCTCCTGTGGGCGCTGCGCGATGCCGCGAATCTGACCGGCACCAAATACGGCTGCGGCAATGGCGACTGCGGCGCCTGCACCGTCCATGTCGACGGGGCAGCGCTGCGCGCCTGCCTCATCACCCTGGCCGAATGCGAAGGGCGCTTTGTCACCACCATAGAGGGCCTTTCGCGCGACCGTTCGCACCCGGTGCAGCAGGCGCTGGTTGCCGAGCAGGCGATCCAGTGCGGTTTCTGCACGCCCGGCATCGTCATGGCCGCCGCCGCGCTCCTCAAGGGCAATGCCAACCCGAGCGAGGCCGAGATCGCGGCCGCTATCCCGAACTTGTGCCGCTGCGGCGTGACGCCCCGCTTGGTGCGCGCCATTTCGCGCGCCGCACGCGTCCAACGCCGCGCGGAGACGATCAGCGCCGCGCCCGCGCCGGGCATACCCACAGACGCCGCTGCGCGGAGCGTGCCTGCGCTGACGCCCGGCGAGGTACCCCAAACAAGTTCCCATCCCGCGGCCCACCCCACGGCGGACCGCCCAGCCACCTGAGGAGAGATCCATGAAGGCCACCATCTGGCACAACCCCAAGTGCGGCACCTCCCGCAAGACGCTCGCTATCCTCGAAGAGACGCCGGGCGTCGAGGTCGAAGTCGTCGAGTACCTCAAGACCCCTCCCAGCGCCGAGAAGCTTGCCCAGCTCTACAAGGATGCCGGTATCACCCCACAAGCGGGTCTGCGCACGCGCGGCACCGATGCCATCGAGCGCGGGCTCCCCGAAGCCTCGGACGCCGATGTGCTTGCTGCGATGAGCGCCGAACCGATCCTGATCGAGCGTCCGCTGGTCGAGACCGACAAGGGCGTGCGGCTGTGCCGCCCGCAGGAAAAGGTCGCTGAAATCCTGTAAGATCGAAGCAGTTATAAACCCGCTTCACCCCGCCCTGCCTTGCAATGCGACGGCTAATCTGCCACCGCAAGGCACATCCATGACACAGAAGAACCGCGAGGTTACGCGCCAGCATGTCCAGCACTGAGCTTGCCCGGGAGGCCCTGCCCCAAAGGATCAAGCGTAAAGTCAAGAACGCCCTAGGCCCCTGGGGCGTTTTCCTCGAAGGGTTCGTCCGTCACCCGGTCATGGTCGGCTCGATCGTTCCCTCCTCGCGGTTCGTGATCCGCAAGATGCTGGCGCCTGTCGATTGGGACAACTGCAAGCTCTTCGTCGAATACGGCCCGGGCGTCGGCACGTTCTGCCAGCCCGTGCTCGACCGCCTGCCGCGCGACGGCATGTTGCTGGTCATCGACACCAACCCGGACTTCATCGAGTACCTGCGCCGCACGATCACCGACAGCCGCTTCGTGGCGGTGCTCGGCTCGGCCGCGGACGTGGAGGACATCGTCAAGGCCCATGGCCATGAAAAGGCCGACTACGTGCTTTCGGGCCTGCCTTTCTCCACGCTGCCCGATGGCGTGGGCCCGGCCATCGCCGCGGCCACGCACCGCGTGATCCGCAAGGGCGGCGCGTTCCTGGTCTACCAGTTCACGCCGCGTGCGCGCGACTTCATGGCCCGCCACTTCACGCGCATCGACAGTGGCCTTGAAGTGATCAATGTGCCGCCGTGCTGCATGTTCTGGGGCTGGAAGGATGAGGACTGAACCTGCCCTTGCCCCAAGTTGAGCTACAACAAAGGCCCGCCCGACCATCCGGTCCGGCGGGCCTTTTCGTATGGAGGCAACTGAAAGCCTCAGTCGAAGAGGCTGGCCTGCCCGTCCGGCGTAGCTTGCGAAAGCTGGGCGTGCACGCGGACCAGCACGGCAACTAGCAGCACGTTGCTAACCGCACCGATCAGCCCGGCAACAAGGCCTGCAAGGAAGTTCGTCACAGCGCCCGCCCCGAAGACGAGCGAGAGCGGTGTGATAAGGAGGAGCGAGACCATGAAGCTGATCGCGAAATAGCCCAGCATGAGGAGCGCGTAGAAGCCCAGGAGGCGCGGGGTGTGCCCGCCCGTCAGATCCCACGACCGGCGCATGGCCGCCACCGGGTTGGAAAGCCCCTCGCGCACCATCGCCGGAACCAGCAGTGAAAATCGCACCGAAGACCAGATCGCAAGCCCGACCAGGCCGATCAGCATCACCGCACCGCCCAGCGAAGCCCCCGCGCTCCCCGCCACCAGCGATCCCAGCGCGACGAACAGGCCGAGCACGAACGAGGCCAGCATCAGCCCCACCGCGTAGAGCAGCGTCGCCCCGATCAGCGCCGGCGTTGCGCGCAAAGCCAGCGAAATCGCCTCACCCACGCTTGGCCGTCCGCCCACACCCAGGATCACCGCGACGGCGAGATAGCCCACGAACTGGACGAGCATGCCCCCGATCCCGAAGGCCAGTATAGGGCCCAGGTTTGCCGAGATCAGTGCCTCCAGCCCCTCGCTGTCCTGCGCCAGGGCCATCATCTGCTGCTGGATGTCCGCGAGGAACACGCTGGAAAGCAGCGCGGGCAGCAGGAAGAAGACGCCCGCGAGGGCTATCAGCACATCGCGGTTGGCGCGGACCCTGGCCACGGCCTCGCTCCAGGCCAGGTTGCTGTCGAACTGCATTGCCATCTCCTTCTCGCCCACCGCTTCTTCGCGCCGGGCGTCATCTCGCAATCGCGGTCTTAGGGATAGTTGCCTTGTGAATCCACTTGATATGCACGCACGGAAGGGCCACGCAGCGAGGTATGAACACCATCCAGACTCTGCCCGGGGACATCGAACTGCGCATGAGCCGCGACCCTGTCCCCTACCGTGAGGCGCTGGCCGAGATGACCGAGCGCAACGCCGCGATTGCCGCAGGCGAAGCGCGCGAACTGATCTGGTTTCTCGAACATCCGCCCGTCTATACCGCCGGCACCAGCGCGGCCGTCTCCGACCTTCTCGACCCCCGCTTCGAGGTGGTCGAGGCCGGGCGCGGCGGGCGGTACACTTACCATGGTCCGGGCCAGCGCGTGGTCTATGTCCTCCTCGACCTGCGCAAGCGCGCGCGCGATGCGCGCGGTTTCGTCCACGCGCTTGAAGGCTGGGTAATCGACACGCTCACCGACTTTGGCGTCGAGGGGTTCCGCAGCGAAGGGCGCATCGGCATCTGGACAAAGGACATCGACGGACGCGAGGCCAAGATCGGCGCCATCGGCGTGCGCATCCGTAAATGGGTGACAATGCACGGCTTTGCGGTCAACATTCATCCCGACCTCGCCCACTTCACCGGTATCGTGCCCTGCGGGATCGAGGAATTCGGCGTGACCAGCCTCAAGCGGCTGAACAAGGACGCGGAATTCGACGTGTGGGACAAGGCGCTGCTCGCACGGGCCGACGCTTTCCTCGGCGCGCTCGAAACCCGCTGCCCCAAGGAGACCCCGGCATGATCCACATTTCAATGCACCGCGTTGCCGCGCTGGGGCTTGCCTTGCCGCTCCTCGCCGGGCTTGCCGCCTGCAAGGACGATGCGCGCGAGGCTCCGTCCGCCGAGGCCGCACAAGGCGCCAAATTGCTGCCGCGCTCGGTCGACGATGCCATGCCCGCCTACGATCAGCGCCGCTCCAAAGCGCCGCTCGCCGAACCGGAACTGGCCGAGACTGATCGCGGCTCCGCATCGGCCGCGCGCGTCCAGGATTCCGATGACGCCGCCGAGGATGAGGCTCCCGCACGGCAGGAGCCCTCCGCGGCGCCCGCGCCCGAGGAGGACGCAGCTTAAGCAGGCCGCAAGATCGGCTGGCAGCGCAGGTCTTCCCCGCCCCGGCCATCACGCTCGAACATCGCAATCGTGCGCCGCGCCAGGGCGAGGTGCGAGCGGTCAATCATCCGTCCGCGCAAGGGCAGCGAGCCGACATGCGGGTTGCCTTCAAAAGCGGCGACGACATCGCGCGCCTCGACCAGTTCCTCGACCGAGGGAGTGAAGGCGGCATTGATCGTGGGTATCTGCGCCGGGTGGATCGCGAACATCCCCGAGAAGCCGTCCGCGCGTGCGCCCTGTGCCGCGGTCTTGGTACCAGCCTCGTTGTCAAAATCGTCAAACGGCGCGTCGACGGCAATGACATCGCCCGCATGGGCGCTGAGCAGCGCCTGCACGCGCACGAAGCGGGCCGTATCGCTCCAGGCGCCCTGGAGCGTGCGCACCGCCTGGCCGCCCATGGCCGCGCTGAGGCCCGCCGCATTCCAGGTGAGGCCGACGACACGCTGATGGGCAGACGAGGCGTATTCCGCGATCCGCAGCGCCGCGCCCGGCGTCTCGCCGACAACCGGCATGATCCGCGTGGAATTCGCTACCAGGCCCAGCGCCTGCTCGAACTCGTAGACTTCGCTGGCAATCTGGCGCACCGTTTCGGGGCCCGAGGCCTTGGGCAGGATCACCCCGTCGGGCGCAAAGGGCATCACTGCGGCAAGATCCTCCCGTACATAGCCCGATTCCATGCTGTTGAGACGCACCCAGCGGCCCATGCGCTGCTGCTCGATGACGTGCTGGCGATGCGCCGATAGCCAGCCCGCGGCAAGGTCGCGCGCGCGTGCCTTCTCGCTCACCGGCACGGTGTCCTCCAGGTCGATCACGACGATGTCCGCCCCGGTGCCGATCGCCGTGCCGAGACGTTCCTCGCTGTTGCCCGGAACAAGGAGCCAGGACCTCGATTTCATGCCCATTGGTGCCTTTGCCGCTATGCCCGAACCGCGCCCCTTACGCGCCTCGGGCCGCAGTCTACCCCGGCACAGTTAACACTTCCTGCAATCGAGCCTCGGCCGCGCGACGAAGGTCATCGGCAAGGAGGCTCCGAGAGCCATTGCCCTCGGGCTCCCGGAAATCGCCCCGATCAAAGGGCCTTTTCGTAGATCGCGTATTCGCGGTTGATCTGGCTTTCGATGGCGTCGGCGATGGCAACCATGCCCTGGTTGTCATCGAGGATCCAGCCGATCTCGGCCCGCTTTGCACCAAACTTGGAGGTGGCCGAGCGGCGGATGAACTCGATCATCATGAAGGCCAGCTGGCTGGCGAGACGCGAGGACTGCAGCTTCTTGCGCACGCCCATCAGCGGCACGCGCATATCGGCAGGGTAGGGACGGCGCAGCCACAGGAGCAGCTTGATGAGGCCCAGCACGCCGGGCTTGCCCTTCGCCCCGTTCACTCGCTTCTGGATGCCGTTGATATCAGGCAGGGTCATCATGAAGGCCACCGGCTCGCCCTCGTACTCGGCGATCCGGATGAGATCAGGATGGACCAGGGGCTTCAGTGCCTTGCCGGTGTGTGCGATCTCTTTATCGGTGAAGGGCACGAAGCCCCAGTTGTCCGACCAGGCATCGTTGAGGATCTCGCAGATGATGCCCGCATCGCGGTCGAAGTTCTTGAGATCGGCCTTGCGAATCGTGATCTTGGCGTTCTTCTCACCCGAGGCGACGATGCGCTGGACGAGCCGCGGGAACTCCTTGGTCACGTCCAGTTCGTAAGTGTAAAGCGTCTTCGCGCGGGTATAACCCTCACCCTCGATCCAGCCCTGGTAGGCCGCGTTGTGGTGGCCCATCATCACCATCGGCGAATGGTCGTGCCCCCTGACAAGCAATCCGGGCTCTTCCCATACCGACAGGTTCATCGGCGCGAGTACGCGGGTCATGCCCTCGCGGCGCAGCCAGCCCTCGGCCGTGTCGATCAACGCCTTCGCGACCTCGGATTCCTCGGCCTCGATCGCACCCCAGTTGCCGGTTCCCGGCCCCATCCCCTGCTCGAACGACTGTTTCAGCGCCAGTTCATCGATCTGCGCCGATATGCGCCCCACGACGCGGCCTTCGCGGCGCGCCAGGAAAAGCTGGTGGCGGGCGTGGTCGAAGAAGGGGTTCTTGCCGGGCGTGAACTTGGCGATCTCTTCCGAGCGCAGGTTCGCGACCCAGTTTTGATCTGACGCATTGAGTCGATAACTGCAATCGACAAAGGCAGCCCGGTCGGCCTTGCTCGAAACCGGAGTGATGACTAGTTCGGCTTTGGCCACGATCCTGCCTTTGTTTGGGTGTAGGAAATGGGAATGAATTGAGGCGAACTGCGACCGGAAGCGGTCTCTTGTCAAGCGGCGTACACGGTGAGGCTGTGCACGCCAAAGGCGAAAGGCGCCCGTTTGCGCCCCCGGATCGCCCCGACCTCGCGAAGGTCACAAGTGGAATTGATGAAATGAGTGCCCAGAAAGCCCTTGAAGTGAACCCGCAGCCATTTGAAGGCACCGCGCAGGCGCGCGTGCATGCTGTCGCGCCGGAAATGCGCGGGAGCTGGCACGCCCAGATCCCCGAGGACCGCGCGATGCTGCGCGCCGCGGCCCAGCTGACTCGCGACATCGCCAAGGCCCGGCCCGAGATCTACTGGCCCGACATGCTCGGCTCGGCCGCGCTGGGCTACGCCGCGCTTGCAGGCGCTATCCTCGTGGAGAACACGTTTCTTGCCGTGGCGCTGGGCCTGTTCGCCGCGATCGCGCTCTACCGCGCGCTCCTCTTCATCCACGAAATCACCCACATGCACCGCGATGCCCTGCCGGGATTCCGCTTTGGCTGGAACCTGCTGGTGGGCATCCCGATGCTGATCCCCTCGTTCATGTACGAGGGCGTCCATGCACAGCATCATTCGCGCAAGCGCTACGGCACCATCGCCGACCCCGAATACCTTCCACTGGCGCTGATGAAGCCCTGGAGCCTGCCGGTCTTTGCCCTGACCGCGATCCTGCTGCCGCCAGCCTTGCTTATCCGTTCGGCCATCCTGGTGCCACTTGGC
Source organism: Novosphingobium sp. BW1 (assembly GCF_008107685.1). Taxonomy (GTDB): domain Bacteria; phylum Pseudomonadota; class Alphaproteobacteria; order Sphingomonadales; family Sphingomonadaceae; genus Novosphingobium. Next base: position 24,061 of record NZ_VIRF01000068.1, read on the forward strand.
GTCATCATCCCGCCGGTGCGCACGCTGGTGTGGGAGCGCGCCTCCGCGCTGGCCATCAACCCCAGATACCGCCGCGAGAAGCCCAAGGGCGACTTTGCGCGCATGGTCTTCTGGCAGGAACTGGGCTGCTCGGTCTGGGCCATGGCCGTCCTTGCCGCCAGCTACACCTACGGCTGGCGCCCGCTCATCATCGCACTTGCGGTGGTCTCGCTCACCGCGTTCCTCAATCAGGTCCGCACGCTGGTCGCACACCTGTGGGAGAACGAGGGCGAGGAGATGACCCTGACCGCGCAGTACCTCGATTCGGTGAACGTGCCCCCGCCGGGCTTCCTTTCGCCGCTCTGGGCGCCCGTTGGCCTGCGCTTCCACGCGCTGCACCACCTGCTGCCCTCGATGCCCTACCACTCGCTGACCGAGTGCCACCGGCGCCTGAGCGCCCACTTGGGTCTAGGATCAACCTACGAGAAAGCGAGCTATCCCGGCCTCCTGCCGCTGCTAGGACGGCTCGTGCGCGGGACGATGTCCCGGCGTTGAGCGCTCCTCTCATGCACAACGAAAAAGCCGGCGCAGCGCCGGCTTTTTTGTGGTCTCAAGAATGGAAAGATCCGAGGGCCATCGCCCTCGGGCTCCCCGAACTGTCGCCTTCACCGCTCTTAAGCCACGTTGGCGCGCGACAGGTGAGGTCGCCCATTTCGGTTCTATTCCTCGGTCCGCACCAGCACCGCCTCACCAATGAGGGCAAAGAGAACGAACGGGGCCCAGGCCGCGACCAGCGGGGGGTAGCCCCCGAAGTTGCCCATCGCGAGCGCGGCGTTGTCGAGCACGAAATAGGCAAAGCCCAGCGCCATGCCCGCGATCGCGCGGATCAGGAGCTGGCCCGAGCGGGCAAGGCCGAAGCCCGCCACCGCGCCCAGAAGTGGCATCAGGATCGAGGCCATGGGGCCGGAAATCTTGTGCCACCAGGCCGCTTCGAGTGAGCTTGTCCGGCGCCCGGCGATGCGCAGCGCCTCGATCGAGGTGCTGAGCGTGAAGATGTCCTGCGAATTGGCATCGACCTTGGACAGCGTGACCTTGCCCGGTGTCACATCCTTGGCGACAATCACTGCGGGCACCTGCCTCGTCGTGGTGGTCTCCACCTCGAATACGGTCGCGTTCGTCATCTTCCAGCCTGGATTGGCGTAGGTTGCGCGGTCAGCGCGCACCTGCTGCACGATCATGTCGTTCTCATCGCGCGCGTAGAACGTGACACCATTAAGGATCAGCCCCGCCCCCTCGCCCGTCATCGTGCGCGCGGTCATCAGGTCCTGCCCGTCGGCGAAGTAGATATTGCTGCGCACGCCCGAATCCTCGGGCACGGGGCCATAGTCCACCGAGCTCCAGGCATCGAGCGTCGCCGTCGCGCGGGTCACCACCCGTTCGTTGAAGACGAAGCTTATCCCGGCAATCACCATCGCGCTCATCAGGAGCGGAGCCAGGATCTGGTGCGCCGAGAGTCCGGCCGCCTTCATCGAGATGACTTCGCTGTTCTGGTTAAGAGTGGCCAGCGTGATGATCGTCGCCAGCAGCACCGAATAGGGCAGGAAGCGCGCGATCAGCTGCGGAACACGTAGCGAGACATAATAGAGAAGCTGCGATTCACCGTTGCTGGGATAGGCCAGAATGTCACCGCTCTCGCCCAGGAGATCGAGGACCTGCAGCACCAGGACCAGCATCATCAGCATGGCCGCGATGCGGGTTACGAAGAGGCGTGCAAGATAGAGCGTCAGCGTGCGCGAGGGGAAGAATTCCAACTTCATCTCAATTCTGGTCCTGCGGCTCGGGCAGAACCGGGCCGTGGCTGCGACGACGGCGGCGCAGGAGCGACTTCAGGCGCTTGGTGAGCATCTCGAAGCCTTTCTCCAGCCAGCCGATGGCCTGACCGCCGGGCACGTAGGCCACGCGGTAATACATCCACAGGATCAGCCCGGCGAGCACCAGGAACGGCCCCCAGAGGCCAATTACGGGATCGATCCGGCCCAGCGCGGCCACGTCGCTCGCGTACTGGTTGACCTTGTGGTAGGCGACAATGATCACGATCGAGACGAACAGGCCGAGCGAGGAGGTCGAACGCTTGGGCGGGATCGCGAGCGCGACGGCCAGCAGCGGCAGGAGCAGCATCATCACCACCTCGACCATACGGTAGTTGAAGTTGGCCTTGCTGGAGGCGCGTTCCTCGGCGGTCTGCGGACTGTCCTTGTTCCAGCCCAGTTGCATCAGTTCGGGCAGCAGGTACTCGCGGCTCTGGCCGCCGCGCTGGCGGAAATTCTCGATCGCAGGCAGGTCTATCGGCAGGTCGTGCCGGGTAAATGAGAGGACGCGCGGCGCATCGCCGGGCATGTCCTGGATGATCTGGCCGTTCTCGAGGCGCAGGATGATGGTGTCGGGCGAGCCCTGGAGCGCCATGAAGCGGCCCTCGCGCGCGGAGATCGAGAGAACCTGGCCCTTGGCGTTGGCAACGCGCGCGAAGATGCCCATGAGGCGGCGGCCTTCGTCCTCGCTGGCATCGATGCGCAGGGCAATGCGGTCCTCCAGCGTGGTGAACTCACCGACCTTTATCGACGCGCCGAGCGCGCCTGACTGCAGTTCGTAGTTGAGCTCCTCGTAGTAGTAACGCGAGAGTGGCTGGAGGTAGCCTACGATGGCGAAGTTCACCCCCACCAGCACCAGCGTGATCATGTAGGGCACGCGCAGCATGCGGGTGTAACTGAGGCCTACCGCGCGCATCACGTCGAGTTCGCTCGAGGTTGCGAGCTTGCGGAAGGCGAGCAGGATGCCGAGCATGAGGCCGAGCGGGATCGCCAGGCTCGCGTACTCGGGCAGCATGTTGACGAGAAGCTTGAAGACAACGCCCACCGGCCCGCCTTCGGTCGCCACGAAGTCGAACAGGCGCAGCATCTTGTCGAGCACCAGCAGCGAGGCGGCAAGCACGAAGATGCCCAGCATCGGCATGAGCACGAGGCGCAGGATATAGCGGTCTATGGCGTTCAGAAATTTCACGTAGTCGTCATCACAGCGCCGGGTTCGCCATGGGCCTTAACGGCTCGGTCGCCTCGGGAAAAGCGAATTGTCGACCCCGCCGCGCGCGCCGCGATTCGTTCCAGGCAAAAGGGATGCTAACGAGAGGCATGTCAGGAAACCCGAAAGGGAATGGACATGTCCAACGAACGTGCGCCGCGCGCGTTCCCTACCCCCACGCGCGAGGCCATACCGAACGAGGCCGAACCGCACGAGAATTGGGAAAGTTGGCCGCTCAGGCCTTTTCCAGCGTGCACTGGAGCGGATGCTGGTTCTGCCGGGCGAAATCCATCACCTGGTTCACCTTGGTTTCCGCGACTTCGTAGGGAAATATCCCGCAGACGCCGACGCCCTTCTGATGGACATGGAGCATCACGCGCGTCGCCTGCTCGAGATCCATGTGGAAGAAGCGCTTGAGGACCATCACGACGAACTCCATCGGCGTGTAATCATCGTTCAGCATCAGAACCTTAAACTGGCTCGGCTTTTTGGGCTTGGCACGGGTCTTGGTGGCGATGCCGACCTGATCGTCGTCACCTGTACCGGGCCCGTCCTCCCCCGCCCCGGTGGCGACAAGAGGGAATACGCGGTGCAACAGGGAATCGTCGAAGGGGTAAGCCATAGAGCCTGAATATCGCAAAGGGAGCCTCTTTCTACAAGACGCTCCCTTGGCTGGATCCGTACATATGCGCCACAGCGAGAGGAGGACACGGCCAAAACCCCATCCCCATCAAGCCGTTAGCGAAAATGGCGTGGTCAGGCCGAAGTGGCCTTGCGCGCCTTTTCCATCGCCATGCTGACGCGCCCCGAGAGCGGAGCGAAGGCATCGCTCATCAGCTTGAGCATGGCTTCGCTGTTCTTCGAACTGGTCGCCACGGCGGTGTCGAAGTTCTTGCGAACCATGTCGCCCTGGAGCTTGAAGAAGTCGGTCGGCGACTTGGCGGCGGCGAGTTCCTTGATGTCACCCGACATGGTCTCGAACGCCGAGCGCCCTTCGGTGACCATTTCCGAACCGAAGCTCTGCATGCCCTCGGCAAAGATCTTGCCCGATTCCATCATTGCTTCGACGTTACCCTTGGTGAAATCGGATGCTTCGCCCATCATCGACGTACCCTTCTCAAAGGCTTCCTTGGCCTTGCTCTGGGCCTGTGCCATCGCGTCTTGGAAGCTGGTGAAGTTAGCGCTCATGTCCATTGTCGTATCCTCGAGCATGAAGTTGTTGAGTAGCCCGGCAAACGCGGGGGCAGTGGATGAAGGAGCGGTCTTGGGCGCCGCCTTGGGTTTCGCCACCTTCGGGCTTGCCCCGGCCTTCGCCGGCTTCTCTTCAGCCTTGGTGACAGTCGGTTTCGGCGCGCTGGAAACGGCCGGTTTCGTTGGCGTGGGCGCGCTTGCCTTGGGAGCAGCTGCAGCCTCCGCTGGAATTTTCGTCACCGCGGCCTTCTTGGGCGCCGCCTTCCTGGCCACGGGCTTCTTCGCCGCGGGGGCCGGAGCCTTCGCCGCGACGTTGGGGGCCGGAGCGGGTTTCGGCGCGGCTTCGGGAGCCGGTGCCACCTTGGTTTCGCCCGCCTTGGCCGAAGCATCGACCTTGGGCGCATCTTCGCTTTTCGGAACTTCGTTTTCAGCCATCCCGCGAATCCAGCCTCTCGTGCAGCGTCACGTCCGGAAGATACTCAAAGCATTCGAAAAGCTGCCTTGAAGAGCGTGCCCGAACATCCTTTGTTGCAGTGCACAATACGCCTCCCCCTCCCTGCCGTCAAGGTCAACTGCCTCCAGTTCGCATGCAATCCATCGCATTGCAGCATGGAGTGACCAAGGTGTCAGGAGATTAACCCGTAGTCGGCGCTCCTGGTTCCTTCACCCGGTGAATTGATGGGCGCGCGCTCAGCGACTCATCACGTAGCGGCCCGGCGCATCCTCGAGCACCGTATCGCCGCGCCCGCCCGGACGGCGTTTGCCGCGAGCGGGAACTTCGCCTGGCGTGCGGGCCCGCAACCATGCGGCCCAGTGCGGCCACCAGCTGCCCTTCGTCTCCGTGGCCCCGGCGATGAACGCGTCGAGATCCTGCACATCGCTCCCGTTCGTCCAGTACTGGTACTTGTTGGCCGACGGCGGATTGACCACGCCCGCGATGTGCCCCGAACCTGCCAGCAGGAAGGTCCAGTCTCCGGCAAGGTAGCGGGTCAGCTTCCACACGCTTTCGGGCGGCGCGATGTGATCCTCGCGCCCGGCCTGGATATAGCAGGGCGTGACGATGCGGTGCAGGTCGATCGGCTCGCCCAGCGCCTTGAGCGAATCCGGTACGACCAGCCGGTTGTCGCGGTAGAGATCGCGCAGGTAGTCCTGGTGCCAGCGTGCCGGCAGGTTGGTCACGTCCCCGTTCCAGTGAAGAAGATCGAAGGCGGGATGCTCTTCGCCCCTGAGGTAGTTCTTCTCGACATAGTTCCAGATGAGATCATTGCCACGCAGCAAATTGAAGGTCGCGGCCAGATAGCGCCCGTCAAGATAGCCCTCGGGCGAGAGCAGCGCGAGGTTGTCGATCTGCTGGCTGTCGACGAAATTCTTGAGGTCGCCCGCCTCCTCGAAATCGACCTGGGCTGTAAAGAAGGTCCCGCTCGCCACCTTGTCCGCCTCGCCGCGCCGCGCCAGCAGCGCCAGGGTCGCGGCGAGCGTGGTCCCGGCCACGCAGTAGCCGATGGTGTGGACGGATGGCACCTTGAGGCGCGCGCGCACCAGCTCAATCGCCTCGATCTGGGCGGCGATATAGTCGTCCCAGACGACGTCGGCCATGGTTTCGTCGGCCGACTTCCAGGAGACCATGAATACGGTGATGCCCTGCTCGACCGCCCAGCGCACGAAGCTCTTTCGCGCGTTAAGGTCGAGGATGTAGAAGCGGTTGATCCACGGCGGGAAGATGACGAGCGGCGTCTCCATGACCTCGTCGGTCGTCGGCGTGTACTGGATCAGCTGAAACAGCGGCGTCTCGTGGACCACCTTGCCCGGCGTCACCGCGATGTTCTCGCCCAACGTGAAGAAGCCCGGCGAGGTGTGCGTGAGCTGACCCTTGCGCAGGTCCTCGACGAAGTTCTGGAACCCGCGCACCAGGCTCTCGCCCCCGGTGCGGCTGGCCTCGGTCATGGCGACCGGGTTGGTCAGCGGGAAATTGGCCGGGCTCAGCGCATCGACAAGCGCGCGCGTCGCGAACAGGAGCTGCGCCTTGCGCGAAGGTTCCATGCCCTCGGTCGCCTCGGCAAGGCCGATGAACTCCTGCCGGAACATGAGGTAAAGCTGGTGGATGAGCGCGAAGAAAGGCGTGGAGCGCCACTCCTCGGCCCCGAAGCGCGCGTCGCTCAGCGGCAGTTCGGGCACATCTTGGGTGCCTTCCTCGCTGGCGACCTGGGCATGCTCGCCGATACCGTAGCGCGCGAGCACCGCCTGCGCGAGTTCGAGTGCCTGCGTCCACAGGCGCTGCTGCACCTCGGGCCGCGACAGGGGCAGGAGGCGCATGACCGATTCGAGCGTGCCGATCCACTTGAGCGGATCGCTGAAATGTCCGGTCCCGCTCTTTCCGCCGCCCTGGAACTGCTCAACTTGGTAGTCGGTCCAGATGGCCTGCATACGCTCGGCAATCTCGGCCCAATGCACCACGCTTTCGGCCTGGGAGCTGCCCTCCTGGGGCGCCAGGAGCCCGAACAGCTCGGTCATCCCCTTGGTCTGGCTCTGCAGGATCTCGCTCAGAAATTCAGTGGCGTCGTGCGCCATGCGGCCAGCTCCTTCCCCGTCTCTCGCGCTGCGCCCCTCGGGCGCTGGGTTCTCCCTGTCTGCGGCATCCCAGCAAACCTGTCGAGGGGCTTTGCACGGTCCCTGCGGCGAACCGCCCCGCGGCGCGCGCAACAAAATTTGCGCAAGAGACCCATTTGCGTGGGCTTCGTTATCCACTAGAGGGGCGCACAGGCATTCCCGCCGCCCACAGACACGGATTTTAGAAGATAGGTCATGGAAGACGAGTTCTACCGCATCAAGCGCCTGCCGCCCTACGTCATCGCCGAAGTCAACGCGATGCGTCACGCGGCCCGGCGAGCGGGACAGGACATCATTGACCTGGGCATGGGCAACCCCGACCTCCCGCCCCCGCAGCACGTCATCGACAAGCTGTGCGAAGTGGCGCGCAAGCCCGACGCGCATGGCTATTCGCAGTCCAAGGGCATTCCCGGCCTGCGCCGTGCCCAGTCCAACTACTATGGCAACCGCTTCGGCGTCGACGTCGATCCCGAAACCGAAGTCGTCGTGACCATGGGTTCCAAGGAGGGCCTCGCCAGCCTCGCCACCGCGATTACCGCCCCCGGCGACGTAGTGCTGGCCCCCAACCCCAGCTACCCAATCCACACCTTCGGCTTCATCATCGCGGGCGCGACGATCCGCTCGGTACCAACCACGCCCGACGAGCACTACTGGGAGCAGCTCGACCGCGCGATGGCCTTCACCGTGCCGCGTCCCTCGATCCTGGTGGTGAACTACCCCTCGAACCCCACCGCCGAGACGGTGGACCTCGCCTTCTACGAGCGCCTCGTTGCCTGGGCGAAGGAGAACAAGGTCTGGATCCTCTCCGACCTTGCCTATTCCGAGCTCTACTACGACGGCAATCCGACCCGCTCGATCCTCGAGGTCCCGGGTGCCAAGGACGTCGCGGTGGAATTCACCTCGATGTCGAAAACCTATTCGATGGCGGGCTGGCGCATGGGCTTTGCGGTGGGCAATCCCAAGCTGATCGCGGCGATGAGCCGCGTGAAGTCCTACCTCGACTACGGCGCCTTCACGCCGATCCAGGCGGCGGCCTGCGCCGCGCTCAACGGCCCGCAGGACATCGTTGAAAAGAACCGCCAGCTCTACCAGAAGCGCCGCGACGTGATGGTCGAGGCCTTCGGCCGCGCCGGATGGGAGATCCCCAGCCCCAAGGCCTCGATGTTCGCTTGGGCGCCCCTGCCTCCCGCGCTCAAGGACATGGGCAGCCTGGAATTCTCCAAGCAACTTCTAACCGAGGCGGAAGTCGCCGTGGCGCCCGGTGTCGGCTATGGCGAGGACGGCGAAGGTTTCGTGCGTATCGCGATGGTTGAGAATGAACAACGCCTGCGTCAAGCCGCGCGCAACATCAAGCGCTTCCTTAACAGCAAGGGCGTAAACAGCACCACAACTTCGTAGAATCATGTACTTGTGCAGTTATAGGTAGCCCTACCTGTAATATTTTTGCAGTTGTTACCCCCCTCCATCGCACGCACTGTGCCTTCGAGAGAGACCGCAGTAAGACTTTGCGTTTGGGGGGACAAACATGGCGCAGGCCCATAGTACGAAGGTTAATATCAGTACATTCCGCTGGCTGGGGGCGGGGCCGCTTCCGGCCAGCCACGATCTCCGGCGACGGGGCTGGAACCTCGTGACGAGCGAAGGTTCGGACGAACCCGGTCCTGGCATACTGAGCCTCATGGATCTCGCCACGTACGAGAGCATGTGCGAGAGCGACGCGGGCGCTGCGTCCAGTTGGGCCTGCAGGAAGTCGATCATGGTGATCGATGTTGATTCGAGCCGGGCGCGCGCCGAACTGCTCCACGTCGGCATCGGCGATGCCGTTCCGGTGGATGTCTGCCTCGAGGAACTTGACGCGCGGGGGCAAGTGCTGATCGAAGCGATCAAGAGCCTTCCGCGCGTACGTCGCATCGGCCGCCTTCGCCTCGACCTGCTCGCCCGCGAGGCCTACCGCGAAGAGACGCCGCTCAATCTCAATCCACGTGAGTTTGCCCTGATCTGGCGGCTGGCGGAGAACATCGACCGACCGGTCAGCAAGCAATCGCTGATCCACGATGTGTGGCGCATGGGGTTTGTGCCCGAGACGAACAGCATCGCGGTGCATATGTCGCGCCTGCGCCGCAAGCTTGCGCATGTCGGCATCCGCGAGCTTATCGAGACGATCCCGGGCGGCGGCTATTCTCTTCGCAGTCCGCAAACGCCAGGCATCTCCTGCGACGAAAGCCGGAGCGCAAGCGCGGCCGGCACCTACTCCAGGCCACGTCCCCTTTCCTCGGCCAGCCCGAGCCTGACGAACTGACAGCAAATCGTGATGTCCCTGTCCACGGGCTCCCCCGGCCCCCTGGACAGCACATCGCTGACCTCGCAGCCAGACATACAGAGCCATCCGCTCAGCGCGGCGAAAGCGCGGCCAGGTCCTCCGGCGTATTGACGTTGACCAACGGCCCCTCGCAAGCGACCCCGCGTGCGCCGATACTCTCGGCAAGGCGGCGCATCGAGCGGCGCCCCTCCCCCGTCAGGATCGCGTCTGCCGCCTCGAAGGCCGCGACGGGCCAGTGACCGATGACCGGTTGGTCCAGGAGAAATGCGGGCGCTGGCGAAAGCCGGGCCCGCAGGTCTTCGGGCAGAAGCGGACAATCCACCGGCGCGCTGAGAACCGAAGCAAACGCCTGCTCTCGTCCATGCCGCAAGGCTCCAGCAAGGCCCGCCAGAGGCCCCATTCCGGGACCCGGCCAATCGGGAAGCACCGGCACGGGCGCATCCTCCCGGCCCACGACGACAACCTCGTCACACCACGCCTGCAACTGCGCGACCGCTCTCTCCAGCAGACTCTCGCCCGCAAAGCGCGCGAGCGCCTTGTCCGTGCCGAAACGCCGCGACTGGCCTCCCGCCAGCACCACACCCAGGATCATGCTTGCGCGCTCCTTGCCGCCCACGCACCTTATGTGCCCCGCCACGATCTGTCTCTTATACACATCTGACGCTGCCGACCAATTAGACGGTGTAGATCTCGGTGGGC
>NZ_VIRF01000036.1 GCF_008107685.1 Novosphingobium sp. BW1
TTCGAGCCGCTTGGTGTCCGGTCCTGTAACCTCAATCTGGATGCCCGTTCGCATGCGCCATCTTCGCATGTCCCCCCGTTCAAGGGAATCCCGAAAACGGAATCATCTGTTCCGATCAATCCACTAGACGATGCTCCATCTTAGGGTCGTCCCGACGGTCTTTCATCCAATTCCTGACAGTCCGGGGGTCTACACCGTAGCGTTCCGCAACCTCAGCTATGCCGGTAGAGCTGCTCCCACGAGCAGTTGAGATGAAGCGTTGCCAAATTATCGCTCGACGATGATGCTCCGCCTCTGCGGGGGTCGACCGTTTCTTGCCTCGCGGCATAAGCCATACGGGCGGACCATCCTTCACCTGAGTATCATACAGGGTCAGCAGGTCTCTCACGATCGCGTTTGCGTCTTCTTGGCAAACCTGGCCGCTGGGTCGTTCGAACGAGTTTCCTGCAATTAACCCCCCGATCCTCACCAAAGCGATCAATTGCGAAAGGCGATCCTCATCATCGCATTCGAGCAATGCCTCGAAAGACTCATCTCCCATTGCAGTCCTAAATAAATTAGCAGCAAATGGGGTATGAAGATCATCTTGGCGACACGAGCGCATTTTCAAAATTACTTCGACGCTAGAGAGCAGCGTCTTTCGGACTTTCTCAACGACCTTGCTGTCAAGTGCAGTGGGATTGACTGGCTTAAGAGGATGCCTCCCGCTTGCTGGAATTCTCGATTTCGACAACTTCACCCCCTATGCGAAGTCGATCGAGATAATCGCTCCACCACGTCATCATTTTCACGCGGGCATCCCAGTAATGCCCGCGGTTGTAGATGCCTCTCACGGCATCGCTGTCCCCATGAGCCAACGCACGCTCAATCGCATCAGGATGCCATTTCCCGCTTTCGTTGAGAAGGGTCGAAGCTGTCGTTCGCAGGCCGTGGGCAGTCACTTCATCGCTGGTGTAGCCCATGCGCCGGAAAGCTTGATTCATCGTGTTCTCGCTCATCGGGCGGCGAGTGGTGTGGAATGCCGGAAAAACGTAGCCCTCCGGCCCACTGAACTGCTGCAACTCGCGCAGATAGGCTAGAACCCTCTCGGACAGGGGGATGGCATGCGGGCGGCGCATCTTCATGCGCTCTGGCTTGATGCGCCAAATCTTGGTGTCGAGATCGAACTCGTCCCATGTCGCCTTCCGCAGTTCGCCCGGCCTCGCCATGACGTGCGGCGCAATCTGCAGGGCCAGCCGGGTGATCGGGGCACCTTCGAAGGTATCAATGCTCCGCAACAGCTCGCCCAATTTCCCGGGCTCAAGAATCGCCGCATGATGCTTCACCTTGGGGGCGATCAACTGTCCACTGAGCATTGCGGCCGGATCGCTTTCTGCTCGCCCGGTGGCCGCAGCATAGCGGAACACACGGCTGGTGAATGAGCGGCAGCGTTTGGCTGTTTCATGTTTGCGCTGCCCCTCCAAGCGACGAAGAACGCCAAAAACCTCGGCTGGCTTTATTTCGATAAGGGGCTGGTCCCAGATCGGCTTCATCTGGAGGAGCAGCCATTTCGCCTTTTCGACGGTGACGGCGGCCCGCCCTTCTTTGACCAACTTGTGCTCGATATATTCGTCTGCAACCGCGCCAAATGTGTTGGCAGCGTTGAAACGAGCCGTCAGCTTGGCATTTTTCCGCTCAACTCCTGGGTCTATCCCACCACGCACCGCGCTTCGGGCTTCGTCTCGCAGTCGGCGAGCCTCTTTAAGCGACACCTCTGGATAAGACCCGAGTGCAAGCTTTCGCGGTTTGCCTGCAAACCGATAGCGAAAGCGCCACAACTTCGATCCGCTCACAGCGACTTCGATGCACAGCCCTTTCTCGTCAGCGACCATATAGCTTCGATTCTGAGGTTTCAGCGCGCGGATGGCGACATCGTTCAACGCCATGACCGCGCCCCCTCAAAAGATGCGTGTGTACATTGCGATGGCCTCAGCCCCGAATATGGACACATAAAGGTACACAGAATCGGTGAACTGCCCAGACACATCGAGACGCACTCCGCGACGAGATATGCTGAAAACTAACAGTTTCCCGCCATTTTGGCGAGTTATTTAGCTACATCGGGAAATGAGATGTTGGTGCCAGAAGAGGACTCGAAAAATTCATATTTATCTTTATAATTCAGTGAATTATATTAGCTCATGCCGACCGATACCATAACCGATACCCTGGGACTTTTTATCTGGGAGGTTCGAGTCCCAAAGGCTCGAGATCGCTGGTTTGCATTGCCGATTCGTCGCTCCCTTTACGGCGAACAACACTTCGCCAGCCCATATGGTCAGGCGCTCGTCCTGAGCGATAGAAACATCTTTTATAAATCAAATATTGCTCTAATTTGATCGATAGAAAGGTATGCTATCGATCATGCGTTGGAACTGGCAGCAATCCGATTGGCCGAACTTCGTCTACGATGCGACGTATCTGAGAAGCCGTGAGGATCGGCTTCTGAAGGGGGCGGGGATCCTGGTCGGCGTCATGGCCCATCTCGATGCCAACGATCGCCAGAATCTTTCTATCGAACTCATCGCACAGGAAGCCGTGGACAGCTCTGCAATCGAGGGAGAGATTCTCGATCGCGCGAGCGTGCAGTCATCCCTCGCGAAGCATCTGGGCATCAAGGCCGACCACCGCCGCGCCAACGCCGCCGAGGCGGGCGCTGCAGAACTCATGGCGAACCTCTTCCGCAGCTATTGCGATCCGGTCAGCGACGCCATGCTATTTCACTGGCATGCCTTGCTGATGAACGGCAGGCGGGATCTTGCCGACATCGGCCGATATCGAACGCACACCGATCCCATACAGATCGTCTCCGGAGCCTTGCACGCGCCCAAGGTGCATTTCGAGGCGCCGCCATCACAAGCGGTGCCGGCCGAGATGGAGGCTTTCATCGGATGGTTCAACGACAGCAGGCCGGATGGACGCTCACCCGTGAGCGTTCTCGCGCGGGCAGGGGTTGCTCATCTATGGTTCGAATCCATCCATCCCTTCGAAGATGGCAACGGGCGCCTTGGCCGGGCGATTGCGGAGAAGGCCTTGGCGCAGGGGCTTGATGCACCCGCGATCACCGCCCTTGCGGAAACCATCCAGCGCCATCGCAAGGATTATTACACCCAGCTTCAACGCGCGAGCTTGTCGAACCGCATCGACGAATGGCTCGACTGGTTTTCCGAGATCGCGCTTGCGGCCCAACAGCGCACGCTGGATCGCGTTTATTTCCTCCTCGCCAAGACGAAGCTGCTCGATCGCCTGCGCGACCACCTCAATCCACGGCAGGAAAAGGCCATGCTCCGCATGTTCGCCGAAGGACCGGATGGCTTCGAGGGCGGCCTGAGCGCTGCAAACTACCGGACCATCACCGATGCTGCTCCAGCGACAGCCACGCGCGATCTCGCGGAACTGGTCGGGTTGGGAGCTTTGCGCAAGCAGGGCGAACTGAAGCGCACGCGGTATTTCTTGAACCTTGGTGAATGATGGCAGGAAGGTGACGGACGCTCTCGACCTATGGCCCCGCCGAAACCCACAACGGCCTGCATCTCTCTCCGCTCCCGAAACGACCATGCCATCGGCGATGACTCGTTTACGTATCTCATTGGTCGATATGATATGAAAAGGGATCACTCAATTTGACGTGCTAGCCGAAGAAAGATATGTATACGTTTCATGTGATTTCATTTTGAATCGTTTAGGGATCATGGTGAGCGCTCAATCCGAAACCCTGCTCGAACTCGGCGAACTCCTGCGGCAGGCGAGGCTAGCCGCCGGATTGACGCAAGAGCAGGTGGCCGATCTGGCTGGCATATCCCGCCCTCGCTATCGCGATATCGAAACGGGCATTGCTGCTGCGCGCGCCACGACGCTCATGAATGTCTCCCGTGCGCTCGGGCTGGAGATGATGCTGGTGCCGCAAGCGATGGTCCCGGCCGTCCGGGCGTTGATGCGTCCGCATGACGACGACGATTTGCCCGCCTTTGTTTCACAGCCCGATTGAAGACGAATATCATGGCTCAAACGTCTCACGCACCTTATCGAGAGAACGACTATCCATGTTCCCGATCGGGAATATGGCCCTCCTATCGATCTTCCGCCGCCGCAATCATTCCCGATCAGGAACATTTTTTGCGTTGCCGTGCGTACATCCTCGACAATTTGCTGTTTCAGCCTTCAACCAGCCGCCTCAGGCAGCGATAGGGGATGAATGTCGATCTGCCGATCTTGACGGTCTCGATCTCGCCGGACTTGATCAACTCATAAAGCGTCGATCGGGGGATGCCTGTGAGCTTCACCGCCGTAGAGACCCGCACGCTGATCGGCTCGGTCGGCAATGTCTCCAGAGCGGCGAGGGCTTCCTGCCTCGCCTGTCTGCGCTCTTCGATTGTCGGCGATCTCGTCATGGCCGTGATCGTAGGCAATTGAGCGTCATAGTGTGACCCTTCCTGCTAGCCAGCCTCTCGAACGCGGCTGCATGCAAGGGTTCGCTACGCGGGAACGAGGAGGTCCACGCGCCGTTGTCGAGCGCATAGCGGTATCCTTTGGTGCGAAGGACACCGCGTGTCGATGCCATCAGCCGCCATCCGGCGGCACGCAGGGCATCCAGATTGCGGCGTGTCCCAGTGCGGGAAGCGTAGGCAATCATCATCGCACCGGGACACGCCGCGAGCGCAGGAAGGCCCGGTCGCTTTCGAGGAATGCGGCCAGCATTGCTGGAATGAGTTCTGCAATCGGCTCTTCGCGCCCATAGGATTCTGCATAGAGCGCGGCATAGTCCTGGAGCATTTGATGCAGGTCTGGCGTGACGGCGATGGACAGCTTGATCGCCGTCCTGTCCGGCAGCTTGGGGAGCTTGAGTTCCGGCATGTGTTCCTCCTAATTGCGCCACGGTGCGAGTATGAGATCACGGTGCACGATCAGCCGCACCGGCGCGCCAGGCCGGATCGTGATCGTCGGCTGGACAGCCAAATTGCGGGATGTGATCTGGTCGCCGGCGCGGGACACGTTTTGCTGCGTCGATTCCCTGATCGCCTGGACGAGGTCGCTTTCGCCGGTGAATGTCAGGTTCGCACCCACGCCGAGCAGGGTCGAGATCGCCACGCCTTTGAGTAGGGTCCAGGTGTGGTAGTCCACTTTGTCCGAAAGACCCGCATAGCCCGACGGATCGGTGGCGGGCACATTGTCGAGCCGGATGGAGCTGCCGTCGGGCATGACGATCCGCTGCCAGACGATGAGCGCGCGGCTCTGCCCGAACGCCACGACCGAATCATAGCTGCCGATCAGTCGCGCGCCTTGCGGAATGAGCAGGATGCGCCCCGTGGCGCTGTCATAGGTGTTCTCGGTGACCTGGGCAGTGACCAGCCCCGGCAGGTCGGAACGCAGGCCGGTGATCAGGCTCGCGGAAATCACACTGCCCGCCGACAGGGTATAGGGTGATAGCGGTGGTGTCAGGACATGGGGATTGACGTCGCCGCGCGGATCGAGGTTCCCGACGAAGGCTTCCTTGCGTCCCTGCGCATTGGGATCGGTCGCCGGATCGAGCGCCAGTTTCGGCGGATTGGGCTGGGCACCCTCTCCAGCAGGTACGCTGGCCGTCGGTGCTTCGGCGGATGCCGCTGCCTGCCGTCCCTGTACCAACACACCGGATTCGCGCGCGGCCTTCAGTTCGGCAAGCTGGCGCTCATGCTCGGCCGCCTCGGCCTGCTGGCGCTGCTGATCGCTCGGGTTGATCCCGGTTGCAAGCTGCTGCTGGCGATCTAGGATCGGTTTGCCGAGGTCGCCGGGAAGCGGTGGCCCGAGCCGGGGCACGTCGCCATAGCTTGCCGGCAGGCCGCTGAGCGTGTCGCTGGCGGGACGCAGATCGGGCTGGGAGAGCTCCTCCTGACCTGCGACGCGGTGGAACAGACGTGGCTTCAGCGCCAGCCATGTCACCGTCATGAGGCTGGCCGATCCCAGCGCCGCGATGGCGATGATGACGCCGCGCTTGAACCGGATCGCTCGCGGCGGGCGCGAACGGAGCGCCAGGCTCTCGGGATCGAGCTTGGCGGGCTGTGTCGTCGTCGCCTCGCTCACGACGGCCTCCGGCGGCTGACCGGTTCACCGGTCCGGCTGATCCGCACCACGTCCTGATGCTTGAGCCCGAGGCGCAACTCCGCCGCATCGAAGATCCTGTCGACGACATAGTAGCGGCCTTGCACGCGGTAGTTGACCAGCTCGGCATTGCCCCTGGCGTCGACCAGGAACAGCGGCGGCGCCTCGCTTTCGCCGAGACTGGTGGGGAACTGGATGAACGTCTGGCGCCCGTCATCGAACGCGCGCAGCGGCCGCCAGGCCGGCTTGTCGCCGGTGATGGCATAGCCGAAATGCAACTGGTCGACGGCAAGCCCCGAAGCCACCGGCTGCGCCGCCCGCGCTGCTTCGGCAGCGGCCTTGAGCGCGATCAGAGCATCCTGCGGATAGGTCCAGGAAAGCGCCGACATGGCCGTACGCGCGGTGCTGCTCAGCGCCAGATGATAAGTCCGCCGATCGGTGGTGATGATGATGTTCGTGGCGAGCCCGGCGGTGAATGGTTTCACCAAGACATGCGTGCGTCTGGTATCGCCCGAACCGCTAGTGGTATCGCCGATCACCCAGCGCACGGTGTCGCCCGCCGCCACGGCCACCAGCATCTCGCCGGGCTGGAGTGCGATGTCGGTGACCTGCCCGGGTGCGGTCAGCACATGATAGATGACGCCGTCACTGTACGGATAGACCTGCACTGCATTGAGATAGCCGCCGGTTGCCGGTTCGAGCGTCGCGGCGCGATTGGCGGACCTGACCCGCAGTTCGGCTAGCGACGGTGGAATATGGCGACGACGCGGTACAGGTGTGGCGGTCACTGGTGGCAACGATATGACGGGTGCGCCAGGCGGTGTCGCGACAGCAACCGATGGCACCGCTGCGTTCGCGGGCAATGCCGGGGCGGTTGGCGCGTTCTGGGCAATAGCGGGAGCAGCGAGGGCAAGTGCCGTCGCCGCGAGAAAGGCGGTTTTCATGGCTGGGTCTCCTGATTTGTAGTGGCGCCGAGGTTGGGATCAAGCGGCGATCCGGCGGGAATGCTTGCCGGTGGCGGCAGCCCAGCGCGCACCGGAGCGACGGCCGTTGGTGCCGATGGCGACGAACCGGCCGGCTCGAGTTCTCGGCTCCAGTCGATCGCATCGATATAGATGCCGAGTGGGTTCTTCCTCAGTGTATCAGCGCTGGTCGGCGGCACCATCTGGACGGTCAGGATCGCGGTCCAGTGCGAGCTACCCGCCTGGGCGCCGCGCTCGTAGGCGGTCTCGACCCATTTGATCTGGAACGACTTGTCCGATGCACGCACCACGCTGGTGACCTGCACCGAGACGGTGCGCTCGCCGACATGACCGAACGGATCGGCGGCGCGAGCGTAATCGCCGAGGAATATGCTCCCGCGCTTCGTCGTGAAATCGTAGGCAGAAAGCCAGTCCTGCCGCATGAGCACCGGGTCGAGCGAGACCGACCGGACATGCTCGATGAACCGGGAAAGGAACCACGCGACTTGGCTGTCGGTCGGTTGATAGTCCTTGTCGGCGCGCTGGACAGCGCGCGCCTCGCCGAGCTTGTCGACTTCGACCACATAAGGAACAACGCGGCTTTGCAGCGACTGCCAGAGCAGGCCACTCGAAAGCGCGGTGGTGAGGCCGAGGCAGCCGAAGGCCATCAGCCGCCAGTTGCGTGCCTGGACGCGGGCCGAGCCGATGCGTTCGTCCCAGATTTGGCCCGCGCGTTGATAGGGTGTCTCGGGCTGAGGTGTATGTCCATATCGCTGGACGGCGCGTTTGAAGATCATGAGGATCAGTCCTCCCTTTCCTTGATGTCGGGGGTAGCGCCGGAACCGCCTCGGTCGCCGGATTGGACGGCGTGGATGGCGGTCTGGCGATGATGGCGGGCGCTCTGCTGGGCATTCATCGCCCGCGCCCATCCGGGCATCGACGATGAACTATCCGCAGGTTCCGAAGCGGTGGTTGCCGTCTGTCCGGTCATCGCGTTGAACGCGGCTTGGCGGCCGGACTCGGCGGCCTCGCCAAGCCCTAATGCGGCGGACATCCGCGACCGCGCGGCGCCGGCCGCGGCACTCGCCATTCCGCCGATCCCGGCGCCGACGCTGGAGGAGCCGGCGCCTTCCTGACCGAGGGTGTAGGCGGTCGAGGCTGCCGATCCCATCGCCGTGCCCGCACGCACCGCCCCAAGGCCAGCGACGGCAAGGCCGCGAGCAGCACCGGCCGCGCCGGCACCGCCGAGGTACAGGGCTCCGCCCGCGCCAAGCATGGTGCCAAGCGCTGCGCCGGCCCCCAACTGCGGCGCGCCTGCGACAAGACCCGAGGCGATGCCGGGACCGAAAATGCCGAGCCCGAACAGAGCAAGGCTGGCGAGCACCAGGCTCATGGCCTGGCCGATATCGGGTTCCTGGCCCTGGAGCGCGGTGGTGAACTGGGTGAAGTAGTTCGAGCCGATGCCGACGATGACCGCGAGCACCATGACCTTGATGCCCGACGACACGACATTGCCCAGCACCCGCTCGGCGAGGAAGCTGGTGCGGTTCCACAGCGCGAAGGGCACGAGGATGAAGCCGGCCAATGAGGTCAGCTTGAACTCGATGATCGTGACAAACATCTGCACGGCGAGGATAAAGAAGGCGAGGATCACGATCACCCACGCGACCAGCAGCACCACGATTGTCAGGAAGTTGTCGAAGAAGGTCGTGAAGCCGAGATACTGGTTGACCTGTTGCAGGAGCGGCCAGGCGGCGGAGAAGCCGGTCCCGGCAAGGCGGCCGGGCTTCAGCAGATCCGCTGCGGTGATCGTCCCGCCGCCAGCGGTCAGTCCGGCCTGTGCAAACGATCGGAAGATGATGTTGCTGAGCGTGGAGAAGCTGTTGATGATGAACGCGAAGGCGCCGATGTAGAGGATCTTGCGGATCAGGCGACCGAGCACATTGTCCTCGCCGCCCAGCGCCCAGAACAGCCCTGCCAGCGTGACGTCGAGCGCGATCAGCGTGCGCGTCAAAAAGCTGACGTCGCCGCCCAGGAGGCCGAACCCGCTGTCGATATAGCGGATGAAGGCCGCCATGAATTGATCGATGACGTTGAGATCGCCCATGCGCTTCGCGTCCTGATGCTAAGTTCAAGGAATGCCGCGAGACCCAGTCTCGCAGGAGAGGGAGCCGGACCTCGCGACGACGGCGGCGGGGGATCGCCGCCGCCCTGGCCCGCCGCGCCTATTGGGGCGTGTAGGCGCTGCTGGAGCCGAGGAATTTCGCCGAAGCGCTCTGAGCGTCGGTGCGCGATTGGGACTGGTTCGCCCTTTCGATCGCCTCGGCGCGGTATTGCGCCGCCATCAGCGTCTGAATCTGGAACTGCTGCTTGGCGACGAGTGCGAGGAGCTGGTTGGTCGCCTGGCTGGCCTGCAGCGCGCCTTCGGCACTCTGGCTCCGCGCCACGATGCCGGTCAGCACCGCCTGGTCGGAGGCGATATTCTCGACGACCTGCGCCTGGACGGTCATGGTCTGCTCGAAGGCCGCGCGTGCGGTGTCCATCCGCGTCCGGGCGCTTTGCACCTGCTGGCTGGTGGTCAGGCTCCCGGCGAAGCTGTCGGGGTAGAGCGAGCGGAACTGCTGATCGAGGCTGGCGACCTTGAACTGGATGCCCTGCGCCTGGCCCATCAACTGGTCGATCTGTTGCATGGTCTGCTTGAGTGCCTGCAACTCGGGAAAGCTGATCCGGCCCAAGTTCTTCGCCTGGTTGATGAGGCTCTGTGCTTGGTTCTGCAGCATGCGGATCTGGTTGTTGATCTGCTCGAGCGTGCGCGCGGCAGTGAGGATATTCTGGCTGTAGTTCGAAGGATCGAACACGATAATCGCCTGGGCAGGCTCGCTCGTCGCCAGCGTGGCCAACACGAGCGCACCGGTAATGGCGCAGCCGAGCGCGCCGGCAATGAGGGGCTTCTTGAAAGACAGCATTCTGGTCATGGTCATTCTCCGGGGGCTGGAGGTTGGGGAGCGGTGGATTGGTTGGTGCCGGGAAACTCGCCGATCAGATCAGCGGCCCAGGCGAGATCGGCGGAGCGCAGGAAAGAACCGGCGAAGCCTTCCGCGCCGTGCTCCGCGAGAATGTCGTCAATTCGCTTCTGGCTGGCGGGATCGGACGCACCGCAGAGCGCCAGCGCGATCGGCCCCAGCCCGAGTTCGAACAGGCGATTGCCGCGCGCCGACTGCAGGTAATAATGCCGCTTGGGAGTGGCGCGGCTGACCAGCTCGATCTGCCGGTCGTTGAGACCGAAGCGTTCGTAGGCGGCACGCGACTGCGGCTCGATGGCGCGGTCGTTGGGGAGCAATATCCGCTGCGGGCAGCTTTCGATGATGGCCGGAGCGATGCTGCTGTCGGCGATATCGGCCAGGCTCTGCGTTGCAAAGAGCACCGCGACGTTCTTCTTGCGCAGCGTCTTCAGCCATTCGCGAATGCGCGCGGCGAAGAGCGGATGGTCGAGGAAGATCCAGGCTTCGTCGAGCACCAGCAGCGTTGGCCGCCCGTCGAAGCGTTCCTTGAGCCGGTGGAAGAGATAGGTGAGCACCGGGGCGACCACTCCGGATTGGCCCATCAGTGCTTCGGTCTCGAAGCACTGGACATCGGCCAGTGCGAGATTCTGTTCGGCCGCATCGAGCAGGCGGCCATAGGGTCCCTCGAGCGTATAGGCCGTCAACGCGGTGCGAAGCGCGTTCGACTGGAGCAGCATGGCGAGCCCGGTGAGCGTGCGCTCCTGCGGCGGCGCCGAGGCGAGGCTGTTCAGCGCCGACCAGACAGCGTCCTTGATCTCGGGCGTGACCACGACCTTTTCGTGCGCCAGCAGCGCCGCGATCCATTCCGCCGCCCAGCTGCGTTCACCGGCATCGTCGATCCGCCGCAGCGGCTGGAACGCCAGGGCATCCTTGCCATCCGGGCCGCCCTCCGCGCCGAGCCCGAGAGCATGATGCGCGCCGCCCATCGCCAGCACCGCCGCGCGCGCGGAGAAGCCCTTGTCGAAGACGTAGACCTGAGATTGCGGGTAGCGCCGGAACTGCAGCGCGATCAGCGCCAGTAGCACCGACTTGCCGGCGCCGGTAGGCCCGACGACGAGCATGTGCCCGACGTCGCCGACATGGGTCGACAGGCGGAACGGCGTCGATCCGCTGGTCTGGGCATGGAATAGCGGCGGCCCGCCTAGATGACGGTTCTCCGCCGGCCCTGCCCAGACCGAGGACAGCGGCATGAGATGGGCCAAGTTCAATGTATGGACTAGAGGCTGGCGGACGTTGGCGTAGGCCTGGCCGGGCAGCGAGGACAGCCAGGCTTCGACCGCGTTGAGGCTTTCGCGAACGCAGGTGAAGCCGAGTCCATTGACGATCCGCTCGACCGCGCGGACCTTGTCTTCCACCCGTGTTTGGTCGGTATCGGCTACGGTGATCGTGGTGGTCAGGTAGCCGAAGGCGACATGATCGCCGCCGAGCGCCTGCAGCGCGAGATCGGCATCGACCACCTTGTTGTCCGCGTCGGTATCGAGAAGCTGGACCGGCTGGTTGTACATAACCTCGCGCAGCAGCGCGGTGATCGACTTGCGCTTGTTGAACCATTGCCGCCGGATTTTCGTCAGCGCCTTGGTCGCGTCCTGCTTGTCGAGCGCGATGAAGCGGGTGACCCAGCGATAGCCGAAATCCTGGTGGTTGAGCGCGTCGAGGATGCCGGGCCGGCTCAGGTTCGGGAAGCCCAGTACGGTCAAGGTGCGCAGATGGGTTCGGCCAAGCCTCGGCTCGAGCCCGCCGACAAGTGGCGTGTCGGCGAGCAGCGCATCGAGATAGACTGGCGTCTCGGGCGCTGCGATTTTATGGCGGTGATCGGAAATCGTGCCGTGGAGATAGGTCAGCGTCTCGGCATCATCGAGTGCGCGCAGCTCCGGCATGAAGCCGGAGAGTAGGTCGAGAATGCGGTCGGTTTCGGCGATGAAGCCGGCAAGGCTGGAGCGCCAGTCGCGGCCCTGCGCATCATCGTGCCGTTCGACCAGGCTCCGTCCGGCGGCATCGCTGCTATCGGCGGGCGGCAGCCAGATCAGAGTGCCGTGATAGACGCTCTCGAAATGCTGGCCCTCGGCTTTGAATCCAGCACGCCGTTCCTGATCGACCAGCCAGGATGCGGCATCGGGAAAGGCGCCGTCCGGATAGCCCTGGCTGCCGCGCCGTTCTGCTTCGAAGAACAGCGCCCAACCAGTGCCGAGGCGCTTCAGCACATTGTTGGCGCGCGCGCAGGCCGAAACGAGTTCGGCTTCGGTCGCGCTTTCAAGATCGGGACCGCGAAAGGCAAAGCTGCGCTGGAAACTGCCATCCTTGTTGAGGACGACGCCGGGCGCCACCAGCGCGGCCCAGGGAAGATGATCGGCGAGGCGGTCGGCCCGCGACCGGTATTCAGCGAGGTTCAACATGCCAGATATCCTTTCTGGCGCAGGTGGCGGAGCAGCACGGGCGCAAAATCGGGGTCGCGGCGGGCGGCGAACACCGCGATGCTGTGGCCGACTGCCCAGAGCGCGATGCCGACCAGCCATTGCTGGAGGCCGAGACCGACTGCGGCGGCGATCGTGCCGTTGACGATCGCTATGCCGCGTGGTGCGCCACCGAGCAGGATCGGCGAGCCCAGGCTGGCGTGGATCGGGGCCTCGAAGCCAGCAACATGACCGTTGTCGATGTGGCTCATGCGACGAGCGCCCCGCCGCCGAAGCTGAAGAAGGACAGGAAGAAAGACGACGCGGCGAACGCAATCGACAGGCCGAACACGATCTGGATCAGCCGGCGGAATCCGCCCGCCGTCTCGCCGAAGGCCAGCGTCAGGCCGGTCGTTATGATGATGATCACCGCGACGATCTTGGCGACGGGTCCCTGCACGGATTCCAGCACCTGCTGGAGCGGCTGTTCCCAGGGCATGCCGGAACCGCTGGCCTGGGCCGTGCTGGTCAGGGTGAGCGAAAGGCCGAGCATCAGCCCGGTCAGGAAAAGGCGGTCACGGTTGGAAATGGGAAAGATGCGCATGTCAGTCTCCTGTGTTGTCAGGGGTTGGGGAGAGATCGACGACGGCGTAGCCGCCATCGGGGTCGAGGCCCGCGACGCAGGCGATCGTCTCGATGCGCCGCGCGGTGCCGCGGCCAGCGATGAAGACGATCAGGTTGATCGCCTCGGCGACCAGGCGGCGCGGTACGGTGACGACGGCTTCCTGGATGAGCTGTTCTATCCGGTAGAGCGCAGAAGACGCGCTATTTGCGTGGACGGTCGCGATCCCGCCGGGATGGCCGGTGTTCCAGGCCTTGAGCATGTCGAGCGCCTCGCCGCCGCGGACCTCGCCAACGATGATGCGGTCAGGCCGAAGCCGCAGCGTCGAGCGCACCAGGTCGCCCATCGTGACAGCACCGGCCCGCGTCCGCAGCGCCACCGTGTCGCGGGCGGGCGACTGCAGTTCGCGGGTGTCCTCGATCAGGATGACCCGCTCGTCGAGATGCGCCATCTCGGCGAGCAGCGCATTGGCGAGCGTGGTCTTGCCCGAGCTGGTCCCGCCGGCGATCAGGATGTTCCGGCGATCGACCACCGCGAGAGAAAGCATGCGCGCAGTCTCCGCCGGCATGATGCCGTCGGCGACATAGTCCATGAGCGTGTAGACCCGCGCCGCGGGCTTCCGGATCGAGAAGCATGGCGCTGTCGAAACCGGCGGCAGAATGCCTTCGAAGCGTTCGCCGGCGCCTTGTCCATGCGGCGGCAGTTCGGCCGAGACGATGGGCTTGTTGCCATGGACCTCGGTACGGGCATGCGACGCCACCAGTCGGATGATCCGCTCGACCTGGGGTGCATCGAGCTTCACATCGGTATCGACCCGGCCCTCGCCGAGAATATCGACGCGCAGTGCGCCGTCGGGATTGACCATAATTTCGATGACGCGCGGATCGAAGAGCGCGGCAGCGATTGCCGGCCCCATCGCGGTGCGCAGCATGGCGCGGCGACGGTCGGCAGATACCGTGTCGGACCCGGCGGGCATCACGACTTGCCTCCCTTTGGTTCGGGCGGCGCCAGCGTGCGCGTGCCTGCCGCGATCTGGCGGCCGACTTGGGCGACGAAAGATTCGAAGCGGTCGCGCCCGATAGCGCGGCCTGCGGCATCGGCCTCCGGCAGCGGCGCCGTCACCATCAGCTGGTAGCGGACGAACAGCGACAGACTTTCCAGCAGCACGTCGATGTCACGGCGAGCGCCGTCGAGTTCGCGCGACAGCCGGTCGAGGCGGACCTTCAGAAGATCGTCGATTTCCTTTGTGCCCCGGCGCGCCAGCCAGTCGCGGAGCGCGTCGTTGACCAAGCGGCTCTTGTTGCCGCGATTGCCGGCGGCGAGCGCTTCGAGCGCGTCGCCAATCTCGCGGTCGAGATAGAGGTTCTGGCGCATCTTCATCGCCGCCTCACATCCCGGGCACGAGGTCGCGGTGGGCGCCCTCGTTGATCGCATAGCCGCGGGCGACGGCGCTCAGACCCTGCGCCTGGTCCATGGCCCGCTTGTCGGCCGCGACATCGTCCTCGTCTGGTACGAGTTGCGGATCGTGCGTTTCGGCGGCGTCGGCGATTTTGGTCGGCTGTTCGGGAAGGCCGGGATGGCGCTGCTGCTGCATACCGCCATCGTCTTCGCCGCCTGCGGCAACGTCGGCCTGATGCAGCCGGGCATCGATGCCGCGCACCCGGTCGGACCAGTCATCGCCGCGCGGCTTCGGGCAATCGGGATAGCGACCCTGCGCCAGCTTCGGCGCGGGGGGCACGCGCGCGGCGAAGTTGCGATCGCGGAAATAGCGCAGCTTGCGCGCCCGGATCGGCGCGAGCCCGGAGACGAGCACGATCTCCTCGTCGGGCGAAAGCTGCATCACTTCGCCTGGCGTCAGGAGTTGCCGAGCGGTCTCCTGGCGGCTGACCATGACATGAGCGAGCCAGGGCGCGAGCCGGTGGCCGGCATAATTGCGCATGGCGCGCTGCTCGGTCGCCGTGCCGAGTGCATCGGAAATGCGCTTTGCGGTGCGCTCGTCGTTGGTCGCGAAGGCGACACGGACATGGCAATTGTCGAGGATGGCGTTGTGCTCGCCATAAGCCTTCTCGATCTGGTTGAGGCTCTGGGCGATCAGGAAAGCACGGATGCCGTAGCCGGCCATGAAGGCGAGGCTGGTCTCGAAGAAGTCGAGGCGGCCCAGCGCCGGAAACTCGTCGAGCATCATCAGAAGCTGATGCCGGCGCACGGAGGTGCCGGGCTGGTCCAGCCTTTCGGTCAGGCGGCGACCGATCTGGTTGAGGACGAGCCGGACCAGCGGCTTGGTGCGGCTGATGTCCGAAGGCGGAATGACGAGATAGAGCGATAATGGCTGGGCGGCCTCGATCAGGTCGGCGATCCGCCAGTCACAGCGCGACGTGACCTCGGCGACGGTCGGATCGCGATAGAGGCCGAGGAACGACATGGCGGTCGACAGCACGCCCGAGCGCTCGTTCTCGCTCTTGTTGAGCAGTTCGCGCGCGGCGGACGCCACCACGGGATGGACCTTTGGGTTCTTGTCGTCGCCAAGGTGATTGGTGGTCATCATCCGGCGGAGCGTGGCGACAAAGCTGCGCTGCGGATCGGACAGGAAGGTCGCGACCCGCGCGAGCGTCTTCTCTTCCTCGGCATAGAGGATGTGAAGGATCGCGCCGACCAGCAGCGAATGGCTGGTCTTTTCCCAATGATTGCGGCGTTCGAGCGCTCCTTCCGGATCGACCAGGATATCGGCGATGTTCTGGACGTCGCGCACTTCGTTGACGCCGCGTCGGACTTCCAGCAGCGGATTGTAATGCGCCGAGGCGGCGTAGGTTGGATTGAACAGCAGGCAGTGCGAAAAGCGCGCGCGCCATCCGGCGGTCAGGGTCCAGTTCTCGCCCTTGATGTCGTGAATGACCGCCGAGCCGGTCCAGGAGAGCAAGGTGGGGACGACGAGGCCCACGCCCTTGCCCGAGCGGGTCGGCGCGAACGCCATGACATGCTCGGGGCCGTCATGACGTAGATAGCGGCCCCGCAGCGTGCCGAGCATGACGCCGACGTCGCGATGCAGGCCGGCGCGCTCGATCTCGCGGCGTCCTGCCCAGCGGGCTGACCCGTATGTGGTGACGTTGCTGGACTGGCGGGCGCGCCACAACGAACCGAAGATCGCTGCCGCGCAGCCGATGAAGCCGCTGGCGCCGGCGAACATGCCCGCGCGGTCGAAGACGTGCGGGGCATAGGCGTCGTAATGATACCACCAGGGGAACAGCGCCCAGGGATGGTAGACCGGCACGCCATCGAGCCGGAACCAGGGCGTACCCAGTTCGGGTTGATAGGCCAGCATGGCTGCCGCCCATTGTGTCGCCGCCCAGATGCCCAGCAGGACGATGGCGAAGACGACGATGATCTGGCCGATGAGTAGTTTGGTGGGTGTCACGTCGAGGCTCCCGCCCGCCGGACAGGACCGGTTCGGGTGGTTTCAGACTCGGTGACAGGCGCCGAAAATTGAACGGCGCTGATGGGCGCAGATGGGCTAGCGTCGGCCTGTTCCGGTCAGGCGCCGGAACGGAAGGCTATCCGAAGGCGAGTGCGGAGCGGTTAAAGGCCGGCGTCGGTTTTCAGTGTGTCGAGGCGTTCGCGCGAGACGGTTTCGACGATGTTGCGCAGCGCACGAACCGATTGCGACAGGGCGTCCAAATCCTCATTGCCGATTTCATAGCTCGCCGAATAGCGGGCCTCGACATAGGCGCGCTTGAGAAGTTCGAACCGGCGGCGGTCGATCCGTGTAGCGCGGGCCCAAGCCTCGATCAGGCGTGGTTCACTGTCCTCGGCAAGCGAACGCAGGAACTTGATGTTGTGCGAGCGAGGAAAATAGAGGGTGCGGACAAGGAGGAAGCAGGCGTAAGCCGTTTCAGTTGCTTGATGTAGGTTGAATGCCGCGTTTCTCGCCCATTCGGCGTCCTCCTTGCCTTCCACCCGAGATACGTCGGCGAGTTTGAGCCAACGATCGACGGCGGGAAGTTGCTTTGAAAGGTAAGCGCCGGCCATCTCATAGGCATCCGCTGCCGTCAGCGGTTTGGGCGTCGCAAGAGCGCTGCCCGGCAATTCGTAGAGCACGATCCCGTCACGGGCGATATCGGTCCAGAAATATTCGCCCCGGCTCAGCGCCTGGTTTACCTCGTCCAGCGTATGGACGATGATGTTCACCGGCCGTCCGATCGCGCTGTCGTGCAGGATCTTGTCCTCGGCGACATACCAGTAGTCGGCCACGTCGGTGAGGTCGGGGTGGCTGACGACGACGAGCAAGTCGAAATCCGACTGGTAGCCATTCTCCGGCTCATCTACCCAGTCGGTCCGGGCATAACTGCCGAACAGGACGATCTTGAGGATCTTGCCGTTCTTCTTCCACGGCTGGTTCGCGCGCGCGATCGCATCGGCAAATTCGCCCATGAGCGTTTGCTTCACGCGGCCCAGTTCGCTTTGCTGGACCGGGGGCAGATGGTCGATGTCACTCCGCACGAAAGGGATTCTCGGGGCAGACCATGAAGTTGGCAAGCCTTGACCACATAGACGGGTACGCCGACGATCGCGCGTCACGCACGAAAGCTATCCCGCGTGTGTCCAGATGATCGCGCACCTTGCCGCCTCCCTTATTTAAGCCCGCTTATCTTAGCGCATTTGCTAATTAAGTGAAGTGTCGATTGCTTAAATAAGGTGTGCCATGCATATTGGCGCTCATGGCTGATCCAGAAACGAATCCGCGGCTGGGCCGTTTCGTGGAAACCCCCGTCGCCGGGGAGATGGTCAGGGCATTCGTACCGCCGCCGCTTCCACCTGCGCCACCAATCGACGTGCTGGCGCTTCTCGAACGGCTCAGCCTGGCCGAGCGTGCCTTGGGCCGCCTCGACGGCATCACCATGTTGCTGCCGCGCCAGGAACTCTTCCTCGACATGTACGTGAGGAAGGAGGCGGTGCTTTCGTCGCAGATCGAAGGCACGCAATCGACCCTCTCCGACCTGCTCCGCTTTGAAACCGAGGCGCAAGCCGGGCAACCCATCGACGATATCCGTGAGGTATCGAACTACGTCGATGCCATGTTGCATGGTCTCGAACGGCTGGAAGAGATGCCGCTCTCGCTTCGCCTCATCCGCGAGATGCACGAACGCCTGCTGCAAAGCGGTCGGGGTGGCACCAAGAGCCCCGGCGAGTTCCGCCGATCACAGAACTGGATCGGCGGTACCCGTCCCGGCAATGCACTGTTCGTACCACCCCCGACCACGGAACTCGATGGCTGTCTCGATGCCCTCGAACGATTCATGCACGAGGAGGAGTCTCGCCTGCCGGCGTTGATCAAGGCGGGCCTGCTTCACGTCCAGTTCGAGACGATCCACCCCTTCCTCGATGGCAACGGACGGATCGGCAGGTTGCTGGTGACATTGTACCTGTGCGTCAACGGCGTCCTTCGAAAGCCGCTGCTCTACCTCAGCTTGTATCTCAAGACCCACCGAAACGACTATTACCGGTTGCTGCAAGAGGTCCGCGAAGAGGGTGCCTGGGAGGCTTGGCTCGATTTCTTCCTCGCCGGCGTGGCCGATACCGCCAATCAGGCCTTTGACGCTGCCACCCGCATCGTCGGTCTGTTCAAGGAGGATCGCGAACGGATCACCGCTGAGAGTGATCGTGCCGGATCGGCGCTGCGCATCCATGATCTGTTCCAGCAGAACCCGTTCCTCAATGCGAACCGACTGGTCGAACGGACTGGCCTGTCGGCGCCGACCGTGAACGCGGTGCTCGCCGACCTTGAACGCTTGGGGGTGGTTGAGGAAATCACGGGCAGGCGGCGTGGTCGCGTTTTCGGGTACCGGCGATATCTTGCGATCCTCAGCGAGGGTACGGAGCCGTTGCCCTCACGAATAATCTGACGACAGCTTGGTCGGACGATCCGGAGCGTCTTCCTTGCAGAATGCAAAGGCCAAAAGCCGCCATTCCGACTGCTCGATGGTATCGCAGGTACGTCGCCGAGATTGCACACAATCAAACGAAGCTAGGCCGTGCGCCACATTTTTGATGCATCAAGCGCCTTAATGCAGTTTGGATTGACAAACCTTGTCCGCTAACTCATTATGAGTCGCATGAAGCGCTTTGATGCATATGATTCTGGTGTTTTGCGTGGCTTCGCGTCAATCTCTGCGGGCTACCCTTTTCGCGGCAAGATCGACGCACTGCCGGAAGGCGGGGTCGCCGTTATACAAATGCGCAATACCGATCCTGACACTGGGATCGATTGGAATGGGCTTTCGCGCATCGAACTGCCACGCCCATCCACAAAAGCATTTCTTCGGCCCGACGACATCATTTTGTCCACGCGCGGTGGACGCAACTTCCCCTATTGCATCGAGGAATCCGACGAGCAGGTCGTTTGCTCGCCGCATTTCTTCGTCATTCGCGTCATGACAAGTGCGATCCTGCCCCAATTCCTGGCTTGGCAGATGATGCAGAAGCCTGCGCAAGACCACTTCGCAGCGGGCGCGACCGGCTCCTACATCCTCAATCTCAAACGCGAGGTGGTTGAGACCCTGCCGATCACGATCCCACGGCTGGCGCAGCAGCAGCACATTGTCGATTTGGATGCGGCAATGCGCAGCGAACGTGCGATCCTCACCCAACTTATCGACAACAGAGCCGCCGAAATGGCGGCCATTGCCCGGCAGCTGCTTGCACCTGCCTTTCAGCGCTCGGAGCAGAGAACATCGTGAACGACCAGATCAAACAGGACGAAGTGAACAAGGCCGTTTGGGCCGCTTGCGACACCTTTCGCGGGACGGTCTCTGCCGACGTTTACAAGGACTACGTCCTCACCATGTTGTTCCTGAAGTACCTGTCGGACGTCTGGCAGGATCACTACGACGAGTACAAGAAGCAGTATGGCGACACGCCCGAACTTATCGCGGAGCTGATGACGAGCGAGCGTTTCGTCCTACCGGAATCTGGCAACTTCACCACGCTCTACAAGGCGCGGCATGAACCGGGGAATGGCGAGCGGATCGACAAGGCGCTGCACGCCATCGAAGAGGCTAACGTCGGCAAACTGCGCGACGTATTTCAGGATATCAGCTTCAACTCTAACAAGCTGGGTGAGGAAAAGCAGAAGAACGACATCCTGCGTCACCTTTTGGAGGATTTCTCCCGTCCCGAGCTGAACATGCGCCCTTCGCGCATCGGCAACCTCGACGTGATCGGCAACGCCTACGAATTTCTGATAAAGAACTTCGCCGCCGATGCGGGGCGCAAGGCGGGCGAATTCTATACGCCGCCCGAAGTATCCGAACTGATGGCCGAGATCATGGACATGGCCGAGGGCGAGGAGGCCTGCGACCCCACCTGCGGTTCCGGCTCGCTTCTGATGAAGTGCGGTCGCCGCGTGCAGGCCAAGTTCGGCGGATCGAAGCGGTATGCGCTCTACGGACAGGAATCGATCGGCAGCACCTGGGCGCTCGCCAAGATGAACATGTTCCTCCACGGCGAGGACAACCACCGCATCGAATGGGGCGACACCATCCGCAACCCCAAGCTGCTCGAAGTGGATCCTCGCCGTACAAATAATATGCTCGAACCAAGCAGGGACCGGCTGAAGCACTTCGATGTGGTCGTCGCTAACCCTCCCTTCAGTCTCGACAAGTGGGGCATCGATACTGCGGAGAATGACCGGTTCGGGCGCTTCCGTCGCGGTCTGCCGCCCAAGACCAAGGGTGATTACGCCTTCATCCTCCACATGATCGAGACGATGAAGCCGAAGACCGGACGCATGGCTGTGGTCGCGCCGCATGGCGTGCTGTTCCGGGGATCGAGCGAGGGCACGATCCGGCAGAAGCTGATCCAGGAAAACCTGCTCGAAGCCGTGATCGGCCTGCCGGAAAAGCTGTTCTACGGCACTGGCATCCCCGCCTGTGTTCTGATCTTCCGCAAGACCAAGACGGACGACAAGGTGCTGTTCATCGATGCCAGCCGAGAGTTCAAGGCGGGCAAGAACCAGAACCAGCTTGATGCAAACCATCTGGCGAAGATCGTCGAGACCTATCGCAACCGGCAGACGGTCGACAAATACGCTTATCTCGCCACGCCTCAGGAACTGGCCGAGAACGACTACAACCTCAACATCTTGCGCTACGTCGATACCTTTGAGGAAGAGGAAGAGATCGACCTGGTTGCCGTCCGGGCCGAGCGGCTCAAGCTGAAGGCCGAACTCGCGGTGCTGGAAGAGAAGATGGACGGCTACCTCAGGGAGCTTGGCTACTGATGGCTGGCGAGATCATCCAGTACCAGACGGAAGACGGCGTCACCGTCATCCGCCTTCAGGCGAGTGACGGCAGCGTCTGGCTTAGCCAGGCCGAAATGGCCGAGCTGTTCCAAACCACCAAGCAGAGCATCAGCCTGCACGTCCGGAACATTCTGGAAGAGGGCGAGCTGGAGGAAGCGGCAACTGTCAAAGAAAACTTGACAGTTCAAACCGAGGGAAAACGCAAGGTTTCCCGCCAGATTTTGCTCTACAACCTGCAAATGATCCTCGCCGTGGGCTTCCGCGTGCGGTCGCTGCGGGGCATGCAATTCCGGCGCTGGGCGTCGGAGGCGCTGAGCGAATATCTGGTCAAGGGCTTCGTCATGGACGACGAGCGCCTGAAAGAGCCGGACAACGACTATTTCGAAGAGCTGCTCGCCCGCATTCGCGACATTCGCGCGTCGGAAAAGCTGTTCTACAAGAAGGTGCTCGATATCTACGCCACCGCCGTGGACTATGATGCGAAGGCGGAGACGAGCCAGCAGTTCTTCCAGACGGTGCAAAACAAGATGCACCACGCCGCCCACGGCCAGACGGCGGCGGAAACCAAACTGGCCCGCGCCGATGCTGCAAAGCCGATGATGGGGTTGACCAGCTGGCCCGGCGAGAAACGAGGTCGCTTGCCCACCAAACAGGACGCGCAGATCGCCAAGAACTATCTGCAGGATGGGGAGATGGAGACGCTCAACCGCATTACCGTCGCCTTCCTGGAATTTGCCGAGGCCATGGCGAAAAACCGCAAGCCGATGCACATGGCCGACTGGATCGGCAAGCTGGATGATTTCCTGAAGTTGGGCGATCACCCGCTGCTCGACGGCGCAGGTCGGGTCTCTGCCAAGCAGGCCCAGCGCCATGTCGATAGCGAATATGATCGCTGGCATAGCCGCGCGATCAACGCGCCGAGCGTGGTCGAGCAGCATTTCATCGAAGCGACTGCCAAGGTGAAGAAACTCGCCGCTAACAAGCCCGCAAAGGGCAAAGGCGGTGCGCAGTGATTCCTGAGGGGTGGGAGCGGGTCTCGCTAGGAGATATTGCGCAAATTACCGGGGGAAAGAGGCTGCCCAAGGGGCGCTCACTGGAGAGCGATCCCACGCCGCATCCCTATATTCGCGTGTCGGACATGCGAATGGGCAAGCTGGATGTTTCAGCTATCCAATATCTTCCGGCCGATCTCGGCCCCGTGCTAAAAAGATACCGAGTGAATGCCGGTGATTTGCTGATCTCCGTTGCAGGCACTCTTGGAGCGATATGCCGGGTTCCGGATGATCTTGATGGTGCAAATCTAACCGAGAACGCTGATCGCATCAGTAGCTTCAAATGCGATTCGGGTTTCCTCTTTCACGCATTGATGGACGAGAAACTTCAACAAGCGATTCAGTCTTCGAGAACAACGAACGCACAGCCCAAGCTTGCGCTGGATAAGATTCGCTCATTCACGATTCCTCTTCCCCCGAAGGAGGAGCAAAGGCGAATTGCACTTGTACTTGAAACCTGGGACCGCGCCATTGAGACGGTCGAGGCGCTGATCGCCAACGCCCGCGCGCAGAAGCTGGCGCTGATGCAGCAGCTGCTCCCGCAAGGCACCACCCCACCCAAAAAACGCCTACCCGGCTTTTCGGGTGACTGGCGCAAGCTGCACATTGGCGATGTCGCGAAGGAGGTTTCGGAACGCGCAGGCGACGAGGCCGGTTACCCGGTCCTGTCCTGTTCCAAATATGACGGGATGGTTGAGTCGCTGAGCTACTTCAAGAAGAAGGTCTACAGCGACGACACGTCGAACTATAAAGTCATGCGGCGCGGCACATTCGGCTTCCCATCCAACCACGTCGAGGAAGGGTCCATCGGCTATCAGGACCTGTGCGATGCCGGGATCGTCAGCCCGATCTACTGCGTTTTCGCAACCAGCAATGAGGTGGACGACGGCTTTCTCTTCAAGCTTCTGAAAACCGATCGCTATCGCCAGATTTTCGCTGCCGCCACGAACGCCTCGGTCGACCGGCGGGGAAGCCTCCGCTGGAAGGAGTTCTCACGGATTCCTCTGCCCTTGCCGCCATTGGAAGAGCAGCGGGCGATCAGCGAGGCTGTAGATGCGGTTGCCGCCACCGAGACCGCATACCAAGCCCAACTCGCCGCCCTCCGTCAGGAAAAAGCCGCGCTGATGCAGCAACTGCTCACCGGCAAACGGCGGGTCAAACTCCTGGAAAGCGAGGTGGCCTGATGGCAATCGCGCCCTATGGCTATGCCTATGAAAAGCTGCTGGGCGCGATGGAAATCATGGCGACCGGCAAGGGCTCCCGCCCGGAACGCCTCGCGCGCGCTGGCAAGCAGTATCTGCTGCCGATCCGCAGCCCGAAAATGCACAAGCTGCCCGCTGACCTCGCGGCCTCGCTGGACAGCCTTTACCGCGAACTCACTTCCGTCCCGCCGCCAACGCAATGGGACAATTCCTTCGACGCAACCGCCCAGCGCATGTCCTGGCAGAAGGCCGAGCGCCTAGCCGAACAACTGTTCAGCCTGTTCCTGGCGGTCGTCGAACTGCGGAGGCAAGCCTGATGAGCAAATCTCGTCCCTTTTCGATCTACCTGCTGAAAGCCGGATTCGACGCGACCAACGCACTGGAAGACGATCACGAGCTTCAACCGGCGGCAGGGGCAACTGCTCTGCCCGATGGGGGAACGCTTTTCATCCTTGATGCCGAACGCAAGCACCCGTGGTGGCGCAGCTACTTCGGGATTCAGGAAGAGCTGTGGCAGCAGTTTAAGGGCGCAATCCTCTTCCTGCCCGTTGGCGATCGGTGCTTCGCACTGACATTCGGCCATGTGCTGCACCACATGAAGGATGAGGCATACGAATACGACTTCGGCCTGATCGTGACATTGAACAGTGTCGACCCCAAGGAACTGAAGAGCGCAGATATGATCGAACCTGGCCCTGCCCGCCGCAGGCGGACGCAGGTTCCGGTCTCAACCGAGCTGACCTATCTTGATTTCGACGGGAATAGCGAGATCATCAAGAGCCTGACTGGCAAGGTGAAGGCTGAATACAAGGACCTGTTCAGCAACGCGACCGGCTCCGCGAGCCTCAAGATCAGCATGAAAATTGATCCGGGCGAGCTTGCAGAGCGCTGTGCGCGCCTGCTCGCCCTCTACGACAGCGAAGATTACAAGGAGACGTTCCCCAACATCCAGAACATCGTTCCGGTTCGCGATCCTGCTGAAGTGAACCGCCTCAATCAACTCGTTCTGGAATCTGTGCAGTCCCGAGATGGCAGCACCACGCTTACAATTCCCGACATTGTCGACTATCGGGACAACACCTGCTGCATGTTTCAAGGTCCGGGCGGAACCAGCGAGGTCTATCCAGACATCTCAATGGAAGCCTTTTACGATTATCTGGGCGAAGACTTCGATCTGAACGCCCTGACTATCGACCAGCTCAAATCCTATCGAATGATCCTGACCGACGTAGAGGGAGCGCCAGGTCGTACATACGGCGTCTTTCGGAGCCTCATTTTTGATGCCGAGCCGCAGGGCGAGGCCGTCCTGTACCACCTTAATGAAGGGGACTGGTACAAAGCCGAGAAGAGCTTCGTCGCGAGGCTGAAGGCATATCTGGATGAGAAATGCGAAGCGACTGACCTGTGCCCGTACAATCACGACGGCGTGAAGGACGGGAAAGCCGTTTACAGCGAAGGGAACTACAACGCTGCCATTCCGGGCTGGCAGGGGCGCTTCATCTGCCTTGATCAAACAGATATCAGTCCGGCGGGAAGCACCAATATCGAGCCTTGCGATCTCTACAGCGTACAGGCGGATGGCGACGCCAAATGCGGGCACCGGGCATCGCTGTACCACATCAAGATTTCGACGCGTTCTTCCCATCTCAGTCACCTGTTCAATCAAGGTGTGAACTCGATCGAGTTGATCGAGCTGGAGGAGACGTCCCGGACGAAGATGCAACAGCTGGTCGTCGACCGCCTGAGCGGGAACGATCAAGCGACCTACCTTGCGCCCTTCGAGAATTTCGATTTCAGGGTGGTGTTTGGGATAATCTCTCACAAAGACCCTGCCGGGCTTTCCGACAATCTCCCGCTCTTTTCCAAAATCAGCCTCATGCGTAACATGCAGCGGCTTGACGTGATGCGCGTGCCGTGCGCGTTAGCATTCATTCCCGACGAAAGCCCGGCGAAGGGAGGTCATTCAAAGCACCAGCAGTTCCTTGTCGAAGTGCAGGACGATGCGAATGGCCATGTGGTACGTGCATTGCCTGGCCAGGGCCTGGACACGGTGGTGCCCATCAAGAGGTGTCCGAAGGCGGTAAAGGATAGTGCGGCGGGGACCCGCTATCGTATGGTAGTAAAAGTTGCCGATGATGGCAGCCTCACGACCCATTTTGGCTGGCCATACGAGTTGGCCGCGTAATGACGCCAAATACCGCCGAGCTTTACAGCTCCCATATCCCGGCCCTCGCAACGCTGGTTTCGCTAAGCTGGGATTATCTCTCGCCCGAGGCCTGCCTCGCCGCGCGCGGTGGCAACCAGGGGGTCGTGCTGCGCGATGTGCTGGTCGAGCAGCTGCGGCGGCGGACGTTCGACTACAAGGGACGAACCTACCCGCTTTCGACCAACGCGATCGACCAGATCGTCCGTGAGTTGACCTCGCCCGCGCTCAACGAAGGACTGATCACCGCCAACGAGAAGCTCTACAACGCGATTACACTGGGCATCACCGTCACCGAATTTGTCGATGGCAAGAAGCATAGCGTCACCGTTCCGATCATCGACTGGGCGCGCCCGCTGGCGAACAGCTTTGCTGTCAGTGATGAGATGGAGGTGCTCGCCGTCCCGGGAACCCACACGCGGCGGCCTGATATCGTCGGCTTCGTCAACGGCATCCCGCTGCTGGTAATCGAAGCCAAGCGGCCCGACAGTGGCAATCCCAACAAGTCGATGGTCGACGAAGGGATCAGCCAAACGATCCGTAATCAGGGGCAGGAGGAAATCCCGCACCTGTTCGCCTATGCCCATCTGCTGCTCTCCATCGGCATGACTGATGGAC
Source organism: Novosphingobium sp. BW1 (assembly GCF_008107685.1). Taxonomy (GTDB): domain Bacteria; phylum Pseudomonadota; class Alphaproteobacteria; order Sphingomonadales; family Sphingomonadaceae; genus Novosphingobium. The sequence continues at coordinate 26,522 of NZ_VIRF01000036.1, forward strand.
GCTATGGCACCACCAGGACCCCGCGCAAGTTTTGGGCGCAATGGCGCGAAGAGGAGTTTTCCGAGGACCATTTCCGCCAGATCAAGAACGCCGTAACGGAAATCGATCCGCGCGCGGCGATCCTGAAGAACCATGTGCGCGAAGTGCGTGACCACTTTCGGCACCTGTGGAGCGGCGAACAGGCTGTCACCGCACAGGACCGACTGATGATCGGCCTCTGCGCGCCTGACCGTCTGCTGGAATTTGTCCGCTCTTACGTCCTGTTCGACCGCAAGGTGGACAAGATCGTCGCTCGACATCAGCAATTTTTCGGCATCCGCGCGCTGCTTGACCAGATCAGCCGGGTCAAGCCCGATGGCGCACGCGAAGGTGGGGTGATTTGGCACACCACCGGTTCGGGCAAGAGCTTCACGATGGTGATGCTGTGCAAGGCGCTGCTGCTCCACGACAGGCTGAAGGCCTGCCGTCTGGTCGTGGTGACCGACCGGCGCGATCTTGAAAAGCAGCTGGCAGGCAACTTCCTGACCGGTGGAGCCTTCGGTTCTGATATCGGCTCCAAGGATGCAGGGAGGGCCAAGGCACAATCGGGCCGCGATCTGGCCAAGCGCATCGGCAAGGGAACTGAGCGGATCATCTTCACGATCATCAACAAGTTCGGCAGCGCCGCGCGCCACGCCGAATGCCGCAACAACAGCGCGGACATGATCGTGCTGGTCGATGAAGGCCACCGTAGCCAGGGCGGCGAGAACCACGAGCGGATGCGCAAGGCGCTGCCAAACGCCGCCTATGTTGCGTTCACCGGTACGCCGCTGCTGAAGGACGACAAGACGGCCAACAAGTTCGGGCGGATCGTTCACGCCTACACAATGAAGGACGCCGTGTCGGACGGCACGGTGACGCCGCTGCTCTACGAGGAACGGAAACCGATCCTCGACGTGAACGAGCGCGCGATCGACAACTGGTTCGAGAAGGTAACCGCTGGCCTTTCCGATGAGCAAAGGGGCGATCTTAAGAAGAAGTTCGGGACCAAGGGCGCGGTCTATGGCTCTGGCGACCGGATCAATCTAATCGCACTCGATATCGCGACCCATTTCAAGGAAAACTTCAAGGATGATGATCTCGGCCTGAAGGGACAGCTGGCTACCGATTCCAAGCGGTCAGCCATCCGCTACAAGAAGGCGCTGGATGCAACCGGTTTGGTCAGCAGCGCCATCGTCATTTCGCCCCCTGATACCCGCGAAGGCCATTCGGAAGTTGATGAGGCAGAGCTGCCCGAGGTGCTGCAATGGTGGAAGGAAAACGTGCGTGGCGAGCCCGAGGATTACGAGCGCCAAGTTATCGAGGATTTCTCGACCGAGGGCCGACCCGACATTCTGATCGTGGTCGACAAGTTGCTCACTGGATTTGATGAACCGCGCAACGCTGTCCTCTATATCGACAAGAAGCTCGAACAGCACAATCTGATCCAGGCCATCGCCCGCGTGAACCGGCTGCATGAGCAAAAGAAGTATGGTTTGCTCATCGACTATCGGGGCATTCTGAAGGCGCTGGATACCGCGCTCACGGAATATCAGGACCTCGCTGAACGCACTCAGGGCGGCTTCGATCTCGACGACATTGATCAACTCTATGCCGATGTCAGCACCGAGTATAAGCGATTACCAAGCCTCCACGCCGAGCTCTGGGCGATTTTCAGGCCGGTCAAGAACAGGGCCGATATCGAGCAGTATCGGCAGCTGCTGGTGCCACAGACTCGCGAGAGCGAGGGCGGATCACCTATCGACCTGAACCAGAAGATCAGGGAGGATTTCTACGAGGCGCTGACAGCCTACGGCATGTGTTTGAAGATCGCTCTGGGATCGCGTTCCTTCTTCGAAGACACATCGATCACCGAGGTGCAAATTGCGGAATACAAGCGCGACCTCAAGTTCTTTACCAACCTTCGCAAGATCGTGAAGCAGGACGCACAGGAAGCCGTCGATTACAGCGCCTACGAAGACCAGATCAGGAGGCTGGTCGATCGCTATGTTGTGGGTGAGGACGTGGAGAACGTGGGCGGCGTTCTGATCGTCAACGAGCTTGGGAATCAACCGGCCGCCGAAACCTGGTCTCCTGAGAAAACCCGCAACGAGACCGATATCATCCGATCCAGAGTGCGCAAGACGATTGAGCAGGAATTGGCTGACGATCCCTATGCGCAGCTATTTTTTTCCGACCTTCTCAAGCGCGCCATTGCGGAGGCGTCCGCGCTGTTCGATCACCCCTACAAACAGTATGTTCTGTTCAAAGATTTGGAGGAAAAGCTCGCTGCCAAGACCGTCGACGATCTGCCCAAAGACCTCGAAGGTCACCGCCACGCCAGCGCCTATTTTGGGATTATCCGGCTGGAGATGGGGGACGTGGTCGCTGAAGCGGTTGAACAAGAGGAGTTCATCCACGCAGCGCTGGATATGGAGAAGTTTGTCGAGAACGCCATCGCGGAAAATTCGCTGAATCCAGCAAACATTGAAGCGGCCATCCGTAAAGCCTTATTGCCGCGTCTCTTCGGCTTGACCGGCTTGGAGAAGGCCAAAGTCATCACCGACAAGATTGTCGAGGTCACCCGCGTCGGCCTTGCTCGTGGTAATGGCGCGAAGGCATGATTGTTCGATACGGCGATCAAGAAGTATCGTGCCTCGTTCGACAAACCGCTGCTGTCACGGGCCGTATCCGCATCCACGTCTACCCCAACGGTGATGTGGAAATTGAAGCTCCCAAAGATAAGGAAGTAGAGCACATCAGGGCGGCGGCTCAGCGACGTGCAAGATGGATTTTCCAGCATCGCAACGCAGCCATCGCCGCGCGTCGAATGGCGCTGCCGCGCGAATATATAAGCGGCGAAACCCACTTCTACCTTGGCAGGCGGCACAAGCTCATTATCCATGAGAGCAAATCGCAGCGCTCGGGAGTCAAACTCTTGCGAGGCAAACTCGAAGTTTCGCTGCCAGTGGCGGATCGAGCCGCCGTAAGACGCAGGCTGAATGCGTGGTATAGTGATCGGGCCACCGAATATTTGAGCAAGAAGGTCGGCGAAATATCGGAGCGGCTGAGTTGGATTAGCGCCCCACCACCGTTGAAACTTATGCGTATGAGAACGCAATGGGGAAGTTGCTCGCCCGAAGGGGTTATCTACCTGAATCCTACGCTGATAAGGGCGCCACGTCACTGCATCGAATATGTTATTTTACACGAACTCTGCCACCTGATCGAACATAACCACAGCAAGCGATTTTTCGATTTGCTAACCAAGCACATGCTTGACTGGCAGAGTGCTAAATGGGAGCTAGACTCGCTTGCCGAGTTAATCTTGGCGGGAAATGAGTGATGGGCAAAGGTTCGGATCGCATCCCGAGCTTTTGGACAACTGCTTTTAAGCCGCTCTCACCCAATATCGCGCACGCTTGCAACCTTCATACGATCACGAAATCCCCGGCCCGTTCCGTCCCCTGCCGACCGACCAACTAATGCCGTCGCCGCGCATCAATCCCGAGACCGATTTTCCAACCTGCTTCTCCAGCACCGGGCGCCACGGCACGAGCGTGAAATCTCTGCTCCGTTCAATCAGCGCGAACCGACCGCTCACGAGATCTACGGATCGGCGATAGACGCCCTCGACGCGGGTACCTTCGGCCGCTTCCCGGAACGGCTTCTGGAGCTCGTCGGAAAGGTCCCCCGCCACGCGCAGCAACTCGCGGCGCTGAAGCGTCGCGATTATGCCAGTCGGAAACGTTCTGCCGCTGCCAGCTTCTTCGGCAAATCCCTGCGCCACCAGCCACTGCCGGCGGCGCGCCTGAGCATCGCGCAGGTCGTGACCGAACCCGGCATCGCGCAGGGGCTCGGGCGTGCCCGACACCAGCTCTCGGTCGATCCAGGTTGCGGCGTCAGCATCGACCAGCCGCTCGATCGGTTGTGCCGACAGCAAGGAGATCGCGACTGGACGGTCCCGCAGGCGAGCCGCCTCATAGGCTTCCACTCGATCGAGGTGATCGGGCGCGATGATCCAGCGCCCCGACGGCTCACGCTCGACGAAGCCGCCCGTCCGTCGCATCGCTTCGAGCCGCCGGACGTGGGTCTCGGCGAAGGCTTCGGTCGCGGTCGGATCGTGGCGCAGATGGGTATCCACATCGTAGCGCCCGCCATTGGTAGCAGCGATGCTGGCAATGGTGCGATCGACCTCCCTCACCGTCGGCCTGACGGGTTCGATCCGCACGATCGCACCTTGTGGCAAACTCATTTCGATTTCCGCCCCTCGGCCCGTCGCGACATAGTGGCTGCGCCCGTCGGTGCCGTCGATAATCAGGTAATGACGATCGGCAGGTTCGTCGGCGAGCCCGCGCGCCAGCACGCGGCCGACCAGCGGACGCGCATCGGGCGCGGCGGGATCGTAGATCGCCTGGTCGGCCGGCGCCCGCTGAACGGCGGCGCGCGAAAACTCACGCTGCATCGTGCGGATGATGTCGCCGCGTTCGCCCAGGCGCCGCAGCGTGTCGGCGAGGTCGGGTGCAAGCCGGAAGCGACCGGCGCCGAGCGACTCCGCCAGGCCCAGGCGCGACAGCTTTGCCAGTCGGCCGGCGCGCAGCGTCTGGTCGAAGGTATCGCGCCCGTGGCTCACCACCACCCGGTCGGCGTCCGCGCCCTTGAGCAAGGCCCGGTCGATCGAGGTCAGCCGCTCCTGCTCCACTTCGGCGCGCAACCCCTGCAGGATTTCGCGGTGCGTGCGCGGTCCCAGGTCGAGGTCGACCAGCTCGGCGGCACGCTCGCGAATGCCGGTCGTCATATAGTCGCGGGCGATGATGAGATCGGCACCGCGCTGGTCCTTCCCGCGCACGATGATATGGGTGTGCGGATGGCCGGTGTTGAAGTGATCGACCGCGACCCAATCGAGCCTGGTCCCGAGATCCTCTTCGAGCCGGTTCATCAGCTGCCGGGTCAGGGGCTTGAGGTCGTCATATTGGTCGCCGTCCTCCGGTGAAACGATGAAACGGAACTGATGGCGATCACCGGCTCCGCGCTCGCCGAATGCCTTGCCGTCGGCGACATCGGCGTCGCGGCCGTAGAGCGCGCCGCGTTCGCCCTCCCGCGTGGTGCCGTCGCGCTGGAGATAGCGCAAGTGCGCGGTGGCGGCCGACGCGCCCTTGCCGGCGAGCTTTACTACGCTCGTCTTGACGATGACGCGGCGCCGGCTCGCGGCGCCATGGCCACGGCGACTGGCGAGTATGCGGCCCACGCCCGCGCCGCGTCCGATCCGGCTGCCGGTAAAGCTGGCGCTGGCAGGCCTGCTTCCAATCTCGCCGCCGCGCGCGAGATTGGCGGCGGCGAGCACGCGGCCGAGATAGCGCCGGGGGCGCTTGACGCCCTGGCTGCGCTGGCGCCCGAGGCGGGGTTCGAAACTGTCGTCGTGGGCCATTTTCCTGCTTTCGAATGGCTTGGGCGGGCGAGCATGACCCGCGCGGGAACAGATGAAAACCGGTGCCACTAAACGTGGCGGAATCCCGCCGATTTCGCGGCGATGGCACCGGCATATCAAGGGCAGTGCCGTCGATCTGGGAAAATTACGATGTGCAGACAAAGGCTTATGGAAACGCAGTGCCATAGCTTTATCTTGCCTTACGCCACTCTCCCGGCCGTACCGCTGCTTTTCCCCATTTTCCGCTAACCCGCTGTTCGCCCATGTCGCCCGAGCCGAGGCAAAAAGAAGCCGGAGCGCCGATGCTTGTCCAGCACCAACGCCCCGGCGTTCGCATGCCGTGATCAATGCGTGACCGCGAATGCTTCGCGCGCCTGGCGTTCGCTTCCGAAGCCGCGCCGCCCCATCAATCCGTGCGGGTTTCCGTCGCCATCGACGATGCTCACCGCGACGAACCAGCGGCCATCCAGCCGGCCCATGATCGCCACCCGGTCGAGCTCGAAATCCTCCTCGTCGTTGCTCTCATATGCCCCGAGCCAACGCTCCGACACCCGTGCATCCCACAGGAAATCGCTCTCCTCGGCCTCCAGGAACCGCTGCGCCAGCGCCTCACCTGCGCCCCGTCCGAACTCGATTTCGAGCCCGGCCACGAGCGTTGCCATCACGCGGTCCGATGCGGCACCGATGGTATGAAATATGGTCATGATCGCCTCCTTCGCTTGACGTCCTCATCATTGAGGACAGACCGTCCGGAGACGGGTGGCGGAGCGGCTGTCAGGGCCGCTGGAGGCGTAGCCGGAAGCGCTGCGAAGCGGCGGCGGAGGAACCGATTTTGTTGCGCAGAAACAGACAAAATCGGCTGCGCAGCAGCCTCTGAGAACACCGGCAATAAAAGGGGCCAGTCGTCGGCGGGCATCCCCGGGATAAAAAGGGGCCAGTCCTGCTAGACCTCCGTTTTTGGGCGGGGGTGGAGGATGAAGAGAGTGGAACTCTATCAGAAC
>NZ_VIRF01000034.1 GCF_008107685.1 Novosphingobium sp. BW1
CAAGCTGCACATCAGTTTGCGCAGCCGATTACCAAGCCGAGCATCGCCGAACCCGGTGTTGTCTATTTCTCCGTCGATCCAGGCCTCAGCTTCATCTCCGTCGTTCGCGCCATGGCACGCCCCCCCCCCCAGGTTCCGTGCCTGAGCAGGAATCACAGCCGAAACAGGGGGTTCAACCGCAATGCGCTCACGGGAATCACGCGGGCGACCACTTGTGGGTAATCGAAAGCTTCACCGGATGGGTACGGTCTATCGACGGGCTGCTGAGCTCCATTGACCGTCCTACGACGGCCTACGTCAACATCGACGAGGCCCGCGTGCGCGGCATCGAGGTCACGCTCAACCTCAGCCTAACGCTGACACTGCGCCTGACCACCAGCGGTACGCTCACCGATTCCGAGCAGATCATCGGCGGCAACGCGGGCCACGCGCTCAACGACATGCCTAAAGAGCAGGCCCCTGCCTCGCTCAACGGGGGCCCGAACACACGCCTGAGCGCCTGCGCCTGCGCCTGCGCCTGCGCCTGCGCCTGCGCCATCTATCGCGCCAAGGAAGCGGTCACGGAAGCGCAGATCAGCGGCACGAACGTCTTCGCCGCGTCCTTCCCCACGGTCGATAATGGCGGCACCTACCGCATTTGCCCCGAGTTCAGCCTGCATCGTGGTATCCAGACACCTCTTCAACAAGCGGCTCGACTACAGCGCCTCGGGATACGTCATTGATCCGGCCAGCCTTTGGCTAGGCGTGACCGCACGGTTCCGATAAGAGAGGCCGGAAAAAGACAAAAGGCGACAAGGCGTCACCCCCTAGTCGGCCACCTCACCTCTCAACCAAGACGGTGAAGCGTCTCGGTTTTTTTCCGGAGGCAGTTTGGTTTGAGGCAGGCGATCATATCGAGGCTTTGGAGGGCGATGGCACTCGGATCATCCTTCCTGCCTCGAACATCACTGCCCAATCCGCAGCTCAGCCTTGTAGGGCGGATCCCATATCCCACGATTGCCGCAATACGTGTCCGTAGTGATCGACTACGGCGTCGGCCCAGCTTTCCGGGCCGTGGCACAGGTCGCGGTAGTGGGCCCGGCCAGCTTCGGAAAACTCTCGGGCAAGCGCATCGTCGGCATGCAGTTTCGCGATGCCTGCAGCGAACTGCGTGATATCCGCCGTATCGAGCGCGAGCCCGAATCCGGCCTCTGCGATCTCCGGTCCCACCAGCGCCCGCTCACTGGCGATAACGGGCAGGCCCGATCCGATCGCCTCGAGCGCGACGAGACCGAATGGCTCTGACCAACGACTGGGCATGACCGCCACGCGCGCCTGGGCCATGGCCTGTGCCACGCCGTCGCGATCGAGTCGCCCGAGGAAGCGGGCGCCAGGATGAAGCGCACGTAATGCCGCTTCATCGGCACCTTCGCCCACGAACGTGATCGGCACGCCCGCCTCCTTCGCAGCCAGAGCGGCGAGATCCGCGCCCTTCTCACGCGAAATCCGTCCAAGGAAGAGAACCCCGCGGTTGGCCTCGGCCCGCACGCGCGCATGGCAGGGCGGCGTCACCGGATTGCGAACCGCATGAAGCCTGTCTTCGGGCCATCCCCCCTGTCGGAACAGCCGCGCCTGGCCGGGATGGATCAGCAGCATCCGGGCCACGTTCGCAGCTCCATCCAGCCAGTATCGGCGCAGCGCCTCGCGCCCGACACGCCAGAGCTTCTGCGCCTGGGAATTCTTGTCACAGCGACGTGCCAGACACGCCCGCGACAGGGGCTCCAACTCGCAATCCCGCTCCTCCCGGTAATCGAAGAACCCTCCGTTGGGGCACGCATTGAAATAGTCGTGCGCGTGCAGGACAAGACGCCGTGCGACCGGCTTGAGAGCTACAAAAACAGACGGCGAGAGAACCTTGGACCAGCCGTGCAGATGATAGATCGTGCCGGGCGTATCATACATCCTGATCCATTCCCGCACGCTGCGCGACGTTACCGGATTGTGAAGCCCCACCGCCAACGCACCAGGCCGGGAATGCGCCAGCAAGTCCTTTCCACCCAACGGCATGAAGGCGACATCCTCACGCATGAAGTGGGCGCCCGTATCCCCGGCAATGAAGGTGACTGGAATGCCCCGCGCCCGCAATTGCCCAATCAGCACCTGGACCAGATGGGATGCCCCACCCAGCACTTCGCTGAAATCGTGCAGAACGACCACTCGTTCGGGCCTGGGTCCCACGCCGCGTCCTCCCCCCGGAAAGAAATCCTGCGCCGACTTCAGGCAGGAGTCCAGCTTTCGCATCTCAGAAGTAGCGCGCGCCGATGCGCACCGTATCTCCCGGCATCACCGCCGCCGCACTGGTCAGTGCATAAGCCGTTTCCTCCCCTTCCAGCGCGTGCCGGATGTAAACGACCTTCTCGTTGGCGCGATAGGTGAAGCCTCCTGCCTTCGCGACAAGGGCATGGACGGACATGCGCTGGGCATAGCCATATTCACCGGGCCGGGTCACCTCGCCCAGGATGAAGACCGGGCGGTATTCTGCCATCGTGAGATTGACCCTGGCTTCGCGGACGTACCCCCCCGCGAGTAGAGCCTCCAATTCGGCGCGCGCCTGTGCCAAGGTCTTGCCCGTGACCAGAAAGTCCCCCGCCATGGGCAATGTGATCGCACCCGCATCGTTCACCACGTAATCTCCGCTGAGCGATTCCTCGCGAAAGACTTCAAGGTGCAGCTGATCGCCCGGGGACAGGCGGTATTCCACCACTCCCACGCTCGGAAGTTCCCGGCTGACCTGCACACCACATCCTGCAAGCGCAAGAAAGCTCAGCGCCATCCCCAAACGAAACTGCATGATCCGTCCCCTTCCTCTCATGTCATCGCCGGCGTGGCCATCGGCCCACGCGCGCGTAGCTTCTCCACCGCAGACAAGATGCCCGCATCGAATACCTCAGGTGCGAAGCGCTGTGCGTTCGCAACGGCTTGAGCCGGATCGAAATCTGCCTCCCACCGCTCGAACCGACTGATAGCGTCGCACAGCGACTCAACGCTCTGCTCGGGGAAGAACAGGCCGGTCTTTTCGTGCACGATCGAGTCCGTAACCCCGCCCTGCCCGAAAGCGATCACTGGCCTGCCGCTGGCGTTGGCCTCCACCGGAACAATCCCGAAGTCCTCCTCCGGCGTGAATACCAGCGCGCGGCATGTCGCGTAGGCGTCCTTCAGTTCGGAGAAGCTGAGCCGTCTGCGTACCTCCACATTGGGACCGGCGCGTTGCTCGATCTCCCGCACCATCTCCCCATCGCCCACCATGAGCGCGGGCACGCCCATGCGGTTGAAGGCCTCCAGCGCGACATCGGCGCGCTTGTAGGGAGTCATCTGGCTGACCCAGAGGTAGCGGTTACCAACCTGCAAGGATGGCGCGAATTCCGATACGCTTACCGGTGGATGCACAACCTCGGCCTCGCGCCCCCAGACTTTGCCGACGCGCCGGGCGATGAAACGGCTGTTGGCGAGGATCGCGTCGACGCGCTGCGCCGAGCTGACATCCCATTGGCGCAGGCGGTGGAACATTGCGGGCATCAGCATCCGGCCAAGCCGTCCGGCCGCCGACTTGTAGTCCTGGTAGTGATCCCAAAGGTAGCGCATGGGGGAGTGGCAGTAGCAAAGGTGCAGCGCGTCATTGCGCGTAATGACGCCCTTGGCCGGACCGGATTCGCTGCTGATGACAAGGTCATAGGCACGCAGGTCGAGTTCCTCGAGCGCCATCGGCATAAGCGGCAGATACTTCTGGTAGTGTTTGCGCGCCCCCGGCAGGCGCCCGATGAAGCTTTCCTGCACGTGGGCTCCGCGCAAGGCGCCAGACATACGTGCCGGATCGTAGACATGGGTAAAAATATCGGCCTGGGGAAAGAGACGCAGGAGCCGCTCCAAAACACGTTCGCCGCCCCGCATGCCCACCAGCCAGTAGTGGACGAGAGCCACGCGCCCCGAAAAAGCTGGCTGTGCGCCGCTCACCGGTAATACCCCGCATACTGTGTGTAGAAGCTGGCCGCGTCATCCCCACCGAAGCGCACCTGCTTTTCCATGTCGACCTTGTTGAGGACAACGCCCAGGTTCTTGCGCGCCCGCGCAGGCAGCAGCCGCATCGCAGCCCTGACAACCCGGTCGGTAGTCTTGCGCCACCCCACCACCAGCAAGGTCGCATCGGCACAGGCGATGATATCCCGCGTCTCGGCGATCGGCAGGACCGGCGGGCAGTCGAGCAGGACCACATCATAGTCCTCGCGCAGCCGCCCGACCAGCAGGGCAAAGCGCCCCCTCTCCGTCAGCCGCTCCCCCTTTGCGAAGGCACGGGTAATCGGAACGATCCGCATTTCCGATTCCGGCTCCTTGTAGCACGGGATCGGACTGTCTTCTGCGGCCAGCGCCTCCATCAGGCCCGGCTGCCCGTGATCGAAAGCGAACATGCGGCTCAGCTGCATGCGGATCACGTCACAGTCGACCACGACCACCTTCTCCCCCGCCGCAGCCAACGAGCGCCCCAGGCACGCCGATAGCGTGGACTTGCCTTCACCCGGCACGGATGAGGCGAGAGCAATGACGCGGCCCGATCCCCCGGTGAGGTAACGCACCGAGACTATCACGTTGCGCAAGGCTTCGGAAAAGGCCCCATCCGGGAAGTCGCGCACGGTATCAAGCGGCGAGCCGCTGTGTGGCTGGACAGTTGCAAAGGCCGGGATTGCGCCAAGGCCCGGCACGTTCAGGCGCTTCTCGACATCCTCCATGGTGGTGAAACCGCGGTAGGAAATCTCCGATACGATCGCCAGCAGTGCGCCCGCGAAGATGCCAGCCACCGCGCCCAGAGCCAGGTTGAGCGCGAGGTTGGGGGACACCGGCACTCCGGGCACGTTGGCCGCCGAGATGAGACGCGCGGCCGGGCGTTCCGTACCGCTACCCGCGACCACCTTGTTGAGCTGCTCCAGATAGCTGCGATAGAGCGATTGGGCTGCATCGGCCTTCTTCTCGAGACTGGCCAGTTCCACCAGCGCGGTGTTGTCCGCCCCGAGTTGCGCGCGCGTCCCATTGCGACTGGCGAGCAGCGAAGACAGGCGCTGCGCGGAGGCGCGAGCCTGGGTGGACAGGGCCTGCAACGAGCGATTGACCTCGGCAGTGATCTGTGTGTCGAGATCCGAAATCTGGCGCCGCACCGTCACCAGTTCGGGATTTTCATCGAAGTAGCGCTGTGAAAGGTCGCGTTCACGCGTCACCAGTTGCGCACGCTGGGCACGCAGCGAAGCGACCACCGGGGAGGACGCTGCAGAACCGACGTTGCCCGCTCCGCCGGCTGCCATCTGCGAGCGCGCGCTTTGCAGAGCAGCTGCGTCGCGCGCCGCCTCGGCGCGGGCGCTGGCCACCTGCTGGTTGTACGTAGAAATTTCCTGCTCCGTAAGCCCGGTCGCCGAGGACGAAATCAGGCCATTGGCCACGCGGTAGGCCTGAACCTTGGCAAAGGCTGCGTTTGCCGTCTCGCTCAGTTCCGCAACCTTCTCGCGCAGGGTTTTTGCAGCTTCCGCGCTGCCGCGTGCCCGTTCCTGCAGGTCATCGAGCGTGTAGAGCCGTGCGTAGGTATTGACGATCTGCGCTGTGCGCGTGGGGTCCACGTCGGAAAATTGGATCCGCAGGTTGAAAGAGTTGCCCACCCGGATGACATGGATGCGCTCGATCAGATAGGTGATCGCCCGCTCACGCAGGCTCACCGCGTCGATGTCCTGGCTTCCCCCTTGTCTGTCCGACAGCCCTACCGTTGCAAGAAGGTTATCCAGCATCGAGCGAGGCTCCAGCACATCGGCTCGAAAGGATGCCTCCTCCTGCAATCCGGTCGCTTCGAGGACCTGGCCGGCCATATCGCGCGAGCGGATCAACTGGATTTGTGTTTCCACATCCTCGGCCCGGGTTGGCCCTTCCCGGGCCTCCCCTTCGTCCTCGGGAGCAATCTGGGTATCGCCAGTAATCATGACGACGTCCGCGCTCGCCGAATAGATGCGGGACTGCGCCGAGGTGAAGACAAGAGCCAGCATTATGCACAGGGCCAGGGTGAGTACCACAACCTCCCGGCGCCGCATGAGCATGGCGAAAAGAAAGCGTACCGAGATGGCGTCCTCGCCATCCTCCTCACGGTAGGTCCCGGTATCCCGGGCGAGAAGCTGCGGCGGTCGGCCTTGCGGCTCGTAAAGGGCGGGCAGGTTCAAGCGACAGGCTCCCTGGCTGGTGTGTTCCATGCGGTCATGGGGTGATCGTCAGTCCCAGGCCCGCTCCGAATGCGGTGAATGCGTTGACGAGCGGCGTTCCGGTCACATGCTGGTCGCGCCAGTAGATCTGTCCGGCGAGAGCGACGTGCCGGTTGATACGATACTGCACCTGCAGATCGGCGCGCACACGGCGCGCGCGCGTGGAGACGTCGCGGTAGTTATCCCTAGCGACTTCCCCCGCGAACGACAGGCGCAAGCGCCGCGTCGGATCATAGAATACGGTTGCAGTGAGCGTATCTGCCAGAATGCCTGCCACTTCCCTGTTGCCGCTGTTGCGGAAACGGCGTTCGGCGCGCAGTTGCATGGTCAGCAAGGGGGTTGTGTACCACTCACCCTCGAGGGCGAAGCCAACTCCCTGAAAATCGCGGAAGTCAGGATTGTCGTAATCGCGCACCTGGTAGCCAGCGGACACCTCCAACGAGACCAGAGGCATGATTTCGCCCTTGATGCCTGCAGTGATAGCCCCGCCACGCGAATCGCGCGCCTGCTCGGGCGCGGCGCGGAACGAATGGCGCGTATCGCCCCGCGCCTGGACGAAGGTGGAGAGAAATCCCGAAAGATCGTAAGCAATTCGCAGATCGGCCGACACTGCCTGCGTATCGCGGAAGGACTGGTCGCGGGTATCCCCGTCCCGCAAATCCAGATCGTTGTAGGACACACGGCGATAGCCGGCCCGAGCGGACAGCCGCAAACGGCCTAGGTCGAACTGCAGGCCCGCGTCCCCGCCAAGACCGTGGTAACTCACCGGCTCACGCGCATTGATCGCCGCGCCCGAGGAACTGCGCGGTTCGATCTGCCGGGCAGCTTCCAGTGTCACGTCGAACTGCACATTGGGGCCAAGAGCGAAGCCACCATTGCCGCGCGCGCCGTACGCGTCGCTGTTCTCCGTCCCGGTCAGTGCGAAACGGCGCAAGCGACCGGACAGAACCACATTCACGCGATGCCGAGAATCGTCGAGCGCGACGTTGAGGCGAGGCGCCACAACCAACGCCGCATCACGGCGCGCGTCAGGTTCGTTGAAGACGTTGCCATCGTAACCCCAAATGGCCGAGATCCTGGGCTCAAGCAGGAACGAGCCCACATGCAGGGGTGTAGCCTCGAACCCGGGCTCTATACGGTTGCCCGCAACCCCGGGACGGTCCAGCGACGGCGTGCCATCGAGCGCCCATCCCGCCCCCAGGCTCTGCGCTTGCACACCGACGGGCATGGCGACGCCCCCCAACGCAAGGCTCGCACCGCCAATCCACCATCCCCAGCGGCCCGTGACGGCGGGGCCAACCTCTGCCGATGCAGCGGTGCGCCGTGTACCTTCGATCCGTTCGCTGCTGGCGGGACATGCCGTCATGGCCATCGACCTTTCGGTTTCAACCTAAGAAGAATGTCCTTGAGGTATCGCACCTACTCGCGCAGCGCCCGCCGGAGTTGATCCGAAAGCGGCCTAATAATGTAGTGCAGGATCGTTCGCTCTTCGGTCTGCACGAAGACGTCGACAGGCATACCCACAGAAATACGGGCCTTCTCAAGCTTGTCGAACTCTGCATCCGAAATGGTGATAGTGACCGGATAGTACGTGGCCCCGGTCACTCGATCCAGGGAACTGTCCGCGGCGATATGCGTCACCTTGCCCTCAAGTTCGGGTGTCGTGCGCACATTGAGCGCGGAGAAGCGAACGTGGGCGACGCCGCCCGACACGACCTGATCGATATCCACGGGTCGCACTTGCGCGCGCACAACCAGACGGTCGGCTTCGGGAACGATCTCCATCAGGGGTTCGCCCGCCGGCACCACACTTCCCAGGGTCCGCACGGTGAGCTTGTCGACAAGCCCATCCTGCGGCGCACGGATCACCGTTCGCTCGGCGCGGTCGCGGGCCTCGGCCGTCTCGCGCCGACGCTGCGCGATGGCCGCTTCGACCTGGGCCAGTTCCAGCGCCGCCTCGCTGCGCGCACGGCTGGAGAGGCCCGCCATCTGCATCTGCAATTCACCGACGCGCGCGCGGGCCTGCACCAGACCGGATCCTGCCCCTTCACGCTCAGAACGTACACCGACAGCCGAGCGCTCGAGAGCGTTGAGGCGGTCAAGCGTGGTCAGACGATCGGCATAAAGCGCGCGCATCTGGTCCAGTTCCTGCCGGATCAATTGCTCCTGCTCCCCCAGCGCGCCCAACTGGCTGCGATAGCTATCGGCATCCGCGCGTGTCTGAACCACGCGCGCGCGCAGCTGACCCAACTGGTCGGCACGGGCACGTCGCTCCAGCTCGAAGCTCTGGCGTTCGTCCTCCATCGCCCGCGCCACCCCCGGTTCGCTTGAACGTGCACGCAGTTCCACAGGGAAATCGATGTTCCGCGCGCCCGCCTGGATCGCCCGCAAGCGCGCCGCACGCGCGACCAACTGATCGAGTTCCAGTCCCGCGTAAGTGGCGAAGGCCCCTGTCACACTGTCATCCAGCCTGACCAGAGGCTGGCCCTTGCGCACCGCATCGCCGTCCTGGACGAGGATTTCGGAGGCCACCCCTCCATAAGGGTGGGAAATCTCTTTCACGTGGGTTTCCACGGTCACCGTGCCCGGCGCGATGACCGCGCCGGCCATGGGGAGCAAGGCCACGAGCCCGAGCCCGCCCACCACCAGAGCGCCGACCGTCCCCAACCCGAGGTAGGACAGCCGCGCCAGGCGTCGCTCCCCCCTCGCCTTTGGCGCGCGCGCGAGAGGTTCTTCGCCGTGCAGCGGAACGGGATCGAGCATGGAAGAATGCACGTTCACTGATCGAGCTCCTCTTCCATGCGCACCGTGCGCAGCGCCTGTGCGGCCTCACCGCCCGCAGCATTGCCACCTGCCCTCTTGCTGGCCTTGGCCGTGGTCGACGCCTCTTTGCCCGAGCGCACGCGCGCCTCGAACTCCGCCCGGGTTTCAAAGCGTTCGACGCGTCCACCATTCATCACCATGATGTGGCTCACCTGTGAAACGATAGCGGGGCGGTGCGCGATGACGATGGCGATTCCCCCGCGCGCGCGCAGCGCCGCAATGGCGTGGGCCAACGCAGCTTCACCTTCGTGGTCGAGATTGCTGTTGGGCTCGTCCATGACCACGAGGAAAGGATCGCTGTAGAGTGCGCGGGCTAGCGCGATGCGCTGCTGCTGCCCGGCCGACAAACTTCCTCCGCCCGGACCAATCCGTCCGTCATAGCCTCCTTCAAGGCGCACGATCAGTTCGTGGCAGTCTGCCGCACGGGCCGCCGCCAGGACCTTGTCCCGGTCCGCATCAGTGCGAAAGCGCGCGATATTTTGGGCAATCGTGCCCTCGAACAGCTCGATTTTCTGAGGCACGTAGCCCATGAACTGTGCGATCTGCGGCGCCGACCACTGATCCAGCGTCGCCCCATCGAGCCGCACCGCACCGCGCAAAGGGCTCCAGACCCCGCACAGCACGCGCGCCAGCGTGGTCTTGCCCGATCCGCTGCGCCCGACCACGGCCAGCGCATCCCCAGCCTTCAAGGAGAAACGCACCTCGGCGAGGGTCACCCGCTTGAGCCCCGGAGGTCCAGCGGTCAGCCCCTGCACGCGCAAATTCTCGCGCGGGGGCTCTAGCCCCAGCGGTTCGGCTTGCGCGGGGACGGCTTCCATCAGCTCGCGCATGCGCCCCAGCGCCTGGCCGCAGGCGACCATAGATTTCCAATGGGCTATCACCTGCTCCACCGGCGCCAACGCGCGCGAGGACAGGATCGAGCTGGCGATAATGATGCCGCCTGTCGCCTGCCCTTCGATCACGAGATAGGCGCCGAGTGCCAGGGTGGCGGACTGGAGGAACATGCGGAACGCCTTGGTCGCCCCCGACAGCGTGCTGGCGCGTGCGGAGAAGGCTTCGTTTGCGCGCAGGTATGCCACCTCGGCTTCGGTCCACTCATCCCGGCGAGACGGCGCCATTCCCAGGGCCTTCAGCGTCTCGGCGTTGCGCAAGGTGGCCTCGGCCAGAGCCGAGCGCCGCGCGCCCGCCTTCATCGTCTCGAGCGCGAGCGGGCCTGTGGAGCGGTTGTTGGCTACCATCAACGTGACCAGCACGCCCACCCCAATCAGCGCAAGCAGCCCCAGGCTCCAGTGGAACACGCTGAGGACCGCCAGATAGACGAGGATCCAGGGCAGATCGACAAGCGCGAGAGGGCCCGGCCCAGACAGGAAGCCCCGCACGGTGTCGGCATCGCGAACCACCTGAGGGCCGTTGGGCAGGCTGCCACGGGACAGCTCGAAGCGAGCGAGGATGTCGAGCACACGCCCGCTGGTTTCCTCCAGAAAGCGCGATCCGACATGGACCATGATCCGCCCGCGAACGACATCGAGAACGGCCTGGAACACGTAGGCGAGCAGCACGAGCGCAAGCAGGCTGAACAGCGAGGGAAGCGAGCGACTGGGCAGCACATCGTCGTAGACCAGGAGCATGAAGAACGAACCCGAGAGCAGCAGGACATTGTAGACGCTGCTGATAATCAGAACGACCGGAGCTACGCGCCCAAGCCCGCTCAGGGCGTCGCGCAGGTCCTGCGAAAGGCGTCCGAACGGGTTCAACATGGCGGACCTCCGCTCAAGTATTCTTCACCCACGTGGCGCTTCCCGCCCCCAATAGGGCCGCCCCAATCCAGTCGATTCATAGTTGCGTCCTGTCTGGAACTATCTCGCGCTGCATTAGAACAGCCCACAACGTACACCGACACCGCGAACACCTCTGTTACGGATTGAATAGGGGCCCGCTCGAATTCCCAGCCGCCCGACAGAGGGGATCTGCCTTGCTCCTTCGCTTGCCCTTGCGCCGAATGCCCGCCCGTTCGCTGCCATGCCTGCTGGCCCTCTCGCTACCGCTGACCGCGCCCCAGAGCCGTGCGGAAACCCTCGCCGAAGCGCTTGCCTCGGCCTACGCGGGCAATCCGCAATTGCAGGGGAACCGGGATCTTGTTGCCGCCAGCGATGAACTCGTAGTCCAGGCCCGTGCCGCCTACGGCCCCAGCCTGGCGCTCTCCGCGCAGCACACCTTCACGGCGGCGCGCACCCGTGGCACCGCACTGCCCGCCGAAGACCAGGGATTTGCATCCAGTGTGGAGCTATCGCTGAACCAACCGCTCTTCACATCCGGACGCCTGGCCGCAGGAATTGATGCAGCCGAAGCAACACGTCTGTCTGCGCGTGAGGCACTGCGCGGGCAGACCCAGCAACTCCTGCTCGACGTCGTATCCTCCTATGTCGGCGTGCGCCGCGACACTCAACTCTATGCCATTGCGGTCGAAAACTACGAACTGCTGCGTGGCCAGAACGATGTCATCGCCGCGCGCTACGCCCTGCGCGACTCCACCCGGCCCGATCTGGAGCAGACCGCCAACCGACTCGAACTTGCCGCCGGACGCGTGATCGAAGCCCGCGCAACGGTCGAGGCGAGCGCGGCGCGTTATCGCCATCTCGTCGGCCACTATCCGCAGGACCTCGCGCCCCCGCCGCCGCTGCCTACCTTGGCCACGCTGGAAACGCTTTACGTGACCGGAGAAAGGTACAACCCCAACCTGGCATCCGCCACGCTAACAGCCGAAGCCTCGCGGGCGCAGGTGCGCGCCGCACGGGCCCAGATGCGCCCCCAGGTCAGCGCCTTCTCCGCCCTTTCGCGCTCTCCACTCTCCCCTTACCAGAACACCGTGCGCGAAGAGGCGGTGAGCGCGGGCGTACGGCTGACGCTCCAGCTCTATTCCGGCGGGCTGCAATCCTCAGCCCTGCGCCAGGCCATCGCGGCGAACCTGGCCGACCAGCAGTTCGTCGAGGAAGCCCGCCGAACCATGCGCGAGACACTCGCCGCCAACTGGAGCCGCCTTCAGGCCGCCGAGGCGTCGCTTCCGCGATACCGCGCTGCCGTGCAGGCGGGCGAACGCGCCGTGGACGGCGTTTCACGTCAGGAGACCGCGGGCATCCGCACCTTGCGCGACGTACTTCAGGTCACCAACGATCTGCTCAACGCGCGCACGGCCGCAGCCCAGGCGGAGGCGGAAATCTACCTGCGCCAGGCCGCGCTATTGCGCGATGCCGGGATCCTCTCGATCACCACACTGACCGACCGCGCGCCCTATGATCCGGATTCGCGTCTCCCCGGAATCGCGCGTTACGCGGGCCACCCGGTGCGCATCGTGATGGAGCCCATCGACCGCCTCCTCCAGCCTCGAGCTGGACGCGAAGCCCCCGTCGTGCGCGAAAACGCCACCCACTTCGAGTGGAGCGCGACCTTGCCCGACCCGCTCGCACCGCCTGTCGTGCGTGACGAGGAGGAGATGCCCTAAGCCGGACATGCGAAAACGGCCGACAAGGACAATCCTTGCCGGCCGTTTTCGTGTTCAGAACGCGCAAGCCTCACTGAAAAGGCTCACACGATCGTGTGCAAGTGGTGAGCTCAGGCGCCCTGGACCTGCGCGGTGTCGATCTTGAGGCCGGGGCCCATCGACGAGGACAGCGCGATCTTCTGGACATACTTGCCCTTGGCGCCCGAGGGCTTCGCCTTGACAATGGCGTCGACGAACGCGGCGAAGTTCTTCTGGATGTCTTCATCCGAGAACGACATCTTACCGATGCCGGCGTGGATGATGCCCTGCTTCTCGACGCGGAACTCGATCTGGCCGCCCTTGGCGTCCTTCACGGCCTGCGTCACGTTCGGGGTGACGGTGCCCAGCTTCGGGTTCGGCATGAGGCCCTTGGGACCCAGCAGCTTACCGAGACGGCCAACGACGCCCATCATGTCCGGGGTGGCGATGACACGGTCGTAGTCGAGGTTGCCGGCCTGCATGTCTTCCATGAGGTCTTCGGCACCAACCTTGTCGGCGCCAGCGGCGAGAGCTTCGTCCGCCTTGTCGCCCTTGGCGAAGACGGCGACCTTGACGGTTTTGCCGGTGCCGGCCGGGAGCGAGACCATGCCACGGACCATCTGGTCGGCGTGGCGCGGATCGACGCCCAGGTTCATCGCGACTTCGATGGTCTCGTCGAACTTGGTGGTCTTGAGGTCACGCAGGGTCTGGAGCGCTTCGCCAACGGCGTAGAGCTTCATGTTGTCGCCCAGCTTTTCGGTCAGCGACTTCTGCTTCTTGGTAATCTTGGCCATCAGATCAGCCCTCCGTCACTTCGAGACCCATCGCGCGGGCCGAGCCTTCGATGATGCGGGTTGCCGCTTCGAGATCGTTGGCGTTGAGATCCTTCATCTTGACTTCGGCGATCTCGGTCAGCTTCGAGCGCGCGATCTTTCCGGCCGAAACCTTGCCGGGCTCCTTCGAGCCGGACTTGAGGTTGGCGGCCTTCTTGATGAGGAAGGTGGCGGGCGGCGTCTTGGTGACGAACGTGAAGCTGCGGTCGGCGTACACGGTGATGATGGTCGGGATCGGCATGCCCTTTTCCATCTCCTGCGTGGCGGCATTGAACGCCTTGCAGAATTCCATGATGTTCACGCCGCGCTGACCCAGCGCCGGACCGATCGGCGGCGAGGGGTTGGCTGCGCCCGCAGGCACCTGCAGCTTGATGTAACCTTCAATTTTCTTGGCCACGATGGCCTCCTTTCACACTGTCGGGCCCCCACCGGGAGCCCTCATGTTTAGCGGTGTGACGAGGGAGGAGGCATCTGCGCCTGCAGGGGCCTTCGCCCTCTCCCGCCGGGAATCGCACCGGAAAAAAGCCGGTCCGAAGGGCGCGCCGTTACACCACAACGCACCAAATGAAAAGGGGCGCTGTGCAGCGCCCCTCTCCTCGCCTTCCCTGCCGCGCGGTGCGGCATAGGAAATGCGCAGATTACTTGCTGAGCTCGACGTGCTCGAAATCGAGTTCGACAGGCGTCGCGCGACCGAAGATCGACACCGAGACCTTGACGCGGCTCTTGTCGAAATCGAGTTCCTCGACGATGCCGTTGAAGCTCGCGAAGGGGCCTTCCAGCACCTTGACCGAGTCGCCGATCTCGTAATCGACGCTGACCTGCTTGCGCGGCTCGGCAGCGGCGGCTTCGGCGGCGCCGAAGTAACGCGAAGCTTCCGCTTCGCTGATCGCCTGCGGCTTGCCGTTGACGCCCAGGAAGCCCGAGACCTTGGGCGTATTCTTGACGAGGTGGTAGACATCGTCATTCAGGCCCAGTTTCGCGAGCACGTAGCCCGGCATGGTCTTGCGCTCGACCTGGACCTTCTTGCCGCGCTTGACCTCGGTCACAGTCTCGGATGGGACCTGGATGTCCTCGACAAGCTGCGAGAGGCCCATGCGTTCGGCCTCGGCGATGATGGCTTCCTTCACCTTGTTCTCGAAGCCGGAATAGGCGTGGATGATGTACCAGCGGGCCATGATTCTCTCTTTTGGGTCTACAGGTTCTAAGCGATCAAAGGAGCGACAGCAGCGAGCTGACGACCCAGCCGAAAAGCGCGTCCACGCCCAGGAAGAAAGTCGCAAGCAGCACCGTCATGATGCCAACGAAAATCGCGGTCGTCACCGTTTCCTGGCGCGAAGGCCAGTGGATCTTGCGCGTTTCTGCCTGAACCTGGCGCATGAATTCGCCGGGATTGATCTTGGCCATGTCCGTAACGCTCTCGTGTCTCTTGCCTGGTTTGCGCGAACGCAAATGAAGATAGGTTCCGTGTCTTCCGGCTAGGGCTCAACGCCGTCCCGGCCGTGGCCGGGATGGGCGTTGAACTATCCTCATGTCGGAAGAGTTGCTGACTTAGCTTCCGTTCGCCGGATTTGCAAGGTCCACGGCATCGGGCAGGCGCGCCAGGAACGAATTCTCCGTCTCATAGACGATATGCGCGCCGTCGGGCAGAGCCACGGGCTGCGAATTGCCGATGTACCACAAGTAGTCGGCATGGTTGGCCGGACGGAACTTCCTGAGGTCGATGCGTTGGTAGGACGAGTAGAGGATGCGGTGCGAAGGATCGGCGAAGTTGTAGCCCTCCTCGCGCATCGACAGCATGTGTACGTCGGGCAGCGCGAAGTTGGAATTCTCCATCGCGCTGCGCCGCACGACGGCATAGCTGCCGAAATGCTCGAAGGGACCGAAGAACCACTGGCGGCGCGGGATCGCCACGGCCGTGGCGACCCTGGCGCCCTCGGGCACGTAGTCGAGCGCCTTGATCAGGGTGCGCGCGGTCTGAGCATCGCGGTACCAGACCACCGACGTCAGCCCGGTGCGCGAGATGAAGAGGAGCGAACAGGCAGTCAGGAACCAGACTGGCGCCTTGGCGCGGAAATCGACCGCCATCAAGAGGATCATCAGCGCCGCGGTGCTCAGGCGATAGTCGGCATAATCGCCGCCGAAGATCTGGCGCGGCACGGCCATGGTAAGGCCGAACATGATAAGCGCCGCCCACCCCAGGCGCCCGTCGATCCGCTTCACCACCAGGGCCGCCGAGGCCACCAGCAGGACTGCGACAAGGGTCGCGATGTCAAAGACATAATCGTAGCTGCGCAGTGCCTTGTAGAGGATGCCCCACTTGTATTCGAACACGCCCCAACGCCCATAGGACAACTTGGAGTTAGCCCCCATCCCTGCCAGCATCGGCAGGAGCGGAAAAATCAGCGGCCAGGGGGCGAGGAACGGGCGCCAGTCCCGCCAACTCGCGCGCCGGGTCCATTCGTAACCAAAGACCATCACACCCAGGATCCCCCAACCCGAAACGTGGCTGAGCCAGACCACGAAGCCCAGCGGGATCATCACCATTCGTCGCCAGGCCGAGCCTTCCATTTTCACCCAGAGCGCGAACGTGAACAGGGCCAGGGCCAGCGAAAGCGAATAGTTGAGGAAGCCCATGAGCAGCGAAGGCGACCATATCGTCACCATGGCCAGGATCGGGCCGATGCCGACTCGGCGCCGCAGCACCCAGGACACCGCGACAATACCCAGCCCCGTCAGCGCAGGTATGGCTGCGACGATGATGCGCCCGGCCGCTTCCACGCCCAAGAGCGGTGCCAGCGGTACCATCAAGAGCTCCACACCCAGGTTTCCGGTCCACTCCCAATGGAAAAGGAAATACCAGGTCAGGAAGGGATTGCTCCCGTGTTCGAGCATGATCTTGTACCCCGCTAGGTGCGAGGGGTAGTCGGTCATCTGCGGCGCCCAGGCGACGAGAGCGGGCATCGCGGCAAAAAGAGCCAGCGCGATCCCGACCCAGAACACGAGGTCATAGCGGGCGCGGGGCGCGCTTTCCTGTGCGGGTGCAGGTGCATCCCCCGCGCCGAACGCGGGCATCACCGGCTCCGCCTTGGGCGAAACGTCCATCTGCGACTTGTCCGTCATATGCGAATGCTGGCCTCACTCCACGCTGCGATGGCAGGACACTGCCACACCCTCGCCCCGAATTTTGCGGTCGGGTTCCCATAATTCAGCGCGCGCAATTGGCAAGGGCGCGCGCGCGGCGCAGCCACCTGCCGTCCCTGGATGGGGTGGCGTTTCCAACGATGTGAGGAAAATGGCAGGAGTGGCAGGATTCGAACCCGCGGCCCTCGGTTTTGGAGACCGATGCTCTACCAACTGAGCTACACTCCTGCGGGTGACGGGCCCTCTAGAGCGTGCAGAGACAGATGACAAGGACCTAATTGGCCTTGCCGCAAATTCTTCGTCCAAATGTACCCGTAAAAGGCTGAAAAAGGTATTTGCGCCCGGCGCCGATTTGCTAATCTGGGCGGCGTGCACGCACCCAAGTCAGATGACATCATCGAGCCCGAGATCCTGATGCTGGCCTATCGCAGCGGGATCTTTCCGATGGCCGACAGCCGCGAGGACCCCGAGGTCTTCTGGATCGAGCCGCGCATGCGCGCGATCCTTCCGCTCGAAGGCCTCCACGTCTCGCACTCGCTCGCCCGCACCTTGAAGCGCGGCCGCTTCGAGGTGACCTGCAATTCAGCCTTCGCGCAGGTCATGGACGCCTGCGCAGCCCCGCGTGCCGTGCGCCCTCCCGAGCTTGAGGAGGATCGCAACGAGACCCGCGAAAGCTGGATCAGCCACCGCATCCAGCGCAGTTACGAGATGCTACATACACTGGGCCTCGCCCATTCGGTCGAATGTTGGCAGCGCGACGCGCAAACGGGTAAACGCACCCTTGTCGGCGGGCTCTACGGGGTCGGCTTCGATGGGGCCTTCTGCGGGGAGAGCATGTTCTCGCGAACGCGCGATTCGTCCAAGGTTGCCCTGTGCTGGCTCATCGCAGCCCTGCGCCGGGGCGGCGCGCAGCTACTCGACTGCCAGTTCATCACCTCGCACCTCGCCTCGCTGGGCGCGGTGGAGATCCCGCAAGCGCGTTATCTGACCTTATTGAACGAGGCCCAGGACGAGCCGCAAATGCCGGATCAGTCCGCGGCGCTACCGCTTCCCGAGGCGTTTGCCGCGCTGCTTGAAGATGCCGGTAAGGCCGAGGGGTCTTCTTCGCCCGGGAAATTCATTGCGCAGTTCTTGACCCACACGTCATAGACCGGGTGCTCGACGACGTTGAGCGCTGGCGAGTTCTTGAAGAGCCATCCCGAGAAGACCTTGTGCCAAGCCGGCTTCTCATCGACGCTTGCCCGCTCTTCCACGAAAACCTGCACAAAGGCGCCTTCTTCCTGCGGTCGCTCCCAGGGAAGCGACTTCTCGCAAGTGGACAGTTTCACCACGAGATTGCCCAGGCGCTTGGATTCGCCCGGCCTCATCGTGATGTCCTGCGTCAGGTTGTTGCGCTTGTTGAGGATGCCAAGGGTGGCCACCCGGTCCTTGTTTGGGGTGCCCAGTTCCTGCCCCTGCGCGGCCTGCGCGGCCTGCGCGGGGCCAGCCTGCATGCCCGCGATAGCCTCGGGCACTTCGGTTTCAACCGGCGCCGGCTCAGGCGCACCGCCGCAGCCGGCGAGCACGCCACTCAGCAATACCGGAAGCAGGAAGCCGCGGACGCGGCGATGGAGCGAAACCATGCTGCCTGAAGCGCTCAGGCGTCCGGGGACCATGCCTCGTAGTCGCCAGTCGCGGCGGCGCGGCGGCCGCCACGCTCAAGCGCGCCCTGCGGACGGTAGGCGGCCACGGTGCCGGTTGCATTGGGGGTGTAGTCCGCTTCCCAGATGCGCGCGGGCGGCAGGTGGCTTTCCGGTACGTCGTCGTAGGAGTGATGCAGCCAGCCATGCCATTCCGAAGGCACGCGGCTTGCGTCGTTCGCACCGGCGTAGATCACCCAGCGCCGTTCGTATCCCTCGGTCGTCTTGGCCTTCTTCGCACGGTAATACATGTTACCTTGCGCGTCAGTGCCCACGTGCTCGCCATTACGCGAGGACCAGAGCGAGGTGCCGATGGTGGCGCCGTCCCACCAGGTGAAGATCTTGGACAGGATTCCCATACGCCGCGCGTTAGACCTCTTTTACGCGGATGCCAAGCGCCTAGCGTGCATTTGCCCCGGCTTTGCCGATCCCAATCGGGAAAGCGTCCGTGCATAAAGCGCACATATGCACACTTCGCCGCATCGCAGGCACATTCCGACGCGCCTTGGCGGGCGCGGCGTGTCGTTCATCTGAGGTTGGGGATCACTTGGCTTATCAGCGAGTTCCTTTCCCGAACGGATCGCAAATTTTGACAGGAGAACGCTGATGCGTAACCTCATTATCGCCGCCGCCATGACGGCGGTCGTCGCCCCCACAGCCCTCGTTGCGACAACGGCCGAAGTCGCCGCACGCGACCACAACCGCTACCACCGTACCGACAATGGCATTCGCTACTGGAAGGATGACCGCGGCCGCTACCGTTGCAAGAAATCCGACGGCACGACCGGACTTCTGATCGGTGGCGTCGCAGGTGCGCTTGCTGGCCGCGCCGTCGACACGAGAGGCGACCGCACCATGGGCACGGTGGTTGGAGCGGCCGCTGGCGCACTCCTTGGCCGCGAAGTGGACCGCAGCACCAGCAAGCCCAAGTGCCGCTGACCCGTTCCAACGTGATATTCGGCAAGCCCGCAAGGGCCTGAAGAAGCCGGTGCCGTGTTACGTCTTGCACGCGCCGGCTTTCTTTATGCCCGCTCCGGAATACGACGGGCACTCGTCACTCGTCGAACGCTTCGGCGACCCATTCCTCCGCCGCACGCTCATCGCTTGCTTCGATGATGCAGCGCGCCACCTCCAGCCCGTGCCCGGCCCGCAACAGCGCGGCGATGTGTCTTTCGCGCGTGGGGCGGTCGATCTCTTCCTGGCGCGAGAACGGCCCCAGCCGGCGCCTACGCGCAAGAGCCAGCGCCGCTTCGCGCTGCTGTGCTTCGTCCGGCGCCATTTCCTCGCGCACGTCCTCGTCCACACCGGCCTCGTTGAGCGCTTCGCGCACCCGGCGTGCCCCATAACCGCGCCGCAGCAGACTGCCCGCCTTCATGCGAGCCCAGGTCTCATCATCGACGTAGCCCGCTTGCGCATACCGCTCCACGAGCGCATCGAGTGGCGGCGCGTTCTCGCCTTCCCAGCCGCGTTCACGCACCTTGCGCACCAGATAGGCACGCAGTTTGGCTTGCGTTGTGGCGAATCGCGCGACATAGGCGAGCGCCATTTCCTCGAGTCGAGGCAGGTCGAGCGGACGGGGATTGCGACGCTTGGCAGACATCTTGCCCTATTCGTGCCACACTCGGCGCAGAATGGGGAGTGCTTATGGACCCCTGCAAGGAGAAAACCCTGGCAATATCCGGTTCACGATCGAACCAGTAGGCCGAGGCAGACTCTCTCAGGATAGTTAGAACAGACAACGGGTTACAATATAATGAGCGACACCATCAGCATGGTGACGAAGACCGATGCGGCGCTGGTCGCCACCCCGAACGAGGACGCGCTTGCGCGCCGGTTCGCGGACTTCGAAACCTTCTGCGACGCCCTTGATTATGCAGCCCAGGGCCAGCGCGGCTTCAATTTCCACGATCCACGTGGAAAACTCAAACAGGTCTATCCCTTCCGCGAACTGCGCGTCGACGCGCACAAGGTCGCCTACGCGCTGATCGCGCGCGGCGTGAAGCCGGGTGACCGCATCGCGCTGATTGCCGAAACCGGCGCGGACTTTGCAGCGCTGTTCTGCGCGACCGTCTACGCGGGCGCCTGGCCGGTGCCCCTGCCGTTGCCCACAAGCTTTGGCGGCAAGGACAACTACATCGAACAGCTCTCCGTTCAGCTTTCAAGCGCGGACCCGCTACTGCTGATTGGGCCCGACGAAATCGCCCACCTCACCTCGGCCGCATCCGAGCGTCAGGGCTGCGGCCACGCCACTTGGGCCGATTTCGCGGCCAAGGATGCGCCCGCGACCGAACTGCCCAAAGCCAGCCCCGATGACATCTGCTACCTGCAGTACTCGAGCGGCTCGACCCGTTTCCCGCATGGCGTGGCGGTCACCCACCGCTCGCTTATGTCGAACCTGGCCGCGCACAGCCATGGCATGCAGCTCATCGAGAGCGACCGCTGCATCTCCTGGCTGCCCTGGTACCATGACATGGGCCTTGTCGGCTGCTTCCTCTCGTTGATCGCGAACCAGGTCTCGGGAGACTACCTCAAGACCGAAGACTTTGCCCGCCGTCCGCTGGCCTGGCTCGACATGATCACGCGCAACGAGGGCACCTCGATCTCGTACTCGCCGACCTTCGGTTACGACATCTGCTCGCGCCGCATTTCCAGCCAGACCAGTGTCGATGAGCGTTTCGACCTCGCGCGCTGGCGCCTTGCGGGCAACGGCGCGGACATGATCCGCCCCGATGTCATGCAGAGCTTCGTCAACGCCTTTGCCCCCGCCGGCTTCAAGGCCAGCGCTTTCCTGCCCAGCTACGGCCTTGCCGAGGCGACGCTGGCGGTCACGATCATGCCGCCGGGTGAAGGCATCCGGGTCGAACTGGTCGAGGAAGAGCGCCTCTCGGGCACGCCCCGCGACCTCAGCCGCCCGGCCCGCTACCGCGCCATCGTCAATTGCGGCAAGCCCGTGCGCGATATGGAAGTGGCGATCCGCGGCGAGAACGGCCAGAAACTCGCCGACCATCAGATCGGCAAGGTCTGGTGCCGCGGCGACAGCGTCATGCATTCGTACTTCCGCGACCCCGAATCGACGGCCGAATGCCTGGTCGATGGCTGGCTCGATACCGGCGACATGGGCTACATGGCGCAGGGCTACCTGTTCATAGTCGGCCGTGCGAAGGACATGATCATCATCAACGGCAAGAACCACTGGCCCCAAGACATCGAGTGGGCCGTGGAGCAGCTGCCTGGCTTCAACCACGGTGACATCGCGGCCTTCTCAGTGGAGACCGACGCCGGTGAGGAAGCTCCTGCCGTGCTCGTCCATTGCCGCGTCTCGGACCCGGACAAGCGCCTCGAACTGCGCGAATTGATCCGCGACAAGGTCCGCTCGATCACCGGCATGAACTGCGTGGTCGAACTGGTCCCGCCCAAGAGCCTGCCACGCACCAGTTCGGGCAAGCTCAGCCGCGCCAAGGCCAAGAAGCTCTACCTTTCGGGCGAAATCGCCCCCTTCGAGCTGGCCGCCTGATCGCAGCCTGCCGGATAGCCGACACAAAAAAGGGCCGGTCCTCGCTACCGGCCTTTTTTGTTGCCCGGTCAAGATCCGCTCCGCCCAGCCGAGCGCGTCAGATATTGCGATGCAGTTCGAGAAGATCGGCCGGGACCTGCAAGGCGTCCGCCGCGACCTGGGTCTCCTGAAGGAAGAGGACGAGCGCGATCAGCAGCAGGACGATGGAGACAAGGAAGATCCCGGCCGCGAAGACATGCAGATCAAGACCGGCGAGGCCCTGCAGGAAAAGTACCGCGACCGTCGAACCGATCGCGAGCGCCGAAAGCACCATCAGGCGAATCGCGCGCGTGATGATCTTGATGCGACGGTCGACCAGCCGGATTTCACGCACGATGCCATCGTGCTCTCCGCCCTCGGTCTCCGCATAGAGCTTCTGCAGCAGCCGTGCCCGGTCGACGACCCGGCCCAGCCGGGTGGACAGGATGTTGAGGATATTGCCGATAGCCACCAGCACGAACACAGGGGTCAGGGCGAGTTGGATGGTTTGCGTGATCATCTTCTGCCTATCCTGCCGCTATCGGCTCTGCCTCGCAAGCGGGCTGCGAAAGACCTTCCGGCAAGGACGTCAGGGCACGAACCAGCGCTGCTGCCAGCGGTAGACCGCCGGGATCGGATCCCCTGAACCATTGGTTGCCGGGCGAAAGCGGAAGCGCGCCTGCGCCAGTTCGCAAGTGATGCGGTCCGCGACCGGATCGGGACTGGGACGCACGACCCGGCAGCTTGTCACGCGCCCCTCGGTCCCCACGCGCAGATCGATGACGACCGAATGGCCAAGGCGCAGCTTGCGGCTCTTGCGCGGATAGTCGCGCGCCGAACTGATGTCGCCGGCGATTTTCACGGTGGGCGTGCCACCACCACCTCCCCCCTGCCCCAGGCCGCGACGCCCGGAACCAGGCCCAAGCCCTTCGCCCGAAGCGCCGGTGCCCTCACCTGCGTCCGCTGCGCCCGCATCGTCCTCGCTGCCATCGCCCGAAACCGGTGGTGCTGAACGGGGGCGCAGCACCACGGCGGCCTCGGGCGCGGCAACAGGCTTGGCTTGCGCGCGCTCTCCAGCCTCCGCCGAGGCGCCTTCCGGCTCAGGGGCAGGCGCGGGTACGGGCTCTTCCACCGGGTCTTCGGGCGGTTCAGGCAGTTCCTGTGTGAACGTTACGGCCAGCCGCTCGCCCGCCGCGACGACGTTCTCAGCCAGCCCGGGCGCAAACATGTTCACAACCACGAAGGCGAGCAGAACGTGCAAGCCCGCCACGACCAGAACCACCGGCAGCCTGGCCCCGACAGCGGCCCGATAACCGTGAGCCTGCGCGGATGTCTCGGGAGATGTTCGGCCAGCGCCCATGCCCTCCCAGATAGGAAGCGCTCGACACGAATGCCATTTCCCCCACGCATCGCGTGGCTCAAAAATACCAGACCAGCACCCCGTCGAATCGCTCGCCGCCGTGAAGCGGAAATACCGCCATCGACTTGAGCCCTGCCGCGACGGCGCCCTTGGCGACAGGGTCGGTCACATCGGTGGCGAGATCTTCGTCGACGAGCGGGATCCCCCTGCGGCAAGAGCGCGCGAACGGACCCACATCTATCGGAACATGTGCCTGCGCATGGATCAGGGCGAGATCACCCTCGGTCTCGCAGTACCCGGCGGCAAAGCGGAATGCGGACCCACTTTCATCGAGGCGCCAGTGTTCGACCCGTCCCGCAACCGGAGAAATGCGCGAAGAAACAAGCGTGAGCACCCAGGTTGCGCCATCGCGTGAAGGACAGGGAACCGCCATCGCCCGGTCGAAGCCGGTCGGCTCCTGCGCTTCGTTACACTGAAACCGCCCCTCGGGCGACAACTGCGGCAGGATGACAGGAAGCCTCTGATCCCAGGCTTTCCCCGGAGCTCCGTAGCCGCGACGGAAGCGGAAAGTATGCGCGTCAGCTTCAAAACGCCGCGCACGACCAAAATAGCCATCTTCGAGGTACAACTCCTCGTCCCCCTTACGGGCGCACCACAGCTCGAGAGCACCTAGCCGAAAGCGATCGTCCCCACAGAAGAACAAGGTCACCGATACACATCGCTCGCCATCGAAGCCCGGCACCGCGACGGCGCAACTGAGCCCCTCGCTGAGCGCAGCCTCCTTGCGCACGAAGAACGAGTTGGCGAGATCTTTGATAAGGATCGGCCTTTGCTCTTTCCAACTGCGGCCCGGAAGTCCCTCCCCAAAGGCAAACTGCATGCCTCGGCTCGCCGCGGCGAAATAATCCATCTCGCCATAGATCCCCGACTGCAGACCGATCGTGGTCCCATCGGCAGACGGCACCCAGACCTCGATCGCGCGTATGAACGGCTCGCGCTCCATCCTCTTGTGCCGCCCTCCTTCCTCCCACCGCCCGAGCGGTGGCCCTCACCAGGCAAGACGCCCAAGCGAGCCATACGCGAACAGGAGTAACGGAGTTTCAAGCGCGGACACCGGCGAAATGCTTAGCGCTACGGTCTTTCAGCCGTCGGTGAAGGTATAGGGCTGCGCCCCGCGCCGCGTGTCATCGACCATGACATCACGTCCAATCGGCGGCACCGAACGAGCCGCGCATTCCGGTCGGTGGCACAACCGGCACGTCACACCGATCGGCGTCGCCTCCGTAGTCTCCGGCTTCATGCCTCGGGCATAGACGAGGCGGGGCGCCTCGCTCGCCGCGCAGCCCAGCGCCACGGCGCGGGTGACCTGCCCTCGCCCGTAACCATTGCCCCCGCTCGCCACCGTACGCGCGACCGAAAAGAAGCGCTCTCCCCCCGGCAGTTCGAGCCACTGGGTGTGGATCACCCGAGGTGCACGAAAGACCTGGTGCACGCTCCACAAGGGGCATCCTCCTCCGTGTGCCGCGAAGGGGAAACCTGCTCCATCCAGACGCTTGGAAACGTTGCCCGCCTCATCCAGGCGCAGGAAGAAGAACGGCACGCGCTCCTCACCGGGCCGCTGGAGCGTGGTGAGGCGATGCGCCACCTGCTCGAAGCTCGCGCCAAACAGGGCGCCCAGTGCCTCGATGTCGTAGCCACGTTTTTCGGCTGCGCGCGCGAAACGACCATATGGCATGAGCATCGCTGCCGCGCCGTAGGCCGCCAGCGCACGCTGGAGGAGCACTCGCGTCGTTTCGTTTGCGAACGTCTCCACCCGCAAGATTGCCTTGATGTCGACGCGCATCGCGGTGTGCGCGATATGGGTGGCGGTCTGGAAGGCGCGGCTGGGACCATCAAGCGTGTCATCAAGCAGGAGTTGCTGGTTGTGCCGATCGAAGCGGCGCAGCGCGCCCATCATGACCTCGGGCGGCAGTGCGCGCACGCGCACGCCTTTGCCCTTGAGCCATGCCTCGCCCCCGCCGGCCTGCTCGATCTCGGCCGCAAGGTCCTCGGCGCGGGTGTCGAGCGGATGAAAATAGTTACGCCGCGCCGCCAGGAAGCGCTGCGCCTCGCGCACAGGCTCGTTCTCATCGGCGCCGGGGCCCGCCGCGCGCTGTTCTGCCAGCGCCTGCTGCTCGCGCGTGTAGGCGCCATGAAGGCGCAGCAGCGCTTCGCTCACGCCCGGAAAGCTCATCGCGATGTCCGATATCTCCAGCGCGGGCAGGTCGATATCGGCAAAGATCGGATCGCGCAGCACATCGGATAGGCGCCGCGCATAGTCCTCGCCGTCCTCGCTCGCAAGGTCACCGATTTCCAGACGGTAAGTGCGCGCAAGGCGCACCAACATCTCAGCCGTTACCGGACGCTGGTTGCGCTCGAGCAGCGCGACGTAGCTGGGCGATATCTCAAGATCGTCGGCCATGGCTTGCTGGGTAAGGCCGAGCTCGCGGCGCAAGCGGCGCAGGCGCGGTCCAAGGTACAAGGGACGGGTTTCAGCCATGCGGAGCGGCTCCTGTAAGGCCTATACAACTTTACAGCCAAATCTTGTAAAGATTGACAACGTCACTGTGCAAGCCATTTCGCGTAACAAATTTTCCCCGTAGCTGGAGGTCATCGGAAACAACCGCCGCTTCCAAGGCCCTTCGCAATACAGGCCAACGGCACCATGAACGGGATGAGACCAGTGACCTACCAGAGCACGATCAGCGCCGCCGGACAGACCATCGCCAACGAGCCCCACTGGAACGGCATCGAGGCCGAATCGGTTGCGCGCATGCGCCTGCAGAACCGCTTCAACACCGGGCTCGACATCGCCCGCTACACCGCGAAGATCATGCGCCAGGACATGGCCGCCTATGATGCGGACCCGGCCAACTACACCCAGTCGCTGGGCTGCTGGCACGGTTTCATCGGGCAGCAGAAGATGATTTCCATCAAGAAGCATTTCGGCTCGACCAAGGGGCGCTACCTCTATCTCTCGGGCTGGATGGTCGCCGCGCTGCGCTCGGACTTCGGCCCCCTGCCCGATCAGTCGATGCACGAGAAGACCAGCGTCCCCGCCCTGGTGGAAGAACTCTACACCTTCCTCAAGCAGGCCGACGCCCGCGAGCTTGGCGGCATGTTCCGCGATCTCGACAAGGCCCGCAAGGGCGGTGACGAAATGGAAGCCAAGCGCATCGAGACCGCGATCGACAACTACGAGACCCACGTAGTCCCGATCATCGCAGATATCGATGCCGGCTTCGGCAATGCCGAGGCGACCTACCTCCTGGCCAAGAAGTTCATCGAGGCAGGCGCCTGTTGCCTCCAGATTGAGAACCAGGTCTCGGACGAGAAGCAGTGCGGTCACCAGGACGGTAAGGTCACGGTTCCCCACGAGGACTTCATCGCGAAGATCCGCGCGATCCGCTATGCTTTCATGGAACTGGGGGTCGAGGACGGCCTGATCGTTGCGCGCACTGACTCTCTTGGAGCAGGGCTCACCAAGCAGATCGCCTATACCCGCACGGCGGGCGACATCGGCGACCAGTACAACAGCTACCTGGATTGCGAGGAAGTGGGCACCAGTGAGGTCGGTCACGGCGAAGTCCTGATCAGCCGCGAGGGCAAGCTCATGCGCCCCAAGCGCCTGCCCAGCAATCTCTACCAATTCCGCAAGGGGACCGGCGAGGACCGCTGCGTGCTCGACTGCATCAACGCACTGCGTAATGGCGCCGACCTGTTGTGGATCGAAACCGAGAAGCCGCATATCGGGCAGATCGGCGGGATGGTCAGCCGCATTCGCGAGGAGATGCCCAATGCCAAGCTGGTCTACAACAATTCGCCCAGCTTCAACTGGACGCTCAACTTCCGCCAGCAGGTCTACGATGCATGGGAAGCGGCAGGACGCGATCTTTCGGGCTATGACCGCGCGAAGCTGATGAGCGTGGACTACGACGGCACTGAACTGGCGGCCGAGGCCGACGAACGAATCCGCACCTTCCAGAAGGGCGCGGCGCGTGAGGCAGGAATCTTCCACCACCTCATTACCCTGCCGACCTACCACACCGCGGCGCTGTCGACCGACAACCTCGCCAAGGAGTACTTTGGCGAGCAGGGCATGCTTGGCTACGTCAAGGGCGTCCAGCGCCAGGAGATCCGCCAGGGCATCGCCTGCGTGAAGCACCAGAACATGGCCGGTTCGGACATCGGCGATGATCACAAGGAATACTTCGCTGGCGAAGCAGCCCTCAAGGCTGGCGGCGAACACAACACGATGAACCAGTTCGCGGCCTGACCGCCTCGCTTGGGAGAGGAGCGAGCATATGGATATCCACGAACACCTGAAATTGCCGAGCGGGGCGACTCTCAAACTCGCCCCGCTCGCCGATACCGAAGAACCGACAACGACCGACGCCAATACCGGCGCGCGCAATGGAAGGAGACGTGACATGATGACTGCAACGACCACGACCGAACCGGCCCGCGCCCGCGCGGTGCTGTCCAACCAGGACTTCAAGCTGCTGCAGGACGCCTGCCTGTTCTACCTGAAGGCCCATGAGGACGATCCCATTTCGTCCAAGTACTCCGCGCTCTATCACCGCCTCGGCTCGGCAATCCGCCGCTGATGGAGCCCCCGCTACCGGCGCTCCAGAACGCCGGGTCGGGAAGCCGAATTCTTCGAGTTTTCCTGGGGAGGAAAGCGTGGCCCGTTCCGCAGATACTGCGGGGCGGGCCCATTTGCGTGCCGGAGCGCCCTGCCCAGATGACGGACTGGCATTACCGGACAGTTACGCAAGGCTCGATTAGAGCGATCTCAAGCCCGATCCCACTACGGCTCAGGAATGGCCATCAGCGGCACAGATACCCTCGACCTGATCGCGACGAGCGCGCTCCAGCAGTCCCGGATGGACCTGATATTGCTGGCGGGCATCGTATGCCTGATGGCTTCGGGGACGACCGTCCTGCTGCTGCGCCAGGCCCGCAGCAGCCGACATCGCGAACGACGCCTCTGGACACTGGCGGCTGGTGGTGCATTTGGTGTCGGCGCCTGGGCCAGCCACTTCATTGCGCTTCTGGGAGAGGATTCAAGCCACGACCACGACCATTCCGCAGTCCTGACGCTCGCTAGCCAGGCCACCGGTCTGGCCGCCGGGCTCCTCGCCCTGCATCTGGCCGTTCCGGGGCAAACGGTCCGTGCAAGGGCTTTGGCGGCGGCCCTGCTATCCATCGGCTTCGGCGCCATGCACTATCTGGGAGGCCTCTCGCTGCAGGTCATCACGACGTTCCAATGGCACCCCGCCCTAGTGGCCGCCTCCCTACTCCTCCCCGGACTGTTCTTCTATCCCGCGCTCACCTACACGCTGGCGCGGCGCTGCACAGGCGGGCCCTGGCCCCCAGCACTCCTGCTGGCACTGGGCATGGCGCTCATGCATCTTCTGGGATCCGCGGCGCTCACTACGGGCCCCGAGCATGGCGCACTGAGTGTTCCAGCCATCCCGGCAAGTTCCCTTGCCGGTTGGGTGGCCGCCGTCGCGCTGGCCATTCTTGCGGCGGGCATGGCGACCCAGCTCGTGCGCAGCCAGGCCGAGGCGTCGCTCTTGCGGAGCGAACGGCAGTTCTCCGACCTTGTCCGCTCGATCTCGGACTACGCCATCTTCCTGCTCGACAGGGATGGAACCGTCACGCAGTGGAACGAAGGCGCACGCAACCTGACCGGCTACTGCGCACAGGATATGATCGGAATGCCCGTCGCACGGCTGTTCAGCTATGGCGACCGCAGTGACGACCTGCCCGCGCGCACGCTCGAACATGCGCGCGAAACCGGCGGTGCCTCGGGCGAATGTCTCTATATGCGACGGGACGGGTCCACGTTCTGGGGCTACGGCACCTTCCAAGCCACGCACGGCCCCGAAGGCAGGCTTGCAGGCTACTCGTTCGTCATGCGCGATGTGAGCGGTTTCAAGGCGGACAAGGACCTTATCGCCCAGACGTCGATGCGCCTCGACACCGCACTGACCAACATGCACGAAGGCCTCTGCCTGTTCGATGCCGACGGCCGCCTGGCGTTGTGCAACGCCCGCTTTCGCGAGCTATGGGGCCTCGACGATAGCGTCTGCGAAGCGGGAACGCCGCTTGCCGATATGGTCCGCGCCGGCTTCATGAACCCTGATGGGACAGAGCACGCCGCGCCCGCACTTGCTCAGTACCGCCAGCTCCTGAAGGAGACCTTTGCCAACCCGTCACTTCCCCCGATCACGATCGATTTCGACGGAGCCATGGCGGTCTCGATTGCTAACCGCGCACTTCCCGACGGTGGCTGGGTCACCACGTGCGATGACATCACCGAGCAGCGCCGCTCCGAAGCGCGCATCGCGCACATGGCGCTGCATGACAGCCTCACCGGACTGCCCAACCGCACCCGCTTCAACCAGCGTCTCGACGACAAGCTCGCGCTTGCCAAGCGCACGCAGGCCAAGGTCGCCGTGATTGCAATGGACCTCGACCGTTTCAAGGACGTCAACGACACGCACGGCCATGCTGCGGGCGATGCGCTGCTCCAGTCCATCGGCCGCGCGGTGACGGAGGGCACACTCGAGAGCGAAGTCGTCGCCCGGCTCGGCGGGGACGAGTTTGCCGCCGCCAAGCTGTTCACCGACATTCAGGACCTCAGCGAATTTATCAGCCGACTGCACGACTGCATTGCGGGATCCAATGACTGCAGGGAGATCGACGTCGGCGCGAGCCTGGGAATCGCGATCTTCCCCGACAATGGCACCGACCGAGAAACTCTCCTCAACAACGCGGACCTTGCGATGTACCGCGCGAAGGGCAAGCGCGGCGAAAGCTGCTGCTACTACGAGGAAGGCATGGACGCCGCCGCCCGGCGCCGTCGCCTTCTGGCAGGAGACCTGCGCCAGGCCATCGCGCGCGGCGAACTGCACCTGCTTTACCAGCCGCAGCGCTCGCTGCGTAGCGGGACGCTCAGCGGTTACGAAGCCCTTCTACGCTGGCAACATCCCCGCCTGGGGTTCATTCCACCTGACGAATTCATCCCGATCGCCGAAGAAAGCGGATCGATCTTCGCCATCGGCGAATGGGTGCTGGAAGAAGCCTGCCGCGAAGCCCAGCGCTGGCCGAGCGGAGAAAAGATTGCCGTCAATCTGTCCGCCGTGCAGTTCTCCAAACCCGATCTTGTCGCCACGATCCACAGGATCCTCACCGAGACCGGTCTTTCCCCGCGCCGTCTTGAACTTGAGATCACCGAAACCGCGATCATCGAGGACAAGCTACGCGCACTCCACTGCCTGCGCCAGATGAAGGCCATGGGGATCGGGGTGGCCATCGACGACTTCGGTACGGGCTACTCCTCGCTCGACACGCTCCATTCATTTCCCTTCGACAAGATCAAGATCGACAAGTCCTTTCTCCTGCTCTCGGACACGAGCGCACAGGCCCGCGCGATTATCCGCGCCGTTCTTGCGCTGGGCAAAAGCCTCGCCATTCCGGTTCTGGCCGAAGGCGTGGAGACCGAGGCGCAGCTGCGAATTCTGGAGAACGAGGGCTGCGACGAGGCGCAAGGCTATTATTTTGGCCGTCCGGGCGGACCACCGAGCCACCCCCGCTCCGATCTCACGCAAAAAACCGCCGTCAACATCTGACACATGATGTCTCAGGGTAAAGCGCCTGCCAGCCTACTGGCGCGCTTGATCGAGAACATGGACAGGCACCCCAACCTCGCGCACGGTGCACATCCGCCCCTGCCTGCGAGGAGACCGTTGCCGATGAAGTCGATCGCCACCTTGACGATGAACCCGACCATCGACGTTTCCTACGACGTCGCCGAAATGCGCCACACCCACAAGATGCGTACCGACAACGAGTGGTACGCCCCTGGCGGCGGCGGTCTCAACGTCGCCCGCGTCTTCGTGCGGCTGGGCGGACATGCGCGCTCTTTCTATCTCTCCGGCGGAGCCACCGGGCCTGCACTCGATGGCCTGATCGATCTGCATCAACTGGTCCGCACGCGCATAGCCATAACCGGCCCCACCCGCGTCGCTTCGGCGGTGCTGGAACGCCAGAGCGGCAAGGAATACCGCTTCACCCCGCAAGGGCCGCGCATCGCACCCGAAGAATGGAATGAATGCCTCGACCGGCTGGACGAAACGAATGCCGACATCGCGGTCCTGAGCGGCTCGCTGCCTCCCGGTGTCCCCGATGACTTCTACGCGCAGGCCACGAGACGCCTGCGAGGCAAAGGGATTAAAGTCGTTCTCGATAGTTCGGGCCCCGCCCTCTCCCATGGCATCGCCCAGGGCGACCTGCTGCTGGTTAAACCCAGCTCGGGCGAACTGGAGCGCTACCTGGGAACTTCCCTCAGGGGCCATCCAGCCATCGCCGAAGCCGCCCGTGGCATCGTCGCGGAAGGCAAGGCGAGGCTGGTGGCTGTAACCTTGGGTCATGAAGGAGCGATTTTGGCGCGGGCCAACGGTGCCTGGTTCCTTCCGGCACTGCCGATCGAAGCAGCAAGCGCAGTGGGCGCAGGCGACAGCTTTGTCGCAGCGATGGTCTACGCTCTGGCGCGCGGCGATGATGATTTCGCCGCATTCGGCATGGGGCTTGCCGCGGGAACCGCCGCCGTGCTGCGGGCAGGTACCGGGCTTGCCCAGGCCCCCGACATCGCCCGCCTACTTAGACAAGTGCCCGATCCCGAACCACTATGATCTATACTGATTCGCTTTTTACGGAAGTTCTCGCGCTTGACGCATGTGCAGCAAATGGCCCAGCTTTCGCAGGTGCAGCATGATATTGCGATAAACCGCCCCCTCACTTCGCATCAGCACAATTCCTTAGCTCCAATACGGGTCATTTTGAGCGCTTGATGCAAGCATATTTGCAATTATTACTTTTCAGGCGGACATTTCTGTTGCACATTCTTCTCGAACAGTCTTTTAGACCGTACCGAGTTTTGAAGAGGTTGGGAGAGAGCGCGCCGGGGGAATCTCCGGCGCGCCGATTTTTAAGGGGGCCAATTGGGGGTCGAGGCGCCGCCTCCCCCTCCCCGTCACCCCC
>NZ_VIRF01000131.1 GCF_008107685.1 Novosphingobium sp. BW1
TTCCTCGAGCGCTTCCACGCAGAAGTCGGCGTCCAGCGTAATCGAAATCCGGTGGCTGAGGACCTTGCGGCTGAACCAGTCGACGATAGCGACAAGATAGACGAAGCCCCGGGCCATGGGAATGTAGCTGATATCTGTCGCCCAGACCTGATTGGGCCTCACCATCGGAAGCTTGCGCAGGAGATAGGGGTAGATCTTGTGCCCTGGCGCCGGCCTGGAAGTGCTGGGACGGCGATAGACGGCCTCGATCGCCATCTTCTTCATCAGGCTCGCGACATGGCAGCGGCCGATCGTGATGCCCTCCTGACGAAGAAAGTCGCGCATCATCCGGCTGCCTGCGAACGGAAACTCCAGATGCAGCGCGTCGATGCAACGCATGATCGCAAGATCTTCGGACGAAACCGGCCGGGGCAGATAATAGACACTGCCCCGGCTGATCCCCAGTTCCTTCGCCTGCCGCTTCACCGGCAAGGTGTCCGTTTGATCGATCATCGCTTTGCGCTCGGCAACAGTCCTGCCTTGCCGAGCGCGCCTTCCAAAAAAATCGTTGGCCAGCGTCAGTTCCCCGATCCTGGCATGCAGCGTCTTCACGTCGACAGCCGGTTCGTTTGAAACCTTCTTCGAGCCGAACACTCCGGCCGCCCCTTCGAGCAACTGCGTGGGCCACGTCGTGATCTGGTTGGGATGCAGATCATAGTCGTGCGCCAGCTGCGCCAACGTCTTCTCGCCCTTGATCGCGGCAAGCGCCACCTTCGCCTTGAATGCCGTCGGGCGGTGGTCACATCATCAAAGCCCCCCCAAAAAAGAGGCCTGACGGGAGACGCACCTTCTGGCCGTGATCAAATGCCGTGTAATCCACTAGAGAACTCTGGGATATCAACTTCCAAGGGCTTCCAGATACCGGACAGCAAGCCATTGCCTGTGAAAAGCAAGGTCGCGAGTTCCAAGTTTGAATTGCTCAGGGCCAATTTCGACAAAGTATCTGCCATTGGATCGTCTACGGGCCCGTTGGCTCCGCGCAGATGGAGAAACCAAGCTTCAAGCGCGGTAAGGAGACCGGGGCACTTACGTCCTGCAAGGCGTTGAGCTTCCAATGTTTCAAGCCAGCGCTGCGGGATCTTCTGGCTGCCGTCCATCG
The DNA here is from genome assembly GCF_008107685.1 of Novosphingobium sp. BW1. Lineage (GTDB taxonomy): Bacteria > Pseudomonadota > Alphaproteobacteria > Sphingomonadales > Sphingomonadaceae > Novosphingobium. The sequence continues at coordinate 1,139 of NZ_VIRF01000131.1, forward strand.
CGATCTGGACCAGCTTGTGGTTGAGTGCCGGATTCTCGAAGCGTGCGAGCAGTGCATCGGCATAGGCATCGAGGTCCTGCTCTGGCGCCGCCGCGACGGTGGGCGCGGCCTCGTCGCGCATGATGCCCTCGATCAGCGGACGGATTGCGGCATCGCCCATCGCCTCGTGCACGTAAGTGTGCCCGCGCTGGAGCCCGAGGTAGGCCAGCGCCGAGTGCGCGCCGTTGAGCATGCGCAACTTGGCGGTCTCGTATGGCGCGACGTTCGCTACCAGCTGCGCGCCGAACTTTTCCCATGCCGGGCGCCCGCGCGCGAAGCGGTCCTCGATGACCCACTGGCTGAAGGGTTCGGTCATCACCGTGCCTTCGTCCAGGCAGCCTAGCAGTTGTGCCACCTCGGAGCGGTCGGCGCTCGTCGTGGCAGGTACGATGCGATCGACCATGGTAGAGGGGCACGTGCATTCGGCCTCGAACCATTCGACCAGATCGGGCGCTTCGCGCGCGAGCCATTCGCGCATAAGCCGCGCCAGCTGGCGACCGTTGTCGGCAAGGTTGTCGCACGAGAGCAGGGTGAGCCCGCCGCATCCGGCCGCCTGCCGTTCGCGCAGGGCATTGCTCAGGATCGGATAAAAGCCGCGCGCCGCCGCGTCGAAGTCGAGCGAGCCGTCGGCCTTGCGGCAATAGCCCTTCTCGGTGACGGTGAACGAGATGATGCGCGTCTGCGGGTCGGTCAGGGCGATGGCAAGGCGCGCTCTGGCGACACCTGCGACCAGCACTTCATGTACCGAACCGATCACCCGCGCGCTGCGTCCTTGCGCCGAACACTCGACCAGCGTGTAGAGCCCGTCCTGCGGATTGAGCTGTGCGGCAACGCCCGGCGAGCGCAGTGAGACACCGAGGATCGACCAGTCGCGCTCGCCCGCGTTCATGGCGGCATCGGTGTACCAGGCTTGATGCGCGCGGTGGAAGGCGCCGATGCCGAAATGGACGATGCCGACCTGTTGTTGGTTGCGATCATAGGCGGGAGCCGCGATGGAGGTGGGCAGTGTCTTGAGCGCGGATGCGCCAAGTCGCTCACTCATAGTCGGTAGGCCTTCTTCACGAGGTTGTAGGCAAGGTCCTGCGCAACTTCGGCGGCCTCCCAGTCCTCCAGGCGATGCTCCATCACGAGTTCGGCGAGGAACCCGCAGTCTACACGCCGGGCAACGTCGTGGCGCGCGGGGATCGAGAGGAAGGCGCGGGTGTCGTCATTGAAGCCGACGGTGTTGTAGAAGCCGGCGGTTTCGGTGGTCATACGGCGAAAACGGCGCATGCCCTCGGGGCTGTCATGGAACCACCATGCCGGGCCCAGCTTGAGGCACGGGTAATGGCCAGCGAGCGGCGCGAGTTCGCGCGCGTAGGTGCTCTCGTCCAAGGTGAACAGGATGATCGAGAGATCGGCCTCGTTGCCGTACTTGTCGAGGAGGGGTTTCAGGTTCGCGACATATTCGGTGCGGCTCGGCACGTCGGCGCCCTTGTCGCGCCCGAAACGCTCGAAGACGCGAGCATTGTGGTTGCGAAACGCGCCCGGATGGATCTGCATGACCAGCCCGTCCTCGAGGCTCATGCCCGCCATCTCGGTCAGCATTTGCGCGCGGAACAGTTCGGCATCTTCGGGTGTGAAGGTGCCGCTCGTGACTTTTGCAAAGAGCGCCTCGGCCTCGGCGCGCGGCAGGTCGGCGGTGCGCGGGGTCGGGTGGCCGTGGTCGGTCGAGGTCGCGCCCATCTGCGCGAAGAAGCGGCGGCGCTGGCGGTGCGCGGCGAGGTAGCCCGACCAGTTCAGGCAATCCTCGCCGGTGATCTCGGTAAAGCGCGCGAGATTCTCGCGGAAACCCTCGAACTCGGGGTCGATTACCGGATCGGGCCGGTAGGCGGTGACGACCTTGCCTTGCCAGCCACCGGATTTTGCGTTCTCGGCCTTGAGCGCGGCGTGGTGCTCGAGGCTGTCGAGCGGGCTCTCGGTGGTGGCGATGACCTCGATGCCGTAGCGGTCGAAGAGTGCGCGCGGACAGAAAGCCTCGGTGGCGAGCTTCTCGGTGATAGTGTCGTAATAATGGTCGGCGGTATCTGCGCCAAGCTGCACGTCGATGCCGAAGGCCTCGGCAAAGACCCAGTCGAGCCACATGCGCGAGGGTGTCGCGCGGAACAGGTGGTAGTTGTGCGCAAGCAGCCGCCATGCCTCGCGCGGGTCGACCTGCGGGTTACGCACGCCGAGAGCCTCCATCGGCACCCCTTGCGAATAGAGCATGCGAAACACGTAGTGGTCGGGCACGAGCAGGAGCTGCGTCGCGTTGCCGAAGGGCGCATTGCCTGCAAACCAAGAGGGATCGGTGTGACCGTGCGGGCTGACGATAGGGAGCGGAGCGACGCTCTGGTAGAGTTCGCGCGCAAGCCTGCGAGTGGCGGGATCGGCAGGCAGAAGGCGGTCGGGATGCAGGTTGAGGGGGCGGGGCATCAGTCTTCCAGTGCTGTGAATTGGAAATCGCGGAAGCGGGCTTCTCCGCGTCCGGCCGCATAGAGCCCAGGGCGTAACATCAAGAACCCTCCGCGTACATTGTGATGGTAGCCCGAGACTTCCATGCCCCGGTCGAAGCGCTGCCAGGATTTCCCGCCGTCGCCAGAGGTATGGATGGCGACGATGTGAGCCCGATTGGTCACGCGCATCTTCATGCGGCGCCCGTGTGGATTGACGGGGCGCGCGCGTTCGATCCCGTACTGGTGCGTGACGAAGTGATCCGCGTCGAAGCCTAGCCCTGCGTAGAGCTTGTCGTCGTAGAACAGGACCAGCCCTGCGGTGCATCCCGGGTCTATCTCGATGTCGCACTCGAAGCGGTAGCTGGTGTCGCCCGCGATGAGCAGCAGCGGCGAGCCGCTCGACGGCGCCGCGCCCTTGGCGGCGAGATGCAGCATGCCGTCACCGCTCGTGCAGCGCTGCGCCTCGTCGGGCGAAGGGCGGAAGAACGACCAGCGCGAGCCGAGCGCAAGCGGTGCGGAGAAGTCGTCCGAGAGGGCCATGCCGTGGGGCAGTGCCTCACCGCCCTTGGGCTTGGTCAGAGGTGCGGCGAGGTCGCCGCCGGTCATGCGAAACCAGCCATCCTCACTCCACGCGACGTGGTCGAGCAGGCACTGGCGCCCGAGCGTCCAGAAGCCCGCCTCGTAGCCGTGGTAGAGCGTGTACCAGCGCGCATCAGGCCCCTCGACCAGCGAGGCATGGCCGCGCGACCACCAGGCCTCGTCGAGGCTTTCGGTACGCACCAGCGGGTTGTCGGGATGATGCTCCCAGGGGCCGTGGATCGAGGGCGCACGCGCGGCGATGACCATGTGCCCGGTCGGCGGCCCGGCGGTCCCGCCGACCGCGGTGAGCATGTAGAACCAGTCGCCATGGCGGTGGATCTTGGGGCCTTCGGGCGAGAACCCCTCGACATCCCAGTCATCGGGATAGCGCCAGGGATCGTAGACGTGCTCGACCTCGTCCGCGAGCGAGAGGCCGTCATCGGAGAGCCGTACCCTGTCCCCGCCCGAAAGGAACAGCCAGCGCGAGCCGTCCTCGCCGACGGCGTGGCACGGATCGATGTGATCATGCAGGCCAAGCGCGACCGGATCGCTCCAAGGCCCGTCGATGTGATCGGACCAGATCACGTAGATGTCGTTGGGCTCGGCCTTGACCGGGATGTAGAGGAAGTAGCGTCCCGCGTGCTTCTCCAGGCTGACCGCCCAGACCGAACCGATGTTGCGGTGAAGGGCAGGCTTGCGCGGATGCCAGTTCACGAGGTCGCGGCTGTGCCAGATGGTGAGGCCGGGATAGGAATCGAAACTCGAGAAGGTGAGGTAGTAGTCGTTGCCATCCTTCAGGATCGCCGGGTCCGGGCGGTCGCCCGAGAGCACCGGATTGAGGAAGGTCCCGTTGCCGAGGTCCGCCTTGCGCTGGTTGTCGAGCCCGCGGGCCCATTTGCGCGGGGTCGCCGGGGCGGGCGGGAGGAGAGAGGCTTCGCCCGCCCCGGCAGCGGCAGCCGGACCAACCGGCACCGCCAGTCCCATCGCGCCAAGGGCCGTCGCCTTGAGCGCATCACGTCTGTGCATTCCCGTGATCGTGTCCTTCATCGTCCGTCAGCCCAGTCCCACCGTTCGCGCCCAGGCGCGCCACAGGTCGGGCCAGACCTCGACCGGCTTGCCGATTGCCTTGCGCAGGCCGAAGCCGTGGCCGCCCTGCGCGAAGAGGTGCGTCTCGACCGGGATACCGCGCGCTTTGAGCGCGGCGCGCAGGCGCAGGGTGTTTTCGCAGGGCACGACGTCATCGTCTTCGGCGTGAAGCAGGAAATGCGGCGGCGCGTCGGCGGGCTCGTTGCGGTCGGGCGAATGCGCCGCTTCGAGCGCGGGGGTAGGCGCGGGGCCGAGCAGCAGGTCGCGCGAACCGGCATGCGCGATCGCGGGGTCCATCGAGATCACGGGGTAGACGGGCGCGGCGCAGATGGGCTTTGCCGAAAGCGTGTCGGCCGCGTCGACAGGCGCATAAACGCGCGCGGCGAAGCGCGCCGCGAGATCGGCGCAGACGTGGCCACCTGCGGAGAAGCCCATGACCGCGACGCGCTCGGGATCGATGGCGAACGCGGATGCGCGGCGGCGCACGAGGCGCATCGCGCGCTGCGCATCGGCGAGCGCGACATCGGAGCGGTTGGCCCAACCCTCGCCGGGCAGGCGGTAGAACAGGACGAAAGCGGTAAATCCGCGCGCGGTGAGCCAGCGCGCCATCTCGTAGCCCTCCTTGTCGACCACGACATGCTTGTAGCCGCCGCCGGGCGTCAGCAGGACAGCCGCACCGTTGGGGCGGTCGGGCCGGAACACCGCCATGCGCGGGCGGGTGATACCAAGCACCGCTCGGTCGGTGACCAGCTCGTCGCTGGAGCGCTCGGTCACCGTTTCCTGTGGCGCCCGCGCGGGCATGTCGGGCGCGCCGGCAGGCCACAGGTCGATCGTCTCGCCCGGCTGCGGCAGGCCGGGCGCTTGCGGGCTGTCGGCTTGCGGCGGGGGCGTCTGAGCGTAAGTCCGTGTTGCCGAAAGAGCGAGCCCCGAGACGAGAGAGCCCGCCATGAACGACCGGCGGTTGATGGTCATGGTTTTCTCCTGCGTTCCGGGGCCCGGGTCACCGTCGATCAGTAGCTGAAGCGCGCACCGAACAGGAAGGTGCGGCCATAGTGGTTGTTCTCGTAGTTGCGGTTGGCCGCAAGATCAGTGAAGCGATAGCGGTAGTTGTCCGTCAGGTTCGTCCCTTCGAGCGAAAGCTCAAGGTAGTCGGTGAACTTGTAGCGGAGTGAGGCATCGACATTGAGCGAGCTGCCGTAGCCCTCGAACACATTGTTGTTGCCGCTGGTGCTGTCGTTGTAGCCGCTGCGGTAGGCGATAGAGCCGCGTACCGAGAACTTGCCGTCGTCGTAATAGGCTGTGCCGTTCCACGAACGCTTGGCGAGGCCGAGCAGGGGCTGGACGTAATCACCCGCAGGCTGGGCGGCCAGTCTGTTGGTGACCGGATCGTAGGCGAGGGCGCCTGCGACCGTATAGTCCACGTCACTCTTCACTAGCGTCAGGTTGGCGAGGACGCCGAAGTTGCGTGCGAAGCCGTCGGTGAAGGCCGAGAAGGGAAGCTGCAACGAGAGTTCGATGCCCTTGAGGTTCGCGCCCGGGCCATTGCCCGTAGTGCGGAACTCGAACTCGCGGTTCGGGTCCTGTCCCAGCACGATGGCGTTGTAGGCGGGCGTGCCTTCGGTCAGCAGCGAGGTTGGCAGCCCGCTGTCGGCCCAGGTGCCCTGCAGCGAGGTCGAGATCGGGAAGCTGACGATGTCCTTGGCAAAGACCGCGACCGAGGCGAGCGCACCGGGCGCAAAATACCATTCCACGGCGGCGTCGTAAGTCGTCGCGCGGTATGGGTCGATGAAGGGATTACCCGAGGAAACGCGGAAGTTGAACTGGTCGACCGAGCCGCCCGGGGTCAGGCTGCCAAGCGAGGGGCGAGTGATGACCTTGGCGATCGCACCGCGCACGATGACATTGTCGGTCGGAAAGAAGTTCACGTTGAACGAGGGCAGGAAATCATCGTAGTCGCGCTTCACGGTGACGTAGGTTCCATCGGTGAAGCCCGAGGACGACTGCTTTGTCTTGGCGTAACGCACGCCAGCGTTGCCGTTCATGCGCATGCCGAAGATCTCGGTTTCGAACTGGGCCATGAACCAGCCACCCATCGTCTTCTCGGTGACGTCGCGCTGCTCACCCTGCTGCAGCACCGCTTCGCGCGAATAGAGGTCGACAAAGTCGGTGCCCGTGCCGAGGTCCGGCACGACCCAGGCATTGGTGTTGCCCGAAGGCTGCCCGGCATCGCCCAACTCGAAGATCTCGGACAGGTCGGCGGTGACGGGCGCACCGTAGGTGCCCGGGGCGCAGGTAAAAGCCGAGCAATAATTCGCGTCGCGCCGATAGCCTTCGGTGGCGAAGTCGAATTGCCGGTAGAAGCCGCCCACCATCATCGTAAAGTCATTCGAGACTTCCCAGTCGAGGTCGCCTGAGAAGGTCTTGAACTTGTTGGTGAGATAGGAGGGACGATCGCGGAATTCGGCGAACTGGAACGCGGTTGGGTCGGTGATCTCGTCGCCGAAGGTGAGCCGCGGTGATTTCATGTCGGTATAGTCGTAGCTGTAGCCGGTCGCGTCGCGGTTGTCGTAGGCGAGCGTGGTCTCGACCGGGATGTCTGCCTGCGACTTGGAAGTGCCGGCGAGCAGGTTGACTTTGAGCGTCTCACCCAGGCGCTGCTCGAGCTTGGCCGAGATCTGGTAGAACTCGGTCTCGCTCTCGCGGTGGTAGCGTTCGGTGCGAACGTAGACATTGTCGAGATCGGCCGAGATCAGGTTGTTATTGCCATCGATCACGTAGTTCGAAACGTCGATGTTGCGCTCGTTGCTGCGCAGGAGCACCTCGCCCCAGTACTCGTCGCGGTTTTCCTTGAAGCGGGAGTAGAGGCCGTCGACCGAGAGCTTGGTGTCTTCGGTAGGCTCCCACTGGATCGAGCCGGTTGCGCCGAGTCGTTCGCGGTCGTGGTTTACGAGGCCGTAGCGCGGGATACGTGGATGAAAAGCCTCGGCCACCTCGATACAGGCGGCCGAGGGGATGGTGACGAAGTTCGACTCGCTCATGCAGGTCTCGCCATTGACCGAGCGGAACGGTGCCTGTGCCCAGCGCACCGAGTTGTTACCCAGTTCCTTAGTTGTATAATCCGACCAGGCCACCGAGGCTGAAACGCCGAAGGTATGGTCCTCGTTGACCCAGGCGAGAAGCCCAGCCAGCCGCGGATCGACATCCTTTGTGAGGTCGTTGTAGCGACCCTGCGCCGAGGCAACGGCGGTGATGCCAGTCTTGCCGCCGAGCGGTGCGCCCGTGTTGAGATCGACCACTGCACCGAGCGAGCCTTCGTCGAGCGCGGCCTCGGCGGTCTTGTGCACCACAATCGAGTTGAACAGTTCGGAGGCAAAGACGTTGAAGTCGAAGGCGCGGTCACGGTTGGCAGAAGCGCCGTCGGTCGAAGTCGCGATCGTTTCCATGCCGTTGAGGCGCACACGGGTGAATTGAGCACCGAGCCCGCGCACGGTAATTGCGCGGCCTTCGCCGGCGTCGCGTTGGATCGAGATCCCCGGGATTCGCTGAAGCGATTCCGCCAGGTTCTGGTCAGGGAATTTGGCAATGTCTTCAGCAACGATTGCATCGACTGCGCCGATTGACTCGCGCTTCACATTGATCGCGGCGTCAAGGGACTGGCGATAGCCTGTAACGATGATTGCCTCAGTGTTGATTGTCTCGGTTGGATCGCCCATACCGTCCTGCGCCAGTGCGAGTTGCGGGAACCCGAGCGCGCAAGTCGCCATCAGGCCGCACTTGATAAGTGAAATTCTCTTTACATGCGTGCGCATGGCCTCATCCCCTCACTTGGCCGATTGGCCTTATGCTACCGGTGTCAAAGGGAGGCAACTTGCGCCTGCCCTATCAGCTCATCATCTCCCGGCGCCTTACGGCGCGTCTTTACGGCAAACCGTATCTGCCGTCCCGGCTTTCCGTTCTGGGCTCTTGCCCTCTTTGGTAACCGGTGTCATTGTTATGGTCACAGGCTACCCTTCCTGTCAAGAAGCAGAGCATAATGGGAGATAGGAATTGAATTTTCGCAAGCTTGCAGGCCGTCTCGCGCTGATTGCCGGCACCGGTTTCGTTCTTGGCGGCCATGCCTTCGCTGCTCCCGGCGACCCGACCCGCGGCGGCGAGGGGGGGCGAGTCGTTCGCGTCACAACGCTCGCCAAAGATGGTCCCGGTTCGCTCGCCGCGGCGCTCGCCACCAAGGGCAAGCGCGTGATCGTGTTCGAGGTCGGCGGGGTGATCGATCTCGAACGCTCGGTAATCGAAATGACTGAACCTTATGCCACTATCGCGGGGCAGACAGCGCCTTCGCCCGGCATCACCATCGTGCGCGGGGGCATCGATCTTAAGAGTCACGACGTCATCCTCAGCCATTTGCGGATCATGACCGGGGTCGACGGTCAGCCCAAGCTCTCGGGCTGGGAGGCGGATGCCTTTTCCACCGTCGCGGCGTACAACGTAGTGGTCGAGCACTGCAGTTTCTTCTGGGCGGTCGACGAGAACATGTCCGCCTCCGGCCCGCGCTTCACCGGCAACAGCGTCGAGGAATGGCGCAAGGGAACGAGCCACGATATCGTCTTTCGCGAGAACATCGCCGCTGAGGGGCTTGCCTCGGCGAGCCATCCCAAGGGCGAGCATTCCAAGGGCACGCTGGTCCACGACAACGCCACGAACATCACCTTCTACCGCAACCTGTGGGCACACAACATGGAGCGCTCACCCCTGGTCAAGGGGGGCGCGCAGGTGCTGATGATCAATAACATGATCTACGATCCCGGCCACCGTGCAGTGCACTACAACCTCATGAATCTTGAGTGGGCGGGCCACGACTACGTGACCGGCGAAATCACGGCGGTCGGCAATCTCATGCGTGCGGGTAACTCGACCGCGCAGGGGCTGCCGTTTCTCACGCTCGGCGGCGATGGCGACCTTGCCTTCTACGGCAAGGACAACAAGGCGGTCGACCGCTGGGGCAATCCTGCGGCGATGTTCGGGCGCTACGGCGTCACCAGTGCCAGGCTGATCGAGAAGGATCGGCCGATGGCAAGCCTCGATGGCTTCGACATTCTGCCCGCGGACCGGCTCGAGACGAGCCTGCTCTCGAGCGTCGGTGCACGCCCCTGGGACCGTGCGCCCGATGATATCCGCGTGCTCTTCTTCGTTGCCGAGGGGCGCGGCGAGATCCTCGACGACGAGATAATCGTCGGCGGCTATCCGCATCCGGGCGAGACACGCGCGCCCTTCGTCGAGAAGGACTGGGACATGAAGACGATGACGCCCGTCTCGGGCGTCTATCCTGGACAGAAGGCAGGAGCGCAGGAAAAGCTGACCGCGCGCGACAAGGCGATGCGCCAGTGAGCACAGGCGCCATCGCCGCCGTGCTGCTGTTGGCCGCCGCTCCGGCAATGGTGGTGATCGACGAGGCCGATACCGTGCGCGAGGAGCCTCCTCCGCACGGGGCCATCGGTATGAGCACCGCCTACCGCATCTCCGATGCCGCGCCCGCGCCGCGCACGATGGAGTTTCGTCGCCGAATCCTTCACAAGAATGCGGCAATCGGCGACCATCCCATCTCTCACGACGAGGTCTACTATGTCCTGTCGGGCGAAGCCGAGGTCAGCTCGGACGGGAAGACGGCGCGGCTTCGCGCAGGTATGACCGCCTATCTCTACACCGGCGCGGTGGTCGGCATCCGCCAGCTCGGCGAGGCGCCGCTCTCGCTGATCATTGCCTACCCCAATCCGCCGGCGAGCCCGGCGCCGTGAGCCTGGAGTCCTGCCCCCTGGCAGTCAGCTTCCAGGCTGGACATAGGGGGCGGTTGCCCAGAGCTCGCGCTGCCAGCGGCGCGGATCGTTCTCGAGCCTTGTCGTCTCGTCGAAGATCATGGTCGCGCGCTCGGGCAGGGCATAGGCAGTCCAGTCGGATAGGCCGGGCCTGCCGGTCTTTGCAAAGCCGGTGAAGGCGCGCATCATCGCAGAGCTTAGCGCGCGGGCTGCGGGCCCGGTCCCTGAATAGCTACCGGGGGCATTGAGCGTGCCGAAGACATAGGGAATGTCGTCCGTATGCGCCGCGCCCCTTAGTGGATCTACGGGGGAGGCACGATCAAACTGGTAGACCCACGTCGCCCCGGCCCCGGCCTTTGCTCGTTCGTCCGCCTCTATCACCTGCCCTGGCCAGGACCGTCCCGCGGTCGTCGCGGCATAGTAGATCTGCTCGGGCGACCAGTCGGGAAAATGGGTGCGGTACTGGCCGGCGACCCATACCGGGTCGAGATCGATCTTGATCTCGCGGCCGAGCCGCTCGCCGAGGTTATTCCAGTCGAGCCCTTGTAGCCTCGGCCCGCGCGGATCGAGGAAGGCACGCGTCTCTTCGCGGGTATTGCCAAGGATCATGGGAATGGCGCGTGATTGCGGCGCGGCATCGGGCCAGAAGGGATGGCGCGGCAGGTTGGTCATGTCGAGCACCGGGCCGAAGTAGACAGGGCCGCTGCCCATCACCGGGTCTCTCGCATCGAGACCCTCGACCAATTTCTCGACTGGCAGGGTCCGCAAGCCCTCTATGTCGCCGGGCGCGAGGCCGAGCTTGGCCATGAAGGCCTGCGTGCGCGCCCAGGCATGGGCCGGGCCGCTCGCCTGTACCTGCTGGCCGCTCATCGTCGCGGCACTGTGGAACAGGCCTTTCGCCGCAGGCATCGCCATCAGCGTCGCGATCTTGGCGCCTCCGCCCGACTGGCCGAAGACCATGACCCGCGCAGGGTCGCCGCCGAACTGCGCGATGTTTTCGCGCACCCATTGCAGGGCCAACACCAGATCGAGCTGGCCGAGGTTGCCGCTGTCGGCATAGTGTGCGCCGAAGGGTTTGAGCCAAGCATAGCCCAGCGCATTGAGGCGGTGGTTGACGGTAACAACGACGACGTCGCCCTGCGCGGCCAGCCTGCCGCCGTGCGTCAATGGATCGGTGACCGAGCCGGTGGTATAGGCCCCGCCGTGGAAATAGACCATGACCGCACGGCGCGCGCGCGCGTCCGCCTCGGGTGTCCAGACGTTGAGGAAGAGGCAGTCCTCGCTCTGGGGGTGATCGGAAAGGGCACGCTGCGGGCAGAGCGGCGCGAAGCTCTCGGCGCGCAGCAGCGGGCCTTGCACGGGTTCGGGGATGGCGCGGGCAAAGCGCGCGGCGCGCGCGTAGCGGATACCCTTGAAGGCAAGCACGCCCTCTTCGCCGACACCTTGATAGCGTGCCGCGCGAGGAGCCTTGTTTGCGCGCGCCGATGACGGAGACGGCACGAGGCCCACAGCGACAATCGCGCCGCCCGAGGCAAGCAGGCGGCGGCGTGACAGGTCAGCGCCTGACGTCGCCTCCACTGGCGGAAAAGGCATCGAGTTCTCCCGGTCCGATGAGGCACATGTCTCCGGCCTGCGAGTGCTTGAGCACGGTATAGGACAGTCCGGCCTGCGCCATTTTGATGACGTTGGCGTCCTCGGCCCCGGCTTCGAGCCAGCGGTGCAGTACGCCCGCGGCAAAGGCATCACCGGTGCCGATGCGATCGATGATGCCGGTCACGTCGACCTCGCCGGTCTGGTGCGCAGTGCTGCGTGTGTCGATGCGTGCGGCGATGCGGTGGTGGTCCGAGTTGACGACATGGCGTGCGGTCGAGGCAATCATCTCGAGCTTCGGAAAGGCCGCGAACATAGCCTCGGCGGCCTCGCGGCGGCGGTCGGCGCCGTCGCCCGAGAAAGTTCGGCCGAGCAGTAGCGAGATATCGCGATGATTGCCGATCATCACCGTGGCAGCGGCGAAGAGTTCGCTGAGGATCGCACGCGGGTCGCTGTCCCAGGCATCCCAGAGCATCGCCCGATAATTGCCGTCGAAGCAGATCGGTACGCTTGCCTCTTGTGCTGCGCGAACCGCCGCGCGGGCGAGGCCGACACCGTCCGGACCAAGGGCCGGTGTGATGCCCGAAAGATGCAGCAGGCGAGCGCCTGCAAGCGCTCCCGAAAGATCAAAGTCGCGTGCTGACGAGGACGCAAAGACGCTTCCCGCGCGGTCGTAGGTGATCGTGGATGGGCGCAGGCCCGCACCTGTCTCGAGAAAGTAGAGCCCCATGCGTCCGGTGCCCCGCGTCACGCCCGCAACATCAACGCCGGCACTGCCGAGTGCGGCGCGGGCCTTGTCGCCGAGCGGACCTTCAGGCACGCGGCTGACCATCCTGACCGTATGGCCAAGCGAGGCGAGCCCTGCCGCAACGTTCGCTTCGGCGCCGCCCACGACCATCTCGAGCGCGTCGCACTGGACGGTCATGCGCCCGGACGGGGTCGCTAGGCGCAGCAGCAGCTCGCCGAAACAGGTGACGTGTCCGCTCATGACGCGCTCAGCGGGCGAGCCAGCCGCCGTCGACGGCGAGGATGTGACCCTGGACGTAGTCCGCTGCCCTGCTGGCAAGGAAGACCGCGGCTCCGCCAATGTCGGCCGGATCGCCCCAGCGCGCCTCGGGAATGCGCTCGAGGATCTGGCGGTTGCGCGTCTCGTCACCCTGCAGGGCGGCGGTGTTGTTGGTCGCGATGTAGCCCGGCGCGATGGCGTTGACGTTGATCCCGCGCGGCGCCCATTCGTTGGCGAGCAGCTTGGTGAGACCGCCGACTCCGCTCTTGCTCGCGGTATAGCTGGGCACGCGGATGCCGCCCTGGAAGGTGAGCATCGACGCGATGTTGATGATCTTGCCGCGCGGACCCGACTGGTTCGACCAGGCGACCATGTGACGGGCTGCAGCCTGACTGAGGAAGAACAGGCTCTTGAGATTGGTGTCCATCACCGCATCCCAGTCCTCCTCGCTGAAGTCGAGCGCATCGGCGCGACGGATGATCCCGGCATTGTTGACGAGGATGTCGAGCCGCCCAAGCTTGCCGACGATCGCATCGACGACCTCGGAGACGGGTTCGATCGAGGACAGGTCGGCGGAGACAAGCTCGCAGCGGCGGCCCAGTGCGCGCACCATCCCGGCGGTCTCGGTGGCTTCACTGCGGCCCACCGCGGCGATGTCTGCCCCGGCCTCGGCAAGTGCGAGCGCGATGCCCTGGCCAATGCCGGTATTGGCGCCGGTGACCACCGCCACGCGACCCGACAGATCGAAAACGTTGTTGCTCATTGGGCGTGCCTCTCCATCCCCAGTTTCATTCTTGTTGCGCAGCCTTTCCCGGCCACGGGCATGGCGCTGTGGTTCGATCCGTGCGCGTGCCCGTGGCTAATGCTTCCTGCCCCTTACGGACCGAGGATCAGGCGGGCGCGTCAGCGTTCAGGCTCTTGAGATAGTCGCTGATCGCATCGTCCTTCGAGGCGGTGTAGAAGTATTCGGCGAAGTGCTCGCCCGAGATCGCGGTGCGCAGCAGGTCCTGATCGACGTTCTTGAGCACGCTCACCATGTCGTGGCAGGTCGCCGCCTTGAGATTGGCGAGGATGCCGCGGTTCTTCTTCATCACCGCCGCGCGCTCCTTGGGATAGCCAAGGCCGCTCTCGCCTTCGAACAGCTTCCGAAAACAGTCCTGCAGGTTAAGTTCCGCAGCCCAGCCGAAGCCCTTGGCATAGGGAAGGGCTACGGCATTGCCGTCGTTGATCTGGGCGAAGAGGAAGGCATCGGTTGGATCGATGATCAGCCCGCAGAACACGCCCGGCATCGCGTTGCACGCGAGCATCGAGCCGGTGCCCGTGCCGCAGCCGGTCACGACGAAGTCGGCGGCGCCCGAATTGAGCAGGATGCCCGCGAGCAGGCCGTTCATCGGGTAGGTGAGGTGCGCCGCGTCCTCGGGCGTGTACATGCCGTAGTTCACGACCTCGTGGCCGAGCGGCTCGGCGACCGAGGTCAGCGCCTCGTAGACAATGCCGTTCTTGGCGGCCTGGCTGTTCTCGATGATAAGGGCAATCTTCATGGCATCCTCTCTCTGATTTCGTGGTCTTCGGAAAGCCGCGCCGTCGCGCTGGTCGCGATTTATGGAAACCGGTGTCATAGGCACTGTAGTCGCAAGTGCCAGTGCATTTCAACCCATCGTTGACGGGGCGTGCGCGGTTCAGGCGGAAGGGGCGTCCGCCGAGGAGCGCCGGATCAGGTCCGAGAGGAAGATCGAGGGCTGCGAGGCGGCGTCGAGCGGGTCGATCAGCTTGTGCGCGGCGGCGCGCGCCATGGCCTTGATCGGCCATTGCACGGTGGTGAGCGGCGGCCAGATATGGGCCGCAGTCGCGGTGTTGTCGAAGCCGATGATCGAGATCTGCCCGGGGACCTTGAGCCCCTTGTCGAGCGCGCGATGGAGAAATCCGGCGGCCATCTCGTCGTTGCTGCTGAAGATGGCGGTGGGCGGCGGATCGACCGCGAACAGCCGCTCGCCAGCGGCAAGTCCCGATTCGAAGCGGTAGGTGCCGCGCTCCATGAGCGCGGGGTCGATCGCGAGCCCTGCGCGGGCCATCCCGTCGGCAAAGCCCAGTTCGCGCTCGCGTGCCGAGCGGAAGCCTTGTGGGCCGGCGATGAAACCGATCCGACAATGGCCGAGTTCGGAAAGCCAGAACACCGCATCGGCGACCGCCTGCCGGTCGTTGGAAGCGACGAGGTGCTCGCTCTTGTCGAGCGCGGCCGAGCCCATGCGCACGACCGTACAGCCCAGCTTGCGGCACATGTCCGCGAGCTCGTCGTTCTCGGAGATCGGTGGCAGCAGCATCACGCCGAACAGGCGCTGCTGCTCGATGAAATGGCGGATGTCGTCAAGCAACTGGGGGGAATGGCGGTCGACCGGGCGCACGACAAGGGCAAACTCGGTGTCGCGGATCGTCTCGAGGATGCCTTCCTGCACGCCCAGGACCATCTGCGCATTGGGGTTGTCGTGGATCAGCCCGATCAGGAAGTTACGGCGCAGTGCCAGTGCGCGTGCCTGGGGATTGGGCACGTAGCCGATCTCAGCGATGACCGCCTCGACCTTCGAGCGGGTGGCCCCGTTGAGCAGCGGCGATTTGTTGATCACGCGGCTGACAGTCTTCTTGGAAACGCCGGCCAGACGGGCGACATCGTTGATCGTGGGTTTCGCGTCCTTAGCCATGCACCCGTGCCCGTCCGTTCTTCCATTCGTTGTCATCAGCCCTTGCCTTAGGCTTTCGTTAAAGGCAATATGACACCGGTTACCAAATGTAAAACTTCTTGCTACCGGGTTCAGAATGGCTGCAGAAATTCCCCGTTCGCTCAAGGTGCATCCCACCGACAATGTCGGTGTGGCCCTGAGTTCGCTCGAGACGGGCGCCTCGGTCGAGGGCGTTCGTTTGCCCGAGCCTGTCGAGCAGGGGCACAAGTTCGCTCTGCGTGACATTGCCAAGGGCAGTCTCGTCATGAAGTATGGCCTGCCAATAGGTCGCGCGCGCACGGCCATCCCGGCCGGTGCGCACGTGCACACCCACAATCTCGCCACCGCGCTCGTCGGCGAGCTAGCCTATCGCGCCGCTGATACCCCGATGGCTGTATCTACCACGCAGATCGGGGGCGACCAGCCCAAGTGGCGCGGATACCTGCGTGACGATGGACGCGCCGCGACACGCAACGAGATTTGGATCCTGCCCAGCGTCGGTTGCGTCGCGCTCACCGCCGAGCAGATCGCACGGGAGGCTACGATACGACATGCCGACCTGATCGCCGCTGGGCGGATCGACGGCATCCATGCCTTTGGCCATCCCCACGGCTGTTCGCAGCTCGGCGACGATCTTGAAGGAACCCGAGCAGTCCTTGCAGGGCTGGCCTGCAATCCCAATGCTGCGGGCGTGCTCCTACTTGGTCTCGGCTGCGAATCGAACCAGCTCGATGCGCTCGCGCAGGAAGTGCCTCCATCGGCGCGCTGGAAGCTGCGCATTCTCTCCAGCCAGAGCGCGGGCGACGAGATCGCCGCGGCAGGGGCGCTCATCGACCAGCTCGTGACCGAGGCGAGCAAGGCGCGCCGTGAGGCGCTGCCGCTTTCGGCGCTGTGCGTCGGATTGAAGTGCGGCGGCTCCGACGGCTTTTCGGGCCTGACGGCAAATCCCTTGCTCGGGCGCTTCTGCGATACGCTGACCGGGGCGGGGGGGCGTGCGATACTGACCGAAATTCCCGAGATCTTCGGGGCCGAGGAGTCGCTGCTCGAACGCAGCGCCTCGCGCGATGTATTCGATCGGGCAGCGGCGCTGGTCAACGGCTTCAAGCGCTACTACCTTGACCAGGGGCTACCGGTTTCGGAGAACCCTTCACCCGGCAACATCGCGGGGGGCATCACCACGCTCGAAGAGAAGTCGCTGGGCGCGGTCCAGAAGGCCGGCCGCGCGCCGCTCTGCGATGTTCTGGATTATGGTAAGCAAGCGGTCGCGGCGGGATTGAGCCTGCTCGAATCGCCCGGCAACGATGCCGTATCGTCGACCGCGCTGGCAGCTTCGGGCGCTATTCTCGTACTTTTTACCACCGGCAGGGGCACGCCGCTCGGCTTCGCGGTGCCGTGCCTCAAGGTTGCTTCAAACGAGGCGCTGGCGCAGGCCAAGCCGCATTGGATCGACTTCGACGCTTCGCTTGCGCTGCGCGAGGGGAGCGAGAGCGCCGATGGCGCCTTCCTTGCCCGAATCCTGGCCTTTGCAAGCGGCGAACGCACCGCAGCCGAGCGGGCAGGGCAGCGCGCCATCGCCATTTGGAAGCGCGGCGTAACTCTTTGAAGAAGCACGTACGTTGCAATTGCATTTGCTTATGACACCGGTTTCCTATAGCGCTTTGGCTCAAGGATAGAATTCGTGGGGTTGAGGAAAATGTCCAAGCAAGAAGCGCGCAATGTCGCGCAGGCCTTCGTCACGGCACGCAAGGTGGCCAAGGGGCTCGATGCCTATCCTGGCACCCGCCCCGAAGACATGGACTCGGGTTATGCGATCCAAGACATCGCACTCGTCCTCGATGGGCGTGAGGTCGCTGGCTGGAAGGTCGGAAAGATCAATCCGCCTGACGATGCAAGGCTCGGCACCAATCGTCTCGCCGGGCCGATCTTTGCCGATACGGTACATCCCGTCGGTGCCGACGAGGAATTGGCAATGCCGGTTTTCGCTGAGGGTTTCGGCGCCGCCGAAGCTGAGTTCCTGCTCCATGTTGCGCCCGGTTGGGACGGCGTCGTACCAACCGACAACGCGGCCGTTCCTGCGCTGCTCGACCGAGTCCATCTCGGCATCGAAATCGCGAGTTCGCCCTATCCCGGGATCAATGCCGATGGGCCGCCGGTAACGGTTTCGGACTTCGGCAACAACCATGGCCTGCTGATCGGGCCGGCGTTGTCGGACTGGCAGGCAGAGGGCTTCGATGCCATCGAGGTACGGCTTGAGATCAATGGCGAGACCGTGGGCATCAACACCACCGCCAACATGCTCGATGGACCGCTGGGTGCCGTACGTTTCCTGCTTGGGAACCTCAGCGAACGCGGAATCGACTGCAGCGCGGGGGCTTGGGTCTCGACCGGGGCGGTAACCGGTGTCCATCCGGTCGCGCCGGGCGATCGGGTCCGCGCCGAGTTCGCCGGATGCGGAGAGCTGAAATGCAGGATCGTCGCTGCCTGACGGGCGCGGCGCACGGATCTAGACGGCAGGCCAACGGGCCGCCGTGAAGGGAGCAGGAATGATGCAGAAAGGTACCGGGACGATGACTTCGGCCGAAACTGCGGCGCCAGTCCGAGGCAAGGTCGGACGCTATCGCTGGTTGATCGTGACGCTGTTGTTCGCGGCGACGGCGGTGAACTACGTCGATCGCCAGATGATCGGCGTACTGAAGCCCACGCTCGAGGCGGAATTCAACTGGAGCGAATCCGACTTCGCCGGGATCATCTTCTGGTTTCAGCTCGCCTATGCCATCGGCTATCTCTCGTTCGGCAAGGTGGTCGACGGGCTGGGCGCGCGGCTCGGCTATACCATCGCCATTGTGATCTGGACGATTAGCCACGTCGCGCACGGCTTTGCCAGTGGCGTGACCTCGTTCGCCGCGGCGCGCTTCGGTCTTGGTATCGGCGAATCCGGCAACTTCCCGGCGGGTATCCGCGCGGTCACCGACTGGTTCCCGCAGAAGGAGCGCGCCTTCGCGATCGGCCTGTTCAATGCCGGAGCGAACGTGGGTGCGATCCTGACCCCGCTGATCGTGCCGCTGCTGGTGCTGTGGTTCGACTGGCGCATGGCCTTCTTTGTGACCGGCCTGTTCGGCGTCGCCTGGCTGGCCGCGTGGTGGGCGATCTACCGACATCCCAGCGAGCACGCGCGCGTCACCCGCGAGGAACTCGCCTGGATCCAGCAGGACCCCGCCGACCCGGTCGAGAAGATCGGCTGGTCGCGCCTGCTCACCGTGCGCGAGACCTGGGCCTATGCCTTGGGCAAGTTCCTGATCGACCCGATCTGGTGGTTCTTCCTGTTCTGGCTGCCCGGCTACCTGTTCGAGCGTTACGACCTCGACCTCAAGACCTTCGGCCTGCCGCTTGCCGCGATCTATCTCATCTCTGACATCGGCTCGATCGCGGGCGGATGGATGTCGTCCAAGCTGATCAAAGCGGGCCGCACTCCCAACTTCGCGCGGAAGCTGACCATGTTTGTCTGCGCTGTCTGCGTGCTTCCCATATGGTTCGCACAATCAATCGACAATGTCTGGAGTGCGGTTCTTGTGATCGGACTCGCTACGGCCGCCCACCAGGCTTTCTCCGCTAATCTGTATACCTTGCCTTCAGACATGTTCCCTCGGGGAGCTGTTGGATCGGTCGTGGGTATCGGAGGAACCGTTGGAGCACTCGGTGGGATGGGGATGGCACTCTTTGCAGGTTATATCCTCGATGCGACAGGGAGTTATGAAGTTCTCTTTGCTATTTGCGCCAGTGCTTATTTGCTGGCTTTGCTGGCGATCCATCTGCTTAGCCCGAGATTGGATGCAGCTAGCACTACTTTGGCAGAAGTTTGATTCTCGGGATTCCCATGTCGCTGAATGCGTGATTCATGGGGAGCCAGCTTTGATGGAGGCTGGCGATGGAAGAGCATCCAACCCATGGCAGCCCGTTCGGATGCGATACCCTACGACCGGCTTCATCATTTCATCGGGGCTGGCTTATGGGACAGCGCCCCACTGGAAGCGACCTTGTGGAACCAGGCGGATGAATTGGTTGGCGGTGAAGGAGCCTGGTTGATCATCGACGACACCGCCCTGCCCAAGAAGGGCAAGGCTTCGGTTGGCGTCGCGCCCCACTACGCCGCGGCGCTGGGCAAGAATGCCAACTGCCAGACGATGGTATCGGTGACACTGGCCTCGGGCGAAGTTCCGCTCATGTTGAGTTTGCGGCTGTTCCTGCCGGAAAGCTGGACGAGCGATGCTGCGCGCATGGACAAGGTTGGCGTGCCTACGCCCTTGCAGGAATACCGCACCAAGCCAGAGATCGCGATTGAGGAGATCGATCGCATCATCGCTGCCGGGGTGCGCTTTGGCTGCGTGCTAGCCGATGCGGGTTACGGGCTGTCGGCTCCGTTCCGGCAGGCACTGAGTGCGCGTAGCCTTTGCTGGGCGGTGGGCATCCCCCGGCATCAGAAGGTCTATCCGACCGATGTGCAACTGATCTTCCCAGTCGCTGGACGCGGTCGCCCACGGGAGCGACATGGGCCCGACGTCAAATCCATGGCCGCGCACGCAATGCTTGAAGGCGCGAAGTAGCGACAGGTCAGTTGGCGCAAAGGAACCAAGGGACGGCTGACGGCCCGCTTTGCCGCCATGCGCGTGCGCATTGCCGATGGAGCGCCTCAACGGATCGGCTCTGCCGGGGGCGAGCACATGCCCGGCGAGGAAGCCTGGCTGGTTGGTGAGCATCGCTCGAATGGCGAACGCAAATACTATCTCTCCAATCTGCCCGCTGACACTCCGATCAAAGCTCTCGCCGGTGCGATCAAGGCACGTTGGGTTTGCGAACAAGCGCATCCGCAACTCAAGGAGGAACTCGGCCTCGATCAC
Organism: Novosphingobium sp. BW1; assembly: GCF_008107685.1. Classification (GTDB taxonomy): domain Bacteria; phylum Pseudomonadota; class Alphaproteobacteria; order Sphingomonadales; family Sphingomonadaceae; genus Novosphingobium. The sequence continues at coordinate 21,332 of NZ_VIRF01000131.1, forward strand.
TTCGAAGGACGATCCTGGACCGGGCTTCACCGCCACGCCTTGATGTCGATGATGGCCTACGCCTTCCTGCAATCCCAAAGGCTCGCTCAGGCGGGGCGGAAAAAAAGAATCCTCGGTCCGCCTCCCCAACCCACCTTGCCGGCAGTGCGCCAGGCCATCCTTGACCGCCTGTCACGCTCACCGCCGGGGCATTGCCCTCACTGCGGATGTTGCCTCATCAGACGTCCCATTAAAGTTCTGCCAAAGTAGTGCTAGGCTCAGGATCTGTAATTGCAGTTGCTTGGCGGTGCCGATCCCTTGAGGGTTTCATGGATCTGTCCGCACTGGCGGAGGCGAGGCCTGGTCGTGCTGTATCGGGTCTCACAGAGGCGAACGTTGCATTGACTCGACGCGGACTTTGAAGCCCATCTGAGCACCTTCGCAGATCGTTCGTCCCTGCGTTCCCTCGCGGGACACCGCCCTCGGATCAGCTTTGACGCTTCCCCGCTGGCAAACAGGTTTTACCCTACCTCACGCCTGGAACAAAGTGCCGTCGCACAGCATGGCATGCATGATCACAGCGAGGCGGCGGGCAAGGGCGACGCGGGCCTTCTTCAGGCCGCGACGCTTGGCGATCTTCATGGCCCATGTCTTGAGGGCAAAGGTCTCCCGGCTGCGGGTAAGGATCGAGTTGGCGGCTTCGTAAAGCAGCTTGCGCACGCTATGCGCTGCAGGAGATTTGACGTGCACCTCCTTGTAGAACCCCGTCCGCGCCAGCTGTGCGAGCCCGGCGGCATCGTGCGGGTCGGTCTTGTTCGCCTTCATCGCCTTCAGGCTCTGGTGCGCCTGGCGGGTATCGATGCATACGATCGGCACGCTGAGTTCGCGTAGGCCCAGGCAGATCGCCGGCGACATGCGCCCCGTCTCGATCACTGTACGCTCGATTGGGCCATAGCGCTCCAGCATCGCCGTGATCGCTTCCGGAGAACTCTCCGTTTTCTCCGGCACGAGCTTCCGACCGTTTTCGTCAACGATGCAGACCTGCGTGCTTTCCATCGACAGGTCCAGTCCGGCATAATGCTTCATGGCTGCTTCCTTCCTTCAGGATTCGACAACCAGAAGTGTGCGCCTCAACCGAGGCCCGATGGAAACAGCTGCAATTACATGATGACTCATTGATTTCAGACAGAAAAGGGCAGTGGCTGCGAGAGCGAGGGCTGAGAAGAATACGGTCGGGCAGCGGTGATGGCGTGGAGCTTGGTATTCATGCCGCCTTTGGTCCCTCCGATCAGGCGCCCGAGATCCCCTTTTTTATCCCAAGGCTGGAAGCCGTGCGGTGAGCCTTGAGATAGGTCGCATCGATCATGACGGTCTGGGGTTCGGTCCTCTGGGCGGACAGACCTTCCTTCATCCGGCTGAACACGCCCATCTCGCCCCACCGCTTCCAGCGATTGTACAAGGTCTTGTGGGCGCCGTATTCCCTGGAAGCGTCCTGCCAACGCAGGCCGTTCCGGTTGACAACACTCTGGATCGTCAGTTCGACGTGGCTGCTCCCAATCGGGCTTGGGTGACGGACATTACCTACATCCGTACCCTTGAGGGCTTTGCCTATCTGGCCGTTGTGATCGATCTCTATTCCCGCCGCGTGGTGGGTTGGTCGATCCAGAGTAGGCAGACTACCGATGTGATGCTGCAGGCGCTGCACATGGCGGTATGGCGGCGCAAGCCCAAGCAGCGGGTGCTGATCCACTCGGCCCAGTTCCCCAGCATGGATTGGGCTGCATTCATCCAGGCTCATAATCTTGAGCACTCGATGAGCCGACGCGGCAACGGCCATGACAATGCCGTTGCCGAGAGCTTCTTCTCTTCACTCAAGCGTGAGCACATCCGGCGCCGCACCTACAAAACCCGCGAAGAGGCCCGGCAGGACGTGTTCGATTACGTCGAGATGTTCTACAATTCGGTGCGCGAGCAGGTCAGGAACGGGATGCTGTCGCTCGTCCAGTTCGAACGGCAGCAGATTTTGAAAGCGCAAGGCGTCTAGAAAACTAGGGGCTACTCAGCTCGACTTTGTACGATTAGGCGGCGACTTACAGGGCTTGGGCCATACGGATTATGCGGTGCGCAGGAATATATTGGGGTTCGCGGTTTGGCGCGGAGCGTTGATTAATGTCGCCGATCCAGAGTTGGAGCCGGACAGCAGCGATGGCGTCACTGAAAGTGAGGCTGGTTTTTCGATACCAGGCGGCAGCATAGGAGATGCTGTTGCAGGAGAGCAGATCGCCGGCCCATAGCGATATGAGGCTGTAGAGGCCTAGGAGTGCCGGGGTGGTCCGCACTATGGCGTTGTCGGTCCATTGGCGCTGTGTCTCGATGCCCAGGTGAGCGCGCATTTCGGCGAAGGTGACCTCGATCTGCCATCGGCGGACGTAAAGGGCGATGATTTCCTTGGGCTCGAGGGTGGTGTCGGTACTGAAGAAGGCCTGCGGATCGCGTTTTGCCTCGGGATCGCGGACCAACACCCATCGGACCGGCAACACCGGGGTGCCCGGCCTGTACCACAAGGCGATGCCAGATGTGGTCTCGAGAGCCTTGCCCTTGGCATGGCCGTACCAGGCGAAGACGAGGATCCTTGTCCAGCTTGTCGCTTGGTTGGACAGCAGGGTTTTGAGCTTGGGCAGCGCTCAGCCCTTTTGCGCGGGCCGTCCCATCGTGCGGGAAGTTCGTTTGGCGGGCGGGGTGAACAGGCTGGCATCCAACCGCAGCCGGCTGATCAGCGTTGCATGGCGCGTGACGGCATGGGCCAGTTCGTGAACGGCAAAGCTGCTGTCGCCGACAAAGATGATCTGGCGCGCTGACAGCCAGCGACACAGTTGCAGTGCGCCCTGCCGGGCCCAGTCGGTCAGCAGCTTGTGCCGTGCGCCGCGTTGGCGGTTGGATCGCTCCGAAGGGGCAAGCAGCGTCAAGACTGGCAAGGCCTTGATCAGGCTGGTCCACGGCACTGGAGTGAGCACCATGAAGCTCAACCAGCTCAGCCCGCTGGCCTTGACAAAATGGCCGTGGCTGGAGCGGACCGGGTCACGATAGATGCCCCGTGCGCTGATCCGGCGTCCCCATCGGCGCTCGATGGTGTCGTCCATACCGATCACAACGGGGCCACTGGGCACGAGCCGTTCGACGACCATGCCGAGTAAGCACCTGGCAACGGCACGCGAGCTCCAACGGGCGCGATTGAGGATCTGGTGATAGGTCGCGAAGTTGCTGGCCTCGGCCCGGCCGGTCATGCGCAAGCAGGAACTGACGGTCCGTTTGCCCGGTGCCAGCAAGGCCCCCATGACCAGGACAAGTACATGCTCCCAGCTGGGCGCCGTGAAGCAGGTACGCCATGCCTGCAGCCACTGGCGCAGACTTTCGCTCGCGGACCTATCCATCGAACAGGTCCATCAATGGCGTCGAAGAATGGATTGGTCATGTCTGTCCACGCGACATTGGCAAAGCTGTCTGCGCAGGCGGGCCAACATCATCACAACCCGCTCTGGCCTGTTCAAGGACGCGCTGGAAATGGCAGATAACAGGTGCTGCGCGACGGTTCGCTTCCAGCATGGAGAGGCGGCCAAGACGCTTCGTCAAATTCGCTTTTCCAACCGTGGATTGCAGGTCTGGGGGAACGACGATGCGGACTTCAAACCCGCCGTCGGACGACCTTCGAACGTGCGTCATCAAGCGCATTTTTAGCATTGGAGTGCTGTGGGGTGAGGCCTTCCTGAAATATTCAGAAATAACAGTCGCTTAATCGACTTGTGGCGGAGAGGGTGGGACTCTCGTCCACACCCCCGAGAATGGCTGATTTCTGCGCTTTCTTCGACTGCAGTTTGCTGCGGTTTGTACTTGAGTGATGTACCTAAGAGCTTGCCCTCGAGCTAGCCCTTCAACTGCTCAAGATATTCCCGGGCCTCCTTGAGCGCCCTGCGGACTGCTTCATTTCTGTAAGAAAGACGAATGGCCCGATCCAACCTGAGCCTTTCTTCAAAATCCTCGCCGCCCAGCATGCATTCAGACGGATCGAGGCAAGGCCGAATGCAGTCCCGGCGAGAGCCATGGCCAATCTCATTACCATTCCTTGTAATCGTTGCTGTCATATGGGTGAGTTCGATTTTGCCCGCTTCGACGGCAGCTTCAAAAGCTTCAAACTCCCGCTGGCGCTCTTCAAACGGGCGCACGAGATCAGCAACCTTGTCCTTCATGTGCACCAGTGGATCAATGAAGTTCGCCTCTTCCTCCTCGCAGATGACGACAATGTTGCCAACCTCGAACCTCCAGATTGCTTCCTTGTCCAGATGCGACTTCCCGTGCCGCTGCTTGCGCAGCTTGTTTTCTCGCAAGCACGCCTCGTCGATCTTGTCATCGATAGACTCGTCGAACTGATCCCCCAGCATCTCGTGCATGAAGAGTTCAGTACAATTGACCCACTCCTCTTTCTCGTGCCGTTGACGCGCTTTCCCTGCAGGACCGCTGCCGATCAAACCCACTTCACGGCGAACTAGGAAGTCGTAGCGCATGGAGCTCTGCTCCCACCCTTGGACTTCCTCTCCGGTTTCATCATCGATGTACGGCCATGAAGGTGTCAGCTCGTAGCTCACACGAAGTGTCCGGGTAATCGACTGTCCAAGAAGCACGAACGTCATCGGCTCTTCGAAAGAGCCGAAAAACGCCGGCTTTTCATCGGATCGGCGGCGCTGCTCGATCCCCTCGGGCGAATCCCAAGGGGCCATAGAAGAATAGTCACCCGCTTTCGCAGCTTCGACATCGATTCCCAACTCTCCCGCAGCTTCCAGCAATGCAGCCTTATTCAGGGCACTGATGTCGGAGAGCTTGTGAACCTGACTGAGCACGTCGGGATGCGAGCGCAGTGCGAACCTCAGGTTGGTCCGTTCTTTCGCTGAGAGTTTGATTGCTTGAGATGCCATTACTGATTTCCTGTCCACTTTCCGAAGCAAGACAAGCAATATGGACAGGACATGGACATGTCCAGAAAAAAGCAGGCCCGAGCGAACCCGGGCTGATTTTAATTGGCGTCCTGAAGGGCGCGGTAGACACTGCCTCGACCGATATTGAGTTGGCGGGCAATCTGAGTGGGAGTGACGCCCTCCGCTTTCAGGCGACGGACCTCCTCAACAGGGACGGACGGCTTGCGGCCCTTGTAGACACCCGCAGCCTTCGCCTTGGCGATGCCCTCCATTTGACGTTCTTTCCTGATAGCGGTCTCGAACTCAGCGAAGACCGCAAGCATCTGAAGGAAAGCCGTGCCAGCGGGCGTAGAAGTATCGATGGGTTGCTCAGTTGCCCGTAGAAAGACTTCGCGCTCCTTCAGCACCCCGACTATCTTCTCAAGATCAGCCACAGAGCGAGCCAGCCGGTCAACACGGGTTACCATCAGTGTGTCACCGGCCCGAAGGAAGTCGAGGAGCGTCTCAAGTTCCCTGCGCCCATCTGTCGTCGTGCCGCTGCGCTTCTCGCTTCGAACGATATCGCAGCCAGCCGCAATAAGCGCTGCCTCTTGGATCGAGCAGTCCTGATCGTCCGAACTCACTCGGGCGTATCCGTATGTCTTCGCGGTCATTGTAGTGTCCCATTAGCCTTTAGACCATGAGTCGCTATCTGTCCGGAATTACCAAGTCAACCCTATTAGGACACCTCCTCACGTCCCATGAGGTGTCACGCAGAGGTGTACCTCAACGGACACATGGCAGCATTGACACCATCTTTACATTTGGCTGGCACAGACGACTGGTCGATTATGGCTTTGATTAATCTTTGATATTTTTCCCACAGGAGGCGTAAGTGAGTGCTGCAGTAAGGACGGTTATGGGATTGGTCGCGTTCGGATGGCTGTTGTGGTCGATCACGTTCGCAGGCCTTACCATGTTCCTCTATCTTGGCACTGGCGAAGGGGCATGGGACGGGCATTTGGCCTATGCCGTAGGTCTGATTGGTATGGTGCCTTTTATCGGAGGCATAATCGCTTCATTTGCAGCCGACGCTGTCCACGGCTGGGGCTTTTTCCACGCGGCATTCAACTTCCTCGGATTCATGATCCCGGCAATTATTGCCGCCATGTCTTCGGAATGAAGTTCGGCCCTATAGCGGCGGCCTTCGACGGGCCGTCGCACGCGAAAGCAGATGATGAAGACGCCCCCCATGGGGGGAAGCGGGCCTAATCGCTTACGTAGATGGCTCTTCGAAAATCTGTGCCGAATCTAATCGCATTTCCCGCTCGGGAGGCGATGAATAGCCCGAGGCGCGAGAACTCGGGGGAGACCATCGAAATCGAGCGCATCTATGGTCTCATCCACTGCAGTTCCCGCTCTACATTCCCCTTTCGGGATTCATTTGCTGGGGAGGCTTGGGGGGAGGATTCCTCGATGAACCTGATATTCCTGCCGATTGGCCTTCGGTTCCCTCAAGGAGTGAGCCCCCCGAAGGATTCCCGGCAGGAGGTGAAGACGAGCCGGAGGGCGGTTGGTCAGGTCCGGTCTGGTACGAGGTTGCGGTTCTATATGAAGGGGTAATTCGACCCTGCCCGTCACGAGAACATATAGGTCGCTTCGAGTACGGCTTTCAGGTCCAGTTCGCCCAGTGGTGGCAGCGGCAGAAGCTGTGCCTGTAGATCTTCATCGTCAATCTGGTCCAGTAACTCGTCACGAAAATGAGCGAGTGGATCCGCTTCATACATCCGCACGAATGTCTCGCGCAGGATCTCCGAAAGGCGGTCTGTGTCTGCTGCGTGGGTTCCGAAGCTGTCATGGATGACCGCGACATCATCGATGCCTTCGAGAGATGCAGCGTTGATGGTTAGCATCAGGTGCGCGGCGTCGAGTGAGTGGATGAAGTTTGGCGCGATAGCATTGCCGCTCTTCCGGCTGTCCATTGTTGCCCTTCCGGGCCGCTCAAGATAACCGGCAAGGGTCGTGGGTGTGGCATCATCGGACAGGCTCAACTGCATGCGCTTGCCGCGAAAGGTCACATCCGTCTTGCCGACCTTCGTATTCGGATAGCGCTGCATGACGGGCAGGCCCGCTGGCGTCGTCCACCAAAGCGGTATGTCCACCTTATTAATGACTTTCGCTGCGGACTTGAACCACGCCATCGCCGACGCGGCGGCTGGCACCGTTTCGCCGATCAGACGATAGAGCAGCGACGACAGCCAGTTGGCAGCGGTAAAGTTGTCGGCTCCGCGAAGATAGGACGGCAAGCCCTGATCGTGTGCCGCCTTGTCCAGCCGCGCCAGTTCTCCCTTGATCTGATCGGTCATGGCATAGGCTGTCGCGGAATAGACGTAGGTCATGCAGGGAGGCTTCACGACCCCACGAGTGATCTTCCCCTCCTGCCACGGTCTAGCCTTGGGATCAGACGACGCGTCGGCAAGCGCCTGCGCCTTGGAAGCGACAAGGGCGTAGATGTCTCCTGGCCTATCGGCCCCTGTCAGGTTCACATGCGGTGCTGCGTTGGGATCCCGGAGGAGCGCCGTGTAATGCTGCAGGCCCGAGTTCGAACCGTCGATGGCGATAGGCAGGTGCGAGATGAAGGCCTCGCCGTCCCGCACACAGCCTGCCCATTCGAAGCAGGCCGCAAGCGCGGCCCAAGGCTTGTCTGCGGTAGTCCAAAAGCGCCCGCCATCAATCGGATCGGTTGCGCTGTCGATGATCTCCGCCGTGTGCGCTTCGACCCACGCCACACGCTCATCGAAACTGACCTTGTCGATGCCGAAAACATTGGCAGTGTGAATGGCAAGCCAGCGAGCGCCTTTTCGGCCCAGCGGCTTCCCTCTCGAGAACTCCAGAAGGGCGCGGCCCGTGTCATTCGCCTGCGGATGCGGTCCAGCTTGCGGAACGGCATAGGCACGCCCCCGCCAATCGAGTTCGTAGGGGTAGTAGATCGCGGGGTAGTCGGCGAGCTTGCGAGCAACCCATAATTGCTGTGCAACGGTCAGCCGCTTGCCCCGCTCTCCCGCGTTACGTGCGTGTATCTCGGCGCGGCTCCGCCTCCAAGCGGCCTCGATCTCAGCAGATGATTCAGCAGCGGATGGGCGCTCCGGCAGCGGCTCCATGATCTGCTTCGGCAGACCGGCCATGCCTCCACCATCATTCGTGAGGCATTCCATGACGTCGAGTATCTGTCGGTTGATCCGCCACGCGGTATTCTGAATGGCATTCACTGCAGAATAGACCGACGGCATCGCGATGTTCTCGATCTCCTCGCGGTACGGTCGAGAATATGCGCGAACGAGACGAGCCCCGATCAGCGGTTGGAGATATCCGCCGTCGGTGGGTGTCGTCCAAGGTCGCGGCGGGACGACCATGGGAAGCGGCAACGGGTCCAGCAGTTCACACCGTCCATGCTGGCCTTCCATCCATTCCAGTGCCTTGTCGGTCACCTGCAGGATCTGTCTCTGCTTGAAGGCATTTCCGTGCTTTTCTCGTAGGAGTCGAGTTTCAAACAGGTCGGTCGCATCGATTGCCAGCTCGAGCATTTTCATCCCGACCAATAGCTGTTCCTTCTGCGTCCAGCAAACCGACACGCCTTCAACTTCGTGCAGCGCCGTAATCGCTTGCTGGCGTTTTCGGCTCACCTTCGGCGTCTTGGCTAGACTGCGCTGTAGCCCCTTAGCGCCTGCGGGATTTACGCGGGCAAACTCGCTGTCCTCCAGATGGCTCTGGATTGCCCGCGCCACAGCTTTCGACGCCGTTTGAAGATTGCGCTCGCTCACGCCTGCCTGGATGCAGCAGCGAAGTGTCAGGTAGGCGAGTGCCTTGGGATCAGCATCATAGGGCTGAAGCAGATCGAATGCAGCATGTCGGCGACCGGCCTTCCCTGCCTTTCCATCGGTCAGAAATGCTTCGATCGCTTGGACTGTCGGATCGAGCATTTGGCGCAGCATAACACGGCCCGGCGGAAGCGAAGCCGCATCCTTTTCGGGTCCGAAAGCGTCAATCCAAGGTGCCGACCGCTTGTTTCGATAACGTGTTCTGCTGATTGCACGGGATTCTTCTTCGAGGCCCAGTTGGACCTGAACGAGATCTTCAGTTTCTGACATGTTTCCAAATGTTGAATTGAGGGAGAAAGCCTGCTTGCTCCGACTAGTGGATTGATTCCAACGTTTGGTGCCCGCGCCGGACAGCGGCGATGATGTCGTGGGGGTCGGCTTTCCAGACGAAGGGACGCGGATCCTCGTTGTGCTCTTTGATGAAGCGGTTGATGGCTGCCTGCAGGTCTACAACGGAATGGAATACGCCGTTTTTC
>NZ_VIRF01000030.1 GCF_008107685.1 Novosphingobium sp. BW1
CCCCGTCACCCCCTCTCCCCCCTCGCCTGTCACTCCAAAGTCAGATTTGCTCCGCAAGGCGCTCTCGGGTAGCGTGGAGTGCGCTGCAACCCACGTTCTGGAATGCCCTTCTCCGCTGTGAGCCAATCTACCGCCCCGCCCTCGTTGACCGTCCAGCTCTGGTCGATCGCCTTTCCGGCCATGCTGACCAATGTGGCAACAGCCCTTTTCGGGCTGGCTGACATGTGGGCGATCGGCCGGCTTGGAGATCCTGCAGCGCAAGGAGCTGTCGAACTCGGTGCGAAGTTCACAATGGGCCTGCTCAACGTCTTCAACTTCCTGCGCACCGGCACGATTGCACTGACCGCCCAGGGATCAGGCCGCAGCGATCTCGATGCGCAGGCGACCACTCTCGTGCGCGCCATGGCCGTGGCGCTTGGGATCGGAGTGCTGCTGATTGGGGCGATGCCGCTGGCGATCCCTGCCGGACTCGATTTCCTTGGAGCCCACGGCCCCCTGCGCGAGGAAGCCCACTCGTACGTGGCCCTGCGCTACTGGGGCGCACCGCTGTGGCTACTCAATTGCGTTCTGATCGGCTGGCTTGTCGGCCAGCGAATGGTCCGCCATGTCCTTGCCGTCGAGATCACGACTAACATCGTACATGTGGCGCTCGACCTTGTGCTCGTTCTGGGGGCAGGCTGGGGCGTCGAAGGCGTGGCGCTGGCAAGCCTGCTGTCCGAAGGACTTCGCCTTGTGCTTCTGATCGGGATTGGCCTCCATCGTCCCGCCTCGCGCATTGCGGCCCGTCAGGTGCTTCATGCGGAGACCTGGCAGCGCAGTGCACTGGCCCGCCTTTTCGCGCTCAACCGCGACCTGTTCCTTCGCACGCTGCTTCTGACCGGCGCCATGATGCTCTTTGCCCGCACAGGCGCGCAGGCAGGCCCTGTCACACTCGCTGCAAACGGCATCCTGTTCCAGCTTTTCATGCTCGCTACACTTCTGCTCGACGGGTTTGAGAACGGAGCGCAGGTGCTGTGTGGCGAAGCCTACGGCGCGCGCGAAGCCAAGCAGTTCCGGCACACCGTGCGCCTCGCGCTGGGCTGGGGCGCGGTCATGGGGTTCGCCCTCTCCCTCATCTATCTGGCCGCCGCACCCAGCCTCGCCGACGCGTTTACCGCATCGCCGCAGGTCCGCACCGCCAACCAGGAGTACATCATCTGGATCATGGTGCTACCCGCCGTCGGCATGTCCTCTTTCGTGCTCGACGGGGTATTCGTCGGCGCAGGCTGGACGCGCGCGATGATGGGTACGATGGCCGTGGCGTTCGCGCTCTATGTTGCGCTGCTCGGGCTGCTGTCCCCCTTAGGCAATCACGGCCTGTGGCTCGCCTTCATGATGCTGTTCGTCGCACGCGCGGCCGGCCAGTTCGCCGTCCTGCCGCGGCTCACGAAACGGGCCTTTGCCGAAAGCTAGCGCGCCTCCGCCCGCCGATAGACGAGGAGCAGGTTGTTAGCAGGCATTTCAACCCGTCGGCTACGAACAAAACCGGAGTTCGTGGCCAACGCGTCCACATCGAAGAGCTCCCGCAGCCCCCAGGCCGGATTGCGCACCTTGAGCGATTGGTCGAACTCGAGGTTGGACGGCGCGATTTCGACGTCGGCTTCCCGGTAGGGACCATAGAGCACCAATGGCGCGCCTGCATTCAGCCTCCCGGCCGCGCCGATAAAAAGCCCTTGCGTCGCGCTCCAGGGACTGATGTGCACCATATTGATGCAGACCATCGCGTCCGCGCGGCTCACCGGCCATTGCGCAGGCTGCGCAGCATCCAGCATCATCGGTGCACACAGGTTTGAAAGGCTTTCCTGCGCGCCCCAGGCTGCGATGGACGCGCAGGCCTTGGAATCGGGGTCGGAAGGCTGCCACACGAGCCCCGGGAGCCCTGCCGCAAAATGCACGGCATGCTCACCACTCCCGCTTGCCACTTCCAGCACGAGCCCGCTCTCAGGCAATTCCTCGCGCAGCAGCGTCAGGATCGGTGCGCGGTTGCGTAACGTGGCGGGGGCGTGGCGACGTGGATCGGGCGAACCGGAATCGAGCGGGGTTGTGTAGCTCATGCTCCGGGCTTACCCGCTGCCCATTAGTCCCACAATCCCAGCGCATCCTGCGAAGGGCCGCTTTCAATCGGCACTTCGCAGCAGGTCACGCTGTCATCCATAAAGCCACAGAAACGCGAACGCAGGGCCTCGAGGCTGATACGGCGCATCTCGCTCTCACTGAAACCGGCCGCGAGTATGGCAGCCAGCGCACGCTGTTTCTGGGCGATCAGGTCGATTGCCTGGAGTTCGCGCAAGTGAAGCGCAGCAAAGTTTTCGTCGCGGCACAGGACTTCGCCCAGGGCTTCGACTTCGGTGCCCAGTTCGAGAAGGACTTCGGCCATCGCGTTGAACTTGGGTTCATCCATTGCTTACGCTCCGCTCACGCCGCGAAGGCCACCTCTCCGGACGCGCTCAGCGCATTGAGGTCCAATACCATGACCATCTGCTCCTCGATCGCAACAAGACCTTCGAGGAAGGGCAGCACTTCGTCGTAGCCCGCCGTTGGCGCGGGTTGCAGGTCTTCGGTGTTGAGGCCGACGATATCGCTCACCGAATCCACGATCAGTCCCTGCGACTGGCCATTGACCTGGCACACGATGATCGCGTGGCGCGGCGTGGCCTCGGTCGCCGGCCAACCCAGCCGGGCTGCAAGGTCAACAACGGGGAGCACCGTCCCGCGCAAGTTGACGACGCCGGATACGTAGTGCGGCACGCGGGGCATCGGGGTCACCGGTGTCCACGCGCGGATTTCCCGTATAGCCATGATATCGAGGGCGAAAATCTGCCCCGCAACTTCGAATGTGATCAGTTCGCGGTACATGGGAGCACCTCCTTGGTGTTGCTTTTGGTTAGTGAGCCACCCGTCGCACGGCCGCGACCAGCTTCTCGGTATCAAAGGGCTTCACGATCCACCCGGTCGCACCCGCCGCGCGGGCCCGCGCCTTCTTCTCGTCGGAGCTCTCTGTGGTCAGGACGAGGATCGGACGGTCGCGATGGCGCGTGCCGCCGCGCACCTGCTCAATGAGACCGAAGCCATCGAGACGCGGCATGTTGATGTCGGTAATCACAACATCGACTTCGTTCACCGCCAACCACTCGAGCGCCGACACGCCATCATCCGCCTGCGACACTTCGAAGCCGTTGGTGGAAAGGGCATGGTTGAGCAGCGCCCGCATGGAGGCACTGTCATCGACAGTCAGGATACGGGTATTCTTGGACATTGCGTGCCTCACTTGGTCAAAACAGTTCGACATCGCCCCGCGGTGCCGGGCGCGCGATGGGTTGGGTACGAACTTCCACGGGAGCATCGGAGCTGGAAACCGAGCGGCAGCGGACCATTCCGGACTGCGGCCGGAAATCTACCCGGCGCGCATTGCTCCCTCCCAGGTCCTCCCGGACAAGCTCGATGCGCTCGCTTAGCAGGAAGCCCCGGGCGAACTCGGCATTGGCGGTGCCGATCTGCTGCATACCCGAACGAATGTTCGCGCCGCCATAGAGGTGTGCCCGCAGCCGATCCTTGCGCGCGCCGTAGTTGAGCATCTCGTTGATGAGCATTTCCATGAGGTAGACCCCGTAGTGCACGTCGACCTGGCCGCGGTCGTGGCTCGCGGGCGGCTCAGGCAGGAGGAAGTGGTTCATTCCACCAAGCTCCACGGCCGGATCGTAGAGGCACGTCGCCACGCACGAGCCCAGCACGGTGCTCAGCTCCACTCGCGCGCCCGAACTCACCTTGAACTGCCCCTGCAGCACCGTCAGCTTCACATTTCCGTTGTTCATGAAATCGAGACCAGACATCAGGCAGCCCTATTCAGCGCATGGCGCGCGATCCGGTTGATTGGGGCGACCACGCGCGCGCCCCCAAGGGCAATGGCCGCGCGCGGCATTCCGAAGACCGTGCAGGTGCTTTCATCCTGCGCGATCGTATGCGCCCCGGTTTCCGCCATTGCCAGAAGGCCCTGCGCGCCATCCCTGCCCATGCCGGTCAGAAGTATGCCCACAGCCTCGGCGCCGACGGTCTGCGCGACCGAACCGAACAGCACATCAACGCTCGGACAATGACCGGAGACGGGTTCCCCCCGGCGCAGCTTGGCATAAAAGGTGCCGCTCCCCCGCACCAGCAGGTGATGATCGGGCTCCGCGGCAAGATAGACGTTACCCGCGACCAGCGGCATGTCGTTAACAGCCACCTGCACAGGCGCCGGGCAGATCTTGTCCAGCGTACGCGCGATCGCAGGCGCAAAGCGCGGATTGACGTGCTGGACGATGACCGTGGGCGGACAGTCAGCCGGAAACTCGCGAAGGAGGACCTGCAATGCCTCTACGCCGCCGGTCGAGGAGCCGATCGCGATCAGCTTCGCATCGCGCCGGATCACGCGGCGGCTTTCCTCGGCGACCACGGGCGAGACCCGGGCAGGCTTGTGGAAGCGCACCTGTGCCGCGTCGTGGATGAGCCGCCCCAGTTCTCCGCTGTCGTTAAGCGTGAGCTTTCCCGACATGTCGTACTTGGAATAGCAATTGACTGCCCCCAGCGCGAGCGCACGCGCGGTTACATCGTTGCCTTCTTGCGTCGCTCCGGACACGATGATGACCGGCGTGGGGCGCAGCGTCATGATCTTCTCGAGGAAGGCAAGGCCGTTCATGCCCGGCATCTCGATATCCAGCGTCACGACGTCGGGGTCGTGCTTCTTGATCAGCTCACGCGCTTCGGCCGCATTGGACGCGGTATCGACCACGGTAATGTCAGGCTGCTCGCTGAGGCGCGACAGGAGGATGGCGCGCATGGTAGCCGAGTCATCGACAATCAGCACACGCACCGTCATGCGACGCTCCTCTGGTAGATCGTGGGACCGACAAGGTTCAGCATGTTCATGGCAGGGCCCGTGACCCGCTCGGAATGCCCGATGTAGAGGTAGCCTCCCGGCTGCAGCGCTTCGCAGAACCGCTGGACCAGTCGTTCTTTCGTCGGGTTGTCGAAATAGATCATGACATTGCGACAGAAGATGCAATCGAAACGCCCTCGGATCGGCCAGTCCCCCAGAAGATTGAGTAACCGAAAACGTACGATCGATCGCGCGGTATCGTGAATGACTGCCTCGTCACCGCGTTCCACCACCCAGGCATTGCGCAGCGCCTCGGGCACCGGCTTCAGGTCCTTGGCGGCATACATCGCCGCCTTGCCCGCCTCGACCGCGTGGGGGGCAAGATCGGTAGCAAGAACGCGCAGATCGGCCCGGGCCAATTGCAGCCCTTCGTGGCGGTCGCGCCCCAGGAGCGACATGGTAATCGACCAGGTTTCCTCGCCACTCGAACAGCCTGCAGACCAGACCCGGACCTTACCTCCGTCCTTCAGCGTACGCACGAGGTGCGGACGCAATTGGGCTTGCAGGTGCTCGAAATGGTGCGCCTCGCGATAGAAGAAGGTATGGTTGGTGGTCAGAGCGGCCACGGCCCGGTTCAGTTCTCCCCGGTCCACGCGCAGGCGCTGGATATACTTACCGAAGGTGACGAGACCGCTCGACCGAACCAGCGGCGCGAGCCGCGAATAGACGAGCATCGACTTGCCCGAAGGCAGGACGATGCCCGCCGCCTCGTGCACGATCTTGGCGACTTCCGCGAAGTCCGCCGGACCATAGATATCGGGGCTGATCCCCGGTATCGCATCGGCCATTTCCAGCGTCGCGTTCACGCAGCCTGCCTCTCGTGTGAGGGCAGCGCGCAGGCAACCAGACCATCGACATCGACGATGAGAGCCACCCGGCCATCGCCCAGGATCGTGGCCCCGGCAACGCCTTCGACGGGACGGAAGTTGGTTGCCAGGCTCTTGATGACGAATTGCCTCTGGTCCTGGATGTCATCGACCAGCAAGGCCGCCTGACCAGCACTCTCGGTATCAACGACGATGAGTACCCCTTCCTCGGGCGTCGTCGCGTTGCAGGCCGCGCCAAGTTCGCTGCCCAGCGTGATGACCGGGATGAACTGGCCGCGCACGTTGAGCATCTGCCGTTGCGAGCCCAGTCCTTTCACATCGCCCTCGCCGGGACGCAGGCTTTCCACGACATGCGCCAGCGGCACGACCATCGTCTGGTCTCCGACATTGACGATCATGCCGTCCGAAATAGCCAGCGTGAGCGGCATCGTCAGAATGAAGGCCGTGCCCTTGCCGGGCGTGCTCTCGATGGTGATGCGGCCGCCCAGATCCTTCACGTTCTGGCGCACGACATCCATACCGACCCCTCGCCCGGAAATGTTCGAAATCTGCGCTGCCGTCGAGAAGCCGGGCGCAAAGATCAGATTGTCGATCTCTTCGGCGGAAAGCTGCGCATCGGGCCCGATGATGCCCTTCTCGATCGCCTTGGCCAGCACGACCTTACGATTGATCCCCGCGCCATCATCGGCAATCGAGATGACAATCCGGCCCGAACGATGCTCTGCGGATAGACTCAGCGTACCTTCCGGCGACTTGCCCGCCGCAATGCGATCTTCCGCCTTCTCGATGCCGTGATCGACCGCGTTGCGGATCAGGTGGGTGAGAGGCTCGCCGAGACGCTCGATGACCGTCTTGTCGAGTTCCGTCGTCTCGCCATGGACTTCGAGGCGGACATGCTTGCCGGTGGACGTGGCAAGATCGCGAAGAATGCGGGGCACACGGCTGAAAACCGAGGCAATGGGCTGGGCTCGGATAGACATCGCCGATTCCTGGATATCGCGCGTTAGGCTCTCCAGCAGCGACAGTTCCTCGCTGGCATTGACATGCACGCCGTCCAGACGTTGCACAAGCATGGCCTGGGCGATGACCAGTTCCCCGACCAGATCGATCAAGCGGTCAAGCTTATACAAATCGATGCGGATGGATTGCCCGGCCCCCTGAGACGCCGGCTGTGCGCCAAGGGCAGCTGCGGGTTTGCCCCCGGTTGGCGGCGTATTCGCCGCGTCCGCACCGGCCGGTGCGACAGCGCCGACGCTCTGGAGAGAGCGCACCTCCTCCGGTGCCGGGGAGCCCGCGTCCTGCGGCGAAGCCTTGCCATTGGACGCTGCCACGGCCGGTGAAAGTGCCGCTGTAGGCGTAGCAGCTTCGTCCAGCTCGACATCAGGGATACGCTCGTCGGCGCCCACCGCAATCGCGCAGTCGTCGCCGATGAAGTCGAAGATGTCGCGGACCCGCTCCTCGATCACCGTGTCGGGAATGGCGAAGGTCCAGCCCAGATAGCCTTGCGCGACATCGAAGCTGTCCAGCTGCGGAACCTGGCCGACATCGCAGTGGAGGCACGTTCCGCCCAGTTCAGCAACGTCGCGCAGCATCAAAAGTGGCTCGTTGCCATTGCGCATGGCTCCCGCCCGGGGCCGTAAGTGCAGTTGCCAGGACGCACCTTCCGGCGACTTTTCGGAGGACCCGGCCGCGTCAAAATCCGCAGTCAGATCATCGAGCAAAGCATCGAGATCAATTTCAAGATCGTCCTCGTCGCCGCCTTCCCCCGCCTCTTGCGTGTTGACCTGCACCGGTTCCTCAACCGACAAAGAGGCCGAAGCCGAGCTCTGTGGCGCGCTCCCGGCGTTCGCGGCCATGGCGCCTTCCATCTCCGCGATCAGTCCGGCATCGTCAGGCGCATCCCCGCCCTCGCGCGCGGCCTCCACATGATCGGCAAGCGTGTCGAGCGCCCGCAGCAGAAGGTCGATCAGCGGCGGGGCAATCTCCACCAGGCCTTCGCGCACATCCGAAAGCAGCGTCTCGAACGTGTGCGTGTAGGCCTGGAGCGCGCCATAACCGAACGCGCCTGCCCCTCCCTTGATGGAATGCACCGCGCGAAACACGCCGTTAACGGTATCGGCATCCTGCGTTCCCGCGCGGCAGGCAGCCAAACCGGCTTCGGCGGCCGCCAGAGATTCCTCGCACTCAACGAAGAATATCTGCTGGATTTCTTCCGGACTCATGCATTCCCCTCTTCGAAGAGTTCCGATTGAAGGCCGGTCAGTGCGGCCGCCTGCAGCAGGGCCGGCGAGGCCTCGATACGCGCTCCGCCTCCGCTGCGGCGGGCCGACACCAGGAGCTGGAGAACCGCCTGTCCGACATGCTCGACGCTGCTGCCATCGATCTCGATGGGCGCGTTGCCGACCGCGCCGACAAGTTCGGGCCAGAGGGCTTCGGCGGCGGCGCGGTCACACCGTACCGGCAGTGAGATGGTCCCCATCAAAACGCCCCCCTCACGCCCCGCAGGACAGGCTAGAGTGGTTCAGGCAAGTCCCGTGGCGGCACGGCATGTGGTTCGATAGCTTCGACATAAAACCCTCGCGAATGCGATCGCCGAACTGTCAGGGCCGAGGTGGCCGGGGCGTCGAACGGGGAGTTAGCCGCGTGGCTGCCAACAGCGGGTTTGCCTCAATCTCCGGCATTTTGCGTAAGACGCTTAAGGGAAATCGTCGGAGCCATTGACTTACCTCCGTGCCGATCCGGCAGTCCGGAAGCACAAAAGAGGTTTCACTCCATGCATGACGCCCGCGTCCTGGTAGTCGACGATTCCGCGGCGATGCGCGCCCTGTTCTGCGATGTCCTGGAGCAATCCAAGAACATCCGCGTCATCGGCACCGCCGCCAATGCCGCAGAAGCGCGCGAACAGATCGCCGAGCTCCAGCCGAACGTCGTCACGCTCGATGTCGAAATGCCCGGCATGAGCGGTATCGAATTTCTCGAAGAGATCATGAACGGAGGCAACCCCCTGCCCGTGGTCATGCTTTCCAGCCTGACCCAGAGCGGGACCGAGACCTCGCTCAAGGCCTTCGAACTTGGCGCGGTGGAATGCTTTCCCAAGCCCCTCAAGGCAACCCCGGAACAGTTCGCCAAGACGGTGGGCAAACTGGGTAAGATCGTCTTGGCCGCCGCCAATTCCAACGTCCGCGACAAGCCCCGCCCCAAGGCCGCGCGCAGCGAGGGCGAGGCGGGTGACGACAGCGGCTACCAGTCCAACGGCATGATCGCGGCCTTCAGCACCTCCATGGGCGGCGTCGATGCCCTCACAGAAGTGCTAGGGCAGTATCCCAAGGCCTGCCCGCCGACGGTCATCATCCTGCAGACAGAGCCGATGCTGGCCGAAATGTTCATCGCCAAGGCTGACAAGGACTGCCGGTGCGCAGTGGTGGCCGCCGCAGATGGCGCCGAACTCAAGCCCGGCACGGTACACATCGCCTACGATCCCGCCCGGCACGTGATCGTCGAGCCGGGCGCGCCAGCAAAGGTGCGCATGGTGGAACGCGATCCGGTGGGCGGCTTTCGGCCCTCCGCGACGCTTCTTTTCGGCTCGCTGTCGCGCGGCAACATGTCCGCGATCGGCGCCGTGCTTACCGGCATGGGCGAGGACGGCGCCAAGGGGCTCAAACTGCTCCAGGCGGCGGGTTGCCGCACGCTGGCGCAAGACCGAAACACAGCCACCGTCCCGCAGGCCCCCGCCGCCGCCGTCGAGGCCGGGGCGGCGAGCGCCGAACTGGGCCTTGCCGAACTGGCCGCCGACATCCTCACCAACTGCGCCGCCACCACCTAAAGTGCGCCATGCTGCGAGAGGCGGCTGACAGCCCTCTACCTTGCGCCTAGTGACTCGACGCTGGCTTCATCCCGCGCTTGGGTCTGGGGGCGAACCAGATCGCAAAGGCGGCGATCAGAAGCGCGATGGCCGAATACATGGCAACGTGCACAGTTGCCTGCGCCTGGGCCTGCAAGGCCACGATCCGCTCGATCGCAGAACGCGCCATTTCGACCGGCATTCCCTGCGCCTGCAGCGCCGACATCGTGCGGTCCGTGTGGTTCATACTCGCGACCAGATCGGCGCCATCGCTGCGCTCCAGATTGGCCCAGAAGGTCGTCACGACCGAAGTCCCGATAGCCCCTGCCAAAGTTCGCCCGAAGTTGGAGATACCCGCCGCCGAGGCGGTTTCGTCCGGATCCACGGAGGCCAGGCCGATAGTCGTCAGCGGGACGATCATGAATGCGACACCTATACCCTGAATTAATTGCGGGAAGGCCACCTGCCAGAGCGTTGAATCGGTTGACCAGTATGTGCGCAGGTACGCGCAGAACGCCAGCCATGAGACGCCCAGGAACACCAGAAGGCGCGGATCGGCTCGCTGCATGAGCTTGGGCACGATAGGCGATGCGAAGACCGCCAGAACTCCAGCGGGCGCCATCGCGATACCCGCCCAGGTCGCGGTGTATCCCATCCCTCCCTGCAGCCACTGTGGTACGATCACCACAGCCGAGAAGTAGGTTGCGAAGGCCAGCGCCAGGGCAAACGTCGAAGCGCTGAACCCTCGGTGCCGGAACACCGCCAGATCGACAATGGGATACTCTTCGGTCAGCTCCCAGATCACGAAGATCGCAAAGAAAATGGCTGCAACGACCGCAAGGATGCAAATCGTGGTGTTGTGGAACCAGTCCCGATCATGCCCGAGATCGAGCATCATCTGGAATGCCCCGACCCAGATCACGAGAAGGGCGAGTCCGACCTTGTCGATCGGCAGGTACCGCTTGGGCGAAGCCACATCGCGCAGCAGATAGGCCAGTGAGAGGAATACCGCGACCACGATCGGCACGTTGATCAGGAAGATCCAGCGCCAGTCCCAGTTGTCGGAGATATAGCCGCCCAGAATCGGCCCCGCGATAGGCGCGACTACGACGGTCATCGCCCACATCGCCATCGCCTTGGGATGCGATTCGGGCGGGAATATCTTGAGCAGCAGCGTCTGCGAGAGCGGCATCAACGGACCGCCGCACAGCCCTTGCCCCAACCGGAAGATCAGAAGGACCGTCAGATTGCCCGAGACCCCGCAAAGCGCCGAAAACAGCCCGAAGCCGAGTATCGACATCAAGAACATCCGGACCACGCCGAAGCGCCCGGCCAGCCAGCCCGTCAAGGGAACACAGATCGCCTCGGCAACCGCATAGGTGGTGATCACCCAGGTCCCGCTCTCTGTGGAAACCGCAAGCCCCCCGGCGATATGCGGAACCGAGACATTGGCGATCGTCATGTCGAGCACGACCACGAAGTTCGCCATCGCAAGGACGAAGGCAGTGATCGCAAGCTTGGCGCCGGAGAAGGTCCCGCCCTCTCCAAGCGGTGAGGTCGGCGCGGCGGCAGCATCCGGTGCCATTACCGCTCGCTCGTCAGGTCAATCTCGGCTTCCATCGAAAGTCCCACGCGCAAGGGGTGGGCCTTCAATTCGTCCCGGTCGAGCTCGATACGCACCGGAAGGCGCTGCACGACCTTGATCCAGTTACCGGTCGCGTTCTGGGCCGGTATCAACGAGAAGGCCGCGCCCGTGCCGCCCGAGAAACCGACGACCTTGCCGTGATACTCGACATCGCCGCCATAGAAGTCGGAAGTCAGCGTAGCACTCTGGCCGGCCCGCACCTGCCCCAGTTTGTCTTCCTTGAAGTTGGCATCGACATAGAGCTTGTCGACAGGGACGATGACCATCGCGGGCGAACCATCCTGGATCTTCTGGCCAACCTGGATCGAACGCTGCGCCACGACGCCTGCGATCGGCGCGCGCACAACCGTGCGCTCAAGGTCCAGCTTGGCGGCTTCGTAGCGAGCCTGAGCCAACTTGATCTCGGGCGCGGTCTCTACGTCGGTTCCCTTCGTCAAGGCAACGGCGGCCTGCTCCTGCTGGCGTGCACTGACGGCGCCGGCCTGGGCCTGCTTGATCGCGGCCCGCGCCTGTTCATATGCCGCTTGCGCCGAATCCAGCGCCTGCTTCGCCGAGGTCAACTCCTCGGTCGACACGGCGCCTGAGCCCGCCAGGGCATCGCGCCGGGTAAAGTCCGAGGTGGCCTTCGTCAGATCGGCCCGAGCCGCCTGGAGATTGGCCCGCGCGGTATCGATCTGCGCCTGGTTGGCATCTGCCGCCGCGGCTAGGGCCTCGTTATTGGCAAGGGATTGCCCGTACATACGCTTGGCGCGTTCCAGGCTTGCTTCCGCCTCGGCCAGCGCGATCTTCTGGTCCTTGTCCTCGATACGGAACAGGAGCTGCCCCTTGCGGACAGGCTGCGTATCCGTGACCAGGACCTCGATCACGCGGCCCGAGGTCAGCGGCGTGACATCGGCGTTTTCGCCAGCCACATAGGCGTTGTCGGTTGAGACCGAGCGGCTGCCGATGATGAATTCATAGCCGCCCCACAGCACCGCCGCGACGGCCACGACCCCGCCCAGTCCCATGAGGAGCGTCTTGCGCTTGCTCTTGTGGATGACGCTGCCCTTTTCCGGTGCACCCTCGGCCCCGGACCCGCCGCCCGTATTCGTGTCAGTCATCGCTATTGGCTTTCTCGTCATTTTCTTCGGCATAACCGCCGCCAAGCGCGCGCTTGAGCGCGATATCGCTGGCGAGCGTTGCAAACTGGACATCAAGCGCGGAGAGGCGCGCGTCGAGTTCGGAAGTCTGGCTGGTCAGAACCTCGATATAGGTGGTGAGCCCCGCCCCGTAGCGCTGCGAGGCGAGAGCGAACGCAGCCTCGGCCTCTGTCTGGACGTTAAGGGCGTGCTCACGCTGACGAGACGCGGAATCCCGGCTCGCAATCGCGTCTGCGACTTCCTGCAGAGCTTCGATGACAGTCTTGTTGTAGCTCGCGACCATCGAATCGTACCCGGCCCGCGCCACGCGGTAACGACCGGAGAGAGCGCCACCTTGGAAGATCGGCAGACTGACCGCCGCCCCCGCGCTGCCATAGTCGGAACCATCATCGAACAGATTTGATATGCCGAGCGAGGTCAATCCGAGCAGGCCTCCAAGCGACACGTCAGGCAGGAACGACTTGCGGGCATATTCCGTGCCGCTTTGCGAAGCCTCAACAATACGGCGCGCCGCGACGATGTCCGGTCTGCGCCCGGCAAGAGCGATCCCCGCATCTGTCGGCACGCGCGTCACCTCGATACCGTCGAGTTGGGCCGGAACAAGATCGTGCGTTCGGTCCGGTCCAGCCCCAAGAAGGGATGCGAGCGCGTGGCGCCGTCGGGCGATCTGCTCACGGTTCGCGACGATCAGCCCCCGCGCTCGGGCCATCTCGGCCCGTGCCTGGCGCACAGGCACCTCGTTCTCCAGCCCGTGCTCGAACCGCTTGGCCGTCAGTTCCTCCGAGCTTTCCCGCACCTCCAGCGCTTCCTCGAGAACCTTCTCGCGCTCCAGCAGGCGTCCGAGGTCGAAGTAGGACGATGCGATTTCGCTGGTCAGGACAAGTTCCGCCTGCCGCACTTCAGCAAGGGCCGCCCCTGTGGCCGAGGTGGCAGCCGCAAGGAGCGCGCGGTTCTTGCCCCAGATATCCAGGTTCCAGTTCGCGGACAGGGCCAGGGTCCCGTAGTCTTCCCAGCCTTGTGGAAGGGCAGACGACGGAGTTCCGTTGTTGTAGCTCTGCTTGGCAAATTCGCCCGAGCCTTGCGCACCCAGCGAGGGCAGCAAGCTCGAACGTGATGCCTGGAGTGCGCCGCGCGCCTGGCGCACGCGTGCAATCGCGGAGGCCAGATCCGGCGAATCCGCGAGGGCCGCCTCGATCAAGCCGTCCAGCTGCGGGTCATTGTAGCCCCGCCACCACTGGGACGGAGGCCATTCTTCGCCCCGTCCGGCAGCCGTGATCGACCGTTCCGTTTCGAACGAAGATAGCGGTCGGATCTCGGGCTTGGGCCCTAGGTCCGGCGCACATCCGGCAAGCGAAAGCGTGGCAGCCAAGAGGACACTTGCTGCGACTCGTAAGGGGGATATCGTACTCATCAGTACACTTTTTATCGTTGCGCCCCTTGCAAGAGTCAACAGAAAAGTGTACCATCCAGTTTAGTTATGGATCAAAACATTGGGAAACGAGAGCGCAACAAGGCGCGCAAGCGAGCGGAGATCGTGGAGGCCGCCCGCGAATCCTTCCTCGAGCAGGGATACGCCGCGACGAGCATGAGCGCCGTTGCGGATGCCCTGAGTTGTTCGAAAGCAACCATGTGGTCGCATTTCGCTTCGAAGGAGGAGCTGTTCGCAGCCGTCATCGACGATCTGGTGGGGCAATTCTCGCAGGAGATCGATGAAGTCCTGACCCGCCATACCTTCTCCTGTCCGGCGCTGCGCCGGGCGTGCCTGCGGTTTCTCGACTGCCTTCTCAAAGATCATTCGATCCGGCTCTTCCGGCTCGTGCTGAGCGAAGGCGAACGCTTCCCCGAAATCAACGAGATGTTCTACACCCGGGGCCCAGAAAAAGTCCGGCGCGAGGTCCATCGCTTCTTCGCCACTGCATTTTGCGAAGACGATGCCCGGCGCCTCACCACTGTAGTTACCTGGGCAATGACCGGCTTTCGCACCGATATTCTTCTGCGCCCGGTAAAGCCCGGTGCTGCGGAATGCGAAGCTTTCGTCGATGATCTCATCGCCTCAATCGACTGGAACCGAGTGAGCTCCCGCCAATCCAGTGCCTGAAGCTCCCGGGACAACTTGGGACCGATGCTTTTTTGCACGCGGCAAGGCTGCTAAAGCTACAGGTATGAACCACTCCCCCATTCTCGTCGTCACGACCGGCGGTACGATCGACAAACACTATTTCGATGCCCTCAGCGAATACCAGATCACCGAAAGCGTGATGGGCAAGCTGCTCGAAACAGCGCGGGTCGCACATCCTTTCCGTCTTGTCGAACTTCTGCGCAAGGACAGCCTGGAACTCACCGAGGAAGACCGCGAGCTGATCGCCCAGACGATCCGCGCCGCTCCCGAGACGCGGATCGTGCTCACCCACGGCACCGACACCATGACCGAGACCGCGCAGGCGCTCGCCCGCATTCAGGACAAGACGATTGTCCTGTGCGGCGCCCTCACCCCGGCCAGGTTCGCTGAAAGCGATGCCGCGTTCAATCTCGGCATGGCCTTCGCCACGGTGCAGAACTCGGCCCCCGGCGTCTGGATCACTATGAGCGGCACCGTCTTCAACGGCCTGCAGGTGCGCAAGGACCGCGAGGCAGGCAAGTTTGTCGACATCTGAGCCCGTCCCCTGATCTGCGGGGCCTCGCCTAGGCAGGTTCCCCAGCTCTCGACTTCGTGACTTCCCAACCAATTGCCCCTTAGCCTGAGCATTCTTCTGACACCTGCAGGTACTGGCCTCGAGCCTCACCCGCGCGGGGAGACGAGAGAGCTTTCGCAAGGGGGCAGGCGTGACAACGACGATTTCCTGCGGGCACGAACTTCCGGGCGCCCTGCTCTATGCTCCCATCGGCGCTTTGATAATTGAGCGCACGGGCCTGATCTCCGGAGCCAACGCCAGCGCCGCTAATCTTCTGGGCGAGGCAGATCCCGAGCCGCTGCGCCATTCGCTGATCTATACCTGGCTTAAGGAAAGCGACGCGGAAACCTTACGCCACATGGTCGACATCCACTTTCAAGCGCCGGTCGAGACACGTGCGGGTTGGACTCGCCGCATGATGGTTCCAAGCGGCGACCGCTCGGAACGTCCGGTGGAACTTACACTGTCCCCCTTCCCCGAGTCTCCAGAAGCCAATGCCATCGTGTTCGTGCGCAGTCTCGAACGCATCATGACCGCGGAACGGCGCTTCGCCCAGATATTCGAGAACCTCCCTGTAGGCCTTCTTGTCGTCGACAGCCGCCAACGTATCGTCAAGGCGAACCGGACGGTCGGCGCCGATTTCGGCTATTCCCGGGAGGAACTGATCGGCCAGTCATTGACCATGCTGATCCCCGAACGCTACCGCTCTGCGCATCGCGATCATCTCCAGGGTTACGTAAAAAGGCCCGGTTCACGAATGATGGGTGTTGGAAGAGACCTCACCGGCCTGCACCGCTCAGGGCAAGAGTTCCCGATCGAGATCGCTCTCACCCGCCACGAGAACTCCAGCCAGCCACTGTATATGGCCATCGTCACCGACATCACGCATCGCAAGCGCTCCGAAGTCGCCATGCAGCAGACCAACGCCCAACTGGAAGAATTCACGTATGTCGCCAGCCACGACTTGCGCTCCCCTTTGCGGGGTATCGCCGACCTCGTGAGCTGGATCCGCGAAGACCTCGAGGGCCACGAACTTTCCCCCGACGTCACGCGCAATTTCGAACGCGTCGCGATCCGAATCGAGCGCGCCGAACAGATGATCGACGACCTCTTGAACTACGCCCGTATCGGGGTCCGCGACCCGCAGCTTGAAAAACTCGAGCCCCGTGACGTGATCGACGAGGTGCTTGCGACAACCAATGTCCCCGGCAGCTTCTCCCTGGAGATCAAGGTGAAAGTGGGCCCGCTGAAAGCCGCCCGAGCACCTTTGTACGCCTCCCTGCGGAACCTCCTCAACAACGCGGTCAAACATCACGGCTCGTCCACTGGACGCATCCGCATTGAAGTCACCGAGGATGGCCGCTTCACCGTTTTCACCGTCGAGGATGACGGACAGGGAATACCCTCCGGGAACGAGGAACGTATTTTCAAGCTCTTTCATCGAGGATCGACCCGGGTGGAAGGCGATGGCGTCGGCCTGGCGTTTACCCGGCGCATGATCAACGCGAATGGCGGCATGATCAGCGTCACGCCGCACGGCGAGATGGGAGGCGCCCGCTTCGATATCTATTGGCCACGCATTCTGCTTCGGGAATTCAAGGATGGTTGAAACGCCACCGGACATACAGAGACCATCGAACGTCGTCGAATGCACCGTCCTTATCGTCGATGACGACGATGTAGCCCTCGAGGGTGTGCTCCGTTCCTTCCGGCGGCACGACGTGAGCTGCCCGACCCTGACGGCCGGGGACGGCCGCGAGGCCCTGGCCATCTTGCGCGGTGAACATCCCACCAAACACATCTGCCCGCCCTACATCATCCTTCTCGACCTCAACATGCCTGACATGGACGGCTTCCAGTTCCTCCAGACCTTGCGCAACGATCCGGCCTTGCGACGTAGCGTTGTGTTCGTCCTGAGCACGTCGGCCCGCGATCAGGACATGCGACGTGCCTACGACGAACACGTAGCTGGCTACATGGTAAAGTCTACCGTGGGCCCGCAGTTCGCCCGGTTGGCCGACTTCATTCGCAAGTACACCGGCACTCAAAATCTCCCGCGAGACGCCTTATGACCAAGGACAAGCAGCGCTTCCCGCACGATCACCACGGCTCCGGTGACGGCGATATTCTCGAGGTTCTCATCGTCGATGACGATGATGTCGATCGTGAAAAGCTCTCCCGCATGCTGCATCGCACGGCCTGGAACGTACACGTCGAGGAGGCCGCTTCACGCTGCGAGGCTCTGGAACTGATCCGCAACCCGGACAGCCGTTTCGACATCGTGTTTCTTGACTTCGGCCTATCCGACGGAGACGGCCGCGAGCTGCTCCCGGCCATTCGCGAAGAACTGGATCCGGACTGCCCTATCATCGCCGTGACCGGCCATGGCAGCGCCGAGATCGCCGCGGATTCGATCAAGCAGGGCATGACCGAGTTTCTCACCAAGCGCATGCTCTCGGCTGAAAACGTCGCCGCCTCCATCGAGGAGGGCATCGCCTGGAGGCAGGACCGCAAGGCCGTGCGCCAGGCCGAGGCGGAACTGACCCACAAGAGCCTTCATGACCCTCTCACCGACCTGCCCAACCGCACGCTTTTCTTCGACCGCCTGACCCAGGCCTGTGCGCGGGCCCGCCGCAGCGGCGACAGTTTCGCGGTCGTGATGGTGGATCTCGACCGCTTCAAGGAAATCAACGACAGTCTCGGCCATGCCGCGGGAGACGTGGTTCTGCAGACGGTCGCGCGCCGGCTGCGCGCGCATTTGCGCGAAGTCGACACCGTCGCCCGCCTTGGCGGTGACGAATTCGCGATCATCCTGGAGTCCGTCGCCACGGTGGATGCCGCCACGGCAATGGGCGAGAAGATCAATCAGCTGATCGAACAACCCGTTCTCCACGACAACCGCGTCCTCTATGTCGGTGCGTCCTTGGGCATGGCCCTGTGCCCACAGCTCAGTTTCTCACCCACGGCTCTTCTCTCGGCCGCGGACAGCGCGATGTACAAGGCCAAGACTGGCGTCGAGAAGACGTGTGTGGCGCGCAGCCAGGAGCTTCAGGACCCCGACGAGCTTGATCACAAGGGCCTCCTTGAAGAGCTAGCCGAAGCCATCGCGGCGCGCGAGATCCAGTGGCACTGGCAGCCCAAGATTGACCTGCTCCACGCCCGGGTCACCGGCTTCGAAGCTCTGGTCCGCTGGGTTCCGCACGACAGTGGCGATGTATCTCCCGAACAGCTCATCCGGGTCGTCGAACAATCCCCCCTGATCGAACCGTTCACGATCCTGTGCCTGGATACGGTCCTTGGCCAGTTTGCGACGGTCCACGAAGCTTGGCCGGACACCAGCATCTCCATCAACGTCTCGGCGCGCATGCTGGAGCGCCCCAGCTTCGTGGAGAATGTGCTGAAAAGCATTTCCATGCACCAGATCAACCCGGAGCGCGTGATCCTGGAATTGACGGAAACCGCGCTCATCGCCCACCCCGCGCAAGCCCGGCGTGTCGTCGAGAGGCTCCATCACGAAGGCGTGCGCCTTTCCATCGACGACTTCGGCGCAGGCTTCACCTCCTTTGGCTATCTCCGGGACTTCACGATCGATGAAATCAAGATCGATCGCTCCTTCATATCGCGCTGCACCCAAAGCACCTTCGATCAATCGCTGATCACGTCCCTCGTTGTCCTGTGCAACAGTTTGGGCATCAGTCTTGTTGCCGAAGGCATCGAAGACGAATCCGTGCGCGCCCTTCTGGTCTCGCTGGGGTGCCCCTTCGGCCAAGGCTACGGCATAAGCCGCCCGCTTCCGTTCGACCACCTGCAGAGCTGGATGGTCAAATGGAACTCCAGCCCCCATTCCCTACCGGCTTACAGTCCGGAATCTCGCCTTCAATAGCAACCGCCAGCCGAGTTCTTGAATAGAGTCCCTGCGGCAGGTCGTCCGACGTTCATCCCCGATCCGGTTCATGTGAGGTTCGCCACGCTTGAGGCAAGGCGCGGCCAAGCATACCGAATCAAGGATACTCGAAATGAAACATCCGCTTATGGGCCTCGTCCTCGCGATTGCCGGAGCAAACCTGCTCCCAACTGCCGCTTTTGCAGCCCCCCCTCGTCATGCCCCGGCGCATGGCTATCGCAACAAGCACCACCGCGATTACCGGCATGACGAGCGCCGCGGCCTCTATGATGCGCGCGGACGCTACCGTTCGCCCCGGCGTATCAGCCGTAATTCCCATGTCTGGCGCGGCCGTGATGGACGCTATTACTGCCGCCGCGACAACGGGACGACCGGCCTCATCATTGGCGCGGGTGTCGGCGCCCTGGCTGGCCATGAACTGGCCGGTCGCGGCGATCGCACTCTGGGCACCATTCTGGGCGGCGTACTCGGCGGCGCGCTTGGCCGGGAAATCGACAAGGGCGATATCCGCTGCCGCTGATAGCTTTAAATTTCCGCTGAGATTTTCACCGCGCCGCGACGGAGCTGCAGGAGTTCCGCCGCGGCGCATGTGCCGTTGGCTTTCCGGGCCTGGGGCACCCCGCACCGGTCCGTGTGCAACCTTTTCCTGCACTGGCCTTGCCGCTTTCCACACGCCAGCCCCCTTCCCACGTCCGACATGTTATGCTCCTATAGAGCACGATGCGTCCCTCCTTGTGCCACATACCTCACTGGACTTCCTCGTTTAGAGTCCTGAACAAGCCCGAACATGCTCCCTCCCGGGCGCTTTCTTGCGCGGATCACAGCGCGTGAGCGGCAACACCCGGACTGTCCTGATTACAGGAGGTGCCAAGCGTATCGGAGCCCATCTCGCCCGCGCCTTCGGTTCGCAAGGGTGGCATGTCGCCATCCACTACGGCCGCTCCCATCAAGAAGCTCGCGCACTCGCCGACGAATTACCTTCGGCCGAAACCGTCTCCTGCGATCTTGATGACTGGGAAGCGGGCCCCGCCATGGTCCGCGATCTCGCCGAGCGTCACGGCGACTGGCGCCTTATGGTCAATTGCGCGGCCGTTTTCGAATTCGACGATGCAGTGGATATGCAGCCCGACACGTTCGAGGCCGCGATGCAAGTGAATGCCGGGACGCCTGCCCGCATGGCTCAAGCCTTCTTTACGCATGCCCGGGCGCCCTCCGGACGTCGCCTGATCCAGATCACGGATCAGAAGCTGCGCAATCCCAATCCCGACTTCTTCTCCTACACGCTAAGCAAGCATGCGCTTGCGGCAACGATCCCGATGCTTTCCATGGCGCGATCGCGTCCGCAGGACCGGGTCTATGGCCTGGCCCCCGGAGCCATCCTCGCCAGTCACGACCAGACCGAGAACGAGACTGAAATCTCGCACCGCATGAACCTGCTGCGCCGAAAGACGTCGCCCGACGACATCGTGCGTACCGCGCTTTTCCTGGCGGAAGGCCCGCTTGCCAGCGGCGAAACCGTCTATGTGGATTCCGGGCAACATCTTGTCCCCCAGCCCCGAGATGTCCTCTTTCTGGCACGAACTTGAAACTATCCCAAACTAGGCGCGCTACACGCCTGCAGCTCGGCTCGCCAAATTTTCTTCTTCAAACAAGTGACGACTGGATACGATGGCCATTCTAGACAAGTTCCTCGAAAGTGGCGTTCGCCACGGCACCCTCGAAGTCTCGCGTCCTGATGGCTCGAAGAACCGTTTCGGTACGCCGACCGAAGGCTATCCCAACGTCCGCCTGCGCTTTACTGACAAGGCCGGTGAACGCCGTATCCTGACCGACCCGCGCATCGGCGCGGCCGAAGCCTTCATGGACGGCCAGCTCGTTCTCGAAGAAGGCGACATCATGGAACTCGTCCAACTGCTGCGCCAGAACGCGCCATGGGATCGCGGCGGCGAGGTCAAGGAAAAGAGCCCGCTCAAGCTGGCAACCGATAAGGCCGTCACGCTCTTTGACGGCATCAACCGCGCCGCCAGCGCCAAAAAGAACATTGCCCACCACTACGACATCGGCAACGATCTCTACAAACTCTTCCTCGATCTTAAGCACATGCAGTATTCGTGCGCCTACTGGCCGGAAGAGAACATGACGCTCGACCAGGCGCAAACCGCCAAGCTGGCCCACATCGCAGCCAAGCTGGCGATCGAGCCGGGCCAGCGCGTGCTCGACATCGGCTGCGGCTGGGGCGGCATGGCGATCTACCTTGCCAAGCACTACGATGTGAAGGTCCACGGCATCACGCTCAGCGAAGAGCAGATCGAACTCGCCAAGGTCCGGGCCGAAGAAGCCAGCGTCAGCGACAAGGTCACCTTCGAACTCGTCGACTACCGAGCCATGCCCAAGCGCGGCGACAAGTTCGACCGCATCGTCTCGGTCGGCATGTTCGAACACGTCGGCCAGGCGCAGTTCAAGCAGTTCTTCAAGTCCACTGCGGAATTGCTCGCCGATGAAGGCGTGATGCTGCTCCACACAATCGGTCGCATGGGCGGGCCCGGCACCACCGACGCCTTCACCCGCAAGTACATCTTCCCGGGCGGCTACATCCCCGCGTTGAGCGAGACGGTCGCGGCCAGCGAAAAGTTCCGCCTCATCGCCTCTGACGTCGAGAACCTGCGCCTGCACTACGCCTTCACGCTGCGCGAGTGGTACAAGCGCTGCGTTGCAAACAAGGATGCCATCATCGCCCTGATGGATGAGCGCTTCTACCGCATGTGGATCTTCTACCTTGCCGGGGCCACCGCTGCCTTCGAGAGCGGCTCGATGTGCAATTACCAGATCCAGTACACCCGCCTTCGCCGTACGCTGCCCCTGACCCGCGACTACATGGGCGCCGCCGAGAGTGCGCTGCGCCGCCGCTGAGGCGCGCATACCAGCCAGACAAGAACGACACGCTTGACCAGAAGCAAGGACCCAAGGCACAATAATTCAAGGCGAAAATAGAAAATCCCGCAGACCCCGCCTGTAAAACAGATGGAGGCTCCTGATAATGCAATGGATTTTTCGGCGTCTTGGGTCCTTCGCACTCGCGACCATCGCCCTGCTCTTGGCCCCTGCCGCATCGGCGCGGGTCGAGGTGTCCTTCTACAGCGTGCAGACCTCCCTGACGTCGCTACGCTCGGTTCACGCCTTTTTCACACTGAAGGGAACGCTGGACGCCGACGGCACCGTGATTGACGAAAACTATGGCTTCTCCGCCAAGAATTCTTCGATTGGCTTCCTCTTTCACCCCGTGAAGCAGACCATGCTGATCGAGAAGCAAGACTACATTGATCGGGCGAACTACCACTTCAGTGTTCCGATCAGCGATGAAACCTACCATGAGATCATCGCCGAAGTTCAGACCTGGTGGCACGATCCGGAATATCTCTGGGACATCGACGAGCGCAATTGCGTCACGTTCGTCGGTGTTGTGGCGCAAATGTCTGGGCTCAAGGTCGATTTTCCCAAGAAGATGATGCGCAAGCCCAAGACCTACCTGACCCACATCGGCTCCCTGAACCCGGCCGTGCTGGCACTGCAGGACGCCCCGGGAAAGTCGAATAATTGAGCGCCTGCCCGCTCGTGCCCATTGCACCGCATCGACTGCGCTGATACCGGCTCCGCCAAACCTGAGCGGAGCACCTATCCCATGTCCGATATCAAGAAGGTCGTCCTTGCCTACTCGGGCGGGCTCGACACAAGCGTCATCCTGAAGTGGCTTCAGGTCACCTACAACTGCGAAGTCGTGACGTTCACGGCCGACCTTGGTCAGGGCGAGGAGCTCGAGCCCGCGCGCGCCAAGGCCAAGCTCATGGGCCTGCCCGACGAGAACATCTACATCGACGACCTGCGCGAGGAATTCGTGCGCGATTTCGTCTTCCCGATGTTCCGCGCCAACGCCCGTTACGAGGGTGACTACCTACTCGGCACCTCGATCGCACGCCCGCTCATTTCCAAGCGCCTCATCGAGATCGCCAAGGAAACCGGCGCCGATGCCATCGCGCACGGCGCGACCGGCAAGGGCAACGACCAGGTCCGCTTCGAGCTTTCGGCCTACGCCCTCGATCCCGCGATAAAGGTTATCGCCCCCTGGCGTGAGTGGGACCTCAACAGCCGCACCGCGCTCATCGCCTGGGCCGAGCAGCACCAGATCCCGGTTCCCAAGGACAAGCGCGGCGAGAGCCCGTTCTCGACCGACGCCAACCTGCTCCACACATCCTCGGAAGGCAAGGTCCTCGAGGATCCCTGGGAAGAGACCCCCGATTACGTCTACTCGCGCACTGTAAACCCCGAGGACGCGCCCGACGCGCAGGAATACATCACCATCGACTTTGCCAAGGGCGACGGCGTGGCGCTCAACGGCGAAGCCATGTCGCCTGCCACCCTTCTTACCCAGCTCAACGAGCTCGGCCGCAAGCATGGCATCGGCCGCCTCGACCTCGTCGAGAACCGCTTCGTGGGCATGAAGTCGCGCGGCATGTACGAGACCCCGGGTGGTACGATCTACGCCGCCGCCCATCGCGGCATCGAGCAAATCACGCTCGACCGCGGCGCCGCGCACCTCAAGGACGAGCTCATGCCCAAGTACGCCGAGCTCATCTACAACGGCTTCTGGTTCTGCCCTGAGCGCGAGATGCTCCAGGCCGCCATCGACCACAGCCAGGAAAAGGTCGACGGCACCGTCCGCCTCAAGCTCTACAAGGGCTCAGTCTCGGTCGTCGGGCGCAAGTCGGCGAACTCGCTCTACTCCGAGCGCCACGTCACCTTCGAGGACGATGCAGGCGCCTACGACCAGAAGGACGCGGCGGGCTTCATCAAGCTCAACGCGCTTCGTCTGCGACTCCTCGCCCAGCGCGATCGGTAATCTTTCGTCGCAAGCCAGCCAAATTTCAGGGCGGCCCGTTGCCATCGCGCGACGGGCCGCTTTTCGTGGAGTCCCATCCTTGACGCATCGCGGGTAAAAGCGGCTCCATCGTCAACGGCCCAGCGGGGTAAGTTTTGCAGGTTTCACGCTTCGGATTGCTGGCAGGCATTGCCGCCTCGGTCACGCTCCCGCTCGCCGGGCCCGTCCACGCCGATGCCGGGGCTGCCCCCGTCCAAGCTGTCGCGGCCGTCGCTGCGGTGGAACCCGCCCCCGCCATGATCGCGCAGCCGGTTGTCCAGGAACTCCCGGCCACGCCGGAAATCGTGGAAGACGCCTTTGAATCGATCGGTTCGGGTGTCGCCAGCTACTACGGCCTTAAATTCGCCGGTCGCCGCACCGCCAGCGGCGCCATCTTCGACCCCGAGAAACTGACCGCCGCGCACCCCAGCCTGCCCTTCGGCACGCAGGTCCAGGTCACCAATCCGCGCAACGGCGAAAGCGTCGTCGTCACGATCACGGATCGCGGGCCCTATCATGGCAACCGCATCATCGATTTGTCGAAAGCTGCCGCGCGCGAACTTGGTCTCGTTAGCCGCGGTTCGGGACGGGTAGATCTCGCCGTCCTCGCTCAGGAAAGCTGAGCTTCCTTCCCCTCTGACATCACCTCGCTGCGATCCGAGGCTTGCCCTGCGGCCCTTCAAGAGGGTCGGACCGGCGCAGTCTGGAGGGGGTGGGGGGGACTGACTGCGCCGGCCTTCACTAGCGATAACCGCAATCCCCGAATTGCGTTCCCGGCCCACGTCACTTTTTTCAAAAAAATCGAACCCGCCCGATTCCGCCCCTTGCGAGGAGTGCGAAGGTGACACGGTTGACACTCTCCAGAGGGAACTGTCACCCCCCTCCGCCGCACCTTCGGGAAGCGCGCTCACCAGCGCATCCACCCGCCCGCACGAGGCCGCAAGCCAGCCGTCCCACTGCGCCGCGCACAGCGCCTGCGCCTCCGGCCAGTCGAAACCGCAGGCGTCCTCACCCGGCGTACCCCCCGCAGCCTCCGCCCGCGCCGCGTACCATTCGTCCTCCACCACCCGGCACATTGCGTCCGAGCCCTGCGCCACGAAGTCCGCACGGCCCAGCGGCAGCACCGGCGAGACCGCGTCGAAGTGCGCCCGATCCTCCACCATGTCCGCCTCGGGCGTCAGGCCCGAGACCAGCGCCAGCACCTCGTCGAAGCGCTCCGCCAGATCGGAGACAGAGTCCGCCCCCAGCACCTCCCCCGCCTGCCGGTCGAGCCGCCCCAGGTGCGCCAGCAGCAGCCGTGAATCGAACCGACGCCGCACCCCCACCAGCTCGCCCCGGAACCAGACGCTCTCCTCCACCCCATCCAGCGCGCGCGAGGCCAGGACCTCCTCGGCATGCTGACGCGCCAGCACCAGAGCCCCGGCCCACCCCGCCGCGAACACCCGGTCCCGCCGCCGCAGCACATAGGCCGACTGGCGGCTCATCCCCACCGACGCACAGGCCCCGCGCACATCCCCCCGCTCGGCCAGCGCGTGCAGGAACCGGACCTTGCGGCCCGCGTCCCAGCGTCCGTTCGGCTCAGTTAGAGGAGCTTCAGAAGAAGAAGAGGAGGAAATGCGAGGGCCATCGCCCTCGCGCTCCCCAACCATGTGCACAGCCGAGCACGCAGGCGAAGCGCCCTCCCCCGGCAGACCAATGTCCCGCGAAGACGGTATCCACCCCCGCCCGAACCGCGAACCCCGCGATGATCCCGAATCCTGCGCCATGATAGCCCACCCTTCGAACCTCCGGGCCCAGGACCCGGAATCCCACGAACATCCGACGCGCCAAAGCTGCACGCGCCGGGGTGAACCCATTCCTGTATCGCAGACCCAAGGGTGTAGGAAAGTTGCTTCGCAACGAAACAGAGCTGCGGCGGGCCGCGCGCGTCACGAAATGGCAGTTTGTTGGCCGCTATGCGCCCATCCAAGCCGCTCAAGTGGAAAAGTCTCGCGCCTACGAGCGGTCAGTCCGGTTGTGGCCGGGGCTGGGACAAACCCGCCGTTCGCATTGATGGTCGAGAATGGCAGGTGCATGTCCGACACTTGCCATTCCCGGAGCCCCAACGATCGGTCGGCGAACGCGCAATGCGGGCCGATTGCGGGCCGACCTGTTTGGGAAAGCTGGCTAGGGTCAGGACCCTAGCTAAAGCTGACCTTCGCGCTTAGCTCAATGATTTTTCAATCAACTCAGCGACAGCTTGTGCTCCAGCGCTTGTCGGGTGAAACGCAAAGCCTTCATTTGGATGACTTCCCGTCGTCCACGGCTGTGCAGAGCAAGCATCGTGCCCTTTTGATTGACGGGCAGCGTCGACTACTTGCGTGCCTTGAATTGAGCGTGCAGCCGAGCGGGTTGTGGCTGCGAGTTGCTTGGCGATCTCGCGAAAAGTATCAGCCTCGCCAGCATTCAAGCCGAGGCGTTCACAGGTTCCATTTTCGGGAAGGACGTCGGGGTAGGTCACGAGGATAATTCTGGATTTAGGCGCCCGCTTACGCACCTCTCGCAAAACAGCAACGATGGTTTTTCGCAGTTCTGTGTAGGGACGTGCAGATGCAGATCGCAACTGCCCCTGCAAGCCTCCGAACAGACCTGTCGTTCGCATCATATCTCCGACATACCCAAGGTCATTTCCGCCAACGGTGATAGTGACCAGATCGGTGTCCTTGGTTACCGCCTGAATTTGCGGATCAAGACCTGCTTGGCGCTTGTCGAGAATTTGCTTCGTCGTGCTGCCAGAACAGCTTGCATCGGTAAGTCTGGCTCCGATAATCTGTGCCAGAACGCGTGGGTAACTGCCTTCTCCTCGCATACACACCGGCGGCGAATTTGGAACTTTATCGCCCAAACCGATACCCGCCGCGTACGAGCTGCCTAAGGCGACGTAGTGCACCTCGGACTGGAGCTTCTTTGCAGCTGAAGCGTCCGAACAATACAACGTGCCGACCAGAGCCGTGGCTATGCATACAGATTTCATCATCGAACATTCCCTTTGCTAGCAATGGATCAAATCTGCCTGCCGGTCGCAGAACGATCAACCGTGGCATCGGAAAGTACCGTCCAGCGGATTACAGTAGAAAATCGCCAATTTTTTCCGCTTATGATGCCGTACCAGCGGCAGCTCTCAAAGAAGCCTCTTGTCCCTTGAACGGCGGTAATGGGCGCGTAGCCAACCGGCAGCCATTTGACGGGCGAAGGACCGGTTTCAGTGTAACGTAACGTTCAAGCGGCTGCAGCGGTACGGCCTGAGTTGGTCGGCATAGGCCGCCCATCAGAGCTGAAAGCGTTCTTACGATGGCCGCTCTGGCCATTGGAGAAAGATCATGGAGATGTCTGAAACCGACCCCACCGCCGCCAAGCGTCAGGTCTGGAATGCCGGAAGAACCGTCGGTGCGAAGCGGGCCCTGAAGCCGAAACAGATCTGGGAAATTCGTTTCTACCTCAACCAGCGGCGCCGCCTGCGCGATCGGGCGCTCTTCGATCTGGCGATCGACAGCAAGCTTCGGGGTTGTGACCTGGTGCAAATGAAGATCGGCGACCTTGTCAGCGGCGGACAGAGAAGTGGCTCGGTTTGTCTGAACAGCCTTTGACGTTTGATAAGTGGATCGTCTGCGGTTTGGTTGTTCAAGCTGGCGCCTGCGGGGCGTCATGGAGGTCGGGCGTAGCCCGGCCGGAGTGACGCCCCGCAAGTCGCGGCCAATTCACGCTGCCACGGCCTGTGGCAGATTGTCAAAGTAGGTTTGATCGGGCGTACGTCCGCCGGGGCTCGAGTGAGGTCTCCGGGCGTTGTAGAAGCCCAGGTATCGGCCGATCGAACTGCGCGCTTCGCTGACGCATGCGTAGGCGTGCAGGTAGACTTCCTCGTACTTCACCGAGCGCCACAGCCGCTCGACCACGACATTGTCGCGCCAGGCGCCGCGGCCGTCCATGCTGATGGCGATACCCTCGCGCCGCAGCACGCCGGTGAAG
>NZ_VIRF01000019.1 GCF_008107685.1 Novosphingobium sp. BW1
CTTCCAGATCGGCAGCGCTTGCCCTCCAGAACCATCCCAAAGACGCTTTACACATAGACCAGCGCATGGGGCCCGCGGGTTCCTGCACTGGAGGCTTTCGTACGCAAGCGCCCGAAACCCTTCACAACTTAGGTCGTTCCGGCAAGGCCGCTGAAATGGCCGCTGATGCCGAAACCCGCCGTTCGCGCGTCAGACAGCCGCCAGTTGGCCCTGCGCCCCAATCTGGTCGGCCTCCGGCCCAACCGCCGCCCTGAATCGTCCGCCAGAACAATTCCTATATACCGGCCCCGAAATTCCCTACGTTCATTTTCTGAGGGGAACTACCATGACGACTGCGCCTATGGAAAAGCTGGAGGACTTTGTCTCGGAGATCCTCGGCCGGACGACATCGGCGACGCGACTGGTGTCGTACCGGGGGCACGGCAATTCGGCGTTCAAGCTGCAGCCGTCGATCTTTCGAACTGCCGTGAACCGCGAAAACGAACACATCCTCCTGCGCGAGCTGGTGGCGGCGCATCCCGAGGACTTCTCGGCCGATACGAGCGCACTCGAACTACTCGTCCGAATGCAGCACTATTCGCTGCCGACTCGCGTGCTCGACGTGTCGCTGAACCCACTCGTCGCACTCTATTTCGCCTGCGAACCGACCAAGAAGCGCGTTCCGGCGATTCGTGCCGGCAAGCGCGTCCTGCGCAGCGTTGAGGCGGACGGCGAGGTCGTCATCCTGTCGGTATCCAAGCGGCGAGTGCGCTATTTCGACAGCGACACCGTCAGCATCCTGGCGAACGTGGCACGCCTGCAGTGGGATTTACAAAAGAAGATCGACACTGGCCTCGAACAGGAAGAGTTCAACAAGTCGCTGCCGATCCGGCGGCTTGTTCACTTCATCCGCCAAGAGAGCAGCGGGTTCGAGTTCGGGATCGAGCCGAGCGACCTTGACGACGTGCTGATGGTTAAGCCCAAGCAAAACAACAAGCGCATCCTCGCGCAATCGGGTGCCTTTTTCGTCTTCGGCCTGACGGAAGAGCTCGAAGACCCCAACGCGTTGGGGGTCAAGATCGACCGCATCAGTATCGCCGCTGCCGCCAAGAAAGACATTCGCGATCAACTCGACAAACTCGCTATCAACGAAAAGACGCTCTTCCCCGAGATTGAGCGCGCGGCGCGTTATATCGCGGGCACACTCACCACACCGGTTTCGGCAAGCAAGCTGATCTGACTCGAATTCCGGGGGCAGCGAATTCTGGGGCCAGTATACCAATTAGCCGCGCTTCAGGAATGGCGCTTACCTCTAAAGGGCTGGCCAAAGCCTGACACTCCGCAACCGGCCAGCTCAAGCAGTCCGCGGCAGATCACTCGTCGCAACAATCAGACGCGGTCGCTGCGTTCTGGTGTCACGGCGGACAGGCTGACGCTCGCTCCCTCTTAGCGCGGCCATCTGGTCTGGCTGGACCGGGCCGGGTTCCGGAGCTT
This sequence comes from Novosphingobium sp. BW1, assembly GCF_008107685.1. Classification (GTDB taxonomy): domain Bacteria; phylum Pseudomonadota; class Alphaproteobacteria; order Sphingomonadales; family Sphingomonadaceae; genus Novosphingobium. The sequence goes on from NZ_VIRF01000019.1 coordinate 1,474, forward strand.
CTGCACGCTGTAACTTCGGTAGCGCGCTCCGTCCTCGACGCCGCATCACCTCTTCGAACCGCTCGCGAGACTGAGCCGGGGTAGCAATACCGAGGCCACCCTTCGCCAGAGGGCAAAGGATCTCATCTAAACCAAAGAAGAAGGGCTGAACCGAGGTAATGCGCTTGAATCGGGGTCGCGGAGTAGTCGTGAGGCCCTTGTCGATGAGGTCCCCGATCTCAAGCGCGTCGGCCAAGGCGATGCCTGGAACCCCAGCGGCGGCGCAGACAGTGGCGTGATTGAAGAACGCGTAGAGTGGGATCGTCGGAACCGGACCGCTGAGGTTCTTGGGGTCGCACAGCGTTTTGGACTGTAGCCCGGTCCCGTTCGGATGGGCGAGGTGAAGGTAACTGCGTGTCTGCCACTTCGCGGTCGGCGCGCAGAGCCGCTTCGCCTGTATCCGGTAGCGGATGGTCGTACTGCTCGCCGGATCGACAAGCTCAAGATCAAAGTCGCTGCCGGTGCGGCTCTCGTCCGGGGTGAGCACTGCTACCGGCAATCCCGGAAGCTGCATGAAGGCGGCGATCACCAGATCCGAAAGCGTGTCCTCACGGAAGTTTCGGGACAGGCCTGCTTCGAGCTCCATGAAAGAGGAGAGTAGGGCCGGCAGCTTGTTGGCGAGCTCGCACGCCGTCGTGAACGTTGTGATCAATTTCTGGCTCCTTGCGCAACTAGCACAGCCTAGTCATCGACGATCTGCTCGTAAATCAGGCCAGCGTCACCCGCGCCGCGAGACAATCGAACAGATTTGTCCAGTCGATGAACGCGGCTGTTCTAGCCGCGCTAGCCTCTCGGCCCACAACACTCCAACCGCTGTCGACCAGCCCAAGACGTTCCCCGACCCGCGCCAGAACGGCTGCTCTTGCCAAAACGCGCCATTCCCGCTTCTTTGAGCAGACCGGCAGCAGTGCGCCCTACTCTCGGCTATTCAGGCGCCTGCGGGCTGATCCCAAAACCCACCGATGGTTCATGTTGGCGATCGACATATTGGGCTGACGCCGCGTGTCCGTTTAGGCGTGTAGAGAACGTGCACGGACTGACGCCCGGAAACGTCCATGATTGCAAGGTCGCGCAGCTTTGCATCGGGGCCATGCCGCCCTCGGCCGAACTCGTCGCCGACAAAGGCTATGACAGTCGGGCCCTGCGCGAATGGCTTATCGGGCGCGGCACCGAGGCCGTCATCCCGCCGCGCAAGAACCGCAAGATCCAGTACGATTACGATCGCGCGATCTACAAACAGCACAATGTCGTCGAGCGCATGTTCTGCCGCTTCAAGGACTGGCGTCGCATCGCCACCCGCTTCGATCGCAACCTCAAAAACTTCATGGGCGCCATCAGCCTTGCCGCAGCCGTCATCTGGTGGCTGTAGTGAGTCCGGACCCTAGTTTTTCAAATTCGCAGACTTTTTTGTCGCTTGGAAGCTGCCGTTTGTCCATGTGCTGCTAACAGTATTTTCATCGGGCGGTGGGTCATGGAAGGCAACAGGTGACGGAAAGCGGCGGTTCGGCAACACAGGCCGGCATCTTCTATCAGAACAGCATTGCCGCGCTCGCGCTCGCCGACCTTCTCAATCTCGACCACTTGAGTGCTCGCGAGCGTCTTCTCGAAGTGCGCGTCGAGGCACCTGAGCATGTCGATGACATTGTGCTGCGCTTTGCCGATGGCCATCAGGACTTCCAGTCGGTCAAGCTCAGCCTACGCCTCCAGAGCGTTGCATGGACCGGCCTGTGGCAAAGCCTCCGTGCCCAGCTTCAGTCCGGCTTCGGGCCGGTCGACCAACTCACCATCGTGGTCGCCGAGCGCAACGCGGCCAGCGATGCGGTCGCGCAGCTGTGCGATCGCGCGGCAACCGCCGTCGACTTGGGCGAACTGGTTCGCCGTCTGGGTGAGACGCACCGTCCTGCACTGGCCAGCATCGAGAAGATCTTGGGCGGTGCGCAGGAGGCTTTTGAACTGCTGCGCCGCACGCGCTTGCTCCATCTCGACCAGGACGCCATCGAGAACGAGCTAGGGCGCCGGCGGCTGACCGGCGCATCGCCATCACTCCCCTCCTTGTTGCCGATCCTGCGCGATATTGTCGGCGGCGCTGCACGCCGGCGCGGGCTCTTCCGGCCCGCGTCGCTTCGCCGTCGCCTGAAACTCGAACACGACCTGCTTCTCGGCGAGCCGCCCGAATGGGGTCTGGCCGCCTTTCGGACGGCGACCAGGCAGATGGCACGGCTCACGATACCAGGAACCTCGATCTCCGGTGCTGCGGAGGACATGTTCGTCTGGCCGCGCGCGCGGACCTTCGACATTTCTAAACGCACCGATTTCGAGAGCGAAAATCCAGATCTGTCCGAAATCGGCGAAGAGTCCGGGATCGATCTGCGGGCCTTCCCGACCGATCAGTTCGACCGCGTCGTCGTCGTAGCCGGGCCCGGCCATGGCAAGTCAGCGCTCCTGACCGCGATTGCGGGCCGGCTCGCCGACGGTCCGCTCGTGCCCGTCGCCGTCCCGCTGGCTTCGCTGGCGACCGCCGATGCCGGCGTCATCCAGTTCCTGCGCACCACCATAAGCTCCGAACTGGAAGTCAGCGCCGACTGGGAGCGGCTTGCCGAACAGGGTCTGCTGGTCCTGCTCCTCGACGGTCTCGATGAAGTGCCCGCCACGAGCCGTCCGCAGCTGATGAAGCGGATCAGCACCTTTTCCGCGCGCTACCCGCAATCGCCCTGGATGCTGACTGTGCGCGACGCGGCTGTGCTTGGCGGCCTGCCGCAATCCGCGATCGTCGAACTGCTCCCGCTCAGCGATGACGATATCGAACGCTTTGCCGCGACGATGCGTGACCGGCTCGGCGGCTTGCAGCCTTGGCAAGTGGTGCGCAGGCTGCGGCTCTACCCCGACCTCGATCGGCTGGCGCGCATCCCACTATTCCTGATGATGCTGCTCGCGACCACGGATCTCAACGATCCCAGGCCGCTGACGCGCTCCGATCTGATCGAGGGCTATCTGGCGACCTTGTTCTCGCCGGAGCGTATCAAGGCGACCGGCGCGTCCGATGATCGCGGCGTCACCCTGCGCGCGATCGCCGAAACGCTCGCATTCGAGCGGCTGGAACAGCAGGAGATTGGCGCGACCGAGCGCGAGGTGCGCGTTGTCATCAATCGCTTCGTCTCCGGTGTTGCCGAAGCCGACGCGCTGTTCGAACGGTTGCGCACCAATGGCATCCTCCGCCCGCAAAGCGCCATTCGCCTGCAATTTCCCTATCCGATCGTGCAGGAATATCTGGCGGCGCGGCACCTCGTCGACAAATATCCCGACAGCCTCCACCAGCGGATCGAAGATGCCGTCCAGCGGCCCTGGGCGCAGGTCATCCAATTCGCCCTCGAACTGGCACCTGACGCCGAGCCGGTGATCAAAGCAATGCTCCTTCGTGACGACGATGCATTTGCGACGGGGCTCCGGCTGGTTGGCCGCTGCATCGCCAACGGCGCTATCGTCAGCGACCGACTTCGCCTCGACGTCGCCGAGCGTCTCACCGCATTCTGGGTCCAGGCTCCGTCGGACGCGCGCGAACGCGTCGGCCGGGTTCTCGCCGACGGCTTTTGGAACATCGCTTCACCAAAGCTGGAAGTAGCACTTCACCATCGCTGGCTGCTCGACCAGGGAGCCGGGGATATCCTGAGCAAGCGTGCCGATCTCAAGCTGACGCTCAGCGTGCTGCAAGGGCTTATCGCCGACGCCCGCGGCAGCATGGGCATTCACCACAGTTTCAAATACGCCTTGCGGGCAGCGGGTGACCCAGCAATCCAGGCAATCATCGATGCGATGAATACCGACACCGTCGATGCCGACCTCATCACCGATATCTCGGGCCTCTTCTGGAACTTCGACACAGCGTCCATCTCGCCAGCACTCGCACTGAACGTGGCGCGCGACGAGCGTTTGTCGTGGCAGGCGCGCTTTCGAGCTTATCTTCTGGCCGGGGCGCCGCTTGAGCATACCGGCGTCGAACTGGCGATCAAGGGGCTCGAACAAGCGGACTGGAACCGCAATTATGCGGCGCGCGACCTTATCGGCGTCCATGCCGATCCATCGGCGTTTTTTGAACAACTGCTCCGCTCGCCAACCATTTCGCTCGAGCGTCGGGTCGACCTTGCCGCCGGCATCGCGCGCCACATCGAGGACGAGAGCAAACGAAGAACGCTTGCGCGAACCTTGATCGGGGATGACGCGATCGACCTGGAGGTTCGTATCGCGCTGCGTTTGATCGAAGCGCGGTACGGCGATGCCGAGCAGTTTGAATCTCTGGTCGAGGAGATCCCGACCTTGCCAGTGCAGCATGCCGCGACGACGATCGCGCTGTTCGGCCATCATCCCAACCGAACGCTTGCCGAACGTGCGGCGACGCTGACGCGCGCCCGCGCCCAGAGCGCTGTTGATATCGTGCGGATCGCAAATTCCGTGACGATGGGGCTGCGCAACGTGTTCGAGATGGACTGGGGCTTCGGGGGCGCCGTCCGGGCGGCGGCGCCGCACGCGGGCATCGCGCCGTGGATCGAATTGCTGGAAGATTGGTCCGATCGGACTGATCTCGCCCCCAGGGACAGGATGCGGGTCCGGACTGCCGCTGCCGGCCTCGGCTCCGAGCCGATTGCCGCTGCCCTCGAACGGGACCTGCTGGCGATCGACAATTTCGATGCCGAAGTCTGGACGGAGGACGATGAACTCGGACACGCAATCAGCAGTGCGCTCCACCAACTCGGGCGGCGGTTTCCGGCACTTGGCGACGATTTGATCGAACGGCTGCTTCGCTCGAAGCGCTACAATATCGCCATGTACGGCGTCCGAGTGCTTGGCGATCGCGGCGACGAACCCGCGCTTCGGCGGCTCGTGGACCTGCACCGCGCCAAACCGGAATGGGGCTTGCGTGATCTGGCCGCCAACAAGATCGAACAGCTGGCGGCTCGCCTCCAGATCGTCGTGCGCAAAGACGGGGCGAGCTACCGCATCGACTGAGACCGGGCGCTCAGCCGAACGGATCGACGCGCGATGCACGAACGCGTCGCCATCCTCCTCGCCACTGGCCAGCTCGTATCGAGCGGGCGAACACCCATCCATCCTTCCGCCGCGGCTTGCTGTGAACGTGGATATCGTCCGAATAATTATCGCGGCTTGCCACCAGCGTCAGGTCCTTGCGAGCGGCCAAAATCCGATAGCTTTGCTGCAGGTCGAGCGGCTCATGCTCCGACCATCCCCGCGCACGCCGCGCAGCATGACGTTGCTTGCGCGCCGGGCGCGCCGGCAGCAGCGGGTCGCGCGTCGCTACGAAGCGGGGGGAACGGGGCAGGATCTGCAGGGGGGCCGCATCGATGCCCAATTTGCCATCGCCGACGACCGCGGCAAGCAGCGCGTCACGCGAGGCGGGTGGCAGGGATTTCCAATAGGCTTCCTCGAAAAACCAGTGATCGGTCCCGTGGAACAGGAAAGCCTCGACGAAGCCGAGCAGCGCATCCGCGTTTACGCCATTGCCCGGACCCAGCAAGCCGAGTGACGACAGGTGATGGTCGAGCAGCGCGGCATGCGCAGACCGCGAGGCAATGAGAATCTGCGTGCGCGTCGCCTCGGGGATCACTGTCACGAAAAGAACGAGCCGATGGGGCTCGTCATCGAGCTGGAAATTGACCGCGGACTGGCCGGACAAGGTGATCGGCAGACGTCCGTTCAGGACGTAGCGGTGAATGTGCGCACCAAGCGCGCCCTGATCGATCGCGTCGATAGCCAGTTGGAGATCGCCGATCATCGCGCGGATCTGTCCAAGATCCGTCGCCGCAACCGTCATCCACTCGGCAAGCTCCTCGCTCATGCCTGCCGGCGTGAGCTGATATTCTCGCAGCACCGGGTAGCGTGAAACAAGCTTGGCCGCCTCGGCAAGGCAGAGGCGTGTAAGTGTCTTGGTCTTCTGCGCGCTGACCGTCTCGGCCTGCTTCTCGTGATGGGCGATGTCGAACGCGGTCCGCACGGCTTCGCGCGATACTGTGCGGTACAACTGCAGGACGTACTCCCGGGGATGCTGGAGGGTGCCACGGTTCTCGAAGCCCTCGAACAAGCGCTCGTGCTCCGGGCAAAAGCCCGCAAAGGTGCTCGCCTGATCCAGGCCGCGGCGAGCATATTCGATCTTCGCCCGGGCATAGTTGAGCGTCGGCGCGATGACGTGATTGTCGGTTGACGCGATCGCGGCAAGCGGCCCGGCCCGCTGCAGAGTATGCGACCGCCTAATGCTGCGCTCGCCGCAACCGGCATATTGGCACGGGCCGGGCTTGTCCCAGTTTCCGTAAACGAGTTTTTGGCTGTCGAAGGTCAGCTTCTTGATCTCGCTGTCGGTGGCGAGCGAAGCCGTTCCGTCGCGCACGCGTTGCTGGACCCGCTCTACCGCTTCCGCGAATTCCATCTCGACCTTGGCCGGAACCGGCGCGATCATTTTCCCTTTGACGCCGACAGGATTGACGAACTCCACGCTCATTTGTGTCTGCTTCTTCTCGATGCCTCGGCGCGCGAGCCGGTGGCGACCAACCGCGGCGTTCATCGTGCGAAATGGCGCATCGGCTTGCGGGCTGCAAGCGGGTGTGGGATTTTCGATCAGCTCGGGCCTGAGCGGGCGGTCAAATTTCCGACGCTGACAAGGATCACACCCGGTCACAATTATACCGGCACTTTCTGCGATGCTGGTCAGGCAGCCGCTGGATGTCGGGTCCTTACAAGAGCTGCCGTTGGACCCATCGCTCTGGAACGGCAGGATTGTCCCAGACCCAGGCGATCAGGACAGCGGTGAATGGCTAAGCGTTAGGTCCGCATTCAAGAAGACGCCTAACCGTCGTGGACGGTTGTGGTCCTTAAATTTGCGCCGCTGCCCAAGCTTCAGCATCGACAAGTTCCATGATCCGCACGAAGCGCAGATCGCGGACCGGGCCGGGCGCTGACAGCGCCTGCGTGAGCTTGGCTTCGTCGATAAGGCCGAAGTCGGCCAGACGGCCGCCGAGCAGCATGTCGCGGATCGCCTGCCGATACCGGTCGAAAATCGTCGCGGCAAAGCCGGTGGGCGTGCCCTTCGATCGGCGCGCGATGATTTCTTCGGGGAGATCGGGCGCGAAGGCGCGGCGCGCGGTTGCCCGGTCCCGTCCCGGCGCGAGCCAGTGCCAGCTCGGAACACGCAGGCAGGCCTCCACCACTGGCTGCGAGATCAGCGGTGAAATGGTGCGGTACGGCGCCTGGGCATTGATCGCCTCCACCAGGTTCTGCGCCGGGGCGAGCAGGGCAACATGGCTGGCCCGGCCAGGGAGGACACTCGCCGGCGGCAGGAACCAGGGGTGCGCGACGGTGTCGGAGATTATCGATCGTGCCGCATCGGAGAGAAACGCGACCGCCGGCGGCTGGCGCGGGGCTGGCGAGCGCAGCCAGGCGCGATGCACCGCGCGCCAAGCCAGTGTCCAAGTCCCAGTCTGGCCCAAGTCGCCGAGTGCCCGCGCAGCACTCCAAAACCGCTTGTCCAGACCGCCGGTGGCGAGGCAGTCGGCGAGGATCGACACGGTGCGCGAGGCGAAGAAGACATTGTCGCCCCCGCCGCCATCGACGAGGATATCCGCACCGCATAGCTCGGCGGTTTCGGCCGCGACCGCGTCCTGCGCCTGCGTGAAGCAGCGATGCACCGGATAGGGCATATGTGCCGCACCCGAGCGGCGGACATCGACGCGGTCAAGGTCGAATTCCCTCGTCAGCAGTTCGATGCCGGCAGATCGGGCGACCATCCCGGCATAGTGCCTCTCGTCGCTCGCGGCGTCGTCACCGATAAGATTGAGGCCGATCACGTCGGTGCCTGCCGCTTTGAGACTGGTGGCCACGATCGCCGAATCGAGGCCACCGGAAACGAGCAAGAGGGCGCGATCACAGCCGGCGGCGCGGGCGCGCACGGCAAGATGCACGGCGTTGCGCACGGCGCGAGCCGCTTCCCCGGGGTCGTCGATCATCCGGCCTCGGGCGACGAAGGCCCAGGGTGACCATAATGTCTCGCGTTCTACCCCGTTCGTCGAGACAAGCAGACGATCGCCGCCGCGCAGTTCCTCCACGCCGTCGAGGCAGGTCTCGCTGCGCCGCCATTCGGGATAGGCGATGTGCCGCGCAAGGGCGCCGCGATCGATGGCGAAGCGGCATCCGAAGTCTGACAGCAGTGCCAGATCCGACGCGACCAGAAGCACGCCGCCATCCCGGGCATGATAACATCCGAGGTCGCCCATCGGTGCACGTACAACCGCCACGCCCCTATCGTCGGTCGTGAAGGCGACATAGCTGCCCCAGTAACGTTCGATCAGTCTCTCGCCCCGCGACCGGGCGATCGCCGTCCATGCCGCATCGTCAAGCGTGGTTTCCGGCGGCGTGCTGCCACGATCGAACAACTCGCCGACTATCGCATGGCCGCCAACCTGTGCGATCCCGTACAGGTGGTCGCTCCACAGCATGAAGCGGTCGGTTTCGATCAGCGGCACGAGCGATGTAGCGGCCTTGCGCGCCCTGTCGATCCGCCCCGGAGGAAGCGGCTCGGCGGTGGTGGCGATCAGCGCGAGAAAGCGGCGCCCCGTCATAAGACCAGGATCGGCGTGAAGGTCCGCACCATGTCTACGCGGTCGTTGACGAGCTGGTCCCCGTGTTGGACCCAGCAATGGGCGGAGAACGGCCCGAGTTGCACCCCCAGCACAACATCGGGCCGTATTCCCTTCGCGATCATGCGCGATGCCACCGCGATGGAGTTTGCAAGACACAGGTCGATCTGGCTGGCAATGCGAGCGGCCGAAACGAACCCGGCCATGATCCGCTCTACCTGCCCTTCCGGCAAGGCAGGGGATGTCGGCAAGCGCGACTTGCGGGTCGACAGCCAGGAAAGGGTCTGGCCGAGACCTGCCATCTTCAATCGTACGCGCGTGGTGGCAAGGTAGCATAGAGCGCTGGTCGTCCCGGCGAGGGCAGGCTGCGGAAGGTCCAGATCGAGGACACTCGTCAGCGGCATGACGATCGGACGGCAGGCGACTGGTGCCTGCTGAGCCGCCGACGTCATCAGCACGCCGCGCGCCAGCAGTCCCTGGACGTGCGCATCGTCTGGCGGCGGGGTCCCGCCTTCCACCAGCGCCCGGAAGCTGTGCTCGGCTTCTGGCGACAGGCAGAAATACCGGTCCGCAACGATATCGAGAAAGATGATCCGGTCGCCGACGCGGCAGAAGGAGATGCCATTGCGAAGGGTGAAGCCCATGATCGAACGCCCAGGATCGAAGCCCGGATCGGCGCGCGATCCCATGAGACCGCGCGCCGACGCCGTCAGTCGTCGGCAATGCCGAAGAGCTGCTGGCCATTCTTGGCATCGATGACCAGGCCGGCGCCGCCCTTGGTTTCGATGCTGGCGGTGCCGAGGTCGATCACTTCGTCTTCACGTTCCATGATGCACTCCTTCGTCCTGCTGCGAAATGCAGCCATGGCAGACTATGGAGGGCGACCCGCTATCCGAACTTTATACGGATTCTATATCGATTTTGTTTGGCAGGGCGGCGGGCGTCAGCCCGCGCGGTAGACGGCCCGCACGATGTCGGCGGCAGCGCGACGACGGCGGCGATGATAGCTGCGGCACAGGATTTTCAGGTGCTTGCGTTCGGCGGTCCTGACGGCTTGCCACAGCGCCTCCAGTTCAGCGTGGGTGCCTTCGAGTACATGCTCTTCGACAGTCCGGACAGCGTGAAGGCGGGCATTGAGCCGGTCGAGCGCAAGCGCATGCTCCCCATTGGCGGAATGGCGGGCGACGGCCAGAAACGTGGCTGCGGTCCGGTCGGCCAAGGCCGCGTCGTTGACGAGGTCGCCAAGGGGCGGAAGTGCGGCCGGGCGTCGCCGCGCGTTGATGGCAAGCAGGACAAGTTCGGCCGACCAGTCATATAGATCCGCAAGGCCCGGTTCGTCGAGCGCAGGGACATGGAAGCCGCCGGCGGTACGCGTCTCCACAAGACCCTCGCCGGTCAGCCTGTGGAGCGCGTCGCGCACGGGCGTGACGCTCGCGGCGAGCGGCGCGGCCAGGACCGCCGGGTCGAGCCTGTCGCCTGGCCGGAATTCGCGGCTCATGATCCGGAGGCGCAGCGCCTCATGGACCCGTTCGGCGGTCGCCCCGGCGTTCACCGCGCGTCTCGCTGTTCCTGCACAAAGGCATCGACCAGCACCTGCTGGTCGGGCCGCAGCGCATCGACGGCGCCGAGTAGCCGGTCCGCGCGTCCGCCCAGCAGCACCGAAGGGCATTGCCCCTCGAAATTGCCGAGATTGGGCCGATGCTGGCGATAGCCGACCAGCGCCGCCAGATCGGGCGGGAACGCGCGCGCGACCTCGGGCGGATAGGCGAGCCATTGGTTTTCATAGGGCTTGAGCCAGCCCAGGGCATAGCCGATCACGATCCCGCGTCGCACGTCCCGCGTGCGGTTTGCACCCGCGCCGTGGAGCGTCGAGCCGAGGAACAAAAGCGCCGCGCCGGGAGCCATCTCGGCGGCGAAAGGCGCGCCGTCCGGCTCGGCCAGTGCGTTCGCGCCATGGCTCTCCGGCCAGATCCGCGTGGCGCCGTTCGTCTCCGTAAAATCGGTCAGCGGCCACATCACATTGACGAGATACTCAATCTCTCCGATCTGACCGCGCCACATGTCCTGGTCGCGGTGCGGCAATTGCGCCGGGGCGCCGGGATGAACGGCGATCGCCTGGGTCGTATTGAGCTGGATGCATTCGCACCAGGGCGCGAGCACCGCCTCGACGATGCCGAGAATGCGCTGGTGCTGGACCAGCGCCGCGGCGCCGGCCGCGCGCGTGAGCAGGCGGCCGAACCGCTTGGTGGTGCTGCCGTAGAAGTCGCCCTGGCCGAACGGCGTCGCCGCGAAATCACCCGCCAGTTCATCATCGAGCGCGTGGATCTGCGCAGGCGGCAGGGCATCGGGAAGGATGCACCAGCCATGGTCGAGAAGGTCGCGCGTGCTGCGGGCGATCTCGTCGTCGATCCTGTCGATCATCGTCGTTCTCCTTGCGTCAGGCCGCGATGCGCCGGCTGTCCCGGATGGCCGGTGCCGCCTGGATGCCCGCCGCCGCGAGCAGGCCGGGCGTGTCGGGGGCGATGTCGATGCGCAGTGCCGCCAGCATCGCACCATCGACGATTTGCGGCAGTCCGAGCGGACGGCAGCGCCAGCCGAACGCGAGGATCTGCTGGAACCAGCCCATTTCGGCGATCGCGCTGTAGCCGGTGATGCCGTGGTCCAGTGCATGATCGACGAGCGCGGTCACCAGCGTGTCGCGCACCGCGCGGCGCTCGGACGCGCGCAGTCGGCGATCGAGGCAGAAGCGGGTGATCTCGTAGATGTCAGGCGCGCGCGGCGGCGCGTCCTCGCACAGACCCGGATAGAGGTTGCCAAGAATGTGCGGACGCATGGTTGGCAGCAGGCGCGCCGAGCCCAGATGCGATCCGTCGGATTCGGCGAGGATCAGATAAGTGGCGTTGAGATCGTCGAACTGGTCGACTTCATAGCGCCCCTCGAGGATCGGGACGTCCCATTTGAGCAGGTCGACGAAGACCGACTTGCGCGCCGCGAACATCGCGCGCAGCGCTGCGTCCGACGCGGACGGCGGGGCGGATTGCAGGATATGCAGCATGGCTCTTGCTCCCTTGGCCGTGATCGGTCGAGGGTCGGCGAGATGCCGGTCGCAGCGCTATGCCCGAAAAGGGGCATAGCGACGGCGGAAGATATCCGAGAAGGTAAGGGTTCCGTCGAACAGCGTCCGGATCACCAGCAATGTCCGCTTGTTCACGCCATAGCGCTCGCAGGCCTGCTTGATATGCCGGGCCACTGTCTCTTCGCTGATCCCCAGGATGCGGCTGATCTCCCAGTCGCCCTTGCCGCGCGCGACCCACAGGACGCAGTCACGCTGCCGGTCGGTCAGTGCCGGTCCCGGGCGCGTCAGGAGCCCGCCGCGTCCCATCCACAATCGGCGCGCCGCTTCGAACGCGAAATTGCCGGCGAGTTGCGCCATTGGCAGCATGACTTGCGGCAGCGGCCGGCCCGCTTCGTTCGCAAAGGAGCAGGAACCGCGCGCTTCGCCCGGAACATGGGCCGGAACGGTGAAGCCATCGCCGATGCCCTGGGCGCGGCCGAGCGCCAGGATCCGATGGTCGCCCGGCGTCAGCGGGATCATCGCCGCCATTTGCGACCAGGGAAAGCCGATGCTGGTGACATGGCTGGCGCGATGCACGGGGTCGCTTACGCCCAGGGCGTTCTCGTCATAATAGTCCGCCCAGCGCTCCGGATAATTATGCAGCCGGATCGCCGCGTCACCCGCCGCGGCCACGTCGACATGATGGCTGAGCGCGAAATACTGGAAGCCCAGCTCCACGCTGATGGCCGCCATGGCCGCCGCAAGCTCGTCCGCGTTGCCGACCGTTTCGACGATGCGCGCAAGCTGCATCGCCATGCCCGAATAAGGCATCTGGTCCTGTCGCGACCGTCGGCGGCGTCTCGTGCTGCCCGGATCCCGGCGATCGCCCTTTCTTGGTCCTGTGGGCCAGGCGGCGGGGCCTCAAGCCGTCGCCGGGCGACTCCTGTCATGGAAGTGTCATATCATGTTAGGCAGGCGCGCAGAAGTTCTCTTGTGCGATGCAGCATCCATGCCGCCGCGCCGTTCGCGGGTTTCGGCCCGTGACGCTGCTGCGGGGATGGTGCGAGAGCACCGCTTACGCACGGCTGCGTGGTATCGATCGCACCGGGATCATGTGGGAGTGGCTGCGACGCGATCCTGATTACATCGCCTGGCATGCGCGGGCGAGCAGCGTTACCCGCGGCCGCGTCGATCCGCGCGCGTGGGGGCTGCACTTTCGCTGAAGATCCGGCCCGGTCGGCACCCGAGGCACGGATCATCTGGCATGCCGATCTCGACCCTGGAACGCTGTGCGTTGAAGCAATCCCCACCGATCGCGCCGATCCCGATGGTCTCGATCTGGAACGCGTCGCCGCCTGGTTGACCGTCGTCACCGATCCGGACGGCTATGACCATGCCGTCCTTTCGGACGGTCGCCACCATATCCGGCTCGATGCGGCACACGGGCGGCTGGCAGGCGAAACACTGGTCCATCTCCACTATCGGCTGCATGGGCTTAGCAGCGCCGAGGCGGGCCTCCTGCCGCTGCGTCGCCTCCTTCATCTCCAGCACCATCGCCGCTTTGCCCGCTCGCTGTACCCGCGCGACCCCTGGATCGAACGCGGCATCCAGTTGCTGCGCGTCCATGACGCGCTAGCCGACGGCGCGACCCAGCGCGAAATCGGGGCCGTTCTGTTTGGCGAGGCGCGCGTGGCCGAAGACTGGAACGACCGATCCGACTCGCTACGTTCGCGGATTAGGCGGTTGGTGCGCGAAGCGAAGACCCTGGCGTTGGGCGGGTATCGCGACCTGATGCGGCGGCAAGCACGATTGCCGTCCAAGCCGCACACTCGTGCTGAACACTCGCGCAGAGATCCGGCCTGATCTTTGGTGCCTGACGGCGCGACCGCGCTCTATGGCTCGGCGACGGCAGGGGTTTGCGTCGCCTTCGCCACCGAGCCCCGGCGGCCCCGGGTCTCGGCCTCGCGGTGTCGATCGCTGGCGCGGCCACCACGACCGACGGTGCCGTGGAGAACGTCAGGCCATGCCACTTGGCGGACGGAAGCGTGCCGTCGGCGGATTTTAGCCGGAAACGACTGGATCCTGCGCCCGCCAATGCTGGAACATGGCCGCGAGGTCCGCCACGATGCCAACCTCGCGTTGCGCGATGTCGATGCTCCGCAGATGCAGCCGATCCGTACTGCCGTGGATCAGGTAATCGCTAGCGAACGGACCCGATCCAAGACCGGAATGGTGCGGATAGAGAAGAATAACGTCGGGGCAGGCATAGAGCTGCCCATAGGCCATCATCTGATAGACATCGGTCTGACTGACTCCATGCTTTGCATGCTCGATCGCCGGCGAGAGGCGCTTCCATTTCGTATCGACGATAGCGACCGGCGCGTTGCTTTGGCGGTCCCGAATGATGATGTCAGGCCGGGTCTGAAATCGGCGGCGCCCCTGGTCTCCCTCTTCGATCAGGCAAAACAGCCGGCCGCCCTGCGTTTCGACGCTTAGTCCGACAGGGCGCAGGCTCCTCCGCATGAGGGCGGCGATATAGGCCTCGAACAGATCGTTCATCGGAAACAGAAGCGTGATCCCTTGTTCGACCGACGGATCATGATGGGTGGCCTGCCAGTCGCGCTTGAGGAAGAGCCGGGCGAGGCCGAGCAGCGCCTCCCAGCGCCGATTGGTCCGATCGATCCGCACCGCGTGCCAAGGCAAAGCAACGACGTTCACATCAGCGATGTCGGCGAGCACGAAGCGCAATTCGTCGAGCTTGCGCACAGTCTCAGCGGCGCGGGCATGGCGGCGAAGGGCCAACACGCACGCTTTCATGATCTGCAGCAGCGGAATGTCGCTCGACAGCGCGTCGAAGCGGCAGGCGAGCCGGTCGGGCCGCACGGCATGGGCGGCGAACTGCCGCACGACGTTGAGCCGGCCGCGAAGCGCGGAAAGATCATCTTCGTGCTGGAGATAGGCCCGGGGAAGACCCCGCCGCGCCTCCGTCAGGAGCTTGTCCGCGAACAGGCGGATCAGAATGTCGAGAAGCCCCTCCGCCTGCCTCGCCATCGCGGACGCGGCACCGTCGCCGATGTCGAGGCCCAATGCCACGTCGAGCATCCGCACCAGCCGTTCACGGACGGTCCGTCGCCCCTCGGACGACGCGATGTCGAGCTGATCGATCTTGGGAAAGATCTCGAGACTGCAGCCGGGCGCCGCGATCACGCCAACCATCTGGCCGGCCGTCAGATGCCGGAAATGATCCCGCAATATGGTAGAGCCTTCGTCGCCACCGAGGGAATGGGCGCGCGCCGCAGCGATCAGGGCATTGGCCTGTGGCCGGGTGAAGCCTCCTTCGCCCGGTCGATCAAGGACCGCGATGCGCCCCCACTCACTGACGGCCAGATGGCTCATTCGGTGGAGACGCCGGCGCTGCTGCCCCCGCTCAGCCGTTCGAAGGCGTCCGCCGAAAACGGCTTGCGGACGAACCAGCTATCGCGGTCGTCGCCCTCGAAGCCTGGCGGCGGGGCGATCTTGCGCGATCCGATGAAGCCGTCGCCAAGGACAGCCCGGATGCGCCCCCAATCTTCGAAGAAATATTCCTGGAGAAGGGGAATGACCTTGTCGCGCATGACGAGGTCTATAGCCTCGCGATTCTCACACCCCATGAAGAAGGCATGGCCGATGCGATGTTCGCGGTCGATCAGATACTCGATCCGATCGTTGATGGAGCTGAGTACCGCTCGCAGGTCGATCCCGTCGACGGTGCCGAGCAGGTCGATGCGCGGCGCCATCTCCCGGAACGTGAACCGGCGCCTGAGCGCAGTGTCGAGCAGCGCGATCGAGCGATCAGCGGTGTTCATCGTGCCGACGATGTGGAGATTGGCGGGGACGCCGAAATCGCGCTTCTTCGAATAGGGCAAGGTGAGGCTCAGCGCGTTGGCCATGCCAAGACGCTTGTCGGGTTCGATCAGCGTGATGAGTTCACCGAACACCTTCGAGATATTCGCGCGATTGATCTCGTCGATGATGAGCACGAACTGTTCCCGCTCGCCAGCGACCGCTTCGGCCGGAGCGGCATCCTCGTCACCGGCGATCAGGCGGGCCAGCGCCGGCAGGTTCACCCGTTTCGTGGCGATCGGGTAGAGCGTGCGCATGGTGAAGTTGCCATCGACGATCGTGTCGAGCGGCAGGGGTTCCTCGAGCGTGAGCAACCAGCGCACATCGCGGCGGTGCGCGTAAAAGCCTTCGGCCTCGGGGACATAACGATAGTCGCCAGCGACCTCGGCAACAGCCCGGAACGCGGTGTTGCCGTATGGCACGATGACGATGTCGCCGATCTTCATCTCGGCGCGGAACGGCCAGGTCTGGGTCCAATTGCTCGGGGTAGGGTCGTCCGGACTCTTGTCCAGCCACTCGGCCTTGATGGCGTCGAAGGTCGAAAAGCGCTCGGCGCTCCAATCGATCGACCCGCCCCAGCCGAGCGCGATATATCGGTTCGCGAGCGCCGCGTCATAAACTTCGTCTTCGCTGCCGATCGCGCCTTGGCCCATCTTCCAGAAGCGGCGGCCCGAAAAGTCGAAACCGGCCGCGCTCGCTGCTGTCACGGGTCGGGTACGGGCCTGGTCGGCGAGGGCACAGATCTCGCGGAAGATGCCCGGCCGTGCCTCAAGGTGGAAGCCGGCCGAATTGCTCTCGCCATCGCCTGTCTCCGGCCGCAAGCCCTCGACGAAGCTCTCATAATCGTAATTCTGGTGGAAGGTGACGAAGGCGATCCGCTTTTCCGCCTCGAGTTCACGATAGCGGTCGAGCAGCGCCTGGCGGCCTTCGCGGGACTCGTCGAACGCCACGGTGCCGTCACAGAGTAAAACGGCCTCATAGGCGGTGCGGTAGGTCTTGCCGGTGCCCGGTGGGCCGTAGAGGATCAGGTTGGTCGGCGATTGCTTATGCCTGGGCACGCTCTTGGTCTCCATCGCCAGCGAGTAGGTCAGTTTGCGCGTCGTGCTCTGCTTCGGGCCTTCGGCTGCCGGCGCAGGCACGTTCGCGAGGCGCAGGAACAATCGACCCTCGAGCGCCTGGCAGATGTTCGGCCAGGCCATGTGAAGGCCCATCTCGTTATTCAGCGCGCCGATGGTGATGGTGACGGTCGCATCGCCTCTGAGGCGGGCCGGCGTGATGTAGTTTTCCAGGACGTAGCGGCGGATTTCGTCGGCTTGGCTTTCGCCGCCATCATCTTCGTCCGCCACGCCTGCAACCGAATAATTGGGATCGCGCCCTTCGCGGAAATAGCCATATTGCCGCAGGCCGGCGATCATGTTGCCGAGCTGGCCCTTGGGATCCTCGGCTTGGGGGACGACCGCGCGCACGATCGTCATGTCAGGATCGGGGTCGCTTGCCAACGCGGTCAACTGCGCCAGCAAATCGTCCCAGCGTCCATCGTCGAACACCTCGTCGAGCGTGGATTGGGAATAGCCAAGACCATGCAATCCGCGCTCGGCCCGCTGATTGCGGCGCACCCGCGTATCCATGGCCTTCTTCGTCAACGGCTCGCCTTTCCAGAGCCGTTTGCTCAGCCAGTCCCTGAACTCCTGATCTTTCATCGAACCTCCGGCAGCGATAACAACGCAACGCTATTATCGACGCTTGGCTTTTTACTCGACAGGATTCGCATCTGCAGAACGGTCGGCTTCGACTTCGGCGAGTAGCTGGCCAAGATACGCAGGACTCTGACACAGGCGATATTCCTCGCACTACCCGAGCCATTCCTTCCGCCTATCGCAGCAAACAGCACAAATCTACGAGCCAGGGTCAGCTGTCCAGAAGGCCTGCGACGAGCGCTGCATAGCCTTCGAGATCATCGAAGTAGGCAATCGGGCCGTGCCCCGCATGTTGGAATGTTTCAGTGCCTGTGGCGGCAATCAAGTCAGCCCGCTTGTGGGATGCTTCGACCAAGCCAAGTTCATAATAGCAGCTCGGCCGCCCATAGCTCAGATCGGCGATGATGCGGTGAGCGTCCTGGATCACCTCTAGTTCATTAGTAAGGTCGAATGGCGCCGGATTTACACTTGGGAGACGGCAGTCGAGGCCACGCTCCGAACAGAGGCCTTGGATAATCGCCATCTTGCGGGCAAAGTCTGTGTCGGCACGCACGGGCGCTATCAGAAGCAGAAAAGCTTGCACGGTCAGGCTTTGCCCAGAATTCCAAAGTTCATGAGAAGCCAAGCGATACTCAGGAACATCACCGCAGTGAAGAAAGCGATGAAGCTCTTTGGTACGATTGTTTCGGCGAAATTGGAACGCTGGAGAAGGAGACCCTTCGCACCTGTGACGATCTTCTTGTTCTCGGTAAGGATCTGATATTCGCGCATGAAGGGATTCATTGAAATAATCGATCGCGCTCGATAGTCGGGAAAAGCGACACGTCCCGCCATTTCTTCAAGCACTTGGAATTTGGCGCTGTTGAGTTCTTTGAAAGCCCAGAGTTGCCCGTTCCAGTATAGGCAGAAAATAATCGCGAGGATCGAGATTGTGATGAGCGCAACCGGGCCGAGTAGCGCGAGGCCCTTCTCTTTGTAGAGCCAGCTGGCAGCAGCGCCCTGGCCCGCAATTACGAGCAGGCAGAGCGATGCATTATTACGATTGAAAGCAATCTTCCGCTCCGAGATCAACTCAGTAGAATCATACATCATTCGAAACTCTTCGAACGAATAGCACGGTGATTCCGCCTGATTGTTAGCGGCCGTCGCGGATTCGGTCATTGCGTGCCCCCCTTTGTCGAGGAGAGACTATCTTCTTCACGGTTCGACGCCAATGGCTGATCGTTGGATTTCGCCCGGATCACTGGTTCGACCGAAATGCGGCCCTTTGCAGATGCGCAGCCCTGATGCTGCCGAACGACCGCTTCCGTCTTGAGCCAATGTTGCCCCGCCAGTAATTGACCGGCAAGGATTGCGCCGGGAATTGCAGCCCCTGCTAACGGCTCGGGAACGGAATAACCGTGGCGCTGTCCAGAAAACAGGCCATGCCTTCCTCGGAAACCGCCTGTCGGAATGCGTCCCGAGCGGCCGCGTCCGTAGCAAATGGATCATCCCACACCGTCGAAGTGCCGCTGGAGTTGACCACTTCGAGCGACCAGCCAGGTTCGTCCTCGAGACGGACGATATTGACGTCCACGGTGACACCGTCCTGTGTGACAGTGCCGGAAAGTCCGGAAACGACAAGATTGGGGTCAAGATCGGCCATGGGCATAATCTATGCTGCTGAGGTGGTCGTGTAAATCGCGCACTGCCGTTGGAACGATGGAGTGGTCCTCGAAGGCGCCTCGCACCTGACGGCGCGACCGCGCTCTATGGCTCGGCGACGTCAAAGGCTTTCCGTCGCCTTCGCCACCGAGCTCCGCCTTCACCGGGTCTCGTCCTGTCGGTGACGATCGGCTGGTGCTAGCGGACGGGCTGTGCCCGTCCTTGACGCGGTCGCCGCGCGGGTGCGCGGCGGCGCTGTTGGTGGCCTCTCCCGGTCAAGCGCGGGTGGTCGGCGCTCCCTGCTAGGCCCGCCCGCGTCGCCGGCAAGCCGGCCCTCGACTGCGCTCGGGACCGGCTCCTCCACTATCGTTCCGGCCCTGCGCCACCCCATCGCTGGCGCGACGGGGCCCCCGGCTTGGGTGCAGGCGCCGCTCGCGGCGGGCCTTTCCGGTCGCATCTTGCCGCCCACCCCCGCTTTTCCGGGGAGGCCATGGTGGTTTCGGGCGGCTTGAGGAGGTGAACGATGCGTTCTTCCACTTGTCCTAGCGCGACCGGCAAGGGTCGCAAACCCCAAGCGAACAAAGGCGGGAAAGCGGTCCCGGCGAAGACCTGGACGCAAAGCAAAGGGGTCGAGGCGGCCCGCGCCAACCTCTATGACGAGGTGACGGCGCGGATCATCGGCGAGCTCGAGGCGGGCCGCTGCCCGTGGGTTCAGCCATGGGGTCAGCCCGATGCGGACGGCGGCGCGATCGGTCCCGGCCTGCCGCGCAACGCGCTCACCGCACGGCGCTATTCGGGCGTCAATGTCCTGATCCTGTGGGGCGCGGTGATCGAGCATGGCTTTCCATCGCAGGGGTGGCTGACCTTCAAACAGGCGCTGGAGGCGGGCGGCTGCGTTCGAAAGGGCGAGCGCGGCACCACCGTTGTTTATGCCGACCGCTTCACTCCCGAGGCGGAGAAGGCCCGCGCCGTCGAAACCGGCGGCGACGCCAAGACCATACCGTTCCTGAAACGCTTCACCGTGTTCAACGTCGCGCAGTGCGAGGGGCTGCGCCCCGGTCTCGCGCCCGAGCCGATCCCCTTGCCCGAGCGCCAGATCGTGCCGGTCGCAGAGGACGTGATCGCGGCGAGCGGCATCGATTTCCGCGTCGGCGGCAACCGTGCTTTCTATGTCCCGGCGCACGACTATGTCCAGGTGCCGCCGCAACCGGCCTTCTTCGAGCAGATCAACTATTACCGGACCTGCCTGCACGAACTTTGTCACGGCAGCGGCCACAAGTCGCGGCTGAACCGGAACCTCGTCAACAGCTTCGGATCGAAGGATTATGCCCGCGAGGAATTGATAGCCGAAATGGGTTCGGCCTTTCTCTGCGCCGCGCTCGGCATCGTCCCGACCGTCCGCCATGCCGATTATCTCGGCAGTTGGCTGGACGTGCTGCGCGAGGATAATCGCGCGATCTTCCGCGCGGCCAGTGCCGCCAGCAAGGCCGCCGACTGGCTGCTGGCGCGGCACGCCGAAGCCCGAGCCGAGGCTGCCCAAGGCGACACTGGCGAACGTAGGGCGGCATGATCCTGCTCACCCCCGAGCTTCACGCCGCGCTGCGCGTGAACGCCGACCGCTCCGCCGAGAGCGATCATGATCCCGTGCCCGTGGTCAAATTCTTCAACCCGCTGGGCGCGGCAACATGGCTGGCAACCGAGCTTTACGATGACGGCGACACCCTGTTCGGGCTGGCCGACCTCGGTTTCGGCTGTCCCGAACTTGGCTGTTTCAGCCTTTCCGAACTGGCGAGCATCCGCCTGTCGTTCGGCCTCGGCATCGAGCGCGATATCGGCTTTTCGACGGGCGTCAGTCTGTCGGTCTGGGCCGACACCGCGCGCCGGGCCGGTTCGATCAGTCAAGCCCAATCCATCATCTGGCGCATCGAGTCCGCGCCGGTCCCCGAGATTCCGACCGATCCCGAAGGCGGGAAAGGCGGATGACGCGCGGCGCGTAACGCCGCATATCGTAAGCCGGTCCGCCTACCCGCAAAGATCGACGGACCGGCACTCACAAGGAGTGCTGACCATGAAACTCGATTTTATCCCGCTCGACAAGCTGGTCGTGAGCAAGGCCAATATGCGGTACGGCAGAAAGGCCCCGGACGTGTCCGACATCCTGCCGACCGTGCGCAGCCGTGGCGTCATCCAGCCCGTGATCGTCCGCCCAAACTGCGCGCCCGAAGGCTATGAGATCGTCGCCGGAAGCCGCCGCTTCCATGCCGCGAAGATAGTCGCCGAGGAACGGCGCTTGGCCGGTGACACGACACCGGAACCGATGCCCTGCGCCATTCTTGACGACGGCGACGATGCCGCCGCCATCGAGGCGTCAATGATCGAGAATATGGCGCGGCTCGACCCCGACGAGGTGACGCAATGGGAGAATTTCACCCGCCTCGTCCGCGAGGGCCGCAAGGTGGGGGACATCGCCGCGACGTTCGGACTGCCCGACCTCATCGTCAAACGGGTGCTGGCGCTCGGCAATCTGCTCCCCGCGATCCGCGACCTCTACCGCAAGGAACGGATCGACGCGGCGACCGTGCGCCATCTGACGATGGCGTCCAAGAGCCAGCAAAAAGCATGGCTGGCGCTCGCCGACGACGAGAATGCCTATCTGCCGACCGGCCACCAGTTGAAATCATGGCTGTTCGGCGGGCAGTCGATCCCGGTGAAACATGCGCTGTTCGACGTGGAGGCGAGCGGCCTTGCGACCATCGCCGACCTGTTCGGCGAGGACCGTTATGTCGCCGATGCCGATGCCTTCTGGACGGCACAGAATGCCGAGATCGAGGCGCGCCGCGCGGCCTATGTCGAACAGGGCTGGGCCGACGCGATCATCGTGCCGCCGTCCGAACATTTCTCGACATGGGAATATGAGAAGGCGGGCAAGCGCAAGGGCGGGCGCGTCTATATCGACGTGCGCGCCACCGGCGAGGTGATCGTCCACGAAGGCTATGTCTCCGGCAAGGAGGCCCGCCGGATCGCCAAGGCCGAGGGATCGGAGAACGGGACCGGCCAGAAAGCGGCGCGGCCCGAGGTGACATCGACGATGCAGACCTATGTTGACCTGCATCGCCACGCCGCCGTCCGCGCCGCGCTGACCGGCCATCCGGCGGTCGCCCTGCGCCTGATGGTCGCCCATGCCATCGGCGGATCACATCTGTGGCGCGTCTCGCCCGAGCCGCAGTCCACCCGAAACGACGAGGTGCGTGACAGTCTCGACAACAGCCGGGCGGAGGCCGATTTCGACGAGCGCCGCCGCGCGGTACTGGCGGTTCTCGGCTTCTCCGCCGAGGAACCGACCGTGACCGGAGGAAACGGCGACGACTATGGAGTCGCCGGCATTTTCCAACGCCTGCTCGACCTTCCCGATACGGTCGTCATGGAGGTGATCGCCATCGTCATGGGCGAAACCTTGGCGTCGGGCAGCGCCGCCGTCGAGGCGGTGGGCGTGGAGATCGGCGTCGATATGGCGCGCTGCTGGCAGGCCGACGATGCCTTTTTCGAGCTGATCCGCGACCGGGAAGTGCTGACCCGGATCGTCGCCGAGGTGGCGGGCGAAACCGTCGCCAGCGCCAATGCGGGTGAGAAGACCAAGACCCTGAAACGCATCGTCCGCGATCATCTCGACGGCACCAACGGGCGCGATCGGCGCGAGAATTGGGTGCCGCGCTGGATGGCATTCCCGCCCGCCGCCTATACGGCGCGCGGCGGTGTCGGCACCGTCGCGGCCCATGCCAAGGCGCAGGCGGCGCGCGAGATCGAGCGGCTCCGCCCAAGCGACGACGAGCCTGATCCGACCGCACCCGGCGCGGCGATGGTCCCGCCGGACCCCGACGACGAGGCCGATCGCCTCGCCGCCTGATCCCTTGCGGGCGACGGGAAACCGCCGCCCGCATCCCTCAACTGTCGAAATTCGGCCGCGCGCCCTCGCCCTGACGGGCTCGGACGCGCGGGAAAGGAGACCATCATGGCCGATCGCGTATCCGCGAGCATCACCATCGGCGGCACCCTGCCGCGATCCCTGCTGCTCAATCTCGCCGCCCTCGTTCAGGCAGAGGGACTGTCCACCGAATGGGACGGCGAAACCTTCACGCCCGCGATGTTTCGCGAGGGCGTGCCGCTTGAACTCATGGCGCATGAAGTGGCCTGGGGTCGGTTCGAGCGCCTCGAAAGTTGGTGCATCACGCATGGCCTGCCCTTCGCGCGCTGGTCGGGCGCCTATTGCGGCCAATGGGGCGCCGAGCGCGCCGTATTCGCCGGCAAGGGCGAGGTGCAGTGCTATGCCGCCGACGAGGACGATTATCTCCTGATCGGCCGTTGCACCGTCGAACGTCTGGGCAGCTACGAGGCGATCCTCGCCCACTTCGCGGCGGGCGATTTCGCGGTGCCGCCGCTGCGGCTGATGCCCTGAATATCCGCCGCGCCCCGGCCTGCTGGCGCGGGCCGGGGCGCGGCTATTCCCTTGTCCTCATCAGCGTGCGCGCGCGCACCAGTCGGTCTTGCGCCAGCGCGGCCGCGATCAGCAGCAGCGCGGCGCAGCTCGCCGGCAGGCGGATGGCGATCATCGACATGGCGCTGACCTTACCGCCTTTCGTACCGCACCAGGAATCCTGGCCCGTCGTTGTCCGCCGCACAACCGGCAATGGCGGCAGCGTCGCGGTGCGTGCCCTGGACGATCGATCCGTTGGTGCGATGGTGCGTCCGCGCAGTCCACGACCAATCCATCGCGAGGGTTGAACCGGCGGCATTGTCGTCGTTACCACTGCCGTGTCCCACACCGTTTTCGGCTCCTCGGGCGCATGACCTGGGACGGCCGCGACCCTGCGAAACCATCACCGCGCGGCTTATTTCCCCGCCCGCCAAGGCGGGCTCCTCGCGGTCGCTGCGCTTCAAATAAGTCTCCGGCTCCGGTCCTCCGCTGCCGCTCCGGCCTCCGGTTCGCAGGCCTGCTTCGACCGTCCCTCCGGTCCGCCCATCGCCCGGAAACGGTTCGGGGCGACTTTTCAGGAGACGAACAATGCCAGCCATCGGTTATGTCACCCGCGACGGAAACGGCTTCAAGGGCCAGCTCAAGACGCTCTCGATCCGCACCGACATCGAGATCATTCCCAACAGCCGCAAGTCCGGCGACACCCAGCCCGACTATCGCGTGTCGGCGGCCGGTGTCGAGGTCGGAGCCGGATGGGTGCGGCGCGGCGAAATGAGCGGCAAGGACTATGTGTCGCTGTCGCTCGCCGCCCCCGAATTCGGCCCGCGCCGGCTCTACGCCAATCTCGGCCGCGCCGCCGGGCAGGACGATGACGACGCTTTCGCGATCATCTGGAACCCAGCCGATTGAGCGAACCGCCCCGCGTCCGCCAAGGGCGCGGGGCATCGCCGCCGACTCGAAACAGGGGGGTCGGAATCGCATAGGTCGATTTGCGACCCTGCCGAAGAGGGCCGGATCGATCCAATCCGGGCTCATCGCCCGACGCACGGTGCGCCGGCGCAGATGGACTGGAATCATGGACGACACCGCCGAACGCGCACAGGCTGCGCGCGAGACCTGCCCCTTCCTCACCGCCAAGCAGGCGGCCTTTCATCTCGGCCTCGCCTATTCGACGCTCAAGCGCCTGCGCCAGACCGGCAAGGGGCCGAAATGCCGCCTGCATGGCCGCACCTGGCGCTACCATATCGACGATATCGAAGCGTGGTCGGCGGCCCGCGCGCGTGGAGGCGACCATGGTTGAGCCTCCTCCCCGGGACCGCCCGCTGCCGCTGTTCGCCTGGTTCGAGGTCCGGCGCGCGGCCCATGCACGCCGCCTGCGGCTGCGCCGCCGCACCGCGCTGCTTGGTGCCGGCATCGCCTGCCTTGGCCTCACGATCGCATTGCCGCCGCTGCCCCGGTTGGTCTGGAACGCGAGCGCCAGCGCGCCGATCGGTCTCTATGCCGTGTCGCCCGGCGCGGTGCTCAAACGCCGCGACATGGTGATCGCCTCGCCGCCGGTCGAAGCGCGGCAACTGGCCGCGAGCCGCCGCTATCTGCCTTCCAATGTGCCGCTTGTGAAGCGCGTCGCCGGCATTGCTGGAGACACGATCTGCGCTGTCGATCGGGTGGTGACGGTGAACGGTAGGCCGGTCGCCAAACGCCGCGCCGCCGATGCGGCGGGCCGTCCGCTGCCCGCATGGCAAGGGTGCATCCGGCTCGGACCGGGCATGATCTTCCTGCTCATGACCGAGACTCCGGATTCGTTCGATGGGCGCTATTTCGGGCCGACAGCGGCGCGCGATGTCATTGGCAGGGCGACCCCGCTGTGGCTGCCCTGAGGATGCTCGCGCTTGGTTTCGCGCTGCTCGCCGCGGCGCCTGCCAGTGCCAATTCGCAGAGCAGCGATCCGGTAGCCCGCTGGCAAACCGAGATCGCCGAAGCCTCGGCGCGGTTCGGTGTGCCCGTGGCCTGGATCGAGCGGGTGATGCGTGCCGAAAGCGGCGGCATGACCATGCTGGACGGGCGACCGATCGCGAGCCGGGCGGGCGCGATGGGGCTGATGCAACTGATGCCGACGACCTGGAAGGCGATGCGCGCGACTTACGGCCTCGGCTACAATCCTCACGATCCGCGCGACAATATACTCGCCGGCACCGCCTATCTGCGCGCGATGTACGACCGCTTCGGTTATCCGGGGCTGTTCGGCGCCTATAATGCCGGTCCCGGCCGCTATGCCTCCTATCTAACCACAGGGCGCCCGCTACCCGGCGAGACGCGCGCCTATCTCACCACAGTGACGGGTATGGCGCCGCAGGAATTGTCGTCTGCGCCATCGGTCCCGCGCGGTTCGCCACCGCCGCTGTTCATCGTGCTCAGGACTGCCGCGCAATCCGGCGACGTGCCATCATCGCGCCCGCCGGATGCGTCACCAGATCCGCTGTTCGCCGTTCGCGCTCCCCGCTGAGCAAGCAGAGGCGGCAGCGTCGCAAGCGGGTGGCCGGCAGGACGGTGCGCATGGCAGAGGTGGGAGGGGCTCGTCTCGGCAAGGCCCAGTATGACGGGCGGCGAAGCGGCTGTGCAAGGCCGGCGGCCCCTCCAATTTTGCCGCGAAACGGAGGCTGTCAACGCCGGTATAAAAAGGGGCCAGCCACCGGTTTAAAAACGGGCCAGTTGGTTCAAACAAAAAGCCTCGGGTTGAGGCTGGGCCTTATCGGCAGCGGGGAAGCGGCTGTAGCGGAGCGGAAGC
>NZ_VIRF01000041.1 GCF_008107685.1 Novosphingobium sp. BW1
GCAGCCATCAACCGCTTCATCAAAGAGCACAACGAGGATCCGCGTCCCTTCGTCTGGAAAGCCGACCCCCACGACATCATCGCCGCTGTCAGGCGCGGGCACCAAACGTTGGAATCAATCCACTAGGTCTGAGAAGGTCTGGACCAAAGCCCACGAAATGGCGTTTCATGCGGAGGCATCGCCGCACCTTTCGCTTGCGCTCACCCTCGCCCTTTGGACAGGGCAGCGCCAGGGCGATCTTCTACGCCTGCCTTGGTCGGCGTATAACGGAGACAGCATCAGGCTTCGCCAAAGCAAAACCAAACTGGCGATTGAGGTGCCTGTGGGGGCGCCCTTGAGAGAGGCACTCCAGGAAGCGCGTGACCGCTATGAGGCAGAAGGTTTGCCGATACCGGAAACAATTCCCGCCACCGAGCGCGGCAGTGCGTGGACCGAAGGTGGCTTCCGCGCCTCTTGGCGCAAGGCGTGCATTAAAGCCGGAGTTACGGGCGTCACGTTCCACGACCTTCGCGGCACAGCGGTCACGCGCCTTGCGGTTGCCGGTGCCACCGTACCTGAGATCGCCACCATCACAGGACACAAACTGAAGGAAGTCGGGAGCATCCTCGACGCCCACTACATGAACCGCGATCGCGCCCTTGGCGAGGCGGCAATTCGCAAGCTCGAAGCGAACGATTCTCCCAAATGAGCCCCCAAACGCGCCTTGCGCGTCCAGTTTGAATCCGGAAATGTGCAATAAAAAAGCCCGGAAAATCCGGGCTTTATAGGTGGTAGCGGAGGAGGGACTCGAACCCCCGACACGCGGATTATGATTCCGCTGCTCTAACCGGCTGAGCTACTCCGCCATACCAATCCCGACCTCGGCCGGAGCAGTGTGGTGCGCCGCGTCTGCGGGGCAGGTGCGTGCCTCTAGGGGGGTATCGAGGATTGGTCAACACCCTATTTTACAAATTTAGCGATGAAAGTGCAGGTCCTTGATCGGGCGCCATAATCCATCCTCCCAGGCATAGACGCCGAATCCGCGAAAACGGAAGGCTCGGGGCTCCAGCGTGGGGCCCAACTGCGCCTGTAGCACCCTCGCCTCCTGCGAAGTCACCTTGTTCTGGATCGTGACGTGAAGGCGCAAGGGTTGGGCGTCCTGGCGCGTGAGGAGACCGTGCATACGCTCGGCGATCTCTGCGTGGCATTCGACCATGGCAGGCGATTCGATACGGAGCGCGGTGCCCTTGCCCAGCTTCAGCACCCCAACGATCCGCGCCTGGGGCCGCGGTTTGCGCGTAAGGTCCTTGAGGACCTGTATCAACTCCTCCTCCACGCTGGGCGGCAGCGCGTGAAAGAGCGAAACGTGCGCACGCAGGCGATTGCGTTCGGCCGGAAAGTGGGCGGTGCGAAGCGCGTCAGCCCAGGCTTGGATCTCAGGGGGAAGCACGGCCGTCACGAGCAGAGGAGCGCCCGGCTGACGCTTAGGGGAGAGAACTTCCCCGGGAAGGTTCACCATGACCAGCCTACTGTCATGCCCGGCGCCTTAAATGCACTCAGATTTCGCCGCGCTTGCGCCGGATTTCGAACCACTTCTTCACGTTCTCGTTGTGCGCTGCGAGAGTGGATGCGAACACGTGCCCACCAGTTCCGTCCGCCACCATGTAGAGAGCGTCGGTCTCGGCCGGGTGCAGGACCGCTTCGATCGAGGCTCGGCCCGGATTGCAGATCGGGTGCTTGGGCAGGCCTACCATGGAGTAAGTGTTGTAGTCGTTGATCGCCTGGATCTCGGACTGGCGTATGCGCCGCCCCAGCGGCTTGCCCTTGGTTATGGGATAGATGATCGTGGGGTCGGCCTGGAGCAGCATTCCCTGCTTCAGACGGTTGGAATAGAGGCCCGCCACGACAGTGCGCTCCTCCGCCTTGGCCGTTTCCTTCTCCACGATGGAGGCGAGCACCAGCGCTTCCTCAGGGGTCTTCACGACAAGATCAGAAGCCCGCTTTTCCCACAGTTCGGCCAGGGTACGGCGCATGCCTGCCTGCATCTTTCGCAGAACGTCGGCGCGCGCATCGCCCTTCTGGATGTCATAGGTCGCCGGAAGGACCGAGCCTTCCTCGGGCACGGCAAGCTCGCCAGTCAGGGCTTCCTGCGCCATCAGGCGTTCGTAGACCATGATCGAGGGCATGCCCTCCGGGATCATAACCTGACGGCGCACGACGTCATCGCTGGTGATGATCGCCAGGACGCGCGAGGGGCTCGCGTGGGCGGGGATCACGAATTCCCCCGCCTTAATGGCTCCCCCGCCGCCGAACAGACGTGCGCGCAGAGCAAAGCCGTCGCCCGAGCGCACCACGCCCTCGTCCTGGAGCTTGTCGGCAACAGCCGAGAGGCTGGCGCCGTTGGGGACCACGAAGGCGGAATCCTTCGCGAGCGGGCCGGAACCGAACCAGCCGCCCACGACATTCCACACCATGATCCCCGCCACCAGGACAAGCGCTGCCCCGAGGGCATACGTGCGCCGTGACATCATGAGGGTTCTTCCCCGAAGCCCGCGCGGAAGGTCAGTCGACCTTCTTCATGATCAGGCTGGCGTTGGTACCGCCGAACCCGAAGCTGTTGTTGAGGACGGCGCGCACTTCGCGCGAACGTGCAATCTTGGGCACCAGATCGACGCCTTCACAGCCTTCCGAAGGGGTGTCGAGATTGAGCGTGGGCGGCACGATCTGGTCGCGCATTGCGAGGATGCAGAAGATCGATTCGACCGCGCCCGCACCGCCAAGGAGGTGGCCGATGGCCGACTTGGTCGAGCTCATCGAGACCGTGTCCATCGCATCGCCAAACAGGCGGCGTACCGCGCCCAGTTCGATGGTGTCGGCCATCGTCGAGGTACCGTGGGCGTTGATGTAGTCGATGTCGGCTGGCGTCATGCCCGCCTTCTTGAGAGCTGCGGCCATCGAACGGTAGGCGCCGTCCATCTCCGGGTCCGGCGCGGTCACGTGGTAGGCATCGCCCGAAAGGCCGTAGCCCACGACTTCAGCGTAGATCTTCGCGCCGCGCGCCTTGGCGTGTTCGTATTCCTCGAGCACGAGGACGCCTGCCCCCTCACCCATGACGAAGCCGTCGCGGTCCTTGTCGTAGGGGCGGCTCGCCTCTTCGGGGCGGTCGTTGAAGCTGCAGTTGAGCGCGCGTGCCTGGGCGAAGCCGGCAATGCCGATCGGGCAGATCGTGCTTTCCGCGCCGCCCGCCAGCATGATGTCGGCGTCATCGTCCTTGATCATGCGCGCGGCATCGCCAATCGAGTGCGCGCCAGTCGAGCAGGCGGTGACGACCGCGTGGTTCGGCCCCTTGAGGCCGTATTTGATCGAGACCTGACCCGAGATGAGGTTGATGAGACGGCCGTGCACGAAGTGCGGCGAAACGCGGCCCGGGCCACGGTTGGCGAGCACGAGCGATTCGCTCTCGATACCGGGAAGACCGCCTATGCCCGAACCGATCGAGCAGCCCGCGCGCAGCTTGGTCTCTTCGTCCATCTCGACGAGACCGGCGTCTTCGAGCGCCTGGCCTGCGGCATCAATGCCGAAGACGATGAAGGGATCGACCTGGCGCTGGATCTTGGGATCCACGCGCTTGCTGGCATCGAACCCGTACTCGTGATCCGCCGGCTTGACCTCGCAGGCGATCTGGCACTTCTGATCCGACGCATCGAACTTGGTGATGGGGCCCGCCCCGCTCTTGCTGGCGAGGATGTTCTTCCAGGTCGTTTCCACGTCAGCGCCCAGCGGGGTGACGAGGCCAAGTCCGGTTACGACGACACGACGCATTCCAATGCTCTCCGAAACGGCGACAGGCCCGCCCCCTTAGAGGTCGAGCCTGTCAAATTCAATCCAATTGCCCACAAACCGGCGATGATCTGCCCTGAAAGGACGTTACCGGGACGCTGCGGGCGGGCCGGGATCAGCCCTTGTTCTCATCAATGTACTTGATCGCATCCGAGACGGTGCTGATCTTTTCAGCGGCATCGTCCGGGATTTCGACGCCGAATTCTTCTTCGAACGCCATGACCAGCTCGACGATGTCGAGCGAATCGGCACCCAGATCATCGATGAAGCTTGCATCTTCAGTGACCTTGTCGGCTTCCACACCGAGGTGCTCGACGACGATCTTCTTAACCCGATCGGCGGTATCGCTCATTTGTATAGACCCCTTCAGAAAGCGGAGGATTAATCTTGGTTGCTTGACGCCCTAGTTCCTAGCGCGCTGGCTGGCAAGTGCCGCCACAGCACGGGCACCGCACTTGTCCCAAGTGCGACGCCTTTGCAAGGGCGAAAGACCCGCAAGGTGTCCCAAGCTCGGTTTTTTGCGTCGATTTTCGCCGCTCAGGCACCCGGCTTGGGCTGGGGCTCGACGACACGCATATGCAGTTCGCGCAACTGACGCGATTCCGCGGGCGTCGGGGCGCCCATCAGGAGATCCTCGGCGCGCTGGTTCATCGGGAATAGCGAGATTTCGCGCAGGTTCTGGGCTCCGCACAGCAGCATCACGATGCGATCGACACCGGCAGCCATGCCACCGTGTGGCGGGGCACCGTACTGGAAGGCGCGGTAGAGACCGCCGAAGCGCTCTTCCACATCGTCCCTGGTGAGTCCAACCTTCTCGAAGGCGGCAACCATCAGTTCGGGATCCTGGTTGCGGATCGAGCCCGAGGCGATTTCGAAGCCGTTGCACACGAGGTCGTACTGGTAGGCGTTGATCGTGAGCGGATCCTGGCCGCTCAGCGCTTCCATGCCACCCTGCGGCATCGAGAACGGGTTGTGCGCGAAGTCGACCTTCTTGTTGTCTTCGTCCCACTCGTAGAACGGGAAGTCGACGATCCAGCACAGATCGAAGCGATCCTTGTCGATCAGGTCGAGCTGTTCGGCAACGCGGATACGTGCAAGGCCTGCCAGCTTGGCGGCCTGCTCGGGCTTGCCTGCGGCGAAGAATACACCGTCGTTCTCGCCAAGGCCGAGCGCCTCGATCAGCGCGGCGGTCTTTTCCTCACCGTGGTTCTTGGCGATCGGGCCGCCCGGCTTGCCGTCCTTGATGTTGATGTAGCCAAGGCCCGAGAAGCCCTCGCCGCGCGCCCAGTTGTTCATCTCGTCGAAGAACTTGCGGCTGCCTGCGCCCGCGCCCGGAGCCGGGATCGCGCGGATCACGCCGCCGCCGCCGACGATGCTGGCAAAGATGCCGAAGCCCGATTCGACAAAGTGCTCGGTCACGTCCTTGATGAGGATCGGGTTGCGCAGGTCCGGCTTGTCCGAACCGTAGTCAAGCATCGCCTGAGCGTAGGGAATGCGGCGGAATTCGCCCGAGGGCGTCACCGGCTTGCCATCCGCGAACGCGGCGAAGATACCCTGCATGACCGGCTCCATCGTCTCCCAGATCTCTTCCTGGGTGACGAAGCTCATCTCGAGGTCGAGCTGGTAGAATTCGCCCGGCAGACGGTCCGCGCGCGGGTCCTCGTCGCGGAAGCACGGCGCGATCTGGAAGTAACGGTCGAAGCCTGCGACCATGAGCAGCTGCTTGTACTGCTGGGGCGCCTGCGGAAGCGCGTAGAACTTGCCCGCGTGGATGCGGCTGGGCACGAGGAAGTCGCGCGCGCCTTCGGGCGAGGACGCGGTCAGGATCGGCGTCGAAAATTCGGTAAAGCCAATGCCTTCCATGCGGCGACGCATGTCCGAGATGATCTGGGTGCGCTTGACGATGTTCGCGTGCAGCGTCTCGCGGCGCAAGTCCAGGAAGCGGTACTTGAGACGGATGTCCTCGGGATACTCCTGCTCGCCGGCTACCGGCATCGGCAGTTCGGCAGCCTTGCCCAGCACCGTCACCGAACGGGCGTAGACCTCGATCTCCCCGGTGACCAGATTGGGGTTCACCGTCTCGGGGGTGCGCGCCTTGACGGTGCCCTCGATGGTGACCACCGATTCCAGACGCAGTGCGTCGAGGATCTCGATCGCAGGGCTGTCGCTATCGGTCACGACCTGGGTCATGCCGTAGTGGTCGCGCAGATCGACGAACAGGACGCCGCCGTGGTCGCGCTTGCGATGGACCCAACCCGACAGGCGGACCGTCTGGCCGACCTCGGTCGCCGTCAGGGCGCCGCAGGTGTGGGAACGATAGGGATGAGTCATGGCGTCAGGCTTCTTCTTCGCGAAAAACTAAGAGTTCAGGCCGCGTCCCCTAGTCGAGTGGCGCGCCGATTTCCAGACACCGATTGACCCTGCGCAAAAGGTTATCCGCGTAACCCAGTATAAACCATTATAACCTAATGGCCTGAGGTACGGGTCGAATGGAGAACACGATGTTGGCAGAGGTCACGATTGACAGCGCAGAAAACAAGGCTTTTCGACGCTCGATCGAGGACATGGTGCGCAGCCAGCGCGCGGACGAAGCCGCCGATATACTGCGGGATATGCTGGCGGGCGTCTGCTCGGCACAAGGCCCCCTGCCGGCCGAATTCCTGAACACACGATCCGACGCGATCTCATTCACGGGCTGGAATCTGCTGGCCGACGCGATCTGGAAGCTCGACCAGTGCGGCGAGCCGGTCTCGGCCGTCAGCCTCGACCTCGCTTTGCACACCCTCAGCGACGAGGACGGCGAGCCGGTCCTCGCCACCCGCTTCTTCTTCGACACCTCCTGGCCCTTCTCCGAATGCACCCGCGACGAACTGCTCGAAGGCTTTAACGACTACGGATCGGCCTGGCACAATGACCACGCCGATGCCGAAGAGCGCGTCGTCGGCATCGACGGCCTTGGCACGATGGCGGATGCGCTGGCCGCGCTGCATATGGCCAACGCCGCGCGCGAGACACCGAACGCCACCGCCCTTCAGGCCGAGTTGCTCGGCGCGCTTTATATGGGCGTGCTGTTCCACCTTGCCGTCGAGGACAAGGCCCGCCGCACCGCCCTGCCGCGCCGCATGGCCCTGCTCGCGGTAAGCGAAAGCCCCTTTGCGGCCCTCTCCGCCCCCGTCCTTGCCATTTGCGACGCGCCCGGAACGCCGAGCGTTCCGGAGCCCTACGAAGGCGTCATGGGGACCTTGGAAACCTACGACGAGGACGCGGAGGAAGAGGACTTCGAGAACGAGGGCGAAGACCGTGCTGACACGATAGCCGCGCTACTTTCGCCTACCTATTCCGGCGACGCGCAAGGCACCGCGCCTGGTGATGACCCAGAGGCCTGGCACCTTCCGCCACCGGGCATCCACACCACCGGCACGCAGCTGCGCCGCAAGCTGGTGACCGAGGAAAGCATCTCCGAACTTGCCGAATCGGCCCGCCCGGGGCTGCTTGCACGCCTGTTTCGCCGCTAATATTCGCAAACAAACGCGAAACGGGGCATCGCTGGCGTTGATCCCTTCGCGTCTTCAGCGTAACGCCGCATGCAAATGAAGATACACACCCTGATCACGGACAGCGACGAGCTCGCCCAACTGTGTGACCGCCTGGCAAAGTCGGACTTTGTTGCGGTCGACACCGAGTTCATGCGCGAAAACACCTACTGGCCCGAGCTTTGCCTCGTCCAGATCGCAAACACTGAGGAAGCCGCCGCGATCGACCCGCTCGCCAGCGGGCTCGACATGACGCCGCTCTACGAGCTGCTCACGGACAACCACGATGTCCTCAAGATCTTCCATGCCGGCGGGCAGGACGTCGAGATCATCTTCAACGCGACGGGCAAGACCCCCTCGCCGATTTTCGACACCCAGATCGCGATGATGGCGATCAGCCAGTCGGAGCAGATCGGCTATTCCAACCTCGTCGAATCCTGGTTGGGCCTGACCATCGACAAGGGCGCGCGCTTCACCGACTGGTCGCGCCGCCCGCTGACAGAGCGCCAGATCGAATACGCCATCGGCGATGTCACCCACCTCTCGAAGATCTTCCCCAAGATCCTCAAACGCCTGATCAAGACGGGCCGCGGCATGTGGCTGAACCAGGAAATGGAAAAGCTAGCCGATCCGGACAACTACCGGAACGACCCGACTCTGGCCTGGCGCCGGATCAAGGCTGCGGGCCGCAACCCGCAGATGCTTGGCCGTCTGAAGGCCATTGCCGAATGGCGCGAGTTGGAAGCGCAGGGCAAGAACATTCCGCGCGGGCGCATCGCCCGTGACGAGACGCTTGCCGACCTAGCCAGCCACCCTCCCAAGCAGCAGGCGGACCTCGCCAAGGTGCGCGGTCTCTCGCAAGGCTGGCGCGACAACGACATCGGTAAGCGCCTGATGAACACCATCTCCAAGGCTCAGCCGCTCGGCGACGACGAGATGCCGCCGCGCCAGCAGCGCGGCGCGCCGCTCGGCAAGGAAGGCGCGCTGGTTGCCGACCTCCTCAAGCTGCTGCTCAAGATCCGCGCGCGCGAGATCGACGTTGCCGCCCGCCTCCTCACCCGCAGCGACGAGCTGGAACTGCTCGCCTCGGGCGTACGCAAGAACCTGCCGATCCTGGAAGGCTGGCGCTATGAGGTGTTCGGCAAGGACGCACTCGAACTGGTCGAGGGGCGCCTTGGTTTTGCCGTTGAGAAGGGTCGCCTCAAAATGACCCGTGTCAGCGAGGACGAGGAAATCTTCGCCACCGCCGGGTCGGACCATGCGGGCGATGACGAGATCGACGAGAGCGGGGACGACAGCGAATCATGACGGTCTACCAGCCGACACTGAAGCAGCTTCAGTATCTGGTTGCCCTGCATGAACATGGACATTTCGGCCGCGCCGCCGAAGCCTGCTACGTCTCGCAGTCTACGCTCTCGGCAGGTCTGCGCGATCTCGAAACACTGCTCGACGTGACCCTTGTGGAGCGCACCAAGCGTGCAGTGCGCTTCACGCCTCTGGGCAACACGGTGGTCGAGAAGGCGCATCGCATCCTGCGCGAGACCGAAGAATTGTCCGAGCTCGTCCAGTCGAGCGGCAAGCCGCTCTCGGGCGAGGTACGCATGAGCGTGATCCCGACAATCGCGCCCTTCCTGCTCCCGCGTATGTTGCCGCGCCTGCGCCGCGAGCGCCCCAACCTCAAGCTCTTCCTGCGTGAGGAGCCCAGCCAGGCGGCGATCGAATCGCTGCACCACGGGCGGGCCGACTGCGTGCTGCTCGCCCTTCCCTACCCCACCGGCGAGGTGGAGCAGGAGACGATCGAACTCGACGCCTTCTTCGTGGCCTTCCCGGCCGACGATCCGCGCGACCCGCCGCAAGAGGTGGGGCCCGACATCATCGATGAAAACCGCCTCCTCCTGCTGGAAGACGGGCACTGCCTCAAGGACCACGCGCTCGCCGCCTGCAACCGGCCCGAACTGCGCGCATCTGCCACAATGATCGGAACCTCGCTGCACACGCTGGTGCAGATGGTTGACAATGGCCTGGGCCTCACGATGCTGCCCGAAATGGCTCTCGATGCCGGGATCCTGAACGGCACCAACGTGGTGGCCCGTCCGCTCATCTCTGCCAACGCCAACCGCGAGATCGCGCTGGTCTGGCGCAAGAATTCGCCGCGTTCGGACGAATTCCGGATGCTTGCGGATGAACTGCGCGCGGGCTGATCGCGCCCTACTGCCCCGTTCACGCGTCCTTGCCGCCGGTGAATTGCAAGGCCACGCAGCACAGGCTGATCGCAGCGCCAAGCGCACACACGCCCGTCCAGCCCAGGTGCGTCCAGCACGCCATAGCCGCCGCCGAGGCAAGGCCACCGGCCACGAACATCGCGGTCATGTAGATCGTATTGATGCGCGAGCGCGCCTCGGGCTTTAGTGCGAAAATCACGCTCTGGTTGGAGATCTGGCTCGACTGCACTCCGAAGTCGAGCGCGATGACGCCCAGCATCACGCCCGCGAGCCCGTCCCACAATCCGAAGATCGCCCAGGATACAAAAGAGATGCAGGCCGCAGTGGCAATCACGCGGCGCGGGCCCCGACTGTCGGCGATACGCCCCGCGACAGGCGCGGCAAGAACTCCAACTACGCCCAGGATACCGAACAGGCCCGCCACCTGCGGCCCGAACCCGAAGCGCGTTTCCAGCCGGAAGGCCAGGATCGACCAGAAGACCGAGAACACGCCGAACTGGCAGCACTGGATCGCCGTTGCTCGCCGAAGCGCGGGAAACGCGCGCCAGAGCCCGATAAGCGATCCCAGCGTCGCGCGGTAGCTGGCTCCTGCCGCTTCGGGCGCGCTGCGCGGTAGGCGCAGCGCGACCATTGCCATCGTTCCCAGGGCCAAGGGGACCGCGATCCAGAACATGGCCCGCCAGCCCAGGTGCTCGGCCACGAACCCGGCAAGCGTGCGGCTCAGCAGAATACCGCAAAGCAGGCCCGCCATGACGACACCAATCACATGCCCACGCCGCTCAGGAAGCGCGAGACTGGCGGCCATCGGGATAATCTGCTGGGCCACCGAGGCAAAGATGCCAACGACCAGCGAGGCGATCAGGACAAGCGCCCCACCCTGCGCCAATGCAACGCCCGCACAGGCGACTGCCAATCCGACACATTTCCACAGGACCAGCTGGCGCCGCTCGAACAGATCGCCCAGCGGGACAAGGAAGAAAAGGCCCAGCGCATACCCGATCTGGGTGGCCGTCGGCACATAGGCCACCCGCCAATCGGCAAGATCGCCATGCATCTGCTCGAGCATGGGCTGGTTGTAGTAGAGGTTAGCCACCGTAAGGCCCGCAGCCAGCGCCATCACCGCAACGACGCTCAGCGACAGTGGCGTGTGATCCTCCCGGTCAGAATAGGATGGCGAGGAAATGGCATAGCTCCGCGAACGTGCAGGGGCCAGGCAGGCCCGGGATCGAGGCCGAGCCCTAGACCCGCCTCACTTGTGGCCGCGAATGCAACGAACGCAAGGCCTTACGCGTGCGATGCACTTCGCCGATCCGCGCCTCAGTCCATGTGCTTGAGGCCGACGCGCAGATAGTCCCAGCCGGTGATAAGCGTAAGGGCGGCCGCGCCCCACAATGTCGTCAGGCCGACGGTATGCGGGATATTGATGGCGACACCTGCAAACGGCGTGTTCCACCAGGGCATCGCCTTGCCCAGAATCAACGCGCCCAGCGAGATCATCTGGAACGTCGTCTTCCACTTCGCGAGCTTGCTGACCGGGATCGATACCCGCAGGGGCCCCAGAAACTCGCGCAGGCCCGAGACCGCGATCTCGCGGATCAGAATGACGAGCCCGGCAATCACGTGCATGTCGCCCACATAGGGCCCGCGCAGGATCCCCTGCGCCGTCAGCACCAGGATGACCGCCGCGACCATGATCTTGTCCGCAATCGGATCGAGGAAGACGCCGAGTTTGGAGACCGTCCCGCTCGAGCGCGCGAGATAGCCATCGAAGTAGTCCGTAATCCCCATCAGGCAGTAAAGCGCAAAGGCAAGCGCATAGCCCAATTCCCAGTTCGGCCACCACAGCAGGAAGGCAAGGAGCGGAACCGCGAAAATTCGCGACAGGGTCAGGATGTTCGGAAGCGTCAGCATATGGGTTGCCCCATAGCCGGGAATGCGGGGCGGAATAAAGTGTTGATCGGGGGTTGCGGCCTCGGCCTGCCGCTTTAAGGATCCCGTCGACCCGAACGGTGAGAGACCGGCAAGACCATTACATGACGCAATCGACCCAACTCCTCCGCGCGCGACGCTTTCTCCCCCTCTTCGTCACGCAGCTTCTGGGCGCGTTCAACGACAACCTGTTCAAGAACGCGATGGTCCTTTTCGTGGTCTACAGCGTCTACAACTCGGAGAGCTCCGAGGCGATTTTCAGCGCGGTAGCCTCGCTGATCTTCGTTGCGCCGTTCTTCCTGTTTTCCGCGCTGGCCGGACAGCTGGCCGACATGCGCGACAAGGCCGCGATTATCCGGCTCATCAAGCTGTGCGAGATCTTCATCATGCTGGTGGGCGGGCTTGGCCTTGCCCTCGCGTGGCAAGGCATCGCCCTTCACACGGTCGCGATCCCCCTCCTCCTGGTCGCCGTCTTCGCGATGGGCGTGCACTCCACCTTCTTCGGCCCGATCAAGTACGCGATCCTTCCCCAGCACCTCAGAAGCGAGGAAGTCCTCGCCGGCACCGGCCTTGTCGAAGCGGGTACCTATCTCGCGGTCCTCGCCGGTACCATCGTTGCAGGCTGGATCAGTGTCGATGCGGCGGCCATCGCGGTGATCGCAGTTGCCGTGATCGGCTATATCTCGGGCCGCAGCGTGCCTACGGCCCCGCCCATCGGAAAGATCGAGCCCCTCGATTTCCACCTTGTCCGTGCACCCGCCCGCCTGATCCGCACGACCATGAGCGATCGGCGGGTGTACCTTGCCGTATGTTCGATCAGCTTCTTCTGGGCTCTGGGCACGATCCTGTTCATCCAGTTCCCGCCGCTTGCCAAGAACATCCTGATGGCCGCCAAGGAAGTGGCGAGCCTGTTCCTCGTAATCTTCTCGATCGGCATCGCCATCGGCTCGGTCACGATCAACGCGCTTCTGAAAGGCACCGTCTCTGCACGTTGGTCGCCGCTTTCGGTCATCGCAATGGGGGTGTGCCTCATTGGCTTCGAACTCGTGTGCGAGGCCTGGCCCGCGTACGAGCGGCCCGACGCTCTCATGGACGTGGGCACGTTCGTGGTGCAACCGCTCGCCCTCCCCCTGATGCTCGCACTTCTGGGCGTCGCCATTGCCGGGGGAATGTTCGTCGTGCCACTCTACGCCTTTCTCACGACCTTCGTCGAGAAATCGCAGACCGCGCGCACGATCGCGGCCAACAACGTGGTCAATTCCGGAGCGATGGTCCTGGGTGCGGGCGTTGCCATGGGGCTCAACTTCTTCGGCATGCCGATCGTCAAGCAGCTGCTGGTCGTCGCAGCCGCCTGCCTTGCCTCAGCCTGGCTGGGCTATCGCCTCTACCGCGCCGAACTCGCTGCGCGCTAGATAATGAAGGTAAAGATCGCAAGGAACGAGGCACAGTAGGCCGCGAGGAATTGCTGCCAGTCGCCGCCTCGCATCTTCCAGCGCCGCGCGGCGAGCGCGTCGTCGTCCACGGCAGGGCGCAGGTGGGGAGGTACTTCGAGCACATGGGCCGGAAGAGAGCGGCGAAATGGGTGCCCGGATTGTTCGCTGGAGAGGACCAGCGCGCGACGTTTCTGGGGTCTCATGTCGCAAAGTTAGCTAACAGTTAGTTAGCTGCCCAGATATAAATGGCCAGCTTCCCACATCGGGACGAAAGTCTCCGCTTTTGGCTTGGCCGCCCAAGAAGCGCCCACGAAAAAAGGGGCAACCTTTCGGTCGCCCCTTTTCGCATTGGCCTTATCGGTTAGCCTTGGCCATACAGTGGCTTGGCCATCAGACCCGGTCGCCCACGGCGCCTTTCACCTTACCGATACCCTGCTGGACCTCACCCTTGCGCTCTTGGGCCTTGCCCTCGGCCTTCTGCTCGGGATCGTTGCGCGCATCGCCTGCGGCCTGCTTGGCGTTACCGGCGATCTCGTTGCCCAGACCCTTGATTGTGTCCTTCAGTTCACCCATGATAACATCTCCTTGTTTCTTCAGCACATAGCTGCCGATCTTACACAAAGAGAACAGCTCGAGCGGGCCGTTCGTTCCAGCCCGGCCGATAGGGCGAGCCTTACGTGAGACAACTGGACAAACCGGTCGAACCGACTCAGGACAAGTATCAATCGCCCGCCATCTCCAGAATACGCGCCCATTCCTCGGGCCGGACCTCGCCGACCGAGAGTCGCGACAGCTTGACCAGCTCCATGTCGGCGAGCGCAGGGTCGGCCTTGATCTGCTTGAGCGTGACGCAGCGCGCCAGCTTGCGCACCGGCTTGACCTTGACCGCAGCCCACTTGCCGTCGGGATCGCTCGGATCGGCAAGCCCCGCCGCGCTCACCTCGACGATCCCCACGATCTCGCGTCCCTCGTTCGAATGGTAGAAGAACGCCTCGTCACCGATTTGCATTGCGCGCAGGTTATTGGCCGCCCGGTGGTTGCGTACACCGTCCCAGGTCCCCTCGCCCTCGCGCACCAGGTGGTGCCAGCCATAGGCATCGGGTTCGGACTTGAGGAGCCAGTAGCGCTTTGCCATCGTATGCCTTTCCGTTTCGACTAAGGGCTTCAAAACCTTTACAGCGGCGGCATAGACGATTCTTGATGGAAATATGCAAGACATGGACCTCGCCAATATCCCCGTTCTGAGCCTCGAGGCCGACCGCGACGATCTTCCCGCCCGTATCGGCGAATCGTTCCGCACTTTCGGTTTCGCCATGATCCGCGATCACGGCATCGACCAGGACCTTATCGACCGGGCCTGGGCTCTCACCCGCGAATTCTTCGCGCTGCCCGAAGAGACCAAGCGCGCCTACCATCTGGCCGGCAAGGCCGGAGCGCGCGGTTACACTCCGTTCCGCACCGAGGTTGCCAAGGGTGCGACCGAGAAGGATCTCAAGGAATTCTGGCACGTCGGGCGCGACCTTCCCGAAGGCTCGCCGCTGGCCGACAGCATGCCGCCCAACATCTGGCCCGGCGAAGTCAACGGCTTCGAGGAAACCTTCAAGACCCTGTTCGCCCGCTTCGACGCCGTGGGCGCTGAGATCCTATCAGCCATCGCCGTCCACCTCGGCCTCGCCCCGCGCTGGTTCGATCCGGCAATCGACGAGGGCAATTCGGTACTGCGCCTGCTGCACTATCCCCCCGTCGCCGAAGGGGCGGGCGGGGCCATCCGCGCCGGAGCCCACGAGGATATTAACCTCATCACCCTGCTGCTTGGCGCTGAGGAAGCCGGCCTGGAGCTTCTGAGCACGGACGGCGAGTGGCTTTCCGTCGCGCCACCCGAAGGCGCCTTGGTCATCAACATCGGGGACATGCTGCAGCGCCTGACCAACAATGTCCTGCCTTCCACCACGCACCGCGTGCGCAATCCCGAAGGCGAACGCGCTGGCTACAGCCGCTATTCGATGCCCTTCTTCCTGCACCTGCGCAGCGACTTTCCCTTTGTGACGCTTCCGCAATGCATCAGCGCCGACAATCCCGACCAGTATCCCGACGTCATTACCGCGGACGACTATCTTCAGGAGCGCCTGCGCGAGATCGGATTAAAATATTGAAGCAACGAACAATTAACAAAATCCCAAAGTCAAATTCCGAAGCGATTTAACCAAACCTTCAGGGGATATCCCTAGAGCTTCCCTTTCCTACGAATTCAGGGAGCTCTGGCTTTGAACGCCAAGGTCACGACGACCACAGAAATCAGCGACGACATCGCGGGCAGACGCACCGTGGATGTCGTTGCATTTGGCATCGTGACGTCCGCGATTCTGCTGTTCACGGCGACCGGAAGCGTGATCGGGCCCAACGTCGTGCGCGCGCTGATGGGCGAGAG
Organism: Novosphingobium sp. BW1; assembly: GCF_008107685.1. Lineage (GTDB taxonomy): Bacteria > Pseudomonadota > Alphaproteobacteria > Sphingomonadales > Sphingomonadaceae > Novosphingobium. Next base: position 15,365 of record NZ_VIRF01000041.1, read on the forward strand.
CCCGGGGCCCGACCAGTTCATCCTCAACGCCTTTCTTCTCAACATCGCGATCATCATCTTCGGGTGGAGCCGTTACCGCGAGCTCAACGCCGAACTTGCCGAGCGCACCCGTGAGGAAGCTGCGGCCCGCCGCCTGGCCGAAACGGACCCCCTGACCGGGTTCCTCAATCGTCGCAGCTTCGGCATGCGCGCCGACGTCATGATCGCCAAGGCCCGCGAGGGCGGACGCGCCATGGCGCTGATGATGATCGATCTCGACAACTTCAAGCAGGTCAACGACTTCAACGGGCATGCCGCGGGCGACCAGCTGTTGCGCCAGTGCGCCGCGCGCATCCGCGAGGTGGTTCCGGTCGGCAGCGCCATCGCCCGCATCGGCGGCGATGAGTTCGCCATCGCCATCGAGTACGCACCTGCGCAGAGCGGACACATCGATCGCATCGCCGAGGTCCTTCTCAAGCAGCTTGCCCGTACCATGCGCGTGGGTGACACGACGGCCGACATCACCGGCTCGCTCGGGCTTGCCTCGACTGCTCGACGCCACCGCGGCGCAGAGCCTGCCGACGCACAGGCGCTGCTCGAATATGCCGACGTGGCGATGTACCACGCCAAGCATCAGGGCCGAAACTCCTTCTGCTGGTTCGAGCCACAGATGGCCGAGGAACTGCACCTGCGCACCGAGCTGGAGGACAAGATCCGCAGGGGCATCCCGGCTGGCGAGTTCGTTCCCTACTATGAGCGCCAGATGGATCTGGGCACGGGTCGACTGTGCGGCTTTGAAATGCTTGCGCGGTGGCAATCGCCAGACCTGGGCCTCGTCTCGCCCGACATCTTCATCCCGATTGCCGAGGATATCGGGGCCATCGCCGAACTCTCCGAAGAGTTGATCCGCCAGGCCCTTCAGGACGCGAAGAGCTGGCCCCGCGAGCTCACCCTCTCAGTGAACATCTCCCCGCTCCAACTGCGTGATCCGTGGTTCGCTCAGAAACTTCTGAAACTTCTTGTCGAATCGAGCTTCCCGGCCGAGCGCCTGGAAATCGAGATCACCGAAAGCTGCCTGCACCAGAACGTGGGACAGGTCCGCTCGCTGCTGACTAGCCTCAAAAACCAGGGCATCAGCGTCAGCCTCGACGATTTCGGAACCGGCTTCAGTTCGCTCGCCCAGCTGCGCAACCTCCCCTTCGACCACATGAAGATCGACCGCAGCTTCATCGAACGGATCGATACCGACAGGAACGCCGCCACCATCGTGCGCGGCATCGCGATGTTGGGCGAAGGCCTGCGTCTGCCGATCACGGCCGAAGGCATCGCCAATGTTCACGTCCTCAACGAGCTGCGCAAACTTGGCCCGGTAAAGGGCCAGGGTCACTACTTCGGTGCCCCGCGCCCCGCTTCCGGCCTCGGCGAATGGATCAACGCGGAAACCGCCCCGCATGGTGAAAGCGCACCTTCCGGCCCGGCTGGCCCGGACCGCCCGCCAAGGACACTCGACCTCGAGACGACGACCTCGAACGAGAACCGCCGCTCCGGTCGCGCCTGAACACGCCCGAGGGCCGGGGTGCCATCGCGCGCGCCTCGATCTGAGGGCTGGACCAATCCACCCGAAATACCTAGATCGCAGGCCATGCGGATCGACTTCATCAAGATGCATGGCCTGGGCAACGATTTCGTCGTCCTGGACGCGCGCAGCCAGCCCTTGCCCGCCATCGACGGGTCCATCGCCAGTGCGCTTGCGGACCGTCACACCGGCATTGGCTGTGACCAGTTGCTGGTGCTGGAACCGAGCACCTCGGCTGATTTTCGCATGCGCATCTTCAATCCCGACGGCAGCGAAGTGGAAGCCTGCGGCAACGCAACCCGCGCGGTCGGCCTACTCCACGGCCAGAGCGCCGCGATCGAGACGCTGGGCGGCATCGTCCACGCATCGCCCGCCGAAACCGGGATCTCGGTCGAGATGGGCACGCCCCGTTTCGACTGGGACGCGATCCCCCTCGCCTACGCCATGGACACCCACGCCATGCCCGTCGCCTGGGAGGAGCTGGTCAACCCAAGCGCCATCAACGTCGGCAATCCGCATGCCGTCTTCTTCGTTCCCGATCCCTACGCCATCGACATGGCGCGCCTCGGCCCACTGATCGAGAACGACCCCATCTTTCCCGAGCGGGTCAACGTGAACGTTGCCGGGATTTCAGGGCGCGATACGATCACCCTGCGCGTGTGGGAACGCGGAGCCGGACTTACCCGCGCCTGCGGTACGGGTGCCTGCGCCACGGCGGTTGCGGCGATGCGGCGCGGCCTCGTCGACCACTCGGTCAAGGTAACGCTCCCCGGCGGCACGCTGCGCATTGACTGGCGCGAAGACGGCGTAATCGTGATGACCGGACCTGCCACGGAAAGTTTCCGTGGGTCATTTGCAGCCGCTGACTTCGGCCTTATCCCCGTGGACCGGACGCGCGCTTGAGCCTCGAAGTCCATTCGCTGGGCTGCCGGCTGAACCTTTCCGAAAGCGAGGATATGCGCGCGCTCCTTCGCGAGGCCGACGATCTTGTGGTCATCAACTCCTGCGCGGTCACCTCCGAGGCCGTGCGCCAGACCCGCCAGGCCATCCGTCGCGCCCGCCGAGCCCGCCCCGACGCGCGCATCGTGGTGACCGGCTGCGCTGCCGAGGTGGAGCGCGAGGCCCTGGCCGCCATGCCCGAGGTAGATGGTCTTGTCGCCAACACCGCCAAGCTCGATCCACGGGCCTGGAACGTACCTGCGCCCACCGTGCCCCAACGCCGCGCCGCCTATACCCGCGCGTTCGTCCAGGTGCAGAACGGTTGCGATCATTCCTGCACCTTCTGCGTGATCCCCCAGGGGCGTGGCGCCAGCCGATCGCGCACAATTGCCGAGACGCTGGCCGACGTTGCCGTCCACCACAAACGCGGCGTTCAGGAAGTCATCCTGACCGGCGTCGATCTAACCTCCTGGGGCGAGGACCTCAAGGGTGCCCCGCGCCTTGGCGAGCTGTGCGCGGCCATCCTCGGACGCTTCCCCGAGCTGCCGCGCCTGCGCCTGTCTTCCATCGACGGGGCCGAAGTCGATCCGGTCCTGTTCGAACTTCTCGCCAGCGAGCCGCGGGTGATGCCGCACGTTCATCTCTCGCTCCAGCATGGCGATGACCTCATCCTCAAGCGCATGAAGCGCCGCCACACCCGCGCCGATGCCGTGACGCTGGTCGAGAGCCTGCGCGTGCGTCGCCCCGACCTTGCCGTGGGCGCTGATCTCATGGCCGGTTTTCCGACCGAGAACGAGGCCGCACATGCGGCCAACCTGTCGATCATCGCTGAGCTGGGCATCGTCCACGGCCACGTCTTCCCCTTCTCTCCGCGCCCGGGCACGCCAGCCGCGCGCATGCCGCAGGTCGAGCCTGCGCTCATTAAGCGCCGGGCCCGTGAATTGCGCGAGGCAGTGTCGAAAGAACGTGCGCGCTGGCTTGCCGCGCAGGTCTCTCGCCCGCTATGGGTTCTCGCCGAAAAGGATGGTACCGGCCACGCGGAGAATTTCGCACGAGTCCGGCTGCCAGACGGGACCGTGCCGGGCACCGTGCTGTGCCTCACGCCCGCCAACGTGATCGAAGGAATACTGGAAGCATGAGCGACACCACCCCACCTGCCGGAGGGTCCGCCACGACGCAGGATGGCGACTGGTCCGACCGGCTCTTTGGCGGGTTTCGCAAGACCTCCGAGCGCCTGAGCGGAAACCTCGCCGGGATCGTTGGCGGCAATCGCCTGACCGACGCGCAGCTCGATGACCTGGAAGACGCGCTGATCATCTCGGACCTGGGCCCGCGCGCGGCCGCCCGCATCCGCGAACGCCTTGCGGAAGAACGCTTCGAGCGTGACGCGGACGAACGCGCGATCATGGAAGTGGTCGCCCGCGAGATCGCCGACATCCTACGTCCCGTCGCACAGCCGCTCGACATCGTCGCCTTCCCGCGCCCGCAGGTCATCCTTACCATCGGCGTCAACGGCTCAGGCAAGACGACCACCATCGCCAAGCTTGCCCACCTCTTCCAGGAACAGGACTACGCGGTCATGCTGGCAGCGGGCGACACCTTCCGCGCGGCCGCCATTGGTCAGCTTGCGGTCTGGGCCGACCGTCTTGAGGTCCCCATCGTCAAGGGCCCCGAGGGCGGCGATCCCGCCTCGGTGGTGTTCGATGCGGTCAAGGAGGCGACCGAGGACGGCACCGATGTGCTTATCGTCGACACCGCAGGGCGCCTTCAGAACAAGCGCGAACTAATGGACGAGCTTGCCAAGATCCGCCGAGTCCTGGGCCGTCTCAACCCGGCCGCACCGCACGATGTCGTGCTTGTGCTCGATGCCACCAACGGCCAGAACGCGCTCGCCCAGATCGAGACCTTCAAGGAAGTGGCTGGTGTCACCGGCCTCGTGATGACCAAGCTGGACGGTACCGCGCGCGGCGGCGTCCTCGTGGCTGCGGCCGAGCAGTACGGCCTACCCATCCACGCCATCGGCGTAGGCGAGAAGATCGACGACCTTCGCCCCTTCGACCCGGACCTCGTCGCACGCGTCATTGCAGGTATCGCGTGATGGAAAGCCCCAATACGCCGCAGGCCAAGACACCGAACGACAGCGCTCCCGAATCCGAAAAGCCCAAGTCCAGCTGGATCAACCTCGTTGTCGATTTCGGCCCGCTTCTCGTGTTCTTCCTGACCTACCGCCATTTCTCGCCCGAAGAGAGCGGCGATGCGATCGGCACGGTCTCCGCCGTCATCAAGGGCACCATCGCCTTCATGGCCGCTACCGTCGTGGCGCTGGGTGTCTCGAAATGGCGCCTGGGCAAGGTCTCACCCATGCTCTGGCTGACGACGACGCTGATCCTGGGCTTCGGCACGCTCACCGTGATCTTCCGCGAGGCGATCTGGATCCAGCTCAAGCCCACTGCGGTCTATCTGATGTTCTCCATCGTGCTCTTCATCGGGCTGATGAAGGGCAAGCCGATGCTCAAGTACCTTCTCCAGTCCGCCTTCGAGGGGCTGAACGAGGAAGGCTGGATCAAGCTTTCGCGCAACTGGGCCTGGTTCTTCCTGGTACTGGCCATCGCGAACACGGTGCTGGTCTACGCCGTCAGTTTCGATGCCTGGCTTCAGGCCAAGCTCTGGGGCTTCACGGTCGCCTCGTTCCTCTTCACCTTCTCGCAGCTCCCCATGGTGCTCAAGCACGGCATGGGCGAGACCGAGGCGCGCGAGGACCTTCTCGACAACGCGCCGCACGACTGAGCACGGCAGACTATCACTCAGTCAGGGCGCGCTGGTATCGCGCTCGAGCCGGGTGCCGCGCATGGAAAGCGTCTGCTTGAGCAGTTCGCCAAGTGCGCCCAGAAACATCAGTCCCGAACCGGCAATAAACATCCACACGCCCGCCGTCTGCCAGGCCGCCATGGTAGGTAGGAACAGCACGCTCCCCACCACGAAGAGCAGGTTGCCGACAAGGCCCACTGCGATGTGGAACCAGCGAAAATCGTGAACGAGCGTGCGTAGGATCTGCATGGGGCTAAACCCTAGCGGGCGCGCCCGAAGCTGTCAGCCCGCACCGTATCAAATACGGTCGCGTCACCAGCCCCAATGCAAGCACATATTGCACACCGGCAAAGACAGCGAGGTTGAGCAGCATGAGCGGATCGGGCGTCTCTGGTCCGGCGTGCGCGATGCGAACATGCCGCGGCCCATGGCCGGAGTCAGGACGCACAGCCCCGCAAGCGTGCTCAACCCGATGCCGACGAGTATAAATGGGTCCGGTGTCGGCGAAGTCAGGAAATAGCCGCCCCAGACCAACGGATAGGCCGCCGCGTAGAGCAGGCCGACAATGAGCGTGCAGGTCAGCGCCGGCTCCACCGCGTTGGTCAGATTTCCAGCTGACTGCCGAGTTCGACCACGCGGTTGGTAGGCAGGCGGAAGAACACCATGGCGCTTGCCGCGTTGCGCATCATCCAGGCGAAGAGACGTTCCCGCCAGATCGCCATGCCCGGCTTTTCCGAGGCGACAAGAGTCTGGCGCGACAGGAAAAAGCTGGTCTTCATCATCTCGAAGGGTTGGCCGCACATCTGGTTGTGGGCAAGCGCTGCGGGAATGTCGGTTTCCTCCATGAAACCGTAGCGCAGGGTCATGCGGTAGAAGCCCTGCCCCAGGTCCTGCACCGAGTAGCGCTCGCCCGATTCGACGTAGGGCACGTCCTGGACCTCGACGGTCAGCACCACCACGCGTTCGTGCAGCACCTTGTTGTGCTTGATGTTGTGGAGGAGCGCGGAAGGTACGCCGACGTTGCTCGAAGCCATGAAGATCGCGGTGCCCGGCACGCGCGCGGCGCTGCCGTGCGCGCTCTTGGCAAAGACGTTGAGCGGAAGCGCCGCCTCGGTCATGCGATTACGCATGAGGCGGCGGCCCTTGTTCCAAGTTGTGAGGAGCGTGAAGGCCACCGCGCCGATCAACAGCGGGAACCAGCCACCATCCGGAATCTTGGTGGCGTTTGCGGCGAAGTATGCACCGTCGACCACGAAGAAGGTCACCGCAACGGGGATCGCAATCCACAGCTTCCAGCGCCACAGGACGATCAGAAGAACCGTCATCAGGCAGGTGTCGATCAGCATCGCACCGGTCACCGCGATACCGTAGGCCGAGGCCAGGTTCGAAGAGTTTTGGAAGACCAACACCAGCACGATCACGCCGATCATCAGCGCCCAGTTCACGAAGGGAATGTAGATCTGACCGACCTCGTGCTCCGAGGTATGGCGGGTCGAAAGGCGCGGGATGAAACCCAGCTGCATGGCCTGGTGGGTGATCGAGAAGGCGCCCGAGATAACCGCCTGACTGGCGATGAAGGCGGCGCAGCTGACCAGGATCACGAGCGGCAGGCGCAGCGATTCAGGCGCAAGGTTGAAGAACGGGTTTTCCATCGCAAGTGCGGCCTGCGCATCGTCGAGGCTGAGGATCATCGCGGCCTGCCCGAAGTAGTTGATGAGCAGGCACGGCATCACAAAACCGAACCAGGATAGGCGCATCGGTCCGCGTCCAAAATGGCCCATGTCCGAATAGAGCGCCTCCGCCCCGGTCACGGCCAGCACGACGGAACCCAGCGCCAGGAAGCCCAGCATCTTGTCGGTGAGGAAGAACTGGATCGCATACCACGGGTTCAGCGCAACGAGCACCTCGGGCATCTGTACGAGATGGTAGATGCCCAGGATCGCGAGGATCGAGAAATAGGTCACCATGACCGGGGCAAACAGCGCGCCGACCTTGGCCGTCCCGCTCTTTTGCAGCACGAAAAGGCCTACCAGGAGGATAAGCGCAATCGGCATGACGAAAGGTGCAAGGTTCGACTGGACAACGGTCAGGCCCTCCACCGCGGAGAGCACCGAGACGGCGGGGGTAATCATCGAATCGCCGTAGAACAGCGCCGTCGCGAAGACGCCGAGCATGACGATAAGGCCGCCATAACGCGACTTCTTGATCGCGCCGGAGATCAGGGCCACGAGCGCGAGACTGCCCCCCTGCCCCTTGTTGTCCGCGCGCATGAGGATGCCGACGTACTGAACCGCAACGACAAGCGTCATCGACCAGAAGATCAGGCTGACCACGCCCAGGATGTGCAATTCGTCGATAGCCAGCGGGTGCGGACCGACAAAAGTCTCGCGGAACGCGTAGATCGGGCTAGTGCCGATGTCCCCGAAGACGACACCGACCGCGCCGAAGGCGAGCTTCGCGACGTTTCCGGTGGAATGGCCGTGGGAACCGGATTTCCCGGCGTCGGACTGCTTCACGGCATCCGACACGCTCGCCGTTCCACCGCCATTCATATCCGTAGTTGCATCACTCATTCGTGCGCCCCGTCATGGACTAGAGACCCCGTTTCGCACTCGCGGCAAGGTTGAAGGCCGTTAGCAGCATGGCAGGTGCCTAGCAATGATGCTCAATCACGCGAAGGGGCCGTTGGTTCCGCAACCGTACCGTCGCGGGACTCCGCCCCTATCTGCGAATCGGGTGCCGGAGCCGGCGCATTGCCCGTGATGTAAGCATCCAGCCTCTGGAGTTCGGCGGCGAGCACCGGACGCCATACGGCCTCCTCGGGCGTGCGCTCCAGAAGGTCCGCCCACAGCTCGCGCGCTTCGCCAAACTGACCCGACTGGGCCATCGCCAAGCCCAGGAAAAACGCGGGCCCCGGCGCTTTCGGGTCGGCCTTGGCTGCCTGGCGGAAGGCATAAAGCGAAGCGGGAGTCAGAACACCTTCGGAATGGGCGACAAGCGCGTTGGCCATGGCGAGCCAGGCATCCTCGTCCTTTGGATTTTGCTCGACCGCGCCCAGCAGGACGCGCGCCGCCTCGGCCGTCTGACCGTTGCGTGCAAAGCCATCGGCGATGACGACATAACGATTGGTCGGCGGGATCGTGCGATTGGTGACCTTGGCGCGCGCAGCAACCAGGAACGCGGCTTCCTCACCACCGCCCGGGGTCACGGTGCTCGGGCTCGATGGCTGCGAGGGCGAGCCTTGCGTGACATAGCCCGCAACACCCAGGAGCAGCGCGGCGGCCACCGCCTCGCGCCCTCCCACCGGCACTTTGAGGACTACCACAGCCACCACGAACGCAGCGATGACCAGCAAGGCCAGCAGGAACCAGATCATGCCTCTTCTCCTTCATCGCCAGCGCCACGTTCCTCGACCTCGCGGCGCAAGGTGAAGCGGCGGCGCAGCAGGAGGACCGCGATCAGCAGAAATACAAGCGGCACGGCGAAAAGCGGCCAGGTCACCTCGGTGAGCTGCGGCGCGTAGCTCACATAGTCGCCATAGCGCTCGATCAGCCAGGCCCGGATCTCCTCAGGGGATTCGCCCGCCTTGATTCGCTCCCGCACGAGACTGCGCATCGAGCCCGCGATAGGCGCGTCCGAATCGGCGATCGACTGGCCCTGGCACTGGAGACAACGCAGCGTCTCCATTAGGTCCATGGCGGCGCGTTCCTTCGCCGGATCCTCGAGCTGACGGTAAGCAAAAGGTGCGGTCGACTGCTCCTGCTGGGCAAGAGCCGGAGCGGCCACCATGGCAACGGCGGAAAGAACGGGAAGGACGCGCCTCACTGCCCCGCCTCCTGTATCCTGGCAAGAATCACGTCGAGCTGCTCAGGCCGGATCTCGCCGACGTGCTGGTAGCGAATCACGCCCTTGCCATCGACGATGTAGGTTTCGGGGACGCCCGAAGAGCCCAGCGCCAGCTGCACCTGCCCATCGTCGTCCGCGCCAATGCTGTCGAAGGGATCGCCGTTGGTCGCGAGGAAGCCTTCGAGGTTCTCGCGCGAATCGCGCACCGAAATGCCCTCGATCTCGACACCCGCCCGCTGCAGCTGCGCCAGCTGCGGTGCCTCGACCCGGCAGGGGATACACCAGCTGGCGAAGATGTTGACGAGATGGACCTTGCCGTTGGCCAGCTCTGAACTGCTGAGGCCAGGCCGTCCGGGCAGTGCCGGGGGCAGATCGAAGCTGGGCATCGGCTTGCCGACGAGCGCGCTGCGCACGGTACGGTCTGCGGGCTTCAGAAGCCCTGTCATCACCAGCGCGACGAAGCCCACGAAGAACGCGAGCGGGAGCCAGATTGCCCAGCGCGGCGCCCGGGCACGGCCCTCCGGAGCCTTGCGATTCGCGCTCATGCCCGGTCCTCCCGCAGCTTCTCTTCGCCTTCGCGGCGCTCGGCGATGCGATCGCTCTGGATCGAGCGGCGAACATCCGTGGCGACGCGGCCGAGCAGCGCCAGCAGGCCTCCCAAAGCGATCAGGAGGCCACCCAGCCAGATCAGCGGCACCAGCGGCTTCCACCACAGACGCAGCTGCCAGCGGCCGTCCTCGCCCTCACCGCCCAGAACGGCATAGAGCTGGCCGTTCCAGCGCGTCAGCAGCGCCGATTCGGAGGTGTTCTGCGGGGGCGCCCAGAACGTGCGCGACTGCGGGGTGAGTCGCGTAACCTTGCCATCCGGCCCGTAGCGCACCAGCAGACGCGCCTCGAGCGCGGTCCAGTTGGGGCCTGCAACCGGCTCGATCCGGTCGAGCTTCACGCCCCAGGGGCCCACCTGCGTAATCTCACCAACCTCGACCGCAACGAGCTTCTCGGTCGAGAACGCGCTCTCGCTGCTCATGCCGATAAGCGCGACCGCGATACCGAAGTGCGCGACGACCATGCCCCAGACCGCCAGCGGCAGTCGGCGCAGATTGCGCCCGCGCAAGGGAAGTACACTCGCCCAGGCAAGACCGACACCTAGCAGCAGGCCCAGGAACGGCAGCAGTGCGACATCCGCCACGGCAACCAGAGCACCGCTCATGACCACCACGAGCATGGCCGGGATGACGAGGCTCTTGCCGATTCGCGCAAAGTCATCACGCCGCCAGCGCAGCATCGGGCCGACCGCCAGGACCACCAGCATGGGCACGGCGAACAGCGCGCTCATCGGGTTGAAGTAGGGCGGGCCGACCGAGACCTGCGCGCCCAGCGCCTCGGCCACGAGCGGATAAAGCGTGCCGAACAGGACGATGCCCAGGATCGCGCACAGCAGGACGTTGTTGATGACGAGCGCGCCCTCGCGGCTCATCGGCGCGAAGCGGGCGCCCTCGCTCACCGTCGCGGCGCGCAAGGCAAAAAGGGTGAGGGCACCGCCGATGTTGATGGCAAGCAGCGCAAGGATGAAGCTGCCGCGCTCAGGATCGACCGCAAAGGCATGAACACTGGTCAGGATGCCCGAGCGGACAAGGAATGTACCCACCATCGACATCGAGAAGGCGACCACGCCCAGCATCACCGTCCAGGTGCGCAGCGCATCGCGCGCAGCCAGAACGCTCACCGAATGGAGCAGCGCGGTTGCGGCCAGCCAGGGCATGAGCGAGGCGTTCTCCACCGGGTCCCAGAACCACCAGCCACCCCAGCCCAGTTCATAGTACGCCCAGTACGAGCCCGCGGTGATGCCGACCGTTAGGAAAATCCAGGCCGCCAGCACCCAGGGGCGCATGGCGCGCGCGAAGGCCGACCCAACCTCGCGGGTTACCAGCGCGCCAATGGCGAAACTGAAGGCCACCGAAAGACCGACGTAGCCCAGGTACAGCGTTGGCGGGTGGAAGGCGAGGCCAAGATCCTGCAAAAGCGGGTTAAGCCCCTGCCCTTCGGCCGGGACCGGCGAGAGGCGCTCGAACGGGTTCGAGGAAAGCAGCAGAAAGGCGTAGAAGCCAAGGCTCACGAAAGCCTGTCCGGCAAGCGTTGCGAGCATGGTGCGCTCGGGCAAGCGGCGCTCGATAAGCGCGACGAACCCGCCCGCAACGCCCATGACCGTGACCCACAGGAGCATCGAGCCCTCATGGTTGCCCCAGGCGCCCGCGATCTTGAAGATCAGGGGTTTCAGCGAATGCGAATTGAGCGCGACCAGCTTTACCGAAAGGTCCGTGATCGCAAAGACGTAGATCAGGCAGAAGAAGGCACAGAGCGCCAGCAGACCTTGCACCACCGCGACGGGACGGACAACCCGGCCCAAAGCCTCACCTTTCCTGGTCAGCCCGAGCATTCCTCCCAGCAGCTGCAATCCCGCCAATGCCGCCGCAAGCCAGAGCGCGGCCAGTCCAAGTTCCGCGATCATTTGCCCTTAGCCATCGCCTGCTGCAGTTCTTCGCCGGTCATGTCCTTCATCTCGCGCGGGACATAATTCTCGTCATGCTTGGCGAGGAGATTGTCGGCCACGAACGTGCCATCGCTTCCCATGTGGCCCTCGGCCACGACGCCCGAGCCTTCCACGAAGAGCGAGGGGACAATGCCGCGGAACGTAACTGGCACGCGTGCCTCCTTGTCCTCGACGACGAAGGCGATGCTTACCCCATCGGGCAGCGTACGGATCGAGCCCTGCTCGACCATGCCGCCCAAGCGCACCGCGCGCGAGGCTTCGGGGGGGCTCGCCACGATCTCGCGGGGAACGTAAAAATAGCTTGCCTGGTTGCGCAGCGCCCAGATCGCCAGGATCGCCGCGCCGATCAGCACGACCATCGCGACGGCGAGCAGCACGAGGCGCTGGTGCTTTGCCTTGATTGCCATCCTTGTCAGCGCTTCCTTGCCTCATCGCGCCGTTTTTCAGCGCGTTTCATCATCACAAGCGACCAGCCGACCATCGCCGCCGTGGCTCCCACGCCGATGGCGTAGGAGGCAAGGACGAAAGTCCAGGGGTCCATCGCTTCGCGCATTCTCTCGCGTCCTCTCTCAACCGGCCTGGGCCAGCGCCTTACGGCGCAGCCGCGCCTCGGCCTGCTGGTGCGCCAGGATTGCCCGCATACGCGCCAGCACCACACCCGCAAAGATCAGCGTGAAGCCTGACATCGCGATCAGCAGCGGCCACAGGAACGCGCCAGACATGGCCGAGCCGCCCGTGGTGATGCTGGGGGGCTGGTGCTGGCTGTTCCACCAGATCACCGAATAATGGATAATGGGAATGTTCACCGCGCCCACAAGGCCGAAGATCGCCGGCGCGCGGGTTCCTGCCCCGTCGGACGCCTCGCTTGCCTGCGACAGCGCCATCCAGCCGAAGTAGAGGAACAGCAGGACCAGCATCGAGGTCAGACGCCCGTCCCACACCCACCAGGTACCCCAGGCCGGACGACCCCAGAGTGAACCCGTCACCAGGCACACCGCGGTAAAGACTGCGCCGGGCACCGCGCAGGCGCGCGCGGCAATTCCAGCCAGGGGGTGGCGCCAGACGAGTTCGGTGAAACTGGCGATCGCAATGCCGCTCCAGCCCGCCATACCCAGCCAGGCGGCGGGCACATGCAGGTAGACGATGCGGACCGTCTCGCCCTGCAGGCGTTCGGCAGGTGCGAGGAAAAGGCCCCATACCAGGGCGGCAAGGGCGATCACGATACCTACACCAAGGCACAGCGGCATAAGCCAGCGTGCGATGCGCAGAAAACGGGCCGGGTTGGCGAAGCCGTGCATAAGCCGCGCTTTCTAAAGACCGTGCCGAAAGGAGCAAGTGAATGATGGAAAAGGCTTACGGTTTTTACCCGCCTATTAGGCCAAGGTATCATAAGCTTCGAAGGAATGGGGCGATTGATGGGGTTCGAACCCACGACCTCCGGTACCACAAACCGGCGCTCTGACCAACTGAGCTACAATCGCCACACGTCCCGTTCGACCATCTGCGAACCGGGACACTTTAGCCGCGAACCAAAGTGCATTGAAGCGCCCTCGGTGCGGGAGCGCGCCTTTGCACACAGTTGACGCGTTTGCCAAGCAAAAAAGTGATAAAATCGTCTGGAGAGGCAATTTTCTTGGGCGAAGCCAGCGACTATCGTGCGGCGCATGGTCACTGCCACCGAATCATACGCCGTTCCGATCCAGGCCCACCCAGCCGCGCGCAAGGTCCCCTCGCCGCGAATCGAGATGTACATTCTGCCCAATTTCCTCTCGGGCGAACAATGCACGCGCCTGATTGACAAGATCGAGGCCCAGCACCGTCCCTCCACGATCACCGGCTACAACGGCGACGATGTCTTCCGCACCAGTTCGACCTGCGACCTCTCGCCGCGCGATCCGGACGTCGCCGATCTCCGCACGCGCCTGGGTGCGCTCGCCGGAATCCCCGAAAGTCACGCCGAGCCTCTCCAGGGCCAGCGCTACGAAGTCGGGCAGGAGTTCAAGGCCCACACCGACTACTTCGAGCCCGATCGGCCCGAGTTCGCGCAGTTCTGCTCTGTCGCGGGGCAGCGGACCTGGACGTACATGATGTACCTGAACGCGGTCGATGCAGGCGGCGCCACCCGCTTCAAGGTCGCGGACAAGATCATCCAGCCCGAAGCGGGCAAGCTTATCTGCTGGAACAACCTGCGCCCCGACGGATCGCCCAATGCCGCAACGCTTCATCACGCAATGAAAGTGCGCAAGGGCCGCAAATACGTCCTCACGCAGTGGTTCCGGGAGAAAGCCTGGGGCTGATTGGCCGCCGCGCCCTCGCCGGTGCCTCGCACGATCCCCTAAGTGCCGGTTAGAGCCCGGGTAGGCGCTCTGCACGTAGTCTGGAGCACGTGTCCAGCTACGAACCCGCTTCGCCCGCGCATGCTGCTCTGACGGCCTTGCCCACGCCTGCCACACATGACGAGCGCCGCCGCGAAACGCGCCACCCCATCCGGCAGCGGATCTTCCTGCGCACGGACGGTGTCCCCATCGGGAGGGCCTGGCTGCTCGACCTGTCGGCCAGCGGCTGCTGCGTCCATGCCGAGGGGCTGGACCTGCGCATCGGCCAGTGCCTGAGCCTCCACCGCGGCGCGGGGCTCGCCTTCCTCACCAGCGGCCACGGCGCAGTGGTTCGCTGGACCCACGCGGACATGGCCGGCCTTCAGTTCGAGCGCGCGATCCCCTCCAGCGACACCTTATGGCAAGGTCTTATCGCAACGAGCGGGGGCTCCTACACGGGCGAGAGCCCGGCCCTGCCGCTTGAACCCGACCAAGCGCACCCCGATTCGTGAACCGGCACCTGACGCGCCCTAGACCCACAACGAAAAAGGGCGGCCCCGCAAGGCCGCCCTCTTCGTTTCAAGGTTCGGATGAACCGTCGCCTCACTTCTTGTTGAGCGAGAGACCACCGAAACGCTTGTTGAACTGTGCCACGCGGCCACCTTCGTTGACGCGCTGCTGACCACCGGTCCAGGCAGGGTGCGTGGTGGGATCGACGTCGAGCACGAGCGTGTCACCTTCCGAGCCCCAGGTCGAGCGGGTCTGGAACGTGGTGCCGTCGGTCATCTGGACGGTGATCATGTGGTAGTCGGGGTGCAGATCGGCCTTCATGTCGTAATCTCTCTTGCATATGGCCGGTTCCGACCGGCCTGCCATGGAAAGCGGCGCGCTTACATCGGAACGGCACCAATGGCAAGTCCCGGCGCGCCAGCTGGGGCGAAAGGGGCCCTAAAGCCCCCTTCCCTCAGGCATCGGCGATCATCGCGGTGAAGCTGACCTCGCAGGTCGTCTTCCCGTCGATCGAGGCCGTCCCCGCGAACTTGCAGACCCGCGCGCGCTTCTGGACGAAGCTCACCTTGAGGTCGAGCAGGTGCCCGGGCGTCACGGGATTGCGGAATTTCGCGTTCTCGATCGCCATGAAGTAGACGAGCTTGCCCGAGCCCGCGAGACCCAGGGTCTCGATGGCCAGGATACCCGCCGTCTGCGCCAGCGCCTCGATCTGGAGAACGCCGGGCATGATCGGACGGCCGGGGAAATGGCCCTGGAAGAAATCCTCATTGAAGCTCACCGCCTTGACCGCGTGGATCGACTCCTCATCGAAGGAGACCACCCGGTCGACGAGCAGCATCGGGTAGCGATGCGGCAGCGCCTCGAGGATTTTCGGGATGTCGTAGACCAGTTCGCCCGGTTCGCTCATCGTACAGGTACTTTCGTCTGGAAATTAACGGCCGGCGGGAGCCGCAGCGTTACCAGCGGCCGGAGCCTGGGCCTGACCGGCCTGCTGCTGACGCGCGCGCGCTTCACGCACCTGGCGCGGTTCCCAGCCCTCGGGCGGGACGATCTGCGCGGTCGGGATCGCGGTGTTGAGCTCGGCCAGGATGTCCTGGTTGAGCGAATAGGCACCATCGGTGATCGCCTGGATCGACTGCGGGTTGAGGAGGATGGTGACCTTCTTCTTGGTCATCGCAGCCTTCACCGCATCGTTCAGTTTGTCCTCGATCTGTTCGTTGACGTAGGCCTCCGAGAGCGAGACCGGCGCGAGGATCTGCTGCAGTTCCTGCTGGCCCTGCTGCTGGATCTGCTGGATCTGCTGGGCCTGCTGCTGCAGCGCCGCCTCGTTCGGGTTCGCGGCACGGCTGTCAGCCTGGTACTTCTGGATCAGCGGCTGAAGCTGAGCCTGGATCGCGGCGCGGCGGCTGTTGGCCTGGTCAATCTGCGCCTTGTAGGTGGTCTGGCGCTGTTCACGCGCGGTCTGGTTGGCCGCAGAGCTCAAGACGATGCCTTCGAGGTCGGCCACGCCGATGCCCGGGACCACGGTGCCCGACTGGGCCGAGGCCGCGCCCGGAAGCGCGACGGAAGCAAGCGCCAGGGTCGAAGCCAGCGCAGCGGACTTGAGAAGAGTTTTCATCAGAATTGCGTTCCCACGTTGAATGAAAAGACCCGGGTGTCATCACCATCGCGCTTCAGAAGCACGTGCGACATGTCGATACGGAAGGGTCCAAAGGGTGAGTTCCAGTTCACGCCGACACCGATGGCCACACGCGGCAGCCAGGTATCGCCGAGATAACTCTCGGTGAAATAACTCGTCGAGCCGGCCGGATTGCGCGTTGCACCGGTGTCCGGATCGATCTGATCGATGCTCGTACCCACGACATTGCCGTCATCGTCGAGCACATTGTAGAGCTGGTTGCCGTCCTGGTCACGCTGACCGACGAAGCAGCCATCTCCGCAGTCGCTGAGTTCGGGACGTCGTGTACCCCAGACCGCGCCGGCATCGACGAAGACCGAGGGACGAAGGCCCATTTCGCGCGCGCCCGATCCAAGCGGGATCTCCAGTTCGGCACGCCCCATGTAGTAGTACTTACCGCCCAGCGCGTCGTCGGAATCGTTGCCCGGCACGGTGTAGTTGCCGTCCTCGTCGGGACCGAAATACTGGCGGATCACGCGCGGGCCAACACCGCGCACGGCAAAGCCACGCATCTGCGGGTTACCAAGGTAGAAGCGGTCGGTAAGGCGCACGTAGTCATCGCCGCCGTAGGGCTCGATGATGCCGCCTTCGCCCTGCAGCGAGAAGATGAAGCCACCGCCCAGCGGCCAGTACTTGGCCGCATTGGCACGCAGGCGGGCGTACTTCACGTCGCCGCCCAGGCCCGCGACATCGACGCTGACCTGCGCGGTTTCGCCCCGCGAAGGACGCACGCGGTTGTCGAGCGTATCGTAGATCAGCGAGAAGCCGACAATCGAGCTCAGACGCTTGCCGATGGCGTCGCACAGATAACGGCCCGCACGCAGCGGGTCGCACTCAAGCTCGCCGGTATCGCCGATCGAGTAGAACTGGTTCTCCGAGAGCGAGACGTCATCGTAGTTGAGCGTGTAGCGCCCCACCGCGGTGATGTACTCGGTCACCGGGACACCGGCACGCACCTGGAAACCGGTCGTGGTCTGCTGGTAGGTGGTGTTGCGGTTCGAGTTCTGGAAGTTGAAGTTGTTGTAGTCGCGGCGGTAGAGGTCGACCCCGAGCGAGACGTTCTTGTCGAACAGGTACGGCTCGACGAAGCTGGCCTGGACCGAACGCGAATAGCGCGAGTAGCTGCCCGACAGACCCACCGTCTGGCCGCGGCCACGGAAGTTGCGCTGGCGGATCGAGGCCTGGAAGATGAAGCTTTCCAGGCTCGAGAAACCGGCCGAAAGCTGAAGTTCGCCGGTTGGGCGCTCTTCCACATTGGCTTCCAAAATGATGCGGTCATCGGCTGCACCCGGCTTCTGCTCGACCTCGAACTTCTCCTGGAAGTAGCCGAGCGATTTGATGCGGTTGGTTGAACGGCGCACCTGGAGCGAGTTGAAGGCATCGCCCTCGGCGAGACGGAACTCGCGGCGGATGACCTTGTCCTGGGTGAGCGTGTTGCCGTTGATGTCGATGCGCTCGACGTAGACGCGCGGCGCTTCACGGATCACGAAGGTCAGACCCATGGTGAGATCTTCCTTGTTGCGATCATACTGCGGGCGCACGTCCGCAAAGGCATAGCCGAAGGCGCCAGCGGTGTTGTTGAGGCTCTCAATCGTGTCCTCGACCTGCTTGGCATTGTACCAGTCACCCGCCTTCATCGGCAGGTTCTGGGACATCTTCTCGCTGCTGAAGTCGCGCAGCTGGCTTTCCACCTTCACATCGCCGAACTTGTAGCGCTCACCTTCCTCCACCACGTAGGTGATGATGAAGTCCTTCTTGTCCGGCGTGAGCTCAGCCACGGCCGAGACAACGCGGAAGTCGGCGTAACCTTCGGTCAGGTAGAACTGGCGCAGCTTTTGCTGATCAAAGGCCATGCGGTCGGGGTCATAGCTGGTGCCCGAAGAGAACAGACGCCAGAAACGGGCCTGCTTGGTCACCATCTGCGAGCGCAGTTCCCCGTCCGAGAAGGCCTCGTTGCCGATCACGTTGATCTGGCGGACCTTGGACTTGTCGCCCTCGGTGATCTCGAAGACGATATCGACGCGGTTCTGGTCAAGCATGACCATCTTGGGCTCAACCGTGGCGGCATAGCGGCCCTGACGCTTGTAAAGCTCGATGATGCGGGCGACGTCGGCGCGGACCTTGGAACGGGTGAAGATCTGGCGCGGCGAGACCTTGATCTCGGGCAGGATCTTGTCGTTCTTGATGCGCTTGTTGCCTTCAAGAATGATGCGGTTGACGACCGGGTTTTCCTGAACCTCGATCACCACCGCGCCGTTCTCGTTGGTCACCTCGACCGACTTGAACAGCTCGGTCGCGTAGAGATCCTTGAGCGCACCGTCGGCGGCCGCCTTGGTGTAAGGCTGGCCGATGCGCAGCTTCACGTAGGAAAGAACCGTCTGCTGCTCGAGACGCTCCGAGCCACGCACGGTAAGCGAGGTGATCGTTTCGGCTTCGGGCTGCGCGGCGGGCTCGGCCGGAGCGCTCTGCGCGGCCGCATCCTGGGCAAAGGCGGCCGAGGGCACACCGGCCAGGATCGTGGTCCCAAGGAGCACGGCCGCGACGTGTGACGAGCGGCGAGCCTCAGTGCTGCGAACCATTTCCACTCCGATCATTCCAAGATAATTCCTGATAAGCGCCTCAGCGAGATCCATGACAGTCGGCAGGCCTGCACCGAAACCTGCGCAAGTCCGCAGCCATCTGCCTGATGGAGCCGCCACGATCAAGCAGCCAAACCGGGCGACATTGTGATCCTCGGTAAAATTCCTGCCCTATCCCCCGAAAATCGGCAGGGAGACAATGTCGTTCACCGTAACGAACACCATGAGCGCCAGAAGAAATACCACTCCCGTACGGATCGCCCACTCCTGGCTGCGACCATCGAGAGGTTTGCGACGAACCCACTCCGCCGCGTAGAAAGCCAGATGTCCTCCATCGAGGCCCGGGATTGGCAGGAGGTTGATGAACGCCAAGTTAATCGATATAAACGCCGAGAAAGCCACGAAATTCTCCCAACCAAGGGAGAATTGCTGGCCCGAGGCCTGGGCGATCTTTATGGGCCCGCCAAGCTCTTTGACCGAACGCTCGCCGAAGATGATCTGGCGAAGCCCTGTCACCATATCGTCGAGCATGTCGAAGCTGCGCGCAAAGCCGATCCCGACCGCTGCGACAGGACCAACCGGCACAAGCCGACCGACCCGCGCCTCGACGCCGATCATACCCACGCTTTCCTCTGCCCCATCTGCGCCCGGGCGCATTGCGGCGCGCACGGCGACGGGCAGAGCCAGTTCGGCTCCATCGCGCTCGACGGTAAAGCGAAGCGTCTCCCCGGCGCGCGGCTGCACCAGGTCAATAACATCGTGGAAACTGGTAACATCCTGCCCCTCGATACCCACGATCCGGTCGCCCACTTCGAAACCGGCGTCCTTGGCCGCGGAATCGGAGGTAAACCCCGCCACGATGGGCTGATCGAACGACACGCCCAGGTCGCCGATGCGGGCGGTCTTGCCGAAGCCGTCGTCGATCTCGCGCGCGGCAATCTCGACCGGCAGGGTCATGTCGCGCCCTTCGCGCTCGATACCCAGGGGAACGCGCCCCTCGGGGTGAAGCAGGATGTAGCGGTCCAGATCCTGGACATCGCCCACAGCCTCGCCGTCGATAGAGGTGATACGGTCGCCGACCTTGAGCCCTGCCTCCTGGGCGACCGAATTCTCGGCGAAGTCGGCAATCACCGGTTCGACCACACGGTTGCCGTAAGCCATCGTGAAGGCGGCAAAGATC
This sequence comes from Novosphingobium sp. BW1, assembly GCF_008107685.1. GTDB lineage: Bacteria > Pseudomonadota > Alphaproteobacteria > Sphingomonadales > Sphingomonadaceae > Novosphingobium. Next base: position 35,326 of record NZ_VIRF01000041.1, read on the forward strand.
GCGACACACAGGAGAAGATTGGTGAGTGGGCCGGCAAAGACGATCAGCGCCCGCTGCCACAGCGGCTTGAACTGGAACATCTGCCCGCGCTGCTCGGCCGGAGCCTCGCTAGCCCCGGCATCCGAGGCGCTGGCAGGGTTCATGTCGCCTGCAAACTGGACATAGCCACCGAGCGGGAGCGCGCAGAGCTTCCAGCGGGTGCCGCGCGTGTCGGTCCACCCGGCCAGTTCCTTGCCGAAGCCCACCGAGAACGCATCGGCCTTCACCCCGAAGAAACGGCCAACCAGGTAGTGGCCAAGCTCGTGGATGACCACGAGCGGCCCCAGCACGAGCAGAAATGCAAAAACCGTTGTCAGGACGCCCATCAGGCCAGTCCCCTCCCCTCGATCAACTGCCAGGCAGTCATGTACACGGCATCAGGCCCTGCGCGCGCCGACGCGCCTCGGCATCGACGGCAAGCACGTCGTCGAGGCTGCCGGGCGGCGGGGGCGCATAGCTTTCCAGCACGTGCGCCACGTCTGTAGCAATCCGGGTGAACCCAATATGACCGCGCAGGAAGGCATCGACCGCGACTTCGTTCGCGGCGTTGAGAACTGCCGGAATGGCGCCCCCTGCCTGCGCCGCCTCGCGGGCGAGACGAGTGGCCGGAAAGCGCTCCTCGTCGGGTGCAGAGAAGGTCAGTTCACCAATGGCCGCGAGATCGAGCGGGCCACACGGGGTTTCCATCCGCTCGGGCCAGGCGAGAACCGAGGCAATGGGCACGCGCATGTCCGAGGGGCCAAGCTGGGCAAGCGTGGACCCGTCGCGGTACTCCACCATTGAATGCACGACCGACTGCGGGTGCACGACGATGCGGAGCTTCTCCAGTCCGACAGGGAAGAGGTAATGCGCCTCGATCAGTTCGAGGCCCTTGTTGAACATGGTCGCCGAATCGACGCTGATCTTGGCGCCCATCGACCAGTTGGGATGCTTGACCGCCTGTGCGGGCCTTGCCGCCTCCAGCCGGGCCTGCGACCATTCGCGGAAAGGCCCGCCGCTCGCCGTCAGTGTGATCGCGCGCACGTGGCTGGCCTTGTTGCCCTGAAGGCACTGGAAGATCGCGTTATGCTCACTGTCGACGGGGAGCAGTGTCGCGCCATACCGGGTCACGGCGGCCGTCATGATCGGCCCTGCCGAGACGAGCGCCTCCTTGTTGGCAAGGCCGATGAGGCCGCCCTGCTCAATCGCCGCCATGGTCGGCGCGAGCCCGGCGCAGCCCACGATCGCGGCAATCGTCATGTCGGCGCCGCGCGCGGCCGCCTCGACCAATGCGGACGCACCGCCAGCCGCCTCGACACCTGATCCAGCGAGCGCCTCGCGAAGCGCTGGAAGGCAGGTTTCGTCGGCTACGACGGCTATCTCGGCAGAGAATTCGCGCGCGAGCTTGGCGAGCGCCTCGACGTTGCCGTTCGCGGTCAGCGCGAGGATTCGCCAGTCCTGAGGATTACGTCGCACGAGATCGAGCGTGGAGCTGCCGATGGAGCCGGTCGCCCCCAGAATGGAGATGGTCCGCGGATTGTGCGTCATTGCGCCGATCATGGCTGAAAGAGGATCATGAGAGCAAGCACGAAGAGCACGGCCAGCAGGCCGTCGACGCGGTCGAGAAACCCGCCGTGGCCCGGAATGAGGTTACCCGAATCCTTGAGCCCTGCCCGGCGCTTCATCCAGCTTTCGAGGAAGTCGCCCGCCTGCGCGCACACCGCGAGCAGGATGCCAAAAAGAAGGCACTGGGCGAAGATCGCAACGGGGCTGGCCGTCAGGTACCAGCAGTCCCCACTCGAGCCCAAGCACGCCTGCGGTCCTCCCGCAGGACCAACGGGCGAAGTCGTGATGCGTCCGTCCTGCCACAGCATGACCGCCCCGAACAGCACCAGCGTTGCGCCCACGCAGCCACCGATGAGCCCCGACCAGGTCTTGGACGGGCTGATGGCGGGCGCGATCTTGGGCCCGCCAAACGTCCGGCCCGCGAAATAGGCCCCGACATCGACCGCGATGACCGAGAGCATCACCGTCAGCAGCGGGGCGAGCGTGAAGGCCGGATTGCGCAGGAACAGCAACATGGCCGCTCCCACGCCGACATAGAACATGCCTGCGAAATTCCACAGGCCGCGCTGCATCGGGTCCTGCGTGCCCCGGCGCGCCATGCGCACCCATTCGTAGAGCACGCCGACCGCGACCGCGCAGACGAAGGCCATCCACAGGACACCGCCCGCCCAGACCGCCGTTCCGGCCACCGCCAGCATGACCACGGCCGAGACCGCCCGAACACCGAGGTCCGAACTACCCTTCGCCTTGCGATCAGCGCCCGCCATAGCGCCTCTCCCGGCCCGAGAAGCACTGCAGCGCCTCACGCAGGTGGTCCAGCGTGAAATCGGGCCAGAGCACGTCTGTGAAATAGAGTTCCGCGTAGGCGCACTGCCACAACAGGAAGTTGGAGAGGCGCAACTCGCCCGAGGTCCGGATCATGAGGTCGAGCGGCGGCATGTCGGCCGTATCGAGCTCGGCCGAAATCGTCTCAGGCGTAATCGCCCCCTTGGCGGCGGCTTTGGTCGCCGCGCGCGCGATCTCGTCCTGTGCGCCGTAGTTCAGCGCGACCGCCAGCGTCGTGCCGGTGTTGGACGCGGTGCGCGCGATGGCCCCGTCGATCAGCTCAACCACGTCAGGCTTGAAAGCCGAGTAGTCGCCGATGATCTTGAGGCGCACGCCAGCTTCGGCGAACTCGTCGAGGTCGGAGAGGATGAAACGCTTCATCAACCCCATGAGGTCAGAGACCTCTTCCTCGGGACGGCGCCAGTTCTCGGTCGAGAAGGCGTAGAGGGTCAGGGCCTCCAGGCCCAGTTCCCGCGCGCCGCGCACCACGCGGCGCACCGCTTCCACGCCGCGCTGGTGCCCCATCGCGCGCGGAAGCAGCCGCTTCTTCGCCCAGCGCCCATTGCCATCCATGATGATGGCCACATGGCGCACACCAACAGGTTCGCCGGCTCCCATCAGGCCCCCTTCCGAACGAACAGGTCTTGCCTCACTTGCCGAGGATTTCCTTTTCCTTGGCACCGAACGCCTCGTCGACGGCCTTGATCTGCTCGTCGGTCAGCTTCTGGACTTCGGTCTCCGCGCGCTTGCGGTCGTCCTCGGAGATTTCCTTCTTGGTCTCGTCAGCCTTGAGCGCTTCCATGCCGTCGCGACGCACGTTGCGGATCGCGACCTTGGCCTTCTCGGCGTACTGGCCCGCAATCTTGGCGAGCTCCTTGCGGCGCTCTTCGGTCAGATCGGGGATCGGCAGGCGCAGCGTCGCGCCGTCGTTGATCGGGTTGAGGCCAAGACCTGCCGAGCGGATCGCCTTCTCGACGGGACCGACATTCGACTTGTCCCAGACCTGCACCGAGATCATGCGCGGCTCGGGAACCGAGACGGTCGCGACCTGCACCAGCGGCATCTTCGAGCCGTAGACTTCGACCACCACGGGATCGAGCAGCTGGGTGCTGGCGCGGCCCGTGCGCAGGCCCGTCAGATCGCCCTTCAGCGATTCCACGGCACCTGCCATGCGGCGTTCGAGATCATCCTTGTCGTACTTTGCCATTGTCAGGCTCCTTTCTGCACGATCGTCTTGGTGCCCTCTCCCGCCAGAACAGCGGCGAGATTGCCCTGCTCGCGGATCGAGAAGACGACGATCGGAATCGCGTTGTCGCGGCACAGCGCCACGGCGGAAGCGTCCATGACCTTCAGGTTGTCGGCCAGGACGGTGTCGAAATCGACGGTTGCATAGCGCGTGGCCGTCGGATTGGTCTTGGGATCGCTGTCGTAGACGCCATCGACGCTGGTGCCCTTGAGCAGCGCATCGCACTTCATCTCGGCGGCGCGCAGGGCCGCGCCCGAATCGGTGGTGAAATAGGGCGCCCCCACGCCTGCTGCGAAGATCACGACGCGGCCCTTTTTCAGGTGGCGTTCGGCGCGACGGCGGATCACCGGCTCGCAGACCTTGTCCATCTCGATGGCGGACTGCACACGGGTCGGCACGCCCAGCTGCTCCAGCGCGTTCTGCATCGCGAGCGCGTTCATCACCGTGGCGAGCATGCCCATGTAGTCCGCCTGGGCACGGTCCATGCCCTTGGCCGCACCGGCCATGCCGCGGAAGATGTTGCCCCCACCGATCACGAGGCAGATTTCCAGCCCGGTGTCCTTCGCGGCCTTCACTTCCTTGGCCATCTCGGCAACGAACTCGGGGTCGATGCCGAACGGCTGACTTCCCATGAGAACTTCACCCGAAAGCTTGAGCAGAACGCGTTTGTAGGGGGAGGAACTCATCGCCGCACGGTCTCCTGAATTTGGGGGGCCGTTGGGCTTTAGGAGCGCGCACGCGCGTTGCCAAGGGCGAGACTTTAGATTTCCCGCCGTACACTTTGCAATACGTGACCTTAGCTGAGCGCGGCAAGACGCCGGTCGAACGCGGCCTGAGCGGCGGCCACCGCTCCCATGCGCTGCTCGGCCCAGTCGATCACTGCCTGCAACGCGCTCAGCAGTTCCGCGCCCAGCGGTGTGATGACGTAGCTGACCCGAACCGGGATGCTGGCCACCACGCGGCGCTCCACCAGGCCATCGCGCTCAAGTGTGCGCAGGGTCTGGCTCAGCATCTTCTGCGAGATCCCCTCGATCCGGCGGCGCAGTGCGTTGAAGCGCATTTCCTCGGCACCTAGCGTCGTGAGGATAAGCACGCTCCACTTGTCAGCCACGCGGTCGAGCAGCTGACGGGTCGGACAGGCCGCCGCGAACACGTCCGGTGCACGATGGGAAGCTAAAGGGTTGGCGGTTACCTCGGAGTGACCGGGTGCGAAAAAAGTGCCTTCTTGCATGAGCGCTAGGGATATCACACCTAGTCACCGCTATATACCACTTTAGGAGCTAGACCATGAAGATTGCTGTCCTGGGCGCCAGCGGCCACGCCGGTTCGGAAATCACCAAGGAAGCGGCCGCACGCGGCCACGAGGTCATCGCGGTTGCGCGCCACCCCGACGCCATCCCCGCAGCCCCCGGCATCACGCCGACCAAGGGCGATGCCAGCGACGCCGCGCAGCTCGCTAAGCTCATCGCGGGCAGCGATGCGGTCATCAGCGCCCTACACCACACGATCAAGGCCGAAACCCTACTCACCGCGCTGCGCAAAGCCGGTATCTTGCGCTTTCTGGTCACCGGCGGCGCGGCCAGCCTCAAGGGCGCCGATGGCACACGCCTGATCGATAACCCGGAATTCCCGGCCGACTGGAAGCCTGCCGCGCTGTCGGGGATCGCCTTCCTTGATGACCTCAAGGCCACTGACGATATCGACTGGACCTTCTTCTCACCCGCCATGATTATCTTCGAAGGCGATCGTCAGGGGCACTACCGCAAGGGCGGCAACCATCTCGTCGTCGACGCCAACGGCGAGAGCAAGATCAGCTTCGCCGACTTCGCGCTCGCCATGGTCGACGAACTCGAAGCCCACGAACACAGCCGCGCGCGCTTCACCGCCGCGTACTGATCACTCGCCCGCTGGCGTGAAGCTGGCCGAGACTACCACCTGCACCCGGTCACGCCGCGCGCCGGGGGCAGCCACCCGGCTCAGAACCATCGTGAAATCGGGCTCTTCGCGGCTGACGAAGGTGGTTGAGACCATGCCGCCACGCGCCGCCTCGTCGACCTCACGCCAGGCCCCCTTGAACGAGGCACTCTCTAGGACCTTCAAGACCACTGGCTGGAAATCCGCATCGCCTCCCCCCGTCACATGGCAAACCGGCAATTGGTCCGACACCACGACCACGAACCCGGCTCTTTGCGTGGAATTGATCCGCCAGTAATGGCTGCCCTGACGCCAGACCTCGGGCGGCTGATTGATTTCGTCCACCTGCTCAACGAGACCCATGGCCGATCCCAGCCCGACCTGCTCGTGAAACACCTCCGGCCCCGAGGCCCAGCTATCAGGATTCAATATCCACAGCTGGCACGTCCGGAAGGCACCTGCGAGCCCTTCCACAAGCGCCGGGTCGGCAGGCACGGCCTCGTTCGCAACCGGCTCGGCCAGCGCAGGACACCCCAGGCCTGCAACCAGAGATACCGAGCCAATCGCGAGAACCTGCATCCACCGATACACCATCAGGCTTCCCCCTTCACCGTCCCATTTCCAAGCATCAATTGAGGTGATACCGTGCCCACACCGTGCACGAAAAAGGCCGCAGAAGCGATTGCTCCTGCGGCCTTTTTCTAAAAATCGAGTGATCGAAAGCGATCAGACGCCAGCGGCCGCAGCCACTTCGGCGGCAAAGTCCGACTCTTCCTTCTCGATGCCTTCACCGAGCTGGAAGCGCACGAAATCCTTGAGAACGATCTTGGCGCCTGCGTCCTTGCCAGCCGCATCGACGACCTGCTGGATCGGGGTCTTGTTGTCCATCACGAAGACCTGCGAAAGGAGAGCGTTCTCCTTAGCGTACTTCGCGATCGCGCCGTCGACCATCTTGGCCTGAACCGCTTCGGGCTTGCCCGATTCGGCAGCCTTTTCCTCGGCGATCTTGCGCTCGCGCGCGATCAGCTCGGCGTCGAGATCGTCGGCAGTCAGCGCGAGCGGGAATGCGGCTGCGATGTGCATCGCGATCTGCTTGCCCAGGCCTTCCAGGACGTCAGCCGGAGCTTCCGACTCGAGAGCGACGAGAACACCGATCTTGCCGAGGTTCGGAGCCGCTGCGTTGTGCATGTAGGGAACGACGACACCCTGCGCGACCGAAACGGTCTTCATGCGGCGAACCTGCTGGTTCTCACCGATGGTGGCGACGTTGTTGGTGAGCGTGTCGGCAACGGTGCCGCCACCCGGGTACGCCGAAGCCTTAAGCGCTTCGATATCGTCGCTGTCCGCGCTCAGCGCGACTTCGGTGGTCTTGCGCACGAAGTCCTGGAACTGCTCGTTCTTCGCCACGAAGTCGGTTTCCGAGTTCACTTCGACGGCAACGCCCTTGGTGCCTTCGACGGCAACGCCGACGAGACCTTCCGCGGCCGTGCGGCTTGACTTCTTGGCGGCAGCCGCCAGCCCCTTGGCGCGCAGCGCGTCAACCGCAGCTTCGATGTCGCCGTTGGTTTCGTCGAGGGCCTTCTTGCAATCCATCATGCCGGCGCCCGAACGCTCGCGCAGGGTCTTCACGTCTGCGGCGGTGTATGCAGCCATCGCTCAAATCCTCTTGTTTGGTACAGACCGGATCACCGGCCTTGAATACAGGTGCGCGCCGAGCCCCATGGACCCGGCGCGCGACAATTCCATGACGAAAGTGTCGTCCGTCGCCGGGCTATCAGGCCTCGACAGCGGCTTCCGCAGCGGGCTCGTCCATGGCGCCCATGTCGACACCGGAGTCGATCATGGCGTCCTGGCCGCCCTTGGTCGCGGCCTGCGCCATCGCTTCGCAGTACAGGCGCACCGCGCGGCTGGCGTCGTCGTTGCCCGGGATCGGGAAGGCAATGCCCTGCGGGTTGACGTTGGTGTCGAGCACGGCGACGACCGGAATACCAAGGACGTTGGCTTCCTTGATCGCCAGCTCTTCCTTGTTGGCATCGATCACGAACATCACGTCCGGGATACCGCCCATGTCGCGGATACCGCCGAGCGACAGCTCAAGCTTGTCGCGCTCACGGGTCAGCTGAAGGATTTCCTTCTTGGTGAGGCCGTGGGTGTCACCGGAAAGCTGCTCTTCAAGCGCCTTGAAGCGCTTGATCGACTGCGAAATGGTCTTCCAGTTGGTGAGCATACCGCCCAGCCAGCGGTGGTTGACGAAGTGCTGACCGCAGGCGCGCGCGGCCTGGGCGATCGGCTCCTGCGCCTGACGCTTGGTACCGACGAAGAGCACCTTGCCGCCAGCCTGCACGGTGGCCGAGACGAAATCGAGCGCGCGGGCCATCAGGGGCACGGTCTGCGACAGGTCGATGATGTGGATGCCGTTGCGCGCACCGAAGATGTACGGCTTCATGCGCGGATTCCAGCGGTGGGTCTGGTGGCCGAAGTGGGCGCCAGCTTCGATGAGCTGCTGCATCGTGACGGTAGGAGCCGCCATAGAAAAATTCCTTTCCGGTTGTACCTCTGAAAAGCTGGAACCGTGGGGATCAGACCCGCTGCGGCACCGGTATGTGCGCTTTCCATGTGGATTCGCCTGCTGATCAGAACCTGCGAATTCAGGAATCCATATCAGTCGACGCGGCGGCCCTTAGACCTAATCGCCCCGCGATGCAAGGCCGGATGCAGAACCCGCATGCAAACAGCGCATCAGGACCCGCTCAGTGAACGCGCAGCGAGCCTGTGACACCAAATGCGCGGTCGATCGCGAACTCGTCGGCCGCCACATCGCTCTCGACGACATCTTCGAGGAGGCCCACGGTCTGGTCGATGATCGACTGCATCTGCATCAGCGTCTCCCCGATCGCCTCCATCGACTGCGCCGCGCGAGCAAAGTCGGCGACGATCACCACACCATGCTGCTGGTCAATGGAGAAACGGCAACCCAGCAGACGGTCGTGCAGACGCGCCAACGTCAGGCACATCGGCAGTTCGGGCTCGACATCCTCGAGAACGAGCCCCTTCAGCTGAAGCCAGTCCTCGACACGGAACAAGGACCAGGCGCTCCCGGTGGTCTGATCGGTCAGGAACACCTCGTCCGCGCCGATCTCCTCCACGGTGAAGGCGTTAAGCGCACACCACTGCGACAGTCCGTCGAGCGTGATGAGGCGATGAGGCAAACCGTCGGCAACCATGGGAACCCTAACTAATGCGAATGAAGGCGCAGCGGTACGGAGCCCTTTAGAGGGGCGCCCTGCACGTATCGCGCCCCTCTCGTCAAATTCCCACTTGACACAACGGGAACAAAAATAGAACAAGAACGTCACTGGAACATTGATAGAACAGATTTGCGTTTTCCACAAGTCATCCACAGCCCCGCGCACAGCTGCGGGGCGCGAGAAAGGAAACGGTCATGACAGCCTTTGCCGCCAGCCTCTTCGCCCTCGCCGGTCTTGTCTCGGTATGGGTGATCGGAAAAACACTGCTGGATTACGCTGCGGCCGCGCGCGGCCTGTCACGGCAGCTTCAGGCCTGCAGCACCACGCTGACCGTTTCTTGGTCCGTGATCGAGCGCCCTTCTCCGCACGGCGACACGCAGCGCGGGAAGGTCGTCACGATGGGCCAAGCGGCTCGTCAAGCTCGTCGAGTTCCGGCTCCGGCACGGCCACTGGACCTTGCCGCCTGACCTTGGCGTAGACGAGCAGGCCATAGGGCAGCAGCGCCAGGTAGCCGATGGTCAGCACCACCAGCGTGGGCCAAGGCTCGACCAGGAGCGCAGCCATTGCCAGCCCGACAAGGGCCAGGACGAAAAGACGCACGCCCGGCGCAGGACGCAGGCGCGACCAACTGAGCGTCGGAATATTCGAGATCATCAGGAAGGCGGCCAGCACCATCCAAACGCTGACGCCGATGGGATTGGCAAAGTCGCGCTCTCCGCTCGCGATCCACAGGCACAGCGGGAGGAAACCGAGCACGGCGCCAAGCGGCGCCGGGACACCAGTCAGGAAGCCTGCCGCCTTGTGCGGCTGATCGTCGAGATCGAGACGCGCATTGAAACGCGCAAGACGCAGCACACAGCAAATTGCAAAGGCCAGCGCCGCCATCCAGCCCAGGCTGGGCAGCGCATGAAGCGACCAAAGATAGACGATCAGCGCAGGCGCGACACCAAACGAAATCGCGTCAGCCAGGCTGTCCAGTTCCGCACCGAAGCGCGACTGCGCCTTGAGCAGGCGCGCCGCGCGTCCATCGATGCCATCGAGGACGCCCGCCAAAAGGACGGCCTGGACCGACTTCTCGAAATCACCGGCGATTGCAAAACGGATGCCTGTGAGCCCCGAGCAGAGCGCAGCGGCCGTAATGGCATTGGGCACAAGCGCGCGAAGCGAAAGGCCGCGCGCCATGCGCCGGGCACGCGAATCCGAAGCCCCGTCCGGGCCCGGCGTCTCTTCCGATGGCGCGGCGGTCTGGGGAATCGCGTCCTCGCTCACTGGCAGACACCCTCGATCATGGGAGCAGCGCCGATTTCGCCCAGCACGGTTTCACCCGCAACGATACGCTGGCCCATGAGCACCTTGGGCTCGGTGCCGGCGGGAAGGTAGACATCGACGCGGCTACCGAAGCGGATAAGGCCGATACGCTGGCCTGCGGCGATGATGTCACCCGGCTTCACGAACGGCACGATGCGGCGCGCAACGAGCCCGGCGATCTGGGTGAAGCAGACCTGCTGGCCATCGCCGCGTTCGATGAGAATGTGCTGACGCTCGTTTTCTTCGCTCGCCTTATCGAGGTCCGCATTCACGAATTTGCCGGGGATATAAATGACACGGCGCACGGTGCCACCGATGGGGGTGCGGTTGATGTGGACGTCAAAGACGCTCATGAAGATTGAAACGCGCGTGAGCGGCGCGTCGGATAGAGGCGGCATACCGCTGCCATCATCCACGGTCAGCTCGCGCGGTGGCGGGACCTTCTGGATCAGCGTCACCAGCCCATCGGCCGGCGCGACGATGGCGCGCTCATCCTGCGGCGTCACGCGCAGCGGATCGCGGAAGAACGCCAACACGCACAGCGTCAGGACAGCCAAGGGCCATCCGAACCAAGGACCAAGAAAGATCCAGACGACGAGCGCAAGGACGCCTGCAATGGCGCCGAACTTGCGGCCTTCGGGGTGAATGGCCGGCCATTGCCACGAGGCATCGCCACGACCCTGATTATCGAGAATATCTGAGGACATTCGTTTCCTCTAGTGAGTGGCGTACAAGACCGCAATGCTGCCCCGACCGGGAAGTTCCGGGAACGGTGCGCAAAGCTGTGCGCAGACGGCGCCTGCCGGAAACCGCGCACAGGCTCAAATGGCGCCAACACTCATCTGGAAGAAAGGGAGGAAAGGCTACCGCGCTGTCGCTGTGCCCGCCACCTGCTCCGCCCTTGGGCGGAACCCTTCGTCGTGACAATTTCAAGAGAAGGGCTGGTGGTGGACAGGGCTGGATTCGAACCAACGTACGCTTGCGCGGGCAGATTTACAGTCTGCTGCCTTTAACCACTCGGCCACCTGTCCACACCAGTCATCTGGCTGAGATTTTCCTTTCGGATCATCTTGTTGGTCGAGAGCGTTTAGTGCCGCCCCCGTTGCCGAGGACCGGCCCAATGCCGAACTCGGCCTTGCCTGTCAATGGGTCGAATGGCAGGAGCGGCACATAATTTGAATTTTTTTGAAAAAAGGATCACAAAGATGAGCAAGCGCGGACAGGGGAAAGCCCTGCGCGGCCGGGCCGGACGCATGAAAAACGGCCGGGGATCGGGGCGCGCGAGCAGCGGCATGGTCCGCCTGTGGGGTCGCCACGCGGTCGAGGCGGCTCTCAAGAATCCGAATCGCCTCCACCGCAAACTTTGGGCGACTCGCGAAGGCGTCGAATCACTTGATGGCGAGTTGCCCGTCGATTTCACTGTCGAATGGGCCGAGGCACCCGACCTTGCCCGACTCGTTGCACGCGATGCGCCTCATCAGGGCCTCGTCCTGGAATGCGAGCCGCTCGACGAACTTTTCCTCGCTGACGTCCTCGACAACGATCCCGCGCGCCCCGTGCTCGTCCTCGACCAGGTGACCGATCCGCACAACGTCGGCGCGATCCTGCGTTCGGCCGCGGCCTTCAACGCCTGCTGCATCGTCACCCAGGACCGCCACGCACCGCCTGAATCGGGAACACTGGCGAAGTCGGCCTCAGGCGCGCTTGAAGTCGTGCCATGGATCCGGGTGGTGAACCTCGCACGCGCGCTCGAGGAGATCGCCGAGGCGGGCTACTGGCGCATCGGCCTGGATGGCGAAGCCGAATCGACGTTAGCCGAGGCCCTGCCCGCAGGTGCCGTCTGTCTCGTCCTAGGCGCCGAGGGCGATGGCATGCGTCACAACATCGTCCAACATTGCGATGCAATCGCCAAGCTGCCCATCTCCTCGGACATGGAAAGCCTCAATGTCAGTAACGCGGGCGCGATCGCACTCTACGCGGCCGCGACACGCTGAGGCGCCCAGCCAACACGAAACGGAAACGTTCGTCATGCACCTCCCCTCCCCCCGTGCCGATCAGGCACGTCGTGCGCTCGCGGTCCTGACTGCGGGCGCGGCCGCCCTCCTTCTGGCCGCGTGCTTCTTTGCCCCGGGGCGCTTTTCCTCGCGCCTCGACGTCAACGCCGACCACAGCTTCGCCTTCCGCTACACAGGCGAACTTATCATGATCCCGCTGAAGGAAGAGGCCGACAAGGCCGCGCAGCCCTTCCAGCCCGAAGACTGCTACGACGAGGACAGCTTCGAAGTACGCGCCTGCACCGAGGACGAAATCGCCCAGCAGAAGGAGGATTGGTCTGCCAAAAAAGGTTCGAACACCGATGCGGCACGCGCGCTTCTGGGCGGTATAGACCCGAGCGATCCCGAAGCCGGCCATGAGCTTGCCCGCAAGCTCAGCCGTCGCCAGGGCTGGAACAAGGTCGCGTACAAAGGCAGGGGCGTATTCGACGTCGACTATGCCGTCTCTGGCCGGCTCGACCACGATTTCGTCTTCCCGACCTTCGAGGGCTTCCCGATGGCCAATGCCTTCGTGCAGATCACTCCGCGCAAGGATGGCTCGGTACGTATCAACGCGCCGACCTTCGGCCCCGATGCCACGAGCTCGCCCGCAGCGGGCCTGATCCCGGGCAATCTGTCCGGTCCGTCCAAGGACGGCGGTCCTGCGGAACTGGCCGATGGCACCTTCACCATCCATACCGATGGCAAGATCCTCGCCAACAACACTGACGAGGGTCCCGCCAGCGACGGCGCGATGCAGGTGCTGACCTGGGCGGTCAATCCGCGCATTCCGGCCGCCCCCACTGCGCTTCTGCAACTGAAGCCCTGAGGGCACCGCTCTGGGCCGGCGCCTGTGGCGCTGGCCCACGAGAGCCACGCCCTCCCCCAGAAACCTCACAGCAGACGCGCACAAAAAACGCCGCTTTCCGCACGTGGGGAAAGCGGCGCTTTTGCGTTCACAAGGCCCGTGAGGCGTTACGGGCCCTTGAAGGACGTCTTAGTTGACGGCGTCCTTGAGGCCCTTGCCGGCCTTGAACTTGGGCTGCGACGAAGCCGCGATTTCCATCGGCTCGCCGGTGCGCGGATTACGGCCGGTCGAGGCCTTGCGCTTGGCAACCGAGAAGGTGCCGAAGCCGACGAGGCGCACTTCGTCGCCCTTCTTCAGCGCACCGGTGATGGCGTCGAACACACCTTCGACGGCCTTGGTCGCATCGTTGCGGGTCAGACCGCTGGTTTCCGCGACAGCGCTGATGAGATCGTTCTTGTTCATTATACCCCCTACCTTTCAGTGGAACAGGATGTGATGGGAAGCTGGATTCGCCTCGCAAGAGGAGACGGAATTGAGCGGTTTTTGGTCACGCTGTCAAAGCCTAAACCGGGCAAAAAAGCCCGGTTTATCGTGTTTTTCCGCCATTTTAGGCGCAGAAACACGTTTTGCAGTGCAACATGGACTTGCACCACGGCCCGCCATGCAATTTCGCCGGATTTGCGCGGGGAACGCGACAATGCCGTGACTGCATGGGTTTGCCAGTTGCCCAAGCGCCTGCGCCGGGGACAAAAAAGGCGGCTCGCATGCGAACCGCCTGATTGCCGTCCCAGGCCAAAGCCGTGGACGAATGTGGCCGAATTAACCTTCGGTGCGAACGTCGCGACGCTCGGCGATGCGGGCGCGCTTACCGGTACGACCACGCAGGTAGTACAGCTTGGCACGACGCACGATACCGCGGCGAACGACGGTAATGCTGTCGATGTTGGGCGAGTAGAGCGGGAAAACGCGCTCCACGCCTTCACCGAAGCTCATCTTGCGAACGGTGAAGTTCGAACCCATGCCCCGGTTCGAACGCGCGATCACGACGCCTTCGAAGTTCTGGACGCGGGTACGGGTGCCTTCGACAACCTTCACGCCGACCTTGACGGTGTCACCAGCGCGGAAGGTCGGGATTTCCTTGGCGGCCTTGGCAATTTCCTCGGCCTCGATCTGCTGAATCAGGTTCATGAACCTAGTCCTTCGTCTTTTTGCCGCGCATCAGAGGCAGACGGTCCCGAACGTCGACATGACGTTCCCAAAGGTCCGGCCTGCGTGACCGTGTGTGATCTTCAGCCTGGGTTCGACGCCAGGCCGCGATCTTCGCATGATCCCCCGATCGCAGCACTTCAGGGATCGTGCGCCCTTCCCATTCAACGGGTCGGGTATAGTGCGGGTACTCGAGAAGGCCGTCCTCGAACGATTCCTCGGTACCGCTGGAAGCCGCGCCCATTACGCCGGGAAGCAGGCGAATGCAAGCGTCCAGTACCATGAGAGCGGCGCATTCGCCGCCCGAAAGAACGATATCGCCGACCGAGATCTCCTCGACCTCGCGGCCTTCGAAGATGCGCTCATCGAAGCCCTCGAAACGGCCGCACAGGATGATAGCTCCGGGACCTGCCGCGATCTCGCGAACGCGTTCCTGCGAGATCGGCGTGCCGCGCGGCGTCATCGCCAGCACGGGCGCACCCGGATTAGAGGCCCGGGCATGGTCGATCGCGCTCGCGAGCACGTCGACCTTGAGCACCATGCCCGCCCCGCCACCTGCCGGCGTATCGTCGACAGTGCGGTGCTTGTCAGTCGCGAAGTCGCGGATCTGCACCGCGTCCATCGACCAGTCCCCCCGCTCGAGCGCACGGCCCGCGAGGCTGATGCCCAGGGGGCCCGGGAACATGTCGGGATAGAGTGTGAGAACGGTGGCCGCGAACGTCACGAAATCACGCCTTCCTATTCAATGATGCGCGCGGGGCCGTTTGCGTCCGCGCGCTGCCTGCGACTGATCCCCGCTGGGATCAATCCTCGGCGAACGCGGCGGTCACAACCAGCTTCTCGGCGTCCCACGCAGGCACCGCAGCCTCGGTCATAGGGACCATGAAGCGCTGGATGCGGCCCTTCTCGTCGCATTCCGCACGCTCAATCTCGAGCACGTCGCCGGCGCCGAAATTCTCGACCGCAATGACGCGGCCAAGGGCCTCGCCCGTGTCGGAGAAGGCGGGAAGACCAATGAGGTCGGCGTGGTAATATTCGCCGTCCGCCAACTCGGGCATCTCGGCGCGCGGAACGGTAAGGACCGTCCCGCGCAGCTTTTCGGCCGCGGTACGGTCGGTCACTTCCTCGAAACGGGCGATAGCCCCGCCCTTGCCGTCGTCCTTGAGCTTCTTGAGCGTCAGGGCCGAATCGTTGAAGGCGCGGTAGCGCTTGAGCGCCGCCACGCCTTCCCCGAACAGTTTGAGGCGGACTTCACCCGTCACCCCGTGCGCGCCGGTGACGGCGGCCAGGGTGACGGAGGTGTCGTGTGCCATATGCCGTGTCCCGAAGGCTTACGCCTCGGTCGATTCCTCGGTGGCTTCGGCAACCGGAGCTTCCTCGGCGGGAGCAGCCGAAGCGGCAGCTGCTGCTTCAGCGGCTTCGCGGGCCTTCTCGGCCTTTTCCTCGGCGCGCTCCTTGGCCTTTTCGCCCGGTTCACCCTTCTTGGGGTTGTTGGTGGCCTGGCGCTCCTTGATGCCAGCCTTGTCGAACATGCGTGCAACGCGGTCGGTCGGCTGCGCACCGACCGAGAGCCAGTACGAAGCGCGCTCCCCGTTGATCTTCACGCGGTTCTCGTCGTCCTTGGCGAGGAGCGGATTGTAAATCCCGATCTGCTCCAGATACTTACCGTCGCGCGGTGCGGTCGCATTGGCGACGACGATCTTGTAGTAAGGACGCTTCTTCGCACCACCGCGCGACAGACGGATCGAAACTGCCATGAGATTACCTTTCTTCTAAATCTTACAATTGCTTGAAATTATTTCTTGAGAAACTTGCTAAGATCCGGGCCGCCGGCTCCGCCGAGCCCGGGCAAACCGCCCTTGGCTCCGCCGCCCAGACCCTGACCGCCCAGGCCCGGCATCGCGGCATCGAGACCACCCTTGCCGAACATCGCGGCCAGCCCCTTGAGGCCGCCCATCTTCTTGATCTGCTTCATGGCCTTGGACATCTCCTGGTGCATCTTGAGCACCTTGTTGACGTCCTGGACCTGGGTACCCGACCCGTTGGCGACGCGGATCTTGCGCTTAGCGTTGAGAAGCGCGGGGTTGGCGCGCTCCTTCTTGGTCATGGAGCCGATGATCGCCTCCATGCGCAGCAGCACCTTGTCGTCCATGTTCGAGGCAGCCATCGCAGCCTTGGCCTTCTTCATGCCGGGCATCATGCCCGCCAGCATTCCGAGGCCGCCCATGTTCTGCATCTGACGCAGCTGGGTGCGCAGGTCGTTAAGGTCGAACTTGCCCTGCTCCATGCGCTTGGCAAGTTCTTCTGCCTCCTCGACCTTGACCGCTTCGGCGGCCTTCTCGACCATCGAGACGATATCGCCCATGCCAAGGATGCGGTTGGCAACGCGGCTCGGGTGGAATACCTCGATCGCGTCCATCTTCTCGCCGGTACCGGCGAACTTGATGGGCTTGCCGGTGACCGCACGCATCGAGAGCGCCGCACCGCCGCGCGCATCGCCGTCCATGCGGGTCAGCACGACACCGGTAAGATCGACTTCACCCGCAAAGCTCTGCGCAACGTTGACCGCGTCCTGACCCGTCAGCGAGTCTACAACCAGCAGCGTCTCGCGCGGGGTGGCGATCCCGGCGACCGCTTTCATCTCGTCCATCAGCTGCTGGTCGACATGGAGGCGACCAGCGGTGTCGAGCATGAGAACGTCGACGGCCTGCAGCTTGGCGGCCTGCATCGCGCGGGTTGCGATTTCGGTCGGCTGCTGGCCGGCAATGATAGGAAGCGTTGCAACGCCGGTCTGCTCACCCAGGACCTTGAGCTGTTCCTGGGCGGCCGGACGGTTCACGTCCAGCGAGGCCATCATGACCTTCTTGCCCTGCTTGTCCTTGAGGAGCTTGGAAATCTTCGCCGTACTGGTGGTCTTACCCGAGCCCTGCAGACCTACCATCATGATGACGACGGGCGGGCTGGCGGCAAGATCCAGTTCAGGCGTCACATCGCCGCCCAGGGTCTCGATCAGCTCATCATTGACGATCTTGACGACCTGCTGGCCGGGCGTGACCGAACGCAGCACCGAATGGCCGATGGCCTTTTCGGTGACGCGATCGACGAAGCGGCGCACGACAGGTAGAGCGACGTCGGCCTCAAGCAGCGCGATGCGCACCTCGCGCATGGCGTCGCGGACATCCTGCTCCTTGAGCGCGCCGCGGCCACGCAGCTTGTCGAACACACCGCCGAGACGATCGGAAAGGCTGTCGAACATGACCTTGCTCCTCTTTGACTGACCGCGCCTTGCAAAGCGACGAGACCCGTCGAACGCCAAAAACGCCGGCGGGCGAAACCTCGCCGACCGACGCACGCGGGACAGTACGCGAAAAACGCCGGTAGACGAAACCTCGTCAACCAGCGTGGTACGCACATCGCGCGAAACTGATACAACAGAAGCCGCTCTCTTGCGAGAAAGCGGCATCTGGCTAGAAATGGTGGAGCCTAGCGGGATCGAACCGCTGACCTCTACAATGCCATTGTAGCGCTCTCCCAGCTGAGCTAAGGCCCCGTGCCATTTCGAAAAACCGGTCTGGGCAGGCCGGTCTGTGTTACCGTTTGGAGCGTCGCCCCGTCCGGTGAAGCGCCATCTAGGTTAGGTCGGTCAGACTGGCAAGAACTTTTTTCAAAAAAATGAAATTTTTCTGCTCCGGCCAGAATTTGAGCCAAAACCAAGCCCTTGCGCGGCCGTTAGCTCCCAACCTTGCCGTACCGGGTGACCGGCGCCGGCTAGCCGATGCCCCTTGTACGTGGCATCGGCCCATCTCCCGGGAGGCGCCCCAGGAGAGTATCTTACTCGTCGCGATCGTCGTCGTCGTCACCGCCGCCCGCGATACCAAGATCGTCGTCGCCGCCCAGATCCACATCGTTGTCGGGCGAATCGCCGTCGTCATCGATGTCCAGATCGTCATCGGCCAGGTCGTTGTCCTGCTCCTCGACCTTTTCCTTCTTTTCCGTTTCCTCATAGGGGATCGGCTGCTTGGACTTGAGCACCGGCTCGGGCGCCCAGGTGTGGCCGCATTCGATGCAGGTCACCGGGTCGTCCTTGCCCAGATCGTAGAAACGGGTGCCGCATTTCGGGCAGCCGTGCTTGGCGCCCCATTCAGGTTTGGCCATGAAATGTCCTCGTCTTGGGCGACCCGCGAAGACACGGGCGCTGGAAAAATCCGTTATAGGATGGAAAGGCCCCGCTTCAAGATCAAGCACCTCGCACGAACCGGCACAGAGACCGGCAGCCAGGGCACACGATCAGGCATTGAAGCCACCTCAGGGCGCGCGCCTTGCCATGGGCCGCTGCCGCTGTCAAAAGCCGCCGCAATTTTCCGCCCTTTGCCTAGCCCAGAAAGACGCCCTGCCCCGTGACTTCCTCTGCCCACGACGCCGCATCCGCCACTCCGCGCCGTTTCACCGCGCAAGGTCCGCTCAAGGGCCGCATCCGCGTACCTGGCGACAAGTCGATCAGCCACCGCTCGATCATGCTGGGCGCGCTCGCCGTCGGTGAAACCAAAGTCACCGGCCTTCTCGAAGGTGAGGACGTCCTAGCCACCGCGGCGGCGATGCGCGCTATGGGCGCGCACGTAGAGCGCACGGGTGAAGGTGCGTGGACGGTGAACGGTGTGGGCGTGGGCGCACTCCTCCAGCCACAGGGCCCGCTCGACATGGGCAATTCGGGAACCTCGACCCGCCTTCTCATGGGCCTTGTCGCGAGCCACCCGATCAACGTCAGCTTCACAGGCGATGATTCGCTCTCCAAGCGCCCGATGAACCGGGTCATTACGCCTCTTTCGCAGATGGGCGCCAGCTTCGAGGCGAGCGAGGGTGGGCGCCTGCCCCTCATCGTGCGCGGCGCAAGCCCTGCCGTGCCGATCACCTACACGCTTCCCGTCGCCTCCGCGCAGGTGAAGAGCGCGATCCTGCTCGCCGGCCTCAACACCCCTGGCACGACAACCGTTGTCGAGCCCGTCCCCACCCGCGACCATTCCGAGCGAATGCTCAAGGGATTCGGAGCGGAACTGCACGTCGAGACGCAAACCGACGGCACGCGCATCATTACGCTGACAGGCGAAGCGGAACTCAAGCCCCAGACCATCGAGGTGCCGGGCGACCCCTCCTCGGCCGCCTTCTTCCTTGTCGCTGCGCTCATCACGCCGGGCAGCGATGTCGTGATCGAGAACGTGGGCCTTAACCCGACGCGCGCCGGCCTGGTGGACGTCCTCATCGCGATGGGCGGCCAGATAGAGAAGCTCGACGAACGTGATGTCGGCGGCGAGCCAGTCGCAGACCTTCACGTGCGTCACTCCGCGCTCAAGGGCATCGTGGTCGACCCGGATGTCGCACCCAGCATGATCGACGAATTCCCGGCCCTGTTTGTGGCCGCTTCGGTGGCGCAAGGCGTGACGACGACGAGCGGCCTCGACGAATTGCGCGTCAAAGAATCGGACCGGCTCGCGGTCATGGCGAGCGCCCTCACCGCCGCTGGCGCCACTCTGGAAGAGCGCGAGGATGGCCTTGTCATCACCGGGACCGGCGGCAAGCTCCTTCCCGGCACCCCCACAGGAATAGAGATCGCCACGCACCTCGACCATCGTATTGCCATGTCGATGGCTGTAGCAGGCCTGGCAAGCCAGGAGGGCGTGCTTGTCGACGACACCCGCCCCATCGCCACCAGCTTCCCCGTATTCGAATCGATGCTCGAAGGACTTGTCGCATGATCATAGCCGTCGACGGCCCCACTGCCTCGGGCAAGGGCACCATCGCCAAGGCCCTGGCCGCGCACTACAGCCTGCCGCATCTCGACACGGGCCTGCTCTATCGCGCGGTCGGACGCCAGTGCGCGAAAAACGGGGGCAATCCTGATATCGCTGAGGACGCCCTGGCGGCCTGCGCATTCCCCGACGACCTGCTTGCCGACCCGGAGCTTCGCTCGGAGGTAACCGGGGGCCTGGCAAGCCGAGTTTCGATTCATCCGCCGGTGCGCCAAGCGCTCTACGAACGCCAGCGCAGCTTTGCCACACAGCCGGGCGGCGCTGTCCTTGACGGGCGCGACATCGCCAGCGTCATCGCGCCCGAGGCCGAAGCCAAGCTTTTCGTGACCGCTAGCGTGGAGGCCCGCGCACAGCGCCGTTTCCTGGAAATGCAGGAGCAGAATCGCGACGTCGCGTTGGAGGCCATCGCTACCGACCTCGCCGCGCGCGACGAGCGCGACCGGGGCCGCAAGGATGCTCCGCTGGTTATTGCAGAAGGCGCCGTCGAGATCGATACCTCGGACCTGCGCCGCGAAGAGGCCATCGCGGCGGCCATTGCCGCGGTGGAGGCCTTCCGCGCCCGATAACGCCAGCCTTGTCACACACACCTTGAAGAAGGGGCCGCAAGTATAGCGCTTGTGGCCCCTTCTTCATGTAACGGCATCACCCACAGTATCAGGGCACCAGCACCGCACGCCCGGGCACCTTGCCCTCACGCAGCCGGTCATGGACCGTGGCGGCCTCATCAAGATCGTGCGTCTCGAGATCCGCCTTGATCTATCCGCTGCGGGCAAGCGCGATGACCTCGATCAGTTCAGCCCGCGTGCCCCAATACGGAACCATGACCTGCGAACCATAGAGTATGGTGTTCGCGTTGCAGCTGAGCGTAGCGCCCGCCAGCCCGACGATCATAAGGCGACTGTCACGCCCGATCAGCGAGCTCTCCAGATCGATCGTCGGCTGCGCCTCACCCAAATCAAGCGCCACAGTGACGCCCGCCCGCCGACAAGATCGCGAATTTCCTCCTCGGCGCTCTTCGAGCCCGAATTGACAACGACATCCGGCCCCAGCTTCCGCGCCGTCTCCAACTTGTCCGCGCTGCTATCGGCGGCAACGATGCGCGAGGAACAGGTGGCCTTCAGGATCTGGAAAACCATCTACCCAAGCCCGCCGATCCCGGTGACGAGCACAGTCGCATCAGGCGTCGCCTTGGCCTGTGCCGCCCTGATCGCGTGGTAGGGCGTCAACGCGGCATCGCTCAGCAGCGCTGCCTGCGCGGGATCTAGATCACCTAGCGGCACCAGCAAACGCGGATCGGGCACGATCATATATTCGGCCATACCCCCGTCGGAACCAAGGCCGCCGCCGAAGATCGGAAGGCTTGCGTGGTTCTCGCAGCAATTTTCCGCCGAGGTCTGGCAGTGGTGGCCCGAACCGCAGCCCCACGGCCCCTAGACGGCGACCGTGTCGCCCTCCATCAAGCCCTTAACGCCCTGCCCCAGCGCCTCGATCCAGCCTGCGTTCTCATGGCCGAGCGTAAAGGGCCCCTTGAGCAGCACTTCGCCGTCGAGCACGTGGAGGTCGGAGTGGCAAACACCCGCGCCGCCGATCCGCAGGAGGACTTCCCCGGGCCCCGGCTCGCGCTTCGCGATATCGACGATTTCCGGCGGGCGGCCGCCTTCAATGACGCGCACGGCTTTCATGGCAATTCTCCAGCTCGCATCAAGTTTTCAGCTATTCAATGACTTGGGCCCAATCGCGTTTCGATGAATTGACAGACATCAAGCGAATCCGGCCCGCCAGCCACCTCGGACAGGAAACGTGTGCACTCCCCCGCACACCCCGCCATTTCCCTTGCATTTCCCGCCCCACGCGCGTAAGGGGCGCCGGTTCGAGGGGCCGATCATTCGGCTCTGAGAGCGCTGTGCAGGTATCCGGCCTGCACGGCAGTTCGGCCCTTTTGGCCCGTCGATGCAATGGTGCGGATGGCGGAGAAAGACCGGCGGAAACAACCGCCTGGCCGGAAAAACGTACAATCTGAGGATAACCTCTTAATGGCTACTTCTGCCAATCCGACCCGCGACGATTTCGCGGCGATGCTCGACGAGCAGCTCGGTGGCGTGGCTGACGACGGCTTCGAAGGCCGCGTCGTCAAGGGCACGATCACCGCAATCGAAAACGACAAGGCCGTCATCGACGTAGGCCTCAAGAGCGAAGGCCGCGTGCCGCTGCGCGAATTCGCGCGCGGTGAAGACGAGCACGGCCTCAAGGTCGGCGACGAAGTCGAAGTCTACGTTGACCGCGTCGAAAACGCCGACGGCGAAGCCATGCTGTCGCGCGACCGCGCCCGCCGCGAAGCCGCCTGGGACAAGCTCGAGAACGAATTTGGTGAAGGCAAGCGCGTCGAAGGCGTGATCTTCGGCCGCGTCAAGGGCGGCTTCACCGTCGACCTCGACGGCGCCGTGGCGTTCCTCCCCGGCTCGCAGGTCGACATCCGCCCCGTGCGCGACGTTACCCCGCTGATGGACGTGCCCCAGCCCTTCCAGATCCTCAAGATGGACCGTCGCCGTGGCAACATCGTCGTGTCGCGCCGCGCCGTCCTCGAAGAGACCCGCGCCGAACAGCGCAGCGAGCTCATCGACAAGCTGAGCGAAGGCCAGGTCATCGACGGCGTCGTCAAGAACATCACCGACTACGGTGCGTTCGTTGACCTCGGCGGCATCGACGGCCTGCTCCATGTCACCGACATGAGCTACAAGCGCGTCAACCACCCGAGCGAAGTGATCGCCATCGGCGACACCGTCACCGTCCAGATCATCCGCATCAACCAGGACACCCAGCGCATCAGCCTCGGCATGAAGCAGCTGGAAAGCGATCCCTGGGAAGGCGCAGCGGTCAAGTACCCGGTCGGCGCGAAGCTCTCGGGCACGGTCACCAACATCACCGAATACGGCGCCTTCGTGGAGCTGGAGCCGGGCATCGAAGGCCTGGTCCACGTTTCGGAAATGTCCTGGACCAAGAAGAACGTCCACCCGGGCAAGATCGTTTCGACCTCGCAGGAAGTCGAAGTCATGGTTCTCGAGGTCGACTCCGACAAGCGTCGCATCTCGCTCGGCCTCAAGCAGGCCCAGCAGAACCCCTGGGAAGGCTTCGCGGAGCGTCACCCGGTTGGCTCGACCGTCGAAGGCGAAGTCAAGAACGCGACCGAATTCGGTCTGTTCATCGGCCTCGATGGCGACGTCGACGGCATGGTCCACATGTCCGACATCGCATGGGGCATCTCGGGTGAAGACGCCCTGGCCCTGCACCGCAAGGGCGAGGTCGTCCAGGCCGTGGTTCTCGACGTCGACGTCGACAAGGAACGCATCAGCCTTGGCATGAAGCAGCTTGAGCGTGGCGCTCCGGCCGCTGGCGGCGTGGTTACCGGTGGCAGCTCGCTGCGCCGTGGTGAAACCGTCACCGTCACCGTTCTCGAAGTCCGCGACGGCGGTCTTGAAGTCCAGGCTGGCGAAGACGGCGCGACCGGCTTCATCAAGCGTTCGGACCTCGGCCGTGACCGCGACGAGCAGCGCCCCGACCGTTTCCAGGTTGGCCAGAAGCTCGACGCCATGGTCACCGGCTTCGACCGTTCCAAGAAGCCGAACTTCTCGGTCAAGGCCCGTCAGCTGGCCGAAGAGAAGGAAGCCGTGGAGCAGTACGGTTCGTCGGACTCGGGCGCTTCGCTCGGCGACATCCTCGGCGAAGCTCTGAAGGCCCGTTAATCGGTCCTTTCAGCCTCACCGAAGCTGAAATCACCAAGAGCCCGTCCGGAGCGATCCGGGCGGGCTTTTGCTTCTGCGCGTACACGGCTAACCTCCCCGCATGACCCGAGCCGCGACCGTGGACCTTGTCGGCCGTTACGGCCTTGCCATAGCGCTCACGCTCGTGGGCTGGTGCGCATTGTCCATGGCCTGCGCCCTGCTTGGCCGCCCGCTTGCGCCCAGCGCCCCAGGATATGCCCTGCGGATCGTCGCCGGTCTTGTCACCCTCGTGCAGGCGCTTTGCATAGGCGGCACAGGTCCCGGCGCCATCTCCCCGCGCCCGGCCTGGCCTGTGACGTACCGCCTTATCCTGGGCACAACGCTGGCCCTCTTCCTCGTTTGGGCTTGGGATCAGTTCCTCGGGGACGTGCGCATTCCCCCGCTTAACTTCATGCCCCTGATCGGCGTGGGTCCGGCGCTCGAACTGGCGCTTCACGACGCAACCGAGCCGGCCCCCAGACCACCATCCCCGAAGCCTGAGGCCAGTTCCGCGGGGCATCCGCAAACACGGTTGACGCCGGCGCCCGGGACATTTGCCTTCCCGCCCCGGCTGGCCTAACGCACGGCCCATGAGCCATTCCCGCAAGAGCCCGCTGGGCACACTCCTTCAAGCCCGGCGCGACCGCGTTGGCGCCCTCTTCGTCGTCCTCGCCATCGTCACCGCCTTCCTGCCGCCACCGGCCTTTGCGCTGGTCGCCGGGCTGGAAGTGCTCGCGCTCGTCCTCGCCGTGCGCACGGCACGCGCCATGAGGCCTGAGGAGCGCGCGCCCATGTCGATCCTCGGGCACATCTCGGCTGTCGCAGCTGGCTCGCTAGTCTGCGTGTTCTTCATAAGCCGCTACGTGCATTATATAACCTTCCAGACGCAGGCGGTCGCCTCCGTTCTCCTGATCGGCGCGCTTGCCTTCCTCCTGCTCCTGCGCCGGCCCGTGCACTTACACCCATTGCACTGAAGCAAGGCCGCCAGGTCCCGACTTCCTTTGACACGCAAGGCCCTTTGCCTAGAGTCACGGCCACGCAAGGAGAGAGGAGCGGCCATGCTCGAAGTTCACCAGTTTCCGTGCCTGAACGACAATTACGGCTACCTGCTACACGATAGCGCCTACGGCGAAACGGTCTGCATCGACACTCCCGATGCCGAGGAATACCTGAAACAGGCTGGCCACAAGGGCTGGCAGATCACCCAGATCTGGAACACCCACTGGCACCCCGACCACGCGGGCGGAAACATGGCGATCAAAGCCGCGACAGGCTGCACGATCACCGCACCCGAAGGCGATGCGGGCAAGATCGAAGGCGTCGACCGGATGGTAACGCAGGACGACATCGTCAAGATCGGCGATCGTGAGGGCAAGGTCCTGGACGTGGGCGGCCATACACTGGGCCACTGCGCCTACTGGCTTGCGGGTGCGCGCATGGCCTTCGTGGGCGACAGCCTCTTCGCCCTTGGCTGCGGACGCATGTTCGAGGGCAGCCCCGAACAGTTCTGGACCAGTCTCAAGCGGATCAAGGCGCTCCCGGCCGACACGCTGATCTACTGCGCTCACGAATACACCGAGGCGAATCTCAAGTTCGCGCTTCACGCCGACCCCAACAACGCCGAGCTTGCCGCCTATGGCGAGGACATAGCCCGCTGGCGCGCCGACGGCCTGCCGACCGTGCCAAGCAAGCTCCAGCGCGAACTCGCCACCAACCCCTTCCTGCGCGCCGACGATGCCGACCTTTCTGCTCGCTGGGCACCCGAAGGTCAAATGGGTGACCCTGTCGCAACCTTTGCCGCCCTGCGCGCCGCCAAGGACAACTTCTGAACCGGGGCGGGCGTGCCCTGATGCAACAGCCCGCCCAAGACTGCCTCAACCGACCGTGAAGGCAAACCAGCGCCGCTCCACAGGCCAGCGATATGGCCGCGTCAGTCCTCCCACTCTTCATCCCGAGCACTGGCGGTGAGAATACCGAAACAACGAAGTTTCAGCGACCTCCGCGCCACGACACTGGCAGCAGAACACATATAAAGAACTCTTTATATCTAACTTGACGGTGCTGCCCCGCTGCGCTCTAAGGCCGCTGTCGCCGTTCCTGCCGCTGCGCTGCAGCATGCTAGGATCGCGACCACGGCACCACGAACCGCGCCGGGACATAAGGAGCCCTGCGGACGCGGAGCAAGGCTGGCCATCCCCAAGGGAGGGGCCCCTTCTTCCGACCCTCCGCGCACGCCCCTGCCCGCCGGAGCCAGAACAGGCATGTGGCTCCTCGCCGCACGCACAACGGACCAGCAAGAAGGGTCATACGTCCATGTCCAAACCCCGCTTTCGCGCCGACCACGTCGGCAGCCTGCTTCGCCCCGAGCCCGTCGCCAAGGCCCGCATCGAGGGTGCCGACGCTGCAACCCTGCGCGCCGCCGAAGACGCGACCATCCCCGACCTGATCAAGATGCAGGAAGAGGTCGGCCTCAATGTCGTCACCGATGGCGAAGCGCGCCGCGCTTTCTGGCACTTCGACTTCATGGGCATGCTCAATGGCCTGGAACTGCGCACGCGCGATGAGGGCGTGCAATTCCACGGTGTGAAGATCCCGCCGGTCCGCCCGACCATCACCGACACGCTGGGCTTCCCCGCCGACCACCCGATGCTTGAGCACTTCACCTTCGTGAAGGACCACACCACGGTTTGCCCGAAGATCTCGATTCCCGGTCCCTCGGCCGTCCACTTCCGCACCGATCCCTCGGACGTGCTGCCCGAGAAGTACCGCGATCAGAAGGTGCTGATGGCGGACATCGCCGCCACCTACAAGGCTGCGGTCGAAGCCTACTACGCCGCCGGTTGCCGCTACCTCCAGATGGACGACATCTTCTTTGCCTACCTCGGTGACCCCAAGCAGCGCGAACAGCGCCTGGCGATGGGCCAGGATCCCGATCAGCTCATCACCGATTACGCCTGGATGCTGAACGAGGCGATCAAGGACCGCCCGTCGGACATGACCATCGGCATGCATATGTGCCGCGGCAACTTCCGTTCGACCTACGCTGCGACCGGCGGCTACGACGCGGCCGCCGATGCCATCTTCAACGGCACCGATGTCGACATCTACTTCATGGAATACGACACCGACCGCGCCGGTGGCCTGGAGCCGCTCGCACTCCTGCCAAAGGGCGACAAGCGCATCATGGCCGGTTTCATCACCACCAAGACGCCCGAACTTGAATCGAAAGACGCCATCAAGCGCCAGTTCGAAGCGGCCAACAAGTTCGTCGACATCGACCAGCTCGGCATCGCGCCGCAGTGCGGCTTCTCCTCGACCGAACACGGCAACTCGCTGACTGTCGATGACCAGCGCCGCAAGCTGGAGCTCGTGGTCAACATTGCCCAGGACATCTGGGGCGAGGCCTGATCCAACAATGCGTTGTGCGCCGGTCTTCGGACTAGCGCACAACGCGTCTACCCGGCGCTCAGGCCTATCTCCTAACACGAAAAAAGCCCCCACCGAACGGCAGGGGCTTTTTTCGTGTTGGGATTTCCGCAGGATCTCCCGGGAGACCCTAAGCAATCAGATCCCGGAAATCGCCTGATTGACCAGAACCTTGTCGGCATCAGCCGAGTGGTTGCCAGCAATGAGGCCGCGGGCAGCCGCAGTGGCTGCGTCAGCCGCAACGGCACGAAGGTCGGCAACGGCTGCAAGCTGGGCAGCACCGATCTTGTCTTCGGCCATCTTCTCACGGCGGGCAATGACGTCCGCCGTGTCGGTTTCAGCCTTGGCAACGATGGCGACCGCTTCCTTGCGGGCATGCTCAAGCATTTCGGCGGCGTCCTTTTCGGCACCGGCGATCTTGTCGGCATACTCCTTGCGCAGGGCTTCTGCCTCGGCGCGCAGGGTCTTGGCTTCCTCGAGCTGGGCCTTGATGTCCGCGATGCGGGAATCAAGACCGCGGCCGATGGCCTTGGGAACGCCCTTCCATAGAGCGATGCCCAGAAGCACCAGCATCGAGGCACTGACGACCATCGCCGGAGGGGCAAAGCCCAGCAGCATCGGCTCGGCGTGGTGCTCGACACCCGCGTGGGTCTCGGCGGCCGCTTCGACGTGCGCGCCTTCGTTTTCCAGGGAGGACTGGACGGCAGGGGTATCAGCCATGGACCAGGTTCTCCTTCACGGCGGCGCGGACCTGGCCCTCGTCGAGCGAGAGACCGGCAACACGGCCGATGATGTCACGGGCAGCTTCGGCTGCAACCGTTTCGATTTCGTCTGCCGCAGCCTTGCGAGCGGCAGCGATGCCAGCTTCGGCTTCGGCGATCTTGCCGTCGATCGTGACCTGGGCGGCGGCGAGGCGCTGCTCGGTTTCGGTCGCGGCCGTGGCACGGGCCTCGGCGATCAGGGCGTGGGCCTTGGCGCGGTTGGCGTTTTCACGCTCCCGCCAGGATTCCTCTTCGGCATCCGCCTGCTTGCGCGCGCGCTCGGCGGCAAGGAGGTCGTCGGCAATCTGGGTGTCGCGCTTCGCAACCGTGTCCATGATCTTCGGAACCATGCCCCGTCCTATGACGAAGAAGGTGAAACCGAAGAACACCAGCATCCAGAAGATCTGGCTGGAAAAGGTTGCGGCAAGCTGTTCGATCTGAGGCATGGGTCAGCCCTGTGGTCGAGGTGGCCGGAAAAAGTGTTCCGCGATCCGGCTGCCCTACCAAAGGGTCAGGGCAGCCGGATGCGGATCAGTGTGGTCTGGATCAGTCCGCGATTACGCGGCGAAGATCAGCAGAGCCGCGATAACGAACGAGAGAAGACCGAGAAGCTCGGCACCGGCAAAGCCGATGAAGAGACGGCCCTGCTGCGCGTCGGCAGCACCCGGGTTGCGCAGCGCGCCTTCGAGGAACTTGGCGAACACGTTGCCCACGCCGATCGAGGCGAGACCAGCACCGATAGCGGCGAAACCTGCACCAAGCAGCTTTGCAGCTTCTGCGTCCATTTCAAAAACTCCCTTTGGTATGCCCGAATGTTTGAGGCGGTAAAACTTGAGATCAGTGAAGATTCTCGGCGTCGTTGAGATAGACGCAGGTGAGAAGGGCGAAAACGTAGGCCTGGATGCCGGCGACAAGCAGCTCGAGAGCGCAGATACCGATCATCAGGATGAAGCTGGGCAGGCCGGCAATGGCGAAGAGGCCAATGTTGGCGTTGCCCGAGTCGATCACGAAGCTGGAAAGCACTTCGAGCAGAACGTGGCCGGCCATCATCGCAACGAAGAGACGCAGGCCAAGGCTGAACGGACGCACCAGGAACGAGACGAGTTCGACAAAGAAGATCGGAACCACCATCGCGGCGGGCGTACCGTGCGGCACGAACAGCGAGAAGAAGTGCAGCTTGTGCTTCACAAAGCCGACGATCAGCACGATCGCGAAGGACATGATCGCCAGGACACCGGTCGCCGAGAAGTGGCTGGTGAACGTGAAGGCGTGCAGGCCCAGAACGCCGATCGGAAGAAGACCGAGGACATTGGCGAAAAGAATGAACATGAAGAGCGAGAAGATGTACGGGACATACTTCTTGCCGTTGGGGCCGACATTGGCGGCCAGCATGCCGTCCACAAACCCGGTGAAGGTTTCCACCGCCATCTGCCAGCGACCGGGAACGAGCTGACGCTTCGAGCCCCCCGCCACAAAGATAAGGAGCGCCACGGTGGCGATCGCCATCCAGAGCGCACTGTTCGTAAAGGCGATATTATACCCCGCGATGGACCAGTGACCCGAGCCGAACAACGGCTCGATGGTGAACTGGTGCATCGGATCGACCTTCGCTTCGGCTGCCACGCGAATATCCCTGTCGCCTGTGAACGGCAGCGCCCTTTCCTGACCCCCTTGCCCCATCGAAAAATGGAGAGATCAGTCCGGGCGCCGGTTCGTAATCCGGATAATGTTCCTGAAGGCAATGAATATTCCGAAGAACATCATCCCCAACAGACCCAAGGGGCTTGTACCTGCGAAATGGTCAATGAGCCACCCCAGGAACAGGCCACCTGCAATTCCCCCCAGCAGCTCCGAAAGAACGCGGTTTCCGATGCGGTAATTCTCATCGGCTTCCACGCCTGCTTTCGGCTGGTTGCGCACTTCTTCGCGCTCGCGGAGGTCCTTCAACCTCTCGTCGAGCGCCCGGATGCGCGCATCCTCGCCAACAGGGCCTTGGACGGGGTCCTTATCGCTCATGTCCTTAGCTCCTTTTATCAATCAGGAACGAGTGACGCGTTCGACAGTTGCCCGTCTTGGGCGCCGACCCCTTAGGGTGGGGCTTTTCCCGAGTCAACCATGGCAGCCACATGACGAACCACCGATCTGCACAGGCTAGCCCGTCGCGGCCCCACGCTGCGAATTGGAAGTTAGCGATAACCTAATTCCGCAGCCCCGCAAAAGTGCGGCGTCGCGCATCAAAATAGAATTGTCCTACAAAAGCGAAAGGCCCTCTCCCGTTTTTCAGGAAAGAGCCTTCGCATAAGACCTAAATCGAAGAGAAGAAATTCTATGGGTTGCGCCGCATTCACGGACACTTGGGATCGCGTTCGGGCGCTCCGGCGCCGCGCGTCTTCCAACTTCCGTCCAGACCCTCGTACTTCTCACCAGGCGAGGTTTCCGTGATAAGGCGGCAGGCCGTCGTAAAAGCGTACTCGTCGATCGTGCTCGACAGGCTGGCGGCCTTCGAGGTGTAGATCGCGCGGCGCTTGTTGTTGATATCGCGCACCATCGAGCGCACGTCCGCGCTCTGGTTGCCGACCACGCCGAGATAGCCGTTGCGCTGCTCGCCAACCTGGCCTTGCGCCTTGGCCGCGGAATAGGCCTCGCCGCGCGACTGGGCACCAGCCGGCGCCACCATGCCCAGACCCACCAGCATGGCGAGGGCCAACGCCGTTGCGGCCACGGGTTTCTCGATAAGGCTGCGCATCAGAAGATCTCCGGATTTTCCTCAATGGTGTTCGCGGCATCGGCGGCCAATCGGTAGATAACCTCCTGGCGGATATTGATGTTGAGCTCGATCACGATGGGCTTGTCGGGTGCGGACACATTCACGCAGCCTCCCAGCGTCGGTATCACGCCCAGCCCCAAACCTGCTAGTGCCATCGCCCGCATCACGGACCTCGCTCCCTTGCCCTGCTTCGGGTTCGCCCGGCGAACCGTGTGCATCCCTTTTGCAGCGAAGGGCGGTGTGGTCAAATTGCACGTAATCATGGAGTGTCCTCGCTGACTGGAGGCTGAATGGAGATGAACGGAGCGACAGCGCCCTCTTCGGCTTTGGATGTGCCGTCCTTGGCGACAAGGCCGAGCTCGCGCGGATCGACCACGTAGTTCGAATCGTAGAGCGAGCGCATGTTGCCGAAGAGCTGGAAGAACGGTGCCTGGATATTGACGATGAAGCGCACCGGCAGCCTTGCGATCTGGCGGGTCAGGAAATTGCGCTTGGCCCCTGTCCCCTGGCTGATTCCGGTGAAGCGCAGCTGGGTGATGATCTCACCCGAGAGCGAGCCGTTGAGCGTCACTTCCATCGTCTTGTAATCAATCGACTTGAGCGCATCGAAGGCAAAGTTGCCCATGGTCGAGAGATCTTCGTAACTGAGCGCCCCGACATAGGCGACATTCCCGCCCGGTTCGCGCGCAACGAGGCTGCCGTTCTCGATCCGCGCGCCGTTCTGATCGTAAACGATCGGCAACTGGCCATCGAAGACGCCGCTCGCCGAGATGTTGTCGAGTTCCATGTGCCGCACAAGACTGGCTGCGTTCAGCCCTTCCACGTTCAGCGTGTAACGGCGGGTCTCGAGGGCCCCGACGGTCATCGTGGTGGGCGCGAGAGTCAGCTCCCCGTCCATGAACGGCCACTTCGCGCCGTTCACGACGAGGCGATAACCGGGCTGCATCTCAAAGGAAATTGTCCCGTCCGTGACCTCGATACCCGGATTGATCGAGGCGATGTCCAGGCGCTGGTCGGGGGCCGTGACCATGCCAAGCAAGTCAGTGAAGACAACCTCGCCCGACAGCCCCTCAACCGGACCAAAGGGCGCTGCAAAATCAAGGCCGTCGCTGGCAAAGCGTCCGCGACTGGCGATGGCATCGCCCTTCCAGTCGATCCGCCCCTCCCCCGTGACCGTCCCCTCGACGAGCGAGACGATGCCGCGCAGGTTGGTCGACAGCTGTTCAGGCTGGAGATTGTCACCAAACGTCAGTCCATCGACCACGAGATCGGCATGCCCGCGCAAAGTGCCCAGGTCATGGACGATGTCGACACGGCCCACCGCGCGATCCGATTGCGGTTCACGCAAACGGACCGAAGCAGAAATCACATTGTCGGCGAGCTCCAGCGAACCGCCGCGCGCCACCATCGGCTCGAAACGGGCGTCCTTGTCCCTGTCGACAAGGACGAACTGCGAATCGTCGAGCCGCAGCACACCCCCGGCATAGCTCCAGCGCCCGGCAACCTCGTGCAGGTCAAGCGGCACGGCAGCGAGCGCAACGTCCGCATTCTCGAAGGTCCCCGCGACATCGCCCGCGAGATCGGCCGTCAGGTTGGCAATGGAAAAGCGCGAAGGCGCCGCCTCGGCCCCCAACGCCACGGCGATATCGCTTGCTGCAAGCGTTCCGGGATAGGCAAGCCCAACCGGACCGGTCGCCAGCCGCACTTCGGATGCGCCGAGATGACCGGAAAGTTCAAGCGCAGGGGCACCCGCTGCAAAGGCAAAGCCGCCGCGATCATAGCGCGCAATTGCCCCGCCCTTGGACGGGCACAGCGAGAGGCGGTTCGCATCGAGTGTCAGATTCGCCATGGAGAGCGCATCGAAGGTGACCGTGGTGCACGAGGACCAGAGCGCAAGATCGCCATTGCTCTTCCAGCGCCCCGAGACCGGCACACGCAGTTTGCGGACCGACCCGCCCGGCAGCGCTCCGCCCAGCCGCACTTCGCCCGACATCTCAAGATCGCCGTTGCCCCGCTGGCGCAGGACCATTTCCGGGATCGCGACATGGTCCTCGCCCGCGCGGTAGTCGGCCATCTGCACGTAGAAGGCGGTCTCACCCGAATCGCGCGTTTCCATGCGCCCGTTGAGCCGCGGCAACCCGCGGCCAGACGTCATGAAGTTGCCCGAAACACGCGGTGCGCCATCGGCAAACAGCATCTGCATGCGCGAGAGTTCAAGCAGGCTTTCGCCGCTGCGCGCCCGGATCCGGGCCTGGGGCACGACTACGCTGCGTCCACGCGCATTGCTGCGCGCGATGAGCCGCGCTTCGAGCGTGCTCCCGCGCAGTTGCCGGGCAAGATTGACGCGAATGCGGTCGGCGAGCCCGGCAGCGAAGGAACCTTGCGTGCTGCGCGCCAGATCCTGCAGGGCCGACGCCAGACCGGAACCGGGCCGCAGGTTCTCACCTGACAGGTCGGTTTCGAGCGAAAGCGTTTCAAAACCACCGCTAGCCCGGGCCGTACCGCTGAGTTCGAGCCGGGAAAGATGAAGCGGCGCGCCGCCCGGGTCCCTTGCGGCCAGATCATAGCGCGCATTGAGGCTGCCGCCCCGATAGGTAATCTGCGCAGAACCCTCGAGCGATGCGGCGCCGGCATCGGCCATGCGCAACCGCTGCGCGGAGAGGTTCAGCGAGGCGCGGCCGCTGTCCAGCGTATCGTCGAGTTCAAGGTCGAGGTCGAGCCCGGCCTTCGCAAGCGAGGCCCCCTGCCCTTCACAGGCGAGATCCTTGAGCCGCAAGGGCCCTTTCAGACGCGGTCGCCCCGCAGCCACGGACAACTTGCCGTAAAGGCTCGCCGAACCGCTGGTGCAGTCCGCATAGGCCAGCGCGGGGGCCTTTGCGGCGAGTTCCCCCTCGAAGCCACCGCGCAAGGCGCCATGGCCTTCCAGGCTAATCCCCACCCGCCCCGCTTCGGTCACGAGCAGCGCGCCGCCATCCTTCACGGCAAGATCGAGATCGGGAAGTTGCGTCGGCTCTGTGCTCTTTGGATCGGCGAAGAGAACCTTGTCGAGCGAGCCGAAGCTGACGCTGCCATTCTTCACCCGGCCATAGAGACGGGGGCGCACAAGGGTTATGCGGCCAAGGCCGGGCAGTCCGAAGGTGAGCCGCGTCGCCACACGCACCTCTGCGATCGTCAGGTCGGGATGCGCCGGATCGCCGATCACGACGTTGCGCACGATCTGCTCGTTGGGCCCGATCTGGACGATGTCATAGGTTGCTGGCAGCCCGAGCGCGGAAAGCTCGCTCTGGACAAGATTGTCGGCGATATCCTCGCGCGCAATCCACGCGCTGCCAAGTGCCATGACCCCGGCGACACCGATGCCCAAAGCGATTCGCCGCAGCCGACGTCTGCGCGCAGCGACAGGACGCGCCGCTTTCTCAGCGGCGCGCTCTTCTTCGTTATTTTCCAGGGACTCGTCTTGCGCCATGCGCTCCATCACTTGCGCTGTGCGCGCCGGAAAGGCAATTGTCAGAACCAACGATGGCAGACGATACCCCCCTCTTTCCTGAACGGACCGAAAGCCAGCCCGCGCGCGCCGAGACGAAGGCTGCGCACGACAGGACGAAGGCGAAAGACGCGGGGAGTGATACCTCGGGCCACCGCACGCGGCTCCGCCAGCGCCTCCTGGGCGGCGGAGACGAGGCTCTTGCCGACCACGAGGTAATTGAATTGCTTCTGATGCAAGCGGTTCCCCGGCGCGACATGAAGCCCCTCGCCCGCAGTCTTCTGGCTCGCTTCGGCACGCTAGCAGGCGTCCTCCAGGCCAATCCTCGCACGCTGGCCCTGCACCCCGGCATGGGCGAGGCGACGGCTGCGGCCCTGCGCATCGTCACCGTCGCGGCAACCCGGCTTGCCCGCCAGAAGGTGCGTGAGACCCCGGTGATCGGCTCCTGGCAGGCGCTGATCGATTACCTCACCATCGATATGGCGCACCTGACGCTGGAACGCGTGCGCGTGCTCTATCTCAACACCAAGAACATGCTCATCCTCGACGATCTGGTGGGCGAAGGCTCGATCGACGAGGCCGCGATCCACCCACGCGAGGTCATCCGCCGCGCCCTCGACATCGGGGCCAGCGCTCTCATTCTGGTCCACAACCATCCGTCCGGCTCGCCCGAGCCCAGCCGCGCTGACATCGACATCACCACGCGTATCGCCGAGGCCGGACGCCTGCTCGGCATCACCGTCCACGACCATATCGTGATCGGCCGCGAGGGGCATGTTTCACTGCGCGCCAAGGGCCTGATCTAAAAGGCAGCTTGCGCGCGCCACTGTACCTGGCAGGTAAGCAAGTCGACCGGCATCCGACAGGCGGAAGGAACCGCAAAATACCTTGGGCGCCCCCAGCTGTGCGGCCACCAGTGCCATCACGAAACGGAGCCCAACTTTTTCTAATGACCTCGCAATTAAATCAACCTTTTTAGTAGTAAATAAAGCCTTTGCGCGCTGCACAATTGTCGCTAGACCCATGTACGAAGCGCTGGGTTCTCAGCGCAATCGATAGGGGAATCGATGCATTTCGGTCTAGATCTGGCTTCACCGCTTGTCATGGCGCCGTTGCTTGTTCTCCTCTTTCTTGCCTTTGCCTTCGAGGTGGCGGCGCCCGAAGTCGTGGCACTGGGCCTTGTCGCTGTACTGCTCCTGCTGGGCGTCATCGTGACCGACGATGTACTCGAAGCCATGGGCAATCCCGCCCCGCTGACGATCGTGAGCATGTTCATCATGTCCTCGGCGCTGGTGCGAACCGGCGCGCTCGACTTCTTCTCGTCGTGCATCACGGGCCTGGGCCGCACACACCCCTTCTTGTGCATGTGCGTATTCCTAGGGCTGATCGCGACGATTTCGGCGTTCACCAACAACACGCCGCTGGTGATGATGATGATCCCGGTGGGCATGACGATTGCCCGCGAGCTCGACATTCCTGCCTCGCGCGTGCTCATGCCAATTTCCTTCGCAGCGGTTCTGGGCGGCACCGTCACCCTGCTCGGCACCTCGACCAACATCCTTGTGGACGGCGTCGCGCGCCGCGCTGGCATGGAGCCCTTCGGCCTCTTCGAAATCGCGCCGGTGGGCATTATCGTCGCCACCATCGGCGTCATCTGGCTCGCCGTATCGAACAAGCTGCTTCCCGAACGCCAGACCGTGGCAAGCCTGAGCAATGGCAGCGACAACAAGCGCTTCGTCGTCTCGATCTTCATCGAGGCGGGCTCGCCCTACATCGGCCAGCCGCCCAAGACCATCGACCTGCTCTCGCGCAGCGAACGCCGCCTTGTCGACGTGCTGCGCGGCGACCAGTCGCTGCGTCGGAACTTCGCCGCACAGACACTGGAGGAAGGCGACATCCTGGTCCTGCGCACATCTGCAAGCGACCTCATGTCCCTGAAGGAGGCCGGGCGCATCTCGATGACGGCCGCCTCCACCACGGATCCACACCTCGTCCAGCTTTCGACGCGCAACTCGGTCATGGCCGAAACGCTGCTGGCTCCGGGCGCCGAGATCATCGGGCATACCCTGTTCGAGCTGCGCCTGCGCCGCCGCTACGGCGTCTACCCTATCGCGCTCCACCGCAAGGGCACCAACCTGGAGGACCGGTTCGAGCGCGTCCCCCTCGAAGTAGGCGATACGCTTCTGATTGAGGGCGCGCCCGAAGATCTGCGCCGCCTCGTCGAGGACCAGCAGCTGGTCAACATCGCCGAGCCGACCTCGCGCGGTTTTCGCCGCAACAAGGCCTGGATCGTGATTGCAACGATGCTCGGCGTGGTGGTCGGCGCTGCGTTCGATCTCATGCCGCTCGCGGGCCTCGCCGTCATGGGCGTCGCCGTGGTTCTCGCGGGGCGCTGCGTCGAACCCGAGGAAGCCTTCCGCTCGGTCGACTGGCGCATCATTGCGCTTATCGTGGCCATGCTCTCGATCGGTACAGGGCTGGAACGCTCGGGGCTGGTCGAAACCATCGTCGGCTGGGCGACGCCCTGGCTCGGCAGCTTGGGCCCGATTGCCGCCCTGGCCGCGATCTATTTCCTCAGCCTGTTCCTGACCGAACTTGTCACCAATAACGCGGTGGCCGTGGTCGTGACCCCCATCGGGATCACGCTGGCCCAGGCCCTGCACGTCGACCCGCGCCCGTTCGTGGTTGCGGTGATGTTTGCCGCCTCGGCCAGTTTCCTCACGCCCATCGGCTACCAGACCAACACGCTCGTCTACAGCGCAGGCGGGTACAAGTTCACCGACTTCTACAAGTACGGTTTTCCGCTCACGATCCTCGTCTCGATCACGACGCTGATCGTGATCCCGATGATCTGGCCCTTCTGATTCGGAGGAAAAGGATCAGGGTGCCGGGCTCTCCAGCGCTTGGATCAGGCGGGGTTCGAACTCGTCCGGTGCTTCAACCTGGGGCGAATGGCCGCGCCCTTCAAACCAGACGATGCGCGCATCGGGCATGCGTGCCGCGGCGTCCTCGACCACTTCGGGAATGGGCTTGAGCCGCGCCTTCACGGCATCAGTGGCCTGCCCCTTGCCAAAGGTCGTCGTATCGAGCCGGCCGATCATCAGCGTGACGGGAACCCTTAGATTTCCGAACTCGTGGGAAACCGGCTGGGTCAGGATCATCTCGGCGGTCTTCGCCTGCGCGATCTCGACCGCGTCATCATCGTCGGTCGCATACTGCCCGGCAAGCATGTCGACCCAGCGGTCATAGTCCGCGCGCCAATCGCCGTGGTAGTAGGTCCGCAGCTGATAGCCCTTGATAGAGGCGCGGTCCTTGGCGCGCTCGGCCGCGATCAGCTTGTCGAGCGGCGCATAGGGTACCCCCTGCTCCATCCGATCAACAAGCCCCAGCGGATTGATCAGCATCAGCCGCGAGGTGTCCTGCGGGAACATCAGCGCATAGCGCAGCGCCAGCATGCCGCCGGTCGAGTGGGCGAGCACGATCGGCTTCTCCACGCCCTGCGCTTCCAGCAGCCGGTGCGTGGCATCGGCCATCAGCGCGAGCGTGTATTGCGCGCTGTCCGGTTTCGAGGACTTGCAGAAGGCAAGCTGATCGGGAATGATCACCCGGTATCCCGCCGCCAGGAGCGCACGCGCCGTACTCTCCCAGGTCGCCGCGCAGAAGTTCTTGCCGTGGAGGAGAACCACACTTTGCCCGTTCGGCCGGGTGGGCGCGACATCCATGAAAGTCATCTGCGCGTCCTCGTCCCCCACGCGCACGGCAAAGTGCTTCTCTGGCCAGGGATAGGCGAAACGCTCCAGGTTGCTGCCCAGCGGCGCCACGTCCTGCGCAGTGACTCCAGTCGCGCTCGAAAGACCCAGGGCAAGGGCGGCGGTAGCGGGTGCAAAGCGGCGCAGGGACACGAAATTTCTCCAACCAGGGACTGCGGGTTCCTAGAC
Organism: Novosphingobium sp. BW1; assembly: GCF_008107685.1. Classification (GTDB taxonomy): domain Bacteria; phylum Pseudomonadota; class Alphaproteobacteria; order Sphingomonadales; family Sphingomonadaceae; genus Novosphingobium. The sequence continues at coordinate 73,436 of NZ_VIRF01000041.1, forward strand.
CAAGCGCACAAGCACGCAGAAGGCTCCTGCCAAAAAAGTCGCCCCGCTCATCGGGTAGCCTTGCGCCTTGCACTTGCCTTTCGCGGGAAGCGGCCCTAGCGGACGCCGCGTCAGCCAAAGGAGTCTTGCATGGTCCCCCGTTACGCCCGCCCCGCCATGACCGCGATCTGGGAGCCCGAAGCGCGCTACCGCATCTGGTTCGAGATCGAGGCGCACGCCGCCGTCAAGATGGGCGAAATGGGCACCGTTCCCGAAGCCGCCGGCAAGGCCCTGTGGGACTGGTGGGCGACCAACCCGAAGGTTGACGTCGAAGCCATCGACGCCAAGGAAGCCGTCCTCAAGCACGACGTGATCGCCTTCCTCGACTGGGTCGCCGAACAGGTCGGCCCCGAAGCCCGCTTCATGCATCAGGGCATGACCAGCTCGGACGTCCTCGACACGACGCTCAGCGTCCAGCTCGTGCGCGCCGCCGACATCCTGCTCGCTGACCTCGACGAGTTGCTCGCCGCAATCAAGCGCCGCGCGATGGAGCACAAGTACACCCCCTCGATCGGCCGCAGCCACGGCATCCACGCCGAGCCGGTCACCTTCGGCCTCAAGCTCGCCGAAGCCTATGCCGAGTTCGCCCGTGCCAAGAAGCGTCTGATCGCTGCGCGTGAGGAAATCGCGACTTGCGCCATCTCGGGCGCGGTCGGCACCTTCGCCAACGTCGATCCGGCCGTGGAAGTCTACGTCGCCGAGCAGATGGGCATCGAGATCGAGCCCGTCTCGACCCAGGTCATCCCGCGTGACCGTCACGCCATGTTCTTTGCAACGCTGGGCGTCATTGCCAGCTCGATCGAGCGTGTCGCCGTCGAAGTCCGCCACCTCCAGCGCACCGAAGTGCTGGAAGCCGAGGAATACTTCTCGCCGGGCCAGAAGGGCTCGTCGGCCATGCCGCACAAGCGCAACCCCGTGCTGACCGAGAACCTCACCGGCCAGGCCCGCATCATCCGTTCCTACGCGATGCCCGCTATGGAAAACGTGGCGCTGTGGCACGAGCGCGACATCTCGCACTCCTCGGTCGAGCGCTTCATCGGCCCCGACGCCACGATCACTCTCGACTTCGCGCTGGCGCGCCTCACCGGCGTTATCGACAAGCTGCTCGTCTACCCCGAGCGCATGCAGAAGAACCTCGACCGCATGGGTGGCCTCGTCCACTCGCAGCGCGTCCTCCTCGCCCTCACCCAGGCAGGTCTCTCGCGCGACACCTCCTATCGTCTCGTTCAGCGCAACGCGATGAAGGTGTGGGAATCTGACGGCCAACTCTCCCTCATGGAGCTGCTCAAGGCCGACGAGGAAGTGACCGCTGCGCTCACCGCGGCGCAGATCGAGGAGAAGTTCAACCTCGACTATCACTTCAAGCACGTCGACACGATCTTCGAGCGCGTCTTCGCCGACTGAGACGCAAAGTAAGCAGCGCCGATGCCACAGGGCCGATGAACCGGGGCCTTCCCTTACCCCCCATTCGGCCTTAGCATCGGCACTTCGCTGCGCCCCGGCATCGCCCGGGGCCCGGCATGGCACGAACATCGGGAGCCTCAATGAAAGCCGTCCGCACCATCGCCTGGATCGTGACCACGGCCATCCTGGTCGCCTTCATCGCCATGAACTGGACCAAGGTCCCGGTGAACTTCTGGCCATTGGACGATGGCAACTACATCCATTTCGACTGGCCGGTGGGCTTCGTTGCCCTGTTTTTCTTCTTGCTCGGGATGGTGCCGGTGTGGCTGTACTTCCGGGCTGTGCGCTGGCGCCTCAACCGCCGCATCGCCAGCCTCGAGAACGCGCTTCACGCCAGCTCGATGCCCTCGCTCGCCGAGGAACCCACGGCCAGCGCCGCCACCTCCCCCCGGTCCGACACGACATCGCAAACGACACCCCTGACCCCGGATACCTGAGCCCATGAGCAACAATCCCGTCTACCTCGCACTCGACGTCCCCCGCCTCGACGCCGCCGAAGCGCTGGCCCGCAAGGTCAAGGACCACGTCGGCGGGATCAAGCTCGGTCTCGAATTCTTCTGCGCCCACGGCCACCACGGCGTGCGCGAGATCCAGAAGGTGGGCCTGCCCATCTTTCTCGACCTCAAGCTTCACGACATTCCCAACACGGTCGCCGCCGCGATGCAGGCGATCAACACGCTCAATCCTGCGGTTGTGACGATCCACGCCGCGGGCGGGCGCGCGATGATGGAAGATGCCAAGGCAGCTGCGGGCGAGAACACCAAGGTCGTCGCTGTGACCGTGCTGACCAGCCTCGACAACGATGATCTCTCGGCCATCGGCATCACCGCCGACCCGATGGAACAGGCCCTGCGCCTTGCCGAACTTTCGCAGGCCGCCGGGCTCGATGGCATCGTGTGCTCGGGCCACGAAGTCGGCGCGATCCACAAGCAGTGGAAGGACGGCTACTTCGTCGTTCCCGGCCTGCGCCTGCCCGACAGCAAGCTCGCCGACCAGAAGCGCATCGTCTCCCCGCGCGAGGCGCGCGACAAAGGCGCGAGCCTGCTCGTCATCGGCCGCCCGATCCGCGGCGCAGAAGACCCGCTGGCCGCCGCCAAGGCCATCGAAGAGACGCTTTGAAAGCAATTGATCCAGAGGGCCATGGCACCTTAACCCGGAAATCGGCACACGCACCTTTCGCAGCCAAGTCTGCACGTAAAATGTGAGGTCGAAAGTTCAAGAAGCCCGAGGGCAAGGGCCCTCCGAGCGCTCTTTCTATTCCAGATATCCAGCCGCGCGCACCTTCTGTTCATCGCCACGAAACATCCTCTCGTTCAAGTCGTTGGACAAGCTCTGAGAGGATGATGGAGTGCAAACAACGATGAAATCGAAGCTTCTTTGGGCCGCTGCGGCCGCGACGCTGGTGACGCTTCCCGCGATGGCCCAGGCCCAGCAGGCCGAGGCACCCGCGATCGCAGCCAACCACACGCTCCTCAGCGTCAATGCGGAAGGTTCCTCGAACCGCGAGCCGGACATGGCCAACTTCCGCGCCGGCGTCACCACGCAAGGCGCCAGCGCCCGCGCCGCGCTTGCCGAGAACTCGCAGCGCATGACCGCCGTCTTCGCCGCGCTCAAGCGCGCAGGGATTGCGGAGAAGGACATCCAGACCAGCAATCTGAATATCAGCCCGGTCTATTCGCAGCCCGCCCGCCACCCGGACGGCAGCTATGATGTGAACGAGCGCACGATCACCGGTTACCAGGTCAACAACACCGTCCTGGTGCGCCAACGCAAGCTGGACAACTACGGCGCGGTGATCGACGCGCTCGTCTTGGCGGGCGCAAACGAGGTCAACGGCCCCGACTTCGGCCTCTCCTCGCCCGAGACGGCGCAGGACGAAGCGCGCACCGCGGCCATCAAGGCCGCACGCGAACGCGCCGATCTTTACGCCAGCGCGGCGGGCCTTCGTGTCGTACGGATCGTCTCTATCAGCGAAGCGGGCGGGTATTCACCGCAGATCCGAGCCAAGAGCGACATGATCCGGGTCGCCGCAGCCCCCCCGTCGGCCCCGGTTGCGGCAGGTGAACTCGACATTACCGCGCAGATCTCGGTCCAGTTCGAACTGGCACCGTAAGAAACGCGACTGTTCAGTTGAGCATCATGTCCTGCGAATCGATGGCGTAGTTCACCAGCGTGACCGCGTCCCCATCCCCTTTGCGGTAGGTGAAGCGCTCGGTCCCGGTGCCTTTCTCGAACGTAGTCTGGTAGGTCGCGGTGAGATAGGTGCCGGAGGTCGTCGCGTTGGTCTTCCAGCCCACCTGCCTGGCCTCCTTCACCATGCCGAGCTTGGTGTGGACCGCGCTTAGCAGCTTCTCGAATGCGGCCTTGCCGCTGGCGTTGCGCAGTTCCGGATCGGCGCGCGTCCAGATCCGGGCGTAGTTTGCCGCATCGAGATCGCCGTGGAACCGCGCGATGGCCGCGTCCGCCTTCTCGAAGGACTCCTTGATTCCGCACCCGCCAAGCATTGCAGTGGCGGCAAATGGGATTAGAAGGCGCGCGATACGGTTCATTGCGAAGATATCCTTGTTGCAACTGGCAGCGAGCAAAGAGCCGAAATCACTCTAACCAGCGGACGGGCCATGCCAACACCGGCGATCAAGATATGCGGTATCTCCACAGCCGACGCGCTCGACGCCGCGATCCGCGCGCAGGCCGAGTACGCCGGCTTCGTGTTCTTCGCCAAGAGCCCGCGCCATGTGACGAGCGCTGAGGCCGCTGCGCTCTCGCAGCGCGCGCAGGGACGAATCGCGCGCGTCGGGCTCTTCGTCGACGCCGATGATGCGACCATCGGCGAGGCGCTGGCGGCGGCTCAACTCGAAGTACTCCAGCTTCATGGCTCCGAAACACCCGAACGCTGCGCGCAACTGCGCGCGCGCCATGGCGTAGAGGTGTGGAAGGCGCTGCCCGTCGCTACGGCCGAGGACGCGGCAAAGGCGCATGGCTATGCCCAGGCCATCGACCGCGTGCTGTTCGATGCAAAGACGCCGAAGGGGACGCTTCCCGGCGGCATGGGCCTGACATTCGACTGGAGGCTGGTGGCCAACTGGAAGGGCCCTGTCGCCTGGGGGCTTGCCGGAGGGCTGACCCCCGACAACGCGGCCGAGGCCCACGCACGCACCGAAGCCCCGCTCCTCGACACCTCCTCGGGCGTCGAGAGCGCACCGGGCGTCAAGGATGACGACAAGATCGCGGCGTTCTGCCGGGCCGCGCGGGCCTGATCGCTCAGAACAAGATGCCGAGCCCGAGGGTGAGGATTTCCTTGTTACCTTCGTGCTCGGTCGCGAGGTGCTTGTACTCGCCCTTGAGGTAGAGCCGCTCGCCGATCTCCTGCTCCCGGCCGCCCCTGAAGCCCCAGGCCGCCTCGCAATGGGCGCAGTCCTTGGACTGATAGTTGAGCCCGACGAACGCCTTGCCCCGCTCGGTCATCTCCAGCCCTAGGAAGATGGTCTCGGTAGGATCCCAGTCATAGCCCGCCGCGAGGCCGGAGATCGCCGCGTCTTGCTCGCGACCGAAACTAATGCCGCCGATAGCCTCTGCATAGGCCTCGTCCGCCCGCGCCGGACTGGCAAGGCCCGCCACTGCCACAGCCAAAAGCCCTCCCCATGCCCTGCGCTGCATCGCTTTTTCCGTCCCCGTCAGGGCCTGCGTACAGGCGTGCGCCGGGCCCGAGCGTAGGGAGACGCGATCATCCTGAAGAGCGGTGCGAACTCAGGTGCTTCCCGCGCACATCGGAGGACAGATGCGGAGAGCGCGCGCACGAAAAAGGGCGCCCCGCACTATAGCGAGGCGCCCCTTTCATGCCCGGGTTGCGACCCTCAGGCTATGGGTACGGCGATCAGAACTTCACGCCAACGCCGACCAAACCCACGTCTGCGTCGGGTGTGTTGTCGCCGATCAGCATGTGCTTGTACTCGGCCTTCGCGTAGAAGTTCTTGTTGAGCGACTGCTGCACGCCGCCGCCCAGGTTCACTGAGCTGTTGCAGTAGCGACAGGGCTTGGACTGCCATGCGGCCGAACCGTAGATCTTGGTGCCTTCAAACAGCTTCACACCGGCGCGGCCGCCAGCGCCCCATGCGACGCGGGTGTGGTCGGTCAGGATCTTGTCGGCCGAACCTTCAACGCCGATGAAGACGTTCTTGGTCAGGTCGTAGTCGTAGCCGGCAGCGACACCGGCGATGGCTTCGTCACCGCTACCGTTCCAGATGATGCCGGTGCGGCCTTCGACGCGGATCTCATCCGCCATGGCGGGAGTGGCGACGGCAGCAACCGCAGCAGCGGCGAGCGAAACAAGTGCAATACGCATAAAACAGACTCCAGTTGTACCCCCGACCCTCGGCGGGGGGTGTCCCTCTTACGGGGCAGGAGCGCCGCTGCGCCTTTCAACCTGTCGGCCAGATGAACGAAATATTCCTTTCTGTCCTCAAGACGTCACAATTCTGCGGCATAGAGACATATTATTGCATTGATTGTGCCAGCAATTGCATTCCTTGCAATTGAAAACGCAGCTGTCCTCCCCAGTGCGCGATCCCGCTGGACAGGCCCGCGCGGCTCTGCCAATCCGCCCCCACTATGACTGACCAAACGCCTGTGAACCGCCCCGCGAGCCCCCTGGCAGCCGACCAGGTGAACTCGTGGCGCGCCCTGCCCGATGCCTCCGGCCACTTCGGCCAGTTCGGCGGTCGCTACGTCGCCGAAACGCTCATGCCGCTCATCCTCGATCTCGAGAAGGAGTACCGCAAGGCGCAGGACGATCCCGCGTTCTGGTCGGAATTCGATTCGCTGATGAAGGACTTCGTCGGCCGCCCCAGCCCGCTCTACTACGCACCGCGCATGACCGAGCACTGGCGCGAGAAGGCGCCCGCCGGCAAGGGCCCGAAGATCTATTTCAAGCGCGAGGAACTGAACCACACCGGCGCGCACAAGATCAACAACTGCATCGGCCAGATCCTCCTTGCGATGCGCATGGGCAAGACGAAGATCATTGCCGAAACCGGCGCAGGCCAGCACGGCGTCGCGACCGCGACCGTGGCCGCGCGCTTTGGCCTGCCCTGCACGATCTTCATGGGGGCGACCGACGTGGAGCGCCAGAAGCCCAACGTGTTCCGCATGAAGCTGCTGGGCGCCGAAGTCGTCCCCGTGACGAGCGGCGCGATGACGCTGAAGGACGCGATGAACGATGCGCTGCGCCACTGGGTCGCGAACGTGCACGACACCTTCTACATAATTGGCACGGCGGCTGGCCCGCACCCCTATCCCGAGCTTGTCCGCGACTTCCAGTCGATCATCGGCAAGGAAACGCGCGAGCAGATGCTGGAGAAGGAAGGGCGCCTGCCCGACCGCCTTGTTGCGGCCGTGGGAGGGGGCTCGAACGCGATCGGCCTGTTCCACCCGTTCCTCGATGATCCGGACGTTAAGATGACCGGCATTGAGGCGGGCGGTCACGGTGTCGACACCGACAAGCACGCCGCCTCGCTGACGGGCGGCAAGCCGGGTATTCTCCACGGCAACAAGACCTACCTCCTCCAGAATGAGGACGGGCAGATCACCGAGGCGCATTCGATCTCAGCAGGGCTCGACTATCCGGGCCTCGGCCCCGAGCATTCCTGGCTGCACGAATCGGGCCGGGTCGACTACGTGCCGATCACCGATGGCGAGGCGCTCGAGGCCTTTCAGCTATGCTGCGCGCTCGAGGGGATCATCCCCGCGCTCGAGAGCGCCCACGCGCTCGCTGCCCTGCCCCAGCTGACAGCCGGGATGGACGAGGAGCAGCTTCTCGTCGTCAATGTCTCGGGCCGCGGCGACAAGGACATCTTCACGGTGGCCGAGGCGCTGGACGTCGAGCTGTGAAACCGATCAAAGCACTGGCGGAGAAGTTCATCCTGAACTTCCTCGCCGTGTTTGTCGGCATCCAGCTTGCCAAGCACTGGCTGGACCTTGGACGCTGGGATTTTACCCACTTCACCTTGATGACGTGCCTCATGGCTGCGATCGCCGTCACGATCGTCGACGTCTGGCGCTACTGGAAAAGCATATGACCACCCGCTTCGACAACGCCTTCGCCAAGGGCCCGGCCCTCGTCACCTTCATCACCGGGGGCGACGGTGACACCGCCGCCAACCTCGACGCGCTCGTGGCCGGTGGCGCAGATGTGATCGAGCTGGGCATGCCCTTCACCGATCCTATGGCCGATGGCGATGCCATCCAGCAGGCCAATATCCGCGCGCTAGGCAAGGGCACGCGGACCAAGGACATCTTCGACCTGGCAACCGGCTTCCGCCAGCGCCACCCGGATGTGCCGCTGGTCCTGATGGGCTATGCCAACACGATGATCGCGCGCGGCGCCAACTGGTTTGCCGCCGAATGCGCCAAGGCGGGCGTTGACGGCGTGATCTGCGTCGACATTCCGCCCGAAGAGGACGCCGAACTCGGCCCGGCGCTGCGCGGTGCGGGGATCTCGCTGATCCGCTTGGCGACCCCCACGACCGACGCTTCGCGGCTTCCCGCCGTCCTGGAAGGCTCTTCGGGGTTCCTCTACTACGTCTCGGTCGCCGGGATCACCGGCACGCAAACCGCAGCCCAGACCTCGATCGAGGACGCCGTGGCCAGGCTCAAGGCCGCCAGCGACATTCCCGTCGCGGTCGGCTTCGGCGTGCGGACGCCCGAACAGGCAAGCGCCATCGCCAAGGTCGCGGACGGCGTCGTCGTGGGCTCGGCCTTCGTCGATCTCGTCAAGGAGCATGGCGACAAGGCCGCCGGGCCCTTGCGCGAACTCACACAGGCGCTGGCCGAGGCCGTCCACTCCGCGCGCTGAGCACCCTGAAGGTACTCCGAACAGCCATGTCCCGCCCCAACGACTTCGCGGTTTCGGAAGCCCCGGCCGTCCAGACCCAGCTTGATCGTCTTGCCGCGCTGTCGGTCCCGCAGGGCCGCATCGGGCTCGACGTCATCAAGGAGCTGTGCGCGCACCTCGGGCATCCCGAGCGCGCGCTGCCGCCCGTCTTCCATGTGGCGGGCACCAACGGCAAGGGATCGACCTGCGCGTTCCTGCGCGCCGCGCTGGAAGCGGCCGGCAAGACCGTCCACGTTTTCACCAGTCCGCACCTGGTGCGCTTCAACGAGCGCATCCGCGTTGCTGGCACACTGATTTCGGACGAGCTGCTGGCCGAACTGCTCGCCGAAGTGTTCGATGTGGCCGAGACCCACGGCGTCGGCGCCAGCTTCTTCGAGATATCGACAGCGGCGGCCTTCCTGGCGTTCTCGCGCATCCCCGCCGACGCCTGCATCTTCGAGGTGGGCCTAGGCGGACGGCTCGATGCCACCAATGTCATACCCAATCCCCTCGTCTGCGGCATCGCGGCGCTGGGCATCGACCACGAGCAGTTCCTGCTTTCGCCGAGCGAAGGCACCCCGGACGATCCGTTCGCGCGCATCGCCTTCGAGAAGGCGGGCATCGCCAAGGCGGGCGCCGCGCTCGTCACTCTGAGTTACGGCCCGGGCATGAACGAGACGGTGGAGGCCCAGGCCGAGCGGGCGGGCACCTACATCGTGCGCGCAGGCTCGGACTGGTCGACCGCGCCCGAACCGGACGGCTTTTCCTACCAGGATCACAAGGGCCTGCTGCACCTGCCGCGCCCGCGCCTTTCCGGCCCGCACCAGACGATAAATGCAGGCCTTGCCGTCGCCATGCTGCGCCATCAGGACGCGATTGCCATCCCCGACGCCGCGCTGGCTGCGGCAATGGACTGGGCGCGTTGGCCCGCTCGCCTGCAACGACTCGAGGCAGGCCCCCTGACCGCGCTGCTGCCCGAGGGCACACCGTGCTGGCTCGATGGCGGACACAATCCCGATGCGGGCAACGCGCTTGCCCAGCATTTCCGCGAACCGCGCCCTTACGTGCACCTCGTCATCGGCATGTTGGCGAACAAGGATCCGCACGCGCTGATCCGTCCGCTCGCCGCCCAACTTGCCAGTGTAACCGTGGTACCGGTTCCCGGCCACGAGTGGCACGGAGCGGACGATTTCGACTACGCCCTCGCCCCCGAAGCGACAAGCGCTGCGGGTGTACGCGCGGCCCTTGGAGGGCTCGACGTGAAGGAAGGCGAAGTCGTCCTTATCGGCGGCTCTTTGTACCTTGCAGGCACCGTTCTGGCGGCGAACCATCAGCTTCCTGACTGAGCGCCCGGGAGACGCCGCAGGCTCAGTCGCGCGCGTCGCCCTCGCCCACTTCGCCAGCCGTTCCCATCGCATCGTCGACAAGGCCGGTGGTCATCATCACCGCGAAGATCGCGATGCCCGGCAGGGCTGCGACGGTGGTCGCCAGGTAGAAGTTCACATAGCCCACCGCCTCGATCAGCGCGCCCGCCGTCGTGCCGGTAAGGAAACGCCCGACAACGCTCGCACTGGCCGAAATCAGCGCGTACTGTGCCGCCGTGAAGCGCAGGTCGCACAGCGCCGAGAAGTAAGCCACCACCACCACGCCGCCATACCCGCTCGCAAAGTTCTCAAATCCGATGGCCAGCGCCATGCCCAGGTTCGAGTGGCCAGCGGCGGCCAGCATCGCGAAGCTAAGGTTGGAAACCGCCATCAGCACTAGCGCAATCAGCACCGAGCGTTTGAGGCCCATGCGCGCGTAGATCACGCCACCGACGAACACGCCGATGATGAGTGCCCAGAACCCGATACCCACGTCGTAGAGCGCGATCTCGTCATTGGAGAAGCCAAGATCGTCAAACAGCAGGCGGAAGGTCAGGTTCGCCAGCGTATCGCCGATCTTGTGGACGAGGATGAAGGCCAGGACGAGAAACGCACCCTTGCGCTGGAAGAACTCGGCAAAGGGCCCTGCGATCGAGGCCCAGATCTCGGCCATGCCCTTCTTGTCGCGCACGACCTTGTGACGCTCGGGCTCCCCCACGATCAATGCGGTCAGCATCGCAGGCAGTGCAAATACGGCGCAGACCGCATAGGCCAGGTGCCAGTCCAAGCGCGCCGCGACAACCAGCGCGAGCGAGGCCGCGAGACCTGATCCGATACGCCAGCCATACTGGCTCATCCCCGAGCCGGTACCCAACTGGTAAGGCTTCAAGGTCTCGATACGGTAGGCATCGATCACGATGTCGAAGGTTGCACCCGCAAGCCCCATGAGGACGGCGGCCAGCGCGGTCGCGGCAATGTCCGCCTTCGGATCGACCAGCGCGAGGTTGAGGTTGGCGGCCATGACAAGCAGCCCTACCACCAGCATCCAGGAGACACGCTGGCCCAGACGTCCGATCACGGGCAGCGAAACTCCGTCGATCACCCAGGCCCAGAGCGGCTTCAGGTTGTAGACGAAGAAGGCGAGCGCGAAGGTCGTGATCGTCGATTTCTCGATCCCGTCCTGCGCGAGGCGCGTGGTCAGCGTGGCCGCCAGGAGCGCGAAGGGATAGCCCGAGGACACCCCCAGCATGAAGGCCGCGACGGACTCCTTCTCCATGTAGGGCCGGACCGAATTCCATAGGCCGCGTCGTTGGTTAGTCGTCTGCGCGGTCACATTCGATCCTTTTCGTCATGATCATGCGCGCAACTTAACGACGCGCCGCGTGAAGGGAAGGCTGGATGAAGCGGCGATCAACAGGTAAGGGGCGGCGGATGTCCAAACCACCTCGCAAATCCGGCGGTTCCTCGTACGGTTCCGATTCGCGCGGATCCGATTCGCGCCGCTTCGAAGGCCGCGGTCCTTCGCGCGGCCCCCGCTCGGGCGGACGTTCGTCCGATGAGCCCCGCCGCGACGGCCCCTTCAACGAACGGCGCGGCGGTGCCGGGTCGCGCCCGCGCAGCTTCGGCAAGCCCAAGCCTGCAGGACCCACGCCCAAGGACCCGAGCCTGCCCGCGCGTGAAGGCGATCGCATCGCCAAGCTGCTGGCCCGCGCAGGGGTCGCAAGCCGCCGCGAGGCCGAACGCATGATCGCCGAAGGCCGCGTCAAACTGAACGAAGAGACGATCGAGACACCCTCGACCGTACTGACCTCGCTCGCAGGCGTCACCGTCGATGGCAACCCGGTCAAGGAAGCCGACGCCACGCGCCTGTTCGCCTTTCACAAGCCGGCGGGCCTCATCACCGCCGAGCGCGACCCGGCCGGTCGCCCGACGATCTACACTGCGCTGCGCAACGCCCTGCCCAAGGATGCGGGCCGCGTGATGCCGGTGGGCCGCCTCGACTTCAACACCGAGGGCTTGCTGCTCCTCACCAACGATGGCGAATTCAAGCGCGCGCTGGAACTGCCCTCCACAGGCGTTCCGCGCACTTATCGCGCCCGTGCCTTCGGGGACATAACCCAAGAGCAGCTCGAGAGCCTGATCGAGGGCGTCGAAATCGACGGCGTGCGCTACGGCAAGATCGACGCCAACATGGAGCGCGGCGCCGGACGAAACCGCTGGATCGAAATGACCCTAACCGAGGGCAAGAACCGCGAAGTGCGCCGCGTGCTCGAACACTTCGGCCTCAAGGTCAGCCGCCTGATCCGCATCGGCTATGGCCCCTTCGCGCTTGACGAGCTGCCCAAGGGCGCTGCCGTCGAGATCGACGCGAAGGTGCTCGACCGCTTCCGCCGTGATATCGACCGCGCGAAGGGCTGAGGGAGACCACGACATGAAGGCACCGGCCACCCGGAATGGCCTGCGCATCGTCGCGGGCGAATGGCGCGGGCGCAAGCTTGCCACTCCCGAGGGCGACACCACCCGCCCCACGGCCGACCGCACGCGCGAGACTCTGTTCTCGATGCTGGCGAGCCGTCTCGGCACCTTCGAGGGCCTCAAGGTGGCGGACCTCTTCGCAGGTTCCGGCGCCCTCGGCCTTGAGGCGCTCTCGCGCGGGGCCGCCCACTGCCTCTTCGTCGATCAGGATGCCGCTGCGATCCGCGCGATCCGCCGCAACATCGCCAACCTCAAGGCCCAGGACCGCAGCGACGTGCGCCCGATCTCCGCGCTCTCGCTCGGAACGGCGAAGGAGGCACTCGATCTCGTCCTGCTCGACCCGCCCTACGACACCGGCGCAGGCGCGGTCGCGGCCGACAAGCTGGCACGGCTGGGCTGGATCAATGAAGCGACCTGGGTTTCGATCGAGACCGCCCGGGGCGAAAGCGTCTCGGTGCGTGGTTTTGAGGTCGAGGCTACGCGCGATGTCGGCAAGGCCCGCCTCCACATCTTGCGCAAGGCCTGAGGAACAGGATGCAAATCATCTACCCAAAACGAAAAAGGGCGCCGGAGACACCGGTGCCCTTTTTGCTGGAGCTACCCTGCTCGAATCAGGAAGTGGGCGTCTCCAGCCCCATGTCCTCGGGATAGTGGTCGAGCGGGCGGTTGCCGAAGTCGAGGCCGGCCTCGCGCGGATTGATGCATCCGTCGGTGGCCTCGCCCCGGCACACGTCGTAGACCTTGCCCTCGACCCGCACCTTCGCCGCCACACCGCGTGCGTCCTTCTCGACAACCTCAGGGGATGCAGACGCGCTCTGCGCCTGGGCGCAAAGGGGCAGTACGGAGGTCGCAGCGGCAAGAACAATAAGATTTATCTTCATAAGTTTACTCCCATTCCTTAAAGCCCTTTATGCGCAACCTGCAGTCATCCTCCGGCGCTGACGAGGCACGGCACCTTGCGGGGCCGATCACGCCATTTCGACGCATCAGGCGGGGGAATTGTTCCATGGCGGCGACGAAGCGACCTTGCACCGGGTTAATCCGTTCCCTAGTTGTTCACGGGTGACCGAAAGCCATTCCCCCCTGCCCGCCGCGCCCGCGCATCCTGCTGGCGCCGACGCATCCAATCCCCTCATCGCCGGGCTGAACGAACCCCAGCGCGAAGCCGTCCTGACGACCGAGGGCCCGGTGCTGATGCTGGCAGGTGCGGGCACGGGCAAGACCTCTGCCCTCACCCGCCGTTTGGCCTCCCTCGTCCAGAACCGCCTCGCCTGGCCGAGCGAGATCCTGTGCGTCACCTTCACCAACAAGGCCGCGCGCGAAATGCGTGAACGCGTCGGCCAGCTCGTTGGCCCGGCGGTCGAAGGCATGCCCTGGCTCGGCACCTTCCACGCCATCGCGGCCAAGATGCTGCGCCGCCATGCCGAACTGGTGGGCCTGGAATCGAACTACACGATCATCGACACCGACGACCAGCTGCGCCTCCTCAAGCAGCTGATCCAGGCCGAAGGTATCGACGAGAAGCGCTGGCCCGCCAAGCAACTGGCCGGATGCATCGACCGCTGGAAGAACCGTGGCCTCAACCCGCGCGACCTCGACGCACGCGAGAACGAGGCCTACGCCGAGGGCAAGGGCCAGCATTTCTACCAGATGTACCAGGACCGCCTGAAGGCGGTGAATGCCTGCGACTTCGGCGACCTCCTGCTCCACATGCTCAACATTCTGCGCGAGCACCGCGACGTGCTCGAACAGTACCAGCAGCGCTTCAAGTACGTCATGGTGGACGAGTACCAGGACACCAACCAGGTCCAGTATCTGTGGCTGCGCCTGATCGCCCAGCATCGCCGCAACATCTGCGTAGTGGGCGATGACGACCAGTCGATCTACTCCTGGCGCGGCGCCGAAGTCGCCAATATCCTGCGCTTTGAAAAGGACTTTCCGGGCGCCAAGGTCATCCGCCTCGAACAGAATTACCGCTCCACACCGCAAATCCTTGCCGCGGCTTCAAGCCTCATCGACGAGAACACCCAACGGCTCGGCAAGACGCTCTGGACCGAGCGCCACGGCGGCGACAAGCTCCACGTCGTCGGCGTCTGGGACGCGCCAGAGGAAGCACGCCGGGTGGGCGACGAGATCGAGCGCCTCGAACGCGAAGGCGCCCCGCTCGATCAGATCGCGATCCTCGTCCGCGCGCAGTACCAAACCCGCGAATTCGAAGACCGCTTCATTTCGATCGGGATGAAATATCGCATCGTTGGGGGCTTCCGCTTCTACGAACGCGCGGAGATCCGCGATGCACTTGCGTACCTGCGCGTCATTGCCCAGCCAGCTGACGACCTCGCCTTCGAGCGTATCTACAATACACCCAAGCGGGGTCTCGGGGCCAAGGCACTGGAAAAGCTGCACCTGCTGGCCCGTCGCCGCGGCATCCCGCTCGCCAAGGCTGCACTTGAAATCTGTGACACCGACGAATTGCCCGCCCGCGCGCGCAACACGTTGCTCTCGCTGATGCGCGATTTCGCGCGCTGGCGTGACATGGCGAAGGAGGAAGGGCCCGCCGACCTCATCCGCACCGCACTCGACGAAAGCGGCTACACCGACGCGCTTCAGGCGGAGCGCACGCCCGAGGCCAGCGGACGTCTTGAAAACCTCGTCGAACTCGCCCGCGCCATGGAAGAATACGACAGCCTTGGCGATTTCCTCGAACACGTCAGCCTCGTCATGGACAACGACGCGCGCGACGACGAGGAGAAGGTCACCATCATGACCATGCACGCGGCCAAAGGCCTGGAATTCGACAACGTGTTCCTACCTGGCTGGGAAGACGGCGTGTTCCCCTCGCAGCGCGCGCTCGACGAAGGCGGGCTCGCCAGTCTTGAAGAAGAGCGCCGCCTTGCCTACGTCGCGATCACACGTGCACGTCGCAAGTGCACCATCCTCCACGCCGCGAACCGCCGTATCTATGGCCAGTGGACCAGCTCGATCCCGTCGCGCTTCATTGCCGAACTGCCCGAGGACCAGGTAGAGAGCGAAACCACCCTTTCAGGCGGCGCCTCGCTCTGGCGCGCGCAATGGTCCGAGCACGCCGATCCCTTTGCCGATGTCGCCCGCACACAGCCCGGCCGGACCGTAACACGCGGACCGGGCTGGCAAAGGGCCGCCCAGCGCGAATTCGAGACAAGCCCCCAGCGCGTGAAGGAAACCACGCGCAGCGCGGCCAGTTTCGCCTCCAAGCCGCGCACCGACATCGCGGTGGGCGGCCGCGTCTTCCATGAGAAGTTCGGTTACGGCACCGTCGCGTCGCAGGAAGGCAACAAGCTGGAGATCGAGTTCGAAAAATCGGGCAACAAGCGGGTCCTCGACAGTTTCGTAAAACCCGCGTGAAAGGCATTGAAAAGGGCGGGAAGGGGTATCGGGCATCCCTTGCGGCCCTTTTCGCACCCCGTTGCTACATATCCGCAGCGTCGATCTCATCATGCCAGGGGTCCTTGCGGAAGCGCACCTTGCCGTCGGTCGCGAAGTCCATGATCTGCCCATCTGCCTCGGCGTAAGGCTACCAGACCTTAAGCCCCCAGCCGGTGTTCGGCGCGCCGTTCTTGGCAAAGTTGACGAGATAGCTGCTCATCGCATCGCCCATGGCGTTGTGCCGCACGCCTGTCTCCTCGCCATGTTCGGCGCTCTGCGAATCGAAGAAGATGGGAATGTCGGTCGCGTGCTGGGCTCCGGGCCGGGCACCAACTCCGCGACGTAGGAAAAGAGCGGTACTCGTAGACGGGTACACCCTGTCCGCCGAGGTGGCCCCGATCATCATTGCAACCTTGGCGAATTCGCCTTTCTCGAAATTCTCGCAATGCGGCGCTCCAGTCCTCCCGTCGATCATTGGCAGGGTGTAGGTGAAAGGCCCGCCCTGCGGTGCAAAGAGCGCCATGAGTTTGCGGCCATCGACCAGCTCTTCGCCCGAGAGTGCACGCTTTTTGTCGAGAGCCACAGGTCCGGTATCGGTGAAGCCCTAGCCCTTGCCGCCCGCCATGTCCTCGGCATTGGCGAACAGGCTCCCCGCGACCGGAAGCGTCAGCAGGTTGTCGACCGAGTTTCCGCCTGTGCTCTCGCCTCGCCGGTCTGGCGGCTCGTCCAGGCGCTCCAGACGCTGGTGACGCCCGATGGAAATACCGCGGCTATCGACGGCTGGTTCACGAATGTACGCCCGCTCACCGCGCGTGAAAAGGAGCTGATCGCCTTTTCGGCGGCGAACACCGACGAGACCAAGGTCAAGGCGATGATGGGGGGCAACCACTGGATCGACGACCTGCCCTTCGAAGCGGCCATCGCCCGTCAGGCGAGCCAGCCCACGGTCAACATCGAGGGGCTTGTTGCAGGCTACACCGGCCCCGGAGGCAAGACGATCCTGCCCGGGCGCGCGGCTGCCAAGCTGGACCTGCGCCTCGTCCCTAACCAGTCCCGCGCCGAAGCCGAGCGCAAGCTGCGCGCGCACCTCGATGCCCATGGCTTTCCGGATGTCGAGATGAAAGTGACCGGGGGTTATGATCCCACCGAAGTTGCCGAAAACGCCCGCCTGATCCGCGCGCAGAAAGATACCTATGCGGCAATGGGCGTAAAGGCGAACCTATTTCCGCGTCTTGCCGGATCCTGGCCAGGCGCCGTCTTCACCGCGCGCCCGGTTTCCATTCCCGCGACACAATTCGGCATTGGCCATGGCAGCGGCGCGCATGCCCCTGACGAATATTTCGTTATCGATTCGACCAACCCCAAGGTCGCCGGAATGTCGCGTGCGAGCCTTGGCTTCGTCGAACTCATGTACCAGCTGGCACGCACTACCTGAGGAGCGCGCCAGTCCGGCGATCAATTCAGGAAACCGCGGAAACCGCGAGAAAGTCGGGGATCGGACCGTTCCAGTCGCCAGCCGCTTCGAGTACGGGCGCAGCCACTGTGGGCTCGGTCCGGCGACGCGGCGCACGGCGCACGGGAGCCGGGGCCGGGGTGTCAGCCTCGACCGTTTCCTCGACCACGGGGGCCGGAGCAGGCTTGGCCGCAGCCTTGGGAGCGGGCTTCGCCTTGGCCGAAGCCGCCGTCTTCGAGCGGCTGGCGCGCTTACGCGGTGCAGGAGCAGATTCGGCTTCATCAAAGGCAGGCACCGCCTCTTCGATGTCCGCAGCCTCGCCGAACAGTGGGATCGTACCGCCGGTCAGCTTCTCGACATTCTCCATCGCTTCGGCATCGTCCGGGGTCACGAGCGTAAAGGCCCTTCCCGAAGCGCCGCCACGGCCCGTGCGGCCAACGCGGTGGACGTAGTCGTCCGGATGCCAAGGCGTGTCGTAGTTGAAGACGTGGCTCACGCCCTTCACATCGAGGCCGCGCGCGGCAACGTCGGAAGCGACGAGAATGTTGATCTCGCCCGACTTGAAGCAGTCGAGCTCGGCGATGCGCGCCGACTGGTCCATGTCGCCGTGGATCTCACCGGCGGCAAAGCCGTTGCGCTTCAGGCTTTTGGCCAGTTCACGCACGGTCGTCTTGCGGTTGCAGAAAATGATAGCGGTCGTCACGTTGTCGGTGCGCAGGATCTCGCGCAGCGTGTCGCGCTTCTTACGCGCGGTGACCGGCACCTTGAACTGGGCGATGTTGGTGTTAGTCGAGGCCGGACGGGCGACTTCGATGTACTTCGGGTTCTCGAGGAAGCGATCGGCCAGCTTCTTGATGACCGGCGGCATCGTTGCCGAGAACAGCAGCGTCTGGCGGTTGGTCGGCAACTTCGAGCAGATCGTCTCGATGTCCGGGATGAAGCCCATGTCAAGCATGCGGTCAGCCTCGTCGATGACCAGCAGTTCGCAGCCCGTGAGCAGGATCTTGCCACGCTCGAACAGGTCCATCAGGCGGCCCGGCGTCGCGATCAGGACGTCCACGCCTTCCTGCAGCGCCTTGACCTGATCGCCCATTTGGACGCCGCCGATCAGCAGCGCCATGCGCAGGTCGTGGTTCTTGCCGTACTTGACAAAGTTGTCCGCCACCTGCGCGGCGAGTTCACGCGTCGGCTCCAAGATCAGCGAGCGCGGCATCAGCGCACGGCGGCGGCCATGTGCGAGCACGTCGATCATTGGAAGCACGAAGCTGGCAGTCTTGCCGGTGCCCGTCTGCGCGATCCCGATGAGATCCTTCATCATGAGGACCGGAGGGATCGCCTGCGCCTGAATCGGGGTCGGTTCGCTGTAGCCCGCGGCTTCCACCGCTTGCAGCAATTCGTCAGACAGGCCGAGGTCGGCAAAGCTCATATACGCTCAGGTTTCCGGATAAGGGGATGTGGGATAACATGTGTTCCTGGCAATGCACCGGCCGCGTGGGACCCGCACATCACGATTGCGGGCCCCTAGTCCGATTGGTGCACAAAAGTCAAGGAAATCCGCAGAACTCGCGGACGAATAGCCGTCAGTCCCGAATCCGGACAAGTTCACGCATACGGGTCAGACTGCATTTGGTGCCACTGCGCGATTGCAGCTTGTCGCGCTTGACGCAGACCTTTCCGTCTTCGTTGCCCGCAAGGTAGAAGCCGGAATAGAAGTCCATGGCGCGGCACGAATGGTCGAGTTCCGCGCTCACCACACGCCGGTCACGCATAAAGAAGATCAGGCGGTTGCCGCGTTCGGGCTGCACTCCCGCGATCCCGGCCGCCGCAACGCACTTGCTCATGGGGCGCTCTTCGTAGCGCGGCGCGCCTGGCCCGCCGGGCATGGCAATGCCGCGCATGTCGGGGGGAAGCGTTGCCCGGCCACGGGGGGAGATTCGGATCGTCATGCGCCGCTCGATGCGAACCTGCCAGGCAGGCTCTGGTTGCGCGCGGCGCATCTGCTCCTCGGGAAAGGCAAGAGGACCCGGCGCATCATCCCGAGCAAACGTCTCGGGCCAGAGCTGTGCACGCGCGGATTCATGCCTCCACGCCCCACCGTCCCGCGGCTGCAAGGCCGAGGACGCCGGCGCAAGAAACGCCAGCGGTATCAGCAGGACGGATGTGAAACTCATTGCAGACCCATTTCCCCGACGCACGGTGATGCCGCAAGCCAATCCCTAGCGCAACAGCTTGAACGCCTGCTGAACCTTGCTTCGGGAAAACACTCCCCGCCCCGCACGCGCCTGCAAGAAGGGATGAAAGTGCCAAGGGGCTGTGCCATAGACCCGCGCAGATGAGCACCTTCGACACCTTCCTCGCCGAGGCCGACGCCCTGCTTGGCCCGCGCGGCCTGACCCGCGATGTAAACCTTACCGCGCCCTGGACGACCGACTGGCGCGGCCGCTTTCACGGCGCCTGCCTCGCTCTCGCCTCGCCGGCCGACACCGCGCAGCTCAGCACGCTCGTGAAGCTTTGCGCGGCGCATGGTGTGACGCTCGTCCCCCAGGGTGGCAACAGCGGCATGTCGGGGGGGGCCACGCCCTCGATCGAGGGCAATCAACTCCTCGTCTCACTGCGCCGAATGAACGCGATGGGCGCTATCGATGTCGCCGAGCAGCGGGTCACCTGCGGGGCGGGCGTCGTGCTCCAGAGGCTTCACGAAGCGGCCGAGGCGCAAGGCTTGCGCTTTCCCCTGACGTTGGGCGGCAAAGGATCGGCCACGGTCGGCGGGCTCATCTCGACCAACGCCGGCGGCACGCAGGTGCTGCGCCATGGCTCGATGCGGGCCATGGTACTGGGCATCGAGGCGGTCCTTGCGAACGGCGAGGTCTATTCGGCGCTGACGCCGCTCCGTAAGGACAACCGGGGTTTCGACCTCAAGCAACTCTTTATCGGCGCGGAAGGCACGCTGGGCATTGTCACGGCTGCGACACTGCAGCTTGTACCGGCCATCGGCGAGCGGGTGGTGATCTGGGCCGCGGCGACCTCGCTCGGCGCCGCGCGCCAACTGCTCCATCACTGCGAGGAGGCGCTTCCGGGCTCGGTCGAGGGCTTCGAGGTGCTGCCCCAGCCCTGCCTCGACCACGTGCTCGAATACCTTGCCGGGGCGCGCGCACCGCTGGCCACGCGCGCCCCCTGGCATGTGCTCATCGAAGCGGTGACGCCGTGCGATGCGCCTGCAGGACCGGGAACCGGCCTGCGCGACCAGTGCGAAGGTGCGCTGGCCAGCGCGCTCGAGGACGGGGTGATCACCGATGCCACGATCGCGGCCAGCGAGGCCCAGGCCGAAGCGTTCTGGACCTTGCGCGAAGCCGTCTCACCCGCCGAACGCGCGCAAGGCCCCGCCGTCCAGCACGACATCTCGGTGCCCGTGGAGGACATGCCCCGCTTCGTCGAGACGGTCAGCTCCCAGCTCGAAGCCGAATGGCCGGGCACGCGCGCGGTCGCTTTCGGGCACCTGGGCGATGGCAATGTCCACTTCCACATGATCGCCCCCAAGGGCGTGGATGCCGCCACCTGGTATGCGGGCGAGGCCAAGGCCATCAGTGCGCGCGTCCATGATCTTGTCACGCAGTGGAGCGGCTCGATCTCGGCCGAGCACGGGATCGGACAGCTCAAACGCGACGAACTGGCCCGGCTCGCCGACCCGGTGGCGCTGTGGCTGCTGCGCGCGGTCAAGTCCGCGCTCGATCCGCAAGGTCTGCTCAACCCCGGCAAGTTGATGAACTGAGTAGAAGTCTCTTAGTGGCGGGAACCCTCGGCTTGCACCGCCGCAATCAAGCCACTAAAGCCACGCGCTGATCTTTTTTTGAAACCTCGATCGCGGAGAGTATTGCAATGGCCACTGCGCCACAGAACCCATCCCTTCCCTTGTTCTACAAGGATCTGGTGCCGCTCAATTCGCAGCAGCACGCAAGCTGGAAGACGCGTTCGACCGACAAGGCGACCTGGCTGGCAGGTGTCAACTCAATTCCCCTGACAGTGGAAGAGTTCCCGCAGGCGCAGCGCCACTTCCCGATCATCTTCACCGGCACCGACCAGCCGATCCCGCTCGCGCTGATGGGCATGAACGAGGGCGTCAACGTCTTCGTCGAGGACGACGGCACGGTTCCCAACCCCGTCTACATCCCGGCCTACGCGCGCCGCTACCCCTTCATGCTCGCCCGTCTGCGCCCGGACAGCGAAGAGCTCTCGCTCTGCGTCGACCCCAGCAGTGACCTGATCGGCGAGATCGAGGAAGGCGAGGCCCTGTTCGCCGACGGCGAACCCACCGATACGACCAAGAACATGCTCAAGTTCTGCGAAAACTTCGAGATGGCTGGTTCGAAGACCGGCAACTTCATGGCCGAACTCAAGAAGCACGACCTGCTCATGGACGGTGAGCTCAACATCGACATCGGCGGCGGCCAGCCCTTCAACTACCGCGGCTTCAAGATGGTTGACGAGAACAAGCTGCGCGAAGTGCGCGGCGACATCCTGCGCCAGTGGAACCAGAATGGCCTCCTCGCGCTGATCTACGCCCACCTCTTCTCGCTCGACCTGGTGCGCGACATCTTCGGCCGCCAGATGCAGCAGGGCAAGGGCCCGCAGGCACCCGCGCAGGCTCCTGCCGCGAATGCCTGATCAGTGCGCCTAACCAGGAACGTCTGATCTTAGGCACCTGATACGGGCCCCTCGTCCGACCGACAATGCCCGCGGCCCGGGTGGACAACGCAGACGCGAAGTTCGCTCGGGCCGCTGCTTTTGAAGGTTACCAACAGCTTCATGACAAAAATGTCACAATTTTATTTGATAATCCGGCAGCGTGATTTTTTAGCTGGACATGATGCACGATTTTTGCGTCAAAGAATCGCTTGAACTCGGCACAAGGTTCGCTATGTTGAAGTCAGCCTGATCGGCGCTACCCTCATGGCCCGATCGGCTGGTGCACTCGATGTGCACCTCCTCCCTGAACCTTGGCCACCTCGCGCGTTGCGCGGGGTGGTTTTTTTAGGTCTGCAGGCGCGAGGCGCCAGACCTCCTGTGTCTATTGCGCGGCAAGTGGCCAACCCTCGCCACCATCCTCAGTCCCGCGCGGGCGCGCCAGTTCCATGACCGCCGCAGCCTGGGCCCTAACGAGGCCCGCAAGCTGCTCCACCAGAACGTCCACACCCGCGCTCGGCGTGCGCATCTTCGGATCGAGATAGCACGTCCGGTCAATCTCGACCTGGAGCGCGTGGATGCCGCGACGGGGCGCGGCATGACGGTCGAGCACATACCCCCCCGCATAAGGCCGATTATGCGCCGCAGCGCGCCCGCAACGGGCAAAGTGGGCAAACGTCGCGGCGATGACAGCGCCATGGCAACTCGCCCCGAAGCGATCACCGATCACGATCTCGGCAACGCCCTGGCCGGGCCGGGCCTGGAGCGGAGGCATCGAATGCAGATCGACCAGCAGCGCCACGCCCCAGCGCGCGCGAATTTCCGCCAAGCGCTGCGCGAGCGCGGCGTGGTAGGGCGCATGGACCTGCGCGATCCGGGCCTCGACCTCCTCGCGGCGCAGTGAACGGCGCCACAGCTCGCCAATGCCCGGCAGACGCCGGGGAATGAGACCAAGGCCGCTGCGCGCCCGTGGCGACAGGCTCCCGCGCGACCCGCCCGAGACCCCTCCGCCCGGCATGCGTTCGACCATGCCCCAGTCGACATCCTCGGGCGCGCGGTTGAGATCGATCATCGCCCGCGGCGCATGCGCCAGAAGCAAGTCGACGCCGGTCGCCTCGGCCACCCCGCACGCAAGGATATCCACGAAGCGATCCTCCAGCCGCACACTGGCCTGCGCGCTTTCGCGCAAGTCGGCAAGAAGCCCTTCGGGATAGGCCCTGCCGGCGTGCGGCACAGCCAGCAGGATCGGCATCTCGCCCGCGCCGCCTCCATGCAGCGTGTACGCAGGCTGCACCCCCACATGCCCCGGCACACACCCTCCCGACAGCGCGAGAGACGGCGCGAGAGACGGAGCAATTGGGCCGGACGGCGAATCTGGTAAATGGGAAGCAGGCGACATGCCGCGAACGCTGCCCCGTTCCCACGTCCCTGTCAAAGCCCGGACACATGCCCAGCATCGCCATGTCTCCCCCGACAGGGCCCGAAGTCCATTCCGGGCAAGAAATTTAACCCCAACCGCGCTATGGCGAGTCGACGAGAGCATTTTCCAGTCAGATGGATTCACCTGATGATTCCGAAAATGCACAAAGCCAGTCATCTGGAGCGGTTGATCCTACACAATCGGATCGGGAGGCCGTTTCAGGGACACCGCCCCGCGGTCGCACACGAACACCAGGTTGGAATAAGACAAGAGATGATCCGCATCCTCCTAGCCGAAGACGATCAGGCCATGCGCACCTACCTCGCACGCGCACTGGAAAATGCCGGGTACGACGTCGTCGCGGTTGACCGCGGCACGCAGGCGCTGCCCCACCTCGAAAGCGACAGCTTCGACCTGCTCCTCTCCGACATCGTCATGCCCGAAATGGACGGCATCGAACTGGCCCAGCGCTGTGCCAAGATCGCGCCCGCCACCAAGGTCATGTTCATTACCGGTTTTGCCGCCGTGTCGCTGCGCGCCAGCCGCGAGGCGCCGCAGGCCAAGGTCCTTTCCAAGCCCTTCCACCTGCGCGATATCGTCTTGGAAGTGCAGCGAATGTTTGGTTTGAGCGAGCACGCGCAGATCTGATTACATTTTTCTGAAAAAAGCCCTTGCTAAGAATCGGAAGCCCCTTTAGAGGGCCTCTCCACCGAGGGGGACAACTTCTCGGAACGCTCGAATGGAGTGGGCGTATAGCTCAGTGGTAGAGCACTATGTTGACATCGTAGGGGTCGCAAGTTCAATCCTTGCTACGCCCACCATTCCGCAAGACCCCGCCGGCTGAAAAGCTAGGCGGGGTTTTTGTTTGGGACTTTGCGCGCCGTTCACCGAGCGCCTCTCGTTTTACCAGACACCCGCATCGACGAGCATGGCCGCCAGGTCCTCGGGCCAGACCTGCTCCTCCAGCCGCTCGAGTTCTGCACGAGGACACCAACGGTGTCCGACAATGGCGTCCTGCTCCAGGGCGGTGCGATGGAGAACCGACAGCGCTGCGCCATCGCTGCGCACCAGGAAGTAGCGCTCCTCGCTCTCCACTGGTTCGCCTGTAGGCATAACAAAGTGCACTGTTCGCCGTGCCACCTCGCGGCCGGGATCGGTTACCGCAAGGCCGGTCTCCTCGAACAGTTCGCGCAACGCGGCCTGCGCGAAGTCCTCGCCCGGCTCGAGCCCGCCGCCCGGCGTCGCCCAGAAATCGCCTCCGCGCAAAGCGCCCTCGCGAAAGACGAAGCGCAGCAGCAAAACGCGCAACTGCGCGTCGAGTACAAGCAAGCGGGCGGCACGGCGGTTTCGCATGATGCGCGCAGCGATGCCCGAAGAGTCGCACCTGCGCAATCGCGCATCCTGCCCGCCTTCCCGCCACTTCGCTGTCCCGCATCGCGCCCCTGTCGATGCGAGGCCGCTCACCATCGGCGAACGCCATGCCGTTGCGCGGATCGAATAATGCAAATCATTATCTTTAGCTGGCAAGGCGCCGGGATGCTCGGGCAGACCCGCCTTGCTATACGGGCGCTCTCTGCCTAAGAGACGGCCCAATTCTCACCCACTTTCACCCCAGGGGAGCTTTTCTCGAATGGCAAAAATCAAGGTAGTTAACCCCATCGTCGAAATGGACGGCGATGAGATGACGAAGATCATCTGGGAGTGGATCCGCGAACGTCTGATCCTTCCCTACCTCGACATCGATCTGAAGTACTACGATCTCTCGGTCACCAAGCGTGACGAGACCGACGACCAGATCACCGTCGACGCCGCCAACGCCACCAAGCAATATGGCGTCGCGGTCAAGTGCGCCACGATCACCCCGGACGAAGCCCGCGTCGAGGAATTCAGCCTCAAGAAAA
The DNA here is from genome assembly GCF_008107685.1 of Novosphingobium sp. BW1. GTDB lineage: Bacteria > Pseudomonadota > Alphaproteobacteria > Sphingomonadales > Sphingomonadaceae > Novosphingobium. The sequence continues at coordinate 98,505 of NZ_VIRF01000041.1, forward strand.
TGTGGCGTTCGCCCAACGGCACGATCCGCAACATCCTGGGCGGTGTTGTCTTCCGCGAGCCGATCGTCATCAGCAACGTGCCCCGTCTGGTTCCGGGCTGGACTGACCCCATCGTGGTCGGCCGTCACGCCTTCGGTGACCAGTACCGCGCCACCGACACGCTGATCCCGGGCCCGGGCAAGCTGCGCCTCGTGTTCGAAGGCGAAGACGGTCAGGTCATCGACAAGGAAGTGTTCGACTTCCCGGCTCCGGGCGTCGCCATGGCGATGTACAACCTCGACGAGTCGATCCGTGACTTCGCGCGCGCCTCGTTCAACTATGGCCTCAACCTCAAGTGGCCTGTGTTCCTTTCGACCAAGAACACGATCCTGAAGGCCTACGACGGCCGCTTCAAGGATCTGTTCCAGGAAGTGTTCGACACCGAAGGCTTCGCCGAGAAGTTCAAGGACGCCGGCATCACCTATGAGCACCGCCTGATCGACGACATGGTCGCCTCGGCGCTCAAGTGGTCGGGCAAGTTCGTCTGGGCCTGCAAGAACTACGACGGTGACGTGCAGTCGGACACCGTTGCGCAGGGCTTCGGCTCGCTGGGTCTCATGACCTCGGTTCTCATGGCGCCCGACGGCAAGACCGTTGAGGCCGAAGCTGCCCACGGCACCGTGACCCGTCACTACCGCCAGCACCAGCAGGGCAAGGCCACCTCGACCAACCCGATCGCGTCGATCTTCGCTTGGACCCGTGGTCTTTCCTACCGCGGCAAGTTCGACAACACCCCGGACGTCGTCGCCTTCGCCGAGACCCTCGAGCGCGTCTGCATCGAGACCGTCGAGAGCGGCAAGATGACCAAGGACCTCGCGCTCCTGATCGGTCCGGACCAGAGCTGGATGACCACCGAGCAGTTCTTCGAGGCGATCGTCGAGAACCTCGAGAAGGAAATGAAGGCCCAGGGCCTCGGCTAAGCCAAAACCCGGCTTCTTCATCCGAACCGACATGCGGGGCGGGCTGGACATCCAGCCCGCCCCGTTTGCGTTGGGATGAGGCACGCGGACGCCAAATAAGTTCGCTATGGATCACAGTGGCTGCCTAAAATCTTAAGAAAGTGCTATACACTTGGCTCGTACCCTGCCCTTCGGGATCGCAATGTTCGAATGGCAGCAGGGCGATTGAGCCACGAAAACGTGGACTGGTGATAATCCCTGTTGCCCGGATTGGAGATTCCCTGGCGAACACCGGGGTGGAGAGAGAAGAAGGGCAAGCTAGGTATGGGCTACGTCTCAGCCGCTGAGTTCGTGCGTAAATTTGCGCGCTTTCGCGACGAAGCGCACGATACGCCAGTGTTCATCACCCACCATGGGCGCGAGACGCACGTGCTGTGCACGATTGACTTGTGGAACCGCATCGGCGGTGGCGAACCGGGCGAGAACCCGAACAAGCGCAACGAATCGGCCAACTTTGCGCTCGCCGACTGGATCGATGACGGGATCATCGCCTGTGACGAGAACATGCGCATCGTCTATGCCAACCGCAATGCCCACGCCCTGACCAAGTCGCGGCCCGGCACGCTGATCGGCCACACGTTGATCGAGGCCCTTCCCTGCATCACTGACAGCCTGCTCGAGGTCCAGGCCCGCCAGACGCTGGTGCATGGGCACCCGAACATGGCCGACATCCCCTCCCCCTTCGTCGAGAACGCCTGGCTGCGCTTCCAGACCTTCCCGCTCGATGACCGCCTGACCATTTGCCTCCACGACATTACCCAGGAAGTCGAGCGTCACTTCAAGGCCAACGTCAAGGAAGCCATGATCGCCGCGCTCAACAAGCATGGCGGCGTGGCCTACGCCCGCGTCTCCGTGCGCGGCACCATCGACCGCGTTGATGCACCCTTCTGCGAAATACTTGACCTCCCCGAGGAGCGTCTCATCGGCGTCGCACTGACCGACCTGGTCGCTCTTACCGACAAGGTCGCCTTTCGAGAAAAACTCGAAGGCGTGTTGCGCGGCGGCGAGCCGGTCCGCCTGCACACCCACTTCCTCACCAACCGAGGCAAGACGATTCCGCTGTGCATGGCCCTCGTGCGGCTCGAAGGGGTTTACGGCAGCGAAGGCGCCATCGCCGTCTTGACCGACGAGAGCGAGAGCGCCTGAAGCAAACTGCCTACAACGAGGCAGATGCAGAGTGCCATCGTGATGCGCCCGCCCGCCCGGAGCTTGTCCGATCCGTTTCAATGTTCCAAGCTTGACCAATGCGTGTCCCCGACGACCCAACCCACAGACGCTTTTCGACCATAGCCAAATCCGCAGCAGTGCGGGGCTATACGGGGACCGCGTTGGTCTTGGTGGTAATTGCCATCGTTGAAATGCAGCCCTTGTTCACGTTCGCACGCCAAGCGTGGATCATCCCGGTTCTCATCGCCGGATATGGCACATTCGCCATCCCTTTCACGGCACTTGGGCTATGTCTCTTTGGTCTGCCTCTCCGCGCGCTTCTGGGCCCCTGGCGCGACGCCCGCGGGATGGCTCTGCTCGCCGCGCTGTGTGGAGCCGCGGCGGGGCTCATCTTCTTCTGGCTTTTTACCGTCCTGATCTGGGGCCCACTTACCCTTGCGACCTTCAAGAGTGGCCTATTCGGCATCACTTGGGGAGTGCCCACAGGGCTCGCGTATTGGCATTTCGAGAGGAAGGCTTCTGCTCCTCCCGGAATTACGGGGCGGACAAAGGTAAACAGAAAATGGCGGTAACCATCAATACAATACGAAGGATTGCGGGACCGGGCCTTTACACGAGATTAACCACCACTCCAACTCGCTGAGACGCCCCCCCTTTTCCCAAGGACAGCCTGTGTAAAATACAAAGCCCGCCCTTCCTGGCCTTCAAACCCTCCTTTGCATTCCACGCGCATCCTGAGCGTGGAGATAAGGAGAGAGACGATGACCAAGGCTATCGGAGGAGCCTTTTACCCACGTTACGCGCGGCCTCGCCGCATTCTGGCTCCCGTCGCGCGGCGCCTGGCGCGGATCCGCCGTCTGCCCGCCCACACAGGCGGCGCGGTCTTGGTGGAAGCTGCGCTTGCCCTTCCCGTCCTTATCATGCTGCTTCTGGGCGTTGTGACATACGGAGGCTGGTTCATGGCCGCCCATTCGCTGCAGCAGGTCGCCAACGAGGCGGCCCGCGCTTCGGTCGCCGGGCTCGACGCGCTCGAGCGGCGTCAGCTGGTCGACACCAGTGTTGCCGACAGCGTCCTGCACAGCGGCACGCTCGATCCGGACCTGGTGACCGTGCGAACCGGTCTCGACGGCCAGTATTACCGTGTCACCCTCGTCTACGATGTCAGCAAGGCCGAAATGTTCACCAACTCCCTGGTGCCCCTGCCCGGCGACACGATCGCGCGCGCAGCCACCGTCCAGCTTGCCGGGATCTGAGGAGTTGGCCGATGAAAACACTCTCGACACGCCTTCGCACCCTTCGCTGCCGCAACGAGGGGGCGGTCACCGTCATGCTGGCAGGCTCGCTGCTCATGCTCATGGGGGTGGCAACGGTTGCCGTGGATCTGGGCGCGATCTACCTCGCTGAGCGCCGCCTTCAGGGCCTGGCCGATGCCGCCGCAATGGCCGCTGCGCAGGAAAATGCCATCGAAATGCGCCGCTCCGCCGTCCAGGACCTCATAGACCGAAGCCACGAGGCCGACATCGAGATCGCCAAACTCGAAAGCGGGACCTATCGCCAGGACAAGATCGTGCCGCTGAACGAGCGGTTTCAGCTTGGCGGGGAGGACAGCGCCGCGCGCGTCCACCTTGTCCAGACCGTCCCGCTCTTCTTCGGGCGTGCACTCGGCTTCGAAACGGCCACGGTGCGCGCACGCGCGACGGCCGCGCGGATTGACATGGCCGCCTATTCGCTGGGTTCGAACCTTGCCACCGTGTCGGACGGTATTCCCAACGCGCTGCTCTCGGCGCTGATCGGGACCGAGCTCAATCTCTCGGTGCTCGATTCGCAAAACCTCGCCAGCGCCAACATCGATCTGCTGGGCTACGCCGAGGCCCTCAAGCTGCAGGTCGATGCGACCGAGGGCACCTACGCCGAACTGTTCGACACGCCTGTACCACTGAGCGACGCGCTGCGCGCGATCGGCTCGAGCGCGTCCGACAGCACCACGCTTGCCCTCATCGACCGCATCGCGGACGAGGCTCCCTTCGTCGAGGTGCGCCTTGCCGACCTCCTGGATCTGGGCCCCTACGGCGCGCTTGACTACGATCCGGGCACGGCGGGCGTTGAGGTCGATGCCTTCTCGCTGGTGCGCATGCTGCTGGAACTTTCTCACGGCGACACGCTCGACATCGAACTCGATCTGGCCGCCACCGGCCTCTCCAACGTCCATGTGCGCCTCGTACGCGGCTATGGACTGGCCCAGTCTCCCTGGCTGACAATCACCGGCGCGCGCGATTACGTCCTGCGCACGGCCCAAGCCCGGCTGCTCGTGTCCGCGCGCGTGGGCACGGGGAGCCCCTGGCTGCCTTCGGTCGAGCTGCCCCTCTACACCGAGCTTGCCCAGGCCGAGGCGACCCTCGACGATATCCAGTGCAGCGGCGATCCGGATAGCGACGGCGTGCGGCTTGGTGTGACGCCGGCCGTCGGCACCATCGGCATCGGGCGGCCCGACGCGCAGGACATGGGAGACCTTTCGAGCCCGGTCACGCTTTCGCGGGCCACGCTCGTCAACGTGCCGCTGATTGCGCGCGTTACCGCATTATCAGAAGTGTCGCTAGGCGGTGCGACCGGACCACAAGAGGTCCTCTTCACCTTTGCCGACATCCGCGACAAGGTTACCAAGACCGTCTCGACCCGGGATCTCACCCAGTCGCTCGCGACCTCGCTGATCGCGCAGACCGACCTCGAAGCCCAGACCCTGGGCCTGTCACTCAGCCTGTCCTCTGTGACCAACATCGTAGGTAATACCCTGGCTACGATTGCCCCGACACTCGATGCGACCGTGTTCTCTCTCACGCAGGCGCTCGGTGTCCGCCTCGGGGCAGCCGATGTTCAGGTCAACAAGGTCCGCTGCGGAGTGCCCACCATCCTCGCTTGACGCATCCGGACCGACCTTCGGGAGAGCTTCCCCCTTTTCTCTCTCCCGACACCTACCGGGCCCGCCGCCAGACCCTCGGCAGCGGGCCCGTTTTCCTCTGCGGCCCAGGCCTCGAACAAGAACGAACATGCGGGGACGTCTTTCCTGCGAGCCCATAGACACCGGGATAGACACCTGCCCGGCCCCTGTTTGCGAGGTCGCCCCGATTGGGGCAACTGATCGCGACATTCAAAGTCCCCCCGGAAAGTCAGACGGTCATCTGCGGTTCTAGCGTTGAAATATTCCATCCCTTTGCGATCTCACATTGCATTTGCCGTTAGAATTCAGAGCCATCCGCGAATGCGCACCCATACCTTGATTGCAGCATAAGTTCTCTATATGTTCCAAACATGGACGCCATCAAAGGCCGCGGTGCGGTCAGCAATCAGACAAGTACACGCTTCAATCTCACGCAAATTGAGAGCGATGGGGACTGGCTTGACGAGCGTGAGCAAATCGATGGCCCGCCCCCGTCGGTCGCTACGGTCATCACCGAGTTGCACCCCAAGACAATTGTCTCCTTCAACCAATCGCCCGACATCCCCTTCGACCGCTCGATCAACGCCTACAACGGGTGCGAACATGGCTGCATCTACTGCTTTGCCCGGCCCAGCCATGCCTACCACGACCTCGCGCCGGGGCTCGACTTCGAAACCAAGCTCTTCGCCAAGCCCAACGCGGCCCAGTTGCTGCGCGAAACGCTGGCCCGCCGGAATTACCGCGTCGCGCCGATTGCGATGGGGACCAACACCGATCCCTACCAGCCGATCGAGCGGCACTACCGGATCACCCGGGAAATTCTCGAACTGTGTCTGGAGGTCGGCCACCCGGTCAGCCTCGTCACTAAGTCGGACCGCATCCTTGCCGACAGCGAAGTGCTGACCGAGCTGGCGCGGCGCGATCTCGTCAGCGTCGGGATTTCGGTCACCAGCCTAGATGCCCGTCTCTCCCGCCTGCTCGAACCGCGCACGGCGGCCCCTGCCAAACGCTTTGCGGCGCTCGAGGCCCTGAATGCTCAAGGTATTCCCGCCCACGCCATGATTGCGCCAGTCATCCCCGCGATCACCGACCACGAACTGGAAAGCCTGGTCGAGGCGGCGGCGGCGGCGGGATCGCGCGGGGCCATGTGGATCATGCTGCGCCTGCCCCTCGAGGTTGCCCCTCTCTTTCGCGAATGGCTCGAGGCCCATTTCCCCGACCGCGCGGGCAAAGTTATGGCTATCATCCGCGAAATGCGCGGCGGGCGCGACAACGATCCGCGCTTCGGCGAACGCTTCCGCCCCAAGAGCCCCTGGGCGGACCTCGTGCGCAGCCGGTTCCGCCTTGCCATGAAGCGCCACAACCTTGGGCCTCCCGGGGTCCACCTCGATTGCAGCCAGTTTCGCGCGCCCTCGCCCGACGGGCAGCTCAGCTTACTGTAGAGCCCGGGTCGAATTCACGAAGGCGCACAGCAAGGCTGTCCGGCGTGAGCCGGGGCGGACATTTCCGGGAGCCAGCAGGCAATCGCCTCCCCATCGCCTTTTGCAAGGTTGCACCCTCTTCTCCAAAGCTCGGACACCCCATAAAACAATACACTTACCTAATAGCTTGGGCCGTGCGTTCATGGCGCACTTGCAATTCCCACCGTGCTCCCGGAGGAAAACCCATGAACGCCCCGCGCCTCGTTCTGACCCTTGCCAGCCTGGCCAGCCTCGCCCCCGCTGCGGGCGCGTCCTCGCCCCCGGTCCGCAGCACGCCCCTGCACACCACGAACCGCACACACGCCTGCACCCCGGGCTGCCTCTCCACGACCGAGGCGGTCACCTACGCCTCCTATCTCGGTTCTAAGGCTGGCGTTGCCGGGACTTTTGAAATGCCCGTGCGCGCGGTGGGCGCGCAGAACGGCCACATCTACCTCAACTCCGAGCGCGACTACCGTGACCGCAATTGCCTGACGGTCTCCATTCCCGTGCGCACTGCGCGGGTCATGTTTGACAATGATGATCCGGAGGAGATCGCCAAACAATTGAAGGGCAAGCGCATTTTCGTAAAAGGCATCGCTCGGCAAATCCGCATCAACTTCTTCGCGAACGGCCAGCCGACCGAGAAATATTATTTCCAGGTCCATGTCCTCGCCGACCAGCCCGAGCAGGTACGCCTCGCGGCCTGAGGCGCGACCAGCTTCCATTCCGCACCTTCCGGCTCCCCTATGAACGCGCGGTAATATACGGTTCATGGAACCGGACACGCGCATCCTTGGTTATTCCCGGCAACATGAAACAATAACGGGATGCGAAACCATGGCAGATGAATACGTGACCCAGGAGCGCCGTACCAGCACCGAGGAGCCGACTGCGGCACAGCCCACCCACACCACCGTGATCCACGAGAGCAAGTCCTCCTCGGGCGGCAGTGGCCTCGTCATCGCGCTGGTCCTGCTGGTGGCCGTCGTGGGCGGCTTCTACCTTTTCAGCCAGACGTCTTCGAGCGAGGTCGCGCGCGACAACGCCATTGCCGATGCGGCGCAGGATGTCGGCAACGCGGCCTCGCAGATCGGCGACGCGGCCGAGAGCGCGGCCGAAGGCGCCGCCAACAACTAAGGCCCCGCGCCTCACATGCAAAAGGCCCGGCATTCCATGGGGAGTGCCGGGCCTTTCTGCGTACTTGAAAGGACGCGCGGCAATCAGGCCGCGCGGCGCACACTCTCCGGGCCCTGACGGGCGATCAGCGAGATATTCGATAGCCCCTCGACACTGGCGAGTTGCTCTGCAAATTCGCCGTCGAGCGCAAAGTCGCGCCCCAGCCGCACCCGCTGGTCGCGGCCATCGCCCAGCTTCAGCGTCGCCATCACCTCGCCCGTTCCCTTGCGTCCCGGACGCATCAGAAGGGCCAGTTCCTGCACGGCCTCGACCGTGCTGATGTCGAGGCGCAGGAGCATACGCGCGCCCGCCGTTACTTCAGCAAGCGGGCGTCCGCTGCGCACGGTGACGCGCGGCGGCTCGTCTTCGCTCGGGCTGTCGAGCTCGACCTGAAGCAGCAGGCAGGCGTTCTCCTTGCCCCAGGCCACGAAGGCATCGACCATGTTCTCTTCAAAGCAGCAGGCCGAGAAGTTGCCCGACGCGTCCGAGTAATCGACCATGACGAAGTCCTTGCCTCGCTTGGTCTTTCGCTTCTGCACGTTCTCGACCATCGCGGCCATGACGGCACCAGTGCGCCCGCCCTCGCCACCACCGGCCATGAGGCTGGTGTAAGTGCGCGCGCCGTTCGCCGAGGCGACCGCGCGGTACTGCTCGACCGGGTGCGCGGCGAAGTAAAAGCCGAAGACCTCGCGCTCCTTGGCCATCTGGTCCATGCGGCTCCAGGGCTTGGCATCAACCAGGCGCAGGCCCTGCACAGCGTGGTCTTCATCGCCGAACAGGCCGCCTTGCGTCGAATTGCGCTCGCGCGCGGACATGTCCGCCTCGGCCAAGAGCGTATCGGCGTTGGCAATGACCTTGGCGCGGTTTGGTTCAAGGCTGTCGAGGCCCCCTGCCGCGCCCAGGCTTTCCAGCAGGCGGCGATTCATGGACCCGGCAGGCGCACGGCGAAACAGGTCATCAAGGCTGGTGAAAGGCCCGCTGGTCTCGCGCTCCTTGACCACCGCGTCCATCGCCTTCTCGCCAACGTTGCGGATGCCCGCCAGCGCGTAGCGCACGGCGAGACTGTCGTGGGTTTCCTCGACGATGAACTCGGCTTCGGACTTGTTGATGTCGGGCGGCGCGACCTCGATGCCGTTGCGCCGCATGTCGTCGACAAAGATCGCCAGCTTTTCCGACTGGTGCATGTCGAAGCACATGGCCGCGGCGTAGAATTCGTGCGGGTAGTGCGCCTTGAACCAGGCGGTGTGGTAGGCGAGCAGCGCGTAGGCCGCCGCGTGCGACTTGTTGAAGCCGTACCCTGCGAACTTGTCGATCAAGTCGAACAGTTCGTTGGCCTTGGGCGCATCGATATCGGAGACTTCCTTGCAGCCTGCGACGAAGCGCTTGCGCTGCTTGTCCATCTCGGCCTGGACCTTCTTGCCCATGGCGCGGCGCAGAAGGTCTGCATCGCCGAGCGAGTATCCGGCAAGGATCTGCGCGGCCTGCATGACCTGTTCCTGATAGACGAAAATCCCGTAGGTTTCCTCCAGGATACCTGCCAGTTTCTCGTGCGGGTAGATGATCTTCTCCAACCCGTTCTTGCGTCGGCCAAAGAGCGGGATGTTGTCCATCGGGCCCGGGCGGTAGAGCGAGACGAGCGCGATGATGTCGCCGAAGTTGGTCGGCTTCACCGCCGCGAGCGTGCGGCGCATGCCTTCCGATTCCAACTGGAACACGCCAACCGTGTCGCCGCGCTTCAAGAGCTCGTAAGTGCCCGGATCGTCCCAGCTGAGCGTCGAGAGGTCGATCGTGATGCCCCGGCGTTCCAGAAGATCGCAGGCGCGGCGCAGAACCGAAAGCGTCTTGAGGCCGAGGAAGTCGAACTTGATGAGGCCCGTGTCCTCGACGAACTTCATGTCGAACTGCGTCACCGGCATGTCCGAGCGCGGATCGCGGTAGAGCGGGACCAGCTTTTCCAGCGGTCGGTCGCCGATGACAACGCCCGCCGCGTGGGTCGAGGAGTTGCGCGGCATACCTTCAAGCTGGACCGCGAGGTCGACGAGGCGCCTCACTTCGGGATCATTGTCGTACTCGCGGCGGAATTCCTCAACCGGCGGCGAAATGGAGCCGTCCTTCTCCTTCTTGCCGTTGAGCGCCTGGTCGAGCGTCCACGGGTCAGTCGGATGGTTGGGCACCATCTTGCACAAGCTGTCGACACGGCCATAGCCCATCTGCAGGATACGCCCGCAGTCGCGCAGCACCGCGCGCGCCTTCATCTTGCCGAAGGTGATGATCTGGGCAACGTGGTCATGCCCGTACTTCTTCTGCACGTAACGGATCGTTTCGCCGCGCCGCGTTTCGCAAAAATCGATGTCGAAGTCGGGCATCGAGACGCGTTCCGGGTTGAGGAAGCGTTCGAACAGCAGACCCAGCTTGAGCGGATCAAGGTCGGTGATGGTGAGCGCCCAGGCGACCAGCGAACCGGCGCCCGAACCACGGCCCGGGCCGACCGGAATGCCATTGTCCTTGGACCACTTGATGAAGTCGGCAACGATCAGGAAGTAACCGGGAAAGCCCATGCCGACAATGATGTCGATCTCGAATTTCAGCCGCTTCGCGTAGTCGATGAAGTCCTCGGTGACGCCCTTCTCCCGCAAGGTCTCGTAGGCGGCGGTCAGTTCGTCCCCCTCGAAGGCGAGCGCCTCGTCGAGTTCAGCCTCGGTGGCCTCGGGCCAGTAGGGGGCGAGACGGCGCGCAAGACCCCGGCGCGAATCGCGCGCAAGCATGGCTTCCTCGCCCTTCTTGTCACCAGCGAGGCTGGGCAGCAGCGCGGGACGGCGCGGCGGGACATAGGCGCAGCGTTGCGCGACGACGAGGGTGTTGGCCATCGCCTCGGGCAGGTCGGCGAACATTTCCTCCATGGCCTCTATCGGCTTGACCCAACGCTCGGGCGAAGAGCGCGGACGTTCAGCAGCATCGACCTGGGTGGAATTGGCGATGCACAGCATGGCATCGTGCGCGTCGTGGAAAGTGCTTTCCGAGTATTGCGCCGGGTTCGAGGCCACGAGCGGGATATCGCGCGCATAGGCGAGATCGATCAGCGCCTCCTCGCTCGCGTACTCGACCTCTTCGCCGGTGCGGGTGATCTCGATATAGACGCGGCCCGGGAAGAAGCGTTCGAGCGCTTCGCAATAGCGTGTCGCCTCAGCCGCATCGCCCTTGGCGAGGAGCCGCGCGAGCGCGCCCTCATTGCCGCCTGAAAGGCAAATCAACCCATCGGTGTAGCCTTCGAGCGAATCGAGCTCGATGTGCGGCTCCAGTTCGAGAGGGCGTTCGAGGTGCGCGCGGCTGACGTGGCGGCACAGGTTCTCCCAGCCGGCTTCGTTCTGCGCGAAGAGCGCGAGCCAGTCGATCGGGCGGTCCTGCCCCTGCGCCACGGCGCCCGGGCGTGCAACGGCAAGAAACGTTCCGACGATGGGCTGGATGCCCGCTCCCTTGGCCGCCTGGGCGTAAGTGGGCGCGGCGTAGAGGCCGTTGCGGTCGCAGATCGCCATGGCAGGGAAACCCCGGGCTTTCGCCAGTTTCGCCATGGCCTTGGGGTCGATCGAGCCATCCAGCATCGTGTAACTGGAGAAGATGCGCAAGGGTACGAAAGGAGAGAACGCCATGTCCGCGATCTAGGCCCCGGGCTGCGGTCGGATCAAGACCTTACGGGCATCGAGTGGGGGATAGACGCGCACGCGAGCGCGCCGCAGGCGCACGAGGCGTAAACGGTGGTTAACGCCAAGGCACGACAATACGGCACTCATCCGGACAGCGATAATACCCTCGTCGCGACTGCAATTACGAAATCTTTGTAGTTATAAAAGCTTACACCCTAAGTTTAAAGCACCCTCCCTCTTTTCAATCTACGTACAAAGAGTTAAGGATAGTTTCCGATAAATACATCCTGGAACGAGAGCGTGCATCGGCGCGACGGACAGCAATCAGGGTAAGCCATAGGCAGCAAGGCATGCGCCTTGACCGCAGGTGGTTGCGCCCGCTCAAGATGAGGACGCCAGTTCGCCATGCCCGGTATCACGCTGTTCCATTTTGCTCTTTCGGCACGCGCCGTGGCCCGGCGCTGACCCCAGGATGGCGGACATCCCCACCATTGCCGTGTGCAGTACGGCGGCCGCGGCGATCCTGTGCATCACAATGGTCCTGGCGTGGTTCAAGGACGGTCGCCCACGCCATTCGGCTTGGCTTTTCTCGCCCTTCGCGGTGGCCATCCCCGCCGGTATCCTGCTAAGCTATCCGGACGAGTTGGGCGGCCCTCGCGCGCTTGCCCTGGGCTGGTTCCTGTTCACGCTGATGTTTGGCGCGGCCTGGCAGTGCGCGCGCTATACCGCACGTCGTCGCCCGCTGCCGTTCCCCGCGCTCATCGCCTGCCTTGTCAGCCTCGTTTTCTCGCTGACGCTCGGGAACGATGCCCAATTTCCAGAGTGGCGCATGTTGCCACGCACGCTGCTGATGGCGGGTTTCAGCCTGCTGAGCGCGCGCGAGTTCCAGAGCCTGCGCAACCGCCACCTGCCCTCAGCCCAGACGCTGGCCTGGATCTTCTACGCCTTCGGCGCCTACCACGCGCTGCGTCTCCCCTTCACGACACTCCTCCCGGCTCCCTACGGCTCGCTCGAGACGCAGACCTGGGCCATCGCCAGCTTCAACTTCCTCCTTGTGCTGCAAGGACTTCTTCTGGCCGTATTCATGACGACGCTGGGACGCGAGCGGATCGCACTGCACCATTTCCAGCTTGCCATGGTCGATCCGCTGACGGGTGTGGGCAACCGCCGAGCGCTCGACCGGCGGCTCGCGCAACTGGCCCGCGAAGATGGCGTGAGCGAGGGACAGGTGCTTGCGCTGGCTGTGCTCGACATTGACAATTTCAAGTCGATCAACGACCGCTTTGGCCATGGCTTTGGCGACGTGGTGATTGCAGGTGCGGCCAATGTCGCCTGCGAGTTTGTCCATCATCGCAGCGCCTTTCGTCATGGCGGGGAAGAATTCGCCGTGCTCGTCGAAGCCGCGTCGCCGGACAACGCCTACGCCAGGGTCGAGCGCATCCGCGCCGCCTTCGCGGCCCGCGCACATCGCAACACCGATCACGCGCACCTGGCAACGCTGAGCGCAGGCGTTGCCATCCACACGCCCGGAGTTTCACCCCAGCAGCTTCTCGACGAGGCCGACCGAGCGCTCTATCTCGCCAAGGCGCTGGGCCGCAATCGTACGGTCCTCGCCGACGAGGCAAGCATGGCGCGGCTCATGGAAGAGGCCCTGCAGGCCGATACCAGCCGGGGGACGTCGCAGGCCACTTCCAGCGCCGACGCGCAGGGAACGCAAGCCCTGGCACCCGACGGACCGGAGCGCCGCCGCGCCTGAGCCTTGCTCAGAGCAGCTTCTCGATATCGTGGGAAAGTGTGTCGGGTTTTTCGGTCGGGCCGTAGCGGCGCACGACATGGCCCTCACGGTCGATCAAGAACTTGGTGAAGTTCCACTTGATCGCTCTGGTGCCCAAAACCCCCGGCGCCTCGGCCTTGAGCCACTGGAAGAGGGGATCGGCGTTCGCGCCGTTGACCTTGATTTTGCCCATGACCGGGAAGGAAAGGCCGAAATTTATCTCGCAAAACTGGGCGATGTCCTCGGCCGAGCCGGGTTCCTGCCCGCCGAACTGGTTGCACGGAAAGGCCATCACCTCGAACCCGCGCGGGCCATAATTGCGATAGAGGGCTTCGAGGCCCTTGTACTGCGGCGTGAAACCGCATTTGCTGGCGGTATTGACCACCAGCACCACCCTGCCGAGACGGTCGGCCAGGCCCACCGTCTCGCCAGAAGGCAACCTCGCCGAAAAATCGGCGATGGTGTGTGGATCAGGCATCGCCCTTGGGGAAATCCGAACGGCGGTAAAGCGTCACGATCTCGGCGTACTTGAAGGTGCGGTCCCCCGCCTTCTGGATCGCGTAGTCCTCACGCTTTTCCTCGGGCAGGTCCATCACGAATTCGATCATCTCGGCCACAGTCCCGCGGCGCAGGACCTTAAAGCGGTGGAACAGGCCGCCGCCGTCCTCGCACTTGTGCAGTTCGGCCGAATCGTTCCAGGCGAAGCCGGAACCGGCGCCTTCACCGCCGTGAATGGTGGAGGGATTGTCGCTCATCGCGCTTGGCCTTTCATGTTCACTCTTATGGGATCGCCCGGTGCTAACGATAGTTGTACCGAGCTTTTGTTTCCATTTGGCAATCTCGATCACCAAAATCAACGCGCGCGTGCGCTCGCGCGGACACGCATGTGCAATTTTCAGGCGAGAACACCTTCATGCAGGCGCACCACCCGGTCCATCGCTGCGGCCAGACGCTCGTTATGGGTCGCAACGAGCGCCGCGCTGCCCTGCCCGCGCACGAGTTCGAGGAACTGGGCAAAGACCGTATCGGCGGTGGCCTCATCCAGGTTGCCGGTCGGCTCGTCTGCCAGCACCAGCCGGGGCGAATTGGCCAGCGCACGGGCAACCGCCACACGCTGCTGCTCGCCGCCCGAGAGCTTGCTGGGCCGGTGGTCGAGCCGCTTGCCCAACCCCAACGCGGTGAGAAGCTGGGTCGCCCGCTCCTCACAGGCACCACGCGCGCGGCCGGTGATGAGCTGGGGCAGGACCACGTTCTCGATCGCGTTGAAATCGGGGAGGAGATGGTGAAACTGGTATACAAAACCGATATGATCGCGCCGCACCGCCGCGCGCGCGTCCTTGCCCAGGTGACTGGCATCGATCCCAGCAATCTCGATGCGCCCGCCAAAGCCGCCCTCAAGCAGCCCAATGGCCTGAAGCATAGTCGACTTGCCCGAGCCCGACGGCCCCAGAAGTGCGACAATCTCGCCCGGCTGGACGGCAAGGTTGACACCGCGCAGCACGTCAATGCGCACACCCCCCTGCTCGAAGCTGCGGGTTACGCCCTCAAGGCGCACGACCGGGTCGGTGGACGGGTCGGCCGGGGCCGGAACGACGAGAGGATCACTCATAGCGAAGGACCTGAACAGGATCGGTGCTCGCCGCCTTGAACGCCGGGTAAAGCGTGGCGAGGAAGCTGAGGACGAGCGAGAGCACGCAGATGACCACGATCTCTATCGGATCGGTGCGCGCGGGCAGCTCGGTAAGGAAGCGGATCGAGGGGTCCCACAGGTTCTGCCCAGTCAGCCTTTCGACCAGATGCACAACCGGCTGGCGGAAATAGAGGAAGACCGCGCCCAGGACCAGGCCGGCGACAGTCCCCGCTGCGCCGATGCAGAAGCCCGCAGTCACGAAGACCTTCATCAGCGAGCGGCGCGTCGCGCCCATCGTGCGCAGGATCGCGATGTCGCGCGTCTTGGCGCGCACCAGCATGATGAGCGAGGACAGGATATTGAACACCGCAACCAGGACGATGATGGAAAGCACCACGAACATCGCCACGCGTTCGACCGCCAGGGCCTCGAAAAGCGAAGCGTTCATCTGCTTCCAGGTCGTGACGACGGCCTTGCCCTTGAGCTGGCGTTCCAGCGGGGCCAGGAACTCACTCACCCGATCAGGGTCGGAAGTCGTGATCTCGATGGTACCGATAGTGTCGCCCAAAAGCAGAAGTTGCTGCGCATTCGCCATGGGCATGATCACGTAGGTCTGATCTAGGTCGTAGATCCCGATCTCGAAGATGGCGGTGACCGTGTAGGCGATCTGGCGCGGCACGGTACCGAATGGTGTCGGGCGGCCAGCCGGGTTGACGATGGTGATGGTATCGCCCACCCGCGCGCCCAGATTCTGAGCCAGCTGTGAGCCGATGGCGATGTTGCTCACGCCGTCCGCCAGCGACTTAAGGCTGCCTTCCTTTACCTTGTCGGCCAGGGCATCGATGTCGCCTTGCGTGTTACCACGCACAAGGATGCCTTCGACCCGGCCATTGAAGGTACTCATCAGCCCCTGCTCGATCAGCGGCGAAGCATGGGTGACGCCCGGGGTCTTGCGGGCCTTCTCGAGCACCTCCTCCCAGTTATCCATACGTCCGCCGTAGGCCTGCACGATAGCGTGGCCGTTGAGGCTTACGATCTTGTCGAAGAGTTCGGCGCGAAAACCGTTCATCACGCTCATCACGATGACAAGCGCGGCAACGCCGAGCATGACCGCCACGAGGCTGATCCCGGCGACGAGCGCAATGAAGCGCTCCCCCTTGCCGGGCAGCATGTAGCGCTTGGCGATGGTCCATTCGAAAGGAGAGAGTAGCAAGCGGGACGCCGCCTTCTGTGAAGAGGTGAAAACCGGATAAAGCTGTGCAGGCGCCAAGCCTTAGGGTGAAGGTTTGTGGGAGGCAAGCAAGGAGCGGACAGCGCCCCGCACTCGCCGCCCGGACGCGCCCGGCTAAAGCGCACGAGACGTTTCCCGGTTCCCGCCCCGAGACAAGAGCCATGCCGTGTCACATCCGCGCCACCTTTTCCCGTCAGGAGCACAATGGCGCTGCTTGCGGGTTCACGCCCTCTTGCAATTGCGGCCGATCCCTGCAAATGCGCCCTCGACCTTGACGCAGGCGCGGGCCCTCATTCCATGAACCTTACACACCCCTTTCGTGACGCCGACGGGGACAAACTGCGCGAAGAGTGCGGTGTCTTTGGCGTAATCGGAGCGCAGGAGGCGGCGAACATCACCGCCGCCGGTCTCCACTCCCTTCAGCATCGTGGCCAGGAGGCGGTGGGCATCACCTGCTTCTCGGGCAGCGATTTCCGGTCGCATCGCGGACTTGGCCACGTGGCCCAGGTCTTCGACAACGATACTCTTGAGACGCTTCCGGGCGCGATGGCTTCGGGCCACGTGCGCTACTCAACCACCGGTGGTTCAGGCCTGCGCAACGTGCAACCGCTCTACGCCGATCTGGCCGCAGGCGGCTTCTCGATCGCGCATAACGGCAACATCTCCAACGCGATGACGCTCAAGCGCGACCTCGTGATGAAGGGCTCGATTTTCCAGTCGACATCCGACACTGAGGTGATCATCCACCTCGTCGCGACGAGCCGCTACCCCACCCTTCTCGACAAGTTCATCGATGCCCTGCGCATGGTTGAAGGCGGCTACGCCCTCATCTGCATGACCAACGAGGGCATGATGGCCTGCCGCGACCCGCTGGGCATCCGCCCTCTGGTGATGGGTCGCATCGGCGATGCCATCGTCTTTGCCTCCGAAACGGTGGCCTTCGACGTGATCGGCGCCGAGTTCATCCGCGCGGTCGAACCGGGCGAGCTGGTCCAGGTGGATTTCAAGGGCACGATCTCGAGCCACCGTCCCTTCGGCAGCCCGTCTCCGCGCCCCTGCATCTTCGAGCACGTCTACTTCAGCCGTCCCGACTCGGTGATGGACGGGATCTCGGTCTATCAGGCGCGCAAGCAGATCGGCATGGAGCTGGCCAAGGAATCGCCCGCCAACGCGGACGTGGTCATTCCCGTGCCCGACAGCGGCGTTCCCGCCGCCATCGGCTACGCGCAGGAATCGGGCATTCCCTTCGAGCTCGGCATCATCCGTTCGCACTACGTCGGGCGCACATTCATCCAGCCAGGCGACGCGGCGCGCCATTCCAGCGTGAAGCGCAAGCACAACGCCAACCGCGCCATCGTGGAAGGCAAACGCATCATCCTCATCGACGATTCGATCGTGCGCGGCACGACTTCGATGAAGATCGTCGAGATGATGCGCGATGCAGGCGCGGCCGAAGTGCACATGCGTATCGCCAGCCCGCCCACGCAGCACTCGTGCTTCTACGGCGTCGATACGCCCGAGCGTTCGAAGCTGCTGGCCGCAAAGATGGACACCCAGGCCATGGCCGAGTTCATCAAGGCCGACAGCCTCGCCTTCGTCACCATCGACGGTCTCTACCGCGCGGTGGGTGAACCCAAGCGCGCAAAGAAGTGCCCGCAGTTCTGCGACGCCTGCTTCACTGGCGACTACCCGACCCGCCTAACCGACTTCGAGACCGCGGGCAGCCCGGCATGAGCGCCGCCCCGGCAGCGACGTTCGAGGGCCAGATCGCCCTGGTGACCGGCGCCAGCCGGGGGATCGGGGCGGCCACAGCCAGGGCGCTCGCGGCCGCAGGCGCCCACGTGGTGCTCACCGGCCGCGATACAAAGGCCCTGGAAACGGTCGAGGAAGCGATCTTTGAGGCTGGCGGGTCGGCGACGATTGCCCCTGTCGATCTCGTCGAGCCGGACGGCATCGCACGCCTCGCCACGGCCGTCTCGCAGCGCTGGGGCCAGCTCGACATTCTCGTCATCAACGCGGCGATCCTGCCCGAGCTGACGAGCGTCGCCGACATCGACCAGCGGGTGTTCAACAAGGCGCTGACGACTAACGTGCTGGCATCGCAGGCGCTCATCGCCAATTTCGATCCGCTCCTGCGCAAGAGCCAGGACGCGCGCGTCATCGGCATGACCACGACCGTCGCAGGCGCCCCGCGTGCCTTCTGGGGTGCCTATGGCGCCACCAAGGCCGCGCTCGAGGTCCTGCTCGATTGTTACGCCCAGGAAACGGAAAAAACCTCGAAGATCCGGGTCGCCATCGTTAACCCTGGTGCGACCCGCACCGCGATGCGCGCACGCGCCTATCCGGGCGAGGATCCCGCCACCGTCAAGACCCCCGAGACCGTCGCCAAACGCATGGTGGAGCTCCTTGCCGAGCCCTTCCCCAGCGGACACCGCGAATTTCTTAACCAATCGAAGTAATCTGCGGTAAACTGCTTTCTGACAGCAAAGGCTCTTTCCACGCGGTCGATTCCGGCTGCGGGCAGCAATGCATTCAGGCGCAGGGACCCCTAACCATGGCCAGCACCGGCAAGCAGTTGTACGAGAACGCGGCGCAGGAAGATCGCAGCGCGCCGCGCGAGCGCATTTCCATTCCCGCCTCGCTGCGCGCATCCGGCGGCAAGGGCTACCAGACCGTCGTGCGCGATCTCTCAATGTCAGGTTTTTCGGCCACGGCGATGAGCCGCGTCCACCCCGGCACTTACTGCTGGCTCACCCTGCCGGGCATGGAGTCGATGGCCGCCAAGGTCATCTGGTGGGACGAGGGCATGGTCGGGTGCGCCTTCGAGAATCTCATCGCCCCGATCATCTACGAAGACCTCATGGTCCGCTGGCGCCTGAAAGGCTGGCTTGGCACGAGCGAAGGCTGAACCGGCCAAGCAGAAAGAGGCCATCGCCCCCTTCCCTCGAAATCGGTACAACCGACGCGAGGCGCACAGTTCGGGGAGCCCGAGGGCAATCGCCCTTGCAGCGATGTCCTACTTCCTACCCCCCCTTGAAGCGCTCCCATGCACCCAGCGCGCGTTCGCGCCCGGCGCGGTGTTCGATCAGCTTTTGCGGATAGCCTTTCGGGCGCGCCATCGGTGAGGGGTCGTGGATCTCGCCCGCAGGCAGATCGGCCAGTTCGGGCACCCAGTGCCGGATATAACCCGCCGCATCGAACTTCTCCGACTGGCTGAGCGGCGCCATGATCCGCACGAACATGTTCGAATCGACACCCGAGCCCGCATTCCACTGCCAATTGACCGCGTTCGAGGCGTAGTCTGCGTCCACCAGCGTATCCCAGAACCATTTTTCCCCCTCACGCCAGTCAATCAGCAGGTGCTTGATGAGGAAGCTGGCCGTGATCATGCGCACGCGGTTGTGCATCCAGCCGGTATGCCATAGCTCGCGCATCCCAGCATCGACGATGGGATAGCCAGTGCGCCCCTGCTGCCAGGCCTCCAGGTCCTCCTCGGCCTGCGCACCGCTGCGCCACGGAAAATCATCGAAGCCCTCGCGCGCGGAGGTTCCGCCATAGTCGGGGTACTGCAGGATCACGTTCTGCGCATAGTCGCGCCAGCCGATCTCGCTGAGGAACGTGGCAACCGAGCCGCCCGCCGAAGACGTGGCGTGCCACACCTGCACGGGTGAGATCTCGCCGAAATGCAAATGGGGGGAAAGGAACGAAGTGCCCTTGCGCGCGGGGAGGTTGCGCTGCCCTTCATAGCGCGAAGCCTTCTCGGCAAAGGCCTTCAAGCGCGCCTTCGCGCCATCCTCGCCCGGGGTCCAGAAGTCGCGCAGGCCACCCGCCCAGTCAGGCTTCGTTGGCAGCAAGCCCCAGTCATCCAGCGCCTCGCTCTCGGGCCAGCTCTCGGGCGCAGCGATGGTTTGCGGGCGATGCAGCGGATCGGGCGGCGGCAAACGTTCGTGCAGCGCACGCCAGAAGGGCGTGAAGATCTTGTAGGGCTGGCCCGCGCCCGTCGTGACCGATCCGGGCGGCGCCAGGTAATTTCCGTGATGAAGATGCAGCGTCAGCGCCTTGCCAACCGCCTTTTCGGCGTTGCGCCACCAGGGCTCGTAGTGGCGCATCGCGTGGACCTCACTCGCCCCCACCTCCTTCGCCAGCGCAAGGAGCACATCCTCGCACCTGCCACGGCGCAGGATCAGGCGCGAGCCCTTCTCCTCCAGCGCCGCACCAAGGCTTGCCAGCGAATGGTGCAGCCACCAGCGCGAGGCCCCGCCCATTGCACGATGCTTCGCGCTCTCGTCATCGAGTACATAGACGGGAACGACCGGCCCCTTCGCCGCGGCCTCGACCAGTGCGGCCTGATCGGAAAGACGAAGATCCCGGCGAAACCAGACGATTACAGGTGAACTCATGGCTTGCGCAACGCCTCCCTATGCGCTGCGTTCCCTAGACCATGATTCTTTCCGAGCAAATATCCCGCCCCCTGCTTCACAGCCATCCGATCAACCGTCGCAAGGCCCTGATCGTAGGGCTTCTGGGCTGGATCGGCTTTGCCATACTCGCCTGGGCGGTGCTGACCGGGCACACCGCCACCATCGACCGCACCGGCCTGCTGTTCTGGCGCGACGGAGACCTGCGCCCGATTGGCCCTGTCCTCCTGCTCGAAGTCGTGCGCGACATCACGGCGCTGGGTGGTGTACTGCTGCGCAATCTCTTCGCGCTCGCAGCCATCGTCGCGCTCGTCTTTCTGGGCCACCGACGCGCGGCGAGCCTGCTGAGCCTCACAGTCGTGTTGGGCTGGGTAGTCGAAGTCGCGATCAAGCTGCTTGTCGGACGCCCACGCCCGGAAATCACGCTGCATCTGACCGACGCGGGCGGTTCCAGCTTTCCCAGCGGGCACAGCTTCAATGCGGCGGTGGTTTTTCTGGCCATCGCGCTCGCATTTGCTGGCTTCAGCTCCCGTGAACGGGTGCGCGTGACGATTCTCGGCGGCGCGCTGGCGACCAGCCTGATGGTCGCCTGGAGCCGCGTCTGGCTCGGGGTCCACTGGCCCTCCGACGCGCTGGCCGGGTGGCTGGGCGGGACGGCCTGGGCCTTTTCGGCTGCCGCCCTCCTCGGCCCGGCCGCGCGCCTTACCGCAGCGAAGAGCGAGCGCTTCAGCGGCCCGAGCAGCGCCCTTCACTGAGGGGAAGCTCCACTTCGACCCGGAAGCCATCGGCGAAACCACCGCGCGCATAGCGGCCGTCGCCCACCGTGACCATCTCGGTGCAGCCCTCGCTCGATATGCGGGCAAAGGGCATCTGCGACCAGTCGAGGAAATCGCGCAATTGCGCCGACGCCGCGATGGCCCGGCGAACCTCGGGCCGTTCCATGTTGTCAGGTTGGGGCGCCTGGATCTGGCTGAGCGCACCGGCAGCGACGAGCGGATCGTAGCGGGCATAGCCAAGCGCGCCGTTCTCACGCCACACCACCTCACGCCGCCAGAAGGCGAGCGGGCCGGGGCTGGCAAAGACCCGGTCCGGAGTGGCATGGGGCGGCGCGTTGCGCAGCGCGGTGCCCGCCATCTGCGAGATGCCGATGTTCGCGCCGATGAACAGGACTACGCCCGCAAGGCCCGCGATGGCCGCCGTGCCCGGTGAGGCTGCACCTGCCTTCGCCTTGCGCCAGGCAAGGAATAGGCCGCCCCACAGCATCGCCAGCAGCCAGGGCGAGATGATGAACAGTCCATCAGTGTGGAACCAGCGCGTGCTGGTGGGGGACAGGATCTGCACTGCATACGTATTCTGAAGATCCAGCAAGGGGTGGGTGAGCGCGCCCAGATAGCACAGCGCAAGAAGCCACCAGGGCCGCATCTCCAGGCCGCTGGCGAAGGTTGCGCCACGCTTCACTTGCCAGCTATCGAGCAACCACAACAGCCCGGCCAGCATCGGGGGCATGACGAGCACGCCGCCGACGAGGCCATGTGTGAAACCCCGGTGCATCGCCATCGGCGCCCAGGGCGCCCAACCGAAGAACACATCGATATCGGGCATGTTTGCCGCCAGCACGCAGGCCGCCAGGCCCTTGCGCGTACGCCGCTTGAGGCCGGTTTCCGCGAGCGCCCAGCCAGTCAGGCTGTGGGTGATGTTATCCATTTTTTCCCGTATCTTGAACTAGGTTCAGCGCCGTGTATCGCGGCACACAGCCGCGCTGGCAAGGATACAGCTCCCAACGCGCACTAACCTTCAAGGTGCCTGACCTTCACGCAACCGAAGGTCGACTTGCACGAAAGACCCGACGGAAATCGGCAAATCAGGCTGGCAAAACGGGGGCGCATGGGCCATCTTGAAATCGATGCCCGCCGCGCCTTCCCCTTTCCGGATCTGCCGCCATGCGGGCTCTCATTCAATTTACCGGAATCAATCCAGGCAATGACCGATTACGCGAATCTTCCTTACCGCCCCTGCGTCGGGGTGATGCTTGTCAATGCCGACGGCAAAGTCTTCGTCGGCAAGCGAATCGACACCAAGGAGGGCAATTTCTGGCAAATGCCGCAGGGCGGCGTGGACGATGGCGAAAACCTCAAGGACGCGGCCCTGCGCGAGCTGTTCGAGGAAACCGGCGTGCCTGCCGACAAGGCGGTGATCCTCACTCGCACCAAGGACGAACTGCTCTACGACCTGCCCGACGAACTGCTCGGCAAACTTTGGAAGGGGCAGTTTCGCGGCCAGCGCCAGCACTGGTTCCTCGCGCGCTTCGAAGGCAGCGATGAGGACATCGACCTCAACGCGCACGAACCGGCCGAATTCTGTGACTGGAAGTGGGTCGATGGCGATGATCTGCCCGAGCTCATCGTGCCCTTCAAGAAGCGCGTCTACCGCTCGGTGCTCGAAGAATTCCGAGCGCTGATCTGAACAGCGTCAAATCTCCAATGGCAAGGAAAAAGCCCGCTGAACCCGAAGGTTCGGCGGGCTTTTTCGTCATTCGGGGTAGCTCTGGCGCTTACTGGTTAGCGCTCTGCGTCCCCGGTGTCGTCTTGACCTCGGACGCGCTCACGACCTTGGCGGCATTCTCGGACGAAGGGCCTCTGGCAATCGCTGCCGAAACGTCACGGGCCTGCGTGCAGTCGGCACCGCACAGGCTTTCCAGCCGGGCGAGGCGACGGTTCGCCTTCTCGGTCGCGCCCTTCTCAGCCAAGGCAATCCCCTCACCCGCCAGAGCTTCAAGGTTGCGCGGATCACGCTCGAGCGCGATGCGGTAGTACCGGATCGCCTTGCCCGTAAGGCCCTTGGCGCGTTCCGCCTCAGCCAATGCAACCAGCACGGCGACGCTGCCCGGCTCGACCGCCAGCGCGGCTTCGAAGGCATCGACGGCCTGCGCCGTAGCGCCCGCTTTCAGGCTTGCCTGGCCCTGCTCCATCAGCGCGCTCGCACGCGGGTCCAGCACTTCGCTCGCCTGCGAATGCGACATGCTGGAGGAGACGGCAACAACAAGAGAAAGGGCAACGGCAGCAGGCGTGTAACGCATCAGGAAGTCCTTGGCAGAGGTCTGTTTCCGCGACATGACCGCAAAGCTATCACAGCCGCTTGAAGCGCGCGACGAAAAACCCGTCGGTTCCGTCCTGGCCTGGCGCGAGGCGCAGCCCTGCTCCGCGCGGCGTTCCGGCCGGAAGCGCAATCGCCTCGGCCTGCCAGCCCGGATTGCGCGCAAGGAAGCCTTCGGCCTGGTCCGCACCCTCGGCATCGAGCAACGAGCAGGTCACGAAAACGAGGCGCCCATCGGGCTTCACCAGGCTTGCCGCAATGTCGAGCAGGCGCGCCTGCGTGGTGGCATAGCGCAAGATCTGCTTGTCGGTGAGCCGCCAGCGGGCCTCGGGATTGCGGCGCCAGGTGCCCGTGCCCGAGCACGGCGCGTCCACCAGCACAGCGTCCGCGGCCCCGACAAGGCCTGAGAGCCGGGCAGGCTCCTTACCCGGGTTCAGGAGAAGCGTTTCAATGGGCAAGGTGCCCGCCCGCTCCGCGCGCGGGGCAAGCCGTGAAAGGCGCGTACGGTCGCTGTCGCAAGCGATCAGGCGCCCGGTGTTGGCCATGCTTGCGGCCAGCGCAAGGGTCTTGCCGCCTGCGCCCGCGCACAAGTCGACAACCGTCTCGCCGGGCGCGGCGGCAACCACTTCGCAGGTCAACTGCGAACCGGTGTCCTGCACCTCGATGGCGCCGCTGGCGAACGCCTCGGTCGGCTCGATGCGCGTGTCGGGAGGGTAACGCCATCCGTTGACGGCCTGCGTCTTCTCCGCGCCCTCGGGCAGATCGTCCGGCGTGCCCTTGAGTGTGTTGAGACGGACATCGAGCGGGGCCCGGTCGAGCATGTGCGCGGCGGCCTCGGCATCGATGCCACTGTTCGCAAGTCGCATCATCAACCAATAGGGCGCCGCCCCGCGGGCGGCCACCGGCTCATCAGCCGAGATCGCGGCAGGTGCGTGGCGAGAACCGTCAAAAAGCTCCGCAATATCGGGGTTTTCCTGGGCAACACGCACCATCGCGGCGCGGCCCGTTTCGGGCACCTCACCGCAGGCGCGGATCGCACGGTAGGTCAACTCGCGCACCGCGCGCCGGTCCTTGCTGCCGGCAAAGCGGCGGGTGCGGAACCAGTCGGCGATGATGCGGTCGGCAGGCGCACCATTGGAACGCGCCGCCTCGATCACGAGGTCAAGGATCTCGATCGCGGCCTGGACGCGGGCGGAAGGGGTCATCGGGAAGTCTCCTGGCCGGCCCGAAACGCCTGCCAGGCGGCCTCCATCTCGGCGCCCGGCGGCACCTGGAGACATGCGTGAGGCGCAGCCTTGCGACGCGCAGCGGCGGCCTCACATGCCTCGTTCGATACGAACAGGCCGGGAACACGGGTGACTGGCGGAGCGGCGGACGTCGCTCCGGGATCGGCCAGCACCAGAAGCATCCAGGGAAGGAATTCCTCCATTCCCGGCCTCCGGCTCAGCGCGTCGGGTAGTTGGGTGCCTCGCGGGTGATGGTCACGTCGTGGACGTGACTTTCGCTGAGACCCGCGTTGGTGATGCGCACGAACTGCGAGTTCTTGCGCAGATCCTCGATCGTGGCCGATCCGGTGTAGCCCATAGCCGCCTTGATGCCGCCCACCAACTGGTGGATCACGTCCTTGGCGGGGCCCTTGAATGCCACCTGGCCTTCGATGCCCTCGGGGACGAGCTTCATCTGGTCCTTGATGTCGCCCTGGAAGTAGCGGTCGGCCGAGCCCCGGCCCATCGCGCCCACAGAGCCCATGCCGCGGTACGACTTGTAGGCGCGCCCCTGGTACAGGAAGGTCTCACCCGGCGCTTCGGCAGTGCCTGCCAGCATCGAGCCGACCATCACGGTCGAGGCACCGGCAGCGAGCGCCTTGGCGGCATCGCCCGAAGTGCGAAGGCCACCGTCGGCAATGACCGGCACGCCCAGCTTGTCGGCCGCTTCGGCCGCGTCCATGACGGCGGTCAACTGGGGCACGCCCACGCCCGCGACGATGCGCGTCGTACAGATCGAGCCCGGGCCGATGCCCACTTTGATGCAGTCCGCACCCGCCTCGGCGAGCGCCTTGGCGGCCTCGGCGGTGGCGACGTTGCCCGCGATCACCTGAACCGAGTTGGAGATCTTCTTGGCGCGTTCGACGGCGCGCGCGACATCGGCGTTATGGCCATGCGCGGTGTCGATCACGACCACGTCGCACTCGGCATCGATCAGCGCCTCGGTGCGGGCAAAGCCCTTGTCACCCACGGTCGTCGCCGCCGCGACGCGCAGACGGCCTGCCGCGTCCTTGGTCGCATCGGGATAGGTGACGGCTTTCTCGATATCCTTGACTGTGATGAGGCCCACGCAGTGGAAGGCATCGTCGACGACAAGCAGCTTCTCGATGCGGCGGGCGTGCAGCAGGCGGCGCGCCTCATCTTGGCCAACGCCGGTGCTGACAGTCGCCAGATTCTCGTGCGTCATCAGCTCGCGCACGGGCTGTGCGGTGTTGTCGGCAAAGCGCACGTCGCGGTTGGTGAGGATGCCAACCAGCTTGCCCGAGCTTTCGACCACGGGAATGCCGCTGATCTTATGCAACTGCATGAGCGCCTGCGCCTCGCCCAGTGTCGCGTCCGGGGCGATGGTGATGGGGTTCACGACCATGCCGCTCTCGAAGCGCTTGACCTGGCGGACAGCCGCGCACTGCTCCTCGATGGTCAGGTTGCGATGGAGCACGCCGATCCCGCCCAGCTGCGCCATGACGATTGCCATGTCGGCTTCGGTCACGGTGTCCATGGCCGAAGAGATAACGGGGATGTTCAGACCGATTTCGCGCGTAAGTTTCGTGCGGGTATCGGCCTGATTGGGAACGATGTCGGACTTCGCGGGACGAAGCAGAACGTCGTCAAAGGTGAGTCCGAGCTGGATTTCCATGTGTGCCACCATGCCTTTGGGGAGATTCGTGGCGGCCCATGTAACCAAGTGGTGCGCTTTGGGCTAGTGGGCAGATGCGCTTCTTATGCCTCGCTGGTGCACAAAAACGCGTTTTTGTGGCCAAACACCAATTTGGATAGACGTCCTGGTGGTGCAGCGCGGCCTTGCGCAGGGTTTCAGGGCGCCTCGGGGCGAGCAAGCGGCGCGTTGCGCGGATCGGAAAACCAGCGTCCCAGGTCTGTGAGGAGAAGCACGTCCTCAACTTCGCCTCCCAGTGCCAACCCATGGGTCAGGTCGTCGCTGGGGCGGTGATAGTCGCTCTCGTAAAAAGCACGCATACGGCTGATATCGCCATAGGCCGTTGTGACCATGACCGCCGGGATATCATGCTGAAGCAAGGCCCAGCCATCCTGACGGCGCACGAATTCGTTGGCATCCTCGCTCTCGAGAAGATCAAAGTTGGCACGCCGGGCTACTTTGGCGATGTCCTCGTCAAGTCCGGTCATACCCTTGCCGACGATGGCGAACGGCGTGCCGGCGGGTGCGATGGCGACCGAGTCGATATTGAACGCCGCCACGATGCCGTCGAGCGGGACCGGCGGGTTCTCGGCAAAAGCATGAGCACCTAGCAGCCCGACTTCCTCGCCCGTTGTGGAAAGGAAGTAGATGTCGCGTTCAAGCGGCGGCCCCTTGGCGAGCGCGCGGGCCACTTCGGTGAGCGCGGCCACCCCGCTCGCGTTGTCAATCGCGCCGTTGCAGACGGTATCTTCTGCGGGCGGCTCGGCACAGGCCCCGAAGTGGTCCCAATGCGCGACGAACAGGACCACGCCCGCATCCGGGTTCCGCCCGGGCAGCTTGCCGATGAGGTTGTGGGTGTGAATGGTCGTGGAGCGGGTGGTGGCCTCGAACGAGGCGGAGAGACCGAGAGCAAGCGGCATGAAGTCGGCGCGCGCCGCTTTCGCCTCCAGCGAGGGGAGTGTCTGCGCGGTTCCTTTCAGAAGCTCTGCCATCGCCTCGGGGCTGATGAAGGCCTCTAGGTCGCCGCCAGTCGCATCTTGCGCCAGTGCATAGCCCGAACGTCCGCGCCGGGCGACAACCTCCTCGAAGCTGCGCGACCCGTCAAGCACGGTGAGCACGGCCGCCGCCCCCATTGCCAGGAACGCGCTTTGCCGCGTGCCGGATGCGACTTCATCCTCACGCAGGCCGTCGAGCAGGACGACGATGCGCCCGGCCAGTTCGTTACGTGTCAGCGCGCCAGCTTCCAGGTTGCCGACGAAAAGCAGGGGCGAGCGGCGGGCAAGGCCGCGCTTGCCCGAGGTCAGCACAATCACATCCTCGGGCGTCAGCGCCTTCGTGCCGCGCCCCCGGAAGAACTGCGCCGACGACGTCGCAGGCTCACGCGCGACCAGGGTGACGGGCGCGAACCACTCGTTGGCGGGATCGTTGGTGCCCGAGACGAGGCCGATGTCGAACCATTCCCGGCCCAGGTAGCGCAGCGTTTTGGCCTCACCCTCGGTGCCCGGTTCGCGGCCCGCGAAGTCGTCACTCGCCAGTATCTCGATATGGTGGCGCAGGCGCCCTTCGAGCGCGCGCTCGAATCGCCGCGATGCGGCCTCGAGCGGGGCCGGGCCGGTCACCGCCATCACCCCCGCAAGAGCAGCCAGCCAGGTCCGCCTGCCCCGCACGCGCCAGTCGCCGCGCGCCACAGGCCAGGCAGATAGCAGCCACACGGCGTTCAAGAACGGTCTGACGAACACGGAAGGTATCGCTTTTCCTTTGTGCGGCAGGACGCCGCAGCCGCCTCATGGCACAAGCGCTCCCGATGCCGCAACGGCGGTTTGCACCGTGTAGGAGATTGAGGGCCCAAGACCGCCGCAACACACCGCATGGCTTGTGCAATTTTCGCAACGGGAACGCGAACACGTGTGATACGTTGAACGCATCAAGCCGGACAGAATGTGCGGATATCAAGCCGATAGAAAAAAGCTGCCCGGCGCATTCGCTCGCTTCCAAGGCCGCTACTATGGAGACGTTCGAATGTCCACGCGAACCCGCGCCCTCATTGCCGCCCTTGCCCTACTGCCACTTGCCCAACCCGCGCTCGCGCAGGGGGACAGCAAGCCGATCACCAGCAAGGATCCCTCCGCGCTCGACATTGCCAAGACGCCGGTGACCGACCTCAACCTCGACTCCAAGGAAATACCCGAGGTGCTGACCCGAGCGGTGAAGCAGCCCTACGATCTGACCGGACTGAACAGCTGCGCGGCCATCGGCCGGTCGGTGCAGGAAATCTTCGCGGCCATCGGCCCCGACGTCGACATTCCCAAGGAGGAGCGCGACCGCATCAGCGCCGGGCGTGTCGCCAAGTGGATCGTCTCCTCATTCATTCCCTTTCGCGGCCTCATCCGCGAAATCTCGGGCGCGAACGACCGCGAGCGTGAAGTGCGCGCCGCGATCCAGGCCGGCATGACACGCCGCGGCTTCCTCAAGGGGGTGGGCGCTTCGCGCGGATGCGACTACCCCGCCGCACCCGCCACCGCCGAGGATATCGCCGCCATCGAAGCCGAACTCGACCGCCGCGACACCGAAGAAAAGAACGGTGACAAGGATACGAAGGTCGAGCGCGGCGAGGAACAGGGTGACCGCACCAGCGCGGGCGTTCCCATCGTCAGCCAGCCCGTGGTGCAGGGCCAGATCTAGGCCCGCAATGCGCGAAGGCGGGAACGGCGCTGCACTGCCTTCCTCGCCTTCTCGGCTGTACAGGTCTTCTTCAGATCTCGTCGGCGCGCAGGTCGCGCTTCACCTCGGCCCGCGCCTCAGCCAGCTCGCGCTCGATCTCGGCTAAGGCGCCTGCACGGCTTGGCGCATCGTGCCCCGCCTGCGCAGCGATCTCGTGGCGGGCACCTTCCAGCGCGCTGAGCACGATCTGCGCGATGTGTTGCGGGGGCCCTGAGCAAATCACGACGTGCTCGCCGTCTTTGGATTGCTTCCGAGCGCGCGAGCGACCTTGGGTGTCGGCCGGGCAGCGCGTATCGATCACCATCTCACGGCGTGCCTCTCCCACACCGTCTTGCGCCGGATGCACAATGCGCAGGGTCTTCACCTTGCCATCCCTCGAGACCAACTCCTCGACCTTGGGCGCATTCGCCAGGGCCTTGGCGACGATCGCCTCGATCTCGACCTCGTTCAGTCCCGCATGGCGCGCCTGCTTCTCGGCCCGGCGCACGGCGCGTTCGGTCGAGGCTGCGACCTCATCGAACACGGAGGGCGGAGCGGGCGGCACCGGGGGAATATCCCTCACGCTGGCGGGGGCCTCGGGAGCGGAGGGAGCCTCCGGCGGGAGCGGCGCGGCAATGCGGCCGGGCACGAATGGAGGCGCGGGAGGCGCAGGAGATAGCGGCACGTCGAGGTCCGTGGCGGCCGTGACCTCGTCCTGCCCGCGCGCCGCGTAACTGACCGTCGCGGTCATCGGCACCGCCACGATAGCGAGCGCGAAAAGACTGCGCGCGGCCAGCTTGCGCCTGGGGCCTGTCTCGGCCTGGTTGAGCGCCCGCAGGCGCTGGATGATAGGCTTGCCGCCGCCAAGCCCGCCCGCCATCGGCGCAGCCAGAGCCAGCGGTGCATGCCCGGCAAACGAGGCAATGAGCTGGCCATAGCGCGCCCTCTCGGCCCGGTCCCGGCCAGCCATGACGCGGGCATCGCAGGCCGCCTCCTGGTCGCCGCGCAGCGCGCGCCATGATGCCCAAGCCAACGGATTGAACCAGTGCAGCGCAAAAAGCGGCTGCAGCGCCATGATTGCAATGAGGTCCCCCCCAGCGTGGTGCTCGAGTTCGTGGGCAATAGCAAAGTCCGAGGTTTCGGAATCGGCCTTGGCAAGAAAGCCAAAGGGCAGCGCGACCACCTTGTCGAAGACCCCGAAGGCAAGCGGCACAGCCACCAGCGGGCTTTCGATAATGCGAACGCGGCCTGCGCTGGCGACGGCCCGCGCATCGGCGAGGATCTGCCGGCGCATCATCTGGTAGTTCCAGGTACGCCAGACAAGGAACGCAAGTGCCCCTGCCAGCCAGACCATGAGGAGCGTGCTGGTCCAGGGGATCTGCATCCAGGACTCGGGCTCGGCGGGCACGAACACAAAATCAGCGGGAGGCTCGGCGGCAAAGACGATCCCCGCCGCCTCGGACGCAGGCCGAAGCGCAGTCGATGCTTCCCCGGCGCGCGCCGAGCTCTGCGCGACGCCGACTTCCAGCCCCGCGAGCCAACGCGTCGGCGCCAGAGCCGCGGGCAAGGCCAGCGGCGGCATCACGAAGCGAAGCGCGGGCAACAGCCACAGGGCATATGCGGCCTGCGCACCAAAGCTACGCGCCACCGGGCGGCGAAGAAGCAGTACCAGCGCCATCAGCGCGCCGGTCATCGTCAGCGTATCAATCAACCATTCGGTCATGATTTCAACTCCTTGAGGAGAGCTTCGATCTCGGCAATGTCGGTATCGGTCAACGCTTCAGCTTGCGCGAGCTGGGCGAACAGCGGCGCCGCCCTGCCCCCGAACAGACGGTCGACAAGGCGGCGGCTTTCGGTGCCGACATAGTCGGACCGGGCCATGGCGGGGCTATAGAGGAAGCGCTTGCCATCGCGCGTGGTGCTGAGCGCCTGCTTGGTCACGAGGCGCGCGAGCAGGGTCTTGACCGTTGGCAGGCTCCACCCGCGCGCGGCGCAGACTTTTGCACAGACATCCTGCGCAGAGAGCGGTGCCTCTTCCCACAGGACTTCCATCACCGCATGCTCGGCTTCGGAAATACGCTCGCCAGACTGGGCTTTGGCTTCGGGTGTTGCGGCCACGTTTTGCTCCATCGTTTACACACGTAATCGACTACGCCTGTAAACAATGAGCGTCAATCGCGCAGATGTCGTTCGCAGATCCCGGGATGCCGTTGGTCGAGCACCAGCGCCCCGGAGCCCCCTAAAGGCGGGAGCGTACCGCGTTGCCGACCTTGCGCATGCCCAGCGCCAGCACGATCAGGAATACGCCCCGCACGGCGAACGAGATCATCAGGATCACCGCCAGAAACGCAAGGCCCGTCGCGGGCGAAGAGAATAGCAGGATGAGGCCGAGCACGAGGTCGAGCGCGCCCATGAACAGGCGCCAGCCCCTGTCGTGGCTGGCCTTGAGTGCCCAGGCGATTTGCAGGACACCCGCAATCCCGAGCCACGCGCCGATCGCCCAGACGAGCGACAGCGCGCCGACCACCGGGTTAAACAGGGCAAAGAGGCCCGCGATCAGGGCCAGGACGCCCAGCGCGATTTCCACCCAGCGCCCACGATGTGCCATCGAGGTGGCCCCTGCGGCAATCGCGGCGACACCGTAAAGCAGAAGCGTGATGCCCACGATGATGCCTGTCGCCACCCCCGTCGCAATAGGGTTCGTGAGGATCAGCAGGCCCAGGACTAACAGGAAGATCCCGTAGGCCAGTATCCAGCCCCAGATCTTGCCCGGCGCATGGGCAAGCGCGGCCACGACCGGGTCCTTCTCAACATCGGGGGTGAGAGCGGGGTCGAGTTCTTCGCGCGGCATGGGCGTCTCCTTGGCGGGCTCACGGGCTGAAAATGTGCCCTCACCACAGGAGGAGCGACACTGGCAAAAACACTGAAACCCACCAGGAAGTTGCCGCCGCGCGTAGGAAAGTGCGCTCTTGCAAACGATTTTTCCTGCGTCGCCTGATCTCAGTAGCCGCCCGAGACGTAAAAAGGCGGCGCTCCCTTCCGGGAACACCGCCTTTTGAACACCTGGCCTTCGGACCGAGCGAAGGCGCCGGGATCAGTACACGCGCTTCTTGGGCTTGATGTACTCGGCATCGTCAGTGAGCGTGTATTCGTGCACCGGACGGTAGTCGAGGCGGACCTCGCCGCCCTTGCCGCCCCAGCCGTTGAACCAGGCGGCAGTGTGCTTCATCCACTCGCCGTCGTTGCGATCGGGGAAGTCCTCGTGCGCGTGGGCGCCGCGGCTTTCTTCGCGCGCATGGGCACCGTGCAAGGTCACGGTGGCCGCACCGATCAAGTTGTCCAGTTCCATCGTCTCGACGAGGTCGGAGTTCCAGATCAGACCGCGGTCCGAAACCTTGATGTCCTGCATCTTCTTGTAGGTCTCAGCCATGGCGGTCTTGCCGTCGGCCATGAGCTGCTCGGTGCGGAACACGGCGGCGTGGGCCGACATGTTCTGCTGCATTTCCTTGCGGATCTCAGCCGTGGGGGTGTTGCCATCGGCGTAGCGGAAGTGATCGAGACGCGTGAGCGCCAGGTCCGCCGAATCCTTGGGCAGTTCGGGCTGAGCCGCGCCAGCTTTGACCGTTTCGTTGAGGCGGTGGCCGGTCGCACGGCCGAATACCACAAGGTCGGTCAGCGAGTTCGAGCCCAGGCGGTTCGCGCCGTGGACCGACACACAGGCCGCTTCCCCCACCGCAAACAGACCCGGGACAACCGTCTCGGGGTTACCATCGGCACCGATCGTCATGACCTCGCCGTGGTAGTTCGTCGGGATGCCGCCCATGTTGTAGTGGACGGTGGGAACGACAGGCAGCGGCTGACGGGTCAGGTCGACGCCCGCGAAGATCTTGCCCGATTCGGTGATGCCCGGAAGGCGCTGTGCCAGCACCTTGGGATCGATGTGGTCAAGGTGCAGGTAGATGTGGTCCTTATTCGGGCCCACGCCGCGGCCTTCGCGGATTTCCAGCGCCATCGAACGCGAGACGACGTCGCGCGAGGCAAGGTCTTTCGCCGACGGGGCATAGCGCTCCATGAAGCGCTCACCCTCGGAGTTGGTGAGGTAGCCGCCCTCGCCGCGCGCACCTTCCGTGATGAGCACGCCCGCACCGTAGATGCCGGTGGGGTGGAACTGGACGAACTCCATGTCCTGGAGCGGCAGCCCTGCGCGCAGGACCATACCCGCGCCGTCGCCGGTGCAGGTGTGGGCCGAGGTCGCGGTGAAATAGCTGCGGCCATAGCCGCCCGTCGCCAGCACCACAGCCTGCGAACGGAAACGGTGGATCGAGCCGTCATCGAGGCACAGCGCGATCACGCCGACGCACTTGCCACCGTCCATGATGAGGTCGATGGCGAAGTATTCGATGAAGAAGTCCGCCGCGTACTTCAGCGACTGCTGGTACAGGGTATGCAACATGGCGTGGCCGGTACGGTCGGCCGCAGCGCAGGTGCGCTGCACCGGCGGGCCTTCGCCCATGTTCTGCATGTGGCCGCCGAACGGACGCTGGTAGATCGTCCCGTCCTCGTTGCGGCTGAAGGGCATGCCCGCATGCTCCAGTTCGAGGATCGCGTCGGGCGCTTCGCGCACCATGTACTCGATCGCGTCTTGGTCACCCAGCCAGTCCGACCCCTTGACGGTGTCGTACATGTGCCAGGTCCAGTGGTCGGGCGTGTTGTTCTTGAGGCTGGCTGCGATGCCGCCCTGCGCCGCCACGGTGTGCGAGCGGGTGGGGAAGACCTTGGTGATGCACGCGGTCTTCAGGCCGGCTTCGGCCGACCCCATCGTGGCGCGCAGACCCGAGCCACCGGCGCCGACGACGACGGTGTCATACATGTGGTCAATGATCTTGTAGGCGGGACCAGTCTTATCCTGGGTCATTCAATCAGGCTCCCAGCGCGAGGCGAAGGATGCACAGGACGCCAAAGGCGGCACCTGCGAAAACGGCGATGTTAAGAGCGGCAAGGCACGCGAACTTGGTGCCGTGGTCGTGGACATAGTCTTCCATCATGATCTGCATGCCCAGGCGCGCGTGCCAGAACGTGGAGATGATGAGCAGGCCCATGGCGACTGCCGGTACCGGCGCGGAGATCCAGTCGATGACCGTGACGTAGGACAGATCGTCGAACAGAAGGATCGAGGCGACCAGCCAGATCAGCAGGAAGAGGTTGCCGACCGCGGTGAAGCGCTGGACCAGCCAGTGATGCGCGCCATGCTTGGCCGAGCCGAGACCGCGCACGCGGCCGATGGAGGTTCCGTTACCCATGATGTCTACCCTATCTTCAGCGCAGCAGCAGGATCGCCCAGAAGGCGATGGTGAGAACGACACCCAGCACGCTGGTCAGGATCGACCAGTTGCGGTTGCCCTTCAACTCGAAACCGGCGCCGATATCGAGGACGAAGTGGCGAAGGCCGCTCATCATGTGATTGAAAAGGGCCCAGCTAACGCCGACCAGAACAATGTAACCAATGGGCGAGGTCATGCACTCGGCAAGCTGCGCGTACGCAGCAGGGCCACTGGCGAGCGCGCCAAGCCACCACAGCAGCAGCGCGAGGCCGACAACCAGACCGTGCCCGCTCACGCGGTGCATGATCGAGACAAACATATGCGGACCCCAGCGCCAGATCTGGAGGTGCGGCGATAACGGACGGTTCTTGCTGCCAGCGGTGGCCATGTCCTTGCGAATCCCCTTGCCTGCGGCAGCCTAGGTACGCTGCCCTCGTGGAAGTCCCCCTTAGTCATTTCGCTGCAACGCGCAAGTTCCACAGTCACATCCGCAGGATTGGGGCGCGCAACTAGCCAAGCGCAGGCCTCGCGCCTAAGGCACGCAAGATGACGAAGCCCGCCCTCTTTATGCCCCGCGCACGCCGCTCGCATCGCCTTCTCGCCGCGCTGACCGCAGGTGCCCTCGCCCTGCTCGCCCCATACGCATTTGCGCGCAGCGACGATGCGTCCGGCGCACGACTGGCGCAGGCCTGCGCGGGTCGCGATGGCTGGGCCGAGCCCGCGCCACCTGCGCGCATCGCCTCGGAAACCGGGATAAAGGCGTGGTATGTCGGGACTTGTGGCATCACCACCCTGCTCCTTGACAGCGACGATGGACTGGTGCTGATTGACAGTGGTGTCGCCGAGGCCGCGGACATCGTCCTTGGCAATATCCGCAAGCTGGGTTTCGATCCACGCGATGTACGCTGGCTGCTCAGCTCGCACGAGCACCACGATCATGTCGGTGGCCATGCTGCGCTGCGACGCACAACAGGCGCGAAGACAGCGGCCCTCGCTGTCGCTGCGCGCAGTTTCGCGCGCGGGAAAATCAGTCCGGAAGACCCCCAGCGTGGTCGGATCGCGGACTTCCCCCCCTTTCCGGTCGACCGCATCCTTGCCGATGGCGGCGCGCTCGCGGTAGGATCGCTCAAGATCGCGGTCCACGCAACGCCCGCCCACACGCCCGGATCGATGAGCTGGACCATTGCGCGAAGCGCGGCCGAGGCGCCTGCGATGACAATCGCCTATGTCGACAGCGCCACCACCATTTCGGCCAAGGGCTATCGCTTCACCGACCATCCCGACCGCGTGGCACAGGCACGCAACGGCTTTTCCGTTATCCGGAACCTGCCTTGCCACGTCCTTGTCACCCCGCACCCTTCGGCCAGCGATCTCTTTGCACGCCTGGCCGGCAAAGCCCCGCTGATCGACGCCGGGGCCTGCGCCCGCTATGCCGCAAAGGCATCCGCCTATCTCGACACCCGCCTCACCCAAGAGCGCGAGGACGCCCCCCAAGCAGAAGTAACAAAGCCATGAGCTGGAAGATTACCGCCTTTGCCGACCGCGCCACCATCGAACATGTCCTCATCGCGCACGAGGACGCCTTCGACTGGGATCCCGAGATCGTCATCTCGGGCAGCGAGATCGCCGAGGACAAGCCCGACGACTGGCAGCTTGAGGCCTGGCTCGGACACGAACCCGGCCCGGCTGAAACCGAGGCACTGACAGCTCTCTTCCCCGGCGAGGCTCCGGAATTCGAGATCGAGCAACTGCCCGAGACGGACTGGCTAGTCTCCAGCCAGCAGGACCTGGAACCGATCCGCGCAGGCGCCTTTCATGTCCACACACCCGAACACCCCGCTCTGAAGGAAGGCGGCGTTTTCGACTTCACCATCCCCGCAAGCCAGGCATTCGGTACCGGACAGCACGCGACAACCGCAGGGTGCCTTGCCATGCTCACGCACATGAAGCAGCGCGGCGTCATCGTACGCAGCTGCGCGGACATCGGCACGGGCACAGGGCTCCTCGCCTTTGCCGCTTTGCGCCTGTGGCCCAATGCGCTGGCCATCGCGAGCGACATCGACGCGGTCTGCCCCGCCGTGGTCAAAGCCAATGCACGAACCAACGGCATTGCCATGGGCGAAGGTAACGGCGAGCTCATCATGACCGTCGCGGCCGGCATGGACCACCCCCTGCTCCACGCGCGAGGCCCCTACGATCTTGTCCTCGCAAACATCCTGGCCGGACCGCTCGTCGAACTCGCCCCCGACTTCGCGGATGCGCTGGTTCCGGGCGGACACCTCGTCCTTGCAGGCCTTCTGGAAACGCAGGAACCTGCCGTGCGCCGCGCCTGCCGGCAGGCGGGCCTTCGCCTCGCCGGACGCATGGTGAACGGCGACTGGTCGATCCTGTGGCTGCGCAAGCGCCGCCGCTGGCGGGCCAGCTGAGGCTGGCCGCAGAAAATGGGGAAGAAAGGGATTTATCAAGGGGCCATCACCCCTTGCCCCCGCCCCCGGCGACCTCACCTTTCTCAGCCAGGGCGGCGCAGGCAAGATGAGGTCACAAATTTGAGGAGTCCGAGGGCGATGACCCTTGGGAAACATTGTCACTCAATTCCTTTGACATGAGCGCCCGAAGGGCCGGCTCGCTTCAGCTCAGACAACGATCTCCAGCTCCAAACGCCGGGCCGCGCGGCCATAGCGCGTCAATATCTTCTCCGCACCGGGATCCAGCACCCGGTCAAACGCCACCCCCACGCGATCAGCCACGCGATCAGCCACGCTCCAGCGCACCCGCGCCTTGATCTTCCCTACACCATCGAGCGCGAAGGCCAGTTTCTGGCCGCACACCAGTTCGCCGCATTCCACTACGAACTGGCAGCCCGCCGACGAAACATGCCGGGCTACCACGCTTGGATGGTCGCATACGTCCCGCATCTGCTTGATGCCCTCCTCCGCTGCGCCGCTTCTCCTGCCCGCAAGGCTAATTAATAAAGATTAATGTCTTGTAAACTTTCGTAAACAGCACATTTAGTGACACACAAGAGATCATCCGCGTTTCCTCGGTATAATACATAATTTGTAATTAACCTTCGCAAGTTAATTAATTTTAACGCATTTTGGCAAGAATAGTTGCCGTCAGGGGGGTTGGTGCTGACAATCGAGAGAGGCCAACCATGGAACATGACGAGAAAAAACGGCCCGATTCCGTTATTGGGCCCTTAGGGGAAAAACTAGAGAGGGCAACATTACCGCCCGCGAATACTTCGCGATGGGTCGTGCGCCGCAAGGCCGAAGTTGTCGCAGCCGTCAATGGCGGTCTGCTTACGATAGCGGAAGCATGCGACCGCTATGGACTAACGCTCGAAGAACTTGCGTCGTGGCAACGCTCTGTCGAACGTGAAGGGATGGCGGGACTTCGAGCCACGCGCGTTCAGCATTACAGGCAAATGCATGAACGGCAGGGACGCAAGTCCTGACAGATGACCCGCAGCGGTCTGTTCGGCGGTACGGGCCTGGCGTCTTTTGAGGATCCCTTTTGAGAACGGGCTGACGCTTGCGGGCGCCAGCCCGTTTTTGCCCAGCCCGCTTTTACATCGCTTCTCAGCCAGCCTCGGCGACGATCCTCGCCCAGGCTGCTTCATCGATAACCGCAATTCCCAGTTCCGCTGCCTTCTTGAGCTTCGAGCCTGCGCCCGGCCCCGCAACGATGAGATCCGTCTTGGCCGAGACCGAGCCCGCCGCCTTGGCGCCGAGCCGTTCGGCCTGCGCCTTGGCCTCATCGCGGCTCATCGTCTCCAGCTTGCCGGTGAAGACAACAGTCTTGCCCGCCACTTCACTTTCGACGCTTTCGACCACGAAAGGCGGCGGCGTCACTTCCGACAGAAGATCGTCCCAGACCGCGCGGTTGTGCTCCTCGTGGAAAAAATCGCCAAGCGCACCCACGACCACCGGCCCCACACCGTCAATCGAAATGAGTTCGGCATAGGCCTCGCTCGCTTCTGCGACTGCCTCCTCGCCGTCCTTGACATGGGCCTTCTCGGCGATCTCGCGAAGAGCAGGAAGCGTCTCGAAACGCTTGAGAAGCTCGCGCGCGGTCACGATGCCGATGTGGCGGATACCCAGCCCGAACAGCAGCCGCGCTGCATCGGGCGCACGGCGGTTTTCCACAGCGGCCAACAGGTTGTCCACAGACTTGTCCTTCCACCCATCAAGCGCAAGCATATCGTCCCGGCGCTGGCGCAGACGGAAGATGTCGGCCGGGCTTTCCAGCCACCCCT
The DNA here is from genome assembly GCF_008107685.1 of Novosphingobium sp. BW1. GTDB lineage: Bacteria > Pseudomonadota > Alphaproteobacteria > Sphingomonadales > Sphingomonadaceae > Novosphingobium. Next base: position 137,229 of record NZ_VIRF01000041.1, read on the forward strand.
TGGCGAAGAACTCGTCGATGGTCTTTTCGCCCAGACCATCGATGTCGAGCGCGCCGCGGCTGACGAAGTGCTTGAGGCGCTCGGTGCGCTGGGCCGGACAGATCAAACCGCCCGTGCAGCGCACGTCGACCTCACCCTCTTCCGCCACCGCTTCCGAGCCGCACTCGGGGCAATGCTCGGGGAATACGAAGGGATCACGCACCTCATCACGGGTGCGGTTCTCGACGACCTGCGGGATCACGTCGCCCGCGCGCTGGATCACGACCCGGTCGCCCGGACGCACGCCCAGGCGCGCGATCTCGTCGCGGTTGTGGAGCGTGACATTGGTGACCGTGACACCGCCCACCAGCACCGGCTGCAGGCGTCCGACCGGAGTCAGCTTGCCGGTACGCCCGACCTGGATCTCGATCTTCTCAAGCCTAGTCTCCGCCTGTTCGGCGGGGAACTTGTGCGCGAGCGCCCAGCGCGGTGCCTTGGCCACGAAACCCAGGCGCTGCTGCAGGTCGAGCCGGTCGATCTTGTAGACCACGCCGTCGATTTCAAAATCGAGGTTCGCCCGCCCATCGCGGATCGCGCGGTACGCATCGAGCAGTTCGTCCAGGCTTTCGCAGCGGCGGAACTGGGGCGAGACCGGCAGGCCCCAGGACTCGATCCGGCGGATGACCTCATACTGGGTGTCACCCGGCACCACGCTCGCCGCCCCCCAACCATGCGCCCAGAAACGCAAGGGCCGCTTGGCGGTAACTTTCGCGTCCTTCTGTCGCAGCGAGCCGGCGGCCGCATTACGCGGATTGGCGAACTGGCGCACCTTGGCCTCGTCGAGCGGCTCGCCCTTGCGTTCCGCCTCGGCCCGGGCTTCTTCCATCAGTGCGTCGTTGAGCGCGAGGAAAGCGGCCTTCTCCATGTAGACTTCGCCGCGCACTTCAAAGACCTCGGGGATGCCCGCCCCGGTCAGTTCCTGCACGATGTCGGGGATGTGCGCGACGTTGGGTGTCACGTCCTCACCCACCTGGCCATCGCCCCGGGTCGCGGCACGCACCAGCTTGCCCTTCTCGTAGCGCAGCGAACAGGAAAGCCCGTCGATCTTGTCCTCAGCGGTGACCGCCAGCGCTTCCTCGGCCGAAAGCGAGAGAAACCGGCGCACGCGCGCCAGAAACTCGGCCACTTCCTCATCGGAAAAGGCGTTGTCGAGGCTCATCATGCGCACTTCGTGCGTCACCTTGCCGAGCGGCGAAGCGGCAACTTCGTGGCCGACCGCGCTCGACAGGCTGTCGGGGCGCTTCAAGTGCGGAAACGCCTCTTCCAACTCGGCGTTGCGGCGCACCAGCGCGTCGTACTCCGCGTCCGAGATCTCGGGCGCGTCCTCGGCGTGGTACTTGCGGTTGGCGCGCTTGATCTGGCGCGCGAGCCGCATCAGTTCGTTGGCGGCGTCGGCTTCGGCGAGAAAATCGGGTGCGGATTCGGAACTCATGACCCCGCTATGGCGCAAAACCCGCCAGAACGGGAGCCTGCATTGCGGCCCTGCCCCCGACTTTTGCCACCCGATATCAGTGGTAAAGGAACTCGGCGCGACGCATCACGATGACGGGCATCGCGCCATCGCCCTTTTGGGCCAGAACCTCCTCGGACACATATTCCATATCTCTGCTAAAGTTGACGTTGCCGCCGTAGTGGCCAACATCAATCCCAAACCGTGCAACCATCGGCACATGCGCCAGCGACATGCGCGGCTCCTGGCTCGCGGCATTGTCCGGGACTCGCGAAGCGCCACATAACTTTCCTCTGCCGCGCATACTACGGCATCCGCGCCCATCTCGGCGACGCGGTACGACATGGGCGGCGAGATCGGCCGGGAGCAGGCACGCCTTCAACGCTATCGCATTCTGGCTTTCGATTTCGCCCAAGGGGATCGTGGAAGGCACACCAGCACCCGCCAGAAAGGTGTCGCACGCCAACCCGGTCAGCCTGCGAAGCATGTTCTTCTCCTCTTGTACCATTGGATTGGTATCAGAAGGAAGGGACAAAGGCCGCGCGAGATCATGCATCCGCAGAAGGCGCGAAATTCAACCCAGTGCCTGCCCCAGCGTCAGGATCGTGCGCGCGTGGCGCTGGGCTACGGCGCGGCGGTCGGCGCCGTAGCCACCACCGAGCGTACTGGCCAACGGGACACCGCGCGCGCGCGCCTCTCCCGCGACCATGCGGTCCCGGGCCGCCAGCCCCTCGTCCGACAGCGCGAGATGGCCCAGCTTGTCGTCCACGTGGGCATCGACGCCCGCCTGGAACAGGATCAGTTCGGGCGCGAAGCCATCCAGCACCTGCGGGAGCGCGCCCGCCAGCGCCTCCAGATAGTCCGCATCGCCAAGGCCATCGGCCAGGCCGATATCGAGCGAGGAACGCGCCTTGCGCGAGGGAAAGTTCTTCTCGGCATGAAGCGACAGCGTGAAGATGTCCCCCCGCCCAGCCGTCAATGCGGCGGTCCCATCGCCCTGGTGCACGTCAAGGTCGAGGATCAGGATGCGCGAAACGTCTCCCTCCTCGATCAGCCGGTTGGCCGCCAGAGCCAGATCGTTGAACACGCAGTACCCCGCGCCGGTATCGGCCAGCGCATGGTGGCTGCCGCCCGCGCTGTTGGCGGCGTATCCGTGGGTGAGCGCGAGCCGGGCCGCCAGCCACGTACCTCCCGGCGAAAGCTGCGAGCGGCGCGAGATCCGCGCGTCGATTGCAAAGCCGATCCGGCGCTGCTTGGCCGGTGGTACGCGGCAGGTAAGTACCTCCTCGACATAGTCCGGGTCATGGACAGCCTCTAGCCATTCGGGGGGCATGGCCTCGGGTTCATGGACCGTCATCGCCGCCCCGCTCTCGCCCAGCGCAAGCATGACCAGCGCGTACTTGTCGTGCGGGAAGGTTCCGGCACGCGCGGTTTCCACCGCATAATCGGAGTGATGGACGATGTGCAGCATCCCTCGCGGTTAATCGGGCGCGCCGCTCCGGTCGAGCCCTTGACGCGCACCGCGTCGCATTGTGGCTCGGGTTCAGGCCTTACGCTCCGACCCACACGACAGGGTTAGTGGTGCACAGGACAACGGAATTCAGGGCCACGAGTGCCAGATCGCGCGCCCCGCTTTCGTCACCAAACCAGCGAAAAAAGCGGGAGAAATTCCAAGCCCCCAACACCCCCGCCACGATCGTCCAGGCGAGGACCGCCATCCCGAACGGGGTCATGAAAAAGGCACTGAAGCCTGACAGGGCAAGCCCCACGAGGAGGAGGAGCATCCACACCGCGCAGCCAAAGGAACTGATCCCCCACGCCAGCGCGCCAAAGGGAAAAGCAAGCGTCGCTCCAAATGCACCAAGTTCGGCGCGGGTGGGGCGGCGCATCAGGCGCCCTGGAGCAGCCGGTCGGCCTGTGCGCGGGCCTCTTGGGTCACCTGTGCGCCGGAAAGCATGCGCGCGATCTCTTCCTTGCGCTCCGCATCTGACAGCGCGACGACCGAGGTCTTGGTCACCGTCCCGCGCGAGGACTTGGAGATCATGTAATGGCGGTTGCCGCGCGCGGCTACTTGCGGGCTGTGGGTGACGGCCAGAAGCTGCCCGTTCGAGGCAAGGCGCGCGAGGCGCTCACCGATGGCATCGGCTACCGCGCCGCCCACGCCCCGGTCGATCTCATCGAAGATCACCGTTGCGGCGCCGCCCTCTTCGGCCAGCGCGACCTTGAGCGAGAGAATGAAGCGTGAAAGCTCACCGCCCGACGCGATCTTGGCGAGCGGTGCGAAATCGGCGCCCGGATTGGTCGAAATGAGGAACTCCACCCCATCCATGCCGCTCGCGTTCCAGCGTGCCTCGGGCAGCTTGACGACCGAGGTCTGGAAGCGCGCGGCATCAAGCTTGAGCGGGGCGAGCTCGGCCGCCACGGCCTTGTCGAGCCGCCGCGCGGCCGAACGGCGCAGATCGTGGCGCTTGCTCGCCTTGTCGCGGTAGTCGAGCGCAGCTTTCTGCGCGGCGGCCTCCAGTTTGGCGATATGTTCGCTGCCGCCTTCAATGGCGTCGAGCGCAGCGCGCATTGTCGCCATCTTGCCGGGCAGGTCATCGACATTACACGAATGTTTGCGGGCCTGCGCGCGCAGGTCGAACAGGCGCGTCTCGATACGGTCGAGTTCGGCGGGATCGAAGGCGAGCGCCTGCGCGGCTTCCTCCAGCTTGGCTTCGCTCTCGCCTGCCTCGATCACGGCGCGGTCCAGCGCGTCGAGCGCTTCGGCCAGGAGGGCATGTTCGGGGGCGATGCGGTCAAGCCGCCGTGCAGCCCCGCGCAAGGCGGCGAGCGGCGAATCGTTACCGTCCCACAAGAAGCGCAGGCCCTCAAGGTCCTCGGACAGGCGCTCGCCCTTTTGCATGTCGGCGCGGGCCAGCGCGAGGGTTTCCTCCTCGCCCTCTTCGGGCGAGAGCGCCTCCAGTTCGGCAAGATGCGCCGTGAGCAATTCCTCGTCTTCGGCCGCGCGGGCGACTTCCTCGCGCGCGAGGTCGAGCGCGTCCTGTGCGCGCCGCCAGATCTTGAAGGCGGCTTCGAGCCCGGCGAGATCGCCGCCCGCAAAACGGTCCAGCAGATCGCGGTGGCCCTTGGCGTTGACGAGGCCGCGGTCATCGTGCTGGCCGTGGATCTCGACCAGGGCCGGACCGATTTCACGCAGGAGCGCGACGCTGACTGGCTGGTCGTTGAGCCAGGCCCGCGAGCCGCCATCAGCCTTGAGCTGCCGGCGCAGGATGAGCGGTTCGCCCCGCTCCACCTCAATGGCAGCTCCCTCAAGAGCCGCCTCGATTACAGCGGGCAATTCGGCAAACTCGAACGTCGCTGTCACGCTGGCCCGTGCCTCGCCCGCGCGGACAAGGCCGGCATCGGCGCGGTTGCCGATAACGAGGCCCAGCGCGTCGAGCAGGATCGACTTGCCGGCACCGGTTTCACCGGTCAGCACACCAAGGCCACGGACAAAATCGAGGTCGAGCGCCTCGATCAGGACGATGTTGCGGATGGAGAGACGAGTCAGCATGTTCGCGAATCGTTCTATCGTACGAATTCGCTTTCGTCACCCGGCTTTACGCCTGTCGACGCGCTGTCCGCGGGCGCTGGCGTCCCGCCTTGTTCCCTTGCCCTGTTCCGGTGCGCCCCGAAGGGCGGAAGCGTCAGGCGAGCAGATGGAGCCCGGCGGCGATCCCCAGTGTCCAGACACCAAGGACAAGAGCACACAGGGCCTCGATTTCCCAGCAGCGACCTGAGGCTTCGAAATTGTGCGGAGCAGCCATCGTAGCGAAACTTTCCTGAAGCCAATCGGCGCATCCCTCGCGCCGTTGCCCGCGCCTTTTATCTCGACCAAAAAAGTAGACAAAGTGAATTTTTAGCAATCGCAAAGAGCGCTCGACACAGCGCCGCACATACGAAAAGCCCCCCGCAGCGCAGGCTGCGCGGGGCTTGAAAACCGTCGTCGGTCCCGTTCGTTCAGGCGGCGATGAAGTCGGGCGCGTTCTTGTCCATCAGCTTGTAGGCGCGCTCATACCACTTGGAATTGGGGTAGTTGTTCTCGAGCACGGCCGCTGCCTTCTGGGCTTCCTCGGGAACGCCGAGCGAGAGGTAGCACTCGACCAGGCGGAACAGCGCCTCGGGCGCGTGGCTGGTGGTCTCGAAGTTGTCGACCACGGCGCGAAAGCGCAGCGTGGCGGCCAGCCACTTGCCGCGCTGCTGGTAGTTGCGCCCGACAGTCATTTCCTTGCCGGCGAGGTGATCGTTGACCAGGTCCAGCTTGAGGCGCGCGTCGGCCGCGTACTGCGTGGTCGGATAGCGTCGGATGATGTCGGTAAGCGCGGCCTTGGCCTGCTCGGTCGTCTTCTGGTCGCGCGTCACGTCGCTGATCTGCTCGTAATAGCACATCGAGATCAGGTAGTAGGCGTAAGGCGCATCCTTGTTGCCCGGATGGATGGAGAGGAAGCGCTGCGCCGACTGGATCGCCTTGTTGTAATCGCGCGCAGCGTAATAGCTGAACGCGCTCATCAGCTGCGCCCGGCGCGCCCAGGGCGAATAGGGATGCTGGCGCTCTACCTCATCGAAGAGCGCTGCGGCCTGCTTGGTGCGGCCGGTATCGAGACGCTCACGCGCGGCGGCGTAGAGCGTGTCGACGTCGCGCGCGACGTAGGCGGTATCCTTGGCGCCACCCGAACCGCCACCGCAGCCGGCCGTGAGGACAAGGGCGCCGCATGCAGCGGCCAGGACAACGGGTTTGAGGCGCGAACGTTCGAACATGGCGCGTCTATAACCAGCGCGCGGCTGAACGCCAAGTGAAGTTGCGCACTGTTTTTCCACCCGCCCCTTCTTCACCCGGCGCCGGCTTGAGGCGATGCAAGCGGGCAACGCCAAAGACTTAGGGTGAAAACTTCGGCAGATGCGCCTTGCCTGCCCCCTCCAGCCTGCCATAGTGGCCCGCAATGGCCGGCAGCAACGAACTCTATTCCCCCGTCATGTCCGACGCCCTGGTCATCCTGGGCGCCGCGGGCATCGTCATCCCCGTCTTCAACCGCTTCAAGATCACACCCGTGATCGGGTTCATCCTGGTGGGCCTGCTGGTGGGCCCCTTCGGCCTCGGCCGGCACGTCTTCGAGCATCCCTGGCTGACCCATATCAGCATCACAGACCCCGGCGGGCTCGACATCTTTGCCGAGTTCGGAATTATCCTTCTCTTGTTCTCGATCGGCCTTGAGCTTTCATTCGGACGTCTGTGGGACATGCGCCGGATGGTCTTTGGGCTGGGCATGATGGAACTGGTGGTGATCGGCAGCGCGCTGACCTTCATCCTCGCCGCGATCGGCCAGGCCTTTGCCGGCGCGGTGGCGCTCGGCCTCGCGCTCTCACTGTCCTCGACCGCGCTCGTGCTCAAGATCACCAACGCGGCAACGCCGGTGGGGCGCGCAGCGCTCGCCATGCTGCTGTTCGAGGACATCGCGCTTGTCCCCATCATCTTCCTTCTGGGCGCGCTCGCCCCGCACGCATCGGCCGACGGGATGGGCAATCTCATCCACACGCTGCTGTGGGGCGCGGCGGTCATCGCGGGGCTGCTGGTATTCGGGCGCTACCTGCTGCCCCCGCTCTTCGCGCAGGCCGCGCGCACCAAGAGCCCTGAGCTATTCCTCGCCGCCTCGATGCTGGTGGTCATTCTCGCCTCGCTGCTGACGGCCGCTGTCGGCCTCTCGCCCATCGTGGGCTCGCTCATCGCGGGCCTCCTCATCGCCGAGACCGAGTACCACTCCGAGGTCGAGCAGATCATGGAGCCCTTCAAGGGCCTTGCGCTCGGTGTCTTCCTTATCACCATCGGCATGAGCATCGATCTGCTGGTGGTCTGGGAATACCTCTATTCGATCCTGGTCGCGACCGTGGGCGTGATCCTTCTCAAGGCGGTCGTCACGGGCGTCCTGCTACGCCTCATGGGCGCGCGGCGCGGCACCGCGACCGAGACCGGCATTCTCATGTCGAGCCCCTCGGAGACGACCCTGATCGTCCTCTCGGCCGCGGCCACGGCGCAGCTCATCCAGCCCGGCACCAACCAGTTCTGGCAGATCGTGACCGCCATCGGCCTTACCGTCACGCCGCTGCTCTCGATGTTCGGCAAGATCGCCGCGCGCCGGGTCGACCAGGTCGAGGCCCCGCACCACCCCGCCGAGACAGACGACAAGCCGAGCACGATCATCATCGGCTTTGGGCGCGTAGGCAAGCTGGTCGCCGACATGCTGACCCGCCACGACCGCCCTTACATCGCGATCGACACCGACACCGACTTCATCGCCGAAGGGCGCACGCAAGGCTACAACGTCGCCTTCGGTGATGCCGCGCGCGGCGATGCAATGGAGCGCCTGGGCGCCGATAACGCGGCCGCAGTCATTCTGACCATGGACGTCCCCGTGACCGCGCAGCGCATCGTGCGCAAGCTACGCCAGCAGTATCCCGATCTGCCGATCATCGCCCGTGCGCGCGATGCCGAGCACGCCGCCCTGCTCTACCGCGCCGGCGCCACCCACGCCGTGCCCGAGACGCTGGAAAGCTCGCTCCAGCTGTCCGAGGCCGTGCTGGTCGAGACCGGCGTGCCGATGGGTCCGGTCATCGCCTCGATCCACGAGAAGCGCGACACCTTGCGCGAACAGATCATGGAACAGGGCGGCCTTGCGGAAAAGCCAGCCCTGCGTTCGGGCGTCCTTACCAAGGACCGCGATACTCCGGGAGCCGCGCGATGAGCGTCCAGGTCCGCCCTGCAAGGCGTGCAGATCTCGGCGCGATCCTCGCCCTGGAGGAGGCCACCTTCCCCGAGGAAACCTACGGCGAGATCGCGCTGCGCCAGTTCATCGACCTGTTCCCCGCCCGCTTTCTCGTGGCCGAGAGCGAGAACACGGTTGCCGGCTATGCGCTGGGCGGTATCGACGATGCGGGCGAGGGCTGGCTGCTCTCGCTGGGCGTCAGCCCGGCCTTCCAGGGTCAAGGCATCGGGACGCGACTGCTCGGCGCGGTGCTTGCCACGCTGAAGGATGCCCCCGTGATCCGCCTGACGGTACTGCCAGGTAACGGCCACGCTGTCGCGCTCTATGAAAAGAATGGATTTTGCGCCGAGGCCTTGCGCCCGGACTACTATGGCCCCGGACAGGATCGCCTGGTCATGGTGCGCCCCCTCTAAATGCAGGTTTAGCGGCGCGCTTCTGATCAGAGCCCCTGGCCCCTCGCGTCTTGCCGCGCAGATAGAGGCCTGTGCCTGAATCAACAGGCTTGATTCACGTTAACCAAATACAACCCGTCAGTTGATCTCGATGCGGATGCAGGCATGGAAGGCGCCGTCATCCTCGTCCTGCCGGTGCCAGACCTCGACGACTTCGAGGTGGAGCGACTCCGCGTCGACTTCGAGCGCGAGAAATTCCCCCTTGTGCGGCAGAAAGTCGAACTCGGTCGCGAACAGCGGCTCCTCGTCATCCTCATCCGCAAAAACATCGACAATTGGCATGCAGAAACCCCCCGAACGCAAAAACTAAGTGAAAGTGCATATATCATTTTACATGATGAACGAAATTTCTATTTCGATTTCGATATTGCCCCTATTAGGCACAAACAAAACTTTATTACTTGTGTGAATCAAACACAGACCAGGCAGTCGCGTGAACCAATTTCTCCAGCGCGACTTGCCCGAGATGCGAATTCCCGCTTGCGTTGAGCCCCGGCGACCAGACCGCGATGCTTGCACGCCCGGGCGCCACGCACAGGATGCCGCCGCCCACCCCCGACTTGCCCGGAAGGCCGATGCGGTAGGCGAAATCGCCCGAATTGTCGTAGTGCCCGCAGGACATCATCAGCGCGTTGATGCGCCGCGCGCGGCGCGCCGTAACGATCCTGCGCCCCTCGACCTGCCCCGCATCCATGAGGTAGCGTCCGGCCATCGCGAGTTGCCGACAGGACATGGAGAGCGCACAGAAATGGAAATAGGTGCCCAGCACCTTGGCCACCTCGCCCTGGATATTTCCGAAGGCGCGCATGTAGTTTGCAAGCGCCATGTTGGTAAAACCGGTTTCTTCCTCGGCCCGCGCAACCGCACTGTCGATCACGATTGTTTCGTCGCCCGCGAGTTCGCGCACGAAGCGCAGCATCTGGCCGATCGCCTCGCGCGGTTCGAGATGGCCCAGCAGCACGTCCGTCACCACGATGGCACCGGCATTGATGAAGGGATTGCGCGGTATTCCCCGCTCGCTCTCAAGCTGGACGATGGAATTGAAGGCCGACCCGGAGGGCTCCCGCCCGACCCGGCTCCAGAGCTGGTCACCCACCGTACCCAGTGCCAGCGTCAGGGCAAAAAACCTTGGAAATGGACTGGACCGAGAAGGGCTCATGCGCATCACCCGCCGTGTGCACCGAGCCATCTTTGAGAACCACCGCGATCCCGAACTTGCTGTCCGGGAGTGCGGCCAGTGGCGGGATGTAGTCCGCCACCCTGCCGCGTTCCCGGCGGGTCGCCATGTCGGCGGCAATCTCTTCGACCAGCTGCGTGATATCCATGGCAAAAATCGTTGCACAGGCCGCGCCGGCCCGCCAGCGCTAATCGCAAGGCCGGGAGGCTAGAGCGCCAGTCCGGGGCCACGCCTGGCAAGGGCCGTCCTGCCGCGCAGGTAGCGTGTGAGCGGCACCTCCACGTGCCGGTGGAAGGCCAGGCTCACAAGCGGCACCAGGGCCACCATCAGTGCCACCATCACCACCAGCCCGGCCACTGTCTGGGTCAGCCCCCAGGCCTTCCAGGCCTTGCTCACGAACTGGAGAACGAATACGTGGACGAGGTAGATCGCGAAGGACGCATCGCCCTGGCGATGCAGCCAGGCGGCCCGCAGCGAAATCCCGCGCCGCTCAAGCGCCACGGCCCCCAGTACGACAAGCGCAGCGAGCATTGCCCCCCACAGGTCGGAATGGGCCACCCCGGAAGGAACGTAGAGCACCTCGAGCGTGCACAGTCCTAGAGCGCCCACCAGCAGAGCGCTAAAGGCCAGAGCCGGGGCCAATCCGGAGGACGGAAGGCTCCGCGCGAGCACCATTCCCAAGGCAAAGGCCAGCACGCTGTCGGCTCCCCAGTACCCGACCAATCCCCCCGCCCCGAACACCTGCGCCAGCCACAGCAGACCCAGAACGCCGCACGCCAACGCCACGCGCCCGCGCCGCGGCGCCAGCAGGCACAGGCCAAAGAGCAGGTAGAAGGCCATCTCGTAGTTCAGCGTCCAGCCAACCACCAGGATCGGCCGACGCACGGCGCCGAGCTGGGTAAAGTCGGGAAGGAAAAAGAGCGCAGCAAGAAGCGCATCAAGAGTGATGGCGCCACGGTCAAACAACCGATACCCCGCCGCAATGCCAAGTGTGGCAAGCCCTGTCAGCAGCCAGTAAACCGGCACGATCCGCACGCAACGCTGGAACAGAAACGCACGCGGGGAAGGACCCTGCCGGTCACTGCGCGTCACCACCAGAAAGGCGGACAGCACGAAGAAGATATCCACCCCGCGCGCGCCCAGCGCCGGAAGCTCCGGCACACGTCCCGCAGCCGTGTAATGCGCAAGGTTGTTCGCAATGTGGTGCGCCACGACCATGTAGGCAGCCACGGCGCGGAGCACCTGTACGTTGATCAGGACAGGTCCCGCAGATCCCGGCATTGATGTTTCGCTCAAAGATGCGGCGGAAATGCCGCGTCTCGAACGCTACCTCGCCGGCCGCGTATACCGGGAGTGCAAACGGCTCCATTCTGGAGGCTTGTACCAACCTGCATTGATCGGAAATTCTGGGCCCATTTGCGGCGTTCGATGGTCATGATGCGCCCAGAGCTGATCGACGAGCTTGCTCCAAGCCTCGCAGCGACGATCGATGGTATTGTCGTGAGAGATGAAGATGCGGCTGGAGAACCAATTGTCGCGCATGAACTGCCAGACGTCTTCAACCGAGTGCAGCTCGGGGCATTTGGCCGGCAGCGCGACGATGCCGATGTTGGCAGGCACCTTGAGCTCGCCGGTCACGTGCCAACCGGCCTGATCCATCAGCACGACAGCATGCGCGCCGGGGGCCACCGCAAGCGCGATCTGGGCCAGTGCTAGCAACTGCCTGGCCGGCGGCGCAATCTTCGAATTACATGCCAGTCGCCGAAGCGCCGGTCCGTCGAAATTGTCCCGCAAGCCAATCGCTCAGCCCATCATCGCATCCTCCTGATGCAGGACGCCATTGAGTCAGACTGTCGCCGCCTTGGAGCCCCCAAATGAGCCAGCCTTATCGCAGGTTGGTATAATAACCCCCTGAAAAATGTATTTCTTCCAGCCTTCTCTTACCCACAACGAAAAACGCCCGAGGGCAGAGCCCCCGAGCATCTATCCTAGTCCGTCGCCGCATCACGCTGCAGCGGAACGATCAGCCTGCGAGCGCGGCCTTTACGGCGGCAATCGCCTCGGCGCCCTTGGAGCCGTCCGGGCCGCCGCCCTGCGCCATGTCGGAACGGCCACCGCCGCCCTTGCCGCCCATCGCAGCGACACCGGCGCGCACCAAGTCCACGGCCGAAGCCTTGTCCTTGAGGTCATCGGTGACGGCGACCGCAATGGCGCCCTTGCCTTCGTTTACCGCAACGATCGCTGCGACGCCCGAGCCAATGCGCTGCTTGGCCTGGTCGAGCAGGCCGCGCAGTTCCTTGGGGTCGAGCCCTTCAAGCACCTGGCCGGAGAAGGTGATGCCACCGACGTCCTCGTCGGCCGGGCCCGAAGCCGCACCACCGCCGCCAAGAGCCAGCGCCTTCTTCGCTTCGGCGAGTTCCCGTTCCAGCTTTTTGCGCTCGTCGAGCAGCGCCACGACACGCTCGGTCACGTCGTCGGGCGTCGTGCGCAGCGCCGAGGCCGCGGCCTTGAGCGCGTCCTCGCGAGCAACGAGCCACTGGCGCGCGCCCTCTCCCGTCAGCGCCTCGATGCGGCGCACGCCCGAGGAGACGGCGCTTTCCGAAACAATGCGAAACAGGCCAATGTCGCCGGTCGCGTTGACGTGGGTGCCCCCGCACAGCTCGACCGAATACGAACGCTTGCCATCGGTGCGGCCCATCGAAAGGACACGGACTTCATCGCCGTACTTTTCGCCGAAGAGCGCCATAGCGCCGGCGTCGATGGCATCGTCCGGGGTCATCAGCCGCGTCATCACGCCTTCGTTCGCGCGGATTTCCGCGTTCACTTCGGCCTCGATCGCCGTGATGTCCTCGTCCGAGAGCGCCTTGGGGTGCGCAAAGTCGAAGCGCAGGCGGTCGGGCGAAACCATCGAACCCTTCTGCGTGACGTGATCGCCCAGACGGTCGCGCAGCGCCTGGTGGACAAGGTGCGTGGCCGAGTGGTTGGCGCGGATCGCGTCGCGACGCGCGACATCGACCGACATCAGCACCGAATCGCCCAGCTTGATCGCGCCGGCCGTAACCGTGCCCGACATTGCGTGGAGGCGGCCCAAGGGCTTGGCCGTATCCTCGATGGTGATCGCAAGGTCACTGCCCGGAACCGCGCCGGTGATCGTGCCCGCATCGCCGACCTGGCCACCCGATTCGCCATAGAAGGGAGTCTGATTGGTCAGGACCGTGACCTTCTCGCCCGCCTCGGCTTCGGAGACTTCCTTGCCATCGACAAGCAGCGCAACAACGCGGCCCTCGCCCGTAGTGGCGGTGTAGCCGGTGAACTCGGTCGCACCTTCGCGCTCGGCGATGTCGTACCAGATCTCGGCGTCGGCGGCCTGGCCTGAGCCCTTCCACGCGGCGCGCGCGGCGGCCTTCTGCTGGGCCATTGCCGACTGGAAACCCTCTTCGTCGACCGAAATGCCGCGCGGGCGCAGCGCATCGACGGTAAGGTCATAGGGGAAGCCGTAGGTGTCGTAGAGCTTGAAGGCGGTCTCGCCCGCAAGCGTCGCGCCCTCGGCCATGTCGCCGGTCGCCTCATCGAGCAGCTTCAAACCGTTCGAGAGCGTGCGGCGGAACTGGACTTCCTCGCGCTCCAGCGTTTCCTCGATCAGCGCCTGCGCGCGGCCGAGCTCCGGGAAGGCCTGGCCCATTTCCGCAACGAGCGCAGGCACCAGTCGGTGCATCAGGGGATCCTTGGCGCCCAGCAGGTGCGCGTGGCGCATGGCGCGGCGCATGATACGGCGAAGGACATAGCCACGGCCTTCGTTCGAGGGCAGCACGCCGTCCGCGAGAAGGAAGCTGGTCGAGCGCAGGTGATCGGCGATCACGCGGTGGCTCGCGGTGCGATCACCTTCAGCCTTGACGCCGGTCAGCCCTTCCGAGGCCGCGATGAGGTTGCGGAACGTGTCGATATCGTAGTTGTCGTGGACGCCCTGCATGACCGCCGAGATACGCTCCAGCCCCATGCCGGTGTCGATCGACTGGTTGGGCAGGTTGCCAACGATCTCGCCGCCTGCCTGCTCGAACTGCATGAAGACGAGGTTCCAGATCTCGATGAAACGGTCGCCGTCCTCCTCAGGCGATCCCGGAGGGCCGCCCCAGATGTGATCGCCATGGTCGAAGAAGACTTCCGAGCATGGACCGCACGGGCCATCATCGCCCATCGTCCAGAAGTTGTCCTTGGTCGGGATGCGGATGATGCGGTCATCGCCCAGACCTGCGATCTTCTTCCAGAGCTCGGCCGCTTCATCGTCGGTGTGGTAGACCGTGACGAGCAGCTTTTCCTGGGGGAGCGCCCATTCCTTGGTCAGCAGCGTCCAGGCGTTGAGGATCGCCTCTTCCTTGAAATAGTCACCGAACGAGAAGTTGCCGAGCATTTCGAAGAAGGTGTGGTGACGCGCGGTATAGCCCACGTTGTCGAGGTCGTTGTGCTTGCCGCCGGCGCGTACGCACTTCTGCGAGGACGTCGCGCGGGTGTAGTCACGCTTTTCCTGGCCCGTGAACACGTTCTTGAACGGCACCATGCCGGCGTTCACGAACATCAACGTCGGGTCGTTGTACGGGACCAGCGGCGCGGACTGGACCTGTGCGTGGCCCTTGGATGCGAAGTAGTCAAGAAAGGACCGGCGGATATCGTTCGTCGTCTGCATGCAAGCGCCGATAAGCTACCCGGGCGGGGTCGGCAAGACGCTGCGTGCGGTCAGACTGTTCGTTTTGGGCGATGAAACGGGGTTTTGTGCGGTGAGCGCGCTCAATCTTCCCGGTCGCGCACGAAGTAGCTGGCCAGTTCGACATGGGTGGACCAGCGGAACTGGCCGACGGGGCGCAGCTCGACGAGGCGGAAGCCCGCTTCGGAAAGCCGCGCGCCATCGCGCGACCAACTGGACGGGTTGCAGGAGATGTAGACCACGCGGTTGACGCTCGAATCCGCGATGCACTCCACCTGCTCGCGCGCACCGGCCCTCGGCGGGTCGAGGAGGACCGCCTCGAACTTCGACAGTTCATCGGCCATGAGCGGGTTGCGGAAGAGGTCGCGGTGGGCGCTGAAGACCGGGCGTTGGGCGCGGTCGGCGCCAGACTTGCCCGCAAGATGCACATCGCGCGCGGCTTCGGCGGCAAAGACCTTGCATGTTGGCCCGGCCAGTGCGAGCGCGAAAGTGCCAAGGCCGGAGAACAGGTCAGCCACGCTCGCCGCATCGCCGATCCATTCACGCGCGGCGCAGACGAGCGCGTCCTCGCCATCCCTGGTCGCCTGAAGGAAGGTTCCGGGCGGGAACGGCACGGGCGTCTCGCCCAATGTCACGGTGACGGGCGCGGGCTCCCACACGGTCTCGTAGCCGTAGCCTCCGTCCATCGTGAGACGGGCCAGGCCATGGGCCTGCGCGAAGTCCAGCATCGCCTCGGTGGCGGCCAGGCCTTCAGCGGTGAGGCCCTTGACGCCAAGGTCCACGCCCTGGTCGACCAAAGTCATCTCGATATCACAGGCCATGCGCGGCATGGCATTTGGGGAGGACTTCCCGCCCTTTCCGCGCGGGCCCTTCTTCACGGGCGCGGCCTTGCCCATGGTAATGAGAAGCTTGCGGATCGGGCCCAGGAGCGCGGTGAGCTCGGGGGCAAGGACCGGGCATTCCTCCAGCTCGACGAGCCGATGGGACTTGGCTTCGCGAAAACCGATGACGATGCGCCCGCCCGAGCTTTCGGCGCGCAGCGAGGCGCGACGGCGCGCGCCGGGCGGCGAAAGATAGGGCGCGGTTATCACTTCAGCGCCCAGTTCCTGCGAGGACGAGGCGTTGGCCACACGCGCCTCGACGAAGCCCTCCAGCGCCTCGGCATCGAGCTGCTGGAGCTGGCAGCCCCCGCAGCGCCCGAAGTGCTTGCAGGCCGGCTCGATGTGGTGCGGGCCCCATTCGAGGGTGCCATCGGCGCGCAGGATATCGCCCGGCGCCGCACCCCAGGCAAAGCGGCCCGAGGCAGTTACACCGTCGCCCTTGGAGGCGATTCGCAGGATTTCTTCGTTTTGCTCGTTCACAAGCAGGCCGCTAGCGCAGCCGGTATCATTTCGGCAAGCTGCGATGCGGTGAAAGGCTTGGGCGAAAGACGCGCGGCCTCGCCGTGAAGCCACACGCCCTCACACGCCGCCACGAACGGATCGAGGCCCGTCGCAAGGCGGCTGGCGATGATGCCCGCCAGCACATCGCCGGATCCCGCCGTCGAGAGCCAGGCCGAGGCACGCGGCGCGCAGGCAAGCTGTCCGTCCGGCCCGGCGATCACCGTGTCCGGCCCCTTGGCAACAATCACCATGCCACTCGCGCGGGCAAGCGCCACGGCGCGTTCGATGCGGGTGGTGCCTTCCTCGCACGCAAACGCACGTTCGAGCGCAACCATTTCGCCCTCGTGCGGGGTGGCGATGAGCGGCGCGCTGCGTTCGGCCAGAAGGCGCGGTCCCAGCAGCACCAGCGCATCGGCGTCGAGGACGACCGGCACCGGATCCGCCAGTGCGACAGCCAGCCGCTCGCGCGCCGCACCGTTGCGCCCAAGACCAGGTCCAATCAGGATCGCGGCGTTGCGGTGGTCGGAGAGAAGTTCCGAAACAGGTCCGGTTTCGACGACAAGGTCGCTCGGACAATTGCGCTTGTCGGCGGCGAAGAGCTTGACGTAGCCCGCCCCGGCCCCTTGCGCGGCGGTGCTGGCAAGGATCGCGGCGCCCGGCATCGCGCCCCCCACGACCGCAAGCAGCCCGCGCGTATACTTATGCGCGTCGGCCTGAGGCATAGCAATCTCGGGCCGCACGATGGCCTGTGCGGCGTCCTCGAGGGGCGTCACGCCAATGGGCACGAGACGCAGCGCCCCCATGCGGGCACTCGCAGGCATCAGGAAGTGCGCGAACTTCCACGCCCCGAGCGCGAGGGTCAGAGTGTAGGTGGGCAGGTTCTCGTTCAGGAGAAGTCCGGAATCGGAGGCGATGCCGCTCGGCATATCGACCGCGACCGCCTTGGCATGGCGCGCGGCAAGCCTGGTCACAAGGTCGCAGTGCGCATCTTCCAGCGGACGCGAAAGGCCGCATCCGAAAAGGCAATCGACGAAGACCTCGCCGCGCGGAAGGTCCCCCTCACCATCGCGCACCTCGCCCTGGTAGAGCCCGCGGGCGGTCTTCGCCGCTTCCGTTGCCGGCGCCATCGGAGCGATGACTACGACCTTGCCGCCGCGCCTTCGCAGACTTTCGGCGATGACATAGCCATCCCCGCCGTTGTTGCCCGGACCGCACAGCACGCTCACCGCATTGCCGCCCGAAACGCGCCAGACCCAGGCGGCCGCCCCCTGCCCTGCCCGTTGCATCAGTTCGTCGACCGATGCCCCTTGCGCGATCAGCGCCTCTTCAGCGGCGCGCATCTGCGCAACGGTCAGGATCTGGTCGGAGGAGCTATAGGTATCAACGTGGGTCATGCATCTTCATCGTTACCGGAAAGAGATAGCGGTCGTCCCCCAGCGTAACTTCCATCCGGTCCTCGCCCAGCCGCGCGACGATGGCATCTGCCCCGTCACTGGGGGCAAGGCCCGATCCGTCAGTCTGGACATCGAAGCGACGAAATCCCCCGTCGGGATGACGCACCACGAGGGTCAGGAAACCGCTGTGCACCACACGCTCGACCGCGCAGACGGGTTTGAGCTCCGCTGCACCGTTCAACGCGCAAGGTATATGCTCCTCGCCCTCGGCCACATCAGGGGGCGCGTCCGACGAGGAACAAGCCGCCAGCCCGCCCACGGCAAGCAGCGGGGCAACCATGCCCCGGCTGACTGCCCTGAATCGGCTGCGCGGCACGCTCGCCTGCTCAGCCGCGCTTGAGCTGGGTGACGTCGCGCACCGCGCCCTTGGCGGCGCTGGTGGTCATCGCGGCGTAGGCCTGGAGTGCGGCCGAAACCTTGCGCTTGCGCGGATGGACCGGCGACCAGGCGTCCGGGCCGCGAGCGTCCTGCGTGGCGCGGCGCGCGGCCATTTCCTCATCGCTCACCATCAGATTGATGGTGCGGTTGGGGATGTCGATCTCGATCGTGTCGCCGTTCTCGACAAGGCCGATCTCACCGCCCTCGGCGGCCTCGGGCGAAACGTGCCCGATGGAAAGGCCCGAAGTGCCGCCCGAGAAGCGCCCATCGGTGAGAAGGGCACAGGCCTTTCCGAGGCCCTTCGACTTGAGGTAGCTCGTGGGGTAAAGCATTTCCTGCATGCCCGGCCCGCCGCGCGGACCTTCGTAGCGGATCACGACGACGTCGTTCTCCTTTACCTGGCCGCCCAGAATCCCCGCGACAGCCGCGTCTTGGCTTTCGTAGACGCGCGCGGTCCCGGTGAACTTGAGGATGCTCTCGTCCACGCCCGCCGTCTTTACGATGCAACCATCGCGCGCGATGTTGCCGAACAGCACTGCAATGCCACCATCCTGGCTGAAGGCGTGCTCCCTGGAGCGGATCACGCCGCCTTCGCGGTCAAGGTCCAGTTCCTTCCAGCGGTTGGCCTGGCTGAACGCGGTCTGCGTCGGCACGCCGCCGGGCGCGGCCTTGTAGAAGTTCTGCACGCTTTCATCATTCGTGCGGCTGATGTCCCACCGGTTGAGCGCATCGCCCAGCGTCCGGGCATGCACGGTCGGGCATTCCGAGTGCAGCAGGCCGGCGCGGTCGAGCTGCCCCAGGATCGCCATGATGCCGCCAGCCCGGTGCACATCCTCCATGTGGACGTCGGCCTTGGCAGGCGCGACCTTGGAGAGGCAGGGAACCTGGCGCGAGAGGCGGTCGATGTCGGCCATGGTGAAATCGACACCCGCTTCCACGGCAGCGGCCAGAAGATGCAGCACGGTGTTGGTCGACCCGCCCATCGCGATATCGAGGCTCATCGCGTTCTCAAAGGCTTCGAAGCTAGCAATGGCGCGCGGCAGGACGCTCTCGTCCTCCTGCTCGTAGTAGCGCTGGCACAGGTCCACGGCGAGACGGCCCGCTTCCTTGAACAGGCGCTCACGGTCGGCGTGGGTGGCGAGCGTCGAGCCATTGCCCGGCAGCGAAAGGCCCAGCGCCTCGGTCAGGCAGTTCATCGAGTTGGCGGTGAACATGCCCGAGCACGACCCGCAGGTCGGGCAGGCCGAACGCTCGATCGCGGCGACTTCGTCGTCGGAGTAACTCTCATCGGCTGCGGCGACCATCGCATCGACGAGGTCGAGCGCGGTTTCCTTGCCCTTCAGCGTAACCTTGCCCGCTTCCATCGGGCCACCCGAGACGAAGACGACGGGGATGTTGATGCGCATCGCGGCCATCAGCATGCCCGGCGTGATCTTGTCGCAGTTGGAAATGCAGACCATCGCGTCGGCGCAGTGCGCGTTGACCATGTACTCCACGCTGTCGGCGATGAGATCGCGGCTGGGCAGCGAATAGAGCATGCCGTCATGGCCCATGGCAATGCCGTCATCGACCGCGATGGTGTTGAATTCCTTGGCGACGCCGCCCGCATCCTCGATCTCGCGCGCGACCAGCTGCCCCAGATCCTTCAGGTGGACGTGGCCCGGCACGAACTGCGTGAACGAGTTGACGACGGCGATGATCGGCTTGCCGAAGTCGCCATCCTTCATGCCGGTCGCACGCCACAGGCCACGCGCGCCTGCCATGTTGCGGCCGTGGGTCGACGTGCGGGAACGAAAGGCGGGCATGGGTACACTCCGAAAGGTCTGGCCAGCGCTCTGGCCCTAAGGTCTGGGTTGTGCGCGCGGGCACGTTTTCCCGCGCGCGGATCATGTGGCGCCCCTACGCCAAAAGGCGAAGGGCCGAAAGGCATAAAATTTCACACGAAGGGCCAGCGGCTTGCCGGATCGTACCCAAGCGCCCTACCGCCACTCAAACCCGCGCCTATCTCTCGGGCACGTCACCGAAGCGGTTGGGGCTAGCCGTTCCGGGCAGCACGAGGAAGATCAGCAGCGTTGCCAGCGCGCCCATGTTGCCGAGCAACATCAGCGCAAAGGTGCCGGCGCCCAGCATCTCCCCGTCTCGCATTGCAGAGATCGCAGGATAGCCCACCGCCCCCCACACCCCAGAAGGGCACTGGACGCAGCACCCACGTGCCATTGCCATTGCCATTGCCATTGCCATTGCCATTGCCATTGCCATCGTGAAGCCGCCGAACCATGGCCGCGCACAGCAAGACGATGGCAATCAGGGAGACAACCGCGCCAAATGCCATGATCGCGTTCATATTGGGGAGAAATTCAGGGTGCGGCCCGTAGATCTGGATCTCGACGCGGCCCGGCCCGCGCGAGACCGTCGCACTCTCGGGATGATCGCGCGCAAAACGCGCCATGTGGGCGAACGCAGCCTGAATCAGCGACCCGACAACCGCGACACCAAGTGCCACGCACAGCCCGGCCACGAGCGCAAACCAGAGCCAGAAGCTGCGCTGCCCTTCACGCCCGGAGAGGCGCCCCGAGTTGCGAATATGATAGGCTATCATCGATCCCCCTCATCCGACCCAAGGCAGGGTTAGCGAGCCGTGGCCACCGCGGCCAACGCATTCCCATTCATAGAGAATTTCGCGTATTTTGCATCGCAACAGATAGTTCGCTATCTTCCTCCCATGGAACCCGTCGATCGCCTCGTACTGGAACCGGAAGAGCAGGAGTGGCTGGACCTCGCGCGGGTCTGGATCAAGGGCCACTTCGCCAGCGACCCCGAAGATGCCTATTCCTCGGTGGATGGAAAGCTGGCCGTGGTGCGTGCGAACCTTGCGCAAGGCTGGGTCGGCCCCGACGATACCTGGAAACTGCAGTCGCTGGGCATCGCGATGGGCGATGCGCTGGCGCAGGATCTCATGCTCGACTGGGTGACCATCGACGACGAGTTCGGACGCCAGCCCGCGCTGCACTGGCCAGGCACCTCGATCGTGTGCTTTCCCCTCACCATGATCGCCCAGCGCGTCGAAGAGGGCGAGCATGTCGACATCGACACCATGTACGAGACCACACGTGTGCAATTGAACGAAATAGCCTTCTCGGGCGATGTCGAATAGGCGCTGCGATACACTGGCACTTGTATTTTTTCAGGATTGGGGTATACAAGGCACTAAGTCGCCAATAATCGCGGTGACGATTGCTGACACATCTCACGATTTCGGCTTTCATTTCTCGCCAGTTAAATTTGCTCGGGAGCAAGGCTCCTCGCAGAGTTTTTTATCTGCCACAGCAACCACTTGGCGACAGACGCGTTCACAATACGCCGGAGCATGATCCACCCGGACAGCTCCACCTTCCAGCGGACGTTCCGACTGTTTGCGCCGCGCCTTGCGCGCACCGCCTCGCCAGATGGGTCCATCCCGGTCCGGCTCGGGGTTGCCAAGGCCTTGCTAACAGGCTGTCATCCAAACGACCGCAAAGGCCGTTACAACGTCTTTGAAGACACCGGCGCCCAATCCGGCGCACAGACCATTGAAGAAGGAGGCAGGACGAACCTGCCGCACGAAACGAATATGAAGTACAAGAACATGCACCTCGAGAGGAACCCCGCCCTGCCACACCACCGCGCGATGGTTCGCGCCAGTGCGGCGCAGGATACCAAGGGCAGCCCCGCGCTGATCCCGACATCCGAACTCCAGCGGCTCGTTGCCGGGATGGTCGACTGATCAGCCCCAGTTGCTGCCCCACCGGCCCGAACCGCTTCATCCGCCCTATCCGCCTCGCCAACCAGGAGAACACGACATGGATCTCAACAAGGCCTACGCCGCGCACCAGCGCGCCCTGATGGCAGCGGGCATGGCGATCGACCCGCAGGCACGCCGAGACCGCCTCGCCGATGCCGCGCGCATCGCGACGCGAATCGGCAGCTTCCAGCAGGACCTCGGCGCCGCCGCGGCCCAGGACTGGATGCATACACCCTGCGCCGCGCCCGCAAAACTCGAAGCCGGTCTGCACAGCGCCGCCGCACGTTAACGGCGACAGGCACCGTTCCGACAATCGAGCTCGGCAGAAAGCTGGGAGGCTCAGACACCTTCCCTGCATCCCGAGCGGCATAGCCGAGGCCGTCTAACCCGCTATGAATTGAGGCGCCGGAAGCTTGGCTTCCCGGCGCCTTTCTCATGCGCGCTTGGCGACCCGTTTCTAGCCGACCCAGTCCCCGGCCCGGCCGCCATCGTCCGCGCGAAGGCGAGGATCGAGAACCTATCGGCTGAGGCGAGCACCCCAGAGGTTGAAAAGGCTCAGAACGCCTTCTTTCAGAAAAAGACCGGAAATCAGAATTTTATTCCAAGAGCCATCGCCCTTGGGGCTCCGGAATTTGTCGAACTCAAGCTCCTCACGCAATCCTGCCCGGGATACGTGGGGCGCCATTCCTCCCAAAATGATGGAGGCACCTTCACTGCCGAAAACGGGCGCCCTCGCCTTGGTTAGGCAAGGTGGCGCGAACGAAGTGCGCCAGACAGTATGGGGAGCCCGAGGGCAATGGCCATCCGAATCGTCCGCTCAAATCGGGGCGGACTATTCCAGGGGCCCGCCTCCGTCAGGCGATCTCGAGCGCCACCTGGTTGCACACCCGGATGAGGCGTTCGGCCCATTGCGCCTGGCCGTGCTCATCCGAAATCAGGTCCTGCCGGACCTCGAGATAGAGGTAGGGTCGCCCTTCGCTTTCGACATGGCGTTCGATGGCGGCGTTATAGATCTTGCCGGAGTAGGGTTCCTGGTCACCAACGATGAGGCCCTCTTCCTCGAACAGGCGCGTGGCGATGCGCGCGCCGCGATCGTCCGCATCGTAGAGAACACCACAGTGCCAGGGCCGGGTCTCGTCGGGCTTCGTCGCCATCTGCGGGGTGAAGCTGTGCAGGATCAGCGTGAGCTGGGGCGGCTGCTCGTTAAGGAGCGCGGTCAGCCTCTCATGAAAGGGGTGATGGAAGCGCGCCAAGCGGGACTCGCGGTCGATACCGACATTGCCCGCAATGGCCGAACCATCGCTCGTCTCGGGGATCGCGGCGGGATCGTCCACGGTGCGGTTGGTGTCGCAGACGAGGCGGCTGACATTCCCGAGCAATGCAGCGGTGCCGGGTCGCGCGCACATCCGCTCGGCAATCGCGGCAACGCCAATATCGATGGCGATGTGCTCGTGCATCAGCTTGGGCGCGATGCCCAGGTCAATGTCGTCCGGCACGCGGTTCGAGGCGTGATCGGCAACGACAAGAATGCCCCCGAAGCGGGGCGTGCCAACGATGCGGTAGCTTTCGGTCTCGGTCGTGGTCTGCATGGCATCCGTCCTAACGCAGCTTGCCCGCCATTTGCCACCAGTCGCCATGCATTTGCGCCATTTTTTCCGCCGCCTCGTCGCGCGCTTCAAGACTGTCGTAGAGCGCAAAGCAGGTCGCGCCCGAGCCGGACATGCGCGCAAGGAAGGGCTGCGTCGCCTCCAGCGCGGCCAGCACATCGCCGATCACGGGGCAGATCTTGAGCGCGGGGCCTTCCAGATCGTTGCGGCCTGCAAGGGCAATCGCGCGCAAGGAGCCTTCGGTTGGCATCGCGCCCCGATCCACGCCATCCCAGGCCATAAACACGGGGCCTGTCGGCACTGCCTCGCGCGGGTTGACGAGGAGTACCGGACAGCCCGCCAGATTGTTCTCGGCGACTTCGGCGAGATCGGTGCCCGTGCCTGTCCCGATGCACGCGCGCGAGAGAACGCAGGCGGGCACGTCCGCGCCCAGCTTCGCGGCGCGTGCGTGCCAGTCTTCGGGCAAGCCTTGCGCGCGCTCGACCATGCGGAACACCGCGCCCGCATCGGCCGACCCACCGCCCAGCCCGGCTGCGACCGGCAGGCGCTTTTCCAGTGTTACCGCCCACCCCTTCCCGTGCGGCAAGGCGCCCAGCGCCTGCGCAACGATGTTGTCGAAAGGATTGGTAAGGCTCCCCACGAACTCGCCGTGCACTTCCAGCAGATCCTCGTCCGCCGGGGTGGCCACAAGCGCGTCTCCATCGTCGACGAAGGCAAACAGCGTTTCCAGCTCATGGTAGCCGTCCTCACGGCGGCGGCGCACATGGAGAGCAAGGTTGATCTTGGCGTAGGCGGTTTCGTTCATGGCTCATGTCCCTGAAACGACAGGAGCGCCGGGGCAAGCCCCGACGCTCCACAATCGTCCGTCATCCGGCGATAAGCCCGATCACATATTGGGATAGTTCGGTCCACCGCCGCCTTCGGGCGTGACCCATTCGATGTTCTGGGTCGGGTCCTTGATGTCGCAGGTCTTGCAGTGGACGCAGTTCTGCGCGTTGATCTGGAGCTTGAGGGCATCGCCCTCCGCGCTTTCATCCGCCACGAACTCGTAGACCCCTGCCGGGCAATAGCGCGCCTCGGGCCCTGCGTAGACCGGCAAATTGACCTTGGTCGGGATCGCCGGATCCTTGAGCAGAAGGTGGCAAGGCTGCTCTTCCTCGTGGTTGGTGAACGAGTAGGAGACGCTGGTGAGGCGGTCGAAGCTTATGACACCATCGGGCTTGGGATAGTCGATCGGCTTGTAAAGGTCCGCACGCTGCAAGCACGAGGCGTCGGTGTGGTGCTTCATCGGCTTGGTGATGCCAAAGCCGAAGAGCGTGCGCAGCCACATGTCCGCACCGGCAAGCACCGTGCCCATCTCACCGCCCCACTTGGCAACGAGCGGCTCGGCGTTCTGGACGAGCTTCAGCTCATCGGCAATCCAGCTGGAGCGCACGGCATCATCATAGTCCTGCAGCGTGTCGTGCGCGCGCTCGGCCTTCACCGCCGCGGCGATGCTTTCGGCGGCGAGCATGCCGGACTTCATGGCGGTGTGGCTGCCCTTGATGCGCGGCACGTTGACGAAGCCTGCCGAGCACCCCGCGAGCACGCCGCCCGGGAAGGCCAGCTGCGGCACTGACTGCCAGCCCCCCTCGTTGATGGCGCGCGCGCCATACGCCACTCGCTTGCCGCCTTCCAGGATCGCCTTGATCTCGGGGTGCTGTTTCCAGCGCTGGAACTCCTCGAAAGGATAAATGTAGGGGTTCTTGTAGTCGAGTGCGGCGACAAAGCCCAAGGAGACCTGCCCGTTCGCCTGATGGTACAGGAAGCCACCGCCCCAGGCATCGTTCTCCGACAAGGGCCAGCCCTGCGTGTGGATCACGCGGCCCGGCACGTGCTTGTCGGGGTCGATGTCCCACAATTCCTTCATGCCCAGACCATAGATCTGCGGCTCGCAGTTGGCTTCCAGGTCGTACTTGGCCTTGAGGCGCTTGGTCAGGTGCCCGCGCGCGCCCTCGCAGAAGACGGTGTACTTGCCGAGCAGGTTCATGCCCGGCTGGAAATCGGCCTTGGGTTCCCCATCACGGCCCACACCCATGTCGCCGGTCTGCACACCGATGACCGCGCCCGCCTCGTCGTAGAGGATCTCGGCGGCGGGGAAGCCGGGGAAGATCTCCACTTCCAGCGCCTCGGCCTGCTCGGCCAGCCAGCGGCACAGGTTGCCCAAGGAGCCTGTGTAATTGCCGTGGTTCGACATGAACTTGGGTTGGATCGCGTGGGGGATCGAGAACTTCTTTCCGCGCGTCAGGTGCCAGTGCCAGTTGTCAGTCACCGGGGTCTCTGCCATCGGGCAGTCCATCTCGCGCCATTCGGGCAGCAGTTCGTCAAGCGCCTTGGGGTCGAAGGTAGCCCCCGAAAGGATGTGGGCACCAACCTCGGAGCCCTTTTCCAGCACGCAGACTTGAATATCGGGATCGACCTGCTTCAGTCGAATCGCGGTCGACAGGCCCGCAGGCCCGCCGCCGACAATAACGACGTCATAAGGCATCTCTTCGCGTTCAATCATGGGGTCCCCTGATCCAATACACCGATTTTGTTGCGCGCTTTATTCCCTTTGCCTTGATTGCTCGGTGCCGACAGGTCAATACCCCCCGCAATGGATCACGGGTCAAACCAGCACTTTCTGTCAGATATCACGGGCGCGCTCGACTGGTGGAGACTGGCGGGCGTCGATTGCGATTATGTCGACGATCCGCAGGACTGGCTGGCGCCGCCCGAAGAGGAACTCCCCCCGCCAAGCGAGTGGAGCATCGCGCGCGCCGAGAACGAGGCGAAGGCCGCAATTGCGCCGGAGAACGCCAAGCGCATCGACATCGCGACCCTGCCTGCAACTCTGGAAGGCTTCGCCCCCTGGTGGAAGGCCGAGCCATTGCTGGCCCCCGGCTCGCTCGAAACGCGCATCGCGCCGGTCGGCAAGGCGGGCGCCGAGGTTATGGTGATCGTCGAGGCGCCCGAACGCGAGGACCGCGAAGGACTGCTCACAGGCCCCCATGGCCAGCTACTCGATGCGATCCTCGCCAGTGTCGGAATTTCCCGCGAGGACGCCTACCTCGCCAGCGCCCTGCCCCGCGCGATGCCCGCCCCGGATTGGGCCGAGGCGCGTGCGCTGGGCTTGGGCGATGTGCTGACGCACCATATCGGCCTTGTCGGCCCGAAACGGCTTTTCGTGCTGGGAGGGAACGTTCCAGCGCTTTTGGGCCACGAATCACCGCAACGGGCTGCCGTTTCGCGAAAATTTAACCATCAAGGAACATCGATACCCTTGCTCGCTTCCTGGGGCCTGGACTCGCTGCTGAACCGGCCGCGAACCAAACCGGTCCTGTGGAAGGCGATGCTCGACTGGACCGCCACCTGACAGGCCCTCCGCGCGACACAAAGGGTACTGGCAGGCGATGGGACAGGGCAAGGCGAAACACGCCGCACGAGGCCTCGCAAGGACCCGGCGGCACATATGCGAAACGGCATTTTTTCGGGGTACGCAACGTGAAACGAGTTTGGGGAACAGCACGCAGCCAGACACAGGTCCGCAAGACCGCCAGTGCGCGTGATGCAATCGCAGGCACGATGATCAGGACGCTCGACAAGGCTGCGCTGGGCGCTGCAGGGCTTGCCGCGCTTCTGTGCAGCGTAAGCACCGCCCATGCGAACAGCGCCGCAGTCGACTATTTCCGCAGCCGGGGGACCACCAGCGTCGTGCCCTCGTTGCTCAGCCACGACGACCGGGACTACTACCGCGAGTACTTCGCTGCGGTCGAGGCCAAGGACTGGACCAAGGTGCAGCGCATGCTGGCCCAGCGCCCGGATGGCCCGATGCATCAGGAGGCCCGGGCCGAGTACTACCTCGCCGCCGGTTCGCCGAAGATCGAAGGGCCTGACCTTGCCGCCTGGCTGGCCGAGGGCACGCAGCTTCCCGGCGCCGACCAGATTACCCGCCTCGCCCAGCGTCGCGGCGTCTCCTCCACACCCGCACTCCCAAGCGAACAGAGCTTTGCGCGCCTGCCTACTCTGCCCAAGCGCGTTCGCCCCTCCTCGATCAACGACGGCACCATGCCCGAGGCGATCTCCTCCGCCATCGTCGACCACATCAAGGCCGACGATCCGGCAGGCGCACGCATGCTGCTCGACGGGGTCGACGCCAGTCTCTCGGGCTCGGCCCGCGCGGAATGGCGCCAGAAGGTCGCGTGGAGCTACTACATCTCCAACCAGGACGCGCCAGCCTACGAAATGGCCCAGTTCGCGACGCAAGGCGTGGGCCCCTGGGTCGGCGAGGCGTGGTGGACCGCCGGGCTCGCGGCCTGGCGCATCGGCGACTTCGACGGCGCGGCAGAGGCCTTCGCCAATTGCGCAAAGTCGGCGGAGAACGATGAGCTCAAGAGCGCGGGCTACTACTGGAACGCGCGCGCTCTGACCCGCGCGCGCCGCCCCGAACTGGCCGCCGACGTGTTACGCATGGCCGCCGCGCGCCACGAAACACTCTACGGCATGCTCGCGGTCGAGCAGCTGGGCATGCAGCTTCCCGCCCAGCACGCGCAGGCCGACTTCTCACAATCCGACTGGCAGAAGCTGCGCGGTATTCCCAACGTGCGCACAGCCGTCTCGCTCGCCGAGATCGGCGAGGATGGCCTTGCCGACGAAGTGCTGCGCCACCAGGCGCGCATTGGGGAGGCGTCGCAGTATGCCCCGCTTTCGCGTCTCGCGCGCGATCTCGGCCTCCCTCAGACCCAGCTGTGGATGGCCTACAACGCACCGCGCGGCGGCCGTCCGGACCCGGCTTCACGCTTCCCCACGCCCAAGTGGGCGCCTGCCAACGGCTGGCGCGTCGACCCGGCGCTGGTCTACGCCCACGCGTTGCAGGAATCGATCTTCCACACCAGCATCGTCAGTCCGGCAGGCGCGCGCGGCCTGATGCAAATCATGCCCGCCGCCGCGCGCGATCACGCCGCCTCGCTCGGCGTCTCGGGTTCGGCGAGCGACCTCAACAAGCCCGACATCAACCTTGCCTTCGGCCAGAACCACCTGCTCATGCTTCAAAACGACAGCGGCACGCAGGGGCTGCTGCCCAAGGTCATGGCCGCCTACAACGCAGGGCCCGTGCCGGTCCGCCGCTGGAACACCGAAGTGCGCGACGGCGGCGATCCGCTGCTGTGGATGGAGTCGCTGCCCTACTGGGAAACGCGCGGCTACGTGAATATCGTCATGCGCAACTACTGGATGTACGAGCGCCAGGCGGGCGGCGAATCCGAGAGCCGGATGGCGCTGGCCCAGGGCATGTGGCCCACCTTCCCCGGCCTGTCAGGCTCCAAGGGCGTGCGCATGTCGGCCAACGGCCAGCTCGCCACACCCCAGTCACTGCACACAGGCGCCGTGCGCTTTGCCGACAGCCGCCGCTGACACTCGCTGAAACACCAGGACCCGTACCGCCTTGGCCATCGACACCAACCGCACGTTCAAGCCCATCAACATCGCGCTTCTGACCGTTTCCGACACGCGCGGCCCCGAGGATGACACCTCGGGCGACATCCTCGCCGAGCGGATCAGGGGAGCAGGGCACAAGCTGGTCGCGCGCGCGATCGAGCGCGACGATGCCCAGCGCCTCGTCAGCCGCCTCAACGACTGGATCGACGACCAAGGCATCGACGCCATCGTCTCGACGGGAGGCACCGGCCTTACCGGGCGCGACGTGACCCCCGAGGCGCTCGACAGAGTGAAGGAAAAGGACATCCCCGGCTTTGGCGAGCTGTTCCGCTGGATCAGCTACCAGACCATTGGCACCTCGACCGTGCAGAGCCGAGCCATGGCCGTGCTCAGCCGCGGCACCTACATCTTTGCGCTTCCCGGCTCGAACGGCGCGGTCAAGGACGGCTGGGACGGCATCCTCGCTGAACAGCTCGACGCGCGCAACCGGCCTTGCAATTTCGTGGAATTGATGCCGCGCCTGCGCGAAATCTAAGCAGGCAAAAGGATATCCGCGGGCCATCGCCTTCGGGCTTCCCGTACCGTCTGGCTTACCTTACACGCGCCACCGTGGGTGAAAAGACGGCGTCGCCCTATCTCGGGGCAAGGGGAAATAGCCCCTTGGAAAACCTGTCTTATACCTTTCCAGGGTACGATCCCGCGCACCGCGCCCTCGGGCCAATGCGCGAGAATGTCATGCCCTGCGCATCTCGTGCGCTGCGCTCCGCGGCCCTCCACCTCCTCGCAAATCCAGGAAGCGGGCGACCTATCCCGGCCGAACTCCAAGCTCGTCATGTGGACATGGTTGTGGATATTCTGTTCGTAGCGTGAGGATATCGTGCCGATAGCAGGTGGGTAACCACGCGCCCCGCATGGCCGCCTGCGCCGATCAAGACGATTGCCGAGCCCCCCTGATTGCAAGTACGCTTGGCAGGGCGCCATCTTGCGCCTGTGCCAGGAGACCGCCTTGGAGCCTTCCCCCGATCCGTGCGCCCGTGCTCTTGATCCGGGCGATCCGGCCACTTCGCTCCATGCGCTTGCCAAGGCGCTCGGCCTTTCGCGGCACTGGCGCGATGTCGAGGGACGCGACCAGACCGTATCGGACACCGCGCTCGCCCGCATCGTCACGGCTTTGGGCTACCCTTCCGCCACACCTCAGGCGCTCACCCGCAGCCACGCACGCCTTGCCATCGCAGCGCGCAGTCTGCCCGCGATGCTCGTCACCGAGGTCGGTCGGCCAACCCCGCTTCCTGCCAGCCTCACCCGCGCGCGCGTGACCGCCGAAAACGGCGAGGTGCAGGACGTGACGCTGGAGGCCGGGATCCTGCCAGCCATCAACACCCCCGGCTACCACCAGGTCAGCCTCTACGGCCACCAACTGACGCTGGCCGTCGCGCCGACCCGCAGCCCGACATTGGCCGACGTCCTGCCCAAAGCACGCCAAGGCGAGCGTCTCTGGGGCCCGGCCGTACAGATCCCCGCCCTGCGTTCGGCGTGCAGCGGCCAGCCCTACGGCACGCTCGCCGAACTGGCCGAGACCGTGGACCTCTTTGCCGCACGCGGGGCCGACGCGCTGGCCATCAACCCTATCCACGCCCTCTTTGCAGGGGTTGGCGAGGGGTACAGCCCCTATTCCCCTTCAAGCCGCCTCCACCTCAACACTGCACTCGCCGCGCCCGAACTGGCCGGCCTCCCCACGCTGGATATTCGCGGTTCCAACGAACCTGCATTCATCAACTGGGAAGAGGCGCTGCCCCGTCAGCACGCCGCGCTGCGCGCACTGTTCGACGGGCTCGATCCCGCCACGCGTGCGCGCATTGCCGCCGAGACTGCAGGGGATGAAAGCTTGCAGCGCCAGGCCCTGTTCGACGCGCTCGACGTCCACCACCGCGGCCACGGGCGCGCACGCTGGCAGGACTGGCCCGCCAAGCACCGCGATCCTGATGGCAAGGGCGCCGCGCACTTTGCCAAGGCCCATGCCGAGGACGTCGCCTTCCATGCCTTCACACAGTGGCTGACAGCCAAGGGGCTCGACGCGGTGCAGGCGCGCGCGAAGGCCGCGGGCATGGCGATCGGGCTCGTCGGAGATCTGGCCGTGGGCGTCCACACCGCAGGCGCGGACGCCTGGGCGCTGCAGGGCGCGATGCTAGAGGGGCTCACCATCGGCGCGCCGCCCGATCCGCTCGGCCCACTCGGCCAGAACTGGACGCTCACGGGATTCTCGCCGCAGGGCCTGCAGCGCACCGGCTATGCGCCTTGGATCGCGATGCTACGCGCGGCACTCTCGCGCACTGGCGCGCTGCGCATCGACCACGCCTTCGGCATGGCCCGGCTCTGGGTAATTCCGGACGGCGAAGGCCCGGAGGAAGGTGCCTACCTTTCCTATCCTTTCGAGGACATGCTGCGCCTTGCCGTCCTGGAAGCGCACCGGGCAGGCGCGCTTCTCATCGCCGAAAACCTGGGAACCGCCCCCTTCGGCTTCCTCGGCGCGCTGGAGGAACGCCGCCTCCTCGACATGCGTGTGCTCTGGTTCGAGCGCGCCGCCGACGAGGGCTTCATTGGCGCGGGCGACTACCCGGCCGACAGCGTGGCAATGACCGGTACGCACGACACAGCGACCATCGCAGGCTGGTGGCGCGGGCGCGATCTCGACTGGGCGCAGGACCTGGGCCGCCTGCCCGAAGGCACCACGCGCGAGGACGCCGAACGCAAGCGCGCGTGGGACCGGGGGCTCCTGTGGGCCAGCCTCACCCATGACGCCACGCCGCGCCCAGAGCCCGGCGATCCCGCCCCGGTCCTGAAGGCCGCCCTCATGCACATCGGCAAGAGCCCGGCCGGGCTCGCCATCGCCCCGCTCGAGGATATTCTGGGCGAGAGCGAGCAACCCAACCTGCCCGGCACCGTCACCGAGCACCCTAACTGGCGCCGCCGGCTGGCGCGGCCACTGGGGGAATGGTTGCAGGATGCGCAGATCACCGGAAGGATCTCGGCGCTGGACACCGCGCGCAAGGCGCCGGCCGATCCGCCCTCCGGTTAGAAAAATCAGAAAAGATGATTCGGGCCATCGCCCTCAGGCTCTCAAAACTGGCGACCTCGGGGCTCTCACACCGCCTTGGCTGAGAATGGCAAAGTCGCCGGTCGCGGAGGCAAGGGGCGATGGTCCACCTCAGAGCTTCAGACCCAGCGAAAACCCTACCGAGGTCTCCGCCAGCGACACGTCCGCCTCGCCGCCACCGAAGGGCGCGGGGATCGATCCCTCGCCGTGCACCGTCTGGCGCGGGGCGCGCATGGCGTAGCCGGTGATCTCCGCGCTGCCCGAGAGGGCGAACGTCGCACCCAGCGTGTAGTGGCTGCGCACAACACCCGGCGCAAAGATGTTGAGGAGCGTTTGCGCGCGCGGCACCGGGTTGTCCGAGCGGCCATACCCTGCGCGCAGGGTCAGCCTGTCGGATGCGCTGTAGACGGCGCCCAGCTTCCACACCTCGACATCGCGCCAGCCGAAACCGGGGCCTCCTTCGGACCCGAAAGGGCGCCCCTGAAAGAGTGCGTCGATAGGATTGCCGACCGCGGCGACACCGCCATAGTTGATGCGCTTGTAATCCGCCCGCCGGAACAGGCGTGAGCGCGGCGCCCAGCCCCCAGGCCTCGGGCACCTCGAAGCTCCCGCCATCGGCAAAGAGCCCCGCGTAGCGATCAAGATCGCCGGTCTTGACCTTGGACTGGTAGAACGCGCCGACCTTGAGGAACGGCGTGAGCTGGCCAAGATAGCCCAGCCGCACGCCGACGCCCGCCGACCAGTCGGTCCCCCGGTTGGTGAAGTTCGAAGGAGCCTGCGAATAGCCCGCGAAAGGCTGTGCGCCGGTCATCTCGAAGCCCTGCAACACGATCACCGGCGACACACCGAGCGAATGGCCAGGTACGGCCTCAACCGCCAGCGTCGGCGAAACCTGAATCTGCTGGAGATTGACGCCTGCGGCCCCTTCCGCCCCGAAGCTGGCAAAGGGGTTGGCCTTGTAATGGGTATTCATGCCCCCGTTGCCGTTGATCGCGAGGCCAAGCGCCACACGGTCCGCAAGCGGGCGGACATATCCGATCTCGGGGAGCACGAAGGGATTGCTGCCGTTGCCCGAATAGCGCCCGTCGAGCCCGGCACCATTACCCGTGATCTCTGCCCCGCGATCAGGCACGAAGAGTTCGACGCAGATGTCGAGTCGGTGGCCGAGCGAGGTGGCGGCGGCCGGGTTGGCGGCGATGGCAAGAGCGTCCTGCGGCATCGCGATGCCGACCCCGCCCGCGCCCTTTGCCTTCGCCCCCGAACCATTGAGGAAGTAACCGTCGGTCGCCTGCGCAGGGCTGGCGAAAAGGACGAGAGCGGCGGCGCTGACGGCAAGGGCCGCGCGCGGCGCGCGGGCACCGCCGGCGCGGATCACGAAAGTAGACATGGAAGGTGCGGCGATCCCTGAAAGCGGTAGATGACC
The DNA here is from genome assembly GCF_008107685.1 of Novosphingobium sp. BW1. Classification (GTDB taxonomy): domain Bacteria; phylum Pseudomonadota; class Alphaproteobacteria; order Sphingomonadales; family Sphingomonadaceae; genus Novosphingobium. The sequence continues at coordinate 170,416 of NZ_VIRF01000041.1, forward strand.
GGGATCGAACACGCCCCGGTGTGCAGGGGGCCTGCCCTGATGATTTGCACGCCTTGGGAAAGAAAGATTCCCTAGTTGCCCGCAAACCGCGAGATAGCGTGTCCTGCGGGCAACTAGGACCGGAGCAGGCGTCCTGCCCCGGCCTCCCGATCAGGTAATGACGTCGGGAGCCGTGCGTCCGGTGAAGCGGGAGATCCCCGCGACCACCTCGGCTGCCGCGACCTGGGCCTTCAGCATCTCGCCGGTCTCGGCATCGAGATCGCCCGAGGGGGGCACGTAGTTCTCAAGATAGACGCGCAAGGTGGCTCCTGCCGTCCCGGTTCCGGATAGGCGGAAGACCACGCGGCTGCCGCCCACGAAGAGGATGCGGATGCCCTGATTGGCGCTGACCGAGCCGTCGACCGGATCGGTGTAGGAAAAGCTGTCGGCGTCCTCGACGACGAGATCACCCAATTCCTGCCCGGGCAGCGCCTCCAGTTCGTCCATCAGCGTGGCCATGAGCGCGTCGGCACCGTCCTTCTCGATCCCCTCATAGTCGTGGCGCGCATAGTAGTTGCGTCCGAAGCGGGCCCAGTGGGCCTTGGCCAGATCATCGACCGAGATGTCGCGCACGGCCAGGATGTTGAGCCAGAGCAGGACCGCCCACAGGCCATCCTTCTCGCGCACGTGGTCCGAGCCGGTGCCGGCGCTTTCCTCGCCGCAGATAGTCGCCATCCCGGCATCGAGGAGGTTGCCGAAGAACTTCCAGCCGGTCGGCGTTTCGAAGGCGGGCACGCCCAACGCCTCGGCGACGCGGTCCGCGGCCGCGCTCGTCGGCATCGAGCGAGCAATGCCGGTCAGGCGGCCCTTGTAGGCGGGCGCGCACTCGATGTTGGCGGCCAGCATGGCCAGCGAATCGGACGGGGTGATGAAACGCCCGCGCCCGATGATGAGATTGCGATCGCCATCGCCATCGGACGCCGCGCCCAGATCGGGCGCGCCCTCGCTCATCATCAAGTCGTAAAGTTCCTTGGCGTGGATCAGGTTGGGATCGGGATGATGGCCACCGAAGTCTTCCAGCGGCGTGCCATTGACGACCGTACCCTCGGCAAAGCCCAGGCGCCCTTCCAGGATCTCCTTCGCGTAAGGGCCGGTCACCGCGCTCATCGCGTCGAAGCGCATGGTGAAGCCGGAGGCAACGACTTTGCGGATCGCGGCGAAGTCGAAGAGCTCTTCCATGAGATCGGCGTAATCGGCGACCGGGTCAATGATCTGGACGTTCATGTCGCCCACCTCGACGATGCCCACGGTGTCGAGATCGACATCTGCGGCCTCGATCGTCAGCCAGCGGTCGATCTCCTGCGTGCGGGCATGTATCGCTCCGGTCACGCCTTCGGGTGCGGGGCCGCCGTTGGAAATGTTGTACTTGATGCCGAAATCCTCGTCCGGCCCGCCGGGGTTGTGACTAGCCGAAAGGACAAGGCCGCCGCTCGCCTTGTACTTGCGGATGATGTGGCTCGCCGCCGGGGTCGAGAGGATACCGCCCTGCCCCACCAGCACGCGCGCGTAACCGTTGGCCGCGGCCATGCGGATCGCCTGCTGGATCACGGTGCGGTTATGGAAACGCCCGTCGCCGCCCAGGACCAGCGTTGCCGCCTCGCCCTTGTCGACCACATCGAAGACGGATTGGATGAAATTCTCCGCATAGCCCGGCTGCTGGAAGACCTTCACCTTTTTGCGCAGCCCGGAGGTTCCCGGCTTCTGACCATCAAAAGGCGTGGTGGGCATGGACACGATTTCGGTCAAAACAGTCTCTCCAGACAACGTGAAGGCTTTCACTCTTGGGGAATAAATCGAACGCCCCTGAATGTTCCATCCCGCAGATGGCATTTCTTTTTGCTTTTTCGAAGACTATTTGGAAAATTTACGTGCACCCTACGCATCCCGGCGACGGGATGGCCGCCTTCTGCGGTCAGTTGCGGACCGGATCGCCGCTGTGCCGACGAGCAGCGGCCCTACTCCAGGCGGGGTAATCGCCGTGGTGCCGCTGGCGCAGGACATGGCGCACGAATCCCACCCAGGCAAAAAGCACGCACAGATAGAAGGGCAGTGTCGCCATGACGTCATAGGGCCCTCGGCCCAGATCCTCCTCCCCATAGAGATACCGGTAGGCGTAGGAGAAAACCGAAATCAACTGGGCCGCGGTGAGCCAGAGCGGATAGACCCGATTCGCGTGGAGCGCCACGGCGCCCAGCCCAACGAGAAGCGCCAGATCGATGACGACATGGCCCAGGTCCACCCCGGCCAGGACGATCTCTCCACCCACGAGCGAATGGTAGCCGACGTGGAACACGATCGTGGCGGAGAGCAGGGCGGCCACCAGCTTCTCCGGAACCGCCCCCCAGCGCAGCGTGGCCAGGAACAGAATAAAAATCATTGCCGTCTGCAACTGGACCCGCAGGTCCATGAGTGTCTCGAACATGCCTGCGGCTCAGAACAGCTCGGCCAGCAAATGCAGCACACCCAGGCCCATTACCGAAACGAGCAGCAGGCCGAACGCCATCACGACGATGGCCGCCGTGCGCCCGAGACGCCCATTGCGCCCGTCAAGCAAGTCCGGGACAGGTCCCGGTGTCTGCTCTCCTCCTGCCAGCGCACCCGCGGCCCCGCTGGCGGGACGAGGCCCGCCAAGGCCGACAGGCACACGTTCGGCTTCCACCGATGGCGGCTGCACCCTGATTATCTGAAATCGCCCTGCATCTTGCCCGGAGCCGAGGTCGCCGCCTGGCCAATGCTCGCAATCGCGGCAGGCGGCGTCGTCCAGGCACGCGCCATGCGGCTCGCCTGCAAGCTCGTCCGCCTCTGCGCCCGGCAGCGCATGGTCTTGCTCGGGCATAGTGACCGCCGTCGAACTGCCTTCCTCGGCCTCTTCCGGGTCCTGAAGTTGCTCTTCGTCCTGCGCTTGACGGTATTCCCGGTAAGCGCGCGCCAGTTCCAGGCGAGAAACCGATCCTGCACGGGCGCGGACGGTTTCGATCCGCTGGTTTACCGCACTGATCGAAATCCCCAGTTCGTGGGCGATCTGCTTGCTTGTGAAATTGTCGCCTACAAGCCGAAGAACCTCGTGCTGCTTTTCGGTAACGTTCGCGAACGCATCATCCAGCTGCAAAGCATTCTCACACACCGACACTTTGTATTCCACCCTTAAAATTCCGCCTGCCAAGGCCTGTGAAAGTGCCGCATCGACTTGCCCTCTCGGGACGGGCCGACACAGCTTCCACACACAAGCGCTACGTTCCTAAACGGAACGTGTGTTTCGCAGAACTAACTCTCGATACTCGCTGAAATTTCGGATTGAATTCCCGAAACATCGAGGGAGATATAGCTAGAACCACGATCTCGATGCACAGCAACATGGAACATTTGTTGGTCACTTGTCGAGAACCAAAAGTGCATTTTCGAGCAATGAAATGAAGCCTTTGGCACGACGAGCCGCAAGATCGCGCTAGCAAGCGCCATCTGCGCCGGCTGCTCCGGGCGTTTTCGAGCGGCTCACAAAACAGAAGTACCCGCACTCCCGCCTCCAGTGTCGCGGCCGCGAAAAAGGGCCCGTCCCCAGATAGGAACGGGCCCTCTTCAAGCCTTGGGCGGCAAGACCCTGCGGGTCTGGAAGCCAGAAGAAGGCGGAGTTATTCCTCGCCCATGCGCAGCGCAGCGATGAAGGCTTCCTGCGGGATCGAGACGTTGCCGTACTCGCGCATGCGGGCCTTGCCCTTCTTCTGCTTCTCCAGCAGCTTCTTCTTGCGGCTGATGTCACCGCCATAGCACTTGGCGGTGACATCCTTGCGCATCGCGGCGATGGTCTCGCGCGCGATCACCTTGCCGCCGATCGCGGCCTGGACCGGGATCTTGAAGAGGTGGCGGGGAATGAGCTCCTTCAGGCGTTCGCACATACCGCGCCCGCGCTCCTCGGCGACCGAGCGGTGGACGATGAGCGAGAGCGCATCGACGGGTTCGGCGTTGACAAGAATGTTCATCTTGACAAGATCGCCCTCGCGAAGGCCGATTTGCTCGTAATCGAAGCTGGCATAACCGCGGCTGATCGATTTCAGGCGGTCGTAGAAGTCGAAAACGACTTCGTTGAGCGGCAGCTCGTAGGACACCTGCGCGCGCCCGCCAACGTAGGTCAGGTCGGTCTGGATACCACGGCGATCCTGGCACAGCTTGAGAATCGCGCCTAGGTACTCGTCGGGGGTGTAGATCGTCGCCTTGATCCACGGCTCCTCGATCGTCTCGATCCGGTTGGGATCGGGATAGTCAGCCGGGTTGTGCAGCTCGATGGTCTTGGCATCCTCGTTCTTCGAGTGCGAGAGCTGGATGCGGTAAACCACCGAGGGCGCGGTGGTGATAAGGTCGAGATCGTATTCGCGCGACAGGCGTTCCTGGATGATCTCAAGGTGCAAGAGGCCCAGGAAGCCGCAACGGAAGCCGAAGCCGAGCGCCGCGCTGGTTTCCATCTCGTAGGAAAACGAGGCGTCGTTGAGGCGCAGTTTGCCGATCGAATCGCGCAGCTTCTCGAAGTCGGCCGCATCAACCGGGAACAGGCCGCAGAAGACGACCGGCTGGACTTCCTTGTAGCCCGGTAGCGGCGTGGTCGATCCGTTCTTCACGGTGGTGATGGTGTCACCGACCTTGGCCTGTTCGACTTCCTTGATCTGCGCCGTGATGAAGCCGATCTCGCCCGGGCCCAGTTCGGCCAGGTCGACGCGCTTGGGCGTCATGCAGCCCACGCGGTCGATCAGGTGCTCGGTCCCGCCCTGCATGAACTTGACGCTGAGGCCCTTCTTGATGACTCCATCCATCACGCGCACGAGGATGACGACGCCCAGGTACGGATCGTACCAGGAATCGACCAGCATCGCCTTCAAGGGCGCATCGCGCTCACCCGAGGGCGCCGGAATCTTGGTAACGATGGCTTCCAGCGTCTCTTCGATGCCAATCCCCGACTTGGCGCTGGCGAGCACCGCTTCGGAGGCATCGATGCCGATGATGTCCTCGATCTCGGCCTTGACCTTGTCGGGCTCGGCGGCGGGAAGATCGATCTTGTTGATGACGGGCACGATCTCGTGGTCGTGTTCGATCGACTGGTAGACGTTGGCGAGCGTCTGGGCTTCCACACCCTGCGCCGCGTCCACGACCAGCAGCGCGCCCTCACAGGCCGCGAGGCTGCGGCTGACCTCGTAGGCGAAGTCAACGTGGCCCGGCGTGTCCATGAGGTTAAGCTCATAGGTCTTGCCGTCCTTGGCGGTGTAGTTCAGACGCACGGTCTGCGCCTTGATCGTGATCCCGCGTTCCTTCTCGATGTCCATGTTGTCCAGGACCTGCGCGGACATCTCACGCTCGGTGAGGCCACCGGTGTACTGGATCAGGCGGTCGGCCAGCGTCGACTTGCCATGGTCGATGTGGGCAATGATCGAGAAATTTCGGATCAGGGAAAGGTCTGTCATGGAATCGCCGTTAGCAGCGGTTTGATGCGCTGTCAGCCTGCCTTGCGCAGCGAGCGTGAAGGATTTTCATCCGATCCGCCCTTCGGGGGCGTAAACAGCACCGCGCCATTGGCATCAAGCTCGAGCGGGACCGCGAATTCCACGCCCATGCGGTCCTCCCGGCTCCAGCGTGCATGGGCGTCGAGCACGTAGTCCCGGGCCAGGTGCACGGCGAACGTCGTGCCCACAGGCACGTTCCACAGCCCCTCGATCAGGGCCCCTGTCTGCGAGATGTTGCGGATGGTGCCGTTGTAGGCGTGACCACCATGCTCGAGCATGACCTTGCGCAGCATAGTCTGGCGCGGGGCGCGGCTGGAACGGGGCCCCTGCGCGACCGCCTCGAGTCCGCGGGCAAGGCGGGCATTGGCGTCGATAACGGTCAGGGGCTTTTCATAAATGTAGCCCTGCACGTGGCTGCAGCCCAGCATGCGCACAAGGTCCAGCTCGTCGAGGGTCTCCACCCCTTCCGCGGTCGTCTCCATGCCCAGCGCCTCGGCCAGATTGACGATGGAGGAGATGATTGCACCGTTGCGGCTGCCCTTGATGGTCGCGCCGCGCACGAAGCTCTGGTCGATCTTGATCTTGTCGAAGGGCGCCTTCTTCAGATAGCCGAGCGAGGAATAGCCGGTTCCGAAATCGTCGAGCGCAAGGCGCACGCCCACGCCTTTCAAGGCGCTGAACATCGTCTCGGTCGACTTGTCCTCACCCAGGAACACGCTCTCGGTGATCTCCAGTTCAAGACGTCCCGGCGCGATGCCCGCTTCGGCAATCGCACTCGTCACGATGGCCGGAAGCGCCGGGTTGGCAAACTGCAGCGGCGATACGTTGACCGCCACGCGCACGCTCTCGGGCCAGCGGGCGAGGTCGCGGCAGGCAGTGCGCAGCGCCCATTCGCCGATCGGCGCCACGAGTCCGGTATCCTCGGCGATCGGCACGAACTTGGCCGGAGAGATGTAGCCGTGAACCGGGTGCTTCCAGCGCAGCAACGCCTCGAAGCCGGTGATCGTCTCACTGGTCGTGCGAACCTGGGGCTGGTAGTGCAGCTCCAGCGTGCCGTGGGTGATGGCATCGCGCAGGTCCTCCTCCATCTGCTGACGCTCCTTGGCGTCGGAGTGGAGATCGTCATCGTAGAAGTGGTGGCGCCCACGCCCGCCACCCTTGGCCGCGTAGAGTGCAAGGTCGGCGTTGCGGATGATCTCCTCCGACGTTGTGCCGTTCTGCGGGCACGAGGCGATCCCCACGGAGGCGCCGATGACCACGCGTGCACCGTCGATCGAATAGGGCTGCGAGAGGTTCTCGATGATCCGGCGCGCCAGATTGGCAAGGCCCTCGGTGACGTGGTGACCGGGCAGAATCACCTCGAATTCGTCACCGCCCAGGCGGCCCACGCGGCCATGCTTGCCCACGGTCGCGCGTAACCGATCGGCAACCTGGCGCAACAGCGCATCGCCCGCCGGGTGGCCCATGGTGTCGTTGACCTGCTTGAAGCGGTCGAGGTCGAGCAGAAACACCGTGCAAGCCCGGCTGTCGAGCCGGGGCGCAGCGAGGATCTTCTCGAGCCACTCCGACATCTGGAAGCGGTTGGCCAGCTTGGTCAGCGAATCGAAACGCGCCAGCTGGGTGACATGCTGCTGCGAGCGGCGGGTTTCGGTAAGGTCGGTGCCCGAGCCACGAAAGCCCATGAAATTGTCGAACGGGTCGAGCACGGGGCGCCCCGAGATCGACCACCAGCGCTCATCGCCGGGCGCACCAGCCGTCGCCGCACGGACCGACAGATCCTTGAACGAGGAGCGCGTCGAGAGATGGAAGACAAGCGTGCGCTCGTTCTCGTTCTCATGACCCTGGAGCAGGAACAGCGCCGAAAGCGGACGCCCAACCAGGTCCTCGGGCGTCGTCTTCAGGAGCGCGCAGATATGCGCCGAAACATAGGTGAGCTGGCCGCGTCGGTCGGTCTCCCAGAACCAGCCCTGCCCGGTCTCCTCGTATTCGTTGAGCAGTTCCTCGGCGCGGCGCTGCTCGCGCTCGCGCTCGGACCGGGCCTCGATCTCGGCGCGCACCTGCTCACTGCGCTTCACTGAGAGGTAGAGCCCGATCGCGCTTCCACCCAGCAGAAGCATGAACGAGGGCACCGAGCCTGAAATGGTCCAGGCCCCGCCCCACAACGCAACGGTGGCGACGATGATTGAGGCCAGCCGCCCTTCGAGCAGGACATTGGCCATGAGGATAAGGATGACGAAGCAACTCGCGGTCGTCTCCCAGCCCAGTTCCGGCACCCGCTCGGTCCAGCGCGCGCCGACATGGCCGAACAGCGCCATGGGCACCCCGATTGCGAAGATCAGCAGAAGATAGCGCTTCCAGCCGGTGCGCCCGATGTTCTGCTCCAGCCGGAACAGGCGCGTACCTGCAAGGCAGATCGCAAAGCTGATCACCAGAAGACCGGCAGAGAGCGGTGCCGGGAAGCTGTGCGAAAGGAGCCCCATCGTCATCAGGATCGAGCCCATGCAGATGACGATCAGGATCCAATTGGCCGGAAGAAGATAGAGGAGCGGGTCGCTGGTCGCGGCCACGCCTTCGGCGGCCACCGCGAAATCGCCCGGCTTGCCGCGCGCAACGGCCACCTTCCCCGGGATTCCAGGCGTACGTCGGCATGTACCGGAATCGCTCCGGGCAGCAGTGTCGCCCGAACCTTTCCCAGCGCCTTCAATCGTTTGCCGCCGCGCGTCCGATTGCGCGGCTTGCGCGCGACGCGCAGCGCTCCGGCGACCGGGTCCCTTTCTGCTCATGCGATGGTCTTGCCGCAAAGCAATTGCGAAACGGTTAAATGTGAACCATCTGCGCGCACTTCACAGGCCACATTCGCACGAAAATTCCCCAAGATTCGCCGGACCAAAGCGTTAACGCACGGGAGCCTCCGCCCTCCCCCATGCAAAAGGGCCGGGAGGGCAATGCACTCCCGGCCCCGAATGCCATGGCTTCACGATGGTGGCGCGATCAGACGCGCATCGGCATCAGTACGTAGAGCGCGGGGCTCTTGTCGTTCTGGCGGATGAGCGTTGGCGCCCCGGCATCGGCAAGGTGCAGTTCGACCGAGTCGCCGTCGATCTGCCCCAGGATGTCTTTGAGGTAGTTGGCGTTGAAGCCGATCTCGAAGTTGTCCGCGCCATAGCCGGCGGGCACTTCCTCGGCCGCCGTGCCGTTGTCGGGCGAGGTCACCGAAAGCGTGATCCGGTCGGTGTCGAGTGCCATCTTGACCGCGCGGGTCTTTTCCGTGGCGATCGTCGCGACGCGGTCCACACCTTCGAAGAAGGCGCGCGGATCGAGCGTCAGCAGCTTGTCGTTCCCGGTCGGGATGACGCGGGTGTAATCGGGGAATGTACCGTCGATCAGCTTGCTGGTGAGCACGACGCCGATCTCACCACCAAGCGTGAAGCGCACCTTGCTTGCCGAAAGATCGATCAGCACGTTGGAATCAAGCGATTCCTCCAGCAGCTTGCGCAGTTCGGCAACACATTTGCGCGGCACGATCACGTCGGGCATGCCATCGGCCCCGTCGGGGCGCGCGATAGTAAAGCGGGCGAGACGGTGGCCGTCGGTTGCCGCAGCCTTCAACTCGTCCTCGGTGACGTGGAAGAAGATACCGTTCAGGTAATAGCGCGTTTCCTCGGTCGAGATCGCGAACCGCGTACGGTCGATCATCTGCGCCAGCGTCGCGGCCGGAATCTCAAAGCTGGTCGGCAGCTCGCCTTCCGCGATCATGGGAAAATCATCGCGAGGAAGCGTGGGCAGCTGGAAGCGGCTGCGGTCGGCCTTGACGACGAGACGGTTGTCCGCGGCCGCCAGGCTCACCTCACTGCCGTCGGGCAGCTTGCGGGCGATGTCGAACAGCAGGTGTGCGGACACCGTGATCGCGCCGGGCTGCTCGACGTGGTTGGCGTTGAGCGTCTCGACGACCTGGAGGTCGAGGTCGGTCGCCATGATGCGCAGAGACGAAGTGCCCGATGCCTCGATCAGGACGTTCGAGAGGATGGGAATGGTGTTGCGGCGTTCGACAACGGACTGCACGTGGCTCAGGCAACGCAGCAGCGTGGAACGTTCGATGGTGGCCTTCATAGCAGCCTCAGGTCCCCTTTGGTCGGCCCGGGAATGTTCATAATCCCCAAAAACAGGACAAATATCTCTAACGCACGCAAGCCTCGCGGCAAGCGGGAACTGGTCCACAGAAGGTGAATCTGGGGATAATTCGGGGGAGTTTCATGCTTTTTTCACATGAGGGCGCTGGCAAGATTGACCTTGCACTGCAGCAAGGAAGCGCCATGTTCGCTTCAAAGCCCCTGAGATACCGGCGAAACCACGGGAGTCGAAGCGACGTGTCGAGTACCCTTCATATCCAGCGCAAGGACCACGACGGCGCCCTTGCCATGATCGACCTGGAGGACTGGAAAAAGGCTGTCGCCACAATCGAGGACCTGCGCCTCGCCGATGGCGACGCGCAGCAGATCAACCCGCGCACGCACGAGATCGTCTCGATGCCCAACCGTGGCGGCGACGTCGAGATCTGGCGTCCGGACTGCGAGGACTGGCTGCGCGTCTTCTGGTACTCGCCCGAAGGCTACATCAGCTTCCCCGCGCCCGAACCAGGCGTACGCGAAGAACTGCACCGCCTCTCGCTCGCGCGCAGCCTCGCCCTCAAGCTCGATGCGAAGATCTACAACGACGAGGGCGTCGAGACCGACTAGCCCGGTTTACGATCCGATGGCATCGCCCAGTTGCAAGGCTTGAAGACGATGCTCTCGCCTTCCTTCCCGCCCGTCGCGGTCGGAATACCGGGTGCAGCTCCCTACCGGCAGGGCAGGCCCCGCTGCGGGCAGCGCACCCGGTATCGCATCAGATCATCACCATGCCGCCGTTGACATGCATGGTCTGCCCGGTGACGTAGCCCGCTTCTTTCGACGCCAAGAACACCGTGGCTGCGGCGATGTCGTCGCCCTCACCCATGCGGCCCATCGGGATCTTCGCGTTGAGCGCGTCCTTCTGGGCATCGGGTAGCACGTCGGTCATCGCGGTGCGGATGAAGCCCGGCGCGATGCAGTTGACGGTGACGTTGCGGCTGGCGAGTTCCTGCGCGAGGCTCTTCGACATGGCCGTGATACCGCCCTTGGCCGCGCAGTAGTTCATCTGCCCCGGATTGCCGGTCGTGCCCACGACCGAGGTTACGTTGATGATGCGCCCGAAGCGCGCCTTCATCATCGGCTTGGTCACGCCGCGCATCAGGCGGAAGGTCGATTCCAGGTTGATCTTGATGACCTGGTCCCACTCCTCGTCCTTCATGCGCATGGCGAGGTTATCGCGGGTAATCCCCGCGTTGTTGACGAGGATGTCGATCTTGCCGAGCGCCTCGAGCGCGGCGGGGACCAGCCTCTCGACCTGCTCGGCGTCCGAAAGGTTGCAGGGGATGGCGACATGGTCGACTTCCTGCGGGGCCTGCGGGGTGTGTTCGTCCAGCTCGTCGCGGAAAGCGCGCAGCTTGTCCGCGTTGGAACCCGAGATCGCAAGGCGCGCGCCCTGCGCGGCCAGCTTGCGGGCAATCGCCGAACCAATGCCACCGCTGGCGCCGGTTACAAGGGCGGTCATTCCGTGAAGGTCAAACATGTCTTTCCTCATTGGTTCTCAAGGCTTCCTCGCGAGGAAGCGCACGACGGCGCTTTGCCCGCGATGGTATTCGCCTTCCGTGATCTCGCGCACGACTTCCTCGGCGCAGATGGGTTGAAGCCCGGCGAATTCGGCCAGCAGGCCCTCGCGGGTCATCGTCCAGTCCTTCTGCGAAGGCGGCGGGCCGCCTTTACCGGGCTGGGTGTACTTGTCGGGCGTATAGGCTTCGAGCAGGACCGTCCCGCCCGGCTTCAGCGCCCTGACCACGCGGGCGTGGACATCGCGGCGCAGGCGCGGGGGTAGGTGCGCGAAGATCGCAACCACGCTGTCCCACACACCCGTGCCCATGTCGTAGTCCGCCAGGTCCACGGCGCGCGTCGCGATCTCCACACCCCGCTCGGCGGCAAGGTCGCGGGCGCGATCAAGCCCAACCGGCGACTGGTCTATGGCGGTGACATCGAAGCCGTGCTGCGCCAGCCAGACCGCATTGCGGCCTTGCCCTTCGGCGAGGCACAAGCAGCGCCCCGGCGTCAGGTCTGCACCACGCTCGACCAGGAAGTCGTTGGGCTCGGAGCCATAGGCAAAGTCGGCTTCGGCATAGCGTTCATCCCACATGGGTGCACACTCCTTCAGGTATGAGGGTTGCCTTGCGCCGACCAGCTATAGCGCCTCAGAGAGACTTGGCCAGTTCCTCGATCTCGGCCATGCTCGAAGCGGTCAGTACGTTCACATCCCCTGCCGAGCGCTTGATCATGGGGCCCACGACCTTGCCGCCCAGTTCGACGAAATCGGTCACGCCTGCCTCGGCCATCGCAATCGCGCTCTCGCGCCAGCGCACGCGGCCACAGACCTGCTCGACGAGGAGGGACTGGATCAAGGGCGGGTCGGTGACGATGGCGGCCGTGACATTGGCGAAGAGCGGCACGCTGACCGCGCCCGGGCGCGTTTCCTCGAGCGCCTGGGCCATCGCATCGGCAGCGGGCTGCATCAGCGGGCAGTGGAACGGCGCCGAGACGGGCAGCAGCACGCCGCGCTTGATCCCATGGTCCTTGACCATTGCGACCGCGCGCTCGATCGCGCCCTTATGGCCGGAGAGGACAACCTGGCCGGGGTCGTTGTCGTTGGCAACGGTGCAGACCTCGATTTCGCCGTCAGGGCCGGTCGCGGCCGCTTCGGCGAGCGCGGTCGCCTTGGCGATGTCCGCGCCCAGCAGGGCGGCCATGGCGCCCACGCCGACCGGCACGGCGGCTTGCATCGATTCGCCGCGAAGCTTGAGGAGACGGGCCGTGTCCGCGAGGCTGAAGGCACCTGCGGCGCACAGCGCGGTGTATTCACCCAGCGAGTGCCCGGCGACGAAATCGGCCTTGTCGGCAAGGCTGATGCCGCCGTCCTTTTCCAGCACGCGCAGCACGGCGATGGCGTGGGCCATGATCGCGGGCTGGGCGTTGGCGGTCAGTGTCAACTGGTCCTCAGGGCCTTCGGACATGATCTTGAAGAGGTCCTGGCCAAGCGCGTCGTTGACTTCCTCGAATACCTCGCGCGCGGCTACGCTGGCCTGCGCCAACTCGACGCCCATGCCCACCTTCTGGCTGCCCTGACCCGGAAAAACGAACGCACGCATCAGCAAAATCCTTTCATCCCGGCCGTGTCTGTCCATGGTAAGTGCCGGGGAAACTCGCAGCGCTTAGTGCGCTCCGCGCCCAAGGGCAAGCCATCGGCAGCGCCCTTCACCGGGCGCTTGCCCGCCCGAAGGGCACGATCTTGTTGGCCGCATCGTGGCCAATGTCGACCTCGCCCAGATAAGCGATGGCGTGGCGCTGGCACCAGTGGCGCGCGATCTCCTGCGCGCTTGCGCCGAAAGGCCGCTCGTTCTCGGGCACCGCGCTCACCCGACCAAGGCGCAGGCCCGCGATGCCGCCCAGGTGCGCGGTGAGGTGGAAGAACAGGCGGTCGACTGCGTAAAGGTATTCCGAAACCTCCTCGACCATGACCACATGGCCCGCAAGACCCGGCATCAGCGGCGTGCCTGCCAGCATAGCCAGCGTCATCAGGTTAAAGGCCACGACGGGGTGTTTTTCGCGCGCTAGGCTCGGCTCTTCCTCCCCCTGCCCTGCCCCTGTCAGCCAGCTGAGCGCACGGCGGATCGCCTCCCCCCCCCCCTCGCGGCGGATGTCGGCAAGCATCGGGCCGTGAACGGGGCGCCCGATGCGCGCGCGGTAGAGCCCGCCCAGAAGATACCCCGCGTCCGAATAGCCCAGGAACACCTTGCCTTGCGCCGCATGGTCCATCGCCGCGAGCGCGTCCTCGGCCACGCGGCACGCGCCATAGCCACCGCGCGCGAACCAGACGGCATCGATGGCAGGATCGTTGGCGCATGCGACAAGTGCCGCGGTGCGCTGCGCATCACTGCCGGCAAAATGGCCCTCCTGGGCGAAGCACTGCTCGTGGACGAGGAGCTCGACGCCGGGGAACTCAGACGCGGCCAACGCCTGGACGCGCGCGGCATCCTCGCGGGTGATCGGGGTGGACGGTGCACAAACAGCGATACGCATGGTGATGTCCTTCCTATCCATGTTGTCATGCGCTGCAAGGGCGCATACCGATAGCGGCATGACCCAAAGCCCCGAGGCCGCCGCCGTTCCCGCCAATACCCCCGTTATCGCCACGACGCCCGCGGACCTGACCGCGCATCCCTGGTTCTTCTGCGGCATCGGCGGATCGGGCATGCTGCCGCTTGCCCTGATCCTCAAGGGCCTTGGCGCCACCATCGCAGGCTCGGACCGGGGCCGGGACCAGGGCCGAAGCCCCGAAAAGTTCGCCTGGCTGGAAGAGCTGGGCTTCGCGCTACACCCTCAGGACGGCAGCGGGATAACGCATGGCGCACAGACCCTCGTCGCCTCGGCCGCTGTCGAGGACACCGTTCCCGAAGTCGTGCGCGCGAAAGAACTGGGCTGTGCGCGTATGAGCCGCGCGCAGCTTCTCGCCACGCTCTTCAACGCCGCCGGAGAAGGCATCGCCATCGGCGGCACCTCGGGCAAGTCGACCGTCACCGGCATGACCGGCTGGATCCTCACGCAAACGGGCGCCGATCCCACGATCATGAACGGCGCGGTGATGAAGAACTTCGTCTCCGAGGACGCGCCCTTCGCCAGCGCGCGCGTGGGCAAGGGCCGCGCGTTCGTCTCCGAGGTCGACGAGAGCGACGGCTCGATTGCGCTCTACCGTCCCAAGGTGGCTGCCCTTCTCAACGTCAGCCTCGACCACAAGTCGATGGAGGAGCTGCGCCAACTCTTCGGCGATTTCCTCGCCTCAGCCGAGATCGCCGCGATCAACCTCGACGATTCCGAAAGCGCCGCGCTCGCCCACCGGGCCAATGCCGCGATCACCTTTGGCATCAGCAGTCCCAATGCGCGCCTGCGCGCCGGGGAGATCATGGAGGGGCCAACCTCGCTGCAGGCTACCGTCCACGACCGGCTGGAAGGCACCCGCCACGCGCTCACGCTGCAGGTGCCCGGGCGCCACAACCTCTACAACGCGCTTGCCGCGATTGCCGCCAGCCACGCCGCCGGGGTGGCGATCGCCGACGCGGTGGAAGCGCTTTCCAGCTTTGCAGGGCTCGCCCGTCGCTTCGACATCGTGGGCACCTCGCCTTCGGGAATTACCGTCATCGATGACTTCGGGCACAACCCGGACAAGGTCGCAGCAACGCTCACGACGCTCAAATCCCACCCGGGCCGCGTGATCGCCTTCTTCCAGCCGCACGGCTACGGTCCCTTGCGCCAGATGGGCGCCGAGCTGGCGCAGGTAATCGGCTGGAAGCTGGGCGCAAACGACGTCGCGATCCTGTGCGATCCGGTCTATTTCGGTGGCACGGTCGACCGCAGCGAAGGTAGCGAACGGATCGTGCGCCAGATCGAGGAGGCTGGCGCGCGCGCCGAGTACGTTCCCGAACGCAGCGCCTGCGCGGACCGGATTGCCGAGATCGCGCAGGCCGGTGACCGCATCGTGGTGATGGGCGCGCGCGACGACACGCTGACGGTCTTTGCCCACGACCTGCTCGCCCGCCTCGCCTGAGCACCGCGTTCGAGCGCAGTCCCCGAGCAGCCGGCCCTTCGCGCGGGCCGGACAGCGTCAGGAAATGCGCGCCAGCGGATGGCAGAAGCCGCTCTCGATCCAGTCATCAACCTTGGCTTGGAACGCGTTGACATGCGGCGCGCGAATGTGGGGATCGAAAGTCGCGCGGTCATGCCCCTGCGGGATGATCACGAAGCGGCGCGGATCGTCGAGGTGCTGGTGCAGATCGTAGCTTACAAAGCGTTTGTCCTTGTGGACCTACGCCACCGGGCTCCAGCGGCGCGTCGCGAAGCTTGTCCTCGCATCCGGGCTTGGCGAAAATTGAGGGCCACGCAATGGACAGGCAGAGTATTGGTCGTGCTCATGGGTCATTCCTTTGTGCACGCAGAGGTGGGACAGCCCTTTCTGCGGCGCGGGGAAGCCGTGTAAAGAGAGTTTTTTCAATCACCTAGCAGGTAGCGTAGGGGCGACTGTAAAGCCCTGCCCGGCTCCACGGCGCGACGCGAAGTTCTCATCCTGTATTTCCGGGGCCCCCTGCCTGCTTGTTGCGAGGCCTCGCAATAGCGCCCGGTCGTCCGCCAGCCTCGCAGATATCCCTAAGGGCCTCCAACCCGGATTTAGCAGACCCTCCGCTAGAGGGCGGATGCCACGAACATTCGGGAGCGGATATGTCTTTACCTGCACAAGGCTCGCCGGTGTGGGGGCGACTGGCCAATGGCGGCCTCTCGCGCCTGCAAACGAGCCATCTGGGCACGCAGATGCTCATGAAGAGGCTGGAACTCAGCCCGGCCCCGGCCAGCGCCAAGGCCACCGAAATCTATAACTATTTCGTCAAGTGGGAGAGGTCCCTTGCAAATGAAGTCGCCCAGCTCAATCGTCTCTGAGGGCGGGGCCATCAACGGCCTCCTGCCTATCGACACCGTTGTCGATCTCATCAAGGCCGGGGCCAGCCTCAGCCTGGCCGGCCGCAAGGCCGCGCTTGATCGGCTGCCCGCGGGCAACTGGATCGCGGGCACCTCGCCCTATTTCATGACTGCGCAAGGGGGCCAGATCGTCGATGACGACGTGCTCTTCGTGACCGACCTCGGCGCGATCGGGACGGTTACCTTTGCCACCTACGAAGCGCACGAATTGGAGCGCATCTCGGGCGAGGCGCCGGACAACGGCCTGGCGCTTGCCATCATTCCGGGCGGCTCGGCATGCCACACCGAATTTGCCCAGAACGCGGCGAACTACCCGATGGCCTTCATGCGCCCGACCGTGGGCTGGATCTCGGGGCATGATCTGGAAAAGGCAGGCCATACCCCTTGGGTCTACGACGGCCAGGTGGCCAAGGCCTTCCCCGACCGCGTCGCGGTGGCCCAGGTCACCCTGCCCAACGGCGAGAGCCCGCTGATCGAGATCGTCAACATCTTCGCACCCGACGGCGGCGACGTGATCCACTTCGAAGAGACCAGCTTCACGCCCGAGTGGTGCACCGTCAATGGCAACCGGCAGCGCTTCCACGACTACGTGCTGGCGCGGGGCCTCCAGGGGTGCGACCTGCCACTGGTAGGCAACTATGGCGGCGCGCACGTCAACGCCTCTCTCAAGACCATCGATACCGAGACGGGCACGGTGGAACTGTTTGCGCCCGTATTCCCCGGAGTCGACTATGCTTTTGCCGCGCCGGTGGCGGACTATGCGGACGATTTCCGGCAGGCGCTCGCCGAACACCCCACGGCGGGCACGGTGTGGTCGTGCAACTGCATCCTCAATTTCACGTTCGGCAAGCTGGAGGGCGTGGCCATCGGCGGCGCGGCCGGGCCCGTCACCTTCGGCGAGATCGCGTACCAGCTGCTTAACCAGACCATGGTCGTCCTGCGCAAGGAGTGATCCCTTCTCCATCCCCCGCACACGGCCACGGCGCGCCGGGAGACTTCGGTTTCCCGGCGCGCATTGTTGCGTCGGCTCGCAACGCCTTTACCGCCCCCTTTCCTGCACCGCTTCGCGTAAGGCTACCTAAGCCCTTGCTTACGCTAAATTCCACAAGCATCCCTAGGACCAAGGCATCGAAATCCAACGAGGCCATGGCATGTCCGAGACGACATCGAAAATGGACATTTCCGACCGGCTGGAAATGTTCGCACTGACAGAAACCGACAATTCCCGGTTCGGCGGGATCGCCCGGCTCATCTCCCGCGCCGGGCCGGCCGTCCTCGACAAGTTCTACGCGCTCGTCCGGGCCGACCGGCGACGCGCCTCCTTCTTCAAGTCGCAGAGCGTCATGGACCACGCCCGCGCCAAGCAGCTCGACCACTGGGTCGACCTGTTCTCGGGCCGGATCGACAGCAATTACATGGCGCGCGCCGAACGCATTGGGCAGGTCCACGCCCGCATCGGCCTTCCGCCCACGTTCTACATCGGCGCCTATGCGCAGATCCTTGCCGAAGTGATCGAACGCGACATCACCGGCGGCATTGCCGGCCCCTTGATGAAGACCCGCGCCAAGCGCCTGGGCACGCTCATCAAGGTCTCGCTAATGGACATGGACATCGCCACCTCGGCCTATCTTGCCGCGCAGGACCAGAGCCGCGAGAGCACGCTCTCATCGCTCTCCGTCGCGCTCGAGACCGTCGCGCAGGGCGATCTCACCACCCAGCTGGGCGAGCTGCCCGCCGGGTTCGAGCAGATCCAGTCCGACTTTGCCGCGATGTGCGACTGCATCGCCCAGACGCTGGGCGCGGTCGCCGCCTCCTCCGAGCAGATCCGAGTCGGCGCCTCCGAAATCCGGGCAGCGAGTGACGACCTCTCACAGCGCACCGAAAGCCAGGCTGCCGCGCTCGAGGAATCGGCCGCCGCGCTCGACCAGCTCACCAATGGCGTACAAACGTCGGCGCAAGGGGCGAGCGAAGTCAACCGCTCGGTCTCCGACGCCGAGGCCGAGGCCCGGGAAGGCGGCAAGGTCGTCGAAGAAGCGGTCGAGGCGATGGACGGTATCCAGAAGTCCACCCAGGAAATCGGCGCCTTCGTCAACGTCATCGATTCGATCGCTTTCCAGACCAACCTTCTCGCGCTGAACGCCGGAGTCGAGGCCGCGCGCGCCGGCGATGCCGGCAAGGGCTTTGCGGTCGTCGCCAACGAAGTGCGCGCGCTCGCCCAGCGCTCGGCGGAAGCCGCACAGAACATCAAGGACCTCATCGGATCGTCCGAACAGCAGGTCGGACGCGGCGTCGCGCTGGTCGGGCGCACCGGCGAGGTGTTCCGCCGCATCGTCGAGAAGGTTTCCGGGATCACCGGGCTCGCCGCGCAGATTTCGGACAACTCGCAGAACCAGGCCGGGCAGCTTAGCCAGGTCAATTCAGCCATTGGCGACATGGACCGCATGACCCAGCAGAACGCGGCCATGGTCGAAGAAACCACCGCGGCCGCACGCAACCTCGCCCAGCAGGCCGAGGACCTTGCCAAGCTGGTGCGCATGTTCAAGCTGGATGTCGGCGCGACGGGAGGAAACCCCCTGAGCGTCGTGCCGCCCGCCCAGGCGACTGCACCGCGCGCCCTGCCCGAACCGGCGGCCTATTCCGCGCCGCGCACCTCGGGCGCGCTCGCGCTTAAGCCCGAGGAAGCCACCGACGCCGACTGGGCCGAATTCTGATCACCGCGTGATCGGCAGTCTCGAACAACGGATAGCGCACCTCTGACCAAGCCGGTCACGATCGCAACCGCGAAGGTCGCGTTCAGATCCGCGCGACAAGCTCATCCATCGCGCGAAGTCCCTTCTCGGTCATCTGCACGATTGATCTTCGCCCGTCGCGTGGATCGTCCAGCCGCGTCAACAGCCCCTTGCCCAGTAACACATTGAACCAGCGCAGCGCCGTCGTGGGAGCAACGGCCGAGGCGATACAAACCGACTTCACGCTACACTCGCGGCCCTGCTGGTGCATCGCGTAGAGATCCAAAAGAATGTCCCACGTTGGCTCCCCGAACAGGTCCTTGCCCAGGACTTCGTCGCGCATTCTGCGTACACGGTAGAGGTTCGAGACCGCCTCCAACGGTGACTTCGGCCTCACCTGTGCATCCGCGCCTGCCGCCTGCTGTACCTCAAGAAGTTTCGTCAGATCGTCGATGGCGGCGCGCGCCCGCATCATTGCGACATACCCGTATTCATTCCGATTATTCATCGACATGCCCACCACACTCTCTCCAAACCACAACAATTAAATGCAGTTAAGCATGAATGAACTGATCGGCTGAATTAAATAAAAACAAGGTTAATTATAGGCATATGTCCTAAATCTGGACAGTGATTGTGTCGGCAATTAAACAATCAATGCGCCGCTTCGCAGCCCTCATCCTTGGCAAACATGTGTAAGATAAAAGCGATGATCGTGCCCAGCACCAGCCCGAGCAGCGCGGAGACCACGGCGTAGGACACCCAGCCGGTCACGCCGCCCAGCGTGCCCGAAGCCTTCGCCACCGCATGCTCGACACCGTGGGCGAAATGCGCCGGGGCCGGCAGGCCCAGTTCCTCCAAACCGTGAAGGATAATGCCCCCGCCGACCCACAGCATGGCCAGCATGCCCACGAAGCTCAGCACCTTGAGCACCACCGGCATCGCTTTGAGCAGGAAACGCCCGACGGCCTGCGCCAGCTCGGAGGACTTGCGCACCAGATGCAGGCCAACGTCGTCCATCTTCACGATCAGCGCGACCGCACCATAGACGCAGAAGGTGATGACGAGGCCCACGACGGCCAGCGTGATCGCGCGGGTGACAAGCCCCTCGTCGCTCACTTCGGACAGCGCAATTGCCATGATCTCAGCGGAGAGGATGAGGTCGGTGCGGATCGCGCCCTTGGTACGCGCCTTCTCGAAGGCGACCGGGTCCTTGATCTCGTCCTCCAGCGTTTCGCCGTGCTTGGTGCCCGAGAGCTTCTCGATCACCTTCTCGGCGCCCTCGAAGGAGAGAAACAGGCCGCCCGCCATCAGGATCGGGGTGATCGCCTGGGGCAGGAAAGCGCTCAGGATCAGCGCGATGGGGAGCAAGATCACCAGCTTGTTGAAGATCGAGCCCTTGGTGATGCGCCAGATCATCGGGAGTTCGCGGTCGGGCGTGAAGCCGGTGACATAGCCGGGCGTCACCGCGGCATCGTCGATGACCACGCCCGCAGCCTTGCTTCCCGCCTTGGCCACGCCCGCCCCGACATCGTCGATCGAGGCAGAGGCCGCGCGGGCAATGACCGAAACGTCGTCGAGAAGGGCGACAAGACCGGTGGGCATCGTGCAGTAATCCTCATGAAGAACGGGGCAGAAGGCCCCTTCGAGACGACATGCGGGGGATTTTTTCGGCAATCAAGCGAAAGCCGCCGTAACCTGCGCCTTTCCGGGGCCTTGCCCCCATCGCAGCGGCCTTGCATGCGCCCCCAATCACGAAAAAACGCGAACGGCGCCTTAAAGCTCCCACGCCCCGTCCGTTCTTCCCCATGACCGGAGCGAACAACCAAACGCTCTCACAACTTTCTGAAACTGGGGAATTAAATCATGTCTGTCATCAACACCAACATCTCCGCCATCCGTGCTTCGAACGCTTCGATCGCCGCCAACAAGATGCTCGGCGTGTCGATGGAACGCCTCTCGACCGGCAAGCGCATCAACTCGGCCAAGGACGATGCCGCTGGCCTGGCCATCTCGACCTCGATGACCTCGCAGATCCGCGGCATGAGCCAGGGCATGCGCAACGCCAACGACGGTATCAGCCTTGCCCAGACCGCCGACGGCGCGCTGTCGGAAGTCACTAACATGCTCCAGCGCGTTCGTGAACTGGCCATCCAGTCGGCCTCGGGCACCTACCAGGACACCGACCGCACCGCGATGCAGCAGGAAGTGACCGCGCTGACCGATCAGATCGACGATGTCCTCAGCCAGTCCGAGTTCAACGGCAACACGCTGTTCTCGACCACCTCGGGCACCGACCTGACCTTCGACATCCAGACCGGCGCGAACTCGGGTGAGACGGTCACCCTGACCTCCACCGCGATCAACGGCACGCTGATCGACGCCACGGCGCTCGACGTCTCGACTGCGGCCGCGGCCACCACGACGCTCGACAACGTCGACACCGCACTCGATGAAGTGAACGCCACCCGTGCCTCGCTCGGTGCCGGTCAGAACCGCCTCGAATCGGTGGTCAACAATCTCACCAGCACGGTGACCAACCTTTCCGATGCCCGCAGCCGCATCGAGGATGCCGACTACGCGACGGAAACGACCGCGATGGCCAAGGCGCAGATCCTCAGCCAGGCGTCGACGGCGATGATCGCTCAGGCGAACCAGGCCCAGCAGAACGTGATGAGCCTCCTGCGCTAAGCGCGGCGAGCCTCAGACCAACCAGGTCCCGAAAGCACCCGGTGGGGAATGGTCCCCACCGGGTCAATCGCGTGTGCAGCGGGTGGCTGCGCGTTCAGGGTGCTTCGGGCAGGTTGTCGGGTGTGGCCAACGGCGGAAGCTGGCGTGCGGGCGCCGCCCTACCCCTCGTCCATCATGTCCGTCCGCGTGCTCCCCACCGGTACGAAGTCCTTTGAGTTGCCCGGAGTCTCGGGCACGAGGCGCCAGACGGTGTTGGACAGGTCATCGCAGATGATGAGCGCCCCGCGCGGATCGAAGGTCACGCCCACCGGACGCCCGCGCGTCAGACCGTCCTCGCCCCGAAAGCCAGTGACGACATCGACCGGATCGCCTGCCGGACGCCCGTTGCTGAAGGGCACGAATACGACCTTGTACCCGACAGGTTCGCTGCGGTTCCAGCTGCCGTGCTCGCCCACGAAGGCGCCTTGGGCAAAGCGCTCGCCCATGATCGGGGCGGAAAAGGTGACACCCAGCGCCGCGACATGGGCGCCAAGCGCGTAGTCCGGCTTGATCGCGGCAGCGACCAGGTCGGGCCGCGCGGGCTTGACCCGGGTGTCCACGTTCTGCCCCCAGTAGCTGTAGGGCCAGCCGTAGAAACCGCCGTCGCGCACCGAGGTGAGGTAGTCAGGCACAAGGTTCGCGCCCAGTTCGTCGCGCTCGTTGGCCACCGCCCACAGCTCGTCGCTGCCGGGGCGGAAGGCGAGCGCAGTCGGGTTGCGGATGCCCGTGGCGAAAGGACGGTGCATGCCGGTGCGCGCGTCGATCTGCCAGACCATCGCGCGGTCCTCCTCCACGTCCATCCCCCGGTCACCCACGTTGCTGTTCGAGCCGATGCCGACATAGAGGAAACGCCCGTCCGGGCTCGCCGCGAGCGACTTGGTCCAGTGGTGATTGATCTTCTCTGGCAACCTGGTGACCCGGATCGGCGGCGCATCGGCCTTGGTTTGCCCATCGCGATAGGTAAAACGCACCAGTTCGCCCTGGTTGGCAACATAGATCATGCCGTTCGCGAAGGCGAGGCCATAGGGCGCGTCGAGCCCGTCGGCAAAGACGCTGCGGGCCTCATAGGTGCCATCGCCATCGGCATCGCGCAGCAGCGTCAGGCGGTTGCCGCCCTCCACGGAGGTCTTGCCCCTGGCCTTGATGTAGCCCGCGATGATGTCCTTGGGGCGCAGCTTGGGCGCATGGCCGCCGCTGCCCTCGGCCACCAGGATATCGCCGTTGGGCAGGACCAGCGTCTGGCGCGGCACCTTGAGATCAGTGGCGATGGCCGTGATCGCATAGCCTTCGGGAACCTGCGGCCGGGCATCACCCCAGGACGCGGGATTGGCGATCTCCATGTTGGGCAAAAGCCCGCGCTGCTTTTCGGGAAGCTGCGGATTCTCGCCATACTCGGGCGCCTCACTGCCACCCGAACAGGCCGCGAGCGCGACGCAGGCCGCCAGCGTGCCGAAGAAGGAACGCGCCCTCATGCCGCCTCTCCCTTGCGCAGCGTGGCAAAGCCGAACCAGACCGCGACCAGCGCGAGGCCCGTCACGAGGATCGAGAGGACAAGGCCGGTCGGCATCGAGGCCCAGCCGTCCTTGGCGTGGATGAAGGAATTGACGAGACCGATGGCAAAGGTCGCCGCCACCAGCACCAGGTAGATGATGCCCCGGCCAAGGCCGCGAATGGTATCCACCAGCGCGAACACCAGCGCCAGCCCCAGGAACAGGAGCGCGCCAGCATTGAGCCAGGACGCAAAGTTGGTCCACTGCACCTCGTAGCTGGCGGCATAGGCCCAGTCGCTCAGCAGCGTGCCCGCAAAGAGCGGCAGCGAACCGGCAAGAAGGGCCGCGTGCACCGGGTGCAGCGCACGCGCCGGAGCGGGGCGAAATCGATGAGAAGGAGGCATGGCGGCGATCCCATGTCAGGAGGAGGAAATGTCCGGGCTGCGCCATCGGCGCCGCACACAGCGATACCTCCTGAGAAAGCGGGAAGGCCGGGCTTGTTCCCAACGCCCCTCAAAATCGCTGAAATTCAATAGGGTTGCGGGCACTTCCTAGCAGAAATAACGAGGTTTGTCGCACACATGGCCCACAGACCAGGACAGCCAGAAGGCGAAAAAGGAAGCAGGTAGTTTCAAGGGATCATCCCCCTCGGCCCCAAAATGGGCGACCTCCCCCCTCTCAGCCGAAAGTAGCGCGCGAGACGTGAGGTCGATGGTTTGGGGAGCCCGAGGACGACGGTACGCGGAACGGATGTCGTCTTCCCTGAACCGAACCTCAGAACTCGACTTCGAGTTCCTCCATCTCTTCGGGTTCAGCCTTCGCTGCGGCTATCCACTCGGCCATCGGCGCCCACTCGGTGATCGTCTTGCAGTAGGCGAGGCACGGCGCCGAAACGGCGACGGCATAGGTGAGGAAGCGGGTCGCGACGGGCGCATACATGGCATCGGCCACGGTGGGGTGCTCGCCGAAGAGGAATGGGCCGCCGTAGGTTTCGAGGCACTCGGTCCAGACCGTCTCGACCCGCTCGATGTCGGGACGCGCGCCCGAGAAGACGGGGAAGCTCTCGTGACGGACCTTGAGGTTCATCGGCAGCGCCGAGCGCAGGTTGGTGAAGCCCGAATGGATTTCCCCCGAGACCGAGCGGCAATGCGCGCGCGCGATGCGGTCTTCGGGGAAGAGATGTGCATCGGGGCATTCCTCGTTGAGGAACTCGGCAATGGCGAGCACGTCCCACACGCTCGCCCCATCATAAGTAAGGCGCGGCACCAGCACCGAGGGCGAGAGCAGGAGCAGTTCGGCCCGATTATTGGCATCGTTGGGTGCGGGCTTCTCGATCACCTTGAGGCCGGCCAGGCGGCACATCAGCCAGCCGCGCAGTGACCAGGCCGAATAGGTCTTGCTGGAGATCGTGAGAGTTGCCATTTCGGGCACCGTGCTGCCCTTCGTGGCCTTGCCATCAGGCGTGGACGCCGTCTCAACCATGGCTCGTATCCTTCTTCCTCGTCTGGCCGCTCGCCGGATAGCCTATCACCCCTGCAGGCTTGACGCACTGCGGAAATGCCTCTCTTACGAAAGGCGGTTTCGCTTGCATCCACCAATGATGCAGCGCAGCATGCCGGGTGCATAGCGCATGTGCAAGGCAGCAATGCCGGCCGGGGGCCTGGACCGCCGGCAGATGGAAGAGCGCCGCGTTCCCTGCCACGGGAACCCGACGCCCGACGCGGAAGACAAGGGATAAGACCCATGCTTTACGACGCCTACGAGGCCACCAACGATCTCCTCGCCCCCTCTCGCTTTGTCGCGAAGATGGCGCGGCGCTTCCGCGACGAGGCGCTCGATGGTGCAAAAGACATGCCCTTTGCCCGCCGCCTCTTCGCGCTGGCCGAAGTTTACGAAAAGGCCGCGATCACCCACAAGCGCCCGTCCTACGGCATCGAGAGCGTGCCCTGCGGCAACCGTGAGACACCGGTTGTCGAGGAAGTGCTCATGGACCTGCCCTTCGGCGACCTGCTTCATTTCGCCAAGCCCGATGTCGCGGTGCCCCAGCCCAAGGTGCTCATCGTGGCGCCGATATCGGGCCACTTCTCGACCCTCCTGCGCAACACGGTCGAAACCATGCTGTGCGACCACGATGTCTACATCACCGACTGGAAGAACGCGCGCGACGTGCCGCTTTCGGCTGGCGACTTCGGGCTCGACGACTATATCGACTACATCATCACCTTCCTGCAAGAGCTGGGCGATCCGGTCGCGCGCAAGGGCGCCAACGTGCTTGCCGTATGCCAGCCCTGCGTGCCGGTGCTGGCCGCCGTCGCGATCATGGCGAGCGACGATGA
This sequence comes from Novosphingobium sp. BW1, assembly GCF_008107685.1. Taxonomy (GTDB): domain Bacteria; phylum Pseudomonadota; class Alphaproteobacteria; order Sphingomonadales; family Sphingomonadaceae; genus Novosphingobium. The sequence continues at coordinate 195,872 of NZ_VIRF01000041.1, forward strand.
TCCCTGCCAGCCGCGCACGATGACCCTGATGGGCGGGCCGATCGACGTGCGCGAATCGCCCACGCTGGTGAACGAACTTGCCACCACCAATTCCTACGACTGGTTCGCCGCCAACATGATCCAGACCGTGCCCTGGCGCAATCGCGGGGCCGGGCGGCGGGTCTATCCCGGCTTCCTCCAGCTCACTGCGTTCATGTCGATGAACATGGGCCGCCACATCGACCAGTTCCGCAAGCTCTACCAGGCGCTGGCCGATGAGGAGACGGCCACCGTCACCAAGATCGAGAGCTTCTACGACGAGTACTTCGCCGTGCTCGACCTCACCGAGGAGTTCTACCTCGATACCATCGACAAGGTGTTCCAGCGCGCGCTTCTCGCCAAGGGCGAATTGACCTTCCGGGGCGAGCCCGTCGACTGCGGCGCGATCCGCAAGACCGCCCTCCTCACCGTCGAGGGCGAGCGCGACGATATCTGCGCGGTCGGCCAGACCGCAGCCGCCCACCTCCTGTGCACGAGCCTGCGCCCGCACCTGAAGCAGCACCACCTCCAGCCCGGCGTGGGCCACTACGGCACCTTCTCGGGCTCGAAGTGGGAAAAGCAGGTCTACCCCCAGGTCAAGAATCTCATCCTCGCGATGAACTAAGTTCGACGCACGAGCCCCGAGGGCTGGGACGATTTGTCCCGGCGATCATCACCGTGCCCGCGTGACAGGCCCTGTGTTCCGGTCTAGGCGCAGGACCACCATGCACGCCCTTCGCTCCTTCCTTGCGCGCCACCTGTGGCTCTTCGCGCTCGTGCTCGCGATGGCGCTGGCCATGAAGGCGCTGGTCCCGGCGGGTTTCATGATCGAGAGCGCGGGCGCCAAGGTCCTCACGGTCGGGATCTGCGACAGCCAGGGCCACACCCGGCTCCAGAAGATCGCGCTTCCGGGCAAGCCCGACACCTCCTCGCAGCAGCACGCCAAGGCGGCGAAGGAATGCCCCTTCACCGCGCTGTCCGCGCATGCCCTGGGCCATGCGGAGCCCACGCTGCTGGCGCTGGCGCTCGCGTTCATCCTGGCGCTTGGCTTCCTGCCCGCACCGCCCCTTCGGCTCTTCCGGCCTCGCTACTGGACCCCGCCGCTGCGCGCCCCGCCCCACCTGTCCTGACTTTTGCGAGGCCCCATGGCGGGGCCTCTTAGCTTGCGAACATTGCCCCCACGATGCGCCGCCTGCGTGCGGCCGCGCGGCGCCGTTCGCCCGATCCCGCATTCAGGACACCCCATAACCATGCAGACCTGTCTCGTGCGCGCGGCGCGCACCGTTCTTTACGCCAGCACCTTCCTTGCCCCCGCCCTCCTTGCCAGCACTACCGCAAAAGCCGACGAGGCCCCGCCCCCGCTCACCGTCGTCGAGGGCCACATGCCCGATCCCACTGTGGTCGGATCGCGCGTGTCCGAGCAGGACCTGCTCGAAAAGGGCGCCATGGCCAGCGACACCGCGCAGGTCCTCGCGCGCATCGCGGGGGTCTCGGCCAACACCGGCGGCGGCTTTTCCGCCATGCCCGCTATCCGGGGCCTCTCCGAGCAACGCCTGCGCATCACCGTCGACGGCCAGCCGATCGACATGGCCTGCCCCAACGACATGAATTCGCCGCTGTCCTACACCAACCCGCAGACGCTCTCCGCGTTGACCGTGATCCCGGGCATCTCGCCGGTAAGCCTGGGCGGTGACACAATCGGCGGCGTCATTGCCGCCGAGAGCGCGCCGCCGGTCTTTTCGAAGGATGGCTCACTTCTCGTGACCGGGCGCGCCTCGGGCTACTACCGCTCGAACGGCGACGCCGTTGGCACCTCGGTTTCGCTGACGCTGGCGGGCGAGAACCTTTCGGCCACCTATACCGGCGCCTACACCCGGTCCGAAAATTACAAGGCGGGCGGGCACCTGGGCACCGTCCACTCCAGCGAATACGCCAAGAACGACCACGCGCTCGCCCTTGCGCTGCGCACCGAGGCGGGCCTTCTGGAACTCAAGGGGGGCTACCATTACAGCCCTTACGAGGGCTTCGTGAACCAGTCGATGGACATGACCGACAACCGCTCGTGGTTCGTCCAGGGACGCTTCCGGGGCGAATACGACTGGGGCAAGGCCGATCTTTCGGCCAGCTACCGCGACACCGACCACACAATGAACTTCCTGGACGACAAGCTCCCGGGCTCCATGCCGATGGAAACGCGCGTCCACATGTTCACCAGCGCGGCGAAGTTCGAGATCCCGTTGAGCGAGCATCACGTTTTGAAAACCGGGCTCGAATACCATCACCAGTGGCTGAACGACTGGTGGCCGCCGGTCGAAGGCTCGATGATGATGGGCCCCAATGCCTTCGTGAACATCAACGAGGGATCGCGCAACCGCGTGGGCGCCTTCGGCGAGTGGACCGGCGACTGGACATCGAGCCTCACCACCACGCTGGGTCTGCGTTATGACCGGGTAGAGATGAACACCGGCGATGTCGCCCCTTACGGCACGGGCATGATGCAAGCCGCCGACGTCGCGGCCGCCACCGCCTTCAACGCCGCCGACCGCCGCCGCACCGACTCCAACTGGTCGGGCTCGGCACTGGTGCGCTGGACGCCGAGCGCGGCGCTCTCTGTCGAACTGGGCTATGCGCACAAGGTCCGCTCACCCAACATCTACGAGCGCTACACTTGGGGGCGCGGATCGATGGCGAGCCGGATGATCGGCTGGTACGGCGATGGCAACGGCTATGTCGGCGACATCGCGCTCGATCCCGAGCACGCCGATACTTTCAGCGCCGCCTTTGCCGTCTCCCCGGCGAAGGACGTGCACCTGAAGGTCTCCCCCTACTACACCCATGTAAACGACTATATCGACGCCAACGTAATCGGCACGCTCGGCGAACGCGCCGTCCAGCTCCAGTTCGCCAACACCGATGCCGAGTTCTACGGCGTGGATGTTTCGGCCGACGCGATCCTTCAGGGCAGCGCCGAACAGGGCACGCTCCTCACCGCAACGCTGGCCTATGTGCATGGCGAGAACACCGGCGCAGAAGTGCCGCTCTACCACCAGATGCCGCTCAACGCCGTGCTCGCCGTCACCCATCGGACTGGCCCGCTGGAGTTGACCGGAGGCGTCGAGTGGGTGGACCGCAAGGACCGCGTCGACACCCGCCGCAACGAGCCCGAGACTTCGGCCTACGCCCTCATCAACCTGGGCGCTGCCTATACCCTGCAAGGCTGGCGCCTCGGGATCGAGGCCAACAACCTCTTCGATAAAAGCTACTACCTGCCTCTCGGCGGCATGGCCCTGGGCGGCTTCGCCGCGACCGACACCTGGCGCCCGGTCGCCGGACAAGGCCGCAGCGTCAACCTGTCGATCTCAACCGCGTTCTGACCATCAGCGCAAGGCCCGGCGCGCACGACCGGGCCTTGCGTCCGTGGGCGTTCACGTCAGGCGAACTTCCACACGCGCCCAATTTCCGGCCCACGATCGACCAGCGCATCAGATCGGGACGCAGGGCATCCAGACCATCCGCGTCAAAACCTCTCGCCGGCTCTCGAAATTGATCTTGAGCGAAGCGTCATCGAATACTCCATCGACATTCAGGGGCAACCTCGAAGGTTACCCCTCACCAATCAATTACCGAACAAAACTCAATCTGCGTGTCGCGCAAACAGCAGTTGAATGTACGTTCCTTGCCGAACGCCCGCACATCGTTTTCCCCGTCCAGGCTCCGCCAGGACCGCAAGATCTGCACTTCCCACGCCCTGGCAGGAACAACATTCGTTTCACGAGACCTTTCGACGATGAACTGGTCCTCATCGGAAGCAGCGCATGCGGGCCTGCGGGATCGACGTCCCCTGCTTGCCGCGATGTTCGCGCACGCGGGCCCGGCGCGGCAGGACGACCCGGTCGGACAGGGTGACAGCTGACACCTTTTTCCCACTGAAGTGGGTCACCTGTGTCAGCCTGGGTGTCACACTCCGCGCACCCCTCGTCCCCGGCCTCGCACTCGAGAATGTGCTCAGGCATCTTGCATTTGGCCCGCAATCGGCTAAAGGCGCCGCTTCCCACGCGTTCGTACACGGATTCGCGGGAAACTTGAAGAAAGCCGGAGGGGCCCCGCAATGGTGCGGCAAGCCAGCGATCGGTTAGACAGATAAAGGAAGCTGCAGTGCCGCTTTACGAGCACGTGTTCCTGGCGCGCCAGGATCTGAGCCAGTCGCAGGTTGATGCGCTGGCCGCCGCCGCCACCGAGATCGTCGAGAGCCACGAGGGCAAGGTCACCAAGACCGAGACCTGGGGCCTCAAGAACCTCGCCTACAAGATCAAGCGCAACCGCAAGGCTCACTTCGTGATGCTGAACATCGAGTGCCCCGGCGACACCATCGCCGAGCTCGAGCGCCAGACGCAGATCAACGAAGACGTCATCCGCTACATGACCATCAAGGTCGAAGAGCACGAAGGCGGCCCTTCGGTCCAGATGCGCAAGAACGACCGCGACAACCGTCGCCGTCGCGACCGGGAGAACTGATCCATGGCACGTGCATTCTTCCGCCGCCGCAAGTCCTGCCCGTTCTCGGGCAAGAACGCGCCCAAGATCGACTACAAGGACGTGCGCCTCCTCCAGGGCTTCATGTCCGAGCGTGGCAAGATCGTCCCCAGCCGCATCACCGCGGTGTCCGCCAAGAAGCAGCGTGAGCTGAGCCAGGCCATCAAGCGCGCCCGGCACATCGGCCTGCTGCCCTTCATCGTCAAGTAAGGGAGGAATTACCTCATGGATATCATCCTCCTCGAACGCGTCGAGAAGCTCGGCAACATCGGCGACGTCGTCACCGTCAAGGACGGTTTCGCACGCAACTTCCTTCTTCCCAACAAGAAGGCCCTGCGCGCCAACGAAGCCAACAAGAAGGTCTTCGAAGCCAACCGCGCCAAGATCGAAGCCGACAACGCCGAAAAGCGTTCGGCCGCCGAATCGCACTCGACCAGCGTCGAAGGCAAGCAGGTCGTCCTGATCCGCGCGTCGTCGAACTCGGGCCAGCTCTACGGCTCGGTCACCGTGCGTGACATCGCCGAGGCCCTGAACGCCGAAGGCGCGCAGGTCACCAAACAGATGATCGTGCTCGAGCACCCGATCAAGACCCTCGGCGTCTTCGACGTGCGCGTCTCGCTGCACCCCGAAGTGGCCGTCAACGTCCAGGTGAACGTCGCACGTTCGCCTGACGAAGCCGAACTGCAGGCCCAGGGCGTCAACGTCATGGAAGCCATGTTCGAAGAAGACACCAGCGGCTTCACTGAGGCTTACGATCCCAACGCCGAGCCCGGCGAGATCGCAGTCGAGGAAGAAGCTCCTGCCGAGGACGGCGAAGAGCAAGCCTGAGCCTCCTCTTCCTGACCTTCAGGACACGAAAAACCCCCGCGCCGGACGGCTGCGGGGGTTTTTTCGTGGCTCCTCCACCTGTTGCGCCCGCGCAACGCTCGGGCCACTGCACGAATGCAATCTCCCCGCCTGCCCTTGCACTGCAACATGGATTGCGTAACTACAGGCGATGCAAAACAGAATAGATCAGATCCACGCGGAATTGGTCCGCGTCTATGAAACCGCCGTCGCCACTCTCAAGGCGGACATCGCCGCCTATGTCGAACACGGCACACTCCCGCCCTTGGAGCGCCGCAGCCAGCGGGAGTGGACCTATCCCGAACTCACCGTGCGCTATGCGGGGCACGAACGCGAGGCCGTCTATGGCCGCGCCTTTGGTCGCCTCGTCGAAACGGGCACCTACGCGACCACGATCACCAAGCCCCACCTCTTTGCCGATTACCTCAAGGAGCAGCTCACCCTGCTCGATGCCGAGTACGACATCGAGATAGAGGTCGCACGCTCGGATCAGGAAATTCCGTTCCCCTATGTTCTCGACGGGATCGGCGTAGGCACGGCGACACCGCAGCAGCTTGCCGCCCACTTCCCAAGCACGGAACTGGCGATGATCGGCGACGAAATCGCCGATGGCCTGATGGTCTTTGCCGAAACCGATCCCAAGCCGCTCGCGCTGTTCGACGGTCTGCGCACCGACTTCAGCCTCGCACGCATGGCCCACTACACCGGGACCAGCCCTGACCACTGCCAGAAGTTCATCCTGTTCACGAACTACCACCGCTATGTCGATGAATTCGTTGACTGGGCGGGCAAGCAGATCGGTCAGGACGGCTACACCGCATTGGCAGGCGCGGGCGGCCTCTATCTGGACGAGCGCACCGACAACGCCCGCGCGCGTCTGTCCGACACCGCCTGGCGCCGCCACCAGATGCCCGCCTACCATCTTGTGCGCGAGGACAAGTCGGGCATCACGCTGGTCAACATCGGCGTTGGCCCCTCCAACGCCAAGACGATCACCGATCACCTCGCGGTCCTGCGCCCCGAAGCCTGGCTGATGATTGGCCATTGCGGCGGCCTTCGCGAAACCCAGCGCATCGGCGACTTTGTGCTCGCCCACGCGTACCTGCGCGACGACAAGGTTCTCGATCCCGTGCTGCCTCCCGAGATCCCCCTGCCTGCCATCGCCGAGGTCCAGCAGGCGCTTGCCGAGGCGGCCGAAATCGTCAGCGGCGACAGCGGAGCCAACCTCAAGAAGCGCATGCGCACCGGCACGGTCGTCACCACCGACGACCGCAACTGGGAACTGCGCTACACCGCATCGGCCCACCGCTTCAGCCTCTCGCGCGCGATTGCCATCGAGATGGAAAGCGCGACCATCAGCGCGCAAGGGTACCGCTTCCGTGTCCCCTACGGCACGCTGCTGTGCGTCTCGGACAAGCCCCTTCACGGTGAACTGAAGCTTCCGGGCCAGGCCAACCGCTTCTACGAGGAAGCCATCGCCGGACACCTCAAGATCGGGCTCCACGCCTGCGCCCTGCTGCGGGCAGAAGGCGACAGCCTCCACAGCCGCAAGCTGCGCGCCTTCGATGAGCCTCCGTTCCGCTAAAGCCCGCTGGAGTCGATACGAAAAAAGCCGGGATGCGTCGTTCGCATCCCGGCTTTTTTAATGCGTGAAGTAAAGGCTTACCAGCCCATCTTCTGCCCCTCGTTCTGCTCGTCGAGCCACTCCTTGAGCGGCGCGAAGTAGTCGAGCATCGGCTTGGCGCTCATCTTCGAGGAGCCGGTGAACGCCTTGAGCGCTTCAGGCCAAGGCTTGGACATACCCATGCTCAGCATCGCGTTCAGGTTCTCGCCCACTTCCTTGTTGCCGTAAAAGCTGCAGCGGTGCAGCGGCCCTGTCCATCCGGCCTGCTTGCACGCAGCCTGATAGAACTGGAACTGCAGTATCCGCGCGAGGAAATAGCGCGTGTAAGGCGTGTTGCCAGGAATGTGGAACTTGGCACCGGCATCAAAGCCGTCCGCCGGACGCTCCACCGGTGGCACGATGCCCTGGTACTCCAGGCGCATCTTGGTCCATGCCGAGTTATACTGCGCAGGTTTGATCGAACCGTCGAAGATACCCCAGCGGTAGCGGTCGATCATCAGGCCGAACGGCAGGAACGCGACCTTGTCCATTGCCTGACGCAAGAGCAGGCCAATGTCCTTATCGGCGCTGGGCACCTTGGCCGGTTCAAGCAGGCCGATCTGGACCAGGTAGCGCGGCGTGATCGAAAGCGCGACAAAGTCACCGATAGCCTCGTGGAAGCCATCGTTCGCACCGTTGAGGTACAAGTAAGGCTGCTCGTTGTAGGCGCGCTGGTAGTAGTTGTGTCCCAGTTCATGGTGGATCGTGATGAAGTCCGTCGAATTCACCTTGGTGCACATCTTGATGCGGATGTCGTCCTTGTTGTCGACATCCCAGGCCGAAGCGTGGCAGATCACTTCCCGGTCGGCGGGCTTGGTGATCATCGAGCGCGTCCAGAAGGTTTCCGGGAGCCGATCGAAGCCGAGCGAGGAATAGAAGCCTTCGCCGGTCTTCACCATGTCGACAGGCGTTTCGCCCTTCGCCTTCAGCAGATCACCGATGTCGTAACCAAGATCGCCAGCCCCTTCGGGCGCGACGAGCGGGTAGATGCTCCCCCATTCCTGCGCCCACATGTTGCCAAGCAGATCGGCACGGATCGGCCCGGTCTGCGGCTGCACGTCCGAACCATATTTCGCGTTGAGCTTATTGCGGACATACGTATGCAGCGCAAGATAGAGTGGCTTGACCTCCTGCCACAGGCGCTCGGTCTCGGCGGCGAAAGCTTCCGGCTCCATGTCGTAGCCGGAGCGCCACATCGCGCCGACGTCGGCGTAGCCAAGTTCGCGAGCACCAGCGTTGCCGATCTCGACCATGCGCACATAATCGTCCTTCATCGGCGCACCGACGTTGTCGTGCCAGCTCGCCCACATCTCGGCAAATTCGGCCGGTGTGTGATCGAGGTTGCCCATTTCCTCCTCGATGTCCGAGCCGTTGATCTCCTGACCATTGAGAGTGCCCCGGCCCTTGCCATAGGTCGCACTGAGATCGGTCATGATCGTGCCCAGCTCGTCCGCCGCGCCATGCGTCGTTGGCGCAGGCATGACGATGCCCTGGCTCAGGATATCGAGCTTGCGCACGACGTCGGGAGCGAGCCCGGGAATGTCCTTGTAGCGCGCCGCTTCGACCGCGTACGCGACCTGCTTTTCGGTTAGTTCGGCATTCGACTTGGACGCGAGCGCGTTGGTGTCGTCGGTGATGTAGGTGCTGTTGACCCAGTTCACGCGCGCATTGTCGAGCGAGAAGTCGGAAAGATCCTGTTCGGCTGCGGCGACGAAATCCCCAGCGCCTCGCACGGTGTGCGGATAACTCGCCGCGGTTTCCTGAGCCCAGGCGGCGGGGACTGCAGCAAAGGACAAGCTCGCCGCCAGCGCGGCAAGAGCTGTGGTCGCACGTTTCATGGAAAGAAAATCACCCTGTTTTGTATCTGTCGGACCGGAAGACTAGCCAATGGTCCGACAAGATCAACATAAGAGACAGGGCGAACCGCAAGGACGCCGGCCGAATCAGGCGAGCAGGAACTCGGCCATCGCACGCCCCATCTCCTTGAAGGTCACCGAAGACATGTGGTTGCCCGGCGTTTCGGCGTAGTGGCCGTCCGGCAAGGCATCGGCCAGTTCCTGCGCCTTGCCGTTGTCCTCATCGTCCGCACCGCACACACACAGCGTCGGCATCATGATGCGCGCCAGCTCCGAAGGCGCGGTATCGTCGACCGAACCCAACAGCAGCCGGGCGGCCTCGCGATCAATCTTCATCGTCTTCATAAAAGCCTGGGCCACGAAAGCCGGGTCTCCGCGCTCAATGGAACCGAAACGGTCGATGGCATCGACGAAATGAGCCGAACGATGCGCCCAGCCCGAAAGCCCGGACAGGCCCATCCCCGCGAGGATCAGACGGCGCGGCGCAAGCCCGGCCAGAACACCGCGCGCGGAAGTCCGGGCCCCCAACGAGAAGCCGCCCATATCGTAATCTCTCAGCTCCAGCTCGGCGATAATGCTCTTGAGATCCTCGACCAGGACATCCTCGGGATAGGCGCGCGGATCATGCGGCGCCTCGCTTTCACCGTGCGCGCGAAGATCGGGCATGTAGAGACGGAATCCCGCATCCACGAGGATCTGTGCATTGCCGTACTTGATCCAGTTCACGTGCGCGCTGGAGAACAGGCCATGCAGCAGGACTAGCGGATGCCCGCTCGCCTCCCCCATGCAATGCACCACCAACTTGGTATCGGCGAAACCCTCGACAATCCGGCTTTCGATCTCACTCACGCGCGCGCCCTTTCTCATACCAGAAGAGGCAGGCACCGGCCTCGCGGGACCAGCATCCTACCTCTCACCGGGGGTCTTTGCGCGGCTCGGCGCGATCTTGCAACCTTAGCCAGAGGCTTTCTCCTCCCACTGATCGAAAGCTTCCAGGGCCTGTGCCGCATACATCGCGGAAGGGCCTGCCCCCATGTAGACCGCAAGGCCCATGGCCTCGGCGATCTCATCGCGGGTCGCCCCGGCACGCTGGGCCCCTGAGGAATGGTAGGTGATGCAAGGCCTGCAGCGTGCCGCCACGCCGATAGCCAGCGCGATCAACTCCTTGGTCTTGGTGTCGAGCGCACCGGGCGCAAGGGCTGCCTTACCCATCTCGGAAAAAGCCTGCATCGGCCCCGGCGAGCTCTTCTTGAGTTCACCGATGGCCGGGTTCAGGTCCTTCGCCATCTGCGGCCAGTCGTGAAAGTTGCTCTTTGACATACCTTCTACCTCCTTGATGGGAGCACTGTGCGCCCCGTGATCCGCGTGTCGCCTTGCGCCAGATCAAGAGCCACCCAACACAGGCCCACCTTCCAAGGCAGCGTCGGCCTCCCGGCACTATCGGGGTATGTCCCGAGGCTTGCTTGCGACAAAGGTTCGGATGTCGGCTATCGAGAGGACCGGACAAAGAAGCCCCCCGCCAGTACACCTGACGGGGGGCTTCAAAAACCGTTCGCAAAGTACTGAAATCAGCCCTTCTTGAGATGGCGGCGGCCAAGCAGTTCGGCGATCTGAACCGCGTTGAGCGCCGCGCCCTTGCGCAAGTTGTCCGAAACGCACCACAGAGCAAGGCCGTTCTCGACCGTGGGGTCTTCGCGCACGCGGCTGATGTAGGTGGCGCTGTCGCCCACGCACTCAACGGGGGTGACGTAACCGCCGTCTTCACGCTTGTCGACGAGCATCACGCCCGGAGCTTCGCGCAGGATGTTCTGCGCTTCCTCGGCCGAGACTTCCTTTTCAAACTCGATGTTGAGCGCTTCGGAGTGGCCCACGAAGACCGGCACGCGCACGCAGGTCGCGTGCAGCTTGATCTTGGGATCCATGATCTTTTTGGTCTCGACGACCATCTTCCACTCTTCCTTGGTGGAACCATCGTCGAGGAAGACGTCGATGTGCGGGATCACGTTGAAGGCGATCTGCTTGGTGAACTTCTTGGCCTCGACCTGGTCGCCTACGAAGATCGCGCGGCTCTGCTCGAACAGTTCGTCCATGCCCTGCTTGCCCGCGCCGGAAACCGACTGGTAGGTCGAGACCACGACGCGCTTGATGCCGAAGGCATCGTGCAGCGGCTTGAGCGCGACAACCATTTGCGCGGTCGAGCAGTTGGGGTTGGCGATGATGTTGCGCTGCGTGTAGCCATCGATCGCATCCGGGTTCACTTCCGGCACGATCAGTGGCACGTCAGGCTCCATGCGGTAGAGCGACGAATTGTCGATCACGACACAGCCCTGTGCAGCGGCCTTGGGTGCGTAGATCTTCGTCGGACCCGAGCCCGCGGCGAACAGCGCAATGTCCCAGCCCGTGAAATCGAAGTGCTCGATGTTCTTGACCTTGAGTTTCTTGCCGGTCTCGCCGAAATCAATCTCCGTGCCGGTGGAACGCGACGAAGCCACCGCTGCGATCTCGTCGCAGGGGAACTCGCGCTCGGCAAGGATGCTCAGCATTTCGCGGCCGACATTTCCGGTCGCGCCGACAACGGCTACCCGGTAACCCATTTCAAGATCCTTCTTGGCTTAACACGCAAGGACCCATGCCCAAACGTGAAGGCGGGCGGTTACAGGGTCCTGCCCCCAATGACAAGCGCCCTTTGCCATTGATTGCGCAAAATGCGCCCGATTGCCGCAAAAGATTACGCAAACAGCAGCAGCAACACGCAAAATCGGTCAATCCTGGCGCGGAACGAACTGTCCATGTGCCACAGCACAAAGGAAAAGGGCGCCCACCGAAGCGACGCCCTTTGCCCTGTTCTCAATCTGGTCGCCGCTTTGCTCAGTGCGCGGTCGCCCCGCTCACGCCGCCGTGGGCCGGAGGCGCTGCCGCAAGTTCATCCGCCTCAGTCCACTCGATGGGCTCGAGCGTATCAGTCAGCGCGCGGGCAAGCACTTCGTCAACATGGCTGACGGGAATGATGTCCAGGCCCTGCTTCACATTCTCCGGGATCTCAGCCAGGTCCTTGCGGTTCTCTTCCGGGATCAGCACCGTGGTGATGCCACCACGCAGCGCCGCGAGTAGCTTTTCCTTGAGACCACCAATGGGCAGAACGCGACCACGCAGCGTAACTTCGCCAGTCATCGCGACATCCTTGCGCACCGGCACGCCGCTCAGCGTCGAGACGATGGAAGTCACCATACCGATACCCGCCGAAGGTCCGTCCTTGGGCACAGCACCTTCGGGAAGGTGGATGTGGATGTCGCGCTTGTTAAAGATGCTCGGCTTCACGCCGTAGGCTGGCGAGCGCGCCTTCACGAAGCTCCAAGCGGTCTGGATCGACTCGTTCATGACTTCGCCCAACTTGCCGGTTGCCTTGATCTGGCCCTTGCCCGGAACGGTCACGCTTTCAATAGTCAGCAACTCGCCGCCCACTTCGGTCCAGGCAAGGCCTGTCACCGCACCGACCTGGTTCTCCTCTTCGGAATTGCCATGGCGGAACTTCTGGACACCGGCGTAGTCGGCAAGATTCTCGGGCGTGATGATCACGCTCTTGGTCTTGCCCTCAAGGATCTGGCGCAGCGACTTGCGGGCAAGACGCGCAATCTCACGTTCCAGCGTACGCACGCCCGCCTCGCGGGTGTAGTAGCGGATAAGATCGCGCAGACCCGCTTCAGCCAGCGTGAATTCGCCGTCGTTCAGTCCATGCGCCTCGACCTGCTTGGCCACAAGATGACGCTCGGCAATCTCGACCTTCTCGTCCTCGGTGTACCCCTCGAGGCGAATGATCTCCATGCGATCGAGCAGCGCCTGCGGCAGATTGAGGCTGTTCGCGGTGCACACGAACATCACGTCGGACAGGTCGATGTCGAGTTCCAGGTAGTGGTCCTGGAACTTCGCGTTCTGTTCGGGATCGAGCACTTCAAGCAGCGCCGAAGCCGGATCGCCGCGGAAGTCCTGGCCCAGCTTGTCGATCTCGTCGAGCAGGAAGAGCGGGTTCGACTTGCCTGCCTTGCGCAGGTTCGAGACGATCTTGCCCGGCAGCGAACCGATATAGGTGCGGCGGTGGCCGCGGATCTCGGCCTCGTCGCGCACCCCGCCCAGCGACTGGCGGATGAACTCACGGCCCGTCGCCTTTGCGATCGACTTGCCCAGCGACGTCTTGCCCACGCCCGGGGGCCCCACGAGGCACAGGATCGGCCCCTTGAGCTTGTTGGTGCGTGCCTGGACGGCCAGATACTCGATGATGCGGTCCTTGACCTTATCGAGCGCGTAATGGTCGGCATCGAGCACGTCCTGCGCGGTCGAAATGTCGCGCTTGAGCTTGCTCTTCTTGCCCCACGGCAGGCCGAGAAGAATGTCGAGATAGTTGCGCACGACGGTCGCTTCCGCGCTCATCGGCTGCATCGACTTCAGCTTCTTGAGTTCGGCGTTCGCCTTCTCGCGCGCTTCCTTGGAAAGCTTGGTCTTCTCGATCTTGTCCTGCAATTCCTGCAGCTCGTTGGCTTCCTCGCCTTCGCCGCCGCCGAGCTCGGACTGGATCGCCTTGAGCTGCTCGTTGAGGTAATACTCGCGCTGCGTCTTTTCCATCTGGCGCTTCACGCGCCCCCGGATCTTGCGCTCTACCTGGAGGACTCCGAGCTCGCCTTCCATGAACGAATAGACCATTTCCAGACGCTTGAGCGGATCGTCCTCGGAGAGGACCGCCTGCTTGTCGGAAACCTTGGCGGAAAGCTGTGCGGCGACCGTATCCGCGAGCTTGGCCGCATCCTCGATATCGTCGAGCTGGTCGCCCGCGTCCTGACTCAGCTTCTTGTTGAGCTTGGCGTATTCATTGAACTGGTCAATCACCGAGCGCATCATGGCCGAGACCTCGGTGCCCTCGGCCTCCGCCCCTTCAAGCTTCTCGACTTCGGCGAGCAGCATCTCGCCATCGTCGGTCTGCTCGGCGCGTAGGCGTTCCAGCTTCGCGCGCTCCTGCCCTTCGACGAGAACACGCACGGTGCCGTCGGGGAGCTTCAGAAGCTGAAGAACGCTGGCAATTACGCCTGTATCGTAGAGATCATCGCGATCCGGGTCGTCGCAGCCCGGATCAAGCTGCGCGAGCAGGAAAATGTCCTTGTCGCCTGCCATCGCGGCTTCAAGGGCTGCCACCGATTTTTCACGGCCGACGAACAACGGCACCACCATGCCGGGAAAGACGACAATGTCACGGAGCGGAAGCAGGGGCAGCAGGTTCAAGGGCATTTCCATCTGGTCTTGTTCATGGGGGGCCGTAACGGCCACCCAGCTTAGAGTGTTGCACGATATGGGGGCGAATTATCAATCCGCAATGGAGGTAGCGCGCAAAGCCTTGTGGAAGTGCTTCGAAGGCCCTGCGGCAGTTTCCCTTGCCCTGTTAGATCACGGCACAGCCGGGTCACCCAAGCTGCGGACAACCCGGCACAAATTCTTCAGAACGGCATCTTGAAGCCCGGCGGCAGACCCATGCCCTGCTGCGCCTTGCCCATCTCTTCATTCGCCACCGAATCGGCCTTGACCCGTGCGTCGTTGTAGGCCGCGGCGATCAGGTCCTCGAGCATTCCCTTCTCGCTCGGCTGCATCAGGCTGTCGTCGATGGCGACACCGATGACCCGACCCTTGGCCGAGCAGCGAATCTTCACAAGACCGCCACCCGAAAGTCCCTCGACTTCCATCGAGTCGAGCTTGCTCTGCGTTTCGGTCATCTGCTTCTGGATCGTTTCGGCAGCCTGCTGGGCCGCCTGAATCATTTCTTCCATGGACTTCATTGCATTATCTCCAGTTGCGGCCACCACCGCCAATGGCGGCGGGCCGTTCATCCTCGATCAGTTCGGCGTCCGGGAAGGCTGCCAGAGTCGCCTCCACGAGCGGAGCCCTGCGCAGGGCCTGCGAAGCCGCCGCCTGGTCGGCCTCGGCCCGCTCGACAATTGTCGGCATCCCGCCACTTTCGACGCGCTCGACTTCCCAGCGCTGGCCAGTTGCCTTGGCGAGACCATCACGCAGGTAGCCGCTGATATCCTCGCGAAAGCTCGGTGCAAGCTCGTATTTCAACGTTCCCGGTGCAAGTTGTGCCACCCGCACCTGCATGCGCATGATGTTCGCAACCGTCGGACCGCCTGCATGCTCGACTTCATCGACCAGACTGTCCCAGCGCGCCGCCAGAAATTCCGGTGCGATAGCCTCAGTCGCAGAAGCAGGCGGAACTGCCGGGTCCGGCGCGGGAGCCTGGTCCGGCGCTGATGTCGCAGGAGCCGAACCTGCAGGAGCAGCCGACGCGACCGCCTCAGCCGTTGCGCCCGATGGAGCAGCGGTCGCGGGCGCTGGCGCAGATGCCTGGGTGGGCACGGGTCCGCGCGCGACGAGGTCTTCCAGCTTCTTCACCAGCGCCCCCGGATCGGGTATGTCGCTGGCATGCATGATCCGCAGCAGCGCCATCTGCGCGGCAACCAGCGGATCGGGCGCGGATTTCACTTCCTCGAAGCCTTTGAGGAGGAGCTGCCACAGCCGATGGACCTGTCCGGCAGAGAGGGACGTTGCCCAGCCTCCAATGGCTTCGCGCTCCTCGGCCGAATGCGCCTCCGGCTCGGAACCGGAGACCTGCGCCAGCGCGATACGGTGTGCAAGGTCCATCTGCCCGCGTATCAGCGCGATCGGCTCGACGCCGAGCGCGAACTGGCGCGCCACGATCTCGAGAACGCCCGCGCCGTTACCTTCCAGCAGGCTAGCGAAAAGCTGGCGCTGCACGGTCTTGTCAGACAGGCCCAGCATGTCGCGCACCTTGTCAGCGCGGACCTGCCCCTCCCCGTCCAGGTCGGCATGGGCAATCGCCTGGTCGAGAATCGAGAGGCCATCGCGCACCGAGCCCTCGGCGGCCGACGCGACCATCGCCAGCGCCTCGTCCTCGGCCTCGACACCCTCAAGTCCGCAGACCTTAGCGAAATGCTCGGCCAGCATGGGTGTGGGAATACGGCGCAGGTCGAAGCGCTGACACCGCGAGAGCACGGTGACCGGCAACTTGTCAACTTCGGTCGTCGCGAAGAGGAACTTCACGTGCGCCGGGGGTTCCTCGAGCGTCTTGAGCAACGCGTTGAACGCGTTGCGCGAAAGCATGTGTACCTCGTCGATGATGTAAATCTTGTAGCGCGCCGAAACGGCAGCATAGCGTACCGCCTCGATGATCTCTCGGACATCATCGACGCCGGTATGGCTGGCCGCGTCCATCTCGATCACGTCGATATGGCGCCCCTCGGCAATCGCGCGGCACGGCTCGCACTGGCCGCACGGATGGATCGTGGGGCCGCCTTCGCCATCGGGACCGATGCAGTTGAGCGCCTTGGCGATCAGGCGCGCGGTCGAGGTCTTGCCCACCCCGCGCACGCCGGTCATCAGAAAGGCATGGGCCAGGCGATCGCGCTTGATCGCGTTGGCCAGCGTGCGAACCATCGCTTCCTGCCCGATCAGCTCGTCGAAGGTCTGGGGGCGATACTTGCGGGCAAGCACCCGGTAAGGCTGCTGCGCGTCTTCGGACGAGACAGCCGGGGCGGACTTTGCCGCCGGCGTAGGCGCAACATCCGTGACGGACGCGGCCGGAGCCGGAGATGGTGCCGGCTCGATGGCTGGAGCGGCCTCCTCGGCAGGTGCCGCAGGTTTGCCACCGAACATGGAGGCTTGTCCGGCCGCTTCCTGTTCCGCCGCACTGGGCCCGTCAGGGGTCTTGTCCGCATCGTCTCCGCGGTCCTGCGCCGGAGCCTCCCCGAGCATCGAGGCCTGCCCGGCATCCTCAAGCTCCTGAGAGGTGGGGCGCGGATCGTCCTGCCCGGCGTCATCCCAGGGCGGGCGGTTCTCAGGGTTTTCGCGTGAATCGTCCATCGTGCTGGCAAGACTAGGCGCTTGCGCACGGAATGTCAGGTGCGTTGCGCGTTGCTCCACAGACTCGCGCGCTCTTGAGGACAAGCCGTACACCGCACGCAGCTTGCCAAAGACAGTACCAGCGCACATCACCAATGCTCCCCCATCAAACAATTGGATTTGATATGATTTCGGAAGTTCTTGCGCTGTTTGCCGCCTCCGCAGCTGCGCCGGCGCCCACAGCAACACCCCTGCCCAAGCTACCCGTGTTCGCGGCAGACGACTGCGCCAGCGCCAATTCGCGCGCCAAGGTCCTGACCAGCCCCTTTGCCGATGGAACCTACGAGGAGCACCTGGAGGATTATGTAAATGCGCGCGCGCAAGGCACGCTGGGGCGCCTCGACCACACGGACATCTCTGCAGAGCAACGCCGCGCGATTCTGGATGCGACGCTCATGAGCCCCGAATTTGCGTCGACAACCAATGAAAATGCCCGGCGCGACGCCGCGCTCAAGCCGCATTTCAAGACGCTGGAAAGCGATCCCAGCGATGCCGAGGCCTGCCGCGCCATCGTCCACATCTCGGGTGAGATCCACACAATGCTGCTTTCAGTCGCAGCCCAGTGGGACAGGCTTGCGCTCACGATCGACCGGGAAATCACCAGGACCGAAGAGAACGATTGAGGCACAAACAAAAACAGCGCCCGATGGGCGCTGTTTTCAAAGGAGCCGAATGACCCGTCGCAATCCGTTGTGGCTGCTTCCTTCCGGACCTGACCAAGTTGGCGAACGCAAACGTCCATCCGACTCCCGGCGCGCCCTATGGCAATGCTTTGGCAGGAATGCAACCCGGGAATTGCCTGGAGCTCCTGAAGCCGGGCAATTCCTTTCAAACGCTTGCCCGCTGAGGGAAAAGCTCAGCGAAAGTTGTCGGCGTAAGCCTGGATCTTGAGGCGGCGCGGCGGAGTCGCGTGGACTTCGGCATCGATACCGTAACGCGTCGCGTAGGCCTTGGCTTCGTCGGCGCTGTTGAAGCGCAGCTGGAGCTGCTGCTTCATGTCGCCCGAACCGGCCCACCCCATGAGGGGATCGGGCTTCTTGGCCTCGGCGGGTTGGAATTCGAGGACCCACTGGTCCAGGAGGGCCTTGCCCGACTGCATGGCATTCTTCGGGCGCTGGTAGATGCGTGCACTCATGGGGATGAGCATTGCCCCCAAATCGCGCCAGAAATCAAGTTCAAATCACGCCTTTCCGGAGCGTTCGAACGCGTTTTTGGTCTTCAGACTGGGGTTCTCGTTCCAGGGTTCGTCCGGCCAGCGGTGCCGGGGATAGCGGCCCTTCATCTCGCGCTGTACATCCTTCCAACTACCCCGCCAGAACCCAGGGAGATCCCGGGTGGTCTGGATCGGACGGCCTGCGGGCGATGTCAGCTTCAAAAGCAATGGATTTTCAGACTTCCCATAGGCCGGGTGCCGGTCGAGCCCGAACAGCGCCTGCACGCGCACCTCGACACTTGGCCCGCCTTCATCTTCATAGTCGATGGCATGGCTCGTGCCGGCCGGACTACGAAATTCCGCTGGAGCCAGATGATCAATTCGCTGCTGATCATCCCATGTCAGGCGCCCGCGCAGCGCGCCATGAAGCGCTCCTTGGTCGATTGCGTCGAGTCGCCGTCCCAGAGCCGGGCCCAGCCAGCTTTCGAGGTCTTCGAGCAGCGCAGCCTCGGCCAAGGCATCCAACCCGGCATGACGCGCACGTCGTAAAAGCGCCTGCGAGGCCCTGCCCATCGGCACGATGTCGAGCCCACTGGCGCGCACTCTCTCGAGAAGAAAGGTGCGAATCGCATCTTGGTTGGGTGCGGGATCGGGTCTGCTCGCCAGCACGATCGCACCGATCCGTCTCTCAAGCCGGGCCTCCACGCGCGCCTCTGCCTCGTTCCAGCGCAAGATCGAGCAGCGCTCCATTCGATCCCCCAGCCAGGCCTCGACATCCGCCGCTTCCAGCGGGATGCCCGAGAGAATGCGCGCACCGCGTGCCTGCCCTTGCGCATCGCCGATCACCATCCACTCGCTTGCTGCGAGAGGTGAGGCCGGATCGAGGACATACCCACGCCCCCCCGCCGACAACCAGTGCTCCCCGCTCGCATCGCGGCGCCGGGCCAGCATGCTGGGCTGCCCCCTGGCAAGGAATATCGCGAGCGGCACGTCCTCCTCCTCGACAGCCCCTCCCATCAGCGCCTGCGCCTTGCGGGCCCAGCCTGCCGCCAGCTGGCGCGCAGCTTCGGCGCGCCCGGAGCGATCCGCGCCCCACCGCGCCAGGCGCTGCGCAAGATCATCGCTGCGCCCACCAAGGCCCCTTTCCTGCAAGAGCAGCGCGAGCCGGGCAGCTGTGCGCGCACATCCATGTGGGCAGGCCTGAAGGATCATGCTCGCATGGCTTGGACTGACAGGCAGGCGCGAAACCTTGTCTCCGAAAGGCGTGATCCGCCCCCCGTCGTCAAGCGCCCCAAGCCCGCGAAGCTGCGTCCTCGCCGCCGCCAGCGCGACTTCGGACGGCGGGTCGATCCACGCCATCCGAGCCGGATCGCCTGCTCCCCACTGTGCAAGCGAAAGCGTGAGGGGCGCCAGGTCGCTGACCTTGATCTCGGGAGGCTCGAAGGCGGGCCGTCCCGCGTGCGCCGCCTCCTCCCACAATCGGTAGGCTACGCCCGGCCCCTGACGGCCCGCGCGTCCGGCCCGCTGCGCCGCCGAGGCCTGGCTGGCCGCGTGCGTAACGAGGCGGGTCACGCCTGCGGCCTTGTCGAACTCCGCGCGCCGCGCCAGCCCGGCATCGACCACGATGCGCACGCCATCGAGAGTAAGAGAAGTTTCGGCGATGGCGGTGGCCAGAACGATCCGGCGCTGCCCTTCAGGATCGCGCCGGATAGCTGCGCGCTGGGCTGCGGGATCGCATTGGCCGTGCAGCGCATGAATTTGCGCGGACGGCAGGCGTTCGCGAAGACGTTCCGAGACGCGCTCGATCTCGCGCACGCCAGGCAGGAAGGTCAGAATATCCCCGTCCTCCTCGCGCCAGGCCTGCTGGACGGCCGATGCCACCGATTCCTCGATACGCTTCTCGGCCGCGCGCCCGAGCCAGCGGATTTCGAGCGGCCAGGCACGCCCCTCACTCTCGATAACCTGCGTGCCCGGCCCCAACAGACTCGCAAAGCGGGCACCGTCGAGCGTCGCGGACATGACCAGGAGGCGCAGGTCCTCACGCAGCACGTCCTGGCTTTCGCGCGCCATGGCCAGGCCGAGATCGCTGTCGAGATGACGCTCGTGCGCCTCGTCAA
Organism: Novosphingobium sp. BW1; assembly: GCF_008107685.1. Taxonomy (GTDB): domain Bacteria; phylum Pseudomonadota; class Alphaproteobacteria; order Sphingomonadales; family Sphingomonadaceae; genus Novosphingobium. The sequence goes on from NZ_VIRF01000041.1 coordinate 216,014, forward strand.
ACAGCACCGCACTGACCCCTTCCAGCTCAGGATCGGCCAGGATCGTGGAGACGAAAATCGCCTCCGTCATCACCAGGATCCGCGTGCGCGCCGAGGTCCGGCTATCGAGCCGCGTCAGATAGCCAACCGTATCGCCCGCCTTTTCACCAAGCTGCTCGGCCATCCGTTCCGCCGCCGCCCGGGCCGCGACACGGCGCGGTGAAAGCAGGATGATCTTACCCGTACACCATGGCTGGGTGAGCAGCATGGGCGCGGCGGCGGTGGTCTTGCCGGCCCCTGGAGGTGCGATGAGGACCGCCCCTGCATGCGTATTGAGGGCCATGCGAAGCTGGGGAAAAACCTCCTCTACCGGCAAGCGTGTCATCTCCGGCCTCCCGAAAGATGGTCGCCGCATTCACACGATCTCCGCAACAATACGCAAGTTATATGGTTAAATGCATGAAACATCGTAGAAGGAAAAACCTGCCTCAATTTCCGGCACGTGTACATTTCGTCAATCATTGTCCGTTAGCCATGCCTGCGGAGACTACGGATTTGCAGCAAGAGAATAGCCCTCGCCTGAACACCGCGAAAGCCGGTCAGCATCCGTTGGTTGTCGCGCAGTATTTGCGTCTGCGCCAGCAGATCCCGGCTCTCTACGGGCTTCTGTCCACAAACACCACGATCCTGGCCTTTACCCATCGCCACGTGGCCCCTGCACTACTCGTATTCGCCATACCTGCGGTTATGGTCGGCATTTCGCTGGTGCGCATGGTGATTTGGATCCGACCGGTCAAGGCGGATTCCTTCGTTCCCAGCCTGGTAGCGGCCAAGCTCCAAGCCACGACGCGCCTCTCCTTCCTGTTCTCTCTCGCCTTCGTGTTCTGGGCCTTCACGCTCGATCTCTATGGCGGACCTTATGAACACGGACATGTTTCGATCTTTCTAGCCGTAACCCTGCTTGGCTGCGTTTACTGCCTCAGCTTCCTGCCGCAGGCCGCCGAGGCGGTTTGCCTGACCGGCACCTTATCCTTCCTCGCCCACGCGCTCTACGTTGGAACCGAAGTCAACATCGCAATCGCCATCAATCTCGCGCTGGTGGCTGTCGTCATCTTGAAGCTGACTCGCAACTCCTACAACGCCTTCGTGGAGCTCGAAGTCTCGCAGCGCGCGCTCAACAGCGAACGGCGCCAGGCCCAGTCGCTGGGCGAAGAAAACGCCTACCTCGCGCAGACCGATGCTCTCACTGGCCTTCCCAATCGCCGCTACTTCTTCACCGCCCTCGAGAAGCTCCTTGCCGGTTCGCCGCGCGAGCGCCCGTTTTGCGTCGGGCTGCTCGACCTCGACCGCTTCAAGCCGGTCAACGACACCTATGGCCATGCCATCGGTGATCGCCTGCTCTCCATTCTGGGCCAGAGAATGGTCGAAGCCGCGCCCGTCGATACCATCCTTGCGCGGCTCGGCGGTGACGAATTCGGGCTCATTGTCATCGGCGACCTCGAGCAAGCCGAAGCCGTCGCCCAGCGCCTCGCCGAGGAAATCGGCAAGCCTGGGCAACTGGGCGATGTGGTCGTGTCGGTCGGCTGCTCTGTTGGCCTTGCCTCCTATCCCGAAGCGGCGACAACCGCCAACCTGCTGTTCGACCGCGCCGACTTTGCGCTCTACCACGCCAAGAACCACAAGCGCGGGCAATGCGTGCGTTTTACCGAGGAGCTGGAAGCCCTGATCCGATCCGAGCAGACGCTCGAGACCGCGCTCCAGGCGGCCGATCTCGACGCCGAACTCTCGCTCGCCTTCCAACCGATCGTCGACACGACAGACCTTCGCTTCATCGGCGTCGAGTGCCTGGCGCGCTGGACGTCCCCCCTGATCGGTGAGGTTTCGCCCGAACAGCTCATTGCGACAGGTGAGCGTCTTGGACGCGCCCGCGACGTCACCCTGATCCTTTTCGACAAGGCGTTGCAGGCGATGGGCGCGCTTCCCGAGAACCTGCGCATGTCCTTCAATCTGTCCGGCCACGACCTTTCCGACCCGAGCACGATTGCCGGGCTGCTCGAACGGATCGAGGGAATGACCTGCTCGCCCAAGCGCTTTCTCTTCGAGATCACCGAGACTTCGCTCATCACCGAACTGGAACGTGCCCGCAGCGCGCTTGGCCGCCTTCACGCAACCGGGGCCAAGATCGCGCTCGATGATTTCGGCACTGGATATTCCAGCTTGTCTTCGCTTCATCAGTTGCCGCTCGATGTGCTCAAGATCGACCGCAGCTTTGCCTCGCAGCTCGACGAAGCGGCCGGACGACGGCTGAACACGGCGATCCGCAACCTTGCCCGTTCCCTTGACCTGGAATGCGTGATCGAGGGCATTGAAACCGACAACCAGCTTATCAGCGCACGCCTGGCTGGTTTCCCGCTTGCGCAAGGCTATCTCATTGCCCGGCCCATGCCGCTTGCGGCCCTGTTGCACCGGATGGAAATGGACAGCAACGTCCACACGCAGCTGGCCCAATAGCAAAGTCCGCGTGATGGTTTTTAAGGCCTAGAGCCTACGGATACCGTAGTCGATGCGGATCCGCACCCAGGTGCCCAATTGGGGTTTCCCGTTGATCTGCGGCGGCTTCACGCGGAACTGCCAAGCTGCGTTGAGGACCGCGAGCCCGAAGCCCGATCCCCGCGGCGATTCGCCCAGAATCTGGCAGTTCTCCACTCTGTAGTCGGCAATGGTCTGGCATGCGATGAGACCGTATCCCTCATCGGGCCGCTGCGCGGGCAGGTAGCTGGCCAGTTCGGCATTGGTCGGCCGTCGGTACCAATCCGCGTTATAGAGAACAGCGCCGCCTGGCCCCTCACCCGGCCCGTAGGTCTTGCCCCCTCCCGCTTCGTTTCCGGTCGTTGGCGCTGGCGCGCTCATCTTGCCAATATCGGCGGCGGCCATGTCGGTGCTCGACATCTTGAGCCAGGAATAGGCAGGCTTGGGCTGCGGCGCAGTCGGCGCCTTTTCCGGCGGCACTTCGACCGGCTCGACGAAGCGCTCGGGCACTTCGCGCTCGGCGGGCTTTTCCTCTTCTTCCGCCTCTTCCTGCTTTTCCTCAGCGGCCTTGTCGCCCTTGTCCTGATGCTCGCCCTCGACGTCGAAGCTCGTCACCTTGGGGGCGGCATCGTCAAGGTGCGGCGCGATCTGGGTCTGGTAGATCGCCGCAAGCAGAACAAGCACGACGATCCCCGCCGACAGCGACGCTGAAAGGGCACGCTGGCGCGCGGAACCGGAGCGGTAACCGGTATGGGAAAGTGCCGAGACGTCTCGCATCACGGCCTGCCTTAGCGGTCTGCCAAGAGCGCTGCAATTGCCGTGGCCGCGCAAATCGTGCGTTACGCCGCCCTTATCGGGCGCGTAACGCTACGCACTTGAAATCAAGTGACGATCCGCCCCTCAGTAGCGACGAGCGACCGCGAACTGGACAGCTTCGGCCATGGCGTCGCGCGCCGCGCCCGACGGGAAGATCGACAATGCATCGATGGCACGCTGCGCGTACATACGCGCGCGCTCGCGGGTCGCTTCGACACAGCCGTGCTTGTTGATAAGCGTGATCGCGTGAGCGAGGTCCTCGTCATCGCAGCGAAAGCCCGCAATGGCATCTTCCCAGAACTTGCGCTCCTCGGCGTTGCCGCGCGCGTAGGCCAGGATCACCGGCAGGGTCATCTTGCCCTCACGGAAATCGTCGCCCTTGTCCTTGCCCGATTCAGCGGCCTCGGAATCGTAGTCGATGGCATCGTCCACCAGCTGGAACGCAATTCCAAGATTGCGGCCATAGGAATCGAGCGCCAGTTCCTCGGCCTCGCTCTTTTCGGCAATCACGGCGGAAATGCGCGTGGCCGCAGCAAAGAGCGCTGCCGTCTTGGAGCCAATGATGTCGAGGTAATGGTCCTCGCTCGTCTCGATCCGGCGCTGGGCGGTCAGCTGGTCAACTTCCCCCTCCGCGATGATCGAACTTGCCGTCGAGAGGATCTTGAGCACCTTGAGGCTGCCGTCCTCGACCATCAGTTCGAACGAGCGGGTGAAGAGGAAGTCGCCCACCAGCACCGTCGCGGGATTGCCGAAGACAATGTTGGCCGCCGCCTTGCCGCGGCGCGTTTCCGAACCGTCCACGACGTCGTCGTGCAGAAGGGTGGCGGTGTGGATGAATTCCACGGCGGCCGCCAACTTGTGGTGGCGCGTGCCCTGGTAGCCGCACAGCTCGGCCCCGGCGACCGTCAGCATCGGGCGCATACGCTTCCCGCCGCCGGCAATCAGATGCCCGGCGAGCGCCGGAATCAGGGGGATCTCGCTCTGCATCCGGTCAAGGATGACAGCGTTGACGCTGTTCATGCCCGGCGCCGTCAGCGCCAGCATGGGAGCGAGGGAAGGCTGCGACCCGCGTTCCCGCAAGGATATGACTTCTGCACTCATCGGGGGCGCAATGGGGGCTCACGCTCTCTGACGCAAGTGCAAAAAGGACGCCTTCGGCTCCATTGCGCGACTGGCCGAAGGGCCAAAGCCATGCTAGCGCGCCCAGACGATGACACAGGATACGCCCGCCACCGATCCGGTTCTTGCCGGCTTTCGTTCGAGCATCGACAATATCGATGCCGCCCTCATCCACATGCTGGCCGAGCGTTTTCGGATCACGCAGGCGGTCGGGGCTTATAAGGCCGAACACGATCTGCCCGCCTCAGATCCCGGCCGCGAGCAGATCCAGATCGACCGTCTGCGCAAGCTCGCCGAGGATGCGAATCTGGACCCGGACTTCGGCGAGAAGTTTCTGCGCTTCATCATCCAGGAAGTGATCCGCCATCACGAGCGGGCCAAGAACGCCTGATCCCGCGCACGCCCTGCCCGCATACGAAAAAAGCCGTCGCATTACGCGACGGCTTTTTTCGTATGCGAACGGCGCCGCGTCACGCGGCAAGCGAACGCGCCCGAAAGGCTCACTCCGGAACGTATTCCTGGAGTTTGGCCATGAGGGTCTGGATGCGAAGGGCCGCATCGTTGAAGGTCTTCACTTCCGAACGGTTACCCGTCGATTCGGCTTCCTTGGAGGATTCCAGATAACCTTCAAGGTCCACTTCCAGGGCATCGACCAGCATGGCGACTTCGTCCGTGGTCAGCGTCAGGGTGATGTCTTCGTTCATGTCGGCTCCTCGCCTTGTCGCATGAGAATGGGGAATGTCGGTATGGGGCCGACATAGACTTTCGCGCCTACGCTGCAACCGTTGCCCGGCCACATTTCCCCCAAAGCGCATGGCCCCTTGGAAGGTTGCCATTCACACCGTCCCTTACACCGCTGCGCGCGGGAGCCTCAGCTTGACCAACAGGCCGCCAAGGTCCTCGCTTTCGGCCAGTTCGACCGAACCGCCATAGATTTCCACGACATCGCGCACAATGGCAAGGCCAAGGCCAGTACCAGGCTTGCCGGTATCGAGACGCGCGCCGCGATCGAAGATGCGCGGACGCTCGGCTTCCGGGATGCCCATGCCATCATCCTCGATCCAAATTTCGCAGAGCCCCGGGCGAGGATTGGCCCCCGGCGGATCGACGGTCACAAAGACACTGCCGCCGCCGTACTTCGCCGCATTCTCGATAAGATTGCCGAGGAGTTCTTCCAGGTCCTGCTTTTCCAGCGCGACCGTGGCGCCCTTGTCGCCATCAAGGTCGAAGCGGGTCGTGTCGTAGAGCCGCTCGACCGCGCGGAACACCGCTTCCAGGCTGGGCCAGACTTCGGCGCGCGACATGCCCGCAGCGCGACGCCCCACGGCGCGGGCGCGGGCGAGATGGTGGTCGACATGGCGACGCATGTTGGCAACCTCCCGGATCACCGTCTTGTCGAGGTCCGGTTCCTGTGCCGAAGCCGCGTTGGTGACGACCGTCAGTGGCGTTTTGAGGGCATGAGCAAGATTCCCCGCATGAGTGCGTGCCTCTTCGGCCTGATTCTCGGTATGCGCGAGCAGCGCGTTCAGCTCCTCGACCAGCGGGGCGACTTCCTTGGGCAGCGGATCGTTCACGCGGGCTACGCCGGTGGTGCGCAGCTTCTGGATTGCACGGCGCACATGGCGCAAGGGGAACAGGCCGTACCAGGTCTGGAGCCCCGCCATGAGCAGGAGACCGACCCCAAGCACCGCGAAACTGTAGATGAGGATTGAGCGAAACGTCTTGATCTGCTCGTCCAGTTCCTCGCGGCTTGCGGCCACGGTAAACATCCACTCGGCATCGCTGCCAGGCAAAATGATCGAGCGTTCCATCACCCGCAACGGTTCGCCGGAAAACTGGTCGGAATTGTAGACGTGGGGCTGCGCATCGTAGTGATCGGGTGGCACATCCAGCGTCAGATCCCACAAGGAGCGAGAGGAAAAGTCCTCATGCCCCTTGGCGCGAATCTGCCAGTACAGGCCCGAATTGGGCTCAAGAAAGCGCTGGTCGCCAAGTGGCCGGTTGAAATAGACCTCACCATCGGGTGCGATTTCGGCCGAGCCGATCATGCCGAGCAGCATGTAGCTGAGTTGCTCGTCGAAATTGCGCGTGACAAGACCCGCCAGCGCACTGTCGAGCGCAAATCCGCCCAGCAGCAGCAGGATCGAGATCCAGCCTGCCGCAATCAGCATCATGCGCCGCGCGAGCGAGCCGGTATTGGCCGGCATGTCCTGTGCAGGCACCGGCCCGCGCGCGCTGATCACCTTCGCCTCTCCCGACGCCTCAGGCCCGGGTCGGCTCTGCGGGATCGTCGAGGCTGTAACCAAGCCCACGGATCGTGGTGATGACGTCAGACCCGAGCTTCTTGCGGATGCGCGTCACGAAGACCTCGATCGTGTTCGAATCGCGATCGAAATCCTGATCGTAGATGTGCTCGATCAGTTCGGTGCGGCTGACCACTTTGCCCTTGTGGTGCATGAGATATGACAGCAGCTTGTATTCCTGCGCGGTGAGCTTGACCGGCTCTCCGGCCAACGTCACGCGGCCCGAGCGCGTATCAAGGCGCACGTCCCCTGCGGTCAATTCGCTGGAAGTGTTGCCCGAGGCGCGGCGGATCAAGGCACGCAGGCGCGCGATAAGCTCCTCGGTCTGGAACGGCTTGGCGAGGTAGTCATCCGCGCCCGCGTCGAGCCCCGCGACCTTGTCCGACCAAGAATCGCGTGCCGTAAGCACCAGCACCGGGAAGTTGCGCCCTTCCTTGCGCCACATGCCAAGCACCGTCAGACCATCGATCTCGGGCAGGCCGAGGTCGAGAATGACCGCGTCGTAGTCTTCGGTTGAGCCGAGGAAATGGCCATCTTCGCCATCGGTCGAAAGATCGACGGCATAGCCGTTCTGCTCCAGCGTCGACTTGAGCTGGTTGCCGAGTGTGGGTTCATCCTCGACGATCAGGATGCGCAATTCTGGTCCTCCCTCTAAGATCCCATGCGAGATGGGTGCAAAGCTGTGCAGCGTCAAGCGACGGGGCCGCGGGAGGTTCCCGCGACACGAGCCCGACTTGCCTCGATGGCGAAGCGGACAGGCTCAGTGCGACTGGCCGATGATCCGCCCCGTACGCGCATCGACGTCGACATAATAGACCTTGCCGTTCTCGATGAACTTCAGGCGGTATGCCATCGCCGCGGGATCGTACTCCGGGCCGATGTACTGCATTCCGCTCATGCGCGGCAGGACGATCTTCTCGATCTGCCGACTGGACAGGATATTGCCAGCCCGTCGCTCCTTGCGCACCTGGCCCTGCTCACCGTTCTGGGCCTCGGCCCGAGCCGGAAGCGCAGCTGTGCCGCCAACCGAGAGGGCAAGGACCATCGCGGCCACCGCCGTGGAAGAAAAGCTACGATATTTCATTATGGTCTGGTTGCCTAAGGCAAAGGGATTGAACAAGCCCTGAATGCCAGATGCACCATGCAACGGGGCAAGTGTTGTCCATTCGCGACAGGTCGTGCCGCCGCGTCCGGCCCTCCCCCTTCCAAGGACGCTTGCCAGCCCCTGCCCTGCGCCTGTAGGGCGCTGGCATTATGGCAACTGCACCTATTCTCAGCTGGGAAGGCCTCGGCCTGATCCAGGGCACCGGCTGGCTCTTCCAGGATCTTGACATCAACATAGCCCAGCGTGACCGCCTCGCGCTGATCGGCCGCAATGGCGCGGGCAAGACGACGCTGCTCAAGCTGATCGCAGGGATCGTCGAGGCGGACGCGGGCAAGCGCTCGATCCAGCCCGGCACGCGCGTCGTCACGCTGGAGCAGGACCCCTTCTTCACCGGCTACGACACCCTGCTCGACTTCGCCATCCACGGCGAGGACGGCCCGCAGCCCCACGAGGTAGAAGCGATCGCCGACCAGCTCGGTATCGACCTCTCGCGCGAGTCGAAGAGCGCATCGGGCGGTGAGCGCCGCCGCGCCGCACTGTGCCGCGCGCTCGCCTCCGAGCCCGACCTGCTTCTGCTCGACGAGCCGACCAACCACCTCGACCTCGCCGCCATCGAATGGCTCGAAGGCTGGCTCCAACGCTACAAGGGCGCCTTCGTCGTCATCAGCCACGACCGTACGTTCCTCACGCGCCTGACCAAGGCAACCCTGTGGCTCGACCGCGGTTCGATCCGCCGCAAGGAAGTCGGCTTCGGCGGCTTCGAGGCGTGGGAAGAGGAAGTCCAGAAGGAAGAGACCCGCGCCGCTGAGAAGCTCGACGCAAAACTCAAGATCGAAGCGCACTGGCTGGAGCGAGGCGTCACCGCACGGCGCAAGCGCAACCAGGGGCGCCTTGCCAAGCTCTGGGAAATGCGCGCCCAGCGTGCCGCGATGATGGGCCCTCAAGGCACCGCCAAGCTCGGCGTATCGGGCGATGGTTCCAAGACCAAGTCGGTGATCGTCGCCGAACACGTCACCAAGCGCTTTGGCGAAGGCGAGAATGAACGTACGGTCATCAAGGACTTTTCCCTGCGCATCCAGCGCGGCGACCGCATCGGCATCGTCGGCTCGAACGGATCGGGCAAATCGACACTGCTCAAGATCCTGACCGGCGAAATTGAACCCGATGAGGGCACGGTCACGCAGGCCCAGACGATGACCTCCATCGTCCTGGACCAGCAACGCTCGTTCCTCAAGCCCGAGATGCAGCTGCGCGACGTGATCGCCGAGGGCAGCGACTGGGTCGACGTGCGCGGTGTGCGCAAACACGTGCAGGGCTACCTCAAGGACTTCCTATTCGATCCCTCACTGATCGACGCCAAGGTCGGCACCCTCTCGGGCGGCGAGCAATCGCGCCTGCTCATGGCGCGTGAGTTCGCCCGTCCCTCGAACCTCCTCGTGCTCGACGAACCGACCAATGACCTCGACCTCGAGACCCTCGACCTCCTTCAGGAAGTGATCTCGGACTACGAAGGCACCGTGCTCATCGTCAGCCACGACCGTGACTTCCTCGACCGCACCGTCAACCTGACGCTGGGGCTCGACGGCAGCGGCCACATCGACGTTATCGCGGGCGGTTATGCCGATTGGGAAGCCAAGCGGCGCGAGAGAACCTCAAACGGCAAGGCAAAAAGCGCCAGCACCGAGTCCGCGCCCCCTCCTCCGCCCAAGCCCAAGAGCACCAAGCTCTCCTACAAGGACCAGCGCGACTACGACCTGCTACCCAAGCGTATAGAGGAACTGGAAACAGCAATCGAACGCGACGAGGCCGCCCTCGCAGACCCGGACCTCTACACAAAGAACCCGGACAAGTTCGCCGCGCTGACCAAGGCCATCGAAAAGGCGCAGGCCGAAAAGGAAGCCGCCGAAGAGCGCTGGCTGGAACTCGCCGAACAAGTCGAGGGCTGACTGAACTTGCCAAATCGGTAATTTGCAACGAAAGTGGCAAGCCAATCCGGTTATCCGCAGGCCCCGCTTTCCATGCTCGATCGAATCCGCGCCATCCGCCAGCAAAAGGGCATGACCCTGGCGGATGTCGCTGCGGCCTGTTCGCCGCCCACCACCGCCCAGACCATAGGACGCCTTGAGACTGGTACGCGTACGCTTTCGCTCGACTGGATGAACCGCATCGCCGCGGCGCTCGGGGTCGAAGCGGGCAGTCTCCTGCGCACCGAGGCGGCAAGCCCCGCGCTCATGATCGCAAGCCACGGCCCAACGGGCCTGCGCCCGCTGACCGTTCCCCACGACATCCTTCCCCACAGCGAGATCGACCCGCTCGCACGCTGGGTCGTTCTGGGCATCGAAGTCGCTGCCGGTGACTACCGCGCCGGCGATCAGGTATGGATGCGCCATCTCGATGCCGGTTCGCTGACGGCCGCCACGTCGCATCTCATCAATCGCGACGCCCTGGTCCCCTTGCCGGGTGGACGCGTTTCCTTCGGGCGAATCGTAAGTATTTCAACGGATGAGGAACGAAGCCTCGTTACGCTGCTTCCTTCCCTTGCCCGGCGCCCACCTCTCCGCATCGAGGAACCGGAATGGATCGCGCTGGCCGAAACACTTGTGCGCGCTCTCTGAGCGAGCGCGCACCGCAAACGAGGCAATGACATGCGCGTTCTCTCGATAGCCACGCTATTCCCCAATGCGGTCAAGCCCGGCTTTGGTATCTTCGTAGCCAACCAGATGCGCGCGGTCGCCGCGCGCGGCGATGTCGACCTCGTCATGGTCAGCCCGCTGGGTATCCCACCCTGGCCTCTATCCGCGCGCGCGCCCTACAAGGCCCTTAAAGACCTTCCCGAAGAGAGCGACGACGCGGGCATCCCGACCTACTACCCGCGCTTCACCACGATTCCGAAGCTGGGCGGAGACAGTAACCCCGGCCGAATCGCCAAGGCTATCCTCCCTCTCGTCCGGCGCCTGCACGAAGAAGTCCCTTTCGACCTCGTCGATGCCCAGTTTTTCTTCCCCGACGGCCCGGCTGCAGCCATTGTCGCGCGCGAACTGGGCATCCCGCTGACAATCAAGTCACGCGGCGCAGACATCCACTACTGGGGACGGCGCGTTTCGCCCCGGGAACAGATGCAGCAGGCGGCCGAGCAGGCCAGCGGGCTCCTTGCCGTCAGCCAGGCCCTGCGTGAGGACATGATTGTACTCGGCATGCCCGAGGAGCGTATTGGGGTCCACTACACCGGGCTTGATCGCGAGCGCTTCCATCCCATCGAACGCAGCGCGGCGCGAACCCTGGTCTCGGCCATGCCCGGCCTCGAAATCTGGAACATCGGCCCCCTGATCGTGACCCCGGGCGCGCTCATCGCGCGCAAGGGCCAGCGGCTTGTACTTGAAGCTCTCATCCATTTTCCCGAAGCGCGGCTCGCCTTTGCAGGCTCGGGCGAGGACGGGCCACGCCTAAAGGCCGAAGCGGAGATCCTTGGCGTCGCCGACCGCGTGCATTTTCTCGGAATGGTCAGCCACGACGTACTTCCCCAACTCCTGTGCGCAGCCGACGTCATGGTGCTGCCCTCGGCCAGCGAAGGTCTCGCCAACGTCTGGATTGAAGCGCTGGCTTCGGGCACGCCCATCGTCATTCCCGACATCGGCGGCGCGCGCGAGGTCATGAAAGACCCCAGCGCAGGCCGCATCGCCGAACGCACGCCCGATGCGATTGCCGAGGCCATCCGGTCCATCCTCGCCGATCCGCCGTCGCAGGACGAAGTCGCCGCGAACGTCCATCGCTTCAGTTGGGGCAAGAACGCCGAGAACCTCGTCCAGTTTTGGAGCGATGTCTTGGAAGGGCGGCCGATTCACACAGGGCGCTAGACTCAGGCCCCGATCCGGTCCCGGCCCTCAGGGGCTAGCACGGCGTATCCGGTGCCGCCTGGTTCACCCGAGCGTCGAGCGAACCAGGCCGGCTCTGGTCGGCAATGGCCTGCATCATCGTCATCTCGGGGGGTATGCCCCTCCCACCGGCCGCCCCCGAATCCAGGAGGTCAAAAAAAGGGCGCCCGAAGACGCCCCTTTTCGTGTTCGTCGTGACCACAGCCCTTACGGCTTGGCGGCACGCTCGCGCGCGAGGCGCTCCTGGCGGTCGATGTCCGATTCGTTGGGAATGAAGCTTTCGCCCGAGACACCCAGCCAGATCAAGATTGGCGCGGCCATGTAAATCGAGCTGTAGGTACCCACGAAGATACCCACCGTGATCGCCGCAACGAGCCCGAACAGGCTCTCCGGCCCAAAAATCAGGAGCGGGATCAGCGCAACCAGCAGGGTGGCCGAGGTCATCACCGTACGCGCCAGCGTCTCGTTGACCGACATGTCGAGCAGTTCGGGCAGCGGCATCTTGCGGTACTTCTTCAGGTCCTCGCGGATACGGTCGTAGACGACGATAGTGTCGTTCAACGAATAGCCAATGATCGCCAGGATCGCCGCGATGATCTGCAGGCTGAACTCCATCTGAAACAGCGCGAACATGCCCAGCGTCAGCGAGACGTCATGGAACAGCGCGAAGAGCGCGCCGACGCCGAACTGCCACTCAAAGCGCACCCAGATGTAGAGCGAGATCGCCAGCATCGCCGCGCCCAGCGCCCAGATCGCCATCTCGCGGAACTCGCCCGAGACCTTGCCCGAAACGGTACTCACACCATCGATGCGCACGTCGGGATAGGCGGTCGAGATAGCGCTGGTGATCTGCTTGGAGATCTGCGCCGCTGCGCCCGGGTTGCCTTCGGCTTCCTCGGGCAGCTTGGAGCGAATCGAGACCTCGTTGGCTTCGCCGAAACGCTGGATCACGGGTTCGCCATAGCCAAGTCCGCCGATCAACTCGCGAAGGCTCGCGATCGGCGCCTCCTCCTGTTCGGTGAAAGTGGCCTGAATTTCCTGCCCGCCAGCGAAGTCGACGCCGTAATTCAGGCCCTTGGTCAGGACCAGCCCCCAGCTTGCCGCGATCAGTAGGCAGGAGATGATATAGAACGGCACCCGCCAGCGCAGGAAGTGGATGTTCGTGTTGTCAGGGACAAGTTTGATGAGGCGCATGGGATCAGCCTTCAGATGGTCAGGTCTGCGGGACGCTTTGCACGCAGCCAACCGGCCACCCACATGCGCGTCATGGCAACGCCGGTGAAGACGCTGGTGAACAGGCCGATGATGAGAACGACCGCGAAGCCGCGCACCGGACCCGAGCCGAACGCAAAGAGCAGGACACCGGCGATGAAGTTGGTAATGTTCGCGTCATAGATCGCGCGGCTGGCTTCCTTGTAACCATTCTCCACCGAGGTGAAGACACGTCGCCCACGCTTTCGTTCCTCCCGGATACGTTCGTAGATCAACACGTTGGCGTCCACGGCCGCACCAATCGTCAGCACGAAACCGGCAATACCCGGCAAGGTCAGCGTGGTGCCGATCTGCGCCATGATGCCAAGGATCATCAGCACGTTGATGATGAGCGCAGCGGTCGCGTAGATTCCGAAGCGGCCATAAGAGCCGATCATCAGCCCGATCACGAGCAGCGAACCCACGCCCATGGCGATGAGCCCCTTCTTGATCGAATCGGCGCCTAGATCGGGGCCGACAGTGCGCTCCTCAACCACGGTGAGGTCAACCGGAAGCGCGCCCGAGCGCAGGGCGATAGCCAGCTGGGTTGCCGATTCGACACTGAAGCTGCCCGAGATCTGGGCGCTGCCGCCCAGAATCGGCTCGTTGATGCTCGGGGCCGACAGGACCTTGCCGTCGAGAATGATCGCGAAACGCTTGCCAACGTTCTGCTGGGTCAGTTCGGCAAACTTCGCACCGCCCTGCTGGTTGAACGTGATCGAGACGACCGGACGGTTGGTCTGCTGCTCAAAGGACTGCTGCGCATTAGTCAGCTGGTCGCCCTTGATGCCGCCCAGACGCTTGACCGCGATGGACGATACGCCGCCAACTTCACTGCCCTCGGCATACGGCACGATCTCGTCGCCCGGAGGCGCGATGCCGTTCGCCACATCGTTGGGCGCCGCATTTTCGTCCACCATCTTGAATTCAAGCTTGGCGGTCTGACCGATCAGCTGCTTGAGCGCCTCGGGATCATCAAGCCCGGGGACCTGCACGACGATGCGCGCATCGCCCTGGCGGATGATCGTGGGCTCACGGGTACCGAGCGCATCGATACGCTTGCGCACGACCTCAATGGCCGAATCCATGGCGTCCGAGACAGCCTGGTCGAGCCCTTCCTGGGTCGGCGTGAGGATGAAGCGGTTGCCGTCCTCGACGCGGATATCCCAGTCACGCTGACCGGTAAGACCCGCTCCCGTAGTGAGATTGACCAGTTCGTCGCGCGCGGCGTCGACCTGGCTTGTGTCCTTGAGCATGAACGAGAGGCGGCCATTGGTGCGCGAAATATCGCCGATGGCGATGCGCGGGCTGGCAGCCTGGAAGCGGGCGCGCACGCTCTCTTCCATGTTCTCGATGCGCTGCTGGGCGACCTGGCCCTTTTCGGCCTCAAGGAGGATGTGGCTGCCACCGGCGAGGTCGAGACCCAGGTTCACCTGCGCATTGGGAAGCGCAGAGGGCCATGGCGCGTTCGCCAGGGAAAACAGCGAAGGCAGAGCAAGGGCCGCGCAGATCAGCGCGACGCCCCAGAACCAGACCTTCTTCCATACGGGAAAATCGAGCATTGCCTTGTGCTTTACTCCAGGAGGACGAGGCTAGACAAAAGGGGCTGGCCCCACACGGGACCGGCCCCCACCTGAACTATCAGTCGTTCGCGGGCTTCTTGCCAGCAGGGGGAATAACGTCGCTGATAGTGGACTTCACCGCCTTGACGACCATGCCCTTGGCCAGCTCGACTTCGACGTAGTTGTCGTCGACCTTGACCACCTTGCCCACGAAACCGCCGCCAGTGAGGACCTCATCACCGCGCTTGATCCCTTCCAGCTTGGAGCGATGCTCCTTCTGCTGCTTCATCTGCGGACGCAGGATGAGGAACCAGAAAATGAGCGCCATCGCCACAAAGGGCAGGTACTGCAGCCATGCGGGGGCGGCCCCACCCGATGCGGCGGCAAGCTGGTTGAGAATCGAGCTGTTCATGGAACCTAAGAGACCTTCTATGTCGTCGCCCCGATTACCCGCGCGCTTCGCGAGCCGGCCTTGCAGGACCGACCCGGCGCACCGGGCATCGAGGCACTGCCCTTAAAGGGCTGTATCGGATGCGGGCGGTTAGCAACAAAGCACCAATCTGGCAACGAACCTGCCGACTCTCACCCCATCCGCCGCGAAAGGTAGGCAGCCGACCACGCAGTTCCAAGGCCGTTTGAAGAGTTTGCGAAGAAACCTTGCCGATCATGTCGATAGAGGGTTGCGCTCCTGAAAAAGCCCGCCTATAGGGCGCCCTCCGGTCGGGACGTAGCGCAGCCTGGTAGCGCATCACACTGGGGGTGTGGGGGTCGGAGGTTCGAATCCTCTCGTCCCGACCAATTAGACAAGTCATCATGGCATGACACGAAAACGGGTCGCGAAAGCGGCCCGTTTTCGTATGGGCCTTGCTCGTAAGCCGTCACTCAAGATTTCGCCGCATTCAGCCAGCTTCAGGCCCGCGAGAACGCGCCGTAGAAAACAGGCATACCGCCAACAGACACCAGCATGAGCCCCTGGCCCGCCTGGTCGCAACCTGCCTTGCAGCGACGGCGGCTCGAATCACGTCAACGATCCGGACTGCGGCAAAGCCGAATCCCTCCAGCCCACAGCCAGGCAGGCCACCCTCGAGCCCCTAACGCTTCGTATGCTCGCGGGACCAAGACCAGCAAGGCGCCTGACGACACCCGACGCGGCGATTCGCCCCTTCCCGCAGGCACCTTACCTGAGGTTTCCCCCCTTCACCCGGGACGAAAGCCCCGACGCGCAATTGCGCGATGCCGACCTTGCCGCCTATGAGATAGGCCACTCGCCAACGCTGCCCACGGGCAAACGGTGCAAGTTCAAGGAAGTGCAACCCCCATGATCCCCAAGCTCATCTATGTCCTCAACGGCCCCAACCTCAACCGGTTGGGCAAGCGTGAACCCGGGATTTACGGCTCACAGGCGCTGGAAGACATCGGGGCGAGCTTGATGGAACGCGCAGAGACGCTGCGCTGCACCATCGAGATGCGCCAGTCGAATCACGAAGGGCAACTGGTGGATTGGCTGCACGAAGCTGAGGACAAGGGCGCCCATGCCGTACTGTTGAACGCAGGTGCCTATACCCACACGTCGATTGCGCTGCTCGACGCCATTCGTTCGATCAGCGCCCCCGTGATCGAAGTTCACCTATCCAACCCGCACGCGCGTGAGGAATTTCGCCATCTGAGCTGGGTCGGACAAGCCGCCAAAGGTACCATCGCCGGGTTCGGCGCCAACAGCTACCTCCTGGCGCTGGACGCCGCCGCCGCGCTGTGATGCCCTACAGGGCGCGCTCTGTCAGCCTGCGAGCGAGGGCGTGCACACGAGGCGCTGCCCGGCATCGCTGCGCACCGCAATGATGCCATAAAGCTCCAGCCGATGAGCAACGCTGCCCCCGACATTGGGAGCATGTTCCTCATCGCCGTGGCCGATAAGACCCACCTGGCATATCCCGTCCTGCAACAGGGACAGCAGCAAGCGCCGCATATCTTCCACGGTGCGGCGCGGATCATCATAGACGGGCACATAGGCCAGACCTTGGGCTTCCAAGGCATCAGGAACTTGGGTGGGCTCGGGCCTCTCTCCATCCAGCGGTGTCGAAAAAAGCTCGCGCTCCACCTGCGTCCGGACCTGCGCGATCACCCTCCCGTTCGCCGTCCATGTCAACGTATCCGCATCGAATTCGAGCGGCACGCGCTGTTTCTGGACGGAATACTCGCCTCCAAAAGTGGGCATAAGCTCAAACGCCTTGCCCTCGCCCTGCTCCTCACGGGTAAACCACCAGATGTTGGCCCCGATGAGAAGCAGCGCCACGCCAATCAGCGCGACGCGGCGAACCTTGCGGGTAACGGACATAAAAAGGGCTCAGACCTCGAGCGGAACGCCCGGAATGCTCTTCGATGTACGGATCGTGAGCGAGGTCTTGACACTGTCCACGTTGGGCGCGGGCGTCAGCTTGCTGGTCAGGAATTCCTGGAAGCTCTGGAGGTCGCGGCTTACGATCTTCAGTATAAAATCGATTTCGCCGTTGAGCATGTGGCACTCACGCACTTCAGCAAGGCCCTTCATATGGTCCTCGAACGCACGCAGCGCTTCCTCGGCCTGGCTCTTGAGACTGACGAGCGCGAAGACCGTTATCGTGAAGCCCAGTTTCGAAGGGTCGAGATCGGCGTGGTAGCCCTGAATGATCCCCGCCTCCTCGAGGCTGCGCACGCGGCGCAGACACGGCGGCGCGGTCAGACCGACTCGCTGGGCCAACTCGACGTTGGTGATCCGCCCCTCATCCTGCAACTCGGCCAAAAGCCGACGATCGATTTCATCCAGATTGATCATGTCCGAATCCCGAAATTCACCCCAGGCCTTCGCTTCAGGCCACATTGTCGACGAAAACGCACGCAAAACGACGCTTTCCTGAAATAATATTATCCCTTAGCGTAATCGTCCCGCTTTGCAACGCTTTCCCTTGGTCACTTTTGCGAAACGGTTGGTTTGCTAGGGGGAAAACGATCCCGCAAATCACCGTGCGTCGTGCTACGGGATCCGCACTGGCCCGTAACGAGACCCGCGTCCTCCGGTTCTCCCTTGGATTTGAATGCACTTCGACGATCGCCTTTCCACGGTTTTGCTTCATTCTGCGACCAGCGGAACGCTTGCGCGCATCCAGTACAGGCAGCTGATCGACATCCTGGCGCAGGCCCCTTCCGGTCTCGTCACGGACCTGACCGAGGCGGGTTACGCCCGCCTTGATTCGCTGGGGGCGATGATTCGTGACACCGATCAGGCCGAACTGATTCGCCAGTCCCTGGTGCGCCTTACCAACCCCCGCCTCCTTGCCCTGCTCGCCGAAGCCGGCCCTCAGGTCGCCAGCGCCGCACTCGCCAAAACCCG
Source organism: Novosphingobium sp. BW1 (assembly GCF_008107685.1). Taxonomy (GTDB): domain Bacteria; phylum Pseudomonadota; class Alphaproteobacteria; order Sphingomonadales; family Sphingomonadaceae; genus Novosphingobium. Next base: position 233,917 of record NZ_VIRF01000041.1, read on the forward strand.
GCTGAGCGAAGCGGCCTGGCTTGACCTCATTCCAGCCCTGCCCGTCCATGCCCGCGGCATCCTGCGCCACCGCCGTGACCTGCCCCCGCGCGTGAACGACATGCTTGAGCGGCTGGGCATCGGCGACCGGGCGCTCCCTCCCATCGCGGCCGCATCAGCCACGACTGAGAGAGCACCCGCCGGTGCCCAAATATCTGCAGGCGAAGCCGTCGCACCGTCGGCTCCACACTACGCAGATGGACTGGTCGCGGATGCGGCCGAGGTGAGCGTTCACGCCCGGACGCTCGGCGCTGGCCGAGCCCCCTCGAACGAGGCGGAAGTCGAGGAGCTCGTGCTCACGCAATTGCTGGGGGACAAACCACCCGCAGCGCCCCCGTTTCCTGTCCCCCCACCGGAAGCGGTCAAAGGCCAACCCGCGAGCTTCTTCCCTCCGCCGCATGATCCAGCGCCACACACGAACAGGCGTGCCGCTGCCCCCTCCACCATCCCCACCTCGTTGCGGGAATGGGCGCGCCTGCGCGCATCAGGCCCCCTCGCCCCGCCGCCACCGCAACTCACACCGGACGGCCCTGGAGATCCGGGGATTGGCGCGATCGTACGCCGCATCGAGGAATTCCGTCGAAGCCGACAGAAACCCCATTCCACAGAACCTCAAGGCGATTCGCCCCGACTGCCTCTGGGCGATGCCATCAGCGAAGCCACGCAGGGCCCCACTACCCTCGATTTCGCTACCGACGCGCTTGGCCGGATCACCTGGGCCGATGGCCCCTTCGCCAGCGCAGTGACCGGCTTTCTTCTCCCTCTCCACGAGAGCGAACAGGAAATGATCGCGACCGCCGTACGGCATGGGCAGCCGATCCGGGGAGCGCGTATTGAGCTGTCGGGCCCGGCCGCGATCAGTGGCGCATGGCAGGTCGATGCCGCCGCCTGCTTCGACCAGGGCACAGGACGCTTCACCGGCCATAGCGGTCGCTTGCGCCGCCCTCACCCGTCGGTACGGGACACCGCAAACGCCAGCGCCAGCGCCGAGGCCGACCGGATGCGCCAGGTCCTTCATGAACTGCGCACCCCGGCCAACGCCATTCAGGTCGCCGCCGAGATCATCCAGCAGCAACTTTACGGCCCTGCCCCACACGAGTACCGAGCGCTCGCGGCCTCCATCGCGGGCGATTGCGCGCATATCCTGGCTGGCTTCGAGGAACTCGACCGACTGGTCAAACTGGAAGCAGGCGCCTTGTCGCTCGACCCGGGGCTTTGCAACTTCGCGCTTGTCACCCATCGCACGATCCAGCGCCTGAGCAGTTGGACGGGCCCACGCAACAGCGGTTTTCTGCCCTCCCCAGACCTGGGCGACGCGGAATTGCCCATCGCCCTCGAACACGACGAAGCCGAACGCCTGGTCTGGCGCCTTCTTGCCGCGCTCGCAGGCGCCTCGGCCAGTGAGGAGCGTCTGGCCCTCCACTGGACAGAAAATGGCGCCCACCTTCGCATCTGCCTGCAACTGCCCAAGGCTCTCGCCGAGCGCGAAGGCGATGCGCTCTTTGCGATCGGCGACATCGGGCGCGGACAGGCCCTGACAGCTGGAGTATTCGGGGTCGGCTTCACCTTGCGCCTTGCCGCCGCCGAAGCCCGCAGTTCGGGGGGCGCCTTGCAGCGCATTGCCAATCAACTCGTCCTTACGTTACCCTTGGCCCAGGTCAAAGATCCACGCTCCGACGTGGTGGACCTCGCCTCTTGAGGAAGGCCGATGGCCTTGCCTCGCGGCGCCGGAGACAAGGATAGAAGCGGGCGTGGCCGAACCCAACATACTGCACCGTCCAAGGCCGGAAAGCCGGGCCCGTTTCCACGCCGACTTCGCGCAACGCTTCCTCGTGACGGTCGATACCGAAGAGGAGTTCGACTGGTCCTGCCCCCTGGACCGCGAAGGTCATACTCTCCTCAGCGTTCCAGCCCTGCGCAAATTTCAGGAATTCTGCGAGGGATACGGGGTGACTCCGGTCTATCTTGTAGACTTCCCGATCGTAAACACACCCCTTGCCGTTCAGGCCATTGGAGAGGCCGTCCGCGAAGGGCGCGCCGAGATCGGGGTCCAGTTGCACCCCTGGGTCAACCCTCCGTTCGAGGAAGAGATAAACGCCCACAACAGCTTCGCCGGCAACCTCCCGCGCGAACTCGAAGAAGCTAAGCTCCAGAGGCTGAAAGCGAAGATCGAAGAGGTCTTTGGAACCAGCCCCTTGATCTACCGCGCCGGACGCTATGGCCTGGGCCCGGATACGGCCTCAATCCTGCGCGAAAGCGGGATCGCGATCGACAGTTCAGTACGCTCGCGCTTCGACTACAGCGGCGAAGGTGGTCCCAACTATCGCTATCACCCCTGCTATCCCTACTGGATCGGCAATGATGACCCGCGCATTCTCGAACTTCCGCTGACGAGCCTCTACTGGGGTCCGCTGCGCCAGCTTGGCGACTGGATCTATCCCCGGCTCTGGCGCACACCGCGCCTGCGCGGCATGCTGGCCCGCCTGGGCCTTCTCGAACGCATCGCCCTCACCCCCGAAGGGATCACCGCGCACGAGGCCATGCGCGGCATCGACATAGCCCTCGACGAGGGTATGCCCGTTCTTGTCTTTTCTTTCCACAGCCCCTCGCTCGCACCGGGCTATACACCTTACGTGCGCAATGATGCTGAACTCGACGCCTTCTATGCCTGGTGGCGCACCGTGTTCGACTATCTTGCCGCCCGGGGCGTTTCCTGCACAAGCGTCAAGGACGTCATGCGCGGTGTAGAGCTGCCCTGAGCACTTGCGGACAAAGCACGATTTTAAGCGCGCTAACGCTTGCTTAGCTGAGAGAGCCAAGCTAACGCATCTCTCGCCCGGCCACGCCGATAGCGCCGGGCGGCACGGTTGGGGCCTGTAGCTCAGCGGTTAGAGCTGGCCGCTCATAACGGCTAGGTCGCGGGTTCGAATCCTGCCGGGCCCACCACCCTCGCCTTCACGGGCGACAGCACGTGGCCCAACATCGGCACCCGATAGGTCGGGGAGTGGCGCAGTCCGGTAGCGCGCCTGCTTTGGGAGCAGGATGTCGCAGGTTCGAATCCTGTCTCCCCGACCAAATCTCTTGAAAAATTCGATTTTGAGGCTGCCCGCGAGAGCGTTGCGTGTCAGTTGCGTGGCTGTGTGCGCCTGCGAACGAGGGCACGTGCTTTTGCGGCCGGGAGTGCCCGGACCGTTCCGCGATGGCCGGTGACGTCGTGCGCCGCGAACAGGGCGTTGTAGACGCTTTCCTCACTGGCTTCGGCCGCGGCCTGGAAAAGCGGGGTCATGCGATCGTTCGAGAGTTCGGAGTAGACCGCCTGCTCCTTTCGGCGCGCGGCCGTACGGCGCACGTCCATGGCCGTGGAGAACGCCACGGCATAATCGCCCGATCCGTTGGAGAAGGCCGAACCGGTCCGCGCAACACCAACGAAGGCGCGCTCGGCAAGGCGGCGCAAGTTGCGGTCCGAAAGCGGTGCATCGGTGGCGATCACGATCACGATAGAACCATCCGCGCTCTTCTCGGGCACCTTCGCCTTGTAGAGATACTGGCCGAGTTCCTGGCCGACCGGGGTTCCCGCAACGCTCAGGACGCCGCCGTAGTTGGCCTGGACCAGTACGCCGACCGTCCAGCCTCCAAGGGTCAAAGGCAAGTGACGCGAGGCGGTGCCGATGCCACCTTTCCAGCCAAAGGCAACCGTCCCCGTGCCGGCTCCGACAGCGCCTTCGGCGACGGGCCCTTCCTGGGCAGTCTCGATCGCGCGGCGGGCATCGGCAATGGAGACGTGACGGCCACGAATATCATTGAGGAAACCATCGTTGGTCTCGCCCACGACCGCGTTGACGGTGCGGACGCCCTCGTTGCCGGGCTGGTCCAGCGTCCATTCCACGCCTGCGGCCATGGCCTCGGGCACCGAAAGGGTATTGGTCAGAAGAATGGGCGTCTCGATCTCGCCCAGTTCCTCAATCTGGGTCGAGCCTGCAAACTTGCCAAAGCCATTGGCGACGAAGAAACCGGCAGGCACCTTGTCCTGCCACAGGTTACCACCGTGCGGGAGGATTGCCGTTACGCCGGTGTGAATGTCGCGCCCCTGCTCGAGGGTGACATGGCCCACGCGTACGCCAGCCACATCGGTAATCGCATCTCGCGGACCTGCTGGCAGGATACCGATGGCCACGCCCGCTCCGCGCACGTCCTGTGCGCCCCCTCCGGCGCGGCCCGGCGCCGAGATCGCAGCGCCAAGGGCTGCAAGGGCGATGAGCGCGCGAGCCGAATGGGAAATCAGGGCCGGATCCTTTCCTTTGCATACTCAACGCTATCGTAGCCGGGCGTGTTGGTGCGGATCGCCGTCCACTCCGCGCACGTCAGCGGGAGCCGCGGATAGACCTTCGCATAGTAGTCGGCAAGGTGGCCGACGAACGGGAAATCCGAAGCTGCGACAAAATGCTCAGGGCCGATACGTCGGATCAGGGCGGCGAGAGCTTCCAGATCTTCGGCTGCCGTATCCTCGTCCCAGACCGCAGCAAGGTCGAATGTGACATGGGCAAAGCGGTCCCGATCGGTCTCGATGGCCGCAGCAAAGGCTCCGAGCGCAGAGAGCGTGGGCGCATCGATACCGCCCCACCCCGCCGCATGGGCAATCTGCACGGGCGTATCGCCAGCCTGGGGCAGCACATCGCGCACGAACGTTTCCACATCGCGTGCGCCGTAATCCTCGGCGCGCGTACGCATGTGAATCATCACGGCCAGCCCCGTCCGGTGGGCCATTTCGAAGACACTTGCGAGCTTCGCTACATTATCCCGATCGCGCAGGTTCGCATCGGAATTGGTGACGTGGATCTTGATACCGGTCACGCGTGGATCACGCGCGAAATGCGCCATTTCGGGCAGTGCGCTGGAGGAGACGGGATTGATCCCGATGTAGATGCCAAAGCGCCCCGGGTAACGGGTTGCCAGCTCGGCAGACCATTCGTTCGCCGCGCGCAGAATCTTCGGCGCCTCGGGCAGCGCGGGCTGCATCATCGGGCTTTCGGCAAGATAGCCGGTCGACATGACAAGACTGCGCCCAATCCCCGCCGCGTCCATTTCCGCGATGAGGTCTTCGGGCGAATAGGCCCGCATGAAGACTTCGGGGCACGGCCCGATACGACCTTCGCTTCCACAATATTTAGGCAGAAAGTCGAGGATCGCGGGCGAATGGACATGAACATGGTGGTCCACCGTGACGGCAGCATGCGGGGGAGCATCTGCCGTCACGGCGGAGGGGGTTCGGGTCTCTGCGCCCGCAGTCTCGGCGGCAGCTGTGCCTGCAGTCACGAAAAGCGAAGCAATCAGCAGCCCTGCGCGCGCGGGAAACCCGAGGATCATGGTCTTATTCGCCCTCTTCCAGAAGGGTCTGCTTCCAGAATTCGACCGAGGTCTGGAAGTAGTATTCCTCGTTCTCCTTCTTGTGGAAGCCGTGGCCTTCGTTTGTGGCGTTGAGGAACCAGGCGGGCTGTCCGCTTTTGTCCATGGCCTCGACGATCTGTTCGCCTTCGGAAGCCGGAACACGTGGGTCGTTGCCACCCACAGCCACGAAAAGCGGGATCGAAATCTTATCGAGGTGGTTGAGCGGCGAGATTTCCTCAAGCTTCTTGCGCTGCTCGGGGATAGTCTCGTTGCCATACTCGGGGCGGCGCAGGTCGCGGCGATAGTCCTGCGTGTTTTCCAAGAAGGTCACGAAGTTGGTGATGCCAACGTAGCAGCTCGCGCTCTTCAGCTTGTCCGAATAGTGGACCGCCGAAGCGTAGCAGACATAGCCGCCGTAGCTCATGCCGTAGAGCGAGATGCGTGACGCATCGATGGCCGCATCGTCTGCGAAGTGATCGAAGAAGGCACCGATGTCTTTGACCGAATCCTCACGCTTCCAGGGGCCATTGTCGAGATTGACGAAGCGCTTGCCGAACCCATCCGAGCCGCGCACGTTCGGGAAGAACAGCGCCATGCCCAGTTCATTCACGTAATAGTTCTCAGAGCCCAGGAAGCCCGGACGCGACTGGCCTTCGGGCCCGCCGTGGACGTCGAACAACAGCGGACGCTTGCCGGGGAACTTGGCCGGATCGGGGCGGTAGAGGAAGCCGGTGATCTTCTCGCCATCGAAGCTCTCGATGGTAACGAGTTCGGGCTCGACGTTCTGGCTGGCGTCAAGTCCGCCGGTCTCGCTCTGGGTCCAGCGGGTGACGTCCAGGGTCTCGGGATTGATCGAGAAGGCATCGCCCGGCACCTTGGCCGAGGACAGCGAGAAGCCGATCTCACCCCAGGGCGCGATCTGGATGGCCGGGCCAATGGCCCAGGGAATGACACCCTGGGGAAGCTGGCGCACCTTGCGCACCTTGCCCGAAGGCAGATCCATGACGTGCATGACGCTGACGCCAGCCTCGTTGGTGGCGTAGGCGATGAAGCTGCCATCAGGCGCGATGGCGTAGTCGCTGACGTCCCAGTCCTCGGAAGTCTTCGCGGTGAAGGCGCCAGTCTTCGCATCGAGCGTGCCCAGCTGCAGGAAGTCGCTTCCGCCCGCATCGCTGACCACCCAGACGGTGCCGTCGGCCGCGACCTTGGGATCAACGAAGGACGCCTTCGCCTTGGGATCGGTCAGCGCGGTCTTCTTGCCGGTCTTGAGGTCAACGGTGTATACGATCGCCTCGTTGATCGAGAGGCGGTTCACCGCAATGCCCTTCGCGCCATCGGGCGTGAAGCCAACGAACTGCCAGCCACCGCCCTCGACCTCGGCCACCATGCGGCTGGTCGAGGGGTCGCGCGGATCGACAATGTAGAGGTCCATGTCCGCGCCGTTGCGACGCGAGGACGTGTAGCCCAGCCACTTGCCGTCCTGGCTCCAGCCGCCGATCCAATTGCGGCTCTCGCCGTCGGTGATCAGATCGAGCTGGCCATCTTCGAGGCGGTAGAGCTGGTAGAATTCATCACCGCCCGTGTCGCGCATGACAACCGTGAGGTTGTCGTCCGAAGGGGCGAGCGAACCGGTAAGCACGGGTTCCTGGCCGAAGCTGATCTGCTGGCGGCTGGCACCTGCCGCGCGCACCGTGTGCAGCTGGTTGGTCGCACCGAAACGCGTCTTGATCAGCATCGAGCGGTCCACGGCGTTCCAACCCAGGAAATCGGCTCGGCGCGCCTCAAGATAGGGCTGGGTCGCCTTGACCACGGCATCGGGCACCGCAGGCACGTCCTTGGTGATGATCGCGGCCGGCTTGTCCGCCTCGGCGGCGAGCGGCGCGGCAAGACCTGCGCACGAGGCGAAGGCAATCGCCAGCGCGCGGCTGCTGACGGTAGAGGGAATGAGACGGCGCAGGAACCGGGTGGTCATGTTGGCTTCCTCGTGAAATTTCGGGGGAGGATCGAGAAGGGGAATTCGAAATGGTACTTGGCTGTAACGGGAAAATTCGCAGGTGATGAACGCAGCAAAGCGGCTGCCCGGCATCTGGCTCTCGTAATGGGGACGAGAACCAGGCCGGACAGCCGCGATGCGACCCCGTGGGGGATTACAGCTTGACGCGTGCGCCGACCGAAACGAAGCGGCCGATCACGTCATAGTACGGGGAGTAGAGCGAACCGTAGGGGGGCTTCTTGTTGAAGAGGTTGCTCGCGTTGATGTACAGTTCCATGTCCGGACCGCTGTCGTTCTTCACGTTGAAGCTCAGCTGCCCATCGAAGTACGTGTACGCCCCGATGTGGTTGTTGGTGATGTCTAGCGAGCTGTTGAACTCACCCGGCGAGATGTAACGTGCACGGATGAGACCCGAAACGCCTTCGCTCTCGTAACCCGCCGTCGCGTTGACACGCCACTTGGGAACGCCGTCACCAAAGGTGTAGCCCTGCGAACGCACGTACTCGATGGTGGATTCGCCGTCGTCGATCGTCAGGCTGTTCACCCAGGTGCCCTTCACGTTGAAGTGCAGCTGGCCGTTGCCATCGAAGCCCAGCTTGTAGACCGGCAGCTTGTAGTCGATCTGACCATCGATGCCGTCGGTCTTGTAGTTCGCCAGGTTGACGTAAGTCGAAACCGTGCGCTGGATGCTGTTGTCCGGACCGAAGTCGATACGGTCGCACAGCGCCGCGTTGCCGTTGTAGCAGCGCGTGATGACGTCCTGCGAGGCGATCGTGTCGATCACGTCGTCGATGTCGATGTTGTAATAGTCGAGCGAGAGGTTGAGGCCCGGAACCATCGGCGGAGCATAGGTCGCACCCACGGTCCAGGTGTTCGCCTTCTCGGGCGTCAGGTCGGGGTTACCACCACCGTTCGACAGGACATACTCACTGATCGGCGTGCCGTCCGCATTGCGGCGGAACGGGTTCTGGATCGTGTTGTAGCCGGTCGTCTGCGTGTTGTAGAGTTCGGTCAGGTTGGCCGAACGGATGTCACGCGAACGGGTCACGCGGCCCACGAAGCCCGGGAAGAACTCGTTGGTGGCACCGATCTTCCAGGACCAGATGCCGCCCGTGGTGCTGTAGTGCGAATAACGCGCTGCGGCATTCAGGTTCAGCTGCTGGAGGAGCGGCGTGTTGTAGATCAGCGGAACCGCGACTTCGGCGAAGCCTTCGCTGACGGTGTAGCCACCGCTGAGCGAGGAGAAGCTGAAGGTACGGAACGCCTTTGCCGCGTCAAGCTCGCCCACGGTCTGGTTGACCGCTTCGTGGCGGATTTCACCACCGATCGAGAACGAAACGTCACCTGCCGGAAGCGAGATCGGCTCACCGCGAAGGCTGATGCCGCCCACATCGAGCTTGGTCTTGGCGCGCTGCGAAGGCGTACCCGTGACGTAGCTGATCGCCTCATCGGAGGGCGAACCGAAGCCGAACAGGTTGACCGGCACACAGCCTTCAGCACCCGAGCGGCACACGATGTTGCCATTGCCGTCGAAGACCGCATCGACTGCATTCGCGAAGTTCTCGCTCAGCAGGAAGCCGGGGGTGTCGATGTTGTTCTGGTACTCGCCGTGGCTGTAGTACGCGCTCCAGCGGAAGCCGTTCGAGAAGGTGCCGTCGAATGCAAGGGTACCCTGCGTCGTCTTGCGCTCGAAATCGATATACGAGTACGACAGGTCGCGGTTGGCACGGCCAAGGTAGAAGCCGTCTTCACCGGCGGCCGACAGCTGGTCGCGGATGCCCTGCGAAAGGAAGGCGTTGTCCGCGTTGATCCACTGACCCGAGGTCTGCGAACCCTGGATGTTGTCGCCGAACCAGATGTAGTCGTTGTACATGCGTGAATGGCGAACCTGCGCGGTGACCTGGATCGAGGGGGTGATCTCGTAGGTCAGCGAGGCGAGGCCCGAGTAGCGGCGCTGCGGGGTAACCAGCGGGCTCCAGTCATCGTTCGAGGGGCCTTCGCCACCCGCCGAGAAGTTGCCAGCCTGGGCATAGCCATAGTCGTAGTCACGCAGCGAACCGTCGTTGTTGAAGGCCTGGCCCGCGAGAACGCCCGAGGTAATGAGGCCGCCATAGGCCATGTTGCCGTAACCGACATCGGGGGTGATGGTGCCGTTGAAGTTTGCCCAGCGACCGATGCGCGGACGGTCGACCTTGGGGATCACGCCTTCGCTGTCGTAGTACTCGCCGCCGATCACGAAGTGACCACGGCCGCCATCGAACGAGGTGCCGTACTTGCCTTCGAAGCGGTACTCGAAATCATCGCCGTAGCTGGTCGACAGACCGGCCGATGCGCCCAGAAGCAGCCCTTCGTACTCGTTGTCGATCTGGATGTTGACGACACCTGCGACGGCGCCCGACCCCCAGGCCGCCGAAGCGCCGCCGGTCACGACGTCGAGACCCTTGATCATGATCGACGGAACGGTGTTGAGGTCGTTCTCGCTCGAGAAGCGGCGGCCGTCCATCAGGACCAGCGTGCGGTTGTTGCCAAGGCCGCGCAGGTCAACCGGTGCTTGGCCAGCGCCGGTGTTGGTGCCGGTGGTCTGCGGCGAAGTCGAGGCGCGGAACTGCGGCAAGTCGGCGAGCGAGGCTGCGACGTTGGCGCGGCCACCAATGCTCAGCGCCCCCTGGTCGAGGTGCACGGTCGGGGTCGGTGCGTCGAAGCCGGCGGCGTCGATGCGCGAGCTGGAGACGATGATGACGTCGCCCTGCGCATCACCCGACTGGTCGTCCTGGGCATAGGCGGGCACAGCCATCGAAACGGCAGCAGCGAAGAAACTGGCGGAGCCGGCGAGCCGGCCGCGAACTGAACTCATCTTGAGATCCCTCATGGTGGACCGCGCCCCTGGTGGTCGCGATCGCGGTACTGGAACCTCTCCCGGCGAGATGACGCACCCACCCCGGACACAGATACGCGACCACCCCGGTCAGTTGACCGAGGCAAACAATGCATCCGTTTCGAAGGACTGCGACCCTGAAATTTTTTAATCTCTTGTTGCCACGGGCCTGTAACAATTGGTGCGAGGGACACCCAATCAGAAGTCTTTGCCCGACCATAAGCAACAGTTATGGAAAACCACAACCCCATTGCAGACCGACCGGCGCGTGCAACATTCCATCGCGCAGGACAGCTCCACCTTCGCGGTCCCGGGCGAGCCAGAGCGGACCGTCAAGGTCTACGAAGCGACTTTGCGCCGCCACATGCCATCCCGCAGCGACCGAGAGCGAGGAGCACAGCATGCACCCCGTCATCACTCCCATGCCCGCTTCGCGCGCCGCATCGGCAAGGGCTAGCGCCTCGCTCAGGCCTCCCGACTTATCGAGCTTGATAGTGACGTAATCGTAGCGACCGGCCAGGTGCGCCACATCGCCCTCGACGTGCGCGGATTCGTCGGCGGCCAATGGAACGGCACACGCGAAGTCTTCCAGCGCTGCGTCCCCGCCTGCGGGCAGCGGCTGCTCCAGCAGCGCAATACCCGCTTCGGCCAGCCACCCCATGACACGCTCAAGCAAAGCAATATCCCAGCTCTCATTGGCATCGGCGATCAACACCGCGCCCGGCGCCGCAGCGCGCACCGCCTTGATCCGCTCCACCACGTCCTCGCGGTCGAGCTTGATCTTGAGCAGCGGCACTGGACCTGTACTGGGACAGTCCTCGAGGATGTCCCGAGCCCGCTGCGCCATGGCCGCTGGCATGTCGATCCCCACGGTGACCGCGGTCACCAGCGCGCCAGGCACTGGTCCCGTCCGCGCCGTTACCGAAACCCCGCTGAGCTTGGCTTGCAGATCCCAGAGCGCGCAGTCGAGCGCGTTGCGCGCGGCTCCAGGTGCCATGGTCGCGCGCAGTTCCTCGCGCCCCATTCCATTCTCGATGGCTTCGCGCATGTCCGCGATCTGTGCCAGGACGCTCCTTGCACTTTCCCCGTAGCGGCCCGAGGGCGCCCCCTCCCCGCGACCAAACCGGCCTTCCTCCTCGATCTCGACCGTAACAAGATCGATGGCAACGCGGGTCCCGCGGGCAATGGCGAAGGGCCTTGCCAGCGGGAACCAGACTTCCTCGGCGCGGAGGGCACGCCGCGCACTCATGGCAACTGGGCGATCCGTTCCACGATCGGCTCCATGCCGGTGATCACCGGGTCGACACAGGGCAAATCCAGATCATCCTCGATCCGCGCGCACAGGTTCGCCACCTCATCGGGCGGCATCTGTGAGCCGTTGATAGAGACGCCGACCGCCGCAACATCGGGGCTAGTCAGCCGAGCACAGCGCAGGTTCTCCTCGAGGCAGGCCTTGAGGTCTGGCACCGCAATGTGCGGGAGCCCGCGCATGTGCGGGCGCGAAGGATCATGACACAGCACCAGGGCGCGCGGCTGCGCCCCATGCAGGAGGCCTAGCGAAACACCGGCGAAGGAAGGGTTAAAGAGTGCCCCCTGCCCTTCGATCACGTCCCAGACCTCGTCTTCACGCGCCGGGGAAAGGGCCTCTGCGGCGCCAGAGATGAAGTCGGCGATGACGCTGTCGATGACGACGCCGTCACCTGCAATCATCACGCCGGTCTGGCCAGTCGCGCGGAAACGGGCGGACATGCCCTTCGCGTTAAGGGCCTGGGTGAGATGGAGCGAGGTGAACATCTTGCCTACGGCGCAGTCGGTGCCGACGGTCAGGAGACGATTGCCCGCGCGCGGCTTTCCGTTGCCCACGGCAAGGCCCTTCGCCGCGATACGAATGTCGATCAGGCGGCCGCCGGTTGCAGCTGCCCGCTCACGGATGCGCGGATCGTCGGCTAGGTGCTGGTGGAGGCCTGAAACCACATCGAGACCCGCATCAAGCGCGGCCAGGATCGGCACAATCATGGCCTCCTCCAGCCGTCCGCCGCTGGTCGCAATGCCCAGGACAAGCGTGCGCGCGCCGGCCGCGGCGGCCTGCTCCGGGTCCATCTGCGGAAGGCCAAGCGAGAGTGCCCCCCCAAGGCTCAGTTCCCCCACGCATTCACCGGGACGAAACAGCGCCAGTCCGCGCGAAGTCTTGATGTCGAGCGGGTTGGTCTTGTCGCCAAGGTACAAGAGGAACGGGCCTGCAATTGCCTGCATGCCATCATCCTTTCGGCGCGAGGTCTGCTCACTGGTCATCACGCCGGAATATCACAAACCGTAGCATTCCTGCCATTAGGAGACGTGCGCCGCCTATAGCAGAAACTTATAACAACGAGCCCCTCCGGGGTGGGCGAGCCGATCAGCCTCCGGCACCAAGGCGCGCACGCACGTGATCGAGGAAATCAAGCGCAAGGCGCGAAGGCGGGCGCCCTTCAAGGTGCGCAGCCTGAATCATGTAGGGCTGGCGCGGCTCGAGCGGGCGGATCGCCAGGCCGGGACGCAGGGCGCCCAGGGCCGTATGCTGGTCGACGATGGTTGCCCCCATTCCCGCCCGGACCATCGCCGCGGCCATGGCATAGGAGCGCGAGGACCCGACCGGCTCCAGTTCGATACCGCGCGTGGCCATTTCGTTTGCGACGAGGCGCGCCTGTGGCCCGCTGTCCGACGTCGAGACATAGGAAAGCCCGGCCAATGCCTCCAGCGGCAGGGGATCGGGCGCGTCGGGAAAATCGTCCTCGCGAAACAGCGCGACCATCTCGGCCTCGCCAAGCGGTACGCTCGCCACCGGCGTCCCGCGCGGAAGCGAGTAGCAGATGACAAGATCGGTCTCGCGCTTGTAGAGCTTGGCCGCCATCTCGTCGTGGTGCGACGTGCTCAGATCGATAACGACGCCCGGATGCTCACGCACATAGTCGGCGACCGCGCGCGGCAGGAAATCGACACCCAGCGCCGGAAGCGTCGCTATTCGCAGCACCTGGCCCCGGCCCCGCCGAAGGTTCTGGGCGATCTCGCGGAAATGATGGACCTGCGCCTGGATCTCGTCGGCCTGGGCGATCAGCTCATGGGCGTCCGCGGTGGCCACCAGCCGCCCGCGTACGCGGTTGAAAAGGGGAAATCCCAAGAGATCCTCAGCATGGCGCAGGAGATTGGTCGCCGCGGGCTGCGATACATTGAGCTGGAGCGCCGCCTTGCTGACCGAACCGGTCGTGTAAACGGCGTGAAAAACCTCGATGTGCCTAAGCTTCATGAACCCTGCCGCTAAGCTGTTTCGCGCCCGAGAGCAACCGGCCATCGCGCACGCCCGATAGTTCGGGATGGCAGACCGGAGAGCCGGTTTGCTCCCTCCCCGGTCCGTACGGGTGCGTCAGGGCTTGTGTACCTTCATCGTGTCGAGCACGTCGCCATTGGCTGTATAGGCTGTGTAGACAAGGTCTGCGCCGTCCACGTCGATCACTTGGTAGGCCTGCGTGCGCGCCGCCGATCTGCGCGCCCAGTCGAGCTCGGCAACCTCGTACATCTTGGGGCCAGCTACGGAGACCACATAGGTCGCCCCCTTCCCGTCTGACGCGGGCCCCGTCGCATCGATGGCCCCGCGCGCATAACCATGGTCGTGGCCCTGCAGGACCAGATCGACCCCGTACTTGTCGATGAGCGGCTTCAGCGCCGAACGCACCTTGGGGTTATCACGGTCGGGATCGCTGGAGAACAAGGGAAAGTGGAGGAAAATCACCGTCCAGTGGCTCGGGTTCCGTGCCAGCAGGTCGTCCAGCCAGGCGATGGTCTGCGCCCGAGCCGCTTCGTTGCGATCAAGCTGCGGGGAATCGATCGAGATCAGCCGCAGGCCCTGATAGTCGGTGTACCAGTGCGTCTCGCGCGCCTCGGGAACGCCTCGGGGGCCATTCTCGGGGAGCGTGAACTGGTGGCGCCACTGCCCCGTGACAGATGATCCGGCACGGGCCGCACCATCCTTGCCGTATTCGTGGTTGCCCGGCGTCGGCATCTGGGGGGTCTGGGCGTAAAGGAAGCCCCCGGCCGCGAACCACTCGCCCCACTCCCGGTCGGAATTGTGGTGGTTGATGAGGTCGCCCGCATGGATCGTGAAAGCGACATCACCGGCCGTGCGGAAGCCCATGCGCAGCGTGCGCGAGGCTTGCGAAAGCACCTGGTTCTGCATGTCACCGAGGTACAGGAAGCGAAAGGGTTTGGCCACCTGCGCCGCCGTGCGGAACTGGAACCACTCCGACCAGAGCGTCCCATCCCCCACGCGGTAGGCATAGACGGTATCGGGCTTCAGGTCCTTCATCACGGCCGAATGGTAGGCGGCCCGAAAGGCCGGGTCCTCCTCGGTCGCAACGCTCGCCTCCTCGGTAATCGCCGCCAGGGTCATCGGGGTCTTCACAAAGTCCGGCCCCGGCGTTGCCACGGCGTACTCGACGCGGCCGGGAAGGCCCGGCGCCGTGCGCCAGGTGAGGGCCATTTCGTGCGCGGTGTCGGCGGTGAGGTTGAGAATGATCCGCTCGGGCGCCGCGGTTGCCGGAGCAAGCACGGCCGCCTGCTCCTGCGCGGCCACAGGGGCGACACAGGAACCGGCAAGGAGAGCGGCCAGGAAGATCTTGGGAAACAACGTCATGGCAGGTCTCTCTTGCATCAGAAGATCATGTTGAAGCCGAGCGAGATCGAGCGCCCGTTCTTGATGTAGGCGCGGCTCGCTCCGTTGCCCGAGGAGACGGTCTGCCAGTAGGTGTGCGAATCAAAGAGGTTCTGCACCTGAAGCTGGACCGAGGACTTCTCGAGAAAGGTCTTGCGGAAGGTGAGGTCGACGAAACTGTACGCCTGCTCGTAAGGATCGTTTCCGAAGTCGTTGATCCCGGCCATAAACTTCGACTGGTAGTTCCAGGCACCGTAAACCTCCCAGCCGTCGCGCTCCCAGAAGAGCTGAAGGTTGGCGATGGTCTCGGGCGTCTCCATCAGCGGCAAGGTGTAGCCTGCGGGGTGCCAGGACAGACCCGTCTCGGCCTCAGAGCGCTGCAACGTCAGGTTGCCACCCACGCCCAGCGAGCCAAGCACGCCCGGCAGCCAGTGGAGGAGCTGCTGCGCGCTGATCTCCATGCCGTAGACATCGGCCCACTTGCCGTTGTTGGGCATCGTCACCGCCACGCCTTCGGGATTGACGTTCACCCCGGCCGTGCCGTTGCGGATGTTCGAGGAGGACGAGCGGAACAGGAAGTTGTCGATCTGCTTGTAGAACAGGGCGACCGAGTAGGCGCCCGTGCGGCCTGCATAGTGTTCAAGCGACATGTCGAAGTTAGTCGAACGCAGGGGCTTCAGGTCCGGGTTCCCCATCTCGATCCCGGTCAGGATCCAGTCCGAGGTCGGGTTCAGTACGCCGTCGCCATCGGGATCGCGATCATAGGCATATTCCCGCGCCGAGCTCATGCGCGCGATATCGGGACGGGCAAAGCTGGTCCAGACCGCGCCGCGCAGCTTGGTCTTGTCGTCGAAGTCGTAGTTGACATGGATCGAGGGCAGCCAGTTGGTAAAACTGGTGCGGTCGCGCGTGTAGCGCTCGCCCAGCACCGGGTCCATGTTCCAGGCATTGATGGTGTTGCGCGTTTTTTCCATGCGCACGCCCGCGATGATCTTCGCCTTGCCGATCTGCGCAGTGCCCATGAGATAGGCGGAAAGGACACGTTCCTCGAAGCGGAAGCTGTCCTCGTCCGAAATCTCGGCCTGCGAGGGATCGACCGCGAAGCCATTGAAGTAGCTGCTCTCACCAGCTTGCGCATGCTGCAGCTCGGCCAGCATCGCCTCGTTGTCGAGAACGGTGCCCAAGCGATAGTCGCCGGTGTAGGCGCCGCTGAACAGGCTGGTAATCTCCTTGCCGTAAAGCCCGGAAAAGTCGGCCAGCGTGCCCTCCGAATTGAGATCGAGGAACGAGCCTTCGTACGTGCGCCGACGCGAGTTGTAGAACTTACCGCCTGTCTTGATCGCCTTCAGGAATGGTCCATCCACATCCCAGCGGGCGTTGAACTGCCCCTGCCAGAGCTTCTCGCTCGACCCGCCCACTTCGCCCTCAAGGCCGTTAAAGTCGTATTCGCCTGGGTCCTGCACTCCGGCAAGCCCCGCCGGGTTCAGCAGCCACTTGGGAAAACGCGAGTCCTCGGCCGCCGAGAAGAGCACGCCGCGGTTGCCCAGCCAGCCGTACTTGTCGCTGCGGAACTCCAACTCATAGCCATCGTCGAGGTTGTCCTCCGACTGCGAATAGGACACGTCATAATCGAGCGTCAGCGCCCCGAAGCGCGACACACCGCCAAAGTTGGCCGAAGCCAGGTTGCCCGTCTCGGCCGAACCTTCCCAGAAGCGACGCAGGCGAAAACCCGCAGGGTCCCAGGCGCCCGAGTTGCCGACCAGGCTGTAGGTCGAACGCGCCGAACGGTCTGCATCGGTAATGATGCCGTCGCCATCGCGGTCAACGATCTCGCCGGGCGTGTAGCCATAGATGCGCCCCAGTTCCTCATCGAAGCCGGTGATTGCATTCTCGGGCTGGGCAAGGTCCGTGCGCGAATGGTCGATCTGAGAAAGCCGGGTGGAATTGCGCGAAGTGTCGTTGCGGAAGTTCAGGCGGTTGAGGAATTCCTTCTTGCGGTACTTGTTGTACTGCCCGCGCAGGTGGACGTCGTGGTTGTCCGAGCGGAAGTCGACGCTGGAATTGACGCCCCAGCGCTCCACTTCGGTCTCGCCAAAGCCCAGGTTCATGCCGCGAAGGACGAAGCGGTTGGGGTCCCAGCCCAGCGTTTCACTGTCGGCGTACCAGGTATCGGGCTGGTTATCGCCATCGACGCCGTTCTGCTCGAACTGGGACTTGCGGCGGCTCCAGCTGCCCGAGACGAAGACACCAAAGTTGTCGGAAAACTGGCGCGAGGCGGCGGTGGAGACCTGCGCGGACTTGCGGTGGTCGAACTTGTCGAGCATCCCGCCCTCGGCGGAGAAGCGGAAGTAGGTCGGGTCCTGGTCAAAGGCGGTCGGGGTCGAGATGTCGACCGAACCACCCAGCGCATCGCCATCGCGGTCCGGCGTCAGCGTCTTGTAGACGGTGATCTCCTTGATACCGTCAGGCGGCAGGACCGAGAGGCGCACGCCGCGGTAGAAGACATCGTCACGTGAGCCCGCGCCGCCCAGACGCACACCGTTGATCGAGTAGTTGTTAAGCTCGGTGGAAAGGCCGCGCACGGTAATCCGGTCACCCTCACCCGTGGTTGCGCTGCGCACCGCGTTGACGCCCGGCATACGTGCGAGCGCTTCCGAGACGTTGTTGGCGGGCAGCTTGCCCATGTCGTCCGCGCTCACCGTGTCCGAGACGACATCCGTGTTGCGTTTCTTGTCGAGCGATTCCTGCACCGCCTCGAAGTAGCCGGTGACCACGATCTCGTCGTCGGCCGGGGCCAGGGCCACGCTGACTGCCGCAGCCGACGTGCGCGCTGGCACTGCCGCCACGGCCACCGTGGCGGCGGCCTTCGGAGCGGCTAGACGTACGATGATGGTGCGGCCCTGGCGGCGGGTCTCGACGCCCGCCCCGGCCACCAGCCGGGACAGAGCCGCCTCGGACGAAAGCGAACCTGAAACAGCCGAGCTGCGGCGCCCGCGCACGACTTCGGCCGAAGCCGCGACCTGAAGACCCGTTACGCGCGAATACTGGCGCAGCGCGCTCCCCAGGTCCTGCGCAGGGATAGCAAAGGTAAAGCTCTGCGCGCCCGCTGCATGAGCCGGTGCTACTTTGGCCGTAAACGAAACGCAGGCAAGCGAAAGGGCCAGCGCCGAAACACCGGCGCGGCTGGATCGTGAGCGAAACATGAAATCCCCTGTGTGGTAACCTAATACGCGGGGAAGACGTTTGGAGAATTAAAAACCCGAAAAATAATTTTATGGAACTTTTATTAAATTACGATGCCATTTTAGAGACATAGAACTTCACAGCATCACAGGCGGCCAATCCGGTAACGGCCCTCTTCGCGCGACCAGGTCAGGTCGTGGATGGCCGCCAGCGTCTCGACGATTTCCTGGGGCTTACCCATGTCGAAGCGCCCCGTGACGCGCAGCTCTCCCAGTTGCGGATCGTCGAGTACGACCGGAATGCGCGAAGTCCGGTTGAGCCGCTCGACGAGCCGGTCCAGCCGCGTGTCCTGCGCATCGAACCAGCCATCCAGCCAGCCCGGACGATCTCCGCCGATACTCTCAAGGCTGCGCACATGAGCGCCGTCAAGGATGAGTCCGGTACCTGCAGGCAGACGCCACGCGCCGCTCTCGCCAGCAACCTCGACAAGCCCGCGATAGACCCGCACCTCGCGGCGCCCGCGCGCGAGGACGTCGATATCGAAGGCCGTACCCAGGACTTCGACGCGTGCGCCCTCGGCCTCGACCGCGAAACCGCGCAGCGCTTCGTGCGCCACATCGAAGAAGGCCTCGCCCTTCTCCAGTTCGGCCTCACGCGACCAGGGGGTCAGCCGAACCGAGAGTCGCGAACCACCGCTGAGCTGGATGTGTGAACCGTCCGCGAGCACGATCTCGCGCGTCGTGCCCCAGGGGGCCTCGTAGGTATGGGTCGGTGCGAAAAGTCCCTGCCCGAACGGCACGACAACAGCGAACGCCGCAAGCCCCGCCGCCAGTCCGAACCAACGGCGACGTCCCCAGCCCCCGCCGCGCTGGGCATCTGCTGTGTCGAGCCTTGCGGCATTGTGATTACCTGCGAGGCTCGCGCATGCAGCTCGCGCAAATCCTTCAGACTGCCAAAGCGATGCCATTCGGGCGTAGCTTTCCACGTGACGTGGGTCTTCGGCGATCCAGACATCGAAGTCTGCCGCAACGGCGCTGTCCTGCACGGGGCCACGCATACGCTCCAGCCAGAGCGCGGCCGCACTATCGATCTCGGCGCGTTCGCTCGCCATCATTCGTTCCATCCCGCCGGATCAATCCCGGCCTTTTCCATCGCGCGGCGCAGGTCCCCCAGGCCACGGGTTATATGCTTCTCGACCGCCTTGTTGCTGAGCGCGAGGTCCTCGCCAATGGCCCGGCAGCTTTCGTTACGCAGGCGCCGGCGCACCAGCACTTCGCGGCGCAGCGCGGGCATGCGGCTGAGACATCGCTGGAAGACCTCGATCGCGCGCCGGGAATCGAGCACCCTGTCCAGCGATGGTGCCGCGGTCTGCCACTGGCCTTCATGGTCGTCGCCCCCCTCTCCCGCATCGGCGTAGCGGCTCTCGGCGCGGTGCTGATCGACGAGGAGATTGTCGGCAATGCGAAAGCCCAGCGCGAAGACACTCCCGATTTCCTTCGCCCGACTGATCGCGATCAGACGCAGCACGGTCTCCTGCGCAATGTCCTCGGCGAGGTCCCCGCGCGCGCCACGGGCGCGCAGATAGCCGATGAGCCGGGATTGGACCATGGTCCAGTCGGTGCCGGGACTATCGCCGTCACGGGCAAGCAGAAGGGTATCGGGTCGGGACACGGCACGGCTTTCCGTGAAGAGAATGCGGTCGCTGTGCGCCCTAGCCGCGCTCCATTACGGTTTGGCGACGCGTGCGCTACACGTCGACCGCGCTGGCGACGCGGTCCTGTCCGCCGAACACGCGCAGGTAGCGGGCAACCTCCTCCGGATCGCCGGTCGACTTGGCCGGATTGTCGGAAAGCTTGACTGCCGGGCGCCCATTGGCCTGCGTCACCTTGCAGACCAGCGAGATCGGCTCGAGCCCGGCCTGCCCTTCCGGGTCGCAATCGCGAAAATCGTTGGTGAGGTTGGTGCCCCAGCCAAAGCTCATCCGCACCTGGCCATGGAAGTGGTGGTAGGTTTCCTCGATGGTGTCGATGTCCATGCCATCGGAGAAGATGATAAGCTTGCGGCGCGGATCGACGCCGCGTTCCTCCCACCAGCGAATGATCTGCTCGCCCCCCTCGATGGGCGGAGCGCTGTCGGGACGAAAGCCGGTCCAGCGCGTCAGCCAGGCGGGCGCGTCGCGTAGGAATGCGGTGGAGCCGAAAGCATCGGGCAGCGCAATTAGCAGGTTGCCGTTGTAATGCTGCTGCCAGTCCTCCAGCACCTGGTAGGGAGCGTGCGCGAGCTCGGCGTCACTCATCGCCAGCGCCCCAGCCACCATCGGCAACTCGTGCGCGTTGGTGCCGATCGCTTCGAGGTCCGCATCCATCGCAAGAAGCACATTGGAGGTGCCGATGAAACGGTCCCCCAGCCCCTCCTTCAGGGCCTCGACGCACCAGCGCTGCCACAGGAAACCGTGCCGCCGCCGCGTGCCGAAGTCAGAGATGGCAAGATCGGGCAATTGCCGCAACCGCTCCACCTTGTCCCACAGCCGTGCCTTGGCCCTTGCATAGACGACATCGAGCGCGAACTTGCCCCGCCCGGCGAGCGCGGCGCGCGAACGCAGCTCGTTGACAATGGCAAGCGCGGGGATCTCCCACATGGTAGTGTGGGTCCAGGGCCCCTCGAAGCGCAGTTCGTACTGCCCGTCGACCTTGCGCAGGTCATACTCGGGAAGCTGGAAGTCCGCGAGCCAGGCCAGGAAGTCCGGCTTGAACATCTGCTGCTTTCCGTAGAAGCTGTTACCCGCGAGCCAGATCAGCTCCTTCTTGGCAAAGCGCACCGAACGCGCATAGTCGAGCTGGGCGCGCAGTTCACCCTCGTCGATGATGTCGGCCAGCCGCACCGATTTCGTGCGGTTGATGAGCGAAAACGTCGCATCGACATCGCCGTGGATGTGATGGATCATCTGCAGCATCAGCAGCTTGTAGAAGTCGGTGTCGAGCAGGCTGCGCACGATGGGGTCGAGCCGGAAGCCGTGTTCGTAGCTGCGCCGTGCAATGTCGGTTACGGTCATGCCAGGCTCCTTAGCCGATTGCGGGAGGGAAGAAATACAATGCCGGCCCATAGTGCGCGCAGGCATTGCAACAGCAGGTACGGCCGGCACGCTCCCATCGCTCAGGTCACGTCCCGGAAACGATAGAGCGCGGCGGGACGATGGGATGTTCCGGTTTCGCGCGCGCCGGTCGGCGCAATCCAACCCTTGTCGATCATGCGCCGCCGGAATGCGGGCTTGTTGAGCGTGGTTCCCCGGATCGCCTCGTGGACATCCTGGAGCTGGCGCAGGGTGAAGAACGAAGGCAGGAGATCGAAGCCGACAGCGGTATAATCGAGCTTGCCGCGCAGACGCTCCAGCGCAAGGGCAAGGATCTGTTCGTGATCGAACGCAAGGTGCAGCCGCGCTCCGGCGCGGTCCACCACATGGATGTCGCGTACACCATCAGCCTCCGGCACGGCCAGCGTAGCGCACAGCACACCGGGATGGGCCTCAAGCGCCGCTTCAATGGCCGCGGGGGCCAGAAGCGCCAGCCAGGCCACGGTCACGATGCGCCGACGCGGATCGCGCGCCACCTCGCCAAAGGTATAGAGTTGCTCGCACCGCACATCCGAGAGCCCGGCCTTGTCGCGAAGCACACGCTGGGCGGCGTCCTCGAGTGACTCCCCTGCCCCTACGAAACCACCGGGGAGCGCGGCCTGCCCCGCAAAGGGCGCTGCACCGCGTCGCAGCAGCAAGGCGCATGGAGCCCGCTTGCGCACGCCCATAAGCACAATATCCACGCACACGGACAAGCGGGCGCAGGCATCTGCTGCATCCTCTCTTGCCGTAATGTCGATATCCGCCACAGCGCACCTTATATATAATTGACGCTTTACTTATTTTCAGGGCGCATATAAGTCAAGACGTAACGCTCTGAGGAGACACGTCTGATGCCGTTCGTAATTGTCGTGGACACGCAGAGAGACTTCATGGCGCCCGATGGCGCGCTCAGCGTGGCGGGCGCGGACGATCTCGTCGCGCCGATGCAGGCCTGGCTCGAGGCACTGGATCCTGAAACGACCGAGGGCGTTCTCTTCACCTTCGACACCCACGACCCGGCCATCTATCCCGGATCGCCCGAGGCCGAGGCTTTCCCTCTTCACTGCGTGCGCGAAAGTGCAGGCTGGGCAAACATGCTCGATCCCGACCGGGTCCCCGCGCAGATCCCGACCTGGAAGCTCGAAAAGGGCGTTTTCGACATGTGGAGCGAAGCGGGCCTGCCGCTCACCAGCGCGCGCAGAGACGCCACGTCAACAAAGCCCATCGCACGCGATGCGTTCTTTGCCGACATTGCCACGCGTGGGGTGCGCGATGTGAAAGTCATCGGCGTCGCGGCCGACTACTGCGTGCTATGGGCTGTCCAAGGGCTGCTCGAACGTGGTTTTACGGTCCATCTGCCTGAAGCTCTGACAAAGGGCATCGACCGCCAGATCGACGAAGTTCTCGTCAGCGATCTCGCCGGAAAGTCCGTCCATCTCGAGAAGGCCTGAAGTGCCCCGCCTGCGCTAACGGCAGCAGAGCGGGACAAGAAATGGCACGCGCAACGCCAGTGGCCGCAGCACCGCCGCGACAATCGCGAGAAGCAACATGCCCACGACCGAGGCCAGCACCGCCGAGGATGGCGAAGGCGGCAGCACCCACAGCGCCACCGGCTGCATCACACTCATAGCCAGCATCATCGCGAGAAAGAAAAGACCGGTACGAAGTACAAAGGCACTCCAGCGTCCGACCCGTTCACGCGGGGTGAAAGCGGGACGCGAACCTTGCGCCGCGCGGCCCGGCCACTGGCAGGCAATTGCGACCAGGATCATCAGCGCGCTGGTGGCGGGCAGTATCCGCAGATGAACCCACACGCTTGACAGAAGGTCGAAACCATCGCCCGAGCAGATTGACTGCATCGTATAGTAGGCCAACCGTCCATCCGCCTTTGCGCCCAGGATTGTCCCGCCCGCACACAGCATCATATCGCGCAGCAGGCGAACGGCTGCACTGTCGCTGCCGACACCGCGAAGGTCCTGAGCGAGGGAAACCTGTCCGGTCAGCGCGTTGCTCCTGGATATCATGGGTCGCTCCTAGACGAGCGCCCGCACGGTAACTTTGACCCGGCGCAAAGGCCAGCGCAATATCCGTGCAATCGCCGGCATCGCTGATGAATGAACCTGAGAGAGGTCTGCCCCGCCCCCCCCTTGCCGCGCTATCGAAACCGCACCTCGGCGAGATCTTTCGCAAAAATGGCGCAGCGCGCGGAACCTTTTACAGCCGCTTGCGTTACCCCGCTCGACCTATTCCGTTTCCAGCAGGCGATCTGGCCCTCGCCCATGCTTATCAGAAAGACACCATGGCTTTTGCGCGCGCCCTCGATTCCCGTCCTCTTCTCTACACGCTGCTGGCTGCCCTTCTGGTCCTCACCGCGATCGTCGACAGCACGTTTCCACTCGGCATGGCGTTCTGGGTCCTCTATCTAGTTCCAACCACCCTGGCTTTCCTGTCACCGCACCGGATCGTCCCGGCCGTGGTCGCGGTGGTGGCCTGTGTCCTGATTGTCGTCGGTTTCGTGCTGGCCCCCGAGAACAGCTCGGACGGCTTCGCGCTGGTCAACCGCACACTCGCCTGCATCACCAACCTGCTAATCGGCGGCATGGGCGTGGCCTTTATCGCGATGCGCAACGCCACCCGTTTCGAGCAGCACCTGCGCCAAGCCGAAACCGACCTTGCCCGCGCACTTCAGGGCAACCTCTCGCTGGAAGATCTAGGCACGAGGGTTCTCAACTTTCTGGGCACCAATTTCGGAGCCACGGCAGGCCTGCTCTACGTCAACGACGACGGCATCTATCGCCGCGCGGCCAGCTATGCCGTGCCCGAGAATGCGGTGGTTCCCGACGTGATCGAGCGCGGCGACGGCCTGCTTGGTGAAACGATCAACCATGGCCGGGCGCGCGCCATCACCCGCATCCCCGATGGCTACATCGCCTTCGGTTCGGCGCTGGGCCAGGCCCGCCCGGATCGCCTTGCGATCGGCGCCTCAACCATTGACGGACGGGTCAATGGCCTGATCGAAGTCGCCTTTCTCGACGAACCCGGCAGCCTTGCCCATGAAGTGCCCGACTTCCTCGAACGTATTTCCGGCATGCTGGGCGTGGCCCTGCGCGCGGCCAAGTACCGCGCCCGCCTCGAACACCTGCTGTCCGAAACCCAGCAGCAGGCCGAGGAAATGCAGAACCAGAGCGAGGAACTGCGCGCCACCAACGACGAACTCGAAGCCCAGACCAAGCTACTCCAGTCCTCGCAGGAGCAGCTCGAGGCGCAGCAGGCGGACCTGGAACGCTCCAACGCCCAGCTCGAGGAACAGACGGCCTCGCTCGAAGCCCAGCGCGACGAGCTGACCCGCGCCCAGACCCGCATGCGCGCGCAGGCCGAGGAACTGGAGCAGGCGAGCCGCTACAAGTCCGAATTCCTCGCCAACATGAGCCATGAACTGCGCACCCCGCTCAATTCGCTGCTCATCATGGCGCGCCTCCTTGCCGACAATCGCGGCGGCAATCTCAACGAGGAACAGATCCGCTACGCGCAGACTATCGAGACATCGGGCAACGACCTCCTCACCCTCATCAACGACGTTCTCGACATCTCCAAGATCGAGGCCGGACGCATTGACCTGGAAGCGCGTGAACTGCCGGTCGAGGATCTCCTCGCCAAGCTGCGCGATAGTTTTGCAAGCTCTGCGGCCGACAAACGCCTTGCGCTGCGCATCACGCTGGATGATGACGCCCCACGCACCTTCGAGACCGACCCCCTGCGTTTCGAGCAGATCCTCAAGAACTTCCTCTCGAACGCGATCAAGTTCACCGAGAAGGGCGAGGTCGCACTCGAAGTCTCAGCTACGCCTGACGACGCCATGGCCTTCACCGTGCGCGACACCGGGCCCGGCATTCCCGAGGACCAGCGCGATGCGATCTTCGAAGCGTTCCGCCAGGCAGATGGTGGGATCGCCCGCAAGTACGGCGGAACCGGCCTTGGCCTGTCGATCTCGCGCGAACTCGCAAGCCTGCTTGGCGGTGCAATCACGCTGGAAAGCACGCAGGGCGAAGGCAGCGCCTTCACTCTCACCGTGCCCCGTACCTTCCAGCCCAGCGACTCCGGCCCAGCCTCCCGGCCCACTTCGAGCGCGCCTGATGAGCGCAGCGCACGTAGTGGGGCCGGCGGTAGCTCGCAGCACCGTCCTACCGTCTCCATCACGCCGTTCGTCCCCGACGACCGGGAGAGCCTCACCGGCGATTCGCGCACGATCCTCATAGTCGAGGACGATCCCGCATTCGCCCGCATTCTCCTCGACATCGCCCACGAGGCCGGCTTACAGTGCCTTGTCGCCGGAACCGCTGACGAAGGCACGCTGCTGGCCCGCCAGTACCTGCCTCAGGCAGTCATCCTCGACATGCACTTGCCCGACCACACCGGGCTCTCGGTTCTCGATCGGATCAAGCGCGATACCCGCACGCGCCATATCCCGGTGCACATCGTCTCGGCCGACCACGATGACCACGACGCTCTTGCCAACGGCGCAGTCGGCTACCTCTTCAAGCCGGTCGCGCGCGAAACGCTGGTCACCATGCTCGAAGGTCTCGAAGCCCGCATGGCCCAGCGCCTGCGCCGTGTGCTGGTGGTGGAAGACGACTCCATCCAGGCCGATGCCATCCACCAGCTGCTTGCCAGCCGTGATGTCGAGACGGCCACTGTCCAGAGCGCAGCAGGATGCCTGGAGCGCCTGGCTCGCGACACTTTCGACTGCATGGTGCTGGACCTCAACCTGCCCGACATGTCTGGCCTTGACCTGCTCGACCGCCTCTCTCACGATGAAAGCGTCTCGTTCCCGCCCGTCATCGTCTACACCGGCCGCGATCTCTCCTCCGAAGAGGAGATGCGTCTGCGCCGCTATTCCAAGTCGATCATCATCAAGGGAGCCAAGAGCCCGGAACGCCTGCTCGACGAGGTTACGCTTTTCCTCCACCAGGTCGTCTCCGAACTCCCGGATGAAAAGCAGCAGCTGCTGGCCCGCTCGCTGGGCCGGGACGCCGCGCTGGAGGGGCGCCAGATCCTCGTTGTGGAAGACGATATCCGCAACGTCTACGCCCTGACCTCGGTGCTGGAACCGCATGGCGTGAACGTGCGCATCGCGCGCAATGGCCTGGAAGCGCTGTCCGAGCTGGCCCGCGCAGCCGACAGCGACGGCGCGCCGGTCGATCTCGTACTCATGGACATTATGATGCCCGAGATGGACGGCCTCACCTGCATGCGCGAGATCCGCAAGCAGAGCGAATGGAACAGCCTCCCGATCATTGCACTCACCGCAAAAGCCATGGAACGCGACCACCGCGAGTGCCTCGAAGCGGGCGCCAACGATTACCTGCCCAAACCGCTCGACATCGACAAGCTGCTCAGCCTCGTGCGCGTGTGGATGCCGCGCAGGTAATCGGAATCATGATGATCATGCGCAGCGAAGACACCCTGGAGGACATCGAACTCGATCTCCTGATCGAAGCAATCTGGCGCCGCTACCAGTATGATTTCCGCGACTATTCGCGCACATCGGTGCTGCGCCGCCTCCAGCGCGCGCAGGCCCATTTCGGGCATGCCAACCTCTCCGGGTTGCTCGACCAGATCCTGCACGAGCCCGAATGCCTTCCCGAACTGATCGGCTTCCTCACCATCCAGGTCAGCGACATGTTCCGCGACCCGGACTACTTCCGGGCGATCCGCGAGAAGGTGGTGCCCCACCTGCGCACCTGGCCCTCGATCAAGGTATGGATCGCAGGCTGTGCGAATGGCGAGGAATTCTACTCGCTGGCCATCCTCTTTCGCGAAGAAGGCCTGGAAGATCGCACCTTGTTCTACTGCACCGACATCAACACCGCCGCACTCGCTCGCGCCAAGGCCGGGATCTTCGAGATCGACCGCCTGCCCGGCTTCTCGCGCAATTACCGCGAGGCCGGTGGCAAGGGCTCGCTCTCAGACTACTATACCGCGAACTACGGCGTCGCCCGCTTCGACCCTACTTTGCGCAGCCGGGTGGTCTTTGCCGACCACAACCTGGCCAGTGACGCGGTCTTCTCGGAGGTCCATTTCGTGTCGAGCCGCAATGTCCTGATCTACTTCGACCGAGCCCTTCAGGACCGCGCACTCGGCCTGTTCGCCCGCTCGCTCCCGCCCGGCGGCTTCCTTGGCCTGGGGACCAAGGAAACCGTGCTTTTCTCCCCCGAGCGCGAGAATTTCGCCGACTTTGCACCTGATGAAAAGGTGTGGCGGCGCCGTTCCCATTCCAGTCAGGAGGCCGCCTATGCCGAATGAGCCCATCAAGATTCTGGCCGTCGACGATATCCAGGAAAACCTGGTGGCGCTGGAGGCTGCGCTTGACCAGCCGGGTGTCGAACTGGTCACGGCAAGTTCCGGCTTCGATGCGCTGGAATTTCTTCTCAAGGACGACTTCGCGCTGGCGCTTCTCGACGTGCAGATGCCCGGAATGGACGGCTTCGAGCTCGCCGAGCTGATGCGCGGGACCGAGCGTACGCGCGGCATCCCGATCATCTTCCTCACCGCCGTCGCGACCGACGAGCGGCGCAAGTTCCGCGGCTTCGACGCGGGCGCGGTGGACTATCTGCTCAAGCCGCTCGACATCACAATCCTGAACTCCAAGGTCGCCGTCTTCGTCGAGCTGGCCCGCCAGCGCCGCGAGATCGCCAACCAACGCGACGAACTGGGCGCCGCACTCGGCCGTCTGCGCGCCTATGGCGACAATTCGCTGCTCGCCACGCTGGAAGTCGATGCGGACCTGCGCATTCTCAACTGGTTCAAGGGCGCCGATCGCACCATCGGCTACCACGCCCAGGACATGATCGGCGTGCGCCTGCAGGATGCCCCCTTCCTTCTCGAGGAGGACCGCGCTTCGGTTCAGGACGCGATCCGCGGGCTTCTGGGCAGCGATGGACGCCGCGCCGTGCAAGATCACCGTTTCCGCCGCGCCGACGGGGCGCGGCGCGAGGGGGAATGGTACGCCAGCACGCTCTCGCGCAGCAACGGCTCGCACGGCAGTATCATGCTCTCGATGATCGACGTCACCGAGAGGCGCCGGGCTGAACGCACCCAGCGCCTGCTCATCGGTGAACTGAACCACCGGGTGAAGAACACCCTTGCGACCGTGCAGGCGATCTGCTCGCAGGGCTTCCGCCACGCCCGTTCGCCCGAGGACTTCCAGGAAGCCTTCACCGGCCGCATCCAAGCGCTCTCACGCGCGCATTCGATGCTGAGCGCGACCACCTGGGACAGCGCCAGCCTGCGCCACCTCATCGCCGACCAGGTCGCCATCGGCGCCATAGGCGAGGACCGCCTGTGCCTTTCCGGGCCGGACATCGACCTGCCGCCCGAACTGGCGCTGCGCTTCTCGCTGATCCTGCACGAACTGGCCACCAACGCCCACAAGTACGGTGCCCTTTCCAACGATACCGGCACCGTGAGCCTCAGCTGGACCCGCGAGGGCGAATGGATTTCGCTATGCTGGCAGGAAGCGGGTGGCCCGCCCGTGGTCAAGCCGGAACGCCGCGGCTTCGGCTCCAGCCTGATCGAGGGCAGCCTCGCGGCAGACGGCGCGCGCATCCACGCCGACTATGCCCCCGAAGGCGTGCGCTGGGACCTGATGGTCCCGCTCGTCACTGGCTCGGACTGCGCTCCGTGCGACGAGCCCAAGGCGGCCGCCCTTGCCGATTTTCCACCATCCGACACGCAGGATGGCGCCGACGAAGCACCGGCGCCAGCGCTCGACCACACTTCCGCGCCGCCAGAGCCGCACCCCGTTCCCGAACCCCAGAGTGGCCGCGCCCAGATAGCTCCCCTGCCCTCGCTCGACAATCTGCGCATTCTCATTGTCGAGGACGAGCCGCTCGTTGCCATGGAACTGGCCATGGAGATCGAGGACAACGGCGGCATCGCGATCGGCCCTGCCTCCTCATGCGAACAGGCCATCGGCATCATCGAACAGGCCCATCCCGATCTTGCGCTTCTCGATGGCAATCTCAACGGAGAGCGGATCGACCCGGTGGCCGATGCCCTTGCAGCGCATGACACGCCCTTTGCCTTCGTTAGCGGCTACGACAGGCAACATCTTCCCGCCAACCACGGCCATCGCCCGATGCTCGCCAAGCCCTTCCTCGGGCGCGAGGTCCATGCCGTGATTGCCGAATTGGCGCACGAGATACGCAACACTGCAGGGTGAAGGGTGACGGGTGACGGGTGACGGGGGCAAAGACAGAAAAACGGTTAACACAGGTTACCCAGCTCCTCCGGCAAACCTGACGGACAAGCGCAAGGAAAAGGGTTACCCGTCCTCCTTCACAATGGTCTTGCCGGGCCGGTCAGCCCCGGCCTGCCGCCATTAGTCAGGATACGCCCATGCCCCGCTCCGCCTTCGAATCGACGTCCCACACCGCCACGCTTCGCACGCCTCTCGACCCCATGCTCCGGCGCCAGATCCACGGGCCCATCCAGCCGATGGACGAGCCCAGCCTCATCACCGAACTGGGCGAGCGCCTGCTCCGGGTCCTGCGCACGCTCTAGCGCCACGCGGGCCGCGCGCCGGGGGTGACGCAAGGCGCTAGCTGGCCTAGATCGGCATGATGACCTCCTCCCCCCGGCCCGCACCTGCCGCATCGGTGCTCTTCGTGTGCCTAGGCAACATCTGCCGTTCGCCGCTGGCCGAAGCCGCCCTGCGCGAAGCCGCAACGAAGGCGGGCCTCGCGCTTGAGATCGATTCGGCCGGGACCGGCTCCTGGCACATTGGCAAGGCACCCGATCCGCGCTCGTGCGCCGAGGCCCGGCACCATGGCATCGACATAGGGCAATACCGCGCCCGGCAGGTTTCCCCGGCCGACTTCGCCCGCTTCGACCGGATCATCGCCATGGACGCACAGAACCTCGCCGATCTTGAGGCCATGGCGCCGGCCAATGCGCGTGGGCAGCTCTCGCTCCTGCTCGATCATGTGCCGGGGCTTGAAGGCGAAGACGTCGAGGATCCCTACTTCGGGGGCGAGGAAGGCTTTGCCATTACCTGGGACCAGGTCCGGCGCGCCGCCGATACCCTCGTGCGCGAGCTCGCCGGACAGGTCTGAGCCTCAAGATGGCAGAACCTCAAAATCGGCGCAGCCAGTACTGCATGGGCTTGGCGCTTTTCTCCGCCTCGCGGTGGTCCTTCCTGGCACGTTCGATGACCAGTCCTTCGACCGGCGCATAGCCGCGCACGCGCCAGAACGGGTCGAGCCGCACCACGACCGCGAAGGTAGCCGCGGGCGCCCCTTGCTCGCGGGCTGCGGCCTCGCGCGCAGCGAAGAAGGAATGGCCGATCCTCGGACCGCGGAAGTCCGCCAAGAGCACCGACTCGCCGAAATAGAGCAGCTGCTGCGTCCCCCCCCACGCCGCGAAGGGCGTGGAAAATTCCCCCTTCTGCGCCTGCAGGGGCAAGGCGGTCGCCTGCCAGAGCCGCGATGAGGACATTGCCCTCAGCCTCTATGAACCCGTGCAGACAGGCCTCCTCGTAGGCCGCATCGCCATCGTAGAGACAGGGCCAAAGCTGCGAAGACCTCCATGCGCAGCTGCGCCAGTGGCCCAGCCATTGCCCGCACCTCGTGCGCCCTCCCCTGCCCGTATCGCCACGTCCATCCCGGCCTCTTTCGTCCTCGTCCCTGACCTCTTGTCGCAAGCCTGGCGTATCCCCCGCCTCTCGCGCAAGTCCGCCTCCCAATCGCGCCGTTTGATTTTGGCCCCGGTTGCTTTATATGCGGGCGCTGAACACCCCCGGCCCCACAGGTCGCCAAAGCGACGCCGCAGCCGGGGTTTGCTCTTTTTCAGTTGCTCAATTTCACGTTGCAAGGATCACCCGAATGACCCGTCGCCGCCAGATCTACGAAGGCAAGGCCAAGATCCTCTACGAGGGCCCCGAGCCCGGTACCCTGATCCAGTACTTCAAGGACGATGCGACCGCCTTCAATGCCCAGAAGAAGGGCACGATCCAGGGAAAGGGCGTCATCAACAACCGCATCAGCGAGTACGTATTCTCGCGCCTCAATCACATTGGCGTGCCCAACCACTTCATTCGCCGCCTCAACATGCGCGAACAGCTGGTCCGCCAGGTCGAGATCATCCCGATCGAAGTGGTGGTGCGCAACGTCGCGGCCGGCTCCATCTCCAAGCGCCTGGGCATTCCCGAGGGCGAGATGCTGCCGCACACGCTGATCGAATACTGCTACAAGGACGACGCGCTGGGCGACCCTCTCGTCGCTGAAGAGCACATCGCGTGCTTTGGCTGGGCCAACAACGAGGAGATGCAGGACATCGCCGCGATGGCCATCCGCGTCAACGACTTCATGGCCGGCATGTTCGCCGCTATCGACATCCGCCTCGTCGACTTCAAGCTCGAGTTCGGCCGCATCTGGGACGGCGACTTCAGCCGCGTGATCCTCGCCGACGAGATCAGCCCCGACGGCTGCCGCCTGTGGGACATGGTCTCGGGCGAGAAGCTCGACAAGGACCGCTTCCGCCGAGACCTCGGCGGTGAGGAAGAGGCCTACCAGGAAGTCGCGCGTCGCCTTGGCCTGCTCCAGGATGACAATGGCCCGAGCGAAGTCCTCGACCTCTCGCAGCACCGCAAGCTGCGCGGCAAGTAAGCCGTACGCCCTCCGGGGCTGACAAGACCTGCCAAGCCCCCCGGTCATCCGCGCATGACCGGGGGGCTTTTGCATGGAGGCGCCTTGGCAAGGCCTGTCCGCTCGGGCACTAGGGGGCGATGCGTTATCCCAAGCTGCTGGCCTGTCTTCTTTTCCTCCTGCCCCTGCCTGTCCTCGCGCAGGCTCCGAAAACCGGCAGTGCAGGCCACAAGGCGCCCCTGCACGACACCGGCCCCGCCTGGGCCTTTGCGACAAGCGACATCCCGGTCGATCCGGACTTCCGTTTCGGGCGCCTTGCCAATGGCATGCGCTACATCCTGCGCCACAACGCGACACCGGCCGGAACCGGCGTCGTGCGGCTCGACATCGAGGCGGGATCGCTGGACGAAGCGTCCGAAGAACGCGGCCTTGCCCATTTCCTCGAACACATGGCCTTCAACGGCTCGCGCCGGGTTCCCGAAGGACAGATGATCCCCCTGCTGGAACGCAACGGCCTCGCCTTCGGCGCTGATACCAACGCCTCGACCAGCTTCAAGCGCACGACCTACAAGCTGGACCTTCCCCGCAATGACATGACGCTGCTCGACACCGCGCTCATGCTCATGCGCGAGACCGCAGGCGAACTGACCATCGCGCCGGCTGCCGTCGAACGCGAGCGCGGCGTGATCCTCTCGGAAATGCGCGACCGTAACACCTATGAGTTTCGCAACACGCTGGACAGTTTGCATTTCCTCTACCCTGCGGCGCGCTTCACGCAGCGTTTTGCCATCGGCACGCGCGAGACCATAGAGGCCGCGACGGCCCAGCGCCTGCGCGGACTTTATGAGCGCACCTACGTGCCCGCGAACACGACCCTGGTCGTCGTCGGCGACTTTGACGTGAACGCGCTTGAGGCTGCGGTAATCCGGCATTTCAACGACTGGTCAGGCCCTGCGCCCAGCCCGCAGCCGGGCGCAGGGCCGGTCGCGCCCAAGGACAGCGGCCGCACCGACATCCACCTGGATCCCTCGCTGTCCGAACGCGTGACCCTGGCGCGCAACCTGCCCTGGCACGAAGAGCCCGATTCCATCGCCCAGCGCCAGGCCAATCTCCTGCGCCTTGTCGGCTACAACATCGTCAACCGCCGCCTTCAGCGCCTTGCCCGGCAAGCCGAGCCGCCCTTTCGCGGCGCAGGCTTCGGCACGGGCGATGCCTTCGAGGCGGCCCGAACCACGCGCCTGGTCATCGACACTGTGGATGGAGGCTGGCGCAAGGGCCTCACCGCCGCCGTCGCCGAGTACCGGCGCGCGCTCGAGCAGGGCTTCAGCGAGGCCGAAGTGGCCGAACAGGTGGCCGATATCCGCGCCGCGCTGACGCAGGGCGCACGCAGCGCCGAGACACGCAGCAACAAGGCCCTCGCCTCAGCCGCGCTCAACCTGGTGACCGAAGAGACGGTCCCCTCCACCCCTCAATCCGCACTTGAACGCTTTACCGCCTTCGAACCGCGCATCACGCCCGAGGCCGCGCTCGCCGCGATCCGGAACGAGGCCGCGCCCCTGGTCGATCCCCTGATCCGCTTCGAAGGCCGCAAGCCCCCCGAAGGCGGTGAGGACGCCCTTCGGGCCGCCTTCGAGGCGGCCAATGACGACCCCATCATCGCCGTCCGCACGGCAAAGACCGAGCGCTTTGCCTATACCGATTTCGGTACGCCGGGCCGCGTGGTGGAGGACCGGCGCGAGACGCATCTGGGCATCCGCGAACTGCGCTTTGCCAACGGCGTGATGCTCAACCTGCACCGCTCCGATCTCGAAAAGGACAAGGTGCGGGTCCAGGTTTCCATCGATGGCGGCACCCGTCTCGACACGCGGGACGATCCGCTTGCCACCGAACTCGTCTCCTACATGCCCTGGGGGGGGCTCGGCGCGCACAGCCGCGATGACCTCGACACGATCCTGGCCGGTAAGACCTTGGGCTTCGAGCTGCGCAATACCGGCAACGCCTTCGTTTCGCGCGCGCAGACGACCACGGCCGATCTCGAACTCCAGCTCGAACTCATCGCCGCGCTCATTACCGATCCCGGGTATCGTCCCGAGGGCGAAGTGCAGTACCGTCAGGCGATTGCCACCTATTTCGCGCAGCTGCGCGCAACCCCGGCCTCCGCGCTTCAGGCGGACCTGGGCCGTATCCTATCGGGCGGCGACCCGCGTTTCAGTCTGCAACCCCCTGCCCGCTACAGCCAGCTCTCCTACGCCAAGCTCAAGGCCGCGATTGAAGGCCGGCTCGCGCAAGGCGCCATAGAGATCGCGTTGGTCGGTGACTTTAACGAGGATACGGCGATCGCGCTTGTCGCGCGCACGTTCGGCGCTCTGCCCGCACGGGAACAGGCGTTCGGGACTTATGCCGGGAAACCCCTGCGCCCCTTCACGGCGGAGCGAACCCCACACATCATCCACCACGACGGCCCTGCCGACCAGGCGCTCCTGCGCCTGACCTGGCCGACACGCGACGATAGCGACCCGATTGATGTCCAGCGCCTTGAACTGCTGGAGAAGGTCGTGCGCGTGCGATTGACCGACACCCTGCGTGAGGAACTGGGCAAGACTTATTCCCCCGGTGCCTCCAGCACGCTTTCGCGCTACTGGAAGGGCTATGGCACTTTCGCAATCAGCGCCTCGGTCGATGTGAAGGACGTTGCGGCAACGCGAACAGCCATCCGCAAGGTGCTCGAAAAGCTGCGTAGCGAACCCGTCAGCCCCGATATTGTCCGACGCGCGCGCCAGCCGATGCTCGAAGGGCTCGACAACGCGCTCAAGACCAACACGGGATGGATGGCACTGGTCGACCATGCGCAGAGCGAGGCCGAACGGATTGAGCGCTACCTCAACGCTCGGAAGCGTCTCGCCGCGCTCACCGGCGCCGATGTTCAGGAGATGGCGCGGCGCTATCTCGATCCCGCGGCCGCAGTCGATGTGACGGTACTTCCCAAGGATAACGCAACGGCGGAAAGCTGAGCCTTTGCCGCCATATCAGGCGCCCAGACGCTCCAGCGTCGGGATCAGCTCGTCAAAATGGTCGATCACAGCGCTGCCGCCCAGCGTCTCGGGCTCCGCATCGTTGAAACCGAAGCTGACGACCACACAGGGCAGTCCGGCCGCCGCCGCCCCGCCGGTGTCGTAGCTCGTATCCCCGACATAGGCCGCCCGGCCTCCACCGGCCCGCTCCAGCATCAGGTAAAGGAGATCGGGCTTGGGCTTGGCGCGGCCCGGCCCGAGCGTATCGCCGCCGATAACCGTCACGAAGCGCTCACTGAGGCCCAGTTCCTCGAACAGACGCACTGCCAGATTTTCCAGCTTGTTGGTCACCACCGCGATCTTGACCCCACGCGCGGCCAGCCCATCGAGCATGGCCTCGCCGCCCGGAAACAGATGCGTGTCGCGGGCGATGTTCGCCGTATAGTAGGCCATGAGTTCGGCGTGAAGCTCCTCGAAGCGGTCCTGTGCGACAGGGCCTCCCGTCACCTCGAATGCCCGGGCGAGCATCTTGCGCGCGCCCCCTCCAACAAGCGTGCGTACCGTCTCCTTGGGCACGGGCTCGCGCCCAGCCAGCGCCAGTGCTTGGTTCACCGCATGACCGAGGTCTCCATGGGTATCGAGAAGCGTGCCATCGAGGTCGAAGCCGACAATGTCGTAGGGGAAATCCGTCATAGCCTCCTAAGTGGCGAGTTCAGGTGGAAACTGCAATGAATTGCTGGCAGATGGTTCGAACCATGACCGACACCAAAACACCGCCCGCCGCATCTCCGCTCGCCATCATCGTCCTTGCCGCAGGCAAGGGCACCCGCATGAAGAGTGCACGCCACAAGGTGCTGCACCCGGTCGCAGGGCAACCCATGCTGGAACACCTGCTCGCCAGCGCAGCGCAACTCGCGCCCGAGCGCAGCGTGGTCGTCGCCGGGCACGGACGTGACCAGCTCGAAACCCAGCTTGGTACACGCGCGGCCATTGCCGTGCAGGAACCACAGCTCGGCACCGGCCACGCCGTCCAGCAGGCCGAGGAAGCCCTTGCCGGGTTCGAAGGCGACGTGCTGATCCTTTATGGCGATGTTCCCTTCGTGCGCCCCGAGACCATGCGCACCATGATCGCGCGCCTCCACGGCGAGGACACGCCCGCGGTCGTCGTCCTGGGTTTCGAGCCGGAGGAGCCGCTGCGCTATGGCCGCATCCTCGCGCACAATGACGGGCGCATCGCGATGATGGTGGAATACAAGGACGCGACCGAGGAACAACGGGCCTGCACCTTGTGCAATTCCGGCCTAATGGCGGTGAAATCGCAGGACCTCTTCGCCCTTCTCGCCAAGGTCGAAAATGACAACGCGGCGGGTGAATACTACCTCACCGACATCGTCAACGTGGCTTCGCTGGAAGAGCGCGCCTGCGCAGTCATCGTCACCGACGATCCCGACGAGGTGGGTGGCATCAACAGTCGCGCCGAACTCGCCGCCGCCGAGGCACGCTGGCAGGCCCGCCGGCGCGAACGCGCGATGGCCGATGGTGCTACGCTGGTCGCTCCCGAGACCGTCTTCTTCGCCTGGGACACGGTGATCGGGCAGGACGTGACGATCGAGCCCAACGTCGTCTTCGGCCCCGGCGTCACCGTGGCGGACGATGTCACCATCCACGCTTTCTCACATCTGGAAGGCGCCACGCTGGAAAGCGGCGTCGCCATCGGCCCTTATGCACGCTTACGCCCCGGTGCCGTGCTCAAGGCCAATTCCAAGGTCGGCAACTTCGTCGAGATAAAGAAGGCCGTGCTGGGCGAAGGCGCCAAGGCCAACCACCTCTCTTACCTTGGCGATGCCGAGATCGGGGCCGGCGCCAACATCGGCGCGGGCACGATCACCTGCAACTACGACGGCTATTTCAAGCACAAAACGGTGATTGGCGAGCGCGCCTTCGTCGGCTCGAACTCGGCTCTGGTGGCCCCGGTCAAGATCGGGGCCGACGCCATCGTGGCAGCCGGAAGCGCGGTAACGCGCGATGTGGGTGATGGCGAACTGCGCCTCGTTCGCGGCGAACAACTGGTCAAGCCCGGCTGGGCTGATCGCTTCCACGACGCCATGAAGCAGAAGAAGAAAGCCCAGAAGGAGGGCTGATCCGCCCTCCCCCTAGGGCTCTGGGGTCCCTAGAGGCTCATGAGCCGATCGTGCGCATTCGCTCCACATGGGCAAGCTGGACCTTCCCGGCCTCGCTGTCGGGCTCAAACTCGAGCGAACGCGAGATCAGCGCGTGGGCATCATCAAGTTTACCCAGCTTTTCCTTGGCATAGCCCATACCGCGTAAAGCCCGCGCGGCGAGGTCCGCATCGGGACCTCCCATGGTCTTGTCGGCCATCTCCCAGGCGCGCTCGAATTCGACGAGCGCGGCCTGCCATTCGCGGCGCGACTTGAAAAGTTCGGCGTATTCATTGGCGAAGTGGGCATTTTCCGGCGCCATCCGGGTTGCCGCGCGCAGGTCCGCTTCGGCCAGGTCACCGCGGCCCATGTCGATCAGCGCATAGCCGCGCCCGAAGTGCGCATCGCACAGCGCATCGTCGATCGGCGCGTGGCCCGCAGCGGGCGTGGACGAGACGTTTGCATCGATGCAGCGGCGCGGGCGCGAATCACCCGCGAGCCAGCTGTCGGCGGCCGCGATCACCCGGTCAAAATAGGAAACCGCCTTCTGGTCCTCGCCCTTGCGCAGCATGGCAAAGCCCTTCTTGAGGTCGGTCTTGAGGTCGGGGGCGGTAAGCGGGGCCACCACAAGCGCCGTTGGGCCGGACCTGTGCGGGCCCTCCACGAAACTGGCTTCCTCGGCCCCGGCTCGGGATGACAAGCCCGCGACAGCAAGAGCCAGAACGAGCCCTGCTCCGGCGATACGGCGGCGGGTTACATCGGCGGGCAACCGGCCTGAAAACGGATTTGTGGCGTGCAAGGCAGCAATCCTTCTCCCGGAACAGTCC
Source organism: Novosphingobium sp. BW1 (assembly GCF_008107685.1). GTDB lineage: Bacteria > Pseudomonadota > Alphaproteobacteria > Sphingomonadales > Sphingomonadaceae > Novosphingobium. The sequence continues at coordinate 271,828 of NZ_VIRF01000041.1, forward strand.
CTTCCCGGCGCTCTTTTCGTGCGCCTGTATTTTTCGAGTAAGGAACCGTTCGTTTAAGTGGCCAGAATATCCGATGAACGCGGTTTGACAAGAGAGCAGTGGAAACTCACATCTTGTGCACGCGCAAGTAGCCGGTTTGCCACCACTTAAATCTGGAGTTTCACATGGCCAACAGCCCCTGGAGCCACACACGCTCATCCACCGTGTCGGACGACATCGACTTCGAAATCAAGGGCCAGGAACTCCAATTCGTCGAGATCGAACTGGATCCCGGGGAGAGCGCCGTCGCGGAAGCGGGCGCGATGGTCTGGAAGGATGCTCCGATTGAGATGTCGACCGTCTTCGGCGACGGCTCGGGCGGCCAGGGCAGCGGCTTCATGGACAAGCTTCTGGGCGCGGGTAAACGCCTCGTCACCGGCGAAAGCCTGTTCACGACCGTCTTCACCCATCACGGGCGGGGAAAGGCCCGCGTCGCCTTTGCCGCCCCGGTCCCGGGCGCTATTCTTCCGATCAAGCTCGACGAGGTAGGCGGGCGCCTGATCTGCCAGAAAGATGCCTTCCTGTGTGCGGCACGCGGGGTCGAGATCGGCATTCATTTCCAGCGCAAGATCATGACCGGTCTGTTCGGCGGAGAAGGCTTCATCATGCAGCGCCTCGAGGGTGATGGTTGGGTCTTTGTCCAAATGGGTGGCACCGTGGTCGAGCGCGAGCTTCACCCCGGCGAGGAACTGCACATCGATACCGGCTGTGTCGCCGCCTTCACCGAGAGCGTCGATTTCGACCTCGTGCGTGCCGGTTCGGTCAAGTCTATGTTCTTTGGCGGCGAAGGCATCTTCTTCGCCCGTCTGCGAGGTCCGGGGAAGGTCTGGATCCAGTCGCTGCCCTTCTCCCGCCTCGCCGGGCGCATGCTCGCGGCCGCCGGGCCGCGCGGCGGGCAGAACCGGGGCGAAGGCTCCCTGCTGGGCGGCCTCGGCGACCTGATCGACGGCGACTGACTTCAAAAACCACTTTAATTCATATATTATAGTGACTTAAATTACAGTTGGCCTCCACATTGTCATAGCGGCATCATGTTTTGGAGCCAGGGCGCCGGTTGCACACTTCGGATAGGAGCCTGACTGACCTTTGGCGCCTGCCTGGCCTGCGGCCTCACTCTGACCTGGCTTCATGGCCGTCCGTGCCCGACCTCGTCCACCGCATCGAGCGACCAAGGCCTCCTCCTTTGCAGCACCGAACAGATTGCCGCGATCTGCAACGCCAGTTCAGCCACTGGGTTGGACTTTTCTGGCATGGCCCTCCTGTGCGGCTCGGCGCGCCGAGCCGGAAGCCACCGCGAGAATGCGATCCGTCTGCGCCAGGTGCGAGCCAGCGAGTTGGCATCGCGGACTGCTCCGCATCCACACGACGAAGCGCTGGTCCGACAAAACCTCGGACGACAACTGAATCTTTGGGCTGGAAGCCAGCGTCCACGCACTTTAACGCTGCGCCCATTGGTTCTCCGGGATCGAGCCCCGGCAAAAAGGTGACAGGCGCGCAATGTGTGGAATTATCGGCATCGTCGGCAAGGAAGAGGTGGCGGACCGTCTGGTCGATGGTCTGCGCCGTATGGAATACCGCGGCTATGACAGCGCCGGGATCTGCACGGTCGACAGTGGCCAGCTGGTAAGGCGCCGCGCCGAGGGCAAGCTGGCCAACCTCGTGCGCGAACTGGCGGGTAATCCCGCCCCGGGCCTCATCGGCATCGCCCACACGCGCTGGGCCACCCACGGCGCCCCCACCGCAGCGAACGCCCACCCCCACGCGACCGATACGCTGGCGCTGGTCCATAACGGGATCATCGAGAACTTCCGTCCTTTGCGCGAATCACTCGAATCGCGCGGACGCACCTTCGAAAGCCAGACCGACACCGAAGTCGTTGCCCATCTGGTATCCGAACAGGTCGAGGCTGGCCTCTCCCCGCAGGATGCAGTCAAGGCAGCCCTGCCCGAGCTTCGCGGGGCCTTCGCGCTGGCCATCGCCTTTCGCGAACATCCCGACATGCTGATCGGTGCGCGGCTCGGCTCTCCGCTCGTCGTGGGCTACGGTGAGGGAGAAACCTACCTGGGCTCGGACGCGCTCGCCCTTGCTCCGCTGACCCAGCGCATCACCTACCTTGAAGAAGGTGACTGGGTCGTCATCACCCGCCAAGGCGCGCAGATTTTCGATGCGCAGAACAATCCTGTTGAACGCGCGGTAGTCACCTCGGGCGCATCGACCGTGGCGATCGAGAAGGGCAACTATCGCCACTTCATGCAGAAGGAGATCTTCGAGCAGCCCACCGTGGTTGCGCAGACGCTGTCGAGCTACATCCGCCAGGTCTCCCAGTCGGTCACCCTGCCCCAGATGGAGTTCGACCTGGGCGGCATCAACCGCATCACTATCGTCGCCTGCGGCACAAGCTACTACGCAGGCATGGTCGCCAAGTACTGGATCGAGACCTTCGCGCGTATTCCCGTCGACATCGATGTCGCCTCCGAATTCCGCTACCGCGATCCCGTACTCGAACCCGGCGGCCTTTCGCTGTTCATCTCGCAATCGGGCGAGACGGCCGACACGCTGGCCGCACTGCGCCATTGCAAGGCCGAGGGGCAGACCATCGCGGTCGTCGTCAACGTGCCCACCAGCACCATGGCGCGCGAGGCCGACCTGCTCCTGCCGACCTACGCCGGACCCGAGATCGGTGTTGCCTCGACCAAGGCTTTCACCTGCCAGCTCTCCGTCCTGGCCGCACTGGCCGCACGCCTCGCTGTCCTGCGTGGGCGCATGGACAGGGACGAGGAAGCCCAGGTCGTCACCCACCTCGTTGAAGCGCCTGCGCGCCTCAACGCTGCGCTCGGCCACGACGACGAGATCGCGCAAATGGCCCATCTCATCGCGCCTGCGCGTGATGTCCTCTACCTTGGCCGTGGTCCGGATTTCCCGCTGGCGCTCGAAGGCGCCCTGAAGCTGAAGGAAATCAGCTACATTCACGCCGAAGGTTATGCGTCGGGTGAAATGAAGCACGGCCCCATCGCACTGATCGACGAGGCCGTTCCGGTCATTGTCCTCGCCCCGTCCGGGCCACTCTTCGAGAAGACGGTCAGCAACATGCAGGAAGTGCGCGCACGAGGCGGTAAGGTCGTCCTGATTTCCGATGCCGAGGGTATTGCCGAGGCTGGCGAAGGCTGCATTGCCACGATCGAGATGCCCCGCGTCCACCCCCTGATCGCGCCGATCGTCTATGCCGTTCCGGTACAGTTGCTTGCCTACCATGTGGCCTGCGCGAAGGGCACCGACGTCGACCAGCCGCGCAACCTCGCCAAGAGCGTCACGGTCGAATAATCAGGCTCGGCAACTACCTTGGGTAATCGGCCCAGTGCAATCCTTTGCACTCTTTTACCGCCTGCTAACCGGTTGTCCCTAGGGACACCTACGTGACGAAGAAAAACTCCCATCAGACGCGCGCTCTTCCCAGCCGCCTGCCCACCCTCGCCGTCCTTGGTCTGAACGACCCGAAGGACGGCGAGGGCGACTGGGAGCGCCTGCGCGACCTCCAGTTTCAGGGGCTGCAGCGGGCCTCGACGATCCGGCGTGTCACCCAGGTCACCGCGATGCTGGCCATCGTCGTTATCTGCTACGGCAAGGTTCCGCTTCTCCCGCTCGCAGGATGGTTCGCGGTCTCCGGATTTTCGCTGTGGCACAGCTACACCATGTTCAAGCGCCTCATCGGATCGGATCGGCGCGGCATCTCGCGCAGTGAGATCAACCGCCTGCTCCATGGCGTAGGCCTCAACGCCCTTGCCTGGACCGTGCCGCTGACGACCTTCGGTGGCCTTGGCGACCTTTCCCTCCGCTTCCAGATCTGGGCGATCCTCGCCGTCATGCTGAGCGCTTCGGCCCTGCTCATGCCCGCCGTGCCGATGGCCGCCCTGTTCTTCGGCATTCTGATCGGCGGCTCCTCGGCATTGTTCTTTCTCATCACCGGCTCCTTCGAGATGGCGCTGATCAGCCTTGCCATGTCCGCCATCACGATCTGGGGCGCCATCGAGAGCGCGACCCGCTATCTCAATGCCAAGGTGGCCGAGGCTGGCATTTCGGAGAAGGACGAAGTGGTCTCGATGCTCCTTCGCGAGTACGAGGAAAACGAGGCGGACTGGCTCTGGCAGACCGACACTAAGCGCCGGGTCCGGGCAGTCTCACCGCGCTTCGCCTTCGCGCTCGGCCGCCAGGCAAGCGAGATCGAGGGCATGCCCTTCGTCGAGCTGATCGCAGGTGCCAGCTGGCAGGACGAGGAGGTTCACCCGAGCCTTCGCGAGCTTGCCGAACGGATCAAGCGCCGGGAGAGCTTCTCCAACCTGCTTGTGCGCGTCACCATTCAGGGGCGTCCGCGCTGGTGGGAACTATCCGGAACGCCCAAGCTCGATTCAAACGGGATCTTCACCGGCTTTCGTGGCGTCGGTTCGGACGAGACAGAGGCGCGCGAAAGCTCGGACAAGATCGCCTACCTCGCCCGCTACGACGCCCTCACCGGCCTTCCCAACCGAATGATGCTGACCGAAGCGCTGGACGATGCCCTCACCTACTCGTCCAAGTGGCATACGCGCTGTGCCTTCCTGATGATCGACCTTGATCGCTTCAAAGCGGTCAACGATACACTCGGCCACCTCGTGGGGGACCAGTTGCTGGCCTGTGTCTCGGACCGCATCCGCGAGCAGATGGGCGAGAGCGAGATGTGCGGACGTCTGGGCGGCGACGAATTCGCCATTGTTATGCGCGATGTCTCCGATGCGGGCCGGGTCTCCATCCTCGCCCGCCGCGTGATCGACCGGCTTGCCCAGCCCTACGAGATCGACAACCACACTCTGTACGTCGGTGCCTCGATCGGATCGGCCTGCGGCCCCCAGGACGGCGCGGACGTCGAGACTCTGATGCGCAACGCTGACCTTGCACTCTACCGTGCCAAGGACCTTGGAGGCAACGTGCACCACCGCTACGAACCTTCACTCCATGCCCACGCCGAGGAACGCCGGAAGCTCGAATCCGCTTTGCGCCGCGCGCTTGAACGCGACGAATTCGCACTAAATTTCCAGCCCGTCGTCGACGCCGCCGACGAGAGCGTGGCGAGCTTCGAGGCACTGGTGCGCTGGCACAGCCGCGAGCACGGTTTCATCAGCCCGGCCAAGTTCATCCCCTTGGCCGAAGACACCCGCCTCATCGTCCCCATTGGCGAATGGGTGCTGCGCGAAGCCTGCAGACAGGCCGTGACCTGGCCCGAGAACGTGCGCGTCGCCGTCAATGTCTCGGGCGAACAGCTGCTTGATTCGAACTTCGCCACGAGCGTGGTCAACGCGCTGGCCGAAAGTGGCCTCGCCCCGCACCGGCTCGAGATCGAGGTCACAGAGAGCATCTTCCTGCGTGACGGCACGACCGCAAACCACGTCCTCGAACGCATCATGGCACTGGGTTGCGGGGTCGCGCTGGACGACTTCGGGACCGGCTATTCCTCGCTCGGCTACCTGCGCAAGCTGCGCTTCTCGACGATCAAGGTCGACCGTTCCTTCGTTCAGAGCGCGGCCACCGGGAACGCCGAGAGCATTGCCATCATCCGCGCCGTCGTCGCCATGGCCGAGAGCCTCGACATGTCGACGACGGCCGAAGGTGTCGAGACCGAGCACGAGGTCCAGCTGATCCGCGAACTGGGCTGCCGCAAGATCCAGGGCTACTTCTTCGGCCGCCCGATGAGCGCGGAGGATGCACGCGCGCTCTTCGTCAATCCGCACTACCTCGAACGCCAGAGCGTCGCCTGACTAAGGGTGCACCAGACACAACGAAAAACCGCCCGGAAAGCAAAGCCTTTCCGGGCGGTTTTTCGTGTCGCTTAGGAAGTACCGATCAGGCGCCGATGAGGCCCTTAATCGCGCTTTCGAACAGCGCACGGCCATCGCTGCCGCCGTGGGTGTCCTCGATCGCGCGCTCGGGATGGGGCATCATACCAAGGACATTGCCCTTGGCATTCAGCACACCGGCAATAGCGCGGGCGGAACCGTTGATGTCCTCGGCGTAGCGGAAGGCCACCTGACCCTCGCCCTCGAGGCGGTCGAGGGTCGCATCGTCGGCGAAGTAGTTGCCGTCGTGGTGCGCGACGGGGATCGAGATCTCCTGGCCTGCACTGTAGCCCGAGGTGAACAGCGAAGTCGCATTCTCCACCTTAAGCGTGACGTCGCGGCACACGAAGCGGATCACCGAGTTGCGCAGCAGTGCACCGGGCAAGAGGCCGCTTTCGGTCAGCACCTGAAAGCCATTGCATACGCCCAGCACCGGCACGCCCTTGTCAGCCGCGGCAATGACCGCCTGCATGATTGGCGAACGCGAAGCGATCGCGCCGCAGCGCAGGTAATCGCCGTAAGAGAAGCCTCCGGGAAGCGCAATGAAATCGAGCTCTTCCGGCAGATCGGAATCCCCGTGCCACACGCGGGTGCACGCTTCCCCCGAGACCTTCTCCAGAGCCACCGCCATGTCGCGGTCGCAGTTGGAGCCCGGGAACGTGATGACGGCCGAGCGGAACGCCATCAGGCGGCCACCTTCTCGATGCGGTAGTTCTCGATGACCATGTTGGCGAGGAGCTTCTTGCACATATCGTCAAGCGCTTCGTCGGAAACGCCGTCCTCGACATCAAGCTCGAACAGGCGACCGGCCCGCACGTCGTTGACGCCCGAAAAGCCGAGCCCTTCGAGCGAGTGGTGGATCGCGCGGCCCTGCGGATCGAGGACACCGGGCTTGAGGCTGACGTGGACGCGGACTTTCATCACGGGGGCCTTTCGCTGAATGCGGCAGATTCGGTAAAATGCGCCTATGGCCCCGCTTGCCCCGCGGGGCAAGGCCACTTGCGCGCTTTTGATCGTTGAATGCGCGCGCTGTTGGTGCCATCCGGACCGGGCCCGTGCGGTGCGGGTCCCTTGTGGAGGCCTTCGCGATGCCCATTTCCTTTGCCAACCAGGTTGCCATCGTCACCGGCGCCGGAACCGGCCTTGGTCGCGCCTACGCGTTGGAACTGGCGCGGCGCGGCGCGAAGGTGCTCGTGAACGACCTTGGCTCCTCACCCGAGGGGCGCGGCGAATCGGACAGTGCGGCCCGTGTGGTCGAAGATATCCGCGCGATGGGCGGCGAGGCTTTGGCCGATTCGGGCGATGTCTCTGACTTTGCCCAGATGGAAGCCATGGCCGCGCGCGCGCAGGACGCCTGGGGCGCGATTCATATCCTCATCAACAACGCCGGCACCTTGCGCGACCGCACCTTCCACAAGATGGACATGGCCGACTTCGAAGCGGTAGTGCGGGTCAATCTCCTGGGCAGTGCCTATGCCACCAAGGCGGTCTGGGCAACCATGCGCGAGCAGGCCTATGGCCGGGTGTTGATGACAACGTCTTCGACCGGGCTCGGCGGCAATTTCGGCCAGGCCAACTACGGCGCGGCCAAGGCCGGTGTGCTGGGTCTTGCCCGCACCTTGCGTCTCGAGGGCGCCAAGTACGACATCCGTGTCAATTCGATTGCGCCTACGGCGGGAACGCGCCTCACCGCCGATATCTTCCCCGATGAGGCTTACGATGCTTTCAGTCCCGAGACTGTGGTCCCGGCAGCCCTTTTCCTGGTCTCGCGCAACGCCCCCAGCGACGCGGTCATCGGCGCGAGCGGCGGCGTCTTCCAGGGCGCCTATGTGACCATGAACGAAGGCATCCTGCTGGCACCCAAGGACTGCACACCCGAAGCGATCGAAATGGCCTGGGATGCCATCGACACGCGTCGTGGCCTGCGCGTCCTGGAAAACGGCATGGAGCAATCGCACCGCGCGCTCTCGCGCCTCAGCCGTGAAAGCTAGTCGACGACCTTGAGCAGTTTGCGTTCCAGCGGACTGAGAACGCCGGACAGTTCATGCCCGCGCTTCAGGGCCTGCCCCGCTTCGCCAAACAGCGTCCACATGCCCTGCTTGCCTCGCAGCGCCGGGCGCTTCTCGATGCGCGCCTGAGGGCGTTCGGACGCGCGGCGAAACACGGAGAAGTGCGCGGCGTCCTTCTCGAAGTTCATCGCGTAGTCACGCCAGAACCCGGCCGCGACCATGCGGCCATAGAGGTTCAGTATCTTCTGCAGTTCAAAGCGGTCGAACGCGACCTGAAGAGGCCCGCGCCCGGGGAACGCGACGATAGTGGCATCTGGAGTGTTCGAAATTCCAACAGGTCCCGACACGCGCGCGTTCAGACTCCCTTGCAGACAGGTTCGTCGGGCGTCTTGGCCGCACGGTCGAGCGCTTCGTGCGCGGCACCGAGCGCTTGGGTCATCGTCGCCACATCCTTGCGCAGCGCCTCGATCTGCTCTTCCAGTTCATCCACGCGCTGGTTGGGTGCCGGCTCGCACGGCTCGCGGCAGGGCGTGCCATAGGGCATGAACTTCTTGGAGTAGGTTTCTGCCGTAACCAGCGTGGACCGAGCCTTTACGCCAATCATCGTCGCGCCTTCGGGGACGCTCTCGGTCACAACCGCGCTGGCACCGATGCGCGCGCGCTTGCCGATCGTGACAGGCCCGATGATCTGCGCGCCCGAACCGACAATGACATTATCTTCCAGGGTCGGGTGGCGCTTGCCACCCACGCCGTTGGTCGGGTTTGAACCACCCAGAGTCACGCACTGGTAGATCGTGACATTGTCGCCGATCAACGCGGTCTCGCCGATCACGGTAAAGCCATGGTCGATAAAGAAATTCTTGCCGATGGTCGCACCCGGATGGATATCGATCGCGGTCATGAAGCGCGAGAAGTGGTTCACCGCCCGCGCCAGGAAAAAGAGCCGTGCGTTGAAAAGTCGGTGCGAGATCTTGTGGAAGAACAGCGCCCATACGCCCGGATAGAGCAGAACTTCCCAACGCGAGCGCGGCGCAGGATCGCGCGCGACTACGGAATCAAGGTAACGGACGAGTTTTCCCAACATGGCCCGAATCTCCCATCAATCGGTGTGCGATGCAAGTTCCAGCCACGAAAGCCCCTGCATGCAAGTCTCAGGATCAGGTCTGGGCGCTCTTCCCGAACTCGGCCAGTGCCTCGCGCCAGATCGCCAGAGTAGGCGGTTGCTTGCGCTCGAGACTGAGCCGGTCGATGGCCGCGACCAGACGTTCCGCACCCAGATGGCTACGCACGGCCCTGGGTACAAGATAGGCGCTCGCCGACGGATCGAGAACGAGGTGGCGCATCTGCGCGTGAACGTCGATCAGCTCGGCGAGCATCTCATCGTCCGGCTCTTCGATTTCCAGCTGAAGCGCGGCGCCAAGGCGCGAGGCAAGGTCGGGAAGACCCACGTGCCACAGCCCGTCGTTCTTCTTTGCCCGGGACTTCACAGGCACCTTGGGTTTGGCCGCGGCCTTGCCTTTCGCCTTCTTCTGCGGGGCACGCTTGCGGTTGGTTATGAGCAGCAGCGCCTGGCCGGTTTCCTGGGCGCGGTTCCAAGCGTGGAACAGCACGTCCTCATCCACCGTCTCGGCGTTGTCGATCACCACGCCGCCCCCGCCATCGGCAAACCAGTTGCCCAGCAGCGACTTACCCGAACGCGGCGGGCCATAGAGAATCGCGGTGTGGAAGGGCCAGCGGCCCGGATCGGTCAGCGCGTCGATGGCGGCCGCGTTGGCCTCGCCCACCACGATACGCGGCGGGCTGTCGCTCGAGGCGGACAGCGGAAGGGCAATCTGCTTGGGCATATCTAGGACCTACCGCGAAATCCGGATGGTCGCGCCCGAACCGGACACCTGCCAACCCTGCGCCCGCAAGGCACTGGCGAGACGGTTCGAACCGCCCCGCACCGAGACCCGCATGACCGAGGTGCCCCCGATCGCAAGGCTGACCGTGGCCGCGCCGTCGACGCCGGGCACACCGCGCACGGCGGCAAGCCCTGCATCGACCGCAGCGGCATCGGGCGTCACGAACTGGACGTTGACCGTTTCGACCGGCGCTCCTGCGGGCTCCTCGGTCACGATGGTCGGGGCCTGCGGCACGGCGGGCTCGGCGACGGGTATTTCAGGTACACCACCGGCGGGCAGGAGCTTCTCGCGCAACTGCGCGAACGCGCGTTCCAGCGGCGCGTTACCACCTGTAAGAGTCGAATCGGGCTTGAGATCACCGCGGGCGAGCGCCTCGCGGTAAAGACCGTCCATACGCTCGACCGCCTGGTCCATCATGTCGGGCAGAGCCTGCTCGGACGGCGCTTCAAGGGTAAAGCTGCCAAGATACGTGTTATCCGGGCCATATCGCGCCGTGAAGGTGCCCTTGACCGGGCCGCCCGGCCACTGCCGTTCAAGACGCGCCATGGGCATGAGCACGTCCGAGGCGTCGAACTGGCCCAGGATCGTACGCCACCACAGGCGGCTGCGCCGACCAGGCTGCCCGGCGGTCAGGATGAGCGATTCGCCGCCCGCGCCCGAGGGCCGGACATAGTCAACCGGAGTCGCGGCGGCCTGGAACTCGGCCCAGGCGCGCTGCCAGGGGCCACGAACCTCGAATACCTGCTGCACGCCGCCCGAATAGAGCACGGGAATCACCAGCAAGGGCGCCGAACGGGCGACACTGCCCGCGCCGCCGACGTACTGGCTGGATTTCGCCTTGTCGAAGATCACGCCCAGCGTCGCAATGTAGCGGTGCGGGCCGACCTGTTCCTTCTCGATCACAACCGAGGAAACCATCGCGTCAATCGATTCGGTGGGCATGTCGGGGCCGCCCAGCTTCTTCCAGGCGAGCTTCTGCGCTTCTTTCCACCCCTTCAGGCGCGCTTCCGCGCCGGTCTTGCCGGTAACGTCCACGGTGATTCCATCAACCTGGATATCCGCGGAATTGGCGAGAGGCGGGATCCCGCGATCACCTTCGACCTGCGCGACAAGGCTGGAAACGCCCAGCCCGCCAAGGCCCAGCACGGCCATGCCAGCCAGTACATAACCTAGCGTTTTGCGCGAGATAGAGCCCGCGCCCGTGCGGTCGGGCCGCGGTGAGAAGGAGGAAATCGATCGTGTCATTTTCAAAACCGTGGGCCTTTTGCCCAAACGGGAATGGAAATCCAAGTCACAAAGCACTATGCGGCCGCAATGTCCGACGATAACTCTCAGAAGAGCTACTCCTACGAGCAGGCCGGTGTGTCGATCGCCGCCGGCAATGCGCTCGTCAAAGCCATCGCACCGATGGCGCGTGCCACCGCCCGTCCAGGCGCCGATGCCGACCTGGGCGGCTTCGGAGGCTTTTTCGACCCCAAGGCAGCCGGGTACAAAGACCCGCTGCTGGTCGCCGCGAACGACGGCGTGGGTACGAAGGTCAAGCTGGCCATCGATCACGACCGCCACGACCACATCGGCATCGACCTGGTCGCAATGTGCGTGAACGATCTTATCGTCCAGGGCGCCGAACCCCTCTTCTTCCTTGATTACTTCGCCACCGGAAAGCTTGAGAACGGCGTTGCCGAGCGCGTCGTCGCGGGCATTGCCGAGGGCTGCAAGATTTCGGGCTGCGCGCTCATCGGCGGCGAAACCGCCGAGATGCCGGGCATGTACGCAGCAGGTGACTACGACCTCGCCGGCTTCTGCGTCGGCGCCGTCGAGCGTGGCGAACAGCTGACCGGCGACAAAGTCCAGGAAGGCGACGTCTTGCTTGGCCTGGCTTCCTCGGGTGTCCATTCCAACGGCTACTCGCTGGTGCGCCGCCTGGCCGAAGACAAAGGCTGGAAGCTCGACCGCCCGGCTCTCTTCGACCAGGAAACCCTGCTGATCGACGCGCTGATCGCGCCCACGCGCATCTACGTGAAAAGCCTGCTACCCTTCATCCGTTCCGGCCGCATCCACGCGCTCGCGCACATCACCGGCGGCGGCCTCCTCGAGAACGTCCCGCGCGTCCTGCCCAAGGGCCTTCATGCCCGCATCGACGCCGACGCCTGGGCGCAGCCGCGCCTGATGGCCTTCCTCCAGGCCCAGGGCAACATCGAGCCCGCCGAAATGGCCCGCACCTTCAACTGCGGCATCGGCATGGTCCTGGCCGTCAGCGCCGACGAGGCCGCCTCGCTCAAGGGCGACCTCGAAGCCGCCGGCGAGACTGTGCACGTGATCGGCGCCATTGAGGCTGGCGAAAAGGGCTGCACCGTGCAAGGGTCGGCCGAAGCCTGGTCCGCGCGCGAGCCCTGGCAGGCCGTCCACCTTGGCTGACACCCGCGGCGTGTCCGGCGCGCAGGCAGGCATCGAGAAGGCGAAGGTGGCTGTCCTCATATCGGGCAGCGGCACCAACATGGCTGCCCTCCTCTACGCCAGCCGCGCGGCGGACTGCCCTTACGAGATCGTACTGGTCGCCTCGAACGATCCGGAGGCCAAGGGCCTTGCCCTGGCCGCCGCCGAGGGCGTGGCGACCTTTGCCCATTCGCACAAGGGCATGAAGCGCGCCGAGCATGATGCCGTCATGGACAAGGCCATCCGCGAGAGCGGGGCCGAATGGGTCGCGCTGGCAGGCTACATGCGCATCCTGACGGCCGAATTCGTGTCGGGCTGGGCGGACCGGATGGTCAACATACACCCCTCGCTCCTGCCCAAGTACACGGGCCTCCACACCCACGAGCGCGCGATCGAGGCGGGTGACAGCCATGGCGGTGTCACCGTCCACCTCGTCACCGCCGAACTCGACGACGGGCCGATCCTGGGCCAGACGCCGGTGGCCATTGTGCCCGGTGACACGCCCGACACGCTGGGCGCCCGTGTTCTCATTGCCGAGCACCAGCTCTATTCACGCTGCCTGGCCGCGCTCGTCAGCCGTGAGCGCGATCCGGCATGGCTGCTTGAAAGGGTCCGCGAACTGGCACTCGCCCTGCCCGAGGTGGAGGAACGCGAATCGCACGGAAGCCCGGGATGGCGCGTCGGCGGCAAGTACTTCGCCCACTTCAGCGACCAGCACCACGGCACACCGCACATCGCCCTCCTGGCCCGCACCAGCGGCGCGGACGAGATCGAGACGCTGACAGAGCGCAACCCTGAAGTCTATTTCAAGCCCGCGTACTATGGCGCTTCGGGCTGGGTCGGGGTCGTGCTCAACCGTCCGGGCATGGATTGGGACAGCGTGCGCGAATGGCTCGAACGCAGCTGGCGCAGCGCCGCACCCAAGCGGCTTACGCGCCTGCAGGGCGCCGCTGAGGAATTCTGAAAACGGGCTTTGTCAGGGCGCGGCATCGCGACGCCCTGCGCCCACTTACGGCAGGATCGCATGGCCCTGGTGGCCTCTGGTGGCCAGTTGCCGCTCTTGTGCGGCCACCCTCTGGCGCGCCTCTTCATCCCCCTTTGCGCCAGCTTGGGCCAGATGCGAAAAGGCGAAAGAGGCCAGGAACGACAGAAAACCTACACTCAGGAACGTCTTTACGTGCATTGATGCCCCATCCGGCCTGCATCTGCAGGCCACCTTCTTGTCCCCCTTTTGCATCTCAGCCCCCGTTCGCAACGCGAAGTGAAAACTTGTTCACCTGCCCGCTCGGCGCATGCCCGCAAAAAAGGGGCCGCCCTTGCGAGCAGCCCCTTTTTCAACCGCAATGAGATGGGGCGGGACGCTGGCCGCTGGCCTGCGCCCCTGCTCAATCAGCCGACGATTTCTTCGGGCTTGAAGAAGTAGGCGATTTCGATCGCGGCATTCTCGTCCGAGTCCGAACCGTGCGCCGAGTTGGCTTCGATCGATTCGGCGAAGGTCTTGCGGATGGTGCCATCGGCGGCGTCGGCCGGGTTGGTAGCGCCCATCACGTCGCGGTTGGCCTTCACGGCGTCTTCGCCTTCAAGAACCTGCACGACCACGGGACCCGAGATCATGAACGAGACGAGGTCGTTGAAAAACGGACGCTCGGCGTGGACCGCGTAGAAGCCCTCGGCCTGTTCCTTGGTCATCTGGATGCGCTTCGAAGCAACGACGCGCAGTCCGGCATCTTCGAGCATCTTGGTGATCGCGCCGGTGAGGTTGCGGCGGGTAGCGTCGGGCTTGATGATCGAGAACGTGCGGGTAACCGCCATGGGATCTGTCCTTGAAAAGTGAACGGGGGAACTCTTGCGCGCGCCACTAGCCCGCTTCGCAAGCATTCGCAAGAACAGGTTCGTCCAAGCGCCCTATTCGCGCCACCTCCGTGTAGCGCGCAAGGAACTGCTCAATCCGCTCAGTCAGCGTCCAGAGAGCCGTTCTCATGGCGTCCGCCGCCCGCCGGTCGCGCCTGGCCTGCGAGAAGGTTCGAAGGAAAGTCGGGCGAGAGAGTGCGCTCCAGCTTGCGGCACAGCACGGCATGTTCCAGCAGCGCGCTGGACACCCCGCGCAGCCAGCCTTCGTGCAGCGCCATCTCTCCGGTGAGCAGACGGCCCACGCTGCGCTCCGAGCACCCCAGAATCTGCGCGACGGCGCGCACACCGCCAAGCGCCTCAACCGCGCGGGTAAAAAGGGTAAGCTGTTCCTGGGATGTCATGAAATCGAGGCCCTTGTCGCCGCGCTGGGAAGTTCGCCGCGCGGGAATTGGACCCGAAGGCCAGCCAAGCGCGCGAGAGCCTGTGGGCACCGGCTGCGCCAATGTCAATCGGCGGGCGTGCCGCTATCCTGATCAGCGCCGTCCTCGCCCGCCTTGCCAAGCTTCGCACCTCCCGCACCAAGCATCAGCCCGAGAAGAAGGCCCAGAGCGATATTGTCGATGATCACGCCGACAACGAGACCACCCACGACCCCCAGCGAGAAGCCTGTTGAAGCCGTTCTGATCATGCCTATTAGCCCCCAGCCTATCCAGTCAGTGCAGCAGATCAGGACCGTCCGCTCGCGTCAAGACCGGGGTCTAAACCGAACTATTCGGATGCCTTCTTTGCCCAGCGTCCGTCTTCCTGCGCCCAGTATTCCTTGGTCACGCCCTCACGCCCGCGCAGGTCCTTCCAGACCTGCCGGGCCTCCTCAACGGTATCGTTGTCGAACAGATAGAAGACGCGCTCGAAGGGGGCCACCCCTGCACCTTCACGCCAGTGACCGTCGGCGAGGAACAGGAAGCGTGCGCCGTTGGCAGGAGCGACCTCGCCCGACAGCAGGATGGGCTGGCGCTCAGCGTGAGGTTCGCTCGCTTCGCCATTGGCCAGGAAGCTCTGCGGGGAAAGCGTCCAGAGCCCACGCGAGATTTCCGCGCGCTGGCGTTCCTCTCCCGAGACAACGAGAACGCGCGCGCCCGCCTCCAGCGATTTCTTCGCCAGAAGCGGGACCACGGCGTGGGCGGGGTCACGGCTGAGCTGGTAGAACATCACGCGCATCGGCCCCGCCCCCTGCCCTGTCTCAGCCTTCCGCCGTGTCGCGGATAAGGCGGTCGAGCAGGCGCACGCCGTAGCCCGTCGCGCCCTTGCCCCAGGTAGCGCCGGGCTTGTCCGCCCAGGCCATGCCCGCAATGTCGAGGTGCGCCCAAGGACGCCCCTTGTCGATGAAGCGCTGCAGGTACTGCGCAGCGGTGATCGAACCCCCGAAACGCGTGCCCACGTTCTTCATGTCGGCAATCGCGCTGTCGAGCTGCTTGTCGTAGGCCGCGCCCATCGGCATGCGCCACACCTTGTCGCCCGAGGCCGCGCCCGCCGCGTCGAGATCCGCCGCAAGATCGTCGTCATTGCTGAAAAGGCCTGCGTATTCATGGGCAAGCGAGATCAGGATCGCGCCGGTCAGCGTCGCCACGTCGAGGATGCGGACAGGGTCGTAGGTCTGCTGCGCGTAAGTCAGGACATCGCACATGACCAGACGGCCTTCGGCGTCGGTGTTGATGACCTCGACGGTCTGGCCCGACATCGTGGTGACCACGTCACCGGGACGCTGCGCATTACCGTCGGGCATGTTCTCGACCAGGCCGCACAGGCCGACCACGTTGGCCTTGGCCTTGCGCTTGGCGAGCGCGAGCATGGCACCCGCGACCGCACCGGCGCCGCCCATGTCCCACTTCATGTCTTCCATTCCGCCGGGCTGCTTGAGGCTGATGCCCCCCGTATCGAAGGTCACGCCCTTGCCCACGAAGGCCACCGGCTTGTCGCCCTCGGCGCCGCCATTCCACTCCATGACGAGCAGGCGCGCGGGGCGCACCGAGCCCTGCGCGACGCCGAGAAGAGCGCCCATGCCCAGCTCGGCCATCTCGGCATCGTCCAGAACACGGATGACGAGGCCGCTGCCCTCCATGCGCGCCTGGCAACGCTCGACAAAACTTTCGGGGTAGATCGTGTTGGCCGGCTCGGTTACCAGTTCACGGGTGAAGGCCACGCCCTCGGCCACGCCCTTTTCCACGGCCCAGAGCGCTTCGGCTCCCTCAGGTGCGCCAACAAGGTCGAGCGAGGTCAGGCTGACCTTCTGCTCGTCCTTGAGAGTGGTGCGGTACTTGGTCCAGGTCCACGACCGCAGCTTGGCGCCTGTCAAGGCCGCCACGGCATCCTCAGCGGAGAACCCTGCGCCGGTCAGATCAAAGGCGATCGCCTCCTCGCCCGAGGTCAGAAACCTCGCCGTCACGGCTGCCGCGGCACGCTCGATCGCGGCGCTGCGGTCGGCGGCATCGGGACCACCGATCCCGGCCAGAACCGCACGCACGGTTGCGCCGCCACGTTCCACGAACCCGTCGAAGACCTGGCCCGGCTTGCCCGCAAAGCGCGAGAGCTTTGCACCTTCTGCCAGCACCGGCTCGAGATCGGCGGGTACTGCGTCCTGGTTTACAAAGCGGACAACGAGACGCGCGCTGGAGGGGGACGCCGCGTCAAGAAACTGGATATTCATGAATTCTCCTGAACTCGTACCTTTTTGCAGGTGAAGCGCACTGCCCCGGCGCCGGATGAGCAGCAGGGCTGTGCGCTTCACCGCAAGCATGGATTGCAGTTAGGCACAGGCGGTGCGATAGGCAAGCCATGCTCCCAGCCGCATCGTCTCCCCTGCAAGCCATTTTCTCCCGCTTGCGACCTGTTTCGCTGAACGCTCTCACGCTTGCCCTTGCCACGGGGGGAGCCGCTGCGTTTCTGCCTGCAAGCGCCGCAGCGCAGGACTTGACCCGCACGCCGGGAACGGCCCCGATCACCGAGGCGCCCCCCGAACCCGCGCCCGCGACCGAAGAGGCGGTCCCGGTCGCCTTCGAAGCCGATATTGTGGAATACGACGAGAACGGCGAGAGCGTGACCGCCAGCGGCAACGTCGTGCTGCGCCGCGACGGGCAATCGGTCCGCGCCGATTCGGTCACCTGGAACCGCACCAGCGGCAAGATCCTGGCGAACGGCAACGTGCGCCTCGTCGACGAACGCGGCAACCAGGTCTTTAGCGACGAGGTCGAACTCACCGACGAATTGAAGACCGGCATGCTGGAAAACCTGCTGCTGGTCCTGCGCGAGGGTGGACGCCTTGCCGCCAAGGACGGCCAGCGCCTGGGCAACGGCGATGTCATCCTGAACCATGCCGCCTACACCGGCTGCTCGGTCGTGGGCCGCGGCGATTGCCCCAAGGAGCCGACCTGGAAAGTCGTTGCCAAGAGCGTAACCTATTCCGAGGCCGAACAGCGCGTGCGCTTCAGCGATGCGCGCCTCGAACTGTTTGGCACGGTGCAATTGCCGCTGCTGGGCCTCACCATCAGCACCGACGGCGATGCGGTTTCGGGCTTCCTCATCCCGGACCTGCGCTCCTCGCCTTCCAACGGCATCGAAGTCGGCATTCCCTACTACTGGAAGATCGACAAGAACCGCGACATCACGGGGACACTGCACCTCTTCACCGAATCCGCTCCGATGGGCTCGGTCGAATACCGCGCGCTGACCGACAAGGGCGCCTACCAGATCACCGGCTACGCGACCTCGAGCGAACGCATCCCGATCTATGGCTCGAACGGCAGCCCGACCGGCAGCAGCGCGTTCCGTGGCTACGTCGAGGCCAACGGCAAGTTCCAGCTGAGCGAGCACTGGAGCGTGACCGGGTTCCTGCGCCGCGCGACCGACCGCACGTTCCTGCGCCGCTACGACATCAGCCGCGATGACCGTTTGCGCTCGCTCGTCGAGCTCGAACGGATCGACGCGAAGAGCTACCTCTCGATTGCCGGCTATGCCACACAGACCATGCAATCGACCCGCGACCAAGGCCAGATCCCGATTGCGCTGCCGGCTATCGACTACCGCCGCCGCTTCACGGACCCGGTGGCAGGCGGACGCATCGAGACCCAGCTCAACGCCCTCGCGCTCACCCGCACCGCTGGGCAGGACACCCAGCGCGCCTTTGCCAGCGCGCAGTGGTCGCGCCGCGAAATCACCGGAATGGGCCAGGTCGTCACCGCGACCGGGCTCGTGCGCGGCGACATCTACCATTCCGACGAAAACTACGGGACGAACACCCTTCTCTACCGCGGCGACCCGGGCTGGCAGACTCGCGGCGTGGCCCTGGCCGCGCTGGATGTGGAATGGCCGATGGTTGGTGAAGTCTTCGGCGGCCACCAGGTCCTGACCCCGCGTGTCCAGTTCGTCGCCGCACCCGACACGCGCAATCTCGCCATCCCCAACGAAGATGCGCGCGCGATCGAGCTGGAGACGAGCAACCTCTTCGCGCTTAACCGCTTCCCCGGCTATGACCGGATAGAGGACGGCACGCGCATGACCTATGGTCTGGACTGGCGGTTCGAACGCTCGCGCTGGCGCATCACTTCGCAGATCGGCCAGAGCATCCGTATGTCGGGCGATGACAACATCGCCCCTGACGGCACCGGCTTCACCGGCACCTTCTCGGATATCGTGGGCCGCACCGAACTGCGCTATCGCAACTTCGTGCGGCTCATTCACCGCTTCCGCCTCGACAAATCCAGCCTGGCGGTGCGCCGCAACGAGATCGATGCCGTGATCGGCAATTCCAAAACGTATCTCGAAGTCGGCTACACCGACCTCAACCGCAACATCTACGCCGTAGACCTGCCTGACGATTCCGAGCTGGGCCGCGTGGAAGACCTTCGTGACCGACAGGAGCTTCGCGCCGCGGGCCGCGTTGCCTTCGCCCGCCATTGGTCGCTGTTCGGCTCGGCCGTCATCAACCTGACCGATGCCAGTGAGGATCCCGTTTCGGGGTCAGACGGCTTCCAGCCCCTGCGCACCCGCTTCGGCGCCTCCTACGAGGACGACTGCCTGCGCGTCGGCTTCACCTGGCGGCGCGATTATGTCTCGAACGGCGACGCCCGTCGCGGCAACTCGTTCCTGATCAGCTTCAGCCTCAAGAACATTGGCCTGCATTGAGGGGCCAGCATTGAACGGTCCTGCGCGGGCCGCCTGCCACGCCCGGCGTTGGCAGCGGTCCACAAAGCCGCTATCGGGTGAGCGCATTTTCCGATAAGCCCCGCCGCGACAGCTTGCGTTAAGCCGTTTTGCGGCAGGTAGACGCATCCATGTCCGCACTCAGCAAGCGGACGACACATTTTTCCGCCTTGGGCGGAGCCACCCTTCGGGGGCGGCCGAATACGGGATTGAAATCACGGTGGTAGCAGTCAATCGCAACAGGTTCCTGAAGCGCACTCTGGCCGGCGTTGCCTCGCTCGCCGTCCTTGCGGGCGTGCTGGGCACGGGCGCTGCGAGCGCGCAGTCCGCCCCCCAGGGCGCGATCGTCATCCCCGACGACGTCAAGATTTTCGGCAACGACAACCCCAATGTGCGCAAGGCAACCGCGGTGGTGAACGGTGACGTCATCACCGGCACCGACGTTGACCAGCGCCTCGCGCTGATCCTCGCGGCCAATCAGAACGAACTGAGCGCGGAAGACCAGAAGCGCCTGCGCCTCCAGGTCCTGCGCAACCTCATCGACGAAACGCTCCAGATCCAGGAAGCCGAGGCCAACGAGGTCGAGGTCGCCCAGGCCGAGATCGACCAGTCCTACGCCCGCGTCGCAGCGCAGAACTTCGACCAGGACACCTCGGCGATGGACGCCTACCTCAAGCGCATCGGCTCCTCGGCCGAATCGCTCAAGCGCCAGATCCGCGGCGAAATGTCGTGGCAGCGCCTGCTCCAGCGCAACATCGCCCCCTTCATCAACGTCTCCGAGGATGAGGTGAACGAGACGATCCAGCGCCTCGAAGCCTCCAAGGGCACCGAGGAATACCGCATCGGCGAGATCTACCTTGCCGCTCCTGCCGAAGCGCGCGAGCAGGTCTACAACAACGCCTCGCAGATCGTGCAGCAGATCCGCGAGGGCGGAAGCTTCGTCGCCTATGCGCGCCAGTACTCGCAGGCCTCGACCGCCGCGGTCGGCGGTGACCTTGGCTGGATTCGCCTCGCGCAGCTTCCTGCCGAGCTTGCCACTGTCGCGCGTGAGATGCAGCCCGGCCAGCTCGTCGGCCCGGTCGAGGTTCCCGGCGGCTTCGACATCCTCTACCTCATCGACAAGCGCCAGGTCCTGACCGCAGATCCGCGCGATGCGATCCTTTCGCTCAAGCAGATCTCGATCACCTTCCCCAAGGGCACCACCGAGGCCCAGGCCGGCCAGCGTGCCGAGGAGTTCGCCAAGACGATCCAGAGCGCCAAGGGCTGCGGCAACGTCGAGGAAGTCGCCGCTACCATCGGCGCGCAGGTCGTGACCAACGACCAGGTCAAGGCGCGCGATCTGCCCGCCCAGATCCAGTCGGCGATCCTCCAGCTGTCGCCGGGTGAAAGCCTGCCCCCGTTCGGCTCGCTCGAAGACGGCGTGCGCATGCTCATGCTGTGCGGCCGCGACGATCCCCAGACCAGCAGCGGTCCCAACTTCGACCAGCTCATGGCGCAGATGGAAGACGAACGCATCAACAAGCGCGCGCAGATGTACCTGCGCGACCTTCGCCGCGATGCCGTCATCGAGTACAACTGACGCAAGGCCGAAACGCTGAGCCGATGGACAGCCCTGCCCCCGCTCCGACCGTGACCAGGCCAAGCGCAGCGCCTGTCGCTGTCTCGCTCGGCGATCCGGCGGGGATCGCCCCCGAACTGATCGTCGAGGCTTGGCTGCAGCGCCGCGAGGCGGGCCTCTCGCCCTTCTTCGCGGTTGGCGGCGCACTGACGCTGGGCATGGCCGCAGCCTCGCGCGGACATGCCCTGCCGGTGCGCCAGATCGAGCGTCCAGCCGAAGCGCTCGAGATCTTCGAAGAGGCATTGCCCGTCCTGGGCGAAGCCGACTGCGCGCCCCGGTTCGGCGAGCCCGACGAGGCCGGCGCACGTCTTGCCCTTTATTCGCTGACCGAGGCGACCGACCTTGCCCGCACCGGCGCGGCAGGCGCGGTCGTCACCGGCCCGATCGCCAAGGCGCGCCTTGCGACCGTCGGGTTCGCCCATCCCGGGCAGACCGAGTTCCTGGCCGAGGCGTGCGCGCTTGGCCCCAACGATGCCGTGATGATGCTGGCCGGGCCCAACTTGCGCACCGTGCCGCTGACCGTGCATGAGCCGCTTGCCCGCGTTCCCGCGCTGATCACACCGGACCTTATCACCCACAAGGCCCGCATCGTTGCGCGCGCGCTGGTGCGCGACTTCGGCCTTGCAGCGCCGCGTATTGCCATCACCGGGCTCAACCCGCATGCGGGCGAAGGCGGGCGCATGGGCAAGGAGGAAATCCAGGTCATCGCGCCCGCAATTGCCCAGCTCCAGGCCGAGGGACTGGCCGTCACCGGCCCGCACCCGGCCGACGCGCTGTTCGCCGCGCACGAACGTGGGAGCTACGACGTGGCCTTGTGCATGTACCACGACCAGGCGCTGATCCCGATCAAGACGCTCGACTTCGACGCGGGCGTCAACGTGACGCTCGGCCTTCCCATCATCCGCACCTCGCCCGACCACGGCACCGCTTTCGGCATCGCGGGGCGCAACATCGCGAGCCCCGGCGCCATGATCGCGGCGCTGCGCATGGCCGGCGACTGCGCCGCCCGCCGCACTGCGGGCCTTCTTCCATGAGCGATCCCCTGCCATGAGCACGCTTCCCCCTTTGCGCGAGGTCATCGCCCGCCACGGCCTCTCTGCCTCGAAGGCGCTGGGCCAGAATTTCCTCTTCGACGAGCAGCTGCTCGACCGCATTGCCGCCATTCCCGGATCGCTCGAGGGTGAGAAGGTGCTCGAGGTCGGCCCGGGCCCCGGCGGCCTGACCCGTGCACTTCTGCGCGCAGGAGCCGAGGTTACCGCGATCGAGATGGACCGGCGCTGCCTGCCCGCACTGGCCGAAGTGGAAGCCGCCTTTCCCGGAAAGCTCAAGGTCATTGAGGGCGATGCGATGAAGATCGCGCCCGCCACGCTCTTCGACGGGCCCTACCACATCGTCGCAAACCTGCCCTACAACGTGGGTACAGCGCTGTTCACGGGCTGGCTTTCAGGCGAGGAATGGCCGCCGCAGTGGCGTTCGCTCACGCTCATGTTCCAGGAAGAGGTCGCCCGGCGCATCGTCGCGCAGACCAACACCTCAGCGTATGGACGCCTCGCTGTGCTTGCGCAGTGGCGTGCGAAGGCAAAACTGGCGCTGAAGGTCCACCGCAGCGCGTTCACGCCGCCGCCCAAGGTCATGTCCGCCATCGTGCACGTGGTGCCCGGCGAGGCGCCAGAAGGCGTCTCGATGCGCCTGCTCGAACGCGTGACAGAGGCCGCCTTTGGGCAGCGCCGCAAGATGCTGCGGCAGAGCCTGAAGGGCTTGCCCGGCGCGCTCGCCGCGCTCGAGGAGATCGGCATCGATCCCCAGCGCCGCGCAGAAACGCTCACGGTCGCCGAGTTCGTGGCTATTGCCCACACACTGGATCAGTCGAAAGGGGCGTAAGAGACCGTCTGCAAGCCCGTGACGGGCGGCGTGCTCAGACGCGAGATCGCCAGCAGCGTGCACAGCAATGCCAGAACGAGGAACGCTAAATTGAGAACGCGCCCCGATGGTGGGGCGTCGTCAAGGATAGTGCGTAAGAAACCCCGAGGGCCACGATAACTGTCGCCGGGATGCGCCATCGGCAGTGGACCGGCACGCAGCAAGCGCCCCGCCTGCAAGGCCGCAACATCGATCGGCTCGCGAAACGCGATACCGCAGCGATCCGCCCCGCGCCAGCGTACCTGCCCATCAAGATGCCGCCCGGCCACCCGCAGGGAAACCGCCGTACCGCGCGGAGGCGGCGTATCGAGGAGAGCGAGGACGCCCCCCGACGCGGCATTCACCAGGGTCACGGAGATGTCGCGATCACCAACCTCGAGAATGGCTTCCAGAGCCACGTCGATCCGCTCTTCGCGACGCTGTTTGTGAAACGGCATGGCAAGACCCTTTTGCGTAACGCGCCAGCTGCGTCTGCCCGCCAATCTACCAGAAAATGCTATCCTGCAGATTAAAAAACGTAAACCTACATAAAAACTGAACTATCGGATCAGACCAACCTGCACGAATTTCTGCACCCTGCGCCCGGTTCCAACCTCGGTTGTATAGACATTGCCGCGGCTGTCGACCGCGACCGAGTGAAGCCAAAAGAACTGGCCCGGATAGCGCCCGACCCGGCCGAAATTCCCGATCAACTCCCCGCTCTCGCGCCCCAGTATCCAGACCTTCGCATTGGCCATATCGGCGACGTACATATAGGTCCCGTCGGGTGAAAACGCGACGTCCGAGGCCGAGCGCAGCCCTCCGGTACCCGGCGCGATGACGATGTCGCGGACAAACTCCACCCCGCCCGATAGATCCCCCTCACCCTGTGTTTCCCGAAAGACCTGAATGCGGTTGTTGCGCCGGTCGCAGACGTAGATGTGCCCCTCCGGCCCCCTCTCCACGCAATGCACGATATCGCCGAAGGAGCGCGAGGCAGGATCAGCGCCCCCATCGCCGGTACTGGCGGCCTGGCTCTGGTCGAAAGGCTGCGCGCGCGTTTCGCCCCCGGGCTTGGCGCCATAAGCGCCCCAGAGCCGCAGGAACGACAGGTCCTTCTGCCTCAGCTGCACGATCCGCTTATTGATATAACCATCGGACACCAGCACGCTGTCCGCATCGGCGAAGACATCCGACGGATTGCCCAGATAGCGCGAACTCTCGTTGCCTGCGCTTTTCCCGCGCTGGCCGAACTGCCGAAGAAACCGTCCCTCGGCGGTGAATTGGAGGACGACGTGATCGTCCTTCCCATTACCGCCGATCCAGACCGTGCCGTCGCGCGCGGCAAAGAGCCCATGGACATTGGCTGGCCACTGCGAGGTCCCCCCGATTTCGGGTGCGTGACTTTCCCCGCCCCAGGCCCGGCGTATCCTGCCATCTGGCGCGAAGTTGATGACGTGGGGCGCGGGGCGACAGCAACCGAGCGTCGTAGGTGGATCGGCGGCCAGCCCCGCCTCGTGCACGTCGAGCGAATTGGGCCGCTGGACGATCCACACGCTGTCGTCGGGCCCGACCGAGAGGCCGGGTATTTGCCCCAGGATGGTATCGGCCGGAAGCCGCGGCCAGCTCGCATCCGCCTTGAAGCGCGGCATCGGGACGGACGTAGACAGGTGCTCGCTCTCGACCGCAACCAGCGCGACTTCAGGATCGCCTTGCCCCGAAACCGCACCGCCTGCGCAAAGAGCCACGCTTCCCAGCAACACGCCGAGCGACAGGCGACAAAAACGTCGTAGAGCCATGAAATATCTTCCCGGCAGCAGCCCTTGACGGGCCTTGTGCGCGGGAAGATACCTTTCATGAGGCGCCGCGCCTAGCCCTGCCATGCGGCCAGGGCCAGGCCCACACAGAGATCAGGCCGCCAGGAGCGGCGACTTCTTCTTGAGGCGCCAGGCATGCAGCAAGGGCTCGGTGTATCCACTCGGCTGCTCGGCACCCTTGAACACAAGGTCGCACGCCGCCTGGAAGGCAAGGCTGCGCTCCCGGTTGCCATGCATCGGCTCGTAGACGGGATCGCCTGCGTTCTGCGCATCGACCTTGGCCGCCATGCGCTGCAACGAATCCAGGACC
This sequence comes from Novosphingobium sp. BW1, assembly GCF_008107685.1. Lineage (GTDB taxonomy): Bacteria > Pseudomonadota > Alphaproteobacteria > Sphingomonadales > Sphingomonadaceae > Novosphingobium. The sequence continues at coordinate 296,771 of NZ_VIRF01000041.1, forward strand.
TGTTCGCGGGTGCACACCCCGTGCAGCAGCCAGTTGGCCATGTGCTGGCTGGAAATACGCAAAGTCGCGCGGTCTTCCATCAGGCCCACGTCATTGATGTCGGGAACCTTGGAGCAACCGACGCCCTGGTCGATCCAGCGCACAACATAGCCAAGCAGGCCTTGTGCGTTGTTGTCCAGTTCCTCGCGAATCTCCTGCGGCGACCAGTTGGCCCCGTTTGCAAGCGGGATCTGGAGCAACTGATCAAGCCCCGGGATCGCCTCTTGCGCAATCTCCTCGCGCAGTCCGAAGACGTCGACCTGGTGGTAGTGCATGGCATGGAGCGTCGCCGCGGTCGGCGAGGGAACCCACGCGGTGTTCGCACCCGTTCGCGGGTGGCCGATCTTCTGCGCGAGCATGTCGTGCATCCTGTCAGGTGCAGCCCACATGCCCTTGCCGATCTGCGCGATGCCGGACAGGCCATGCCTGAGGCCGATCGCGACGTTGCGCGTCTCGTAGGCGGCAATCCAGTTCGAGCCCTTGATGTCGGCCTTGCGGATCATCGGCCCGGCCCGCATCGAAGTGTGGATCTCGTCGCCCGTGCGGTCGAGGAAGCCGGTGTTGATGAATACGACACGCTCCTTCACCGCCGCGATGCAGGCCGCGAGGTTCGCCGAGGTGCGACGCTCCTCGTCCATGACGCCAACCTTGATGGTGTGACGATCAAGACCAAGGAGATCCTCCACCGCGTTGAACAGATCATTGGTGAAGGCGCATTCCTCGGGCCCGTGCATCTTCGGCTTCACGATGTAAATCGAGCCCTTGCGGCTGTTTCCGTGCCTCGTCAGCCCCTTCACGTCCAGCGTCGAGATCGCGCTGGTCACGACGGCATCGAGAATACCTTCCGGGATCTCGCTGCCGTCGGGCATGAGGACCGCCGGATTGGTCATCAGATGCCCAACGTTGCGAACGAACAGCAGGGAGCGGCCGGGAAGCGCGGTGCGTTCTCCTTTACGCGTAACCATCTGCGTGTCGGAAGCAAGCGTGCGAGTCTGCGTCTTTCCGCCCTTCTCGAAGGTGTCGGACAGATCACCGCGGATAACGCCCAGCCAGTTCGCGTAGGCCGCGATCTTGTCCTCGGCATCAACCGCCGCAACCGAATCCTCCAGATCAACGATCGTCGTAAGCGCGGCCTCGAGCACAATGTCGGACAGGCCCATGCGATCCCCTTGGCCTACCGGGCTTTGGCTATCGAAGACAAGCTCGATGGTGAGGCCGTTGTTGATGAAGACCAGGCCCTTTTCCGTCTCGCCCAGATACTGGGTATCGTCGGCAAGTTCGCGCTCCGCAACATCGCCCAGGTCGGCCCAGGAGCCGCGTGCCAGCGGGATCGCACGGTCCAGGAATTCGCGTCCGGCCGCGATTACAGCCGCCCCGCGCTGCGCGTCATAGTCCGGGCCCTGCGCGGACGGCGCGTCAAGGGCATCGGTGCCATAGAACGCATCGTAGAGGCTGCCCCGGCGTGCATTGGCTGCGTTCAAGAGGAAACGCGCGTTGAGAACGGGCACGACCAGCTGAGGCCCGGCCATCGTCGCAATCTCTGGATCGACGTTCTTCGTGGTGATGGTGAAGTCCCCCGGCTCGGGGACGAGGTAGCCGATTTCACGCAGGAACGCCTCGTAGGCCTGCGCATCAAGCGGCTGGCCTGCACGCTCTCCATGCCAGGCATCGATGGCCGCCTGCAGATCCTCACGGGTTTGAAGCAGCGCGCAGTTACGCGGCGCGTATTCGCCCACGAGTGCGGCAAAGCCACTCCAGAACGCATCCGCGTCCTGGCCGATCGGGGGCAGAACATCGCTCTCGATGAACTGCGCGAGAGCCGCATCGACGCGAATGCCGCAGCGTTCGATCCTCTTGGTCATAAATCCTCACACCATGATGCGCGCGACCTCCAACTGAGCCGGGCGCACTTCAGACAGTACCATGTATGTCCTGGGGAGGATTGAGTGCTTTATGTCGCAAATTCGCGCGATGCGCAAGTCTCGGCAAGACGCAAGGCCCGCACGTTCCATCGGAAACGGTGTAGCCTCGTATTACACCGGGCGTCGGTATGCCTTACAAGTAAGGAGCTGTTAGTGATCGACTCCCCCGGGATGGCGGCACTGGCACGCCCCTTGCTTGACAGGAGCAGCGCCAAGAGGATGGAAATGCTTCGAAAAGTCGCCCGCCTGTTCGTCATCAAGACCCATTGGGAAGCGTACATGATCATCTACGCTTTGGCGACCGGTGCGGTGCAACGTGGGCAGGCCTATCTGACGCAGTTTCCAGGTACCGGCGGAGAGTTGCTTTTCCTTGCCTGCACCGGCGCGGTTTTCATGGCCGGGGCCAAGATCCTCGATTGCATCAAGTATGAAAAGGCTGCCGTGCTGGCCCGGCGCGCAACTAGCGCAAGGACGTGCGCACAAGCCCACTTCAAAGCGCCCAACGAGAACGCGGGAGCGGCCGAGCGCGAAGCAGCCTGACGGCCCCGCGCGGACGCCGTCTGGATCACTAATGCTGGATAGGGAGACGGTGGGGTGATTCTGTTGCCAGGCTCACCCCGGGCCCCTGGAATCCGCTTCTGTTGCCCGGTGGGTCCAACCGCGCTTTAGCTTTGTAACTTCAGGGCGTTAGCCCCTAGAATTACGCGGCGAGAGCGAGTGCTTCGTTGTCGTTGGCACTTATGAGTTTTGAGCCTTTAACGGGTTACTCAGCCCGGACGAAAACACCGCTTTTCAACACACGTCGATCCTAGTTCGGCCCCGTCAACACCCCTGCGACAACAGGGTTGCCCTGACCTTCGCAAGAAGCTGCAGGACGGGTGATGGTGGAGCCGCCGGGTACCGCCCCCGGGTCCGCTGTGCCTATTGCACGGTACACTTTATCGTCATAGTCGGCCGAAACCGACAACTGCCCATATAGAGCCTTTTCCCGGAATGTGAAGGGCATGTGTCACGCCATCGGAGGCGCCTTCCCTGACTTGCGCAGTTCCTCGAGAATCTCGCGCAGCGTGTCGAGCTGGGGATCGGTGGGAACAGCTGGCGCCTCAGCGGTGACCTCAGCCTCTTTCTTCTTGGCTTCCATCTCGTCAATCACCTTGTTGATCGTACGCACGAGCATGAAGAGCACCGCGGCGATGATAAGGAAGTTGATGATCTGCGTGATAAACACGCCATACCCGAGCATCGCGACGCCCGCGGCCTTGAGCGCGGTGTAGTCGGTCAGTGCGCCGGTATAATCCGCAGGAATATCTCCCAAAAGAATGAAATACTTGGAAAAATCGAGATCGCCCATCAGCGCCCCGATGACGGGCATGATGACGTTTTCAGTGAGCGAGGTCACGATCTTGCCGAACGCGGCGCCAATCATCACGCCGACCGCCAGGTCGAGCACGTTGCCGCGCGAAATGAACTTCTTGAATTCTTCGAAGACTGTCATGCCTTTGCCCCATAGTGAACATTCTGGAGCGACTATGCACAGAGTGCCGACCGGCACAAAGGATTGTTGGCCTGCAGCAACGCACAGCCCTGCGATTTGTTGCTCACAGCCCTCCCGCCTGCGGTTGAACCATCACGGGGGAACGCTATCTTGGTGGGATCGTGGAGAGTTTTCGCCTTCCCGCGCGAGGACTTCAAGTGGAGGAAACACCCCAATGACCCTGTCGAACGCGGCCCGCAAGGGACGTACCCTGCTCGTTGGTCTCATGGCGCTCTCACTCGCGGCCTGCGGCTTCAATTCGGTGCCCACCAAGCAGGAAGCGGCCAAGGCCAAGTGGGCCGACGTGGAAGCCAACTTCCAGCGCCGCGCCAACCTGGTCCCCAACCTCGCCGCCGTAGCCAGGGGCGCGGCCGAGCAGGAGAAGGAAATCCTCACCGGTGTCACCGAAGCGCGTGCCAAGGCGACCTCGATCCAAATCAGCGGTGACGACCTGGGCGATCCCGCCAAGATGGAGCAGTTCTCGCAGGCCCAGAGCCAGCTCTCGGCAGGTCTGGGCCGTCTTATGGCCAGCTTCGAGGCCTATCCCGACATCAAGTCGAACGAGAACTACCGTATGCTGCAAAGCCAGCTTGAAGGCACCGAGAACCGCATCGCGGTCTCGATCCGCGACTACAACGCAGCCGTTCAGGACTACAACACCGAGGTGCGCACCTTCCCCTCGATGATCGGCGCGCAGCTGCGCGGCGCAGATCCGCTGGTCCCCTACAAGGCAACCACGCCCAACGCGGACGTAGCCCCTTCCCTCGAAGGCAAGCTCTGATCCGGTGACCCGTCTCCGGCAGGTTTTCGCCGCGCTTGCGCTGGCCCTGTGCACCCTCGTGCTTGCGCAAGGGGCGCAGGCCGCACCGCAGTTCCCCAAGCTTACGGGCCGTGTCGTCGACCAGGCCGGGATTATTCCCGATGCCCAGGAGGCACAACTCAGCCAGCAGCTTGCCGCGCTGGAGAAGCAGTCCGGTCGGCAGCTTGTCGTCGCCACGATTCCCGATCTCGACGGCTACGACATCGCTGACTATGGCTACCAGCTGGGCCGTACCTGGGGGATCGGCCAGAAGGAGACGAACAATGGCGCCCTCCTCATCGTCGCGCCCAATGAGCGCAAGGTCCGCATCGAAGTCGGCTATGGCCTGGAACCGATCCTGACCGACGGCATGAGCCGCCTCATCATCGACGAGAACATCCTGCCAGCCTTCAAGAAGGGGGACTACCCCGGCGGGATTGCGGCAGGAACGGCGGCCATTGCCAAGCTCATCATGCTCCCGCCCGAAGAGGCGCGCAAACTGGCCGAACAGGCCGACCAACAGGCGCGCGAGGGCGGCAGCGGCATCTCGGCCGGCACTGTTTTCTTCATTCTCCTCGTCCTCTTCTTCGTGGTCGCGCCTATGGTCAACGAGGCCCGGGGCGGGCGCGGACGGCGCCGGTCGAGCGGTCCGGGTTTCATCTGGATCCCCGGCGGAGGCTGGGGCGATGATGACGATCACTGGGGCGGCGGTGGCGGCTTCGGTGGTGGAGGCGGCTTTGGCGGCGGCGGATTTTCCGGCGGCGGCGGCGGCTTCGGCGGTGGCGGCGCGAGCGGCAGCTGGTAGGAGACACGACAATGAAACCTGCTCCCACCTATCTCACCGAGGCCGATCACGCGCAGATCAGCGCGGCGGTGTCCAAGGCCGAACTGCAAAGCGCGGGCGAGATCGTCACGATTCTCGCGGATCGCTCGGACGGCTACACCGATGTCGCGCTGACGTGGTGCGCAGGGCTGGCGCTGCTGGCTCTGGCCGCCCTTACCCTGTTCCCCGAGTTTTACATGGGGCTCTACGACTGGGCGCTCGCCGACTGGGGCCACGAATGGACGCCGCGCGCGATCGTGGGTCTGGCCGCAGGCTTTGCCACGCTCAAGTTTGCAGGTGCCTACCTCCTCCAGCTGTGGACGCCGCTCAAGTTTGCGGTGATCCCCGGCCCGGTGAAGACCGCCCGCGTCCACGAGCGCGCGGTGCGCGCCTTCCGCGTCGGCGCCGAACAGCGCACCGTGGGGCGCACCGGCGTCCTCATCTACCTCTCCATGCGCGAACACCGCGCCGAGATCGTCGCCGATCAGGCCATCGCCACCAAGGTCGACCCCGAGGTCTGGGGCGATGCCATGCAGGCCATGCTGGAGCATGTGCGCGAGGGCCGCGTTGCCGATGGCATGTGCGCCGCTGTTCTCAAGGTGGGCGCCATTGTTGCGCCCCACTTCCCGCGCGCCGACGATGAGATCAATGAACTACCTGACAGGCTGATCGAAGTATGACTCTTCCCCCCGACGCGAATGCTCCTGAGGAAATCAAATGGCAAGGCGACTACATCACCGCCAAGACCCGGGGGCGCTGGGAATTCGTGGGCCGTGCGCGCGGCATCAAGGCCGCGGTGATCCTGGCCATTGATGAGGACGACCACGTCATCCTTGTCGACCAGTATCGCGTGCCGCTCCAACGCCGATGCTTGGAACTCCCTGCCGGGCTGGTCGGTGATGAGACCAGCACCGAAGGCGAAGATCCCGTCCACGCCGCAACCCGCGAGCTGGAGGAAGAGACCGGCTACCGCGCCGGGAGCATGGAGAACATGGGCGAGTTCTTTTCCTCACCGGGCATGGTGAGCGAGAGCTTCACGCTCTTTCGCGCCCGCAATCTTGTCAAGGTCAGCGAGGGCGGCGGCGTGGACGATGAAAACATCGTGGTTCACCGCGTGCCCCTGTCTCGGATTGGCGAGGTCATCGCCCACTTTCGCGCGAAGGACTACGCGATGGATGTGAAGATGCTTGCGCTGCTTGGCCCTGCGCTCCTGCGCTGACACGCTTAGCATGCGCACCCGGCCGGGCATATGCCAGCGCAAGAAGCGCTTTGCGAATGAGGAAGAGGCCCTGCGCGTGGCCGAAAGGGCGCCCTTCCCCTTGCGCCCCTACCGCTGCGAACTGTGCGGGGACTTTCACCTGACCGGGCGAACCAAGAGAATGAAGCTGCCTGCTTTCGAGATTGTTCGGCGGCGCGATGCAACGGCAGCCCGGCGCGAGGATGCCGAAACTTAGAGCGGTTTTCGATCAGTCTGGGTCATAGCCACATGAGTGGACGTAGTTGGCGCGTTCAACGGGCTGGAAACTCTCGGCGAGTTTGCCGAAGAGGCCCCACAAGCCATTCACGGTGCGCTCGCCTGCTTTTCAGAGCACAGCCTCGAGGCGGGAGAAGGCCTTCTTGATCGGGTTGAACTCGCGGCGGCAGGAAGCGCAGTGTTGCCCCTGCTGCCTCGATCCTGTCACGCACCGCAGGGCGTTTGTGGCCCGACAGATTGTCCATGATGACGACGTCGCCGAGCGGCAATTCGGGCGCGAGGACCTGCGCCACGCAGGCTTCGAAGCTGCCGCCTTGCCTGATCGCGGTGGAGGCTTGCGGAGCGGCATTCTATTGAGCCCGCACGCGTTTCGCGATGGGGCGCGAGATCCGCCTGATCTCGCCATCTTATGGCAAGGCCTTTGGGAAACGCGGCAAGAGCGACGCGCTTGATGCCAAGGCGATCTGCGAAGCAGTGCAGCGTCCCGAGCTCGAACGGCGATCGAGATACTGATCCGCCAGATCATGGCGGTAAGTGGCGAGGTTGCTGTGCTCGACCAACAACGCATGGCTTGGCACGCCGAACGCGAAGCCCGTCGCAGGCTTGCGGTGATCCCAGAAGTCGGGGTCATTACGGCGACGGCCATTGCTGCAACCGTGACCGATGCGGAGCAGGTCTCCTCGGCCCGACAGTTCGCAGCATGGCTGGGCTGAAACCACAGCAGCATTCGACTGGCGGCAAAACCAGACTTGGCGACATCTCCAGGCAGGGCGATCAATACCTACGCCGATGGCGAATTGGATCAGGAAGCTTGCCGAGAAAGGATCTTCCGGCTCGTCTCGTTGGCCCCTGCCAACAAACTCGCCCGGATCGTTTGGGTCGTGTCGACCCGCAAGGAGGCCTATCACCCCTACGCCGATCTGACCTGATCACGCCAGGTCACCCCAAATGGTAATGACACTCCATGATGAGTAACGATCGAGCCAATGGTGAGACCAGCCCGTCTAATTCACTGCGCTTCAAGGCGCGGGAGCGTGTTTAGGGACCTCACCGGCGGATTTCGATCAGGGCCAGCGGCAGTACAAATGCCGCATAAACTGGCCGGACAGATGAAAACAACCGGTCAAACCCGTCCCGCCAACAATGCCCTTGCCAAGGGGGCGTCCATATATGAATCAGAATCCAGCTTCGAGGGGAATCCGCCCAACGCTTCAAAGCGGTCGAAAACCGCTTTAGAGCGTCGTCAGGATCGCCCCGAAGTCCTTGCCCCCGCCGCCACTCTCGACAAATGCCTCATAGATCGCCTTGGCGTGCTCGGCCATGGGAACTCTGGCGCCGGCCCCTTTGGCTCCGGCCATCGCCAGCTTCAGGTCCTTGAGCATGAGCGCCGCGGCGAAACCGCCCGCATAATCGTTGTCAGCCGGACTTGCCGCGCCCACCCCCGCCATCGGCGTATAATCGTTGAGAGACCAGCAACAGCCCGTTGATCTGGACGAAATATCGTAGAAGGTCTGCGGATCGAGACCGGCCTTTTCGGCCAGCTTGAGCGCCTCGCAGGTGCCGATCATATGCACTGCAAGCAGCATATTGTTGCACATCTTGGCAATCTGCCCCGCGCCACTTTCACCCGCACGGATTACGGCCTTGGCCATGGGCTCAAGCGCCGGCCCGGCGCGCGCGAAAGCCTCGTCCGAACCGCCGACCATGAAAGTCAGCGTTCCCGCACTGGCCGCCGCGATTCCACCGGAAACGGGCGCATCGACCATCGGGTAGCCCGCCTCGCGAGCCAGTACCGTGACTTCGCGCGCGGTCTCCAGATCAATGGTCGAACAGTCGATCAGCACCGCGCCTCTGGGCGCCACCCCGAGCACCTCCTGCGTCAGCACCGCCTTCACAATGGCCCCGTTGGGCAGCATCGAGAGAACAGCCTCGGCCCCCGCGACGGCCTCTTCCACGCTCGCGCATGGCGTGCAGCCGTGTTCGGCAGCGCGGGCCAATGCCTCGGCCGACAGGTCGAAGGCGCGGACCGCATGCCCCGCCTTGACCAGGTTCGCGGCCATCCCGCCACCCATGTTGCCAAGCCCGATGAAGGCGATGTTCATTGCACAACTCTCCCGTCTTCGGGGGCGACGTCTTCGCCGTCTCCCGGTGAACTTCCCGACCCTAGCCGCCTGGTGGCCGGACCTTACTTGCCTTTCCAGACCCCGGGGCGCTTCTCGACGAAGGCAGCCATACCCTCGGCCTTGTCCTCGGTGCCCGCGACGACCTGGAAGATGCGGCGCTCCATCAGGAGCCCGGCATCGAGCGTGGTTTCAAAGGCGACGTTCACCGCTTCCTTGTTCGCCTTGACCGCGAGCGGAGGCAGCGAGGCGATCTTCTCGGCCGCCTTCACCGCCTCGTCGAGGAGCTGCTCGGCGGGCACGATGCGCGCAACGAGGCCCGCGCGCTCGGCCTCCTCGGCATCCATCATCCGGCCCGTCAGGCACAGGTCCATGGCCTTGGACTTGCCCACCGCGCGCGCGAGGCGTTGCGAGCCGCCCATGCCCGGAATGACGCCAAGCGTAATCTCGGGCTGTCCGAACTGCGCGTTCTGCGAGGCGATGATGAAGTCAGCCATCATCGCGACCTCGCAGCCTCCGCCCAGCGCGAAGCCGTTGACAGCCGCGATCCAGGGCTTGCGGGTCGCCTTGACGACCTTGCTCGTCCACTCGGAGAAGAAGTCTTCCGAGAAGAATTCCGCACCGGACTTGGTCGCCATCTCCTTGATGTCGGCGCCAGCGGCAAAGGCCTTTTCGCCCCAGCCCGTCACCACCGCGCAGCCTTGCGTGGGGTCTGCCTCGAACGCGGCCATCGCAGCCACCATCTCGGTCATCACGGTCGAATTGAGCGCGTTCAGGGCCTTGGGACGGTTGAGCGTGATCAGCGTGACGGCGCCCCGGGTCTCGACCAGGAGGGTTTCGTAGGTGGGCTCGGTCATAGGGGATTCCATTCCTCGGTTGGGGCAAGCGGCGCGAAGATGGCCGCGATGGCCGCATCTGTCACGCCTTTGGGCGTGGCCGGGTTCCAGGCCGGCGCATTGTCCTTGTCGACGATGACCGCACGCACGCCCTCGGCAAAGTCGGGCAGGACCAGCACTCGTGCGGCGATCCGGTATTCCATCGCCATCTCGTCAGCGAAGCTCTCCAGCGTCAGGGACTCGGCGAGTTCACGCAGCGCAACCTTGCAGGCCTGCGGGCTCTTGGTGCGCAGTGTGGCCAATTCCTTCGCAGCCCAATCGCTGTCGTCAGCTTCGAGCGAGGCGAGAATTTCCTCAAGCGTGTCGAAGGCGAAGTGCCGGGCAATCTGCGCCTCATTAGCTGCGACCTTGGCTTCTGGCGGCACCTCGGCCAGGTCCGAGAGCACGCTCTCGATCCCCTCACCCTCGCCGATCCGGCGCTTGGCCTCACCCTGCGCCGAAACGGGCAGATAATGCGTGGCAAGGCCGGTGTGGAGGCACTCCGCCCCGTCAAACCGCGCGCCGGCCAGCGCCAAGAAGTGGCCGATCCGCCCCGGCAGTCGTGAGAGGTACCACCCCCCGCCGACATCTGGGAAAAGACCGATGCCAGTCTCGGGCATTGCAAAGCGCGTGTTCTCGGTCGCCACGCGGTAGGTCGCAGGCTGTGCGAGACCCACGCCCCCGCCCATCGTTATCCCGTCCATGAAGGCAACGACCGGCTTGGCGTACGTAAACAACAGGTGATTGAGGCGGTATTCATGAAGGAAGAAGCGGCGGCCCGAAATGCCGCCATCCTCCAGCGCAGAGCGGCGCAGGAGGTTGATGTCGCCGCCGGCGCAGAACCCCCGACCTTCGGCGTGCTCAATGATGACAACGCCCACACTGTCATCCTGAGCAAAGGCCTGGAGGGCCTCGATCATGGTCTCGCACATCGCCGTCGTCAGGGCGTGAATGGCCTTGGGACGGTTGAGCGAGATAATGGCGGCAGCACCCTCGCGCCGGGTCAGCACTTCATCAGTCATTTCATCACCCTAACGCCTAGTTCAGGAGGTCGCGACCGATAATCATGCGCATGACCTCGTTCGTCCCCTCGAGGATGCGATGGACGCGCAGATCCCGCCAGAATCGCTCGATGGGATAATCGCGCAAGTAGCCGTAGCCACCGAAAAGCTGGAGCGCCCGGTCAACCACCGAGGAGCCCGTGTCGGTCGCCATCATCTTGGCCATGGCCGCAAAGCGGGTCTTGTCGGGCGCCCCGGCCGTGACCTTGGCCGCCGCAAGATAGAGGAGCGCGCGCGCGGCTTCGAGTTCGGTCGCCATCTCGGCAAGCTGGAACTGCGTATTCTGGAACGTAGCGAGCGGCTGGTCGAACTGCTTTCGGTCCTTCACGTAGGCAATCGCTTCATCAAGACAGCGCTGCGCACCGCCGAGCGAACAGGCGCCGATGTTGAGACGACCACCATCGAGCCCGGCCATGGCGAACTTGAAGCCATCGCCTTGCGCGCCCACGCGGTTGGCGGCGGACACCCGGCAATCGTCGAGGATCACCTGGGCGGTGGGCGAGGCGTTCCAGCCCAGCTTCTTCTCGGGCGCACCGAAGGAGAGGCCCTCCATGCCCTTTTCCAGAAGGAAGCAGGAGATCCCGCGCGTCTTGTGCTCTCCCGTGCGCGCCATGACGAGGTAGATATCGTTTACCCCCCCACCGGAAATGAACTGCTTGGTGCCGTTAAGGATATAGTCCTCGCCCTCACGCCGCGCGGTCGTCTTGAGCGCGGCTGCGTCCGAACCCGAGGAAGGTTCGGTGAGGCAGTAGGAGGCAATCGCCTCCATTGCGACCAGGCGGGGCAAGTAGCGTTCCTTGAGCGCAGCATCACCGAAGCTGTCGAGCATCCAGGTCGCCATGTTGTGGATCGAGATATAGGCGCTCGTCGCCGGGCACCCATAGGCCATGGCCTCCATGATGAGGGCAGCCTCCAGACGGCCAAGGCCAATGCCCCCACCTTCTTCCGAGACATAGATCGCTCCGAAACCCTGCTCGCCGGCTGCCTTCCAGACGTCGACAGGGTAATGGGCACTTTCGTCCCACTCGGCCGCGAACGGGGTGATCTTCTCGGCGGTGAACTTCGCGGCCATATCGCGGATCGCGACCTGGTCCTCGCTGAAGGCAAAGGAATCGGTCATTTTCGTTCAGGACTCTCTCATGGATCTGGTGCCTCTTATGGACACTTGGTGTAGGTCAGCTGTTCAGGCGCGGCGTCCGCGCCCTTGTCGGTGCGCACGAGGGTGGCGCCCCCATCGGGCGAACGCAAGGTGACATCGAGGTCCCAGGTCTCCCCCTCGCCCTCGAAGGCGAAGGCACCTGTCACTTCATTCTCCGCGATGGACTCGATCTCGCCCATATCCGCCATCGATTCGTAGAATTCCAGGTCCTTCGCGCCGACCTTCATCAGCCCCTTGGCCGCGGCCGGATCGCCGGTGCAATCCAGCTTCACCAAGCCCCAGCGCCCACGCAGCATCGGCGGGATCGAGTTGGTGTCGACGAGGTCGGTCGCCGAGGCCGTGGGTTCGGGTAGCGCAGGTTCCCTCATCCCTCCATCCCCGATCGACGCGACTTCGCTGGACGCCTCTTGCGGTTCGGGTTCGGACGAGCAGGCCGCAAGCAGCGCCATGAGAGGAAAAGTGAGAACGAGGCCGCGACACATCTTGGAGCACTCCTGCAAGGCTGGGCCGGCCGGAGCGGCCGACGAGATGACATGCGACAAGAACCCCCGTTCACCCGTTCGTGTTCCTTCTTGCTGCGCGACCGGCGACTTTCCAAGTCCAGGCCTCAGGCCATCGTCGGGATGATGAAGGCGCTGTCGCCCGCCCCACCGCCATCAGGCCAGCGCTGGTTGACAAGCTTGGTCTTGGTCCAGAACCGCAGCCCTTCCATCCCATACTGGTTGTGATCGCCAAAGGCCGAGCGCTTCCAGCCGCCGAAGCTATGGTAGGAAACCGGCACCGGAATGGGCACGTTGATACCAACCATGCCGACTTCGACGCGGGCGGCAAATTCGCGAGCAGCATGGCCGTCGCGCGTAAAAATGGACACGCCGTTGCCATACTGGTGGCGCGAAGGAAGCGCGAGCGCCTCCTCGAAACTTTGCGCGCGCACGATCTGGAGCACCGGCCCGAATATCTCCTCCTTGTAGGCCGACATCTCGGGCGTCACCCGGTCGAACAGCGTAGGCCCAAGGAAATAACCCTCCTCATAGCCCTGGAGCGTGAAGCCGCGTCCGTCCGTGACCAGTTCAGCCCCTTCCTTGATGCCGGTTGCAATCCAGTCCTCGATCCGCGCCTTGTGCTGCGCGGTGACGACGGGCCCGTACTGCGCCTCGGGATCGGTCGAGATGCCGACCTTAAGCCTCGCGATTGAGCGCACCAGCTTGGCACGCAGGGCCTCCGCGGTTTCCTCGCCCACGGGCACCACGACGGGAAGCGCCATGCAGCGCTCGCCCGCCGAGCCGAAGGCCGCGCCGACAAGGTCCTTGACTGTGCGATCCAGCTCGGCATCGGGCATGACGATAGCGTGGTTCTTCGCTCCGCCCATCGCCTGAACCCGCTTACCGGCAGCGCTTCCACGGCTGTAGACATAGTGCGCGATATCCGATGACCCGACGAAGCTGACCGCCGCGATGTCAGGGTGATCGAGGATCGCATCGACCATGACCTTGTCGCCATGCACAACCTGCAGCACGCCGTCGGGCGCTCCCGCCTCGCGCAGCAGTTCGCACAGGCGATTGGGTACCGAAGGGTCGCGCTCGGATGGCTTGAGGATGAAGGTGTTCCCGCAAGCGACGGCGGGCGCAAACATCCACATCGGGATCATCGCGGGGAAGTTGAACGGAGTGATCCCCGCCCCCACGCCCAGCGGCTGGCGCATCGCGTAGACATCGATGCCCGGCCCTGCTCCAAGGCTGTATTCGCCCTTGAGCGCCTGCGGGGTGCCGCAGCAGAATTCGACCACCTCAAGACCGCGCTGGATATCGCCCTTTGCATCCTCGACCACCTTGCCGTGCTCGCTGGAGAGGAGCTCGGCCAGTTCCTGCATGTTTGCCTCGATCAGCTGCTTGAAGGCGAACATCACGCGCGCCCGCTTTTGCGGATTGAGCGCGGCCCAGACCGGCTGGGCTTCCTTCGCAGCCGCGACGGCGCGGTCCAGATCGGCATCATCTCCCAAAACGACTTCTGCCTGAACCACGCCGCGGTTCGGATCGTACACGGGCCCGGTCCGGGGCGCTCCGAAGCCGCCGCCCGCTCCGCCTGCGATCCTGTGTTCGATCCGTCGCATCCTCTTTCCTCTCGTCATCGCCATGGGTGGCGCTCGATGACGCCCCCAAATGTGCTGTACCGCTTCTTTTTTCGTCCGGTTACGGCCGGGATAGGATCGACACTATTTGCAGGCAAGGTGCGTTTTTGTAATACTAACCTGCAAATTTGCAGCCATTAACACAGCCGCGGACGCAAGCTACCCCATGCCCATTCCCGACGCCGACTGGAGCGACTACCAGGCCTTCCTCGCCATCGCCCGCAGTGGCCAGTTAGCCCGTGCGGCCCGCCGCCTCGGCGTGAACCCGACCACAATGGGCCGCCGCCTGCGCCGCCTCGAAGCCGCGCTGGGCACCACCCTCTTCGAGCAGACCCGCACCGGACAGGTCCTCACCGAAGCGGGTGAGACCCTGCTGACCGCGGTCGAACAGATGGACCGCGCTGCGGCCGGTATCACGGGATCGGGCGAAGGCGAGGACGGGCTGACCGGCACCTTGCGGATCGGCACACCGGAAGGCTTTGCAACCGATTTTCTCAGCCCCCGCCTCGCGCATTTCCAGTCGCTTCACCCCGGCCTGTCGATCGACCTTGTCTCCGCGCCCGGCGAGGCGCTCAGTCCCGGGCGGCGCGAGGCCGATGTCGCCATTGTCCTGGCCCGGCCACGCAAGGGCCCGCTCGTCGCGCACAAGCTCGCCGACTATGCGCTCGGCCTCTACGCTTCGGCGGACTACCTTGCCGGGCACGGGGTTCCCCAGGCGCCCGCCGATCTCCTCGAAGGGCATCGCCTTGTGGGCTACATCCCCGACCGGCTCCACGCGCCCGAACTGCGCTATCTCGACGAGGTCCATCCCGCACTCAAAGCCAGCCTGCGCGCGCCCAGCATCACAGCGCAGTACAGTCTCATCGCCAACGGGGCCGGTGTCGGCGTGCTCCCCGCCTTCATCGCACACGCCGATCCGCGCCTCGTCCCGGTGCTGTCCGACGTTCGGTTAGAACGCGCCTTCTGGTTCGTCACACACGAGGATATCCGCCGTTTGCCGCGCATCCGCGCCTTCCGGCAATGGCTTGACGAAACGGTCCGTGCGGGCGAGGAGGTCCTCATGCCGCGAAGCGCACGCGCCGCGCCCGAAAACGCACGTAAAAAGGAACTCCCATCTTGACGACAACCACGATCGATCCGGCCGAATTCCGCAAGGTCCTCGGCAGCTACCCGACGGGTGTGTGCGTCATCACCGCGCTGGACGGCGAGAAGCCGGCCGGCATGGTCGTCGGCTCGTTCACCTCTGTCTCGCTCGATCCCCCGCTTGTCGGCTTCTTCCCGGACAAGTCGTCCTCGTCCTGGCCGCTGATCGAAAAGCACGGCCACTTCTGCGTGAATGTCATGGGCTCGGACCAGCAGGACGTGTGCCGCTCGGTCGCGGCCAAGGGCGCCGAGAAGTTCGTTGGCGTCGACTATGTCCTCTCGGACAACAAGCTGCCCGTCATCGCCGATACCATCGCCAGCATCGAGTGCGAGCTCTACTCGGTCACCGAGGCGGGCGATCACTGGTTCGTGCTGGGCCGCGTCCTGCGCATGGAAACCGTGCGCAACGATGACCCCATGCTTTTCCACCGTGGCCGTTACGGCGGTTTTGCCGAGCGCATGTAAGCACTGCAGACAAGGTGAAACCGAAAAAGGCCGCGCCCCCCACATGGGAGGCGCGGCCTTTTTCATGGACCGATGCCGGTCCGCCTCAACTGCGGGGCGCGGGCGCCGGATCGGCTTTGGGCAGGCGATGGGTCTTGTGCCGCTTGAGGCCGATCAGCGGGCGGAGCGGCCCAACTTCGCGCCCGATAAGGTAGAACAGCCAGGAACCGACCGCTACCGAACCGCACAGGATTGCAAATTCGGGGAGCGCGGTCAGCCCCCAGTCGCGGATCGGGTACATGACGAGCACCATGATCGTCTGGTGCGCGATGTAGACCGGGAACACCGCCTCGGACAGCGTCTGGCGCCAAGGGTGGTTGAAGTTCCAGAAGCGGTCGGCGATCCCGAACAGGGCGATGACCGCAGACCAACTCTCCACCGACTTGGCGAGTATCAGCGCATGGCGCCATTCCTGCGG
Source organism: Novosphingobium sp. BW1 (assembly GCF_008107685.1). Classification (GTDB taxonomy): domain Bacteria; phylum Pseudomonadota; class Alphaproteobacteria; order Sphingomonadales; family Sphingomonadaceae; genus Novosphingobium. Next base: position 312,770 of record NZ_VIRF01000041.1, read on the forward strand.
TGTCGCGATGCGGCCCGGGTAGAGCCAGGAATCGCACGCGACCCAGAAGAACCCGGCCAGCGCGGGTACGGCGGCAATCGGCCACTGGCGCGCAATCGAAGCGCGCAGCTCGGACGAGCCGCGCAGGAGAAAGCCGAACAGGAACATGCCCCCATAATGGAGGTGTGCCGCGCGGTCGTTCAGCAGGTTGTGCATGTCGGTCCAGCCATAGGGCACGTAATTGCGCACCAGGTAGACCAGCAGGATGCCTGCCGGGATCAGCAGCGGTCCGGCAAAGAGCCGCTCGAAACCAAGGCGCAGCGCCGCCTGCCAGGACGCGGGCAGCACCAGCATAATCCCGCACATCGCCAGCGTGTAGGCCAGCAGGTGAATAACAAACCACAGGTGCATGATGCGCGGTACGTATTCATAGCGGATCTTCTGGAAGCTGAAGGCGTCGTGCAGGAAGTAGTAGACGTAGTCGTGCTCGTACCCGCTGTTGACGAGCCCCATGTAGGGCTGGGGCGGAACCACCACGATCAGCCCGAAGGCCAGCGGAATACCCAGGCGCTTGATCCGGCTCCATCCGAACTCCGACACCTGCCCCTTGTCGCGCGCCAGCAGCGCCGCGCTGGCGTAGCCCGAGATCGCGAAGAGGAGCGCGAGGCGCCAGGCGCTCATGCCCAGAAGCGGAATCTCGGCCCACCACACCACGCCCCGCGTAGGCGTCTGGTAACCCCAGGCAGTAAAGGAATAGCCCACGTGGTAGAAGATCAGGAGGATGAACGCACCAATGCGCAGCCAGTCCATTCCGTAGTGACGCTGTGAAGGGGCGGGAGTCATCCAGGTACCATGTCAGAGCCGAGCGGGCGGCAGGAAGGTGGTCCTTTAGGCGGGTTCATCAGGCGGCGCAATTGCCGCCTCGGCACGCATGGGGCCGCCCATGTGGGAACGAACCGTTCCGTTTCGGATCGAACACCTTTGGCCAGCGCTGTCAGGACGGGGCACCAGTCCCTGCATGGCCAAGTCCGACCCCACTTCTACTGAACCGCCATCCGAAACCGGAGACACCAGAGCGCCCGGCCCACCCACCCATCTCACCGTGGCGGAACTGGCCGGTCTCGCCGGCGTCTCGGGCCAGACAATTCGGCGCTTCTTCAAGGACCCGACCTTGCTGGGCACACGTATGCGCACACGTGTCGCGGCCGTGCTGCGTGAAATCGGGCTCGCAGGTCCGCAGCTGGAAAGGGAGGCGTCTCAGGCATCGGAACCGGCTCTGGAGTCAGAGCAGGCAGCAGCGCCCGAGCGTGAGCGTGAGCGTGAGCCTGAGCCTGAGCCTGAGCCTGAGCCCTGCGAAGTGCCCGCGCACGCGGCGGTCAAGGACGACGCCGCACATACATCGGACGCGCCGCCATCCCGGCCGCCTCTCCCTGAACCGGAAGCCCCCTCGCCGCGTCTCCCGGCTGAAGATCCCGCAACGGACATCCTGTCCGCGACCGGTGGCATGGCGGATGACGGGCGCCTCACCATCAACGATATTGCCCGGCTTGCCAGCGTCTCGACCAAGACGGTCAGCCGTTATCTCAACGACAGCCCGCTTCTCAGCGATACGATGCGCGCACGCGTGCGCCGCGTGATCGAGGAGACAGGCTTCGTCCCCAACGCGCAGGCGCGCGCGCTGGCGCTGCGGCGCAACTTTCTCCTCGCGCTCATTCACACCGGGGATGAGCGCGCCCGCGTCGAGCAGGTGGAGGACGGAATGCTCGCCGCCATGGCCGGGGGCGAATTTGCGCTTCTCATCCAGCCGCTCCAAGGCCCGGCTGGCCGCCACCCGGCGCAGCTCCACACATTCCTGACCCGGCACAATCCCAGCGGCGTTGTCCTGCTTCCCCCCCTGGCGCAAGACGATATGATCGTGGAGGCCTGCAGGCATGCAGGAACACCCTGCATTCGGCTCGGCCCCACACCCGATGGCGCGGGACTTTGCAGCGCGGACCGGGCGGCGATGGCGCAGGCTGTCGCGTGGCTTGTCGCGCTTGGCCACGACCGCATCGGACTGGTCGGCGGTCCGGAAGGCGCCCGCCTCGCCCAAGCGCGCGAACTGGGCTATCTCGATGCCATGGCCGACCACGGCCTCGACCGAGGCGCAGCCCTGATCGAGCCGGGCGACAATTCCTTCGCCTCGGGGCTCGCGGCGGGCCGGGTGCTTCTCGAAGTCAGCCCGCGCCCCAGCGCCATCATCGCCTGCAACGATGCCATGGCCGCCGGTATCCTTCACGCGGCCACTGAAGCGCGGATCACGGTTCCCGACGAGCTTTCCGTGATCGGCTTCGACGACACCCCGCTGGCCCAGATGACCTGCCCACCACTCACCTCGATGCAGATCCCGTGGGCGGCACTCGGCCACGAGGCTGTTCGCCGCTTGCAGGCAAACCCACGCGAGATCGCGGACGATGCCGCGCCTCCACATTTCGGGGCCCGCCTCATCGAACGCGGATCGGTGGCCCCCCGCAAGGGTACACAAGAGGACGGCAGGACCTCGCTCTCCACGACCTGAGTGTGCCTTCTGCCCAATTTTTACCGATTGTTGCTGCGATTGAAACGGGCCGTGCGCACCCTAGATTCAACGGGACGAAGTTTCACGAAACACAAGGAGTTGATGAAGCCGTGAACGGTTTGAAGACAGTCATGCTGCTGTCGGCGCTGACCGCGCTTTTCATGGGGCTGGGCTACCTCTTCGGAGGAGCCGGTGGCGCCATGCTGGCTCTGCTCGTGGCTGCGGGCATGAACCTGTTCACCTTCTGGAATGCGGACCGCATCGTCCTTCGCATGCACAACGCGCGCGAGGTCGACGCCGGGAGCGCGCCGCAATTCTACCGCATGATCGAACGCCTTGCCCACAACGCCGGGCTGCCGATGCCGCGGGTCTACATCGTGGACACTCCTGCCCCCAACGCCTTTGCCACCGGCCGCAATCCCGAAAACGCGGCTGTCGCAGCCACCGCAGGCCTTCTCGACATGCTGGACGAAGACGAAGTGGCCGCCGTCATGGCCCATGAACTGGGCCACGTGCGCAACCGTGACACGCTCATCATGACGATGGTTGCGACGATCGCGGGCGCCATCTCGATGCTGGCCAATTTTGGCCTGTTCTTCGGACATGGCGGGGGGGAGGATCGGCCCAACCCGGTCGCGGCCATTGCCGCCGTGTTCATGGCTCCCTTTGCTGCGGTGATCGTCCAGATGGCGATCAGTCGCACTCGTGAATACGGGGCAGACAAGGCCGGCGCGGAGATCTGCGGCGCCCCGCAGGCGCTTGCCTCGGCGCTCTCCAAGATCGCCGGGCCCGCCGCGCATACCCGAAACCCCGCCGTGGAACGCAACCCGGCGGCGGCGCAGCTTTATATCGTTCCCTCCAGCGTCTCGGACCTCTTCTCCACACACCCCGCCACGGAGAAGCGCATCGCCGCGCTGATGGCAATGGAGGGCGCAAGCCGGATCGTGCGCCACGCCTCGGGCGAACACCTCGAGGCGGCGCCGCACTCTCCCGCGCCCTCGTCGGCGAACGCAGGTGGGAACCGCCCCTCGGTACCCTCCTCGCGCAAGAGCACACCCGGGCGCTCCGCACTCGATCCTAACCGCTGGCGCTGACCTGCGCACTGGACACTGCGGCGAAGTCGTCCAGACAATCAAGGGGCGTGATCTGGACAGCCCCTCGCCCGAGCCCGCATCGTCTCCCATCCCGCGCCCGACGGCACGGCGATCCACGCCGACCTGACGCTCCCCAAGGCCCCTGCAACCCAATTACCTGGGATCGGACGGCTATGGCGAAATGTTCGAGGAACTCGGCCGCGACCAGATCGGACGCGGCATGCAGGACGACCTCGACGACGGGATGGAATGGCTGGTGGCACAGGGCATTGCCGATCGGGCGCGCGCGTGCCTCGTGGCAGCAACTATGGCAGCTACGCCGCACTAGGGGGCGTCATCCGCAATCCCGAGCGCTACCGCTTCGCGGCCAGCTTTGCCGGGGGTACCGAATAGGCCTGCCAGTTTCGCCACCAGCGCCAGCATTTCTTCTCACGTGGGAAGCGGCGCTGGCGGGAACGGCTGGAGGGAAACGAGGATAGCTTCCGTTTCGAGGACGTATCTCCGACCTACCAGATCGCTCGGCGTACGCGCCCCATCCTCGTCACCCATGGCAAGAAGGACGGCCGTGTCCCCCACAGCCAGTTCTATCTGCTCGAGAAGGCCGCCAAACAGGCGAACGTCGCGATGCAGACGCTGATCTTCCAGGATGAAGGCCACGGTTTCTCGGAATCGAAGAACAAGGCCAGTTGGTACGAAACGCTCGGCGCGTTCCTGGCCAAGCGCAACCCGGCGGACAACCCTTCCCAAAAGCTCGTCCGCACGCGTTGAAAAGGCTCAATCCTCGCCCGTGATGCCATGTCGTTCGAGGAAGTCGAAGATTGTGTTCCAGACATGGACGCTGATCTTCGGGCCACCGACCGAATGGGTGTGGCCAGGGTAGAACATCATTTCGAAGGGCTTCGCCTCGTTTTGGAGCTTTGCAGCCAGCGCGGTCGAATTTTCGAAGACGACATTGTCATCGGCCATGCCGTGGATCAGCAGCAGAGGATCGGCAATCTTCGGCGCATCCTCAATGGCGGCCGACGCGGCATAGGCCTCGGGCACCTGGCGCGGGTCGCCCATGTAGCGCTCGGTATAGTGGGTGTCGTAGAGCTCCCACTTGGTCACTGGCGCGCCAGAGATACCGGCGGCGTAAAGCCCCTGGTCCGCTTCCAGCATCTTGAGCGTCATGTAGCCACCATAGGACCAGCCGTAGGTCACGATCTTGTCCGGATCGACGAAGTCGAGCGTCCTGAGATACTGCGCACCCGCCTTCTGGTCGGCCACCTCGACGGTGCCCATGGCCTCACGAATCTGCTTCTCGAATTCCACGCCGCGATGCGCACTGCCCCGGTTGTCGAGGCGGAAGTAGATGAAGCCCTTGTCGACTATCGCCTGCGGACGCGCGCCCAGCCAGGCCTTCGACACAGTCTGAACGTGCGGGCCGCCGTAGTGCTCGAAGAAGACGGGATAGGTCTTGCCCGGCTTCAGTTCCGGCGTGATCATCATCCAGTGCAGGTCCGAACCATCCTCGGCCTCCACCGTCCCGAAGCTGGGAGCCCGGTGGCTGGCAAGGTAAGGCGCGTAAGGATGCTCGGCGTCGAGCTTGTTCTCTTCCACCCAGGCGAGACGCGTGCCGGTGCCATCGGCAATGTAGCTCTGCGGCGGCTGATCGGGCGAGGAACGCGAGATGACCAGTGTCGAGGCGTCCTGGCTGGCGGCCGCCGAATTGGCCCATTCGAGCTCGGTCAGGCGCTCAGGCGTGCCGGGATTTTCCAGATCGATCACATAGACCTGGGGCGCCAGCACATCGTCACGCGTTCCGGTGAAGATAACGCGGCCCTTGGCCTCGTCCACGCCGACAAGGCTGGAGACTTCCCAGTTGCCGCTGGTAAGCGCCGTCCATGCACCGTCCTTGAAGCGGTAGAGATGGCCAAAGCCGCTGCGCTCGGACCACCACACAAGACTGCCGTCCTTGAGGAAGCGGTAGCTGTCCGACAGGTTGATCCAGCTGCCCTCAGCCGCCGTTTCGCTAAAGAGCACCTGCGAGGTGCCGGTTGCGGGATCGACCGCAAGCATGTCGAGCCGGTCCTGCGCGCGATTCTGGCGCTGGACGTAAAGCGTCTTGCCATCGCGCGACCAGTTGACGCGCGCGATGTATATGTCCGGGTCCGCGCCCAGGTCCACCTCGACGCGGGCCGAACCATCGGGCTTCATCACATGGAGCGAGACAAGGACGTTGGGGGTGCCAGCGGCAGGATAGCGCTGCGCGTAGATCTTGGTGCCCTCGGCGCCGATGGCCGCGCGCTGGACGATCCCGACCGGGGCCTCGTCGTAGCGCTCGACCGCGATGTGCGCCTCGTCGAGAGCCCACCAATAGCCGGTAAGGCGCGCCATTTCTTCCTGGGCGACGAACTCGGCTTCGCCCCAGTGGACAGTTTGGGACGTTTCCTCGGGCGTGACCGGTTTCTGCGACCGGCCCGTCTTGCCCACCAGGAGGCGGCCGCCACGCACATAGGACACATACGTCCCCGACGGGCTGAGCGCGGGGTTCAGTTCATCGCCTTCGTCGTCGGTCAGGCGGGTGACCTTGCCATCGAGCCCGGCGAGGAAGAGGTCCCCGTCGAGCGGCACCAGCAGGGAGGCCGAATCCTCGTTCCAGGCGTAGTCGACGATCCCCTTGAGGTCGCCAATGCGCTGGCGTTCGCGCTGCATCTTCTCGGCCTCGCTGAGCTCGCGGCCCGTCCCCAGCGACAGCGAATCGACCAGCATGCGCCATTCCCCGCCCTTGCGGTCATATCCCCACAGGTCATAGCGCTCACGGTCGTCCGGGCGGTTGCGCAGCAGCGTCAGGTAACGGCCATCAGGCGAAATGCGGACCTGGCGCGGGCTCAGGCCATTGAGCGCAGGACTGGCAAAGACACGCGTGAAATCGAGCGTGGCAGCGGAAGTCGATTGAGGCATGGACGTCTTTCCGGCGGTATCCGCCTTGGCGAAGGACAGGGTCGGCAGGGCAACCGGCAGGGCGGCGACAAGGCCAGCCATCAGCAGATGTCGTGTTCTCATGGAAGGGGAATAGCAGACTGGGCGGGCGATGCCAGATGCCCGCGCGCCTCAATCCGCAGTGGTCAGCGCCGCCACCAGGTCCTTGACCTTCTTCTGGCGCCATTGCGGGCGCGGGGCCAGCAGCCAGTACGCGCGCCTACAGGGCTTAGCCTTTGCTTCCAGTTCCTGCGCGCTCCAGTTGGCAAGTCCTTGTGCCAGAAGCGCGGGCACGCGCACGCGGCCCATGCCCGCGTTCGCCGCAGCAACGGCCTGTCCAGCATCGCTGACGATGATCGGGGGCTTGTTCTCTTCGCTGCCCTCTCCCTGACCGCACGGATCGGGATCGCCCGGCCAGCCGATCCAGTCGCCCTCGCCGATCTCGACCCAGTCGGCAGTGCCCAATTGCACCCCTTCCAGATCGCCGGGCCCGTCGATCCAGCGCACGGCAAGATCGAGATTGGCCTCGGTAAAGTCGGTCATCTCACCATCGACAAGCGCATAGCGCACCTGCGGGTTGGCCTTGCGGAACGCGGCGAGGCGCGGCGCCAGCCAGGCCGCGAAGAATTCGCGCGGAGCAGCGATCGTGTAGACAAGGCTCGACTGGCCCGCCTGCATCGACTGCACCGCATCCTCGAACTGAAGAAACCCGCTGCGCAGCGCGGCAAGCCCCGCCCCCGCCTCATCGGTGAGCTCAAGGCCCTTGCTGGTGCGGCGAAAGAGGACAACGCCCAGGACATCCTCGAGCGCACGGATCTGCTGGCCGACGGCCGCAGGCGTCACCGCCAATTCATCCGCTGCGCGGGTAAAGGAGAGGTGTCGGGCCGCCGCGTCGAAGACGCGCAAGGCATTCAAGGGCAGGTGCGAACGCTTCATAGCGTTTTTCTAGGCCTAGGCGCGGCCACGGGCAAGCCGCTCCGCACCGCTTTGGCCTTCCTGTAACGTGCGAAAAAATCAGCCCGCCGTCGCGGGAGCGGCGAGCGGAAAGAACGGGATCTGTGTCTGCAGTTCGGAACCGTCGTCGCGGCGGAAGATGTAGTGACCTTCCATGCTGCCCTGGGGCGTGGGCAAAGGGCACCCGGACACGTAATCGTGCGAGGCACCGGGCGCGAGGACCGGCTGTTCGCCTACAACCCCGTCGCCATCGACCACGCTGACTTCGCCGTTGCCATCGGTGATGCGCCAGTGGCGGCTCATCAGCTTGATGATACCTTCCGTGCCGTTCTCGATACGGATGTGGTATACCCAGAACCATTTGCCCGCTTCGATCCGCGATTGCTCAGGAAGGAAGTTCACCGCGACGCGAACCGTCACGCCTTCGGAAATGGCGGCATGCTGAAACAGTTCTTTCATGGATCTAGAGTAGCGACAAAAGCACGCCGGGACAACCTCGTTACCCACGTTCCGGTACCTTGTGCACGCTAGTCGAGTTCGGCCGCACGGCATTCGAGTTGCCAGCAGAAACCGGCGGAATCGTAAGATGTCATCACGTTTGCATTGAGTTTGACCCGCGGCACGTCAACGATGATGCGGGTTCCAAAGCCCTTCTGCTGCGGCGCCTCTACCGCCGGTCCTCCGCGCTCGCACCAGCGAATACGGAAGATAGCATCCTCCTCCTGGCCCGAGGGTGCCGGTTCGCGCGCCCAGGAAATTGTGACCCGTCCGCCCGGGTCGGAAAGCGCGCCGTACTTGAGCGCGTTCGTGCCCATCTCGTGCAGCGCCATGGCAAGCGCCTCGGCTGCGCCCGGCGAGAGCATCATGTCGGGCCCTTCGCACGAAACCTGCGCGCGCTGCTCGCCCAGCGAGCGTAGCTGCGCCTCGATCATCTCCATGACTGGAATGTCTGACCAGGCCCGGCGCACCAGCACGTCCTGGTTGGCGGCGAGTCCGCGGATACGCTGCTCCAAGCGCTCGATGAAATCGGGCCGGCTGGCATCGCTGCGCCGCGCCAGCGACTGGATGATCGCCAGCATGTTCTTGGAGCGATGGTTGACCTCCTGAAGGAGCAGTTCGATGCGCTGTTCGGCATCGCGCATTTCAGTCACGTCGGTGTTGGTGCCGAACCAGAAAACGATCGCCCCATCCGCATCCCGGATAGGCTTCGCCCGGGAAAGGAACCAGCGCCATTCCCCTTTGGCCGAGCGCAGGGGAAAGGTGTCTTCCCAGTCCGCGCCGGAACGGAAGCAGGCGCTGATCCGCGCAACCACGCCCTCGACGTAGCCCGGATGGTGGACACTCTGCCAGCCCCACCCCTTCATGTCTTCCAGCGTTGTGCCGGTGTAGTCAAACCAGCGCTTGTTGTACCAGAAGATCGCCCCCTTGCTGTCCGCGATCCAAGCCAACTGGCTTATGTTGTCGGCGAGGAGCCGAAAACGCTGCTCGCTCTCGGCAAGCCGACGCTGAGTGGCCTTCTGGTCCGAAATGTCACGCGCGATCTTGCTGGCCGCGACGACCTTGCCATCGCGGTCGAGCAGCGGTGAGACGGTTACCGCGACGTCGACCAGACTACCATCCTTGCGCAGGCGCACGGTCTCGAAGGTCGGCATGCGCAGGCCCTGCCGAATCCGCGCGATGATCGCGTCCTCCTCGTCCTGCCGGTCCTCGGGGATCAGCGTGCGGATGTTGCGCCCGACGATCTCGTCGTGCGGCCAGCCGAAAACGCGCTCGGCGGCCGCGTTCCAGCTGAGAATCGTGCCGTCCAGCCTCTTCCCGACAATGGCGTCGTCGCTCGACTCCACAATGGCTGCAAGAAGCGCCGCCGGGTCGGCTCCGTGGGCGAGCGTGCTCAGAGCCCCGCCCGGTTCAGCGCCTGATCGATGTCCTCGATCAGATCGTCGATATCCTCAAGCCCGACGTTGAAACGCAGCATGCCTTCGGAAATGCCCATCGCCTCACGGCCCTCGGGGCCCATGTTGTGGTGGGTGGTCGAGGCCGGGTGGCACATCAGCGAACGCGCATCACCGATGTTGTTCGAGATGTCGACCAGTTCGAGCGCATCGAGGAGCGCATGCGCCTTCTCGCGCCCACCTTCGACTTCGAAAGCGAAGATCGGACCACAGGCGTCCATCTGCTTTTGCGCTAGGCCCTTCTGTGGGTGGCTGTCGAGCCAGGGGTGCAGCACACGCTTGACGCGGCCTTCGATGAACTGGCCCATCTTGAGCGCGTTCTCGCTCTGACGCTTCGCGCGAAGGTCCAGCGTTTCCAGGCCGTGCATCACCACCCAGGCATTGAAGGGCGAAAGGTTGGGGCCGGTGTTGCGCTGGAAGGGCAGCAGCTTGTCGTTGATGAATTCTTCGGAACCACAGACCGCACCGGCGAGAACCCGGCCCTGCCCGTCCATCATCTTGGTTGCCGAATAGGCCACCACGTCGATGCCGTATTCGAGCGGGCGCTGCAGTACGGGGGTGCAAAAAGCGTTGTCGACGACGGTGGTGATGCCATGCGCCTTGGCGATCTCGGCGATGGCGGCCAGATCGGCAACGTCCATTGTCGGGTTCGCCGGGGTTTCGAAGAAGAAGACCTTGGTGTTGGGGCGGATCGCCTCTTCCCAGGCCTTGGTGTCGCGCGCGTCGACGACGGTCACGTCGATGCCGAAGCGCGGCAGCAGACTGTCGCCCAGCCAGCGGCACGAACCGAAGGCGGCGCGGGCGGACACCATGTGATCGCCGGCCGAGAGCTGACACAGGAGCGCTGTGGTCATGGCCGACATGCCCGAGGCCTGGGTGCGGCACGCCTCGCCCCCTTCCATGAGCGCGATGCGTTCTTCTAGCATCTGCACGGTGGGGTTCTGCAGGCGCGAGTAGGTCATGCCGTCGTCCTCGCCCATGAAGCGCGCGGCGGCAGTACCAGCGTTGTCGTAGCTGTACCCCGAGGTCAGGAACATCGCCTCGCTGGTCTCGCCCATTTCGGAGCGCCAGGTGCCTCCGCGAATGGCCTTGGTTGCGGGGCGCCAGAGGCGGGTCTTACTGCGGTCCTGTCCAGTCGTACGTTTCATGGTGCAACGCTCTAGGAGGCCAGACGAGTCGGCGCAAGCGACTGCAACGCAACACGCCCCTGCTTGCGCCCGCCCCGACCAACGCCTATCCCGCTCAACAGATGTCGCTCAATTCCCGTCCCGACCGCGATCCCCTGCTGTGGTGCACCGCGATCGCCTTCGCATTCCTGGCGCTGCTGCTCTGGCGCATCACCTTCCCCGTCGAGTTCTACTTCGACGAGATCCATTACGTGCCCGCAGCCCGCAAGCTCCTGGACCTGGTGCCCGCCAATCGCGAACACCCCATGTTCGGCAAGGAAGTGATCGCAGGCTTCATCTGGCTGCTGGGCGACACGCCGCTGGCCTGGCGGCTGGGGCCGGTGCTGGCAGGTGCGCTGGGTCTGTTCGGTTTCGGGCGATTCCTGTGGCATGTGTCGCACAGGCGCCGCGCGACGATCTTGGGCATGGTCCTGCTCGCTACCAACTTCATGTGGTTCGTGCAGAGCCGCATCGCCATGCTCGACATGATCGAGGCGGGGCTGTGCATGGTGGGCCTGTGGCAATTTGCCGCCGCGCTCAGAGCCTCGGGTACGAAGAGCGCGCGCGGCCACCTGCTCGCCGCCGGACTGGCCATGGGGCTCTCGCTCGGCGCCAAATGGTCAAGCGCCCCCGCGTTGATGGTGCCGGGTCTTGCCTTTCTCGCCCTGCGGCTTGCCGAAGGCGGGCCCTTCTTCAAGGGGCGCAAGGGCGGTGCCGGAACGATCCCAGGGATCTCGCTTCTCGAGGCCGCCTTCTGGCTCGGCCTCTTCCCCTTGGGCGTCTACTGGCTGACCTACCTGCCCGCGATGTTCTACGCCGACCGGCCTATCTGGTTTACCGGCTTCATTGAGCAGCACGAATACATGATCCGCCTACAGGACAGCGTTAAGAAGCCCCACCCCTACCGCTCGTACTGGTACATGTGGGTCACCGACTGGCGCGATATCTGGTATCTTTTCAAAGTGATCGATGGTTCCCAGCGCGGCATCGTGATGCTGGGCAACCCGCTCTCGATGCTGGCTGGTCTTGGCGCGCTGGTCTGGGGACTGTGGGCGATCCTCTTCCGGCGGCGCTGGGACGTGGCGCTGCTCCTTGCGCTTTACACACTCTGCCTTGGCGTCTGGGCGATCAACGGCAAGCCCGTGCAGTTCTATTACCACTACCTTCTGCCAGGCGCCTTCCTGATGGGCCTCCTGGCCTTTGCGCTCGAGCCACTGCTGGCCCGGCGCGGTCGATGGCGCTGGTTGGGGGTGGGCATTCCGGCGCTTTCGGCCCTGCTGTTCCTGAGCTTCTTCCCGATCCTCTCGGGGCTGCCCCTGCCAACGCGCCAGTTCTACAACGTCTGGATGTGGCTGCCGAGCTGGCGCTAAAGCCGCCGGGGGCTCAAGGGGAGCCCCCGGCGTAGCAGGATCAGTACTTGCCCCAGACGAACTTGGACGACAGGGCGAAATTCCAGACCGCGCCCAGGATGATGCCTACCAGAACGGCCACGAAGTCGTGGAAACCGATGGACTTGAGCACGGCAGCCGACCCCACATTGGTCAGCAGGCCAAGCGAGCAGGTCAGCGCGAACTGAGCCCAGCCGCGCAGCAGTGCGCTAAAGCCGCGCAGGCGCTTGTCGGAATAGGTCAGCTCGTTGTTGAGGACGAAGTTGAACGTCATAGCCACGACAGCGGCCAGCGTATTCGCGGTATTGAAGACCGCACTTTCCGACCAGTTACCGTAGACGAAGCGCTCCCCGAAAACGACGTGGAGGAGCACCCAGAGCGCTGCGAACTGGACGATAACGCCCAGAGCGCCGACGGTCCCGAACAGCGCGAAACGCGTCGGGATGATCCGGCCGAGCCACTTGTCGTAGAGGCCTACGAGAAATTCAAACACTACGGTCTGGTCCAGTTTGCTTTCGCCCTCGGCGCGGGCCGCGAAGTTGAGCGGAAATTCCTTGACGCGCAAGGGCGTTTCGGAGGTCGCCAGAATATCGAGCAGGATCTTGAAGCCCACGCCCGAGAGGCGGTGCGCATCCGCACGCAGGATCTCGGCGGGGAGCATGAAGAAGCCGCTCATCGGGTCGGTCAGCTCGACGCCGGTCACCTTGTTGGCAATCCGGTTGGCAAAACCGGAGACCCTCACACGGTCCGGCCGCCCCCAGGCCTCGGTGCTCGCCCCTTCGGCAAAACGCGAGGCGTAGGCAAGGTCGTATTCGCCGGTCTTGAGCGAGGCCAGCATGCCCACGAGCAGCGCAGGGTCGTGCTGGTGATCCGCGTCCATCACCGCAACGTAGGGTGCAGAAGTCGAGCACATACCCTCAATGGCGGCGCTGGCAAGCCCGCGCCGCCCGATACGCTGGATACAGCGCACGCGCGGATCGGCCTGTGCGATCTTGCGCACCTCATCGGACGTGCCGTCCGGGCTGTTGTCATCGACGTAGATAACTTCCCAAGCGATGCCCTGAAGCTCGCGATCGATCCGCTCCACCATCGTCGCGATGTTGCGACGCTCATTATAGGTGGGCAGGACAATCGCGAGTTCGAGTGGCCGGGTCGCCAGAGGCGTATCAGCCGGGACGAAAGCAGGCGAGGCGATATCGTTCATGGAATCGGAACTGTAATCGGATGAAGACAAGGGCGACGCCGGGCTCTTACAGGCGCGCCAGGACCGCGTCACCGATTTCCACGGTGCCCGCGCTGCCTCCCAGATCCCCGCCCTTGATGCCATCGGCGAGCGCGGCAGCGACCGCCTCCTCGATACGCACGGCTTCGGCTTCCAAGCCAAAGGAGTGGCGCAGCATCATTGCGGCCGAAAGGATCGTCGCCATCGGGTTGGCCAGGCCCTTGCCCGCAATGTCAGGCGCTGAACCGTGGATCGGCTCGTAAAGGCCAAAGCTGCCCTCCGCTAAGCTCGCCGAAGCCAGCAAGCCGATCGAGCCCACGCACATGCTGGCCTGGTCGGAGAGAATGTCGCCGAACAGGTTGCCGGTCACGACCACGTCGAACTGGCCGGGGTTCTTCACAAGCTGCATCGCCGCATTGTCGACGTACATGTGGGCGAGTTCGACTTCGGGGTAGTCCTTGGACACTTCGATCACGACGTCGCGCCACAGCTGCGAAGTTTCCAGGACGTTGGCCTTGTCGACCGAGCACAGCTTCTTGTCACGGGTCATTGCTGCCTTGAAACCCGCGTGCGCGATACGGCGCACCTCGTCCTCGGCATAGGACATCATGTCCCAGCCCTGACGGCGGCCGTCCTCAAGCCTGCGCATGCCCTTTTCGCCGAAGTAGACGTCGCCGTTGAGCTCACGCACGATCAGGAGGTCGATTTCCTGCGCGACTTCCGGGCGCAGCGAGGTTAGACCTTCGAGCCCCTTGAACACGCGCGCAGGACGCAGGTTGGCGAACAGACCCAGCTCCTTGCGCAGACCAAGAACGGCCTGCTCGGGACGCAGATGGCGCTCAAGATGGTCCAGGTCGAAGTCGCCGACCGCGCCAAACAGGATGGCATCGGCCGAACGCGCGATGTCGAGCGTGGCTTCGGGAAGCGGGTGGCCATGCTTGCGGTAGGCCGCGCCGCCAACGTCACCCTCGACCAGTTCGAGGTTTGGCAGACCCAGCTTCTCGAGAACGCGCACGGCCTCACCCGTGACTTCCGGACCGATCCCGTCGCCTGCAAAAACCGCGATGCGCATGCCTGTTTCCCTAGCTGCTGTCTTAGTCAGAAATTCGTCCCAACCGCTCGCGCAGCTGGGTGCGGGCCGCCATAACGTCTTTGCGCCGTTCGGCAAGCGGATAGCGGGCCAGTTCGCGCCCGATCCTGTCGAAAGTCCGCAGAATCGCGTCCCAGTCCCTCTCATCCGGACGCGGCACGGGCACGCCATAACCCAGTTCGCGCAGCAGCAGGACCTCATAGGAGAGAAGCGCCAGCGCCCATCCGCGTGCGGAAGGTGCCACGCAAATCGCCTCGAGCAGACCGCCAAGCGCCTGGTGGAGCGCTGGATAAGCCTGCCGCTCGGGCAGGCTGGCGGCGGTGAGCGAGGTCAACCAGGAAAAGGCCGCCGCCGGTAGCGGCTCGGACAGCCAGGGGCCGCGCGAGCGCACGAGCTCGACGCGCGCGAAAGGAAGCTGCCCTTCCGAACGCGCACGGATATCGACAGCTACGATGTTTCCGGGAATGAGTACGGGCCGCAAGGTGCGCCCCCGCGCGCCGGCAACATAGGCCGCGACGACGCCTTCTTCGTGGGTTAGGAACCGGACAATGGCCGCCGCCTCGCCATGCGGGCGCACGGCGCAGACGATCGCCTCGGCACGCAGCTCCATCATGCCCCGCACCTGCAGGTCATGCGCGAGAGTTTCCGCATCCCGAGCCCGGCACCGTCTGGATTCCTTCGGGAGTCACCCCGCGAGGGATCAGCCGTTGCGCAGCTGCTTGGCTTCGATCTCGTCAAGACGGGCCTTAAGGGCTTCGCATTCCGCGCGTGCCGTTGCGGCCATTTCCTTGACCGCCTCGAATTCCTCGCGGCTCACGAAGTCCATGTCGCCCATGAACTCCTTGGCGCGCTCACGCATGTTGTCACGCGCTTCGCGGGTCATGCCGGCAAACGTGCCGGCAGCGCTGTTCATCATCTTGACGAAATCGGCGACGAAAGGGTTTTCGCTTTGCATGTAAACCTAAATGGTACAGCCCGCTCCCCTGCGCAAGAGGGTTCGATGGCGTTGGTGGAGGAGAATCACGCGCTCGCCGAGAAGATCACGGCCAAGGCAGGCCCGGTTCATATCTCGTAGCGGATCTCCGCTCCCGAGAACGCCTTGCCGTCAAGGTCGCGATTGATCTGGAGGAAGGCGTAGTTGAGGTAGCTCGCGAAAAGGATCCAGACGAGATAGGGCAAAAGCAGCAGCGCCGCCTTTACGCGGATGCGCCAGAACAGCGCAATCGTGACCACCACGAGGACATCGAGCACGCCGATGACCACCAGGGCGCCTGTGATGCGGTGCATCCCGAAGAAGACCGGCGACCAGGCGAGATTCACCAGGAACTGCAGCGCGAAGACGCAAGAAGCCAGGCCACGCCCGGACGCTCCGCGCGCGGCCAGGATCAGCGCCAGGGAAAAGCCCATCATCGCATAAAGAATGGTCCAGACGATCCCGAAGGCGGCGGGCGGCGGATAGACGGCGGGCTTGGCCAGTGCGGCGAACCAGACATTTTGCGGCCCACTCGGCGCGAGCGCTCCTGAAAGAAACCCGCAGAGCACAAGCGCGGGGACACAGACCAGCGACCAGCGCAGGAAACTGGCGCGCAACTGACCGGAAGAGGCAAGCAGATTCATACCCGGATCATCTCTCAAAACAGGGGACCGACACAGCCGCCCAACCCTAACCGATGGTTCGTATTACGTTACTTGAGGAAATCTGGCGCGCAAGGAAAGCCCCGCACCGTTCAGGCCCCGCTCCCGATGTCGCCTGCGGCCTCGCGGCCGCGTGCTGCCGAAACGAGGAATTCGACATTGCCTTCCGGCCCCGTGATCGGGCTCTCCACGATCCCCTGGATGGTCCAGCCCCCCTCTTCCAGCCAGACACGCACCTCCTCGCAGACACGCGCGTGGAGCGCGGGATCGCGCACGACGCCGCCCTTGCCCACCTCGCCGCGCCCAACCTCGAATTGCGGCTTGATGAGCGCAACGAGACGGCAATCCGGCCCGGCCAGATTCAGGGGCACTTCCAGCACCTTGGCTAGACTGATGAAACTCGCATCGCAGACCACCCAGTTGCAGTCCTGCGTGATGTGCTCATCTGTCAGGATGCGGGCGCTGGTCTGCTCCAGCACCGTGACGCGCGGGTCCTGGCGCAGCTTCCAGGCAAGCTGGTTGGTGCCCGAATCGACCGCGAAGACATGGGTCGCCCCCTTGGTGAGGAGCACATCTGTAAAGCCCCCGGTCGAGGAGCCGACATCGATCGCCACCGCGCCCGCCGGATCGAGCCCGAAGTGCTCTATGCCATGGGCGAGCTTGATCCCCCCGCGCGAAACCCACGGGTGATCGCGCCCGCGCACTTCCAGCGGCGCCTCGGCCTTGAGGGTCTGCCCGGCCTTGGCGATCTTGGTTTCCCCGGAAAAAACGTGCCCCGCCATGATCAGCGCCTGCGCGCGCGTGCGGCTCTCGACAAGGCCCCGGTCGACGAGCATCTGGTCGACGCGCGCCTTCCCTGCGGATTTGTCATGCGGCTTAGCCCCTTTGCCCCGGTTTTCGGGGGCACTGGACTTTTCGGTGGATGGAGACTGGGACGCGTCGGACATGGGGCACTGCACACTTGAGAAGAGGCGCTCGTCATTCCATACCGGGCGCATGAAGGCAAATCCGCGCGGTAGCGCTCTCCCCGTCCGTCTCGTTTCGGCACCGGCTCTCGCCCTGACCCTGTTTGCGGCTGGCTGCATCCCCGGACCGCCAGCCTCGACGTCCACGCCCAACGCCTCGCGTCCGGCACAGCGCCCCGCGCAGCCGCAGGTCCAACAGGCGGCCACGCCCGCACCACCGCCCTCCCCGCACCCGCTGCCCGAACCTGCAAACTGGCGCGACGCGCCCGTGACGCCGGGCACCTGGAGCTGGGCGCAGAGCGGCCCCCGCTCGGTCGCCGAATTCGGAGGCAGTCTGTTCACCATGCGCTGTGACACGCGCAATGCCACGGTGACGCTTGAACGCCGCGCCCAGGGTGCTGCGGGCCGTGTTACCATGGGCATCACCACGATGCAGGACACGCACACCGTCACGGCCGATGCGCGACAGGGCTATTATGTCGCGACCCTGCCCGCGCGCAGCCCGATCCTCGACGACATGACCTTCACCCGCGGCCGCTTTGCGCTGTCCACGCAAGGCCAGCCCACGCTCTACATTCCGAGCTGGACCGAAGTGTCGCGCGTGATCGAGGACTGCCGCTGACAGCACCTGCCAGGCGAGGCCGGCCACATGCGTGGCACGCCTCGCCGAAACGCCCGCGCAATTTGGGCAACAAGAGTACATTACAGGAAGGATTCGCGAAGCCGGACGCAGCCCGAACCACTGCGAAAAACCGGCAGAAACACGGGCTTTTCAGCTGGGGAAAACTTCAGCGAAGGCATGATAATGCCGCGAAAAAACTTGAATTCAAGTCTTGTGGTGCGCTGCGGAATAAGACACATTTTCTCTCAGGACGACGGAACCCGAGGAAGCCCTCCCCGGAGCTACCGAAGTCCAGTCGCTCTCGGGCGGCGAACCCTATGGCTCAACAGCGCGAAAGGAGGTGATCCGATGTCTCATGGTTCAGCATGGAGGTCGGCAATTTCCGTCGCGAGGCATTATCGCTGATTTCAGATACGCGATAAAGGTACTCGCTGGCGGCACTTCCGGCCGCTGACCATGTGAAAGGCCGTACCGGCGCTCCCGGTGCGGCCTTTCTCATTTCTGGCTGGCAGGCGCGCTAAAGCAGCAAACCCGCGCACTACACGATCGCGCAAGGCTGCATGCGCGGCGCGCAAGAGCATGCCAGCGCCTATCGACGCAAGCTCCTGCATTTGCGCGCTTCGAGCAGAGCTCTTGCCTCCAACGCACCGCGTGCTACACCTGAAATGACACGTATCAATATTACTTTAAGGTTGCGCGCAGCGTAATTTTCATACACCCGCACCCTCACAACCCCAAGACAGAGGACTGAGTTTTCATGGCGAGTCCCGCCGAAGCCGCGCTGACGTTTTCCCTTGAGCCCAACCCCGCCCCTGCCAGCGACGTCACGCGGGCGGCGATATTGGCCAATCCGGGCTTCGGCACGCACTTTACCGACCACATGGTCACGATCGACTGGACCGAAGGCACCGGTTGGCATGACGCCAGGGTTTCGGCCTACGCGCCGATCCCGCTCGATCCGGCGGCCGCGGTACTGCACTATGCCCAGGAAATCTTCGAGGGGCTCAAGGCCTACAAGCAGGCCGACGGTTCGATCTCGCTGTTCCGTCCCGACGCCAACGCGGAGCGCTTCAACCAGTCCGCCACCCGCCTGGCCATGCCCACGCTGCCTGAGAATCTCTTCATCGAGGCGATCGAGAAGCTGGTCGAGTTCGACAGGGCCTGGATCCCGGACGCCGAGGGTGCCTCACTTTACCTGCGCCCCTTCATGATCGCGACCGAGGCGTTCCTGGGCGTGCGCCCGGCCAAGACCTACAAGTTCATCCTTATCGCCAGCCCGGCGGGCAACTACTTCAAGTCGGGCGCCCCTGCGGTCTCGATCTGGGTCTCGGACTACACCCGCGCAGCTCCGGGCGGCACGGGTGCGGCCAAGTGCGGCGGCAACTATGCGGCCAGCCTCGTCCCCCAGGGCGAAGCCCTTGCGCGCGGCCACGACCAGGTCGTCTTCCTTGACGCTGCCGAGCACAAATGGATCGAGGAACTGGGCGGCATGAACCTGTTCTACGTCTTCGATGACGGCTCGATCCTCACCCCCGCGTTGACCGGTACGATCCTTCCCGGCATCACCCGCCGCAGCCTGATCGCGCTGCTGCGCGAAGAGGGCCTGACTGTGAACGAAGGCCGCTACAGTCTTGATCAGTGGCGCGAGGACGCGACCAGCGGCAAGCTCGTCGAAACCTTCGCCTGCGGCACGGCGGCCGTCGTCACTGCGGTCGGCAAGGTCGCGGGCAATGCTGGCGAATTCACCATCGGTTCGGGCGGCCCCGGCCAGCTCACCGAGAAGGTCAAGGCCCGCCTCGTCGCCATCCAGCGCGGCCAGGCCGAGGACACCCACGGCTGGGTCCGCAAGATCGCCTGATCTCGGGCGGGTTCCTGCCCGAGTGAAGAACCCGGCCGGCCCCACGCCCGCCGGGTTTTTTCATGCATAGCCTGCAGGCCCCACTTGCTTCGCCGCGCCCACATGCCATCTCGAGACCGAAGATTCCTCCTGAAGAAGAGAGCGCCATGACAGCCACCGTCCCCTATCCCATTGGCACACCCGGCACGCCCTGGGGCGATCGCGAGGTGGAGGCCTGGCGTGAGACACAGGTCGTGCAGCGCCGCTATGGGCGGGACGTGGAGCCGCGCATCCTCGCGCTTGCCAAGCGTTTCACGCTTCAGGAGTACGGCACGCTCGACTACGCAGGCGAGCGCTTCACACTCTACGCGCTCTCGAACGGCCCGATCGATCCGACCCTCCCTACCGCCCTCGTGACCGGCGGTGTCCATGGCTACGAGACGAGCGGCGTGATGGGCGCGCTCGAATTTCTCGAAACGCGCGCTGCGGACTATGTGGGCCGGGTCAACCTGCTTGTCGCGCCTTGCGTCAGCCCCTGGGCCTACGAGCGGATCAACCGCTGGAATTACGACGCGATCGACCCCAATCGTAACTTCACCGCAGACAGCCCGGCAGGCGAATGCCGCGCCCTCATCGCGCTTGTCGCCGCGCAGGACACCCCGTTTGTGCTCCACATCGACCTGCACGAAACCACCGACAGCGACGAGGAGGAATTCCGCCCGGCCCTCGCCGCGCGCGATGGCCAGGACTACGATCCCGACACCATTCCCGATGGCTTCTACCTCGTCGATGATGCCGACAACCGCCAGCCCGCCTTCTGTGAAACGATTATCGAAGCGGTCGAAAAGGTCACCCACATCGCGCCCGCGGACCCGCAGGGCAACATCATCGGCTCACCCGTCGTGCAGAAGGGCGTGATCGAATACCCGCAAAGCAAGTACGGGATGTGCGCGGCCATCACAGGGGCGCGCTTCACGACCACGACCGAGGTCTATCCTGACAGCCCGAACGCAACGCCTGAGGAATGCAACGCCGCGCAGGTCGCCGCCGTTTGCGCTGCGCTCGACTACGCGCTGGGCGCCTGAAAGCCCGCGCTCAAAGGCCCGCCGCCGCCATTTCCTTGCGCGCGGCGGCAAGCTGCGCCTGAGACACGGGATCGGACTGGACGCGGGCGAACGTCGCGGCCGCAACCACGCGCCCACCTACCGTGTCGCTCATCCAGTGGACGCGGCAGATCACGCGGCTGAAGCCAAAGTCATGCCCCCGCTGAAGCACCGCGTCGGCACGGCTCGGCACCAGTTCAGCCAGCACCAGCGCCATCATCCAGCCTGCCGTCGTGTCACCGGACGGATAGGCCCCGTCGCGGCTCAGGGCCTCCTCCTCCTCCTCGGGCGTGCACGATCCGCCACCCTTCTCGGCAAAGGGGCGCACGCGCTGATAGTGGTTCTTTGCCTTGTAACTGGCGAGCCCCGCGTCGGCCATCGCCCGGCGCAGAAGCATCTCGGTATGAGGCTTGCTCCCGTCCGACAACGAGGTGCCGACAAGCGGCTCGAACGAGCTGACGATAGCCGGCCAGTTGAGATCGGCGTTGCGGTTGCCAGCGCGAAGCGTTCGAATGATGCCCCCTTGGCCGCTTCCCAGGCGGCTTCATCGGCAGCCCTGGCGGCGGAGGCAGGAGGGCTAGGCTGTCGGGCAGCTGGGACATCTCCAGCTAGCCCTTGGGAAGCGGGACCTCGGGCGAGATCACACCAACCTGCGCCACCGTTACCGGGGGCGGCGCGGCGGAACGCGTGTCGCTTGTCGGCGTGGTCGTGCCCCCCGACAGCGCAAGCAGGCATCCACCTGCGAAAACTCCAAGCGTGCGCGTGCTCTGCATATGTTCCATCCCTTCGCAGCGTGTTGATCGCATGGCCTATTCTACCGACGCGCGATTGTGCCCGGCATCGGGGTTAACCCTCGGACCTGAAAGCACGAAGACACTGGGCCAGGGCACCTGCCGCTCCCCGAACATTGGCGGCTTCGCCTCTTGTTGCGCCCCTGATCGGGACCTACCTAGCGCGTTCCCTCTCTCCCGGCGCCTGCAACAAGGAGCTCAGCGCACATGGCCGACACCACCTATACCCCCCCCAAGGTCTGGACCCACGACGCCGAGAATGGAGGCACCTGGGCCAGCATCAACCGCCCCACCGCCGGTGCGCGCGAACAGAAGGACCTGCCCCGCGGCGAGCATCCCTTCCAGCTCTATTCGCTGGGCACGCCCAACGGCCAGAAGGTCACCATCATGTTCGAGGAACTGCTGGAGGCGGGCGTCAGCGAGGCGGAGTACGACGCCTGGCTCGTCAATATTGGCGAAGGCACGCAGTTCACCTCGGGCTTCGTCGAGATAAACCCCAACTCCAAGATCCCTGCCCTCCTCGATTGTTCGGGCGAGACTCCAGTGCGTGTCTTCGAATCAGGTGCCATCCTGTTCCACCTCGCCGAAAAGTTCGGGATGTTCCTGCCCAAGGACGGCGAAAGCCGGACTGAGTGCATGTCCTGGCTGATGTGGCAGATGTCGACCGCGCCCATCATCGGTGGCGGGTTTGGCCATTTCTACGCCTACGCGCCTGAAAAGTTCGAATACGCAATCAACCGCTTCGCGATGGAAACCAAGCGCATCATGGACGTCGCCGACAAGCGCCTTGCCGAGACGCGCTACCTGGCGGGCGATGACTACACCATTGCAGACATCGCGGCCTACGGCTGGCTCGGCGGCTTCACGCGCGGCGAATCCTACACCGACGCGGCAACTTTCCTGAGCGTTCGCGAATACACCAACCTCATGCGCTGGGGCGAGGAACTGGGCGAGCGCACCGGCGTGAAGCGCGGCCTCGTCGTTAACCGCGATGCGCCGGGCAAGATCAAGGAGCGCCACAGCGCGGCCGACATCGACGCCGTTCTCGGCGCCTGACCGTTTTTCCCCGGCGCGGAGAAGATCCGATGCGAAAAGGGCCTTTTCAGCGCCGGGATAAGCCGCTAAGCGCGCAGTCCGATCGCGGTGCGCACAAGATGCCACGAGATCCTGCTGGGGCGTAGCCAAGCGGTAAGGCAGCGGTTTTTGGTACCGCCATGCGCAGGTTCGAATCCTGCCGCCCCAGCCAGCACTTTCCCGCGAGTCTCGGCTGGTCAAGCCCAGCCCATGACCGGGCATTCCGCACTTCATTCCGCACTTTAGACACGGCGCGCCTCCAGTTTTGCGACCGCTGAATCGCTCTGTGCAGCCGTCATCGACTGGTAGCGATCGAGCATGTCGTTGACGGTTTTGACGGTCCATCCGAGGACGGATGCGATCTCCGATGGCGTGCATCCTGCGTCCGAAAGCATCGTGCAGGTCGTCCCTCGCAGGTCGTGGAAGTGGAGCCCATCGAGCCCCGCCTCGAGCACGACCTTACGCCACTTGTGCTGGAAGTTGACCGGCTGGGGATCTGTTGTCCACGGCGCGCCTCTCGCCGTCGTCAGGATCGTGAGGGCCTTCTTCGGCGTCGCGTCGAGAATGGAGCGCAGTTCGGAATAGACCGGCATGTCCACCTTTCGCTTGCGCTTGCCCTGGCGAAACGTCAGGCGCCCGTCCTTATAAGCCGACCACGGCATCTTGAGCAGGTCCGTCTCGCGCTGCCCGGTCCACAGGGCCAGCTCCAGCGCCAGGCGCAACTCCGGCGGCGCGACGGCGCGAAACGCCTCCAGGTGCTCCGGCAGCCAGACCTTGTCCGATCGGTCGGCCTTGTAGACCTTCTTCGGGCGGGTCGCATGGTTATGGCTTATCATGCCGCGATCGCGCGCCCATTCCAGAATGATGCGCAGAACACCGAAACAGGCATCGGCCTGACGCGGCGAACGCTCGGCCATGACGTCTCGCCAGTCGAGCAGGCGCTTGCGAATCTTCGGGTCGTCTATCGCTTCGAGCGGATAGGCGGCGAAGTCCGGTCCGTTCGGCACAAGCTTTGCCAGGGCGATCTTGTCGAGGTGGCCCAGGTAGTCGCGCTTGGTCCGCGGTGCCAGCTTCACGAAGGCAGACGACTTCTGGTAGCCATCGATCACCTGCTGCAGCGTGCCAACGGTGCGGGCCCGGCGCGGCGCTTCGTTCAGCGTGGTGTAGGCGCGCATGAAGGCCGAGCTGCCGGGATAGAACGGCTCGTTCTCGTCTCCTGGCTGGGGCCGGATCGCCCCCACATTGCGCAGGAAGTAGTAGGTTTGACGCCGACCGTTCGCGAGCGTCTTGGTGTTCTTGTAGACGCCCTTGAGCTTAATGCGCATGCCCTGCCTCGAATTCCTCCAGCGCTGAGCGCGGCCGCCCAATCGCATGGACCGGTTCAGCCAGCCCCGAAGCGCGGTCAAGCGCCAGGTCATGGGCGCGCAGGTCGTAGCGGTTTGTTCCACGCACCGGGCCCGGGACTAATCCGCGGGACTGCCACTTGTCGTAGGTCGTGGGGCTGATGTCGCCCAGGTAGGCGCAGATACCCTCTTTGGTCTGGAGGCGTTGCTGGGTCATGCAGCCATCCTTTCGGCAACCATGTCATCGGCAGCAGCGAAAATCTTGCTCACCGTTGTCAGATCACGGGTCGGGATCGGCCGCTCCCAATTTGACCAGTCAGTGAAGTGGGAACACACCCATGATGCCAAACAGGCGTAAGCACATATCTCGTCCCACTCTGGCTGCTCACCACCAGACATTCCCCCAACCATCGGAGTACCCTTGAGCGGATGATGCGGAGGGCGCATCACGTATCGGTACCCCTTGCGTGCCACAACGTAGAGGACGGGTTCATCGCCAAAGTTGCACCAACCTGGTTCGCGTGAAGGGTGGCAGGGGTTCCTTTCCCAACATGTGCGATCACGGATTGTCATGCCGTGATAGTTATCATTGCGCTCAGCGAGAAAATGCACCTGCCGATCGCCAAGGGCGATCAGGTAAGGCATCGCGCGCTTCGACAGCTTCTTAAGGATGCGAAGGTTCATGCGGCCTTCCTTGCAAGCTCTTCCCTCAGCACCGCCTGAGCCTCAACCAAGTGAGGCGGCCAATCTGCGCGAGGCATGTCGTCGTAAAGCTGGGTAAAGCACGGCTCGCAGTCCCAGCGCGTCGACTGCGAGACGATCCAATCGCGGACCTGCACACACTCAACACAGGTGTGGTGGCTATCCGGCTGGTTGTCCCAGATTCCGCTGACGTAGTTGTATCGGTCACCCGGCTTGATCCAGGCTCCGCACTCGCAGCAGCGGTGAGGCTTACGGGCGGTGCGCCAGCGCTCGTTGAATGCCTGAGGTACTTCGCAATCACACATGGGCTACCCCCTTCGGCTGGTCGCGCCAGTACGCGATCCACTCTCGGAAATTCCCGGTGAACCAATCAGCATCGAGGTAAGCCCGATAGCGCCGCTGACTACGAGTGAGCTTCGGCGGTACTGGGCTGTTCTCGGCCATCCACCGCTTGCCCTCAGGCGTCACTCTGAACACGTCGTCGCCACCAGACAGGACATTGCCCTGGCGCCGGTTCATCAGGCCGAACAGGGTGGCTGCAATGCATGCCGGAAAGTCGACAGATCCTTCGCCAGTGACGAAGTGGTTGCGGTACTGCTCGCCGCGCCCGTACTGGTCGACGCCCAAGCTATGCTGCAGGATGTGGAGGATGGCCTCGGTCATGCCTGTGCCTCCTGCAGCGCCGAGATCTTACGGCACATGGCTTTTGCCGCAATCTCGACCTTCGGCTTGAGATCGTCGGGGATGGCCGCCCAGGCGGCGGGCTCGTTGACGATCATGTAGCCGCCGTCTTCGAAGCATTCGAATGGATCGTCGGTCATTGGCGCACCATCTCGTCAGGGTTGAAGCCGAAGCGCGTGCACAGTTCCTGCGCGACCGTGGCGCCGACGGCGAAGGTATCCATCACAGCAACCCAGCGCGGCTGGTATCCGCGAGAGCGGCGCGGCGTGGCGATATTGACGGCGTGGCGGAGGATGGCTTCATCGGTCGGGCGGCTCATGCTGCGATGCTCCGGAAGTGGCTTGCGTGAATTGCCCGCTCTGCCGCATCGATTTGTGCTGCGTGCTCGAAGATCCTCGGCAGCAGCGCACTGGCATTACTGATCTCACCGGCGAGTGCAGCCGAGAAACATGCCTCGATCGCGGTAAGCTGATCGGGGGTATATCCAGGAAGCTCGCGACCAAGCTGATCACGAAGCTGGTCGACAGTGGCCTCTTCCAGGGCATCGGAAAGGCTCACATTACCGATGAGCGCGATGTACTCGGTCGAAAATCCATTTTCGATCGCCCGTTCACGGGCGCTCTCGTATTCAGCAGAGCTGATGGTTACGTCGATGCTGATTGTGTCAATCATGCCGGCTCCTCATCAAACTTGCCCGCCTCGTTGCCCCAGCTGTCCCAGCCAGGGCGGTTCGTGCGGCTAAAAATCTCGGCGTACGGTCCGGCGTAGAGCGCCTCGACCATCTCGTACTGCTCATCAGGCTTGCGGCTGTGCTCGCGCACCGGCGCCACGATCAGGTTTCGCACGCCCCGCGACTGCACGCGCGGCTGGCCGATCGTCCCGACGATCAGGAACTCGGCCGCCGAGCGGAAAATATAGCCGGTCCCGAAAGCCCATGCCTTACCCGTGCTCGACTGCTTCGCCCAAGGCGCCGCCGACTTGTAGGTAAAGCCCCAACCCTTCATGACCTCGATGGCCTCGGGAAGCAGCGGAGCCGTCGCCCACATGAACATGGCGCAGTCCGGCGCAGCCAGATGCGCGACTGGCAAGGCGGCGATGTCGTCCAGCGACATGCAGGTGTAGTGCGCCACCGGATTCTTGGCCTCGCCCTTTCCGCTGAAGTTGCGAAAGTGCCATGGCGGATCGACCAACAAGGCAGAGTAGGAAAACGGGCGCATAGCGCCGAAGGGCCAAGTCATGCGGCCCGCCTTCCCGGCCAGATTCGCTTTCCCCCTGCCTTCTGTGTTATCCAGTGCACGGAGAGAGGAGGTGTTTCATGAGCATTGACGACGCAGTGGACCTTCAGCGGCTGGTCGACATTGAGACCTGCACCCGCAAAAATCTGGCTTTCGCCCAGGCAGAGGGCAACTGCGCCCGCGCGGCGCATTTTTCGCGTCGCCTCCAGACACTCGACCTCACCATCAGCCGTCGTTCGCTGGGGATGCTTCACGTCTTTGAGTGAGAGCGTGGCAATCATGCGCGCCTCCGCTCACTGACGGCGTGCTTCAGCTTCGCCACGGCCATGACCGTAGGCTTCAACTCGGCTGGCGCCTGGTCGTAGGGCAGCGTCTTGCGAAACCTCCCACCATTGAGGCGTGCGAGCACACCGCGGTGCACGAGTTCCCAGTTGCCCGGCTCCGTGTTTTGCTTGTTGCCGTCCAGGCACTTGAGGGCGTGCCCCTCCGGTAGCGGGCCATGGGTGGCCTCCCAGTTCAGCAGGTGCACAGCCCGCCATCGCTGCCGCGCGGCGCCGGTGTCGCTGATCTTGCGCTCGACATAGCCGTCCTCGGTAATCCGCTCGTACCCGATTGGCTTGTAGTTGTGCTGGGCAGTGCCACTCATCTGGCCTTTCTTGAACTGGGTCCGACGCGAATTCGGATGCAGACCGCCCTTCCCCGGCGCGCACTTCTTTCCTTTGTTCACGGGCTCCTGCCCCTTCACGAAGAATCCAGAACGGCCCGTGCGCCAGCCCTTGCGCTTACGCAGGGCATGGAGGTTCGCAGCTGTCACGTCGGCGCGCCCGAAGCGCTGCTGGAACGCGGCATGGTAGTCGCTGATCGACAGTGTCTTGTTCGCCTCGAGCCATGCCATCTCGGCAGTGCTGTAGGGGATGGCCCGGCCCTTCATTCCGACTTGCCTTCGATCATGGGCAGCATGGGCCGGAAGCGGTCGCCGTGATTGGCGATGAGGTTCGCGGCCTTCAGCTGCAGATCTGCGTTGCGGATGATCTGATCGGCAACCTGGACCATCGCATCAGCGCGTTTGGCCTCCTGCTCGATCTTATCAGCGTCCATGCCCTCGTCGCCCAGGCGCTCGAGCTGCATGAACAAGTGATCGTTCAAGTCGGTGAGCTTGTTTTTCATGCTGCGATCCCTGTGATTTCCGGGAGCGTTTTGCGCGACATACTGAGCGTAAAGCCTAAGCGGCGTTCTGTTTTGACGTACCGGCGGTACAGTGGTGGGTTGAGCTTGGCGGCGGTCGTGAGATCCGCCTGGCTTGCCATGATGCAAAAGCAGCACGACAGGCGGGTCATGCCAGCACCGCCCGCGGCTCACCCGCAACCAACACCGGCGACAGCGCGCCATGTTCACCGCAGCCCCGGCCCGTGCGGCTGGAATCGTCCTCGGCGGTGAAGTCCTGCCAGTGGACCCAGCCTTGCTCGCACTGGAAGCCCCACTCGCGGACCTTCGGGCCCGTAATGAAGAGGGAAGTCGCGTACCAGCCGGGCACAAGCTCGATCCGATGCAGTGCGTTGGCTGGCCGCTCGATCACGTCACCGGCCTTGCGCAGGAACGATCCTTCCGGCGTGTGCTCGATGTAGCGCCCGGCGATCACGTAGCTGGTATTCGCCCAAGGATGATCGTGCATGGCGCGGTCGTCATCGCTCTTGCGGATGACGTGGAGGTAGACGTTGCACTGCTCGTTGCGCGGGATGACCCACCAGCGGCGCAGGTAGTCATCACCGATCACGAAATCGGGATCGCGCTCCATGATGCCGTCGGCCCATTTGCGCATTTCAGGGAGGGTGGCGTATCCAGGGCGCATCAGTAGGGGAGCTCCTTCTCGGAGAGGTTCAAGCGGCCAGCCGCGGCTCCTGCGTCTTCGCTCTGGTCGGGGCGAGCCGCGATAACGGCGCGCGCCCCACGAAGCGCGCGCTGGACTACGTCGGCGATGCATTCGACCTTGGGCGTCTCGCACAGGCCGGTCATGCCCACCCAGACGCGCGAGAGATCGGCGGCGACGCGCTCAGCCTCTTCGTAGGTCAGGTGCAGCGAGTTGGGTTCGTCAGCCATGGCGATGCGCCTCCGGTTGGTGACCCACGGCGGCACCGGCGCCGTGGGTGGTTGCCGCAAATCGGCCAGCGGGGGGTACGTTGAGGAAGCCGATCGGTGCTGCGGTGGGGAGAGTAAGGCCGGGGGCGATCATTCGCCGCCCTCCGGCCGCGTGCGACCCGAGAGGCTCCCGGGGTGAAAGACGAGCGCGGCGCAGGCGGCGGCGGCAATCGCGCCAAAGGCCAGGGCCAGCGTGAAGATGGTGGGCCAGAACCGGTCCGACAGGACGAAGGCCATCACGGACGGACTATCGAGCAGGACCGGCGTCCAGGCGTGCGCGGTGCAGCCGGCCAGCGTGAGCGCAAGGATGATGGCGGTGCAGCGCATCAGATCTCTCCACGCGCCAGCATGGCCTCATGCACGTCCATGAGCAGGTCGAAGAAGTTGTCGTAGGTGACGTGGCCGCGCTTGCGGTGAAGGCGGATCATCGCGCCATTCCCCAGGCGCGCAGTTCCATTTCGGCCCGGCCCTTGGCGAATTCCATCCAGGGCGTCTTGGGGCCGCCCTCCGTTTCGAGGGCGATCAGGAAATTGCGGAGCAGACCAGCCGCGGCGGTGCGCTGCTCAAGAACCTCTCGGCTCGGCTGGGGCGTGGAACGCGCGCGACGCATCACGCGACCTCCACCCTCTCAAGCGCTGCTACCATGCCGTCAGCCATCTTCTTCCAGGCGTTGGCGTTGGCGTCGGCGTAGGCGTAGGCGTTGGCGTAGGCGTTGGCGTTGGCGTCGGCGTCGGCGTAGGCGTAGGCGTCGGCGTAGGCGTAGGCGTAGGCGTAGGCGTAGGCGTAGGCGTCGGCTTTGGCGTAGGCGTAGGCGTTGGCGTCGGCGTAGGCGTAGGCGTAGGCGTAGGCTTTGGCGTAGGCGTAGGCGTAGGCGTCGGCGTAGGCGTAGGCGTCTTTCAGGACAGGCCGCCACTGATCCGCAGGGATTACCTCGCCGCCCAGCGCGCGCAGGTGAAGCGCCTGTAGCGCCTTATGCGGTGCGGGATCGCGTCCGTGCTTCTCCGCTGCATCAACCCCAAGCTGGCATACGGTATGCCCCTGCCAGTCATGGATCACGCTGAAAGGAACCTTCCCGTCAATACGCGCAAGCTGCTCGGTGAAGGCCTTGCCCCACGCGAACGCATCCTCAGCCTTCTGCCGGTCGAAGAAGCCAGGGACCATCTGCGCCAGCCAGCGCGGCATGATCGCGGCAGGGCACTTCGACGGTCCATCGACTTCCGGACCAATCACACCCAGTGCACAGGCAAGCTGGCGGCCATCGCGTTCGGTGTGCCACGCGCCTTGCGTCAGCGCGTCGTTCTCAAGCGCGTTGCGGTAGGCCTTCGCATAATCGGTAGCGGTAAGGACAGACATCGGAACCTCCAACATGGATCCCGGCGGGTCTGCGCTTTCGGCTCACCGGCGGGTTGGTGAGAGGCACATAACGCTACATTTCATAGCGCGTCAACATTTTTTGTAGCGTCAATCTATCCAGTCATCATCCGGCCACCAGCCCGGATCCTGATCCGCGTCAACGCCAGCCGACTCTTCTGCGACGGTGGCGCGCTCCGGCAGCTCCGGGGCTTCGCCGTCGAAGGCCACGCGCACAACCGCGCCGTAGCGCGCCTGCTCCTGGAATATCGCGGTGATGACCCGGCCCCTGGAGAGCATGGCTCCAATCCAAGGCGCGCGATCGGCAGTCAGGTAGCCGAGCTGGACACCACGGTCGGAATAGACGGCCACGGCGCGCGGGTCGGCTGGGTTCTCAGGCTCCAGACGCAACTCGACCGGCTCACCCGGGCCGCAAAGAGCAATCTCAAAGCGACGGGATGGGCCGGTCTTGTTGGGGTAGTCAGCGCCTACGACTGCGAGGGATAACCTACCTGACCGCACTTGGATCAATGAGCAGGATGAACGTGCTTTTTCACATCCTTTTCGATCTTGGACACAAGCTGGTCCAGATCGTTCTCATCGAACACTTCCGGCTTTCCAGAAGCATCACGCAGGATGTCGAGCGCGGCATGGAAATCTTCCATCAGCGCAGGGTTTGATGGTCTGCCGGCGATAAAGTGTGCCCTGAATTTTTCCGCAGCGCCGCCGCGAGCTGCATCAAGGTTTCCACGCCAGCGCCTCGCCTTATCGCGGATGCGACTTGCATTCGCCAAATCGAATGAAACGGGTTCATAGGCATGGATCTGGCCATTTTTCCAGGCATAGCGAAACTCGACGGAATCTACTTTCCCATCGATTACCCTTGGCTCCAGTTCGATCTTTACGTCTCGATCTTCGAGCGCTTGCTTGACCGGCCGCCACACGTCTTCATCGCCCCGCTTGGCTTCTGCCTTATGCTGGTAATGAGCCAGCATACGGTGACTTATACGTTTGAATTCCTTCTCGAGATCCCGAGCGATGCCAGTACCGATCTCAGACCATTGCAACGAACTTCCATCTCGTGGAAGCATGCGCAACGCCAACGACCGCGCGTCCTCATTCGAGAACATGTGATCCTTTTCCACCTGCTTGGCCAAAGCTCTACCACTTCGCCGCATAGCTTTGATCGCCTCAAGAAACGCCACGCGATCGAGGTTCGGGAACATTACACGAAGGCGCTGCACCTTCTCATCGAAAGTGAAAAGGACTTCTGGAGCATCGCCGTTATGAGCTGGCGCTGTCAGCACGAGTCCGACATTCACAAACTCACCCGTCACGATGTCATGTACGTAGCGCAAAACGGTGTAGCTATATGGGCGACGACTCATTGCAAGATCCGATCAAGTTCAGCCATGCATCCATCGATGTTATCGCGAACATGCCGAATCTTATCTAAGATATCGGAAATGAACGCATCCTCATACCACTCGAAGGGCACGGCGGCCCCATAGGCGTCAATGTCCTCGTCTTGCAAGGACAACCACTTTTCACGAATGCTGACATGGTCAATCTTTTTCGCAAGTAGTTCTCGACGAAAGATATGCTGGCCGGGCTGGGTGAAAGGCTGGAGCCCCCCTGTCTCCCATGGCTTGGCTCCGATTACGCCTCGAGGGAGGCATAGCTCGTGGTCGATGATTCGCACCTTATCACCGCTAACCAAGCAGTTTGGGTTCTGATCCTTGCGGTCACAATTCTCAGTGAATGCGTCAAAGGCTAAAATCTCGGCCCCTTGTTGGCGCATCGCAGGAGATAGGGTTCGCCCCGTTGTCCAGAGGGACCACTGAGGGCAGAGAAACCGGGAGCCAAATGCGACTGTATCGAACTCAGATACACGCGCGCGGACACTGCCAGGCAAGGATGCCCGCCACTCTGGCGATAGATCCACTATGAACGGCTCCGGGATCGGCAACTCCAATGCAGCGGCAAGACACGCTGATATCACCTCGACTGCTAACGCCTTGGATTGCAGTTCACATAATGACGCAAATTTGAGAACAAGCTCGATCACTTCCCCATCGCTGGTCTCTGCAGCGGCTAAAACCGGCCTATTCCTCCCGCCGATCTCATCACGGATGAATTGAACTGCCTCTACCCTCTGCAACATGAAGTTAGATTTCCTTACCTGTACATCTGCATATGCTTGAACTCGGATCAGATCCGCCGGCCAAGCCAAATCACGCGCCCCACGATGCGCAGGTCATCGGAAATGATTTCCTGATCAGGGATGTTCGGATTGTCGGACTGGACGAGGACCTTGCCGCCCGCGATCGCGCGAAGGCGCTTGATCGCCCCGGCGCCGTAGACCGAGCAGGCCCAGATGCGGTCCTGCAGGTTCAGGACTGTCTGGGTGGTATCGATCACGACTGTATCATCGTTGACCAATGTAGGAAACATGCTGTCGCCATCGCCGCGCGCAACGAAGAGGCGGTCGACCGGCGCCCTGGTGAGCTTGGCCAGCATGTTCGCGTCGAACTCGTACGTGCCCTCTTCGACGTAGTCGTCGATGTTCGCGCCCGGGCCCATGGAATAGCTCAGGTCGAAGGATCGGAGCGTCACGACGCTATCAGGCGCGCGCCTGTGTGAAGGAGCCAGAGCCTCCTCGCCAGAGACAGTTGAAATGCTTGGAACTGCCCCACCCTCCAAGAGCCAGTCAGCGCTGACACCAAGTTTCTTTGCAAATGTCACCGCATGTTTGGCGAACCCGTTTTGGCCGTTCTCGTAGGCCCTGTAGGTC
Source organism: Novosphingobium sp. BW1 (assembly GCF_008107685.1). Lineage (GTDB taxonomy): Bacteria > Pseudomonadota > Alphaproteobacteria > Sphingomonadales > Sphingomonadaceae > Novosphingobium. The sequence continues at coordinate 345,401 of NZ_VIRF01000041.1, forward strand.
GTGGGATTGACGCCTACAGCACGCGCAAAGTCGGCCTTGTCAGTGAAGCCAGCCTGCACTCTCGCCCACGCAAGTCGATCATGAGGCGAATCGAGGTCTGATCGTGTCATGGCCATGCTTTGGCACGCATCAGCGCTACAAATCATGTTGCAAAATGTCGCTACGTTTAGTAGCGCAATTCAACATGAAACGTAGCACAACGATCCAGGAGCTGGGCGGGGCGAAAGTCGTAGCCGATGCGCTCCGCTCTCGCGGCGTCCCCGTTGCCGAAGTGACGGTCCGTTCTTGGTCGCTTTCCGGACGAACAATTCCTGCGAAATACTGGCTACATATCGCCGACATTGCGCGCACCCAAGGGCTCGAACTCTCACTCGAGGCACTGGCAAAGGACGCAGCCGCATGACGCGCCCGCGCCCGCGCCCCATCCCCAAGCGCACCGGCGTGCAGACGTTCGCGACCCGGCGCCGCAGCACGCCGCGCGGCGGCGCGGCCGTCGGTGCTGTTACGGTGAAGCTGACGTTCGATGCTTCCAGCTTCGCTCCGACCGAAGTGCTGGACGGCATTCGCGAGATCGTGCGCGATGAGATGTGCACAAGCCCTGCGAATCGAGATCTCTTTCTTCTCGCTCAGCTGCTGCCTGTTCACCCCAGCCCAAAGGTTTGCGCGCTGACCTATGATGCGGTCGTCAACGAGCTCGGCACACCCGGCGCCGGCTACGACCCCGTAACCCTCTTCCACGCGGGACAACGCCTGAGCGCGCCACTGCGCGAACGATTCGACGAAGCTGTCGCCCGCGGCGTGCCCGCCGCCCGCGCAGAGGGGTGGCTGTGAGATGTCAGTAGCTAGGCCTTCCCCTCCTGATTGCAGCCCCGAGTTTGTTGAGCGCTTCGGTCGTGCTGCCATGCCCCCATGCGTCACTGATCTCGGTCGCAGCTTCGAGCTCTTCGACGATGGCGAGTATCGTCGCTTCGCTGACCTCCCCAGCCTTTCGCAGACCGTTGACGATCGCAAACAGCGCCAGGTGATTAGCAAAGCCAAGTTCAGACATCTCAATTCCATTCGTGCTGTTTTGGACAGCTGCACGATGACCGAACTGCCGGGCGCGGGCAACTGCGCTCGGCAGGGAGGTGCCGCATGACGCGCCGCCTCATCGTGGGCAGGGGTATGTCCGAAAATTCGGACACGACCAGCGTCGGCTGGTTCCTTGGCAATGAGCGCATCCCGCGCAATCGCGCGGCCTTCTGTGCCGTGTGCGGAGCTTCGCACTGCCATCACAGCGATTTGGAATTCGCCGGGATCGTTCCGGCTGGGACGCAGCGCCGATGAGCGTGCGTCCTCCTCTCTCCCGCATGCCGACGATAGACCGGCGTGCGCACCTGCCCGGGGCGGCCGAGCGCCCATCGCTCGCATTCCGACTGGCCGCCACCGGGCCTTTTCAACTTCCCACCTGTTCATGAAGCCGAGGTACCCCACCGATGAACCGGCAATCCACACCGCAGCGCAGCATCTTTTCCGCTTCTGCCGTTCTTGACGCGGTTGCTCAGGAACTGACCGCCATCAAGGCCGAGGATGGCCTGACCGATGCCGATATCGGCCGCATCCTGGGCAAAAGCGAGGACCAGGCGGCCAAGTACCGCACAGGCCTTGCCGAGATGGGCGTCGTAGCGTTTGCCGCCGCGAAGCGCGAGTGGAATGGCCGCTTCACCGGATCGCTGGACCGGCTTTGCATTACCAGCCGCCCCGGCCTTGCCGCCCTGCATGACCGCCGCGCGCAGTCGGACGTCCTCAAAGCCGCGCTGGCCCTGTCCGAGGCACTGGAGGATGACGACGCGATCAGCCCGGAGGAAGTGCGCCAGTGCCGCTCTGACCTGGAGCGGGCCCGGGCCGCCATCGATGCCCAGCTCGCCAAACTCAAGCCGGCGGCGTGATGCCAGCCGAAGGCGCCCTGCCCCGCGGGCTGGTACCCAAACCCCGCTCCATGGAGCAGCTGGAAGAACTGGTCAGCTGCGCAACGCAGCGCGTGAAGCGCGCGCGGGAGCGGCTGGAGCGCGCCGAGACTGAAATGACCGACGCCGTGGCGGCGCTGAACGCAGCCACCGCAGATCGCGCCGACTGGATCGCGAACTGCCCCAACGATGAACCCTTGATGCTGTGAGGAGCCAGTCATGGCCGAAACCACCGATGACCGCCTGCGCCTGCTAATTGAGAGAATTGAGCGCTTGTCTGAGGAAGGCAAGGGCATCGCTGACGACATCCGTGACGTCTACAACGAGGCCAAGGCAGTGGGCTATGACGTCAAGATCATGCGCCAGGTCGTCCGCCTGCGGAAGATGAAGCCCGATGACCGTCGCGAGATGGACATGGTCCTGGAGACCTATCGCAGCGCGCTGGGGCTGGACTGATGCAGGCCCGCGAGCTGAGCCCGCAGGAGGTGAGCCGGATCAAGAGGCTTCCCGCCCTGCTCGACAGCGCCCGCCGCAAAGTGGCGGCCCTGGAATGCGAGGCGCGCCGCTACGGGTTCACCGACCTCCTTCAGGCGAAAGGCGAGCCATGATCGTCCTTCCCTTCCCTCCCTCCAGCCTGTCAGGCCATGCCAAGGGGCATTGGCGGAGCAAGGCCAAGATCACGCGGCAATGGCGCCACTGGGCGCATGTGGCGACGAAGGAGGCGCGCGCCCGCGCCCCGGCGGCTGGCGACATCGTGCTGTGCGTGCGCTTCGTGCCGCCCAACCGCCGCGGCGATCGCACCAACTTCCCCAACCGCATGAAGCCCATCTTCGACGGCATCGCTGATGCGCTGAAGGTGAACGACAGCCGGTTCGTGCCCAGATACGAGTTCGCGGAGCCGGAGAAATCCGGGCGCGTGGAGATCGAGGTCGGCGCGCCGAAGGACGGGGATGGATCATGAGCGACCTTCTCACCCGCCTCATTGCCGATGGCACGTCGCCCGAGCTCGTTGCCGAAGTGGCCATGCTGTTGGCCGAACGCAAAGTGCTGGACGAGCGCCGCGCGAATGATCGCCGCCGCAAGCAGGAGCAGCGTGAGCGCGAGAAAGAGGAGCGCGGTCACGTGACGTCACGTGACGTCACAGGACAGGACGTGACGTCACAGGACAGCCCCTCCCTTTCCCTCCTCCCCAATGAAAATAAATCTAACCCCTCCACCCATACCCACCCGGAGGGAGAATCCCCGCCCACGCGTAAGGCCGTTCCGGCGAGTGACGACTGCGCGACCGTGGTTTCCGCCTGGAACGCCATGGCCCGCGCCGCTGGGCTACGCACCTGCGCTAAGCTCAGCGATACCCGCCGCCGCCACTGCCGAGCCAGGCTGAAGGACGACGGCTTGCAAGCGATCCAGCGGGCAATCCAGCAAGTGCCCCAGTCCGCGTTCCTGCGCGGCGATGCCGGAGACTGGGCCGGCGCCAACATCGACTTCCTCCTCCGACCCGACACCGTGACGAAAATCCTCGAGGGCCAATACGATGACAGACCAGCCTCCACTCCTCAGCGCGGCCCAGCCGCTTGGCGCGCTGCTTCCGGGCGTTCTGAGCCAGACCACCGCGACGGCTTCCAGCGCGCTCTCGACGAGCGGATCTTCGGCGCCACCGGCTAGGCTGAGCGACGCCGAGTTGGTCGCCGTCGAGGCGGTCGCTGCGGCCCCGCTGCCCGAGCTCGCCTTCTGCGATGGTCAGTTCCTGGCGAAGTGCCTGCGGATGCTGGACACGCTGCCGCGTCGCAAGGACGACGTGGTCGGCGGCGAGCTCCGCGTGCGCGCCTATGAGCTCGCGATCGGCCAGCGCCCCAAGGCCGCCATCGAGTTCCTGGTCACCGAGGCACTCAGGAATTGCAGGTTCTTCCCGAGCACCTCGGAGTGCGTCGAGATCCTGAAGCGCTGGGAGCGGTGCGACGCAGCCGTGCAGGAGCAGCGGCAGGCAGCCACCGCCAGCCGCCATGAGCGCCAAGCCCGCTTCGAGGATGCCATGACGCGCCTCGCCTCCGGGAAGGCCAGCCAGGATGAGATCGACGCCATGCCCGACTACTGGAAGCGGGTTGGCGAGACGCGCTCGCTCCTTTGGCGGTGTGATTGCGGGAGCTATGTGCTGCGGCCACGCCGCGGCTCTCTTCGAGAGGAGGCACGCAACTGATGGCGCGTCGAGGCAGACCGAAGAAGCGCAACGTGAAGCGGCACGCCTGCGGCAAGATCGTCCAGACGGTCACGCACGATAAGGGCAGTGAGTGGGTTCAAGGCAGACGCGCGAAATACGGCACACACTATAGCACGGCGCTTGGGCGCGCTTATGCGGCGGGCCTGCTCGGAGAAGACGCCCAATATGCCGACGATCGCTACATCGCTGGCAAGCGTTTCGCGAGGATCTACAACCGCGTGATCGGTGGCGAGACATACCGGTGCGCGCTCGATGCTTCGCCGCGCGGTGGCCTGACCGAAGTCGAGATCAGCGAACACGATCAGCGCGACCGGGATTGGCTATTCCAAATGATGAAGGAGCTGGACGCCAGCGGCACGCGCCCCTGGCTGGATCAGCTTTTGTCGAGGCTCTACACCGACACAGGGCCCTACTGGCTGGACAACCTTCTCGCTGGGGGAAAGCACCCAGCCGACCAGATGGTTCTTCGATCAGCAATCGCAGCCCTGGACGTGCTGGCTCCACCTCGACAGCCGGGGAAAATCCTTGTGGCGCAGTACGGATCAGCTTGACGCTATCGCCAAATCGTGCAAATTTTCCGTAAATGATGATTAAAGTTGCGCCCGCAGGTTTCGTGCCTTGCGGGCGCTACCCGTTCTACTCCTCGGGCTTCAGCCCGATGCACTGCTTCCATGCAGCTCCGATGGTGCCGAACTGACGGCGATATTCGATCCGGCTTCCTTCACCCTCTTCAAAGACGGTGAAAGCGAGCGAAACGCCGCCATAGCCATTCTTGATCAGAACAACCTTGGATCCATCATCGCGATCCATCGCATTAGTGTTGTTCTTGTTGGCGAGGCAGAATGCTACCTCGTTCTGGCTCTTCTCAGAGTGAAAGACTTCGGTAGGTTCTTTGTCGAGGACCTTTTGCGTCGAAGCGCAGCCAGCCAACGCCAAGGATGCTACGAGAATTGCGGAATACTTCATGTTGCCCCCAATTGATTGGAGGCGGCGTGATGCCACTGGCGTAGAACCTCAGCAAGGTGCTTTGATCAATGGCCCATGTCCCATTGCCGTACAAAGCAGGTCACCAGCGCCAGTCGCGCCAGGCATGGCATCATAATGGCAAGTCGCGGCATGAACGCGGATACGGAAGCGCCTGGGACAAACAGCGCCTGGCAATCCTCGAGCGTGACCAGTACCTTTGCCAAGCCTGCCTTTCGCAAGGTCGGATCACTTCCAAGGGATCGATCGGCGAAGATGGTAAGCCGGTACACCTGCACGTCGACCACAAGACGCCGAAAGCCAAGGGCGGCACAGACGCCCCTGATAACCTGCAAACGCTCTGCGGTCCCTGCCACGAAGCAAAGACGGCCGAAGACCAAGGCCATCGGCAGCGCGCGCGGATCGGCTCGGACGGATGGCCCGAGGGCGCGTAACAATATGTCGCGCAACATCGCGAAAGTACCAAGAATGGGCATGAAAGCGCCCTCCCCCGGGGGGTATCTCAAAGTTGAGGACTTGCCGGTCTAGGGACCGCAGTGGGCCTGAAATTTTCACAAAACCAGATTGATGTTTTGAAAGGTCCAATATGGCCACCAGGGGAGCGAAGCCGAAACCGGCGCAGCTGCGCCTGGTCGACGGCACCCACCGGACCGCGCGTCATGGCGAAAGCGCGGCCACGAAAGAGGCCGCGCAAGCGAGTGCGGTCAGCTTCGGCACGCTGACCAAGCCGACCGGGCTTAAGGGTGAGGCTCTGAAGGCCTGGAAGAAATTCATCGCACCGGCAGGCTGGCTCGACGGATCACGAGAGCCAGCTGCGATTGCATTCTGCGAGCTCTGGAGCGAGTTCCGGCATAACCCCATCGGGTTCCCGGCGTCGAAGCATGGCCAGATGCGCGCCTACATGAGCGAGCTTGGTCTCACGGACGAGCGCAACCGAGGGGACCATGGCGGCAAGGAAGAGGAGGACGAGTTCTTCGGTTCCGAGTGACCGGGCCACCAAGTTTGCGCTCGACGTTGTCGCCGGCAAATTCATCGCGGGCCCCCATGTCCGCAACGCATGCCGGCGCCACCTCGACGATCTGAAGAACGGGCACAAACGCGGGCTGCGCTATTCCGTCGAGAAGGCCGAGCGGGTCTTCCGGTTCTTCGAAACCAAGCTGCGCCTCAATGGCGGCCAGTTTGAGGGGCGGCCTTTCGAGCTACACCCATCGCAGGCATTCAAGCTAGGCAACCTGTTCGGCTGGGAGCGCGCAGACGGCAGCCGCCGGTTCCGCCGGGCCTTTATCGAGGAAGGAAAAGGGAACGGGAAATCGCCGTTCGCCGGTGGCATCGGCCTCTACGGGATGATGGCAGACGGCGAGCCCGGCGCCGAGATCTACGCTGTGGCTGCGCACCGCGACCAGGCGAAGATCCTCTTCAATGACGCGGTCGCGATGGTCGACCAGTCGCCCGATCTCGCCAAGCGGATCACCCAAAGCGGCGGCCCTGGGCGCGTGTTCAACCTAGCATGGCTGGCTAAGAACTCATTTTTCCGCCCGCTGAGCAGGAGCGCAGGCAAGTCGGGCTCAGGCCTGCGCCCGCACATAGGCCTCGCGGACGAGCTGCACGAACACCCGAACCGCGACGCGGTCGAGATGATCGAGCGCGGCTTCAAATTTCGACGGCAGCCACTGCTGCTGATGATCACCAACAGCGGTTCGGATCGCAATTCGATTTGTTACGAGGAGCATGAACACGCCGTCAGGGTTGCGGCAGGGACTGCGACGCCAGGCGAAGATTTCGCCTATGTCGGCGAGCCGATAGATGACAGCACCTTCAGCTTCGTATGCTCGCTTGATCCAGGCGACGATCCCCTGAAGGATCCGAAGTGCTGGGCGAAGGCGAACCCACTGCTCGGCACGATCCTGTCTTACGAATACCTCGAAGGTGTCGTTGCCCAGGCGAAGGCAATCCCGGGGAAGCTTAACGGCATTCTGCGCCTGCATTTCTGCGTCTGGACCGACGCTGAATCGGCGTGGATGTCGCGCGCGGTTCTCGAACCTTGCATCGCAGACTTCGATATCGCCGAGCATCACGGGAAGCGCTGCGCTATCGGCCTCGACCTTTCGCAGAGCCGGGACATCACCGCGAAGGCGAATGTCGTCCAGACCGGCAGTGTGGACGTCGAAGTTGAGGTCGAGGGCGAGAAGCGGATTGTCTCGAAGCCGACCTTTGATGCTTGGATTGAAGCATGGACGCCGGGCGACACCTTGGAGGCCCGTGCGCTGCGCGACAAGGCCCCCTATGACGTCTGGGTCCGAGACGGGCATCTTGAGGCGCCGAAGGGGCAAAGCATTCGTTTCGATCACGTCGCCCAGGCTTTGGCCGACGACGACCGCCGCTTCGAGATCTCAGCGGTTGGCTACGACCGATACGCGTTTCGGCAGTTCGAGAACGAGTGCCACCAGCTGGGCCTGAGCGTGCCCTTCGTTGAGCACCCGCAGGGCGGAACGAAGAAGGGGAAGCCGACCGAGGCCATGATCGAAGCGGCCAGGGCCCGCGAGGTCGAACCCGAAGGCCTCTGGATGCCGGGCTCACTTCGAGAGCTTGAGGACGCCCTTTTGGAAGGCCGCATTCGGCTACTTCGAAATCCAGTCCTGATTTCGGCGATGATGAGTGCGGTCACGGATTCCGACCGCTGGGAAAACAGTTGGCTGGCAAAGGAGCGCGCCGTGAATAAGATCGACGCTGCTGTAGCACTTTGCATGGCCATCGGCGTGGCTTCGGCATTCGATGCTGAACCGCCGCAGTCTATCTACGAAACGCGCGGCGTCATGGTGCTCTGATGGGGTTTTGGTCTTCCGTCATCCATGGTCTGACTGCGCCAGAACCTGCCATAGCGCTTGGCGACACGCCCAAGGTGAGCGCCGCAGCTAGCGAAGGCACATTCTTCGACCTGAGCGATCCGCGCGTACTTGAGTTCCTGCGCGAAGGAAGTCCGACTGCGGCAGGCAAGTACGTCACCGAACGCTCGGCGATGCAGAACCCAACGTTCAACCGGGCGGTGACAGTGATCAGCCAGACGCTGGGCATGCTGCCACTGAACCTCATGGTTAAGGATGGTGCCGGCAAAGTTTCCAAGGCCGCCGATCACCCTGTTCACAAACTGCTCAAACCTCGCGGGAGGCCGAACGGCTTTCAAGACCCCTTCAAGTTCAAGACCTATATGCAAGGGCGCGCGCTGATTAAGGGCAATGCCTATGCGCTCAAGGTACCTGGTGTCCGTGGAATTGGCGCACTCATTCCTCTCGATCCTGACCGTGTCGTCGCTGACCTCGATGACGCCTGGAATCTGACCTACAAGTGGACCACACGGCAGGGCCGTATTCGCGTCCTTCGACCTGACGAGGTCGTCCATCTTCGCTCGCCCTGGACCTGTGATGGCCTCACCGGGGATGGCCTCATCAAGTTGATGGGCGAGGCGCTGGGCCTCGCTGAGGCTGCTGATGAAGCTGCTTCTCGCTTGATCAAAAACGGCTCTTATGTCGGGGGGGCGCTGAAGCACCCGAAGCAGATCAGTAACGAGGCCGCGCAACGCTTGCGTGACCAGTTCGCGGAGCGCCATTCGGGCCCTGAAAATGCAGGCCGCTGGATCGTTACCGAGGAAGGTATGGACGTCCAACCATTCGGAATGACGAGCAAAGATGCCCAGGGCCTCGAAAGCCGCCGCTATCAAGCTGAAGAGGTTTCCCGCGGTACCGGTGTCCCCCGCCCTCTCCTCATGTTTGACGAAACAAGCTGGGGCAGCGGTATCGAGCAGCTTGGGCTATTCTTCATCACGTACTGTCTCGCGGGGTGGTTTACTGCGTGGGAGGAGGCTCTCGCCCAATCGTTGTTGAGCGATGCCGAGCGCGAAACCCATTTCTTCAAGTTCAACGAGGCGGCGTTGCTGCGTGGATCCCTCAAGGATCAGTCGGACTTCCTCAAAGCGGCGATCGGCGGCCCCGGCCAAGGTGGCTACATGGTTCCAAACGAAGCACGAGAAGTGATGGACCTGAACAAATCCGACGACCCGGCAATGAACCGCCCTGCCTGGGCAACACCGGAGACCGCAAATGCCCCGTCCTAACGCCCTCCCCCTGCCTGCGCAGAAGCGTGTCAGCGCGTTTACGAAGCCTGAGGTGTACGACCAATGGGGCAGTGATGCCGCCGGCGTTCGTGCGCTGCTCGCCGACGATGCCACGATCACAATGTTCGATGTCGTTGGCGAGGACTACTGGACTGGCGGGGGTATCACCGCAAAGAAAGTCGCTGAGCAGCTCCGCGCGATCGGCGACCGGCCGGCAACGATCCAGATCAATTCGCCCGGCGGCGACATGTTTGAAGGGATCGCCGTCTACAATGTGCTGCGAGAACACCCGCAGGACATCACCGTGCAGGTGATGGGCATGGCAGCTAGCGCAGCCAGCATCATCGCCATGGCTGGTGACAAGATCGAGATCGGTGCCGCATCGTTCATGATGATCCACAATTGCTGGGTCCTGGCGATGGGAAACCGCAACGACATGCGCGACCTCGCCGACTGGCTCGAGCCGTTCGATTCCGCAATGGCCTCACTCTATACAGAGCGTACCGGCAACGATGCCGCTCAGGTCGCCGCGTGGATGGACAAAGAGACTTACATGTCCGGCGCTCAAGCGATCGAGCGTGGCTTTGCCGACGCTCTTCTTCCTGCCGATGCCATGAAGGTTGATGAGGCCACGAAGGCTGCAGATCGTTCTGTAAACGAACTGCGCGCCATGGAGCTCACATTGGTGCACGCCGGAGCGACCCGCACTCAAGCGCGCGAGCGCATCAATAAAATCAAGGGTACGCCTGGCGCTGCCCGCGACGACGCCACGCCTGGCGCTGGCTCAACCGACTGGATGCTTGAGGCATCCGCTCTTTTGAACAGCCTGCGGGCTTAATCAAGGATACTTACATGAAGCCGATTCACTTGATCGGCGCGGCTCCCCGCGCCCTGTGCGGTCTCGTGCGCGCCGAAGGCGATGACACCAGGGCCCTCTTCGCCCAGCTGAATGCTGCCGTAACGGAAATGCGCAGCAAGCACGAGCAGGCTCTCGCATCCAAGGTCGACGACTCCGTGCTGAATGAGCAGGTCGACCGTATCAACGCCGAGATCAGCAAGATCGAGGAAGCAATCACCAAGGCGAATACCGAACTCGCGGCGGCTCGCCTCGGCGACAGCCTCCCTGGCGACATGGAGCCGACCGACCCGGAATATCGCGCAGCCTTCAATGCGCACTTCCGTAAGGGTGATGTCTCTGCCGCCCTGTCTGTCGGGACTGATGCTGAAGGCGGATATCTCGCCCCTGTCGAGTGGGACCGCACCATCACGGGTGCGCTCAAGGAAATCTCCCCCATCCGTCAGCACGCACAGGTGATCACTACCAGCACGGCTGGCTTCAAACGGCTGTACTCGGATCGCACCATCGGCTCTGGTTGGGTTGGCGAGACCGCGGCTCGCCCCGAGACCGCCACGCCTGGGGTCTCGGAACTGACCTTCGGCCACGGCGAAATCTACGCGAACCCGGCCGCCACGCAGGCATTCATCGATGACGCAGCGGTCAACGTCGAGCGATGGCTGGCCGATGAGGTCAATACCGAATTCGCCTATCAGGAAGGCATTGCATTCCTGAGTGGTAACGGGACGAACAAGCCATTCGGCATCCTGACCTACGTCACCGGCGAAGCCAACGCGGCGAAACATCCCTTCGGTGCCATCACCGCCAAGGCCGCGACATCGGCAACCGACATTGCCGCCGATGAACTCGTCGACTTGGTCTATAGCCTTCCCAGTTCGCGGCGCGCCGGTGCCAGGTTCTTCATGAACAACGGCACTATGAGCTCGGTCCGAAAGCTCAAGGACGGCGAAGGCAACTACCTCTGGCAGCCTGGCTATCAGGATGGCGAGCCGGGTCGCATCTTGGGCTACGCGACCACCGAAATCGAGGGCATGCCCGATGCTGCTACTGGCGCCATTCCGATGCTCTTCGGCGACATGCGCATGACGTACCTGGTCATCGATCGAGTGGGTACTCGGATCCTGCGCGATCCCTACACCAACAAGCCCTTCGTGCACTTCTACACCACCAAGCGCGTAGGCGGTGGGGTGCAGAATCCCGAATTCATGAAGGCGCTCAAGATGGCCTGATGGTTCGGCGGGCAGCTCAATCTGCCCGCCCTCCTTCACGCCCCCGCCGATGCGGGCGCATGGAGGGGTGAAGAAGGAGTGTATCAATGACCATCGCGAAAAAGGCCGTCGCCAAGACCAAGACCGACGAGAAGGATGAGAAGGTCGCGCTCACCTCCAAGCGAACCCAACCCTCCCCGCAGTTCAACGACCCCGCCCTATCGGCTCGCGAGGCTGTAACCAAAGCGCTCAAGGAGGGTTGAACATGGCTGTTGTTGACGTGCCTGCACTCATCCAGCGGACGTTTGACGCGGTTTAACGTGATGCGCGTTTTCGTCATCATGCCGCCAGCGCCTGCCTCCAAGCCCTCACTTGAGGACGTCAAGGCGCACCTGCGCGTCGAGCATGATGACCAGGACCAGCTAATCCAGGGCTATATTGATGCAGCGTTCGGGCACATCGATGGGCCGGACGGTTGGCTCGGCCGAGCATTTGCCGTTCAAACTCTGGAGGCGAGGCTTCCCTCGTTCGGCACTTGCGGTGCGATTGAGCTGCCATACCCTCCGGCTACAGCGATCGAAAGCATCGAGTATATCGACGCGGATGGGGGCACCACCACACTTGATCCTTCTGGGTACGAGCTAACCGGGAATTTGCTGCGCCCTGCATGGCCAGGCACTTTCCCCGCCGCATCGTGGCGCGGTGCGGATGGCGAAACCGTGCGGATCCGTTGGATTGCTGGCTACGCGACACTGCCGGCGCCTGTGCGCGCGGCGCTGCTCTTGATGGTGGGCGATATGTACCGCTTTCCCGAGACGGTGAGCGATCAGGCAGTTTCGAAGATCCCTATGTCAACGACCGCCGAAAAGCTTCTTCAGCCGTTCCGGGTTTATCGCTGATGACGCGATCCTCAGCCACTCAATACGATAGGCGGATCTCGATCTGGCGCAGCGCGCTCGTGGACGACGGGACCGCGACCGTAAAAGGCCCGCCGGCCGAAATCGGCAAGCGGTGGGCGAAAAAGGCGGACATCAGCGATGGCGAGCGCATGCAGGCTGCCGAGTATGCTCAGGATCTCACCACCAGATGGACCGTTCGATCAGACAGCCTGACGCGCACAATCGCGGGCGGGGATGTGCTGCAGCACAAGGGCGTTACCTATGAAGTGACGGGTACCAAGGAGCGCTCTGAGCGCGAGGACGAGATCGAGATTACGACTTCGGCCCGGCCTGACACGCTGCCATGAAGCCGAGCGTCAAGCTGGTCGTATCCCGCGATCTGGAGCGCAACCTGAAGAAGCTCTCGCGGGTCAGCCGCCGCGAAGTTGTGGAAGAGGCAATCACTGAAGGTGCCGAAGTGATCGCCGAAGAGGCGCGCATCCTGGTGCCCGCGCGCACAGGCAACCTGCGCGACAGCATCGACGTCAGCACACAGGCGCTGAATTATGCGTCGGGTCGGCTCGGACGAGGAAGCTACGAAGTCTTTGTGGGGGCACGTCAGGGCAAGGGGCAGCCGCACGACGGCTTCTACGGCCATATGGTCGAATTCGGAACGGTACACTCCCCGCCCCAGCCCTTCATTCGACCGGCATTCGACCAGAAAGCCGAGGAGGCGACCGAAGTCGCGGTCGACCGCCTGCGCAAGGAATTCAACCGCATCATGAAGGGCTGAGCCGTGGAAGAGGCAATCCGCAACCTGTTGCTCAGCCATGGGCCGATCTCCGGGCTGGTGGGCCAGCGCGTTGACTGGGGTGTGCGCGTCCAGGGCGCGCCGCTCCCGGCGCTCACGATTCACCAGATCAGCGGCAGGGTGGACATGCACCTTCGCGGAGCCAGCGGCTGGTACCGCGATCTTGCCCAGTTCGAATGTTGGGGGGGCACGTTTTTCGCCGCCCGGAATCTGGCGAACATGCTGGCGGGGGATGGCGGCCTGTTGGTGGGGTATCGCGGCGTGAACCTTGGTGTGCAGCTGCGAACCTTCATCATCGGGCGCCGATCCGACAGCGACACTGACAGTAAGGGGCCGGTCCACCGCGCGAGCGTGGACGTAATGATCTGGCACCGCACCACAGACTGAACAGGAGAGCCTGATGCGGATCAGAGCCACACGAGAATTCATCGACAGGGAAGCCGACGATCCGAAGGACGCGCGCGTGCTTGTCGGCAAACAATTGACCGTGACCGCCAAGCGTGGCGGCCAGCTCATCGCCCTCAAGCTGGCCGAACTGGCCGAGCCTGACGGGTTGGAAAAGATGGCCGCGCCGGTCGCGGCCCCCAGTGCCACCAAGGGCGCGCGTCGCGCCAATAAGGAGTAACCGCAATGGCAGCAACGCATGAAGATACCGACATTGGTCTTCTGACCACGTTCGGCAAAGGCTCCGGTGCCGGCTGGGAGGCCTTCGCCGAGGTCACCGAGCTCAATCCCCCGGAACTGTCGCGCGACAGCGTCGAGTTCACCCACCATGGCAGTCCGGATGCGCACCGCGAGTTCAAGCCTGGCCTGACCGATGCCGGTGAAGTCAGTATCGTTTACAACCTCGTTCCTGGCCTTCTCGACGACGCGGTGATCGGAACGCACCTCGGCAGCCGCGTCGTCGAGCCCTGGGAAATCCGCTTTCCCAATGGCGCTGTTCTCGCATTCAACGGCTTTGCGACGGCTCATGGCCGCGCCACCCCGATGGACGACAAGATGACCGGTTCCGCGACCTTCAAGGTCTCGGGCAAGCCCGTGCTGACGCCGGCGGCCTGAGTATGACAAGCGCGAATCCGCAGCGCGGCCAGCTCGGCTTCGAGGTCGGCGGCGAGAACTGGGTCTTTGCCTTCACCACGAACGCACTGTGCGTCGTGGAAGAGGAATTCGACCTCAAGGACATCAGCCAGCTCGAAACGGTGCTCAGCGACTCTCCGTCGCTGCGCACGATCCGCAAGCTGTTCCGGATCGGCCTTACCGATTGCCACCCGGAGATGAGCGACCTCGAGGCCGGCCAGATCATGGAAGCAGTCGGCGGCCTTGAGCCCTCGCTCGAGCTCATCATGCGCGCCGTCGAAACCGCCTTCCCGGAGGCGGCCCGCGGCGGCACCGGCAGCCCTCCGAAGCGGGCGCCCAAAGCGAAGGGCGCCCGTGGGACTGGTCGGACCTCCACATCACGTGGTGCGAAGCAGGCTTAAGCCCTGACCAATACTGGGGACAAACCCCACGTGAACTGGCGCGCGTCCTGGAAGGCGCGGCGCGCGCCGCGAGAAGCAAGCATGATCTGGCGATGCAGGCGTCATGGACGGCAGGCACGCTTGGGCGAGCGAAGAAGATCCCGCCGTTAAAGCACTTCCTGCTGTCCAAGCCGGTCAAGCGCACGCGCCAGAACTGGCAAACCATGTACGCCGTTGCCGCCTCCTGGGCCGCAGAACGCGGCGCGATCGCATCTGAGGGGACCACTGCATGAACACCGCAGTGATTGGCGCCGCGCGCGTCGTATTCGGCGCCGATACCTCGGATTTCGATGCGGGGGCCAAGGGTATCGAGGGCGCCCTTGGCCGCCTGGTCGAGAAGTTCCAGATGGTTGAGCAGCGCCTCAAGTCCATCGGCACAGGCATGACGCTGGGCATCACGGTGCCGTTTGCCGCGATGGTCCGTGCAGTCGACAAGGGCGCCGGCTCTTTCGAGATGCAGATGAAGAAGGTCGAAGCTGCGCTCGCCGGCATCAGCGGCGATGAGCTCAAGCAGCTTTCCGGCCAGGCGCGAACCTTCGGGCCAGAAGTCGGCAAAGGCGCATCTGAAGCCGCGAGTGGTATCGAAATGCTGGCCCGCAACGGCCTCAACGCCGCTCAGATCATGGGAGGAGCCCTTAAATCCTCGCTCGAACTCGCCGCTGCTGGCGCTACCGAGTTGGCGCCGGCTGCTGACCTCGTCACCGACGTCATGGTCCAGTTCAAGCGCTCGACAGCTGACCTACCCGACGTGGTCGGCAATGTCGTCGGCGCCATGGATGCCTCGAAGTTCGGTTTCGCGGACTTCCAGCTAGCGCTGGCGCAGGGTGGCGGCGTTGCGGCCTCAGCGGGCGTGAGCTTCCTCGACTTTTCGACGGCGGTCGCGGCGACGAGTGCCCAGTTCAGCAGCGGTTCCGACGCGGGCACGTCGTTCAAGACGTATCTCCAGAGCCTGGTTGGCAACAGCAAGCAGGCAAAGCAAGCGATGCAAAAGCTGGGCATCTCTTTCTTCAATGCCAATGGACAGATGAAGCCACTTTCCGAGCAGTCTGAAATACTGCGCAAAGCTCTGGGCAACCTGACCGACGAGAGCAAGACAGAAGCGCTCAAAACGATCTTTGGATCCGACGCCTCGCGTACTGCTATCGGCCTCATGGAGCAGGGCGCTGAAGGCTTCAACAAGCTGCAGGAGGCTATCGCCGGTGGCGACGTCGAGGCCAAGATCGCGAAGCGGCTGGAAGGCTCGGAAGCGGCTGGCAAGCGCATCTCTGTTGCCTGGGAGAGTGTGAAGGTCGCGCTTGGCGTCGACACCGGGCTTCTCGATATCGTAACGGCCATCAAGAATGGCTTTGCGACGATGCTCGAAGCCATCGCCAAGGCGCCGCCCGTCTTCCTGAAGATCGGCGCAGCCTTCTCGGCCCTGGGCGCCGCGATTGGCCCGCTGCTATTCATCGTCGGTCATGTTGGCGCAGTTATCCTTGCCAACTTTGCAGCCTCCAAGTTCGGCTTGATCGGCCGTGCACTGGCCCTCGTTATCTCGCCCATCTCAACGCTTGTCGGGATGTTGGGCGAAGCCGGGCTGGTCCGGGCACTGACGTTGGCCGGATCGCGGTTCGTCGCTCTCCTTGGCCCAGTCGGCCTCGTCATCAGCGCCTTCCTGCTCTTCAAGGACGAGATCATCTTCGCCTTGGAGGCAGTCTGGAAGCGGCTCACCGAAACGCTGGGCCCGCCGATTGAGGCCCTGTTCGCGAAGCTGAGCGCGCTGTTTGAAAAGCTCACCGGTGGTCCGGTCGGATCTGCAATCGAAGGCCTGATGAGCCTGCTTGATGGTCTGGCCGATGTCGTAGGCACGCTGCTCGTGGGCGTAATCATGGAAGCCGGGGAAGTGATCGAGCGTGCGCTCTCCGCTGTTGTTGCGGCATTCTCTGGCGCGGTGGACATTATCAGCGGTGTCGTCGATGTAGTCAGCGCGCTTCTAAGTGGCGATTTCTCCGGCGCCTGGGAGGCCGCAGGCCGCGTCGTCGAAGCCGTTTTCGACACGATCATCAACATCATCGCCGCGTTTGTTCCCGAGATCTCGGCGCCGCTCCAGCAGGCCTGGACCGAGGCAAAGAAGTGGCTGGCCGATGGCTTTAAGGCTATCGTGGGCTGGTTCACCGGATGGGTGCAGTCCGGCGTGGAATTCGTAGCGAGTGCGTTCCCCAATGTCGTGACAGCCGCGAAGAGCGTCTACCAGGGCGTGAAGGGCTGGCTCGTCGACAAGTTTGGCGCGCTGATGCGCTGGATCGGCAATGCCGCGAAATGGATCGGCGACAAGTATGCGGCGCTAAAGAAGCGGCTGGGGCTCGGCGAGGCGTCCAACGACAATGGCCCCGAAGCCCCCCCGGAGCCGAAACCCGGCGAGCAACCTGCGCCAGCGCCGAAGACATCGGTGAACTTCGATGAGGAGGGCAGTGGCCGAAAGAAGAAAGGCCGTGACGCGGCTGCCGATGCACGCGAGCGCGAGCAGATGCGGAACAGCATTGAACTCGAGGCAGCACGTCTCCGCGGAGACAAAGAGGCTGAGAAGGCTATTCGAGCCCGCCTCGACCTTCTCGACCAGATCACGGCCTATCAACGCACTGGCCTCTCGTTGGAAGCGGCAACCGCCGCTGCGAAGCGTGATATGGCGGTACTGGAAGCCGCGCGACGCGAAGGGCTGGAAAAGGATCTCCTGCGGGATGAGGCCGCCCACCAAATCGACCTTGCCAGGATCACCGAGAATCGGACCTTAGAGGAAACGCTCGAGCGTCAGGAAGAGCTGAAAGATCGCATCCTGAGCTTCCAGCGGGACGGGCTGTCCCTTGAAGAAGCGACGGCTCGCGCGATGCGCCAGCAGCTTGAGATTGACGCCGCGCGCTCACAGATACGCGAACGCCTTCTGGCGGAGGACGAACAGGACCGGCAACTGGCCCTGGCGAAAATGCGCGGTGACAGCGAGGAGCGCATTCGCCAGCTGCAGCGCGAGATCGATATTCGCGACCGTCAGCGCGAGTTGGAACGCGATTTCCAGATGAGCCCGCAAGATGCGCAGGAACAAGCCTCGCGCGAGTGGGACGAGATGGAGAAGGCCCGTCAGGCCGGCGTCTTCCGCGACACGTTCAAGGACGGTGTCCGCGCCGCTATGGACGGCGACCTTAAGGGATGGATCAAGGACTGGTGGAAGGATCGCGTGGCAAAGGGGATGGAAGAGGCCCTGAACAGCCTCGCCGACCTGATCTCGAACTTATTCTCGAAAGTTGGTAGTGGTTCCGCATCCGGAGGGGGGGGCGGCCTCGTCGGCGCTATCGGCTCGCTCGTCGGGGGCATCTTCGGTTCGAAGAAGGCGCCTGGGTTCAAGACAGGCGGTTCATTCAAGGTTGCCGGCCGATCGGGCATCGACGCCAACCTGATCTCGTTTCGCGCCACCGCCGGTGAAATCGTGAATATCGAGCGGCCGGGCAATGACAATGGGCCGAACAGCGGAACTACGAACAATTTCTATGGCCCAGGTGCTGACGCCTTCTGGAGCGAAGTAACTGGCCGCGCAGCAGCCGTCGCATCGCCCATGGCAAGCAGAGCTGCTGTCGCGGGCAGCACCGGCGCCCAGGTCGCGCTTGCGCGTAAGGGAAGCAGAACGATCCCATGAGTGTTATCGCCCTTCCCTCATACCCTGGACCAACATCGGTCACCGCGCGGGTTATCGACTTCGGTGGTTTCCTCGAGGGCGCAGCCGGTGCTCAGACACAGCGCGCGAACCAGCTGGGCAACCGCTATGCCATCGCGGTCTCCCTCCCCCCTCTCGATAACGATCAGGAAGGGCGGGTCTGGCTGAACCGCCTCTTGAAAGGCCTGAGCCAGGGCGTTCTGATGCCCTACCCCCTGCTCGACTTCTACCCCGGCACGCCGAACCGCTCGGATGGTAGCCCGGTGGTAGTCGACGGGGCCGGTCAGGCAGGCAAGTTCCTGGTGATCCGCAACCTCACGCCCCACTATGCCTTCCGCGAAGGACAGCCTTTCAGCCTGGAGATCGAAGGCCAGCACTACCTCGACTTCATCGCGGAGAACGCCATTGCCGATGCGGCGGGTTCGGTCACGATCCAGCTGACGCAGATGCTGCGCAAGCCGCCGCCCGATGGCGCGGTGCTTCATATCGCAAAGCCCATGATCGAAGGCTTCGTGATGGGCGACCCGGTGTCCTGGGAGATCGCGCTCAACCGCTGCATCGGCCTGTCCTTCGAGATCCGCGAAAGCCGCTGACATGGCCTTTACCGGAAGGTTCCTGCACCTCGTGGCGCTGATGCTCATCGAGTTGCCGGGCCGCGACGTGCGGATGTCCGATGGCGGGTTCGTCTACTGGGACGGCGACCTATACGATTGCTTCGACGGCCTGTTCGGCACCATCGGCGGCGCCGAGAGCTTCGAGGAGAAGACCGGCGACGAGGCGCCCGGCGGCAAGCTGACGTTCCTGCCGCCCTCGGCATCGGCGGGCGCAGCGCTGGCAAACCCTGCCTTCCAGGGCGCGCGCATGCGCTTCTGGCTGGGCGAATACGATCCGATGACGGGGCACGTGGTCGGCACTCCCGACCTGACGGCAGATCTCTCGATCGACACGGCCACGGTCAAGGTGAACGGCACGCGGTCGGTCGACATCGAATTCGAGAGCGCGGCCAAGCGCCTCTTCATGGTCCTGCGCGGCAACGCGCTGAATGATCGCTTCCACCAGTCCTGTTATCCCGGAGAACTTGGCATGGCGAACGCGACGGGAATGCCCCGCTCCACCGCCTGGGGCGCGGCGACGCCCAACACATGAACGAGCTTGAGCGGCGCCGTGTCGCGCTAGAAGCCACGCTGGCCAAATACCGCCATCGTCCGCTGGATTACCGCACCGCCGATTGCGTCCGCATGATCCGGTTTCACTTACTGCAGATGGGACACAAGCCCCCTGTCCTACCCCGGTACCAGTCCTTCATCGGCGCGCGGCGCGCGGTGAAGGCCGTTGGCGGCATCGACACAGTGCTCGACACCTTCCTGCCGCGCATCCCCTACGCCCGTATGTGGCCCGGCGACATCGCCTTGGTCGAGGGCACCGACGACATGGACTGCGCGGTCCTGTGTCTGGGGCACAAGGTGTTCGGCTGGCACGAGGATGCCAACGAGCCGGTGAACATGGAGCTTCGAGCTATCAAGGCGGCCTGGAGGGTCTGATGGCAAAGGCGTTGGGGACGGTTGCCATGATCGCGGGCGTCGTCGCGCTGGCAGCAACGGGTGTCGGAGCTGTGGCAGGGACCGCTGCCATCTCGGCCAGCGTCTCCACGACAACGATCGCTACGGTGGCGTCAGGGGTCGCGGCGGCCGCATCGCTTGGCGCACAGGCGCTTGTGAAGAAGCCTGGCCTGCAGGGCTCCGTCAACGAAGTGACGATCGGCGCTAACATGGCGATCCCCTATGGGATGGGGCGCAGCTTTTACGCAGGCAGCCAGATCCATGATGTCGGCTACGGCGGCAAGGTCGGCAAGACGAAGAATCCGTACCTGACCAAGGTCTTCATCTGGAGCGGCGGCGGGCCGATCGACGGCATCGAGACGGTGCTGATGGACTGGCAGCCGGTCGGCTTTGTGGGCACCTCGGCGCTGGGCTACTACAACAGCTGGCTCTACGCTCGGCACCAGCTGGGCGCTCGACCGGAGCCCACCGCTCTGACCGGGCCTTGGGGGGCGATCCCGGACTGGAGCGCGGCCCACAAACTATCGGGCATGGCAGCCACGATGTTTGGCTTCCGCTTCGACCGCGACAACAAGGTCTGGGCCAATGGCATCCCGGCTTTCGGCGTAATTGGCCGGTGGGCCCGGGTTTACGATCCGCGCGAGGACGACACATTCCCAGGCGGCGCCGGTGCGCATCGCTTTGACGACGAGGACACCTACACCTTCGACCGCAACGTTGCCCTGAATGCGATCACCTACGCGCGCGGGCGATACGCGATCGATCCGGAGACAGGCGAGCAGACGATCCGCGTCAACGGTTGCGGCTTCCCCTATGACAGCTTCGACTGGCCCCAATGGGTGGCCTTCGCCAACACCTGCGAGGCGAACGGCTGGAACTGCGACGGGCATGTTTTCGACGGGCCGGGTATCAGCCTGTGGGACAACCTGAAGCGCATCTGCGCGGCGGGCGCGGCGGTACCCGTCATCTCCGGGGGCCTGCTCTCGGTCCGGTTCCAATCACCCAAGGTCGCGCTCGACACGATTGCCGTGGAGGACTTCGCAGCCGGAGAGCGGGTGGCGCCGGGCATGCGGACCTTCCAGGCCCGCGTGAACACGATGGTGCCCAAGTACCGCTCCGAGGCGAACAAGTGGGAATACGTCCAGTCGGAGGCGATCCGTTTTCAGGAATACGTCGATCTTGATCGCGGAGAGGAGAAGGAAGAAGAGTTCCTCTGCGAGCTGGTGACCGGCAAAGACCAGGCCGCCCAGCTGACGGCCTACGAGCTCTTCAACCGCCGGGAGCTGTCCGGCATCTCCTACCCGCTCAAAACGCGCCTCTGGTACGCGCGGCTCGGCGAAGCTTATCAGCTGACCGATCCGGAGACCGGTCTCGACCACCTATGCGTGGTGGCGGCGATCAGCAAGGACATCGCGACGGCCACTGTCACGCTGACATTCGAGAGCGAGACGACGGCCAAACACGCCTTGGCGCTCGCCATGACCGGCACCGCGCCACCGCCGCCAACCCTTGTCCCGCCCGGCGAGGCCGATGGAGATGCGTGGCCCGGTGGCGAAAGCTTCGACAGCAGCGTCGTCAAGTTCGACGCGACCACCTTTACCTTCGACGAGGGCTAAATGGCACAGCAAGAGATCAACCTGGGAGCTTCGGCAAACGACGGCACCGGCGATGATTTGCGCGCAGCAGGCGCCAAGATCAACGCCAATGATGCCGAGCTGTACGCGGCTATAGCGGGCCTCGAGAGCGAGGTCGGTGGCAGGCAGCCCTCCAGCGCCAATCTCGACGCGATCGCAGGTGCCACGCCCATCGCCGACGGCGACCACATTGTGGGCAGCGTCACAATCACCACCGTTGGCGGCATCATCACCGCCATCTCCGGCACCTAAACCAGGGCTCCGAGCGGTCAGCGAAAAAAGGTCTGGCTCCAAATTCCCGCCGAATAGGAAACCAACATGGCGACGTCTTTCGATA
Source organism: Novosphingobium sp. BW1 (assembly GCF_008107685.1). Taxonomy (GTDB): domain Bacteria; phylum Pseudomonadota; class Alphaproteobacteria; order Sphingomonadales; family Sphingomonadaceae; genus Novosphingobium. The sequence continues at coordinate 367,139 of NZ_VIRF01000041.1, forward strand.
TGTGGTTGCGGCAATTGGCCGTAGCCAAGAAAGGACCTGTGTCCTTTTTAGGGGCAACGCGAGGCCGGGAATTCTCGGTGACGGTCAGCCTTCCGGGCGACTGGACGGGGGCGACCATGCGGGCCGAAGCGCGTCTATATCCCGATGCCGCCGGCGATCCGATTGCGACGTTTGCTGTCGTGGGCCCGATTCTCGACGGCGATCTCTCGACCTGGACGCTTTCGCTCGCCGCGGGATCCGGTGCGGATTCGACCGGGGCATTTCCGAGTGATGCCGATCTCGATGGTGTTGAGCGCTTCGCCGTCGATGTCCTCCTCACGCCTTCCGGGGGCTCTGAAGAGATTCTTTTCGGAGGGGTTCTGCCTCTGCTCGGGAGCGTAACGCAGTGACCGACATCAACGTATCGTTCGGTGGCCAGACGATCCTGGTCAGCTATGGCGAGAACACCGCGCTCGCGCGCAACTTCGCCACCGCCGCCCAGAACTCGTCGGAAGATGCTCAGGAGGCGGCTGGACAGGCACAAGCGGCCGCGCTCAACGTCAAGGAAGGCATGGCCTTTGCTGCTTCGGCCAGCCAGACTGCGGCGACAGGCTACTTCTACTCCAACGCAGCGCCCAGCGTCCTCACCGCCGGAGCCAACTTCCGCTATAAACTGCTTGCCGTCTCCCCGGGGGACTTCGTTCGCTATTCGACATGGATCAGCGGCATTCAGGCCAACGCCGTCCAGTTCATGGACGATGACGAGAACATCGTTGGTGATGTGATCGGCGTCGGGGCAACCGGTAATGACGTCGCCTACAGTGGCATTGCGATAGCGCCCGCAGGCGCCACACAGGTTGTCGTCAACGGTCGCAATGGCAAGGCCTGTGTTCTCGAGAGCCTGGCATCGGGAAACCTTGGCGACAGCCTCGCCTTCACCGATGGCAGCGTCGAAGCTCTGCGCGAATGGTTCACGCCTGATGTCACGCTGATCCCGGGCTACTACAGTAACTCAGGTGGGACGAGCGGCGGCACCCTGGTGTCGAGTTCGTCGTACGCCGGCATTCGCTTCCCAGTTCGCCCTGGTATGGTTGTGCGGATCAGCGGCGTTGCCCGTGCAACGGCGACCAGCCTTATCACTCTGTTTGATCGCGACGGAGCCTATCTTCGTTCGGACAGCGCGACTGCCGGCACCGGTGCCAGCGTAGTCTTCACCGACTACGAGTTCACCGTTCCGGCCTTCTGCTACGAGCTGGCGATCATCAGCTACATCTCGGCCGGTACGGCCTCAGCGGAGGTCTTCGACATGTCGCCTTCGATTCCGAGCGACGTACAAACGGCACTGGCAGCCATCAAGGGGTGGGAAGAAGCTGCAGCAACGCTTGATGCGGGGAACTACTACAACTCGACGGGCGGCTATGCGACCAGTTCGCTGCTCGGCAACAAGGTGTTCCAGATCCCGGCGAGCGCCACGCACTTTCGCTGTGTGACCACCACGCGCGGCGCTGTGTGCCCCATGGCGGTGGCCTTCGCAGAGGATCCGAATTTCGGAGCAGGATCTGCCAGCTTCATCGCGCCTGCGATCAACGTCAACGGGACGGCGAATGAAGTCGAGTGGACGCGGAGCAACTCCAAAACCGCGATCCCGGCTGGAGCCGCCTACATCGCGATTGTCGGGCTCAGCGCCGATACGATCGAACTCGACTTCCTCGTGCCTAACGAGATGCTTGGAGAGGACATGTCGCAGGCCAAGCAGGACATCGTCAGCCTTCAGGAGAACGGAAGCAGCCGCCTTGCGGGCAAGGTGGTTCTGTGGTCCGGCACGTCGATACCTGCCGGTTCTGGCGCGAACAACTATCCCGACAAGATTGCGGCCCAGAGCGGCTGTACGATGCACAACCAGGCGCTGGGCCAGTCGCCGTATCGTGGCGGTGTCTCGTCGAACGTCGATGGCGCGATCATCGTGGGCTCGATCAGCGGCACGACTCTGACCGTGGATGAACTCCAGACCGGCATGATCGAAGTCGGCATGGACGTCTACGGCCCGAACATCGGCACACCTACGACGATCATCGCAGGCAGCGGTTCGTCCTGGACCGTGGCGGACAGCCAGACCTCGGCCTCCGAGGAAATATTCCTCGGCGACGATCCCTGGGGCCTGACCGGGCTCGACTGGGAGCGTACGGTCAAGTCGCTCACCCATTCGGCCTGGTTCAAGACCAACGAGCTGGTCGCAAAGTGGGAAACGAAATACCGGGACCTACTCAGCGAAGCCAGCGCGGGCAGCAAGCCTGCCACGCTCAGTGCCAGCGACATTGCGACCATCGAGGGCGCGGCCTACGAAAACCTGCTTCTGCCCTACATCGACGGCACCATGGCGAGTGCCGATCTTCTCGTGATCGACTGGGGCTACAACGACAGCGCGCAAGGTGGCCACGCGGCGGAGCTGATCGCAGAGCCGACGACGAGCGCCTTTGACCGCACAACGGCGATCGGTGCCCTGCGCTGGTTGATCCGGGAGGTCTGGAAGGCGAACGATGCCCTGCGCATCGCGCTCAACGGCCACTACACCGACCAGTATCGCCCTTACATCGTCCAGCTTCAGCAGGCGATGGCCGACGAATACCTCTTCCCGTTGCACGCGCTCTGGGAGAAGACGGGCTGGTCGCAGATCACCATGCAGACCAATGGCTATTGGAATGAAGGCACCGGGCTGTGGGTCGCTTCCGGAGGGCCTTTGCAGACCATCACCCGGCGCGAACGTTTCCTGCTCGACGGCCTTCACCCGCACAAGGATCTCAGCGGCTACGCTACCGACTTGATCGCAAACCTTGTTGTGTCCTGGCTCAGCGAGGTGGCGGGGCTATGAGCGTGGCTACCCGTCCCTCTGCCATCCCGGGCCAGTTGCCGTGATCTACTTGCGCTGGCCCGATCACTTTCCCGTTCGCGCGACCGAATGGTTGCTGGCCTCGATGAAGACGAGCTGGGGGCTGATCCTCCTGATGCACGTGGGCGCCTTCAACAACCAGTTCATGAGCGCGATGCGCCAGATCGGCAACGAAAGCGCCTGGGGCTGGATCGCTTTCATCGCCGGGGCCGCGCATCTCACCTCGCTCTACGTGAACGGTACCCGCCGGCGCAGCCCCCACCTGCGCGCCTTCTGTTCGGGCGTCGGGACGCTGTTCTGGTTTCAGGTCTGCCTCGGGATATTCGCGACCGGCCTGCCGAATACGGGCTGGGCGATCTACCCGTGGCTGTTCGTTTTCAGCACCCGAAACATGCTGGTCGCGATCCGGGATGCGCGGCGATCTGATGAGAATTTCAAAGCGGGGACAACGATCTGTGGCAAGCGGAAGTGAAGTGCCTGAGGTCGCCAATTGGGTTTCGAGTATCGCAGTGGGAATCGGCCTCGCGATCGCGGCGGCCGTTCAATACCTGCGCAAGCCCAAGCCGGACCCAAGCAAGGATGTTGCCGTCGTCTCGGCCACGCTGGTCGGAGACAAGCCGCTCATCAACCGGCTCATCGCGGCGCTCGAGGCGAACACCGAGGCGACCACTCAGAACAACTCGCTTCTCCAGGCCGATGCACAGCAGCGCCTCATCGAGGAGCGCGCGGAAGAGATCTACCAGGCGCGCCGGCGGCGCGAGGAGGACTGAACCATGAGCTACGCAATTCGCAATGGCACCTTGGAATTGAACGGGGCAGCCGTGCACCAGGTGCCCAGCCCGAACGTCTCGGGAGCCTACCGCGTCAAGCCGACCAAGTTGGTGATGCACTACACCGCCGGCGGATCGGGATCTGGTTCCGCGGCATGGCTGGCCAATCCGAACGCCGGGGCCTCGGCGCACTTCGTGATCTGCCGCGATGGAACCGTGATTCAGTGTGTGAGCGTCGATCGGCGCGCCTGGCATGCGGGCAAGTCGCAGTGGGGTGAGCTCACCAACCTCAACAGCTACTCGATCGGGATCGAACTGGCGAACTGGGGACCGCTGCGCAACGACGGCACCACGGCGGCAGGCAAGGCGGTCGACTACATCGAGGCGGCGCACAAGAACGGCGGCCCGGTGCGCAAGTGGGAGGTCTACCCGGCTGCGCAGATCGCCGCGGCCGAGGCGGTGGCCCGTGCCATCGCGGCCTATCACCCCATCGACGAAATCGTGGGGCACGACGACATTGCTCCCGCGCGTAAGCTGGACCCGGGTCCGGCTTTCGACATGGCCGCGTTCCGCAAGGCGGTGCTCGGTCAGGTCGGCGGCGACAGCGCGCCGGAGCGCGGCACGGTGACGGCTTCGAGCCTCAACGTGCGCAGCGGGCCTAGCACGACATATCCGGTCGTCGGCGGGCTTTCGCGCGGGCAGAGCGTGCCGATCCTGGAGCGCCGCCGCGAGTGGATCTCGATCGCGCCCGGGCGATGGGTCTTCGGAGAGTATGTGCGGTGAGGCTTCCGTCCTTTGACAGCGAAGGCGGGCGGAAGGCGTGGGCTTTCCTCGCGATCTGGGGCGGCGCGATCACGTTCACCGCGATCATCGTCGCCAGCATGTACCAGCTCCGTAACCAGCCCGGTTTCATCTTCTGGCTCGCGATCTGCGCGGAGATCCAGGTGCTGGTAGGAATGACCGCGCTTGGCTGGGCGCTCGGCCGGCGCGTGAAGATCGATGTGGATCGGCACGGTATCGAGTTGAGCGACCAGGCGACCGGCAGGCCTGGCGATCCGGTTCACGTCGAAATGGAAGGACCACAGCCATGAGCCCCGCACTTGCTATCCCCGCCGCATTCAAGGGCGCAGCAGCATGGCTCAAAGCCCTTCCCGAGTGGGCCTGGTATGCGATCGGAATAGTCCTGATCGTGGCCGCCTTCTTTACCTGGAACCACTTCGACAACCAGGCCGCGATCGAGAACTACGAACGCCAGATCGAGGCCAGGGCCAACGACGCGCGCGAACGCTCGGCCGAGGACCGGGCCCAGGACGCGGTGACCAACCTGATTGCCGAACAGGAGCGCGAAGCCGCCATTGCGAAAGCCGAAGCGAGCGAGGCGGCCAAGGAGCCCGAAAAACGCGCAGGGCTATCGCCTCAGGAAATTGCACTGAACTGCGCCCGGCTCAAGCAGGTCAAGTTGACCGATAGCCCCGCCTACAAGGAACTTTGCCGATGAAACGAACTGTCATGTTTTGCTTGACGGTTGCCTTGGCGGCGGCCCTCTCCGCCTGCGCCCACGATCCTGTCAGCACGCCCGCGCGCGCCGACATCGAGGCGCTGGTCGAGCCCAAGCCCACGCCCGGGCCTGAGATCCTGACCGACCCGAACGCATCAGCGCGGCACAATGCAGCGATCGAGGGATGGGGTGACAGGATACATGCGGCAGGCGCTCGCCTATGCCGCTTCTTCGACGCCCAAGGCGCAGACCTCAACTGTCCAGCGTGAAGCCAGGGCGGGCTCTTGACCTCTGGCTGCTCGCCCCCGGTTGGTTGGACGCGGGCGTCGTTACAGAGGCGTACGGCGTCCGCGTCCGGCCCCTCACCTGATCATCGTGAGAGCCATCACGAGAGCTGCGCATGCCGAGAAAACCGAAGTGACCGCTGCGACGAGGCTCACCGTCAGGGAGACGCGCGCAATCCGTGCCGAATGCTCCATTCGGATTAGCTCATCACGTCGCAGCCCGGCAACCATCTCTGCGTCTTTTTTGCGCAGCCAAGCCTTCCGATATGGCAATTCCCGTCGGGGGTAGTCCCCCTCGACCAGTCGCTCGCGGACAGTCTCCGGCCCATCCAGTTCGCAAAGCATATCGTAATGCCATTGAGGGTCTTCAGTCACGATCTACAGTCGGCTCCCCTAATCACACGCGCCCAAAGTTAGGACGCGAGGTTCCTGTCGTCCGTTCGCCACTTTCCTTTGCGTAGCCGCCGGATCGGGGTGCCACAATGCTTGCAGCTGCCAATGAACTGCATGCCATCCCAAACTACCTTATGGCGGACTGGGCTGTGTCGCCCAAAAATGCAGGCAATGCTGGGGATGAGGGGCAACGGAATAACCTTACTTGAGAATTGTTCTCAACTTCTTATCTCACGCCAAATTAAAATTCTGCAATCCCTTTTCGCGCTCACAGCAATGAGCGAAGCTTTAAAATACGATTGACTGTGCAGAGCCATTGAAAGGTTGGTTTTCTCCTTTTGCTGGGCGCTGTGCGGTGCAAAAAAATACCAGCGCCCACAGGAGGTCGCAGGCAGTAAAAAGGTCGCTGACAAATCATCAAAAGCCCTGCGAGTCGCGTTTGGAGTGTGCGCACATCGCAAGAGTGCTAGCGCCCCTGATCTTTCCCCATAATGACACGACAGGCCGCCTCAACACATGCAGTCTGAATTTCGCTTCGCCGTTTAAAGTTGGCGGGCCTTTCGACACAGCAGCGGCCCTGACTGCACGGAAAACCTCAGAGGGGAGGCGCGTCTACGGATCGCTTTATCTCGCGGAAAGTAAAGATCGCAGCGACTTAGTTAGAACCGCCATATCGGGCATCAGTTCCAGTGCCATTGAATGTTTGCGACAGGCCGAGTGCCGCGCTGAACTGCGCGGGTGAGACACGCACGAGCGCAGGAGAGCCCCGGCAGCTAAAGCCACCGGGGCTCTTTTGTTGCCGGACGCGCTTGACCACGTTCCTTCGCACCTGGGCCCGATTTGGCGCTTCGGCTCCCAATTACCACGCCCGGCTAATTCTCACGCAGCTCCATGCGCCTCCTGGCACACAGGACAAATCCACCTGTTCGGTCGCTCAGCGCCGCGCAGACGGGTCCACCCCGCGTTCCGGGCCTTTTTCTCCACGGCGTAGATCGCTTCTCGGCTGGTCCGGGCTTCATGCCTCATTGGCGGAACCCGGGCCTGCGCGTCGGACAGGCAGCGTTTTTTCTTCAGCGGATTGCCACAGTGCGCGTCGCAGCGGATTTCGACTTCATAACCCATCAGGCCTGCACCTCCGGTCGCCTGAAAGCCTCGCGGAGCTTTTGTCCAGCAAGGGCCATGCTCTCGACCGCATGGCTCAGATCCATTGCTGCGCGCCGGAAGCCTGCGGCGTTGCGGTGCCCTCCCCCGCCCATGCTCTTGGCGACCACGCCAACGTCGATTCGATCGTCCCGGCTGCGCAGTGACCAGGTCACCGCCGTGGCGCCGCTCACGGCCATCGCAGCGAACGGTGCGTCCGGATGCTGGTCGAGCAGGTAATGCCCTACCGACGAGACGAGCGAATACGGACACTCGACCGCGATAACGTTCTCGACGCCAGCAACGGTCCGGCGGTGGGCCCGCTCGGCAATCTCCTTCACGAGCCGATCACGCCAGCGCAGGATGGCCCGGCCGCGCTCGATCGGCAGGTCGTGCCGGTCCAGCTCCCCGTCCAACGCCTCCATGCGCGCGATGGTCATGTCGCCCGCCTAAATCTCGACGTGCAGCGCCTCGGCATCATCCCCGGTGCCCGGCTGGAAACGCCAGAGGTCGTATCGCTCAGCCAGCTCGACGAGGCGGCCCGGCTCGGTGCCCATGGCGAAATCCCACGCCATGCGCGCTCCGCTCCGGTCCATGTCGAAGAGACCGACTATAGGAGGGCAGCATGCCATCTCGAGCTGCCGCAGCGCGAAGTCGACGTTGCCCGCCTTGATCTGCAGCGGCCAGCCTTCCTCGTCCAAGGTGAAGGCAAGCAAATCTGCCATCGCAGTCTTGTGGTGATCAAGGATCACAATCGAGCGCGCGCCTGCCTCTGCCATTCCCTCGAGCACGTCGGCCGGGAACGAGAAGTCGACCATCAGGACGTTCTTGCTGGCCAGATCCGCAGGCGGCGCAAAGCCGTAGTTGCAGGCGATGTACTCGGGCTCATCGCCCCACCGGCGCCAGCACGCCCAGGCCGCGACGATGCCGTCGGCGCACTTGTCGTGATAGATGACGATGTTGGGTTTCCAGGTCTGGTCAGTCATTGGGGGCCTCTTTGTGCTTGGCGAGGGCGGCTCTGGCTTCATCAATATAGGCGTCCACCTCGCGCGGCGCGTAGCGAACCCCTTGGAACTCGTCCGGAACGCCGATGTAGAAATTGTGCGGCGGGCAACTATAATCTCGGAGCCAGCGGTAACGCCCTGCATCCTCCACCAACCCCGCGACCTTCTCCTCGGCTGTCAGCTGGGCCTGACGATAGACCTTCACGAGGCCCTCTTGCCGTTCGACCTCCGCTTCCAGGCGCAAGCGGTCGCTCGAGATCTGGGCTGCCGCTTGGCGAAGAAGCTCATAGGCGATGTCGCCCAGTTCGCCCTCCAACGGCTTGCTGCAGGCAAGATCAGCGATGGCGCCAATCCGCTCGATGAGCGCCTCGCGTCGCTTGTCTTGGTCGATGGCGAGATGCTCGACCTCTACAGCGGCTGCGGCGCGCGCAAACGGGCTGTGCCCGGTTATGCAGATCGGCGGATGCGTGTGCCCCCAGCAGTTAAACCAGAACACTCCGCCGTTCGCCACGACATCAGCCAACTCATCGGGCGTGAACTTCCACTTGCTGATGACGTTGGGATTGCCGTCAAGATCGCGATAGCGGTGGACCTGCAGATCATAGACTGTGCCCGCCGCTGCGTCCTCGGGCGTCGGTGCACGGAGGGTTAAATTGGATTCTGGGACATGGATGCCGGTAGCCATCAGCCACTCCTCCCGATGTAGACGTTGTGGATCGGCCCGAAGGGGCTCTGGAGAGTCGAGTGATGCGCCCGTCCCTGCTCGCGCCAATCGCTATACCAGTCCCAGAACCAGCGCAGCCGAGGCGAGATCACGCACAGGTTCCCATCGAGCGGATCGCCCGTGCGCGAGCTGACGCGTGACGGACCGAAGCGGTCGCTATCCTCGAACAGCACGCTGTGCTTCCCACTGGGCGAATGAGCCCGGTAATAGCCGTCGTGGAAGGTGCAGATGTGAGAGAAGTCGCGGCTCATGCGCGCCCTCCCCACAGCCGCATATAAGCAACGGTGAGCCAGGCGAACGAAGCGCACGCGGCGTCGAAAATCGCCACCGCCGAACGCCGGTTTCGTTCCGCAATTTCTTGGTAAGTTATTGATTCATGCTTGTGGAAAATCGGAACTTTCCGCAGCGAGCCGGGCTCGGGAGGCCAACCTAAAACGGTTTTTGGTACCGCCATGCGCAGGTTCGAATCCTGCCGCCCCAGCCATTCTCGATTCTCACCACCTCTCAAGCCGTCCAGGGACGGCTCTCCGAAATGGCGAAATTCCGCCATTTACCCAGGCCTTCGCGTCCCTCTACGTCCCGGGAGGGGGCCTTGCAGCTCGGCCCCTAGTTGGTCAATTTGTTGGTACAAAATCACCCATTTCCAACACCGGAACGCGTCTCAGGATTCGAACCTGTGACTTCGGCGGGAGTTGCCAACAATGCTCACCAACATTGCCATCAAGGCTTTCAAGCCGAAGGACAAAACCTACAAGCGCTCCGATGCGGCAGGGCTCTACATCGCGGTCAATCCCACCGGCTCGAAAATCTGGTATCTAGCCTACCGTTTCGGCGACAAGCAGAAGACGATCTCGGCCGGTCCCTATCCGAAGGTTTCGCTTCTGGCCGCCCGAGCCTGGCGCGACGAGATGAAGAAGCTACTGGAGTTGGGCCTCGATCCATCGGAGGAACGTTGCCACGAGCCGCGTGAAGCCAGGATCAGGGCGCGCGGTGACGTGACGAACACTTTTGAACATGTCGCGCGCGAGTGACTGGAAACACGTTCCCTCGCCTGGAGGCCGCGTTATGCCGATCTCGTCACCGGGCGGCTCGAAAGCGACATCTTCCCCGTCATTGGAAAATGCAACATCGCGCACATTCGCCCGCGTGAAATCCTTGAGGCGATCCGCCGGATCGAGGACCGGGGCGCTGTGGAAATCGCCCACAGGCTAAAGAACCATTGCAGCGAAATCTTTCGCTACGCGATACCCGACGGACGCTGTGAAAGCGATCCATGCCGCGACATCGGCCCCGCCTTGCGAAAGCCTCCGCCAACACGTCACCGCCCGAAGGTTTCGGCGCGCGACCTGCCCGCCTTCTATGCCCGGCTCAACGGTGATGATGGTGCCAGACTGAGCCACCTGGCCCTTCGCTGGACGATCCTGACGATGGTGCGCACGCAAGAGACCCGATTCGCCCAATGGGCTGAATTCGAGGATCTCGATGGACCCGAGCCGCTATGGCGTATCGGTGCCGATCGCATGAAAATGCGCAGCGAGCACCTCATCCCCCTGCCCCGGCAGGCTATCCCGCTGCTGGAAGAAATCCACGAGCTAAACATCTTTCGAAAGGCGGGAAATCCCCGGCATGGCCGCTTCCTGTTCCCGGTCGCAGGGACGCGCAGCATGGTGATCAGCGAGAACCGCATGCTCGACATCATGTACAGGATTGCCCTGCCCGGCAAAGCGACGGTCCACGGTTTTCGGGCCTTGCCAGCACCGTTCTCAACGAGAGCGGGCGCTTTCAGCCCGACTGGATTGAAATGCAGCTCGCCCATCAGCCGCGCGGGGTGCGCGCAGCCTACAACGCCGCGCAATATCTCACCCACCGCCGTCAGATGATGCAGTGGTGGGCCGACTATCTCGACAAGGCCGAAGCACGAGGAATGTCTGAACGCGGGAACGTAACCAGCCCTTTTGGCTCGACCGCGCTCGAGACATTCCCCCCGCTCAGGACGCGCAGACGAGCCTAATCTCGCAGGTCGCCTCAAGCATCGTCGTGGGGAGAATTCGCAAAGCCGAAGGGGTCGCGCATCCACGCCTCGATCTCGGATTCACGCCAGGCCGAGCAACGCGCATAGATCTTGACCTGAGCCGGGAAGGCGCCGGCCTGGATCCTCCTGTAAAGCGTTGCTCGCGCGAGCCCGGTGCGTTCCATCACCGCGTGAAGACGCAGGAAACGTTCGGGCTTGGGCGCGGGCGCCGGGCAAAGCTCTTCGTCCTCGATCGGCTCTGGTTCGAATATGCGCCTCTTGGCCATCATTTTGACTTCTGCCCTTGGCGAAAGGCGCGGTCGGCATCGAGATAACCGGCAAGCATGGCGGGGATGAGTTCGGCAAGCTCGATCGGTTTGCCATAAGCCTGCGCATAGGCTTTCGCGTAGTCTTCCAAGTCGCGATGAAGATCGGGAAGGATGCGGATCACAATCTTGACTGGCGTCGTTTCGGGAAGCTTGGCGAGGCGTATTGCGCTCATTGCGCGTTCTCCTTTATCCAGGGTCCAAGAACAAGGTCCTGGCGCACGAGCAGGCGAACCGGCGCGCCGGGCCGCACTTCGATCGTCGGGGCGACGTCGAGATTGCGCCGGGTAATGCTGTCGCCAGCCCGACTGACACTGCCTTGCGTGCCTTGCCGGATCGCATCGACAAGATCGCTGTCGCCGCTCAGGCTCAATTCGGTTCCAACGCTCAGCAGCGTGGCAATCGCAGCCCCCTTCAACAGCCGGCCGGTATGCGCGTTCAGCTTGTCTTCGAGCCCGGCGAAACCCTGCGGGTCGCTCGCTGGCATGTTATCAAGGCGCAGAGAACGCCCATCAGGCAAGACCAGACGCTGCCAGACCAGCAGGACCCGACTTTGCCCATAGGACACTTGCGAATCGTAGTTGCCAATGAGGCGCGATCCTTGTGGGATGAGCAGGACCCGGCCCGTGATGCTGTCGAAGACATTGCGGGTGACCTGAGCAATCACCATGCCGGGAAGGTCCGAATTTATGCCAATCACAAGGCTGGCCGCAATGACGCTGCCCGCCATGAGAACACGCGACGAGGCCGCAGGCTCGAGGACCTGGGCATTGCGGCTACTTCGCGTCTCGAGCTGGCGCGCAAAGCCTTCCTTGCCGGATGCGACGGCAGGTTCGCTTCCCGGCATCTTCAGCCCCGCGGCTTCATCGGCATGCTGGACATCGGAGGCTGGCACCTCACGAGGGGACGAAGGCGCAGTATTCCGGTTATCGATGAGAACCGCGACATTGGCGGGATCATAGGGACTGGATGTGGCGTTGACGAAGGTATCGGCTCCGGCAAGGACGTCTTCGAGTAGGCTGGCATCGGGCGAATAGGTCAGTTGTGCGGCGTAGGCGAAATTCGTCAGCGCCTGCGCCGTCAGCGTGATCGGCGTGACCACGCGGTTGGTGTAGTGTGTTTCGAAATAGCTCAGTTCCAGCCCGAAACCTGGAAGCGCTTGCGGACGGATGTCGACACCGGCCGACCAGCTCTCGGCGCGTTCGGGCTTGAGACCCGCATTGCCCCCCGAAACGAGCAGTGCCGTGGCGTCCGGCGCATAGCCCTCACCCCCGAACCGGGATATCGGATTGAGGTTCGCAGCCTGAACGCCGTACAAATCGTAAAAGCTTGGCGCACGAAACGAACGCCCCCCATGATGCCTTCAGCGCGATCCATTCGAGAGGGGTGTAGATCGCCCCGAGCTTCGGCGTGGTTATGCCACCCTGCCCGTCCGCAGATGGAATTCTCGCGATCATCAGCCGATCCCCGACTGCGAGGCGAGGCGAGGCGAACCGGCCGCATCAGGAAGCGGGCTGAAAGTATCTCAAGCGAGGATCTCACGCCTCGACATCGAATTTCGATGTAAATTCAGTCTATCGGATCGTTCTATCGGATCGTTGATCGAGCGCAAGATGAGGCCTGTTCTATTTCTGCGACTGAACCAGCTCATAAGACGCCGTAGCCGAAACAGGGTAGCCCTCCCGATGAACGCGTAGGTCCTTGGCATGTTCACGCCACGCCAGCTTGCTAGACCTCCTCGCTCAGCAAGCATTCAGTCCGTTCGAACAACGCCCTAACTTAGACTGTTCGTTCGCGCTGCCGTCCCGACACCGGGATCAGTAGCAAGGCTGAGCTGTTTCATACTGCGCGGCCCTGCAATCCACACGGCGCAAGGGAAGCAGATAACCGATATCAAAATGGCAAGTCCGCGCGAGGCCAATCGCGCTTTCACTCACCGCTTGGCGTACCGCGATATGCTGTCGACGGGGAAATCACAGACCTCTGCAAGCACAATCGAACCCGTCACCTTGGCGGTTCTGATCACGCTACACCAAGGCCCTAATGGCGGTTGGTCCCACGGAGACACTCATGCGCGTTCCGACATGGACCTCCCGCCCCCACCATTGCCAACCTCTCACGGATGTCCGGTTGGCCAACGACCTGCTGGTCCGGATACTCAAGCGAGCAGAGATATCGTCTGCCCCGGACGATCTTTCAATCCTGCAGTTCGCGTTCCCGCCCGCAAGCTGAGACGGTCAATCGCGTCCAGCTTTGGCGCGCGATCGAGATGCGACTGTGCCGAACCGCCGGCAAGACAAGTGTGATCTGATATCGTCGCGCATTCTCGCTTTGGCAGAGCATACCTCCTCCATGCGCCTCGACGGCCTTGCGAAGTAAGGTCAAACCTCCGCTCAGAACCGCAGCGTTTATACATATGCCAAGCGCCACGTCCTCTTCGCTATCCCAAGCATCAATCGAGACGTCCTCCCCCCACCCCGGCTCATTCGCCAAGGAAGCGAGCACCCCGAAAAAGGCATGCTCAAGTTCCCGTTTGCCGACGAGAACGAAGGGAAGCTCGGGAGAGACACCAAGATCGATCGCCTCGAAACCGTGATATCCCTCGCGTTCAAGGCGCGCAAGAACGCTAGCCACCAGCCGGCGCGGACTAACAGGCGTACACGCAGCGGATGCCCCCGGGCTGCGGATCGGCGCCATCTCAACATCCTTGAGCTCAAGGACTTGCCCAAGGGTCGAACGGATCGACTTGAATATTCGAGTGAGCGTCCGGCAAGTCCAAGCCGTGCCGCCAGCGGGAGCGACTGAACGCATGAGCCCCTTGTGCCGACAAGCCTTCGGATCCAAGATTTGCAAGAAGGAAACCATATGAGCAAGATCAGCCAACAATGCTCAAATGGCTTGAACAAAACCGGGATTAACGCGGCGCGGGCGCTCGATTCGCGCAAGAAACGACCATACTCCCTCAAATGAGGGGCTTTTCACTGCATTCTTTTGACGTACGGTCTCGCGCGAAGGGGACGTTCACATGGAGGAAGGGCAGGTCTACAGCGACAGAATCGGGCACTACTTCGGCTTGGCGAACGACACCCCCGTCACGCGCTCGACGCTTTTCGATTGCGCTATTTCAGCTAGTGGATTGATTCCAACGTTTGGTGCCCGCGCCTGACAGCGGCGATGATGTCGTGGGGGTCGGCTTTCCAGACGAAGGGACGCGGATCCTCGTTGTGCTCTTTGATGAAGCGGTTGATGGCTGCC
>NZ_VIRF01000031.1 GCF_008107685.1 Novosphingobium sp. BW1
TTGAATGCCGGGCTGTGGTTGCGCCGGGGTCGTCTGCTCATTCTCTGCTCCTGTCTCGCAGCCCATCTGGCTGCTCTCAGGCAGAAAATCCAATTATCTCAGTGTGCAGATTCTCCAGGCCACCTCTGAGAGACGCGCAAGCCAGAGCCACAGCGGCAAATATTCCTACAAGCACCGCGCGGCGCCGGAGGTCTCATAAGTGAGCGTTTTGGCCCGTACATCGCCCTACCGGCGTGATTCGAAAACCAGCAATGTCGAGGTTGCGGTCGCGCATAGCTTACCTTCACCATCATGTAGCGTAGCTTCGGCAAACGCAGCGCGCCTTCCGATCGACACAAGGCGGCCATGGCTGCGCACCGTGCCGCTCCGGTCGGTGAGTGGGCGCAGATAGGATACTTTGAGTTCGAGCGTAGTGTAGGCATAGCCCGCTTCAAGGGCTGTATGGACGGCAATGCCGCAAGCGCTGTCAAGAACGGCTGCGACAAAGCCGCCATGGACGCTGCCCATGGGGTTGTAGACGGTGCTGTCGGGTGTTGCCTCGAATAATGCATGACCATGTTCTGCTTCGATGAGCGCGATCCCGAGTTTTTCGTTCAGCGGCGGTTGGCGTCCTCCGGCCAACATGGCGCGAACCTGCTCGAGGCCGCTTTGCGCAGTGGTTTTTTCGGACATAGTGCGTCTCTCCAATGGTGATTTAACCAGATGTGACCTGGGGATTCCAGCCTCCTCCAAGCGCACGGAACGAAGCAATTGCTCCCCGCGCCGAGGCGGCTTGCGCCTGGATCGCACCGTCACGAACCTCAAGAAGGCGTCGGTCGGCTTCGAGCACCTCGACAAGACTGACAACACCGCCCTTGTAGGCAGCCATCGATGTGTCGCGCGCCCGTGTTAGGGAAGTTTCCCCTTGGACAAGAGCCCGCGCGCGCGCTTCTTGTTGCACCAGTGTCGAGAAGGCGTCCTCGACATCCTGCGATGCGCGCAAAACCGTCAGGCGATATGCGGCCAACGCTTCGGCGTTGCGGCCTTTGGCAGCCTTGATTTCAGCGTCCACTCGGCCAAAGTCGAACAGCCGCCAACGTAGTCCCAATATGCCATTTGCCTGCGTTGCGTTGCCAGTGAACAGCCCGCCCGCTGCCGTGGTTGCAGTGCCCAAAAGGCCGCTCAGCGAGATCTTGGGATAATATTCCGAGAATGCGACACCGATCCGGGCATTGGACGCAGCAAGCGTGCGCTCGGCTGCGATGATGTCGGGCCGGCGACGCAGCAAAGCAGCCGGTCCGCCCGCCGCCGATACCGCAGGGGCAAGAGGTATTGGGGCATGGGCTGCAAGCTTAGTGCGAGTGGTGCCTGGCTGGACACCGATCAGAACGTCGAGCGCGTTCATCGCCATGTTAAGCTCGTTCTGCAATGCCGGGACTGAGGCGCGGACCTGCGCCAATGCGCCTTCGGCCTGTCTCAACTGCAATTCGGCAGCGACCCCTTTGCGATACTGGAGCCCCACTAGATCAACAAGGCGCTCCTGGGTATCGAGTTGCGCGCGCGCGACATCGAGCCGCGCCTGCAGCATGCGGATTGCGACATAGGTGTCAGCAACCTGTGCCGCGACGGAGAGGCGCGCGGCGACCGCGCCGGCTTGAGAGGCCTGCCACTCGGCTCGCGCCGCATCACGGGCAGCGTCGCGACCACCGAACAGATCGATCTCCCAACTGGCGCCCAGATCCAGTTCGTAACTCTCCGTAGATCGTTCGAACTGCGGGAAGGCGCTGCCAATTCGTCCAGTCGGCGTCTCGAGCGACTGATAAACTCCGCCTCCCCGTCCGGTAACCTGACCCGAGGGGAGCAGGGCGGAATTCGCGCCCTTCAAGGCCGCGCGCGCCTGCAGGACGCGAGCGGCAGCCTGCTGAAGATCGAGATTTTGAGCAAGCCCTCGCTCGACCAGGCTCGTGAGCAGGGGATCGTTAAAGGCCTGCCACCAGTCGACCAGGTCGACTGTGCCAAGCACCGAATTCCGTGCCTCGACAGCCAGCGCGCCGTGGAAGGAGGCGGGGGCTGTGGCTTCAGGGCGAACATAACGTGGTCCCACGGAACAGCCGGCAAGCAGCAGCGAACCACAGGTGGCAAATATAAGCAGGGATTTGGGCTGCATCACTACCTCGGCAGGAACAAGAATGCCTGTGACCGATATGCCAAGTAGTCACCCGTTGTCAATCTGCGCTGAGAGACTTATGGTTGTGGGATGACGACCTTTACCCCTGACGCCCCAGCCCGCGGCCCTGCCGAGCATGCTGTTCGCGATCAAATTATCGCGGCGGCGCATCAATGTTTTGCCCGCTACGGCTATGCCAAGACGACCGTCGCAGATCTCGCGAAGGAGATCGGCTTCTCGAAGGCCTATATCTATCGCTTTTTCGAATCAAAGCAGGCAATCGGGGAAGAAATATGCGGTTCACGCTTGGAGAAAATCATTTCCGAGACCCAGGATTCAATAGAAAAAGGCGATAGTGCAACGGATTGCCTCAGACGGATGTTCAAGAGTTTGACAACCAGGAGTGCTGATCTATTTTTTCATGATCGCAAGATCTATGATATTACAGCCCATTCGGCCGCTGAGCGATGGGGGTCATCGGAAGCCTACAAAGAAACCGTCAGGGAAATGCTGGCCGAGATCATCAAGCTTGGCCGGGAAAGTGGTGAGTTCGAGCGAAAGACGCCGCTTGACGAAACCTGTCGCGCGATTCTCTACGCCATGATGCCCTTTATCGATCCGTTGCACCTCGAACGCAATTTGGATCTGCTACCGGATGCGCCTCAAGAGGTCGTGAGCCTTATCCTCCGGAGCTTGGCGCCTTGAAGAAATGAATTAGTGACCCATTGACAAAATCGTCACAAGGAAACAAATGGTCCTCAGAGTTTGGAGGATCAGCCCTTGTCGAGTCCGTTCATCACTGCGGGATTGTCCGTGTTCATTCTCGCGCTGCCGCTGGCAGCATGTCAGAAGGCGCCGAGCGATCCGCGCACGGAGCCACCGCTTGTCCGCGTGATGACCGTGGCGAAGAAGAGTGCGGCAAAGCGCGAGTTCACCGGGGTCGTCGCTGCTCGTGTGCAAAGCAATCTCGGCTTTCGGGTAAGTGGCAAGGTGATCGAACGCCTGGTTGATGCTGGGCAAGTAGTACGGCGTGGCCAACCGCTCTTGCGGATCGACCGGACCGACCTCGCGCTTGCTACGCAAGCTTCACGGCAGGCGGTACAGGCCGCGCGTGCTCGCGCCGTTCAGAGCGCTGCCGATGAACGGCGCTTGCGCGATCTGGTAAGCGCTGGGGCGGTGTCCGCGTCGGCGTACGATGAGGCAAAAGCGGCGGCTGAATCGGCTCGCGCCCAACTCTCGGCCGCAGAGGCACAGGCCCGCATCTCGCGCAATGAAGCCAATTACAGCGTTCTTCTGGCTGATGCAGACGGCACTATCGTCGAGACGCTGGCCGAACCCGGTCAGGTCGTCGTCGCAGGCCAGATTGTCGTGAGACTGGCCCGGTCAGGCCCCCGCGAGGCGCTGGTGCAATTGCCCGAGACGGTAAGGCCGGCGATCGGCTCGACCGCCCACGCACGGACCTACGCTGGCGAAAAGGGAACAGCGCGATTACGGCAGCTTTCCGACGCGGCCGATCCGGCAACCCGCACCTTCGAGGCGCGTTATGTACTCGAAGGCAAGCCCGCGCGCGCGCCACTAGGATCGACAGTCACCGTCTCGTTGGCGGAGCCCAGGGAAACGCCCGCCACGGTCGTCCCGCTCGGTGCGATACGGGACGTCGGCAAGGGCCCCGGTGTATGGGTGATCGGCCCCGGTTCGCCCGCGAAGATCGTATGGCGACCCGTCCGCATTTCGGCAGTCGGCGAGGAAACCGCGACGATCACTTCAGGCCTGAAAGCTGGCGAGCGCTTCGTGGAGATGGGCGCGCACATGCTGCATCAAGGGCAGGCCGTCCGCGTCGCCGCACCCGTATCGGGAGCGGTTCGATGAGCGCGCATGAACCCGATGAACCCGAACAGGAGAAGCGGGGCTTCAATCTGTCCGCCCTGGCGGTGCGCGAGCAATCCGTTACTCTGTTCTTCCTGATCGCGATCGTCGGTGCGGGGATCTTCGCCTTCCTCAATCTCGGTCGTGCTGAAGATCCCAGCTTCACCATCAAGACACTGACCGTAGTATCCGCATGGCCGGGCGCTACCGCACAGGAAATGCAGGACCAGGTTGCCGAGCCGTTGGAGAAGCGGCTTCAGGAATTACGCTGGTATGACCGCAGTGAAACCTTCACGCGGCCCGGACTTGCCTTCACCACACTGACACTCCGCGATCAAACGCCGCCTAGCGAAGTGCCGGCGCAATTTTACCAAGCGCGCAAGAAAATGTCGGATGAGGCGCGAAATCTTCCCAAAGGCGTCTTAGGACCGTTCGTCGACGATGAATATGGCGACGTCAGCTTCGCGTTGTACGCACTCGGGGCCAAGGGTGAGCCCCAGCGCAACATGGTTCGCGAGGCTGAGCGTCTGCGCCAGCGGCTCCTCCACGTTCCTGGCGTGGCGAAGGTCAAGATATTGGGCGAGCGGCCCGAACGCATCTATGTCGAGTTTGCCCAGGAACGGCTCGCCACTCTCGGTATTTCGCCACGCTCGATCTTTAATGCATTGGCGAGCCAGAACCTTATAACTCCCGCCGGATCGATCGAGACGAAGGGGCAGTCTGTCGTGGTACGCCTTGATGGCGCGTTCGACGATCTGTCTAAAATCCGTGACCTACCCATCGCCGCAAACGGTAACACACTGCGCCTCTCCGAGATTTCCAAGGTCGAGCGCGGTTACGAAGATCCCGCCACCTTCCTAATCCGTAATGACGGCGAACCGGCGCTGCTGCTTAGCGTCGTAATGCGCGACGGCTCGAACGGCCTTGATCTTGGCAAAGCGTTGGCCGGGGAGGTCGACAGGATCCGGAAAGAACTCCCGCTGGGAATGACGCTGAGCACCGTGACTGACCAGTCCGTCAACATCAGCGAGGCCGTCAGCCAGTTCATGCACACCTTCTTCGAAGCGCTCACCATCGTGATGATCGTCAGCCTCATCAGTCTGGGATGGCGTGTGGGCATCGTCGTCGCGGGTGCCGTACCACTGACGCTTGCCATCGTGCTCGTCATCATGCTGGCGACCGACCGCGTGTTCGACCGTATTACGCTCGGGGCTCTCATTCTCGCGCTCGGGTTGCTGGTCGACGACGCGATCATCGCTATCGAGATGATGGTGGTGAAGATGGAAGAAGGTTACGATCGAATCCGAGCGTCGGCCTACGCTTGGAGTCACACCGCCGCGCCGATGCTCGCTGGCACGCTGGTAACAGTCATCGGCTTAATGCCTGTCGGCTTCGCGAAATCCACCGCCGGTGAATATGCCGGGAATATTTTTTGGGTCGTTGGCTTCGCGCTAATCGCGTCATGGTTCGTGGCAGTGATCTTCACACCTTATATGGGCGTGAAACTGCTGCCCGTGATCAAACCGGTCGAGGGCGGCCATAACGCAATCTACCAGACACCTCGCTACCAGAGGGTTCGGAGCATCATTCGATGGGCGGTGCGACGCAAGAAGCTGGTAGCGGTGACGACCCTCGGCGCATTTCTGGTCGCTGGCATCGGCATGGGACCGGTGAAGAAGCAATTCTTCCCTACATCCGACCGGCCCGAACTGCTGGTCGAAGTGCAAATGTCAAAGGGCACTGCAATCAACCGCACCAGTGAGTCGGCGCAACAGGTCGAGGCCTGGCTGCGAAAACAGCCGGAGTCGAAAATCGTCACCACCTACGTTGGCCAAGGCGCCCCGCGCTTCTACGTTCCGCTTTCTCCCGAACTGCCTGACCCCTCTTTTGCCAAGATTATCGTCCGCACCGCTAAGGAGGAAGATCGCGACACGCTCAAGTGGCGGCTTCGGCAGGCCGTGGCAGACGGTCTGGCGCCGGCGGCGCGCGTGCGGGCCACGCAACTCGTGTTCGGGCCACCTTCGCCCTTTCCCGTGGCTTTTCGGGTGAATGGCCCCGACCTTGCAACTGTGCGCACGATCGCGGCGCAAGTGCAGGATGTTCTGCAGGCCGATCCGATGATGCGCACTGTTAACAGCGACTGGGGCGAGCGAGCGCCAGCACTGCATTTCGTGCTCGACCAGGATCGCCTCCGTGCTCTCGGTCTCACCTCCAGCGACGTTGCGCAGCAGCTGCAGTTCTTGTTGAACGGTGTGACCGTCAGCCAGTCCCGCGAGGACATCCGCACCGTCGACGTGGTCGTGCGATCCGCCGGGTCAGCTCGACTCGATCCGGCACGCATCGGCGACTACACGCTTACCAACGCTGCCGGACAGCGCATCCCGGTCAGCCAGATCGGCCGTATTGAAGTGCGGATGGAGGAACCCATTCTCCAGCGCCGCGACCGGATGCCGACGATCACCGTCCGCGGCGACATCGCCGAGGGACTACAGCCGCCCGATGTGTCCACCGCGATGATGAAGAAGCTGCAGCCAATCATCGATCACCTGCCCTCCGGCTATCATATCGACATGGCCGGTTCGATCGAAGAGGCGAACAAAGCCAACGCCGCTCTTGCCCCGATTTTCCCGATCATGTTCGTGCTGATGATGGTCGTCATCATCCTGCAGGTGCGAAGCTTGTCGGCGATGTGGATCGTTCTCCTGACTGCACCGCTGGGGCTGATCGGCGTGGTGCCGACTCTGCTCATCACGGGTCAGCCCTTTGGCTTCAATGCAATCCTGGGACTGATCGCGCTTGCCGGTATTCTCATGCGCAACACGCTGATCCTGATGGGGCAGATACGCGACAATGAGCGTGGCGGCCTGTCAGCCTTCGATGCAGTGGTCGAGGCCACAGTGCAGCGCTCGCGCCCCGTCATCCTGACTGCGCTCGCGGCCGTGCTGGCGTTCGTTCCACTGATCAGTTCGGTGTTCTGGGGTTCGATGGCGATCACACTCATTGGGGGTACGCTCGGCGGAACGGTGCTAACCCTGCTGTTCCTGCCCGCGCTCTACGCGCTCTGGTACAAGATCACCCCGCCGCCAGAAGACGCCGAACGCTCGGACGAACCATCCCACGAAGATCCCTTGGGATCGAAGGAGGTTCCGGTATGAACAGCATGTGACGGTGCCAGCCGACATTCTGGGAGAGCCGCTGTGGTTATCAGTCAACTATTGAAAAACATCTGGTCAAAGGTCGGGCGCTATTTCAGGGCGCTCGATCAGGCGTTCAACTATGATCTGCTGGAAGAGCAGCGGCGCTGGATTGCTCTATAGATCACTTCGGGACAGGTGCCCGCACCGCATGCCCAGGCATGATGCGTCTATTCAGAACTCCGCGATCAATCAGGATTTTCCCGTTCACGACCACGAAGCGCATGCCTTTGGTCGGCAAGGTCGGGGCGGAAAACGTCGCACGGTTTTCGAGGCCGTTCAGGTCGAAGACCACGATATCAGCATCCGCGCCGGGCTGAATACGGCCCTTCTTTCGCATCTGCGGCACGCCCTCCTCCAGCAGTCGCGCGGGCAGCAGAGTTGCGCGGCCAATCGCATCCAGCATGGTCATTTCGTGGCTGTCGCGCACTTCACGGGCAATCACCTTGGTAAAGCTGGCCGCAATGCGCGGATGCGCCTGGGCATTCGCGGGCAAAGGCCAGACCGGATCGGTCAGGTACTTGCCATCGACCTGATAGGGAACGGCATCACTCACGATCAGCGCGCCGGGGAAATGCTGCGCCTGCTTAAGCAGGGCGAGTTCTTCCGGCTCCTCCTCGTCGAAGTACTGCACCACGATCATCGCATAAGGATCGGTCTTGCGCAGTTCGCGCAGACGCTCGTCGCTAGCGGGATGCTCGCCGGTCTTGAGGACGGTAATGTTCGACGGCTCGATATCGATCAGCGGCAGGTTTTCCGGCGCCAGGAACGGCGCCCTGATCGTGGTGGAACCCGCGCCCCAGGGATAGGCCTCGGTCGTCACGTTCACGCCGCTCTTCTGCGCCTGTGCGATCATGTCCAGCGCGCGCGGCAAGGCGCGTAGCGTGGAGCTGTTCACATGGCACAAGTGCATGTGTGCGCCCGTAGCGGCAGCGATGCCGATCAGCTCTGTCACGCCTTCAATCGAGCCCTCGGGTTCGTGGACGTTCTTGTAGCGGATATGCGTGAACGTCGGCAGGCCATGGGCCTTCGCCAGCCGGGCCGCGGCGTAGTACTCCAGACGATTGGTCCCGGTGTGATGGCCGACAGTCAGGCCGACGCCGATCCCGCCTTCCTCAAGGCCGGTCTCCATCGCATCGATGACCTTCTGGCTGGTCTTCTCATCGACCAGATCTTCCGACTGCTTGCCCAGCAGCGCCAGGCGGATCGGATGCCACCCGGTCGCAAAGCCATAGTTGATCGGGTGCCCCTTCTTCGCGAAAGCATCGTACGTGCCCGCGACCGGCCAGATGCCGTTTTCCAGCTCGAGCTGCGTGGTGACGCCGTCGAAAGCCTGGGTCCAGGCGGAAGGCGTCATCAGCGCGTGGGAATGCACGTCGATAAATCCGGGCGCGACCACCAGCCCTTTCGCATCGATCGTCCGGCTGCCTTCGAGCGGGTCCTTCGAAACGGTCACGATCCGGCCATCCGAAACCCCGATCGAGCGCACCGCGTCGAGCCCGGTTTCCGGATCGATCACGCGGCCGTTGTTGATCGCGATCTCGTACTGCGGCTGCGCCATGGCTGGGGCGCCTGCGAGCGAAACTGCGGCCGCCAGTACGGTCAGCGTGCGGGCAAGAGCTCTTCCAGTCATATTGTTTCTAACTCCTTGACCTGTGCAGTATCTGCGGCCTCTGCGGCCACTTCCCAGCGTGCGATGGCAGCTGTCGCCAATGCGTTGCCGACCACGTTTGTGGCGGTACGCCCCATGTCGAGTATCTGGTCGATCGCCATCACCAGCAGCAGCCCTTCCGACGGCAGACCGAATTGCGGCAGGACGCCGGCCACGACGACCAGGCTGGCCCTTGGCACCGAAGCCATGCCCTTGGACGACAGCATGAGAACGGCGACGAGCAGCAACTGCGTCCCGAAATCGAGCGAAATACCATAGGCCTGCGCGATGAATAACGTCGCCAGCGTCATGAACATCATTGAGCCGTCGAGATTGAACGAATAGCCCAGCGGCAGGATGAAGCTGGCCAGCGAACGCCGGACGCCAAACCGTTCCAACCCATCGAGCATGCCGGGAAAGGTGATTTCCGAACTGGAGGTAGAGAACCCCAGCAGGATCGGCTGGCGGATCTCGCGCAGCAGCGCGAACACGCTCTTGCCGATGATCGTCATGGCAACCAGCACCAATATGGCGAGCAACGCGGCAATGCCCAGGTAGAACGTGGCCACCAGCTTGCCGAAACTGATCAGCACCGAAA
The DNA here is from genome assembly GCF_008107685.1 of Novosphingobium sp. BW1. GTDB lineage: Bacteria > Pseudomonadota > Alphaproteobacteria > Sphingomonadales > Sphingomonadaceae > Novosphingobium. Next base: position 9,456 of record NZ_VIRF01000031.1, read on the forward strand.
GGCCGTTGATCGCCACGGCATGGGCCAGCGCCGAAAACACCGCAAAAGGTGCCAGCCGCATGACATAGCCGGTAACTTTCATCATCGCTTCGGTCAGCAGATCGAGCGCGCGCACGAGTGGCGCGGCCTGATCCTGCATCGCGGCAAGCGCCACACCCAGGAACACCGAGAATACCACGATCGGCAAAACCGCATTGGCGGCCATGGCCTGGATCACCGATTGCGGCACGGCATGAGTAATGAAGCGCTGCAGATCCACCGCGCCTCCGTCGATCCCGCTGACCGCTCCTGCCGCCGGCGCGGCCAGATCCAGCCCTTCACCGGGACGGAACAGATTGCCCAGCAGCAGGCCCAGCGCCAGCGAGACCAGCGATGCGCTCAAGAACCAGACCAGCGCGCGCAGCCCGATGCGGCCCAGCAGGCCGACATCGTTCATGCGCGCGATGCCGGTGACGAGCGTGGCGAAGATCAGCGGCGCGATCACCATCTTGATCAGCCGCAAGAAGACATCGGTCACCGTCGTCAGGATCGAAGCAAGGCGCTCCAGCGTCACCGGATCGGTGACGAATACGTGCAGCAGGGAGCCGCAGAGCGCGCCTGCCAGGATCGCGGCGAAAATGTAGCTGGTGAGACGTTTTGCCATAGCGGTTTCAAGGCGCTGCGCCGCCGCCCGTCAGGACGGACGGGGCATCAATGCGCCTTCCACTCCTTCCCGGCACCCGGCCCTTTGGTCAGGCCCACCGTTTCTCCGGCAAGCGCCTTCGCCACGGCTTCGTTGGCTTCCATCGCGCGCAGGAGATTACCGCCCGCCAGCTTGGCCAGATCGGCATCGCTCCAGCCGCGCCGGATCAGTTCGGCGAAAAGGGCGGGATAAGTCTCGGTTCCGTCCAGGCCCTCGGGCAGATAAGTCGTCCCGTCATAGTCCGAGCCGAGCCCGACATGATCGATTCCGGCGACATCGCGGACATGCTCGATGTGATCGGCCACTTCGGCGATCGAGGCCGAGGGGCGGGGATGCGCCGCGTCCCATTCCGCAAGGGCCTTTTCGGCCAGTTCGGGACGGCCGACATAGAGCCCGTCGTAGGGCATGCCCGAAAGGCGGGTGAATTCGGCGGCGCGTTCCGCCGCCCAGTGGCGATGGGCATCCGAAACATAGCCTGCCACGAAAGTGACCATCACCACGCCGCCATTGGCCTTGACCCGGCGCAGGATATCATCAGGCACATTGCGTACATGCGGGTTCACGGCAAAGGCGCCCGAGTGCGAAAAGATCACCGGCGAAACCGTCGCTTCCAGCGCATCGCGCATCGTCGCGACCGAGACATGGCTGAGATCGACCATCATGCCCAGCCGGTTGAGTTCATGCACCACCGCGCGGCCGAAAGCGGTCAATCCGTCGTGGAGCGCGGTATCGTTGGCCGAATCCGCCCAGTCGGTCGTCTTGGCGTGGGTCAGCGTCAGATAACGCGCACCGAGCGCGTAATACATGCGCAGGACGGCCAGTGAATTGTCGATCTGGTTGCCGCCCTCAACGCCCATCATCGAAGCGATCTTGCCGGCCTTGTGAATGCGGCGGACATCCGCTGCCGTACCCGCCAGTTCGAAAGTGCCGGGATAGCGCGCAACAATCGTGCGCACGCGGTCGATCTGCGCCAGTGTTTCGGTAACGGCATCAGCGCCGGGGATCTCCGCCGGAATCCACACCGACCAGAACTGGCCGCCGACCCGCCCCTGCCGAAGCCGGGGAATATCGGTGTCGAGAGGCTTTTCGAGCCAGCGGGTATCCGCCTTCAGGTCGAGCGTGGCCGCGCCCGTGTCGTAGTTCTCATGCAGTGCCCAGGCCCAGTCGTTGTGCCCGTCAATCAGCGGCGTTTTCGCCAGCACACGGTCGATCCGGGCCTGAACCGCCGGATCGATCGCCGAAGCAGGCGCACTCTGGGCCTGAGCGGCGGTTGGCACCGACAGAAGTGCCGCCAATGCCAACCGCCAAGGAGATATGCTCTTCACGGCGCGTACCTCAAAGATCGATGCCAAGGCCGACGAACACGGTGCGCGGCGTGCCCACGCCGATTCGGTAAGTGCCGCCCGCAGAGGTATAGTACCTTTCATCGAAGACGTTCTTCACGCCCGCATTGAGCCGCAGCTGCGGACCGGAACCGAGCGGAATGTAGTACCACAGCGAGCTGTCGACGATCGTGTAGTCGCCGATCATGAAGGCCTGCCTGGTGTCGCCCCAGCGGTCCGAACCGTAGGTGGCGCCAAGGCCGAAGCCCAGACCGACAAGCGGGTGGTCCGGGTCCTTGAATTCATAGGACGTCCACAGGCTCGCGGTCCAGCTCGGCACGTTGCGCGGGCGCAGCCCATCGTCGGCCGGGATGGCACTGACCGTCTGGGCATCTACATAAGCAACGCCGCCGCGAAGGTTCAGCCCCTTCATCGGCGAACCGACCACGCCCAATTCGAACCCGCGCGAGGTCTGCCCGCCGGTCAGCCGGGCCTCGCCATCGACATTCTCGACGACGTTGTCCTGCTTCACGTCGAAATAGGCACCCGTGATCATCAGGCCATTGTTGAACAGCGCCTGCTTCACGCCCGCCTCGTACATCCTGCCGTTCTGCGCCGGGAAGATCGTGGGATTGTTGGCGTAGTAGCTCGCTGGCTGGAACGTGTCCGAATAGTTGGCGTAGACTGTCGTTTCAGGGGTCGGGTGCCAGGCGATGGCCCCGGACTTAGTGAACTTGTCGCCGCTCGGAAAGTCCATGGCGCTGATCGCCCCTGACAACAGGCTGCCGTTGTCGAACGCCCCCTTATAGGTCTCGTAACGCCCGCCGAGCGTCACCACGAAAGTTTCGTGCAGCGTGATATCGGTCAACGCATAGAAGCCGTAGTCGGTCTGGCTCACGTCGAACTTGTTGCGCAAAACATAGTCACGCCCGTCGTTCACCAGCAGGTCCGACATCGGATCGGTGACCGTGCCGAGAACCTGCAGCGGGCCGCGGTAATTGATCCAGAATTCGGTCTGGTGGCGATATTCGGCACCGATCACCGCGCTGAACGGTCCAATCCCGCCTTCGCTCGTCCGGATCTGCGCACGATAGAACTGCGTCTTCAGATCGCGGTCGTCGTTGCCCTGGACATAACGCACGAGCGTGCTGTCGGACAGGATACCGCCAACTTCAACATGAACGTCGGAAGAGTTCTCGTCATAGTAAACAACCTTCGCCTCGAAGAGGAGCTGCTCCGAAATCGGCATGCTCAGATCGGCAGAGGCAAAGATGTAGTCCGCATCGCGCTGGGTGAAAGGCGAATGATAGCTGAGCTTGCGCGGCACATCGGCCACGACGCGCGCATATTTGCCCGTGGGATCGGGAACCGTGACGATGCCGCGATCGAGCGCGCGGCTGTCGTCGCCATATTCGAAGCTGGTGCGGATCTCGGTTCCGTTGTCACCGAACCAGCTCACAGCGCCATAAGCGAACAGGCGCTCCTGATCGGAATACTGGCGAAAGGTGTGCCCGTTTTCATAGCTTCCCGCGACGCGATAGGCGAAGCCGCCGCCCAGCGGGCCGGTCGCATCGAAGAAGCCCTGCCGCTCCCCTCTGGAATCGAAGTTCACTTCCGCGCGGTATGCCGGATCGAGCTTCGGCCTGCGCGTTACGTAGTTGACGAGGCCTCCGGGCGTCATCTGGCCGATGTCCGACGTCGGCCCCTTCAGGATCTCCACGCTCGCCACCGTGCTGGGATCAACGGTATTGTTGGTCTTGAGCCGCACGCCATCGCGATAGACGTCGTCGCGGCGGCGGAAACCGCGGATCAGATAGTCCTCGCGCGTCCCGCCATAGCCGTCGCTGATCGCCACGTTGGGCGAATAGCGGTAGATCTCGCTTAATTCGCGCACATGCTGGTCGGTCAGGAGTTGCTCGGGGATCGATTCCACCGAACGGGGAATGTTGAGTATGTCCTTGCCAAGGCGATCGCCGACTTCGGCGGAGCGGCTGAAGTAGTTCTCGGACGGCGTACCGATGACCGTAATGACGCCGTTACCTTCATCGGTTTCCGTCGTATCCTGCGCATGAGCCTGCGTAGCAGCAAAAGCCATGACCGAAAGAGCTACCCCAAGACGGAAAACCGTTTTCATATTGACCCCCTAGTATGTTCGAAGGCCGAGTGGCGCGGTTCCCTGGAGCGCCGGCATCGATCCTGTAAGAGCGATTGTGCACGAATGCTGCAGAGCAGCAATTTCGCCGTCATGAAGGCGTCATTAAGTCATGCCTTAAGGCTGGCTAGTCATTTTCCGATGCGCCTCGACCGCAGACAGGCCGTTGCGCAGGATCAGGCGATCGACCTCACCCTTCCCGTTGGTCACGAATTCGACCCAGCGCGCGGCGTCGGATGCGAAGACGAAATGGCTGCGATCGGCCGGAATCAACGGCTGTTTTCCGCCGCCATCAGGCTTAGACAGCGTAAGCCTGCCATTACGAACCGATATGCGCACGATACGCGGGTCGGGAAAGACCGTCGCACGCTCGTCGAGCACGCCGTGCGTTTCGGCAAAGACGTAAGTCCCCGCCAGCCCGGCAAGCCTCTCTGCCGGAAGGTTTGCGGCGGGCAGTTCAACAACGCGGTCGTTTGGCCAGTCTTCGGCAGCGGCCACCGCGCGGCGGACCTCGCGGTAGAGCAAGGAACCCTTGGCTCCATTGGTGAAAATGACCAGGCCATCGCCACTTGCAAGATGGCCTTCCATCCAGGCCTTGTAGCTGTCGTTCGATCCGGTGTGGTAGAAACGGCGGCTCAACCCGCGCCCTTCCAGAAAGGGACCGAGCCCGACCGGGCCTGGCGCGACTTCGGCCATCATCATCTGCGCCAGCTCGTGGCTAAGCGGAGCCCCCTGCTCCCCGCGGTAGGAGCGGATCATTCCCGCCACCATGCGGGCAGAGTCGCTCGGCGTGGTCCACAGGCCCGAGGCGGCGGTTTCCGGCATGGCCTGATAGCCGCGCGGCAGGGCCTCAGGCTTGCCGTCCCGGTCATGGGCCTTGGCGATGTTGCCGTAAGCGGGATCGAGCGGCTGGGCATATGTGCTGCGCGTCATGCCCAGCGGTTCGAACAGATAATGCTTCGCGGCGCTTTCAAAGTCCGTGCCCAGCACGTCTTCCACCACCATCTGCTCGATCGAGATGCCTCCGCCCGAATAGACCGCCCGCGAGCCGGGTGCATAGACCACTTGCACAGGGCCGGTCAGAGAAGGGGCATTGCCCTCCAGCGTATCGACCAGCGTCGGCAGCTTCGCGCCGGGCAGGAAGTCGGGAAAGCCACGAATATTTATGCCTGCCGTATGCGACAGGAGACGGCGCAGCGTAACCGGATTTTCCAGCGTGAAGATATTGAGCGGTACTTTCCAGCGCTTGAGATAGTCGTTCACGTCGCGATCGAGATCGAGCTTGCCTTCATCGACCATGCGCAGCACGATGAACGCCGCCCCGACCTTGCTGAGCGAACCCACCGAGAACATCGTATCGGCATCGACCTTGTCCGATCCGCCATTCTGCAAGACGCCGAAGCCGCCGGCCCAGGACACTTTACCGTCGCGGACAATCGCGACGCTCACGCCCGGCACATGATATTCCTTCATGCGCTCGTCCAGCGACCAGAGCGTTTCGGGCTCGCCCGCAACGTGGGCCGATGGCCGCAGGCGCCATGATCCCGGATCGGTGCTTTGCGCGCCAGCGGCGATCGGCGTAGTCGCAAATCCGATCAGGAGGGCAGTACGCAAGACGGATCGGATCATGGCGTTTTCTTTCGTTCAGGGTGTGTCGGGCTTCGGCATGCGGGCGATGGCATCCACTTCGATCCGGTAACCGAAGTGAAGCGGCCCGGTAGGCACTATCGAGCGGGCGGGGCGGCTGCTACCGAAGAATTCGGCATAAATTTCATTGCATTGAGGCCAGTCAGCAATGTCAGTCACGTAGACAGACACTTTCAGCACGTCACCGGCATCCGCGCCCGCCGAACCAAGGACAGCAAAAAGGTTGGCAAATGCCTGCCGTGCCTGCGTGGCGAAATCGGCCTCGGCCAGCACATGGTCGCCGGCACCCCTGACCGGAAGCTGCCCGGACACGAACAGCATATCTCCCATGGCTACGGCCTGCGAATAGTGCCCGCCGGGAGGGGGTGCCTTCGTTGTAACGATCGGAACGATATCGGCCATCACCACCCCCCAAAGCGGGACCAGCGATCAACGACCCCCCCCTGCTCTTCATCAATTACGCTGTAAGCAGCATGCTGCCCTGCCGTCGCACAGGCGTGGTTGGGCAGGATGCGCACGAGATCCCCAATCCCGAGATCCGGCAGGGACTGCGTACTGCCTTCACGCAGGGCAAGCACGCCGTGCTCCTGATTGGCTTCCGTCATGATCAGATCGGGAATGGGGCGCCCGGCAATGTCGCACACGAGACCATAGCCCTGATCGACCTTCTGCACCGACGTACCCCGGTCGCGCGACATGGCTGTCCAGCCCGCGTCTACGATGAAGCGCCCGCGGTCGGCCTGGACCGTACCAACGCTGGCCAGAACCGATATGGCGATGTCATCGACATCGCAGACCTGCAGCCCCGCCATGACCAGATCGAAAAACACGAAGACGCCGGCCCGCGCCTCGGTCACGCCGGTCATGTCATCAGAGAAGAGAACGCTGGGCGTCGATCCCAGGCTGACGATGTCGACCTGATAGCCGCCCTTGCGCAAGGCCTCTGCCGCATCCACCACCGCACGCGTTTCGCGCTCGGCATAGCCGCGGATCTCGTCCTGCGAATGGGATGAGTAGCTGCCGCCCGCATGAGTCAGCACACCGCCCAGACACACGCCGCCGGAAAGATTGGCCGCCGTTGTCCGCAGAGCTTCGACATCGTCGGGCTTCACCCCGGCACGATGCCCGTCGGAATCGATCTCGATCAGCACCGGCACCGGATTGTCGCTCACCACAGCTGCCGCGCTCAACGCTGCCGCGGCTTCCGGGTTATCGACGATCACCTTGATATCGACACCCCGGTCGCGCAGCGCCTGAACCCGCGCGATCTTGTTGGGGATCATGCCCACGGCATAGAGAATGTCGCGATAGCCGACCTGCGCGAGCTGCTCCGCTTCCTGCAGAGTCGAAACCGTCACCGGCAGGGCGCCATTGTCGGAAAGCAGCGAAATTACCTCAAGGCACTTGGCCGTCTTCACGTGAGGACGGAAGCCGACACCCAGCCGTGTGATCTGCTGGCGCATGCGGACTATGTTGCGGGCCATGCGCCTCGGATCGAGAAGCAGCGACGGGGTCTGCAGGTCGCCGATTGCGCATGGTTTGAAATTTGCTGCCACGTGATCACCTTGGTTATTCTTGACTTCCGACGATTTGTACAATCCCATTGCCCCTGCGCCATGCCGCACAGGCTTATTGGAGGCTTAAGGTAGAGCTGAATGCTATCCGCTGACGATCTTGAACTGTTTGCCACCATCGGATCGTCCACATCCCTTGCCGCTGCCGCACGCACGCTGGGCGTCACGCCGCCGGCAGTAAGCCAGCGGCTGACTCAGATCGAACGCAGGCTTGGCCTGCGCCTGATTGACCGTGGCAGCAAGGGGTTGCGGATCACGACGGACGGCGAACTGCTGCTCAACCGGTCCAGCGAAATTCTGGAACAGCTCTCCGCCCTCCAGGAAGAACTGGCCGAGCGCCGCGGGGTTGCGACCGGCGTCCTTCGCCTGGTGGCACCACTTGGCTTTGGCCGCCACTATATCACGCCGCTGATCACCAAATACCACGAAGAGCGGCCCGATGTCCGGGTCGAACTCACCCTCTCGGACCGTCCGGGAAGCGACCTGACGACTGCCAGCGATATCATGATCCACATCGGCGAAATGCGCGACAGCGAACAGATTGTCACGGTCGTGGCTCCGAACCGCCGCATCCTGTGCGCCGCACCATCCTACATCGAAAAGCACGGTGAACCGGAAGAACCGGCCAGCCTGCGTCGTCATCGCTGCATCGCCCTGCGCGAAAACGACGAAGACGTCACGCTCTGGCGCTTCCGCAATGGGCAGGACGATCATGTCAGCGTGCGGATAGAGCCGTATTTTTCCACCAACGACGGCGAAGTGTCCAAGTCGATGGCGCTGAACGGACTGGGCATCGCGATCCGTTCCGAATGGGATGTGGCGGACGATCTGACCGCCGGAACGCTTGTGCCGCTGCTGCCCGGCTGGCAGCTTCCCGATGCCGACATCACCGCCTTTCTCGGGCGGCGCGGAGAACGGTCCGCCCGTGTCGGCGACTTCCTGATGCTCCTGCGCAAATCGCTGCGCCCCGTGCCCTGGCGGGACTGAATCCTCTACTGCCGTTTAGGTACAGCTTATCGCACTGTTAAGCGCACTCGGCATGGATATTGACGCGTGTAGAAGCAATGCTCTCCCATCGACATTGCATCCACGCCAAGGAGGAACATGGATGGCGCGTCTCGCACTCTGGCTGCTTCCGCTCGCTCTTGCAGTCACCCCGCTATCCGTGCAGGCAGAGGAACTGCAGCCCAAATCGCTCTGGACTTTCTCCAAGTTCCGCACCCGTCCGGGCATGACCAAGCAATACCTGCAGTTCCTTGCCACGGTCTGGAAAGCCCGGCGTAAAATCCTGATCGAGGAAGGTGTCGTGGTCTCCTACCACGTCTTCGAAGTGAAGGGGCAGCGCGAAGGCGAGCCCGACATCATCATCGCCACGGAATATTCGGACACTGTGAGCTTTGCCCGCCGCGCCGAACTGGAACAGCTCGTGCGCAGCAAGCTCAAGGCCAATCCGCCCCAGGGCGCGCCAAATGTCGATCACGAAACCATGCGCGAATGGATGGGCAGTATGGACCTGGAGGAACTAGACCTGTGATGTGCGGCATGGTCCGGCATGGCACGGTCGCCCTGGCCCTCGCCCTTGCGAGCCCGGTGGCCCTCGCCGCGCCCTATGAGGCGCAGATGTATGCCGCGCCGGACCGTGCGCCCGACTTCGCGGACATCGAATATGCGCAGCCCCAGGGCAAGCCGCTCAAGCTCGACATCTACCTGCCCCAAAACGAGGCCACCGATGCCGGGGCCGATGTGCCCCCACTCGTCGTGCTGATCCACGGCGGCGGATGGCGCATCGGCTCGAAGGAGCAATTCCGCCACATGGCCGAACGCTTTGCCGAACAGGGTTTCGCGGCCATCACCATCGACTACCGGCTGACCGATACGGCCCCCTTCCCGGCCCAGCTTCACGACTGCAAGGCCGCGATCCGCTGGGCCCGCGTCCACGCCAAGACCTATGGCTGGGCCCCTGCCAGAATAGCCGTCCTCGGCGATTCCTCGGGCGCCCAACTGGCCGCACTGGCGGGGCTTACCGGCGGGGTGGTCGAAAAGACGATAGGCAAGACCACGCTCAATATCGCCGGCGCGCCGGACGACGGACCGGGGCTCGGCAGCCGGATTCAAGCCGTTGTCGATTTCTTCGGCTATACCGACTTTCGCGTGTTCAGTCAGGGCCGTGTTCGCGAACCGCGATCGATCCCACTGTTCTTCGCCGGCTCTGCGAAGGACAAGCCCGACCTTGCCGAACTCGCCAGTCCGCTGCTGCATGTCACGCCCGATGCCCCGCCCTTCTTCATCGGCCAGGGCCGCGCAGATGCCGGGATGCATATCCAGAGCATGGATCTGGTCTGGGCGCTGGACAAGGCCAAGGTTCCTTACAGCCTCTATGTGGTCGGTGGCGGCGGGCATGGCGACGACGCGTTCTATCGCGGCGATCCGCTGGCGCCGGTCTTCGCCTTCCTGCGGACAACCTTCAACATGGAAAGCAGCGCCCGGTGAAACGAACCGCCACAACCATGGCCGCAGCGATGCTGGCCTGCCTTCCCGCCCCCGCCAGCGCGGCAAGCCGGGACCTGCCGCTGGAGACCACGCGCACGATCCGCTTCACCACCGATGAAGGTACCTGGGTCTCGCTCGACGTATCCCCCAATGGCCACACGATCCTGTTCGAGCTGCTGGGCGATCTCTACACGATGCCGATCACCGGCGGCGAAGCCGTCCGGCTGACATCGGGCAATGCCTTCGACAGCCAGCCGCGTTTTTCGCCCGACGGGCAGTGGATCCTCTTCGTCAGCGACCGGGGCGGTGCCGACAATCTGTGGATCGCCCGCAAGGACGGTTCCGGAGCCCGCGCGCTGTCCGACGATTATTGGTCCGTCTTCGCCTCGCCCGCATGGACCGCCGATGGACGCGCCGTGATCGCGGCGCGCGGCAATGTCGTCAAGGGCGCGCTCTATTTCTCGCTCTGGCGCTACACGCTGGACGGCGGCGAAGCGCAGCAACTCGACACCGGTGAAGGCACGAAAGTGCAGGCACTGGGGCCGGTTCTCTCACCCACCGATGGTGCGATCTATTTTTCGCGCGCCAAAGGCCGGATCATCCGTGCCAACAATGTCTCGGGCAAGTTCCCGGTCTGGAGCATCCAGCGCCTCGCTGGCGATGGTGCTTCGCAGGGACATCCCGCGAACCTGCCGGAGGACGCCTTCCGCCCCCTCGTCTCTCCCGACGGCGGGAAGCTCGTCTACGGCACACGTACCGATGGCCGCACCACGCTGCGCCTACGCGACCTTGCCAGCGGTGCCGACCGCGAGCTGACGCAAGTCTCACGCGACAATCAGGAAGGCTATCCCACCCGCGACCTGTTGCCCGGCTACGCCTTCCTGCCGGACGGCAGCGCGATCATCGCCGCCTATGGCAAGAAGATTCACCGCATAGACCTCGCCACCGGCAAGAGCCGGACCGTACCTTTCTCCGCCAGCGTGGAACAGCACCTCGGCCCGCTGACCAACCCGCCCATGCGCGTGGCAACAGAAGCGCAAGTCCATTCGCGCTTCGCGCTCGAACCGCACCTTTCGCCCGATGGCACGCGGATCGCCTATACGGCGATGAACCGCATCTATCTTGCCGATGCCGACGGCAACAGCGCCCCGCGCCTGCTGCTGGATGACGGCGCGCAGGCCTTCCAGCCGGTCTGGTCGCCCGACGGCCAATGGCTCGCCTTCGTCACGTGGAGCACCAAGGGCGGATACCTCTGGAAAGTCCGCGCGGACAGCACGACGCCCCCTGTCAGGCTGACCGAAACACCCGCCTTCTACGCCAATCCACTTTGGTCGCCTGATGGCAGCGAAGTCTTCGCGCTGTCCGCGCCCACCCGAATCCGCCTATCGGCGCGCGACTGGGGCCGCCCGCTGCCGGGCCTCGAACTGATCGGCATCCCCACACAGGGCGGTAGCCCGCGCCAGATCATCGACGCCGGAAAGCGTCAGCGCACACAGCTGGAGCCGGACGCCTGGCTCCAGCTCGGCCCGCTGCACCTCGGCCCCGAACCGGACCGGATCTATACCCATGCCGCCGGTGGCCTCGCATCCGTGCGCTTCGACGGCACCGACCTTCGCCACGAGATCGAAGTGACCGGGCGGCGCAACCGCAACATGGAGGAGACGCCCGGGCAATCGATCGATATCCGGATCAGCCCGGATGGCCGCCATGTCCTCGCCTCGATCGCGCGCTGGCTCTATCTGATCGAACTGCCCGATGGCCAGATGCCTGGCCAGATCGACATCGATCACACCGCTCTGCCCGTCACACGGCTGACAGAGATCGGCGCGGATTCCTTTTATTGGGCCGAAGGTGGCAAGGCGATCGAAAGGTCGCTCGGCCCCAAGCACTACCGCCTGGATCTTGCCAGCCTGGCGGACGCGGCATCACCTGCCAGCATTACGACCGAAACCGACCTTACGGTCAGCCGCGAGCGCTATCGGCCCAGCGGCATGCTCGCCCTGCGCAATGCCCGCGCCATCACCATGCACGACAACGATGTGATCGAACGGGCGGACATCCTGCTCGACGGCGAGCGGATCGCGGCCATCGGCCCGGCAGGCAGCATCGCCATTCCCATCGGCGCCAAGGCCATCGACTTGTCCGGCAAGACGATGATGCCCGGCATCATCGACGTACATGACCATGTCGGCCCGGCCCAGCGCCTGATCCTTGAGACAAACAACAACTGGGGGCTGACCGCCAATCTCGCCTATGGCGTAACCAGCCTGCGCGATCCGAGCACCCACGGCGGCGACGTGGTGGGCCTTTCCGACCTTATCGCCACGGGCGAAGTGCTGGGCCCGCGCTATTTCTCCACGTCCACCGCGATCAAGTCCTCCCACGACTTCCGCTCGCTTGACGAAGCCCACAACGTGCTGAGGCGCAACAGCGACTTCTACCGCGCCCACACAGTGAAGGCCTATCTCATCGGCAACCGGCGCCAGCAGCAATGGAGCGCCATGGCGGCCCACGAACTGAACCTGTTTCCGACGACCGAAGGCGGTTCGGACACCAAGACCATGCTGACCACCGTACTCGACGGGTTCGGCGGGCTGGAACACAATTTCCCGATCACCCCGTTGGGACGCGACGTTACCGAGTTCCTGGCCCGCTCAGGCACGGCCTGGACGCCCGTTCTCACCATCAATTACGGCGCGCCCTGGGCGGCGGAGTTCTATCGCGACAACATCGACCCGCAGGCGCCCCACAGCGAACTCGCCAAGCTGGCGCGCTTTCTGCCGCCGCGTTTTCTCGCCATGCGCACCAACCCTCGCCGCGAGCCCGATCCGTCCAGCTACAAGTTCCGCGAATTCGCCGCCGATGCCGAGGCCGTGCGCAAGGCTGGCGGATTGCTGGGCATTGGCGGACATGGCGAGGTTCCCGGCCTTGCCACCCATTGGGAAATCTGGGCGATGCATGCCTCGGGCAAAGGCCTGCCCATCCATGCCGCGCTGAAAGGCGCGACCATCGACGGCGCCCGGGCGATCGGCGTCGCGCAGGACCTAGGCAGCCTGGAGCCTGGCAAGCTGGCCGATCTGATCGTGCTCGACCGCAATCCGCTGGAAGACATCAGGGCCACTGCCGCCTTGCACTACGTGATGAAGGGCGGCGCGCTCTACAACGCCCAGACGCTCGACCGCGTCTGGCCCGATCCGGAAAGGCGCCCCGCACGCTGGTGGCAGAACGCCGGCCCCGGCAAGGACTGACATGAAAAACCGGACAAAGTGGAAGCCCTATGCCCTTGTAAGGCAGGCGCATCGCTGGGCGGGGGGCTTCGCAGGCCTCGTACTGGCCGTAATGGGCCTTTCGGGCGCACTGCTGGCGCACAGGGATCTGTGGGTCTCCCTGCCCCATTCGGACGATTGGCAAGTGCAGGACGTTACAACTCTCACAGGCGCGGTGAAAACGATCCTTGCCAACCCCGATCTCGACGCCAGGGCCGTCTTCTTCGCAAGCGAGGATTTCGGGTTGAACCGCGTGCGCATGGCAGGCGGCGCCGGGGCCTATACCGATCAGACCGGCCAAGTCGTGGCGCAATGGGGCAGCAAGTGGGAACGGCCCGAACAATGGCTGTTCGACCTGCACCACTACCTGCTTGCTGGAGACACGGGAGAGACTGTTGCCGGCGTGTTTGCCCTTGCCGGTCTGCTTTTCGTCGCAACAGGAGTCTACCTGTGGTGGCCGCTGCGCAAGACATTCAAGCCGCGCTTGCTGCCCAAACGGCTGAGCCGTCCGGCCATCATCGGCCATCACCGGGATCTGGGTGCCCTGCTCTCGCCGTTGCTGTTCGTTTCGCTGATGACCGCCTCGGTCATGGTGTTCAGCCCGATGACTGCCGTGCTGTTCGGGCCGGGCGCTCCGGCAACGATCGCCGCCGCCCACAAGCCGCCGGTCTATCGACCAGTCCCGCTTGCTTCCGGCTTCGACTGGAATGCGCTGTTCACTGAAGCGCACAGGAAGTTTCCCGATGCGGAGATGCGCATCCTCACCCTGCCTTCCGGCAGCAACGGCACGGTACGCCTGCACATGCGCCAGCCCGGCGAATGGTTGCCCAACGGCCGCACGATCCTGTGGTTCGCAGCCGATACCGGCGCGCTGATCGAAGCCCGCGACGCGTTCACCCTCCCCCGCGCCGCGCGAGGATACGACACCCTCTATCCGATCCATTCGGGCAAGACCGGCAGCATGCTCTGGCGGATCGCCGTCACGCTGTCCGGCCTCGCGCTGGGCCTGCTCGGCCTGTTGGCCGTGTGGTCCTTCTGGTTCGGAGGAAAACGAAAGCCTGCCCGCAAGGCCTAGCTCCTGTTTCCTGACCATAGACTTGGCCGCCGGCGGGACCATACTCACCCCATTGCCCGCCCATGCCGCAACCCACGCGGACGACACGCGCATCGCGGCGCTGGACGCCCGGAAGGCAAGCCGGCATCGCGCCTATGTCCAGGGCAAGTTTGGCGCGCTCACGCTCAGCGGCGGCAAGTTCGCCCTGCCCTTTCACCGCACGGACTTGGTCTGGGACGGCGATTTCAATACGCAGAGTGCTGCTGCGGTTATCGATCTGCCACGGAACGGCACCGGACTTTCGTCCAGACTGGCAGCGCTTTATGCCGTTCTGGACGAAGCCCCGGCGGGCAAGGACAGCGACCTCTTCGGCGTGCAGACAAGCCTGTCTACGGGCAAGCACCCGGGTAGGGGTCTCGACCTGTCGGGCAGCTATCTCAACTACCACCTCAACAGCCTCGCCGGTGCGGATGCGGGCAATTTTCGCAGCAATCTGCGACGCGCAGACGGTTCCTACCTTTTGAACTTCGAACTGATAGACTGTATCGCAACACTACATCTGGCGGGCGTCGACAAGCGCTGGGCGGTTTCACTGACGGCAGAAGCCGTCCGCAATTTCGGCGCAGCGACCCACGCCGATACAGGCCTGCTTGCCAGCGTGGCCGTCTACACCACGAACTACACCCATGGCACGCGCGTACGTTCTGGCTACCTGCAGGCCAAGGCCGATGCCGTGTTCGCAGCCTTCAGCCGCGATAACATCGGGCTTGCCACGAACTACCGCCTGCACCAGTTCGCGGTCGATCACGCACTCACCCCGAGCAGCACGCTCAACCCGACATGATACCTTCCGGCTGCTCGATCCCGATCTCGCCGCGCCCGTCGACGAAAATGACTGGCTGCCCAGGGTCCGGCTAAATGCGAAATTTTCGTTGTGAACAGGCGTTCCCTCGATGCTGTTCCCAAGCCGATCCCGCAGCGCACTCTCCAGCACCACCGCCCCCTCATGCACAGTGCGTTCGAATCCGGGTGCGCCTCCCCTTCATGGCCATTCACGATTGCATGGAGGGCATACCGAAGACGGTCGGGCGCGATCCGGCAAGATGGCGTGATGATGGTTTTGGACCACAGCCATTATCCGGAGCTTGCCCGTGAAAACAATGTTCTTGGCCAGTATGCTGGGCTTTGCCGTTGCCCTGCCAGCTTGTTCGGCCCCCACTTCCCCGACCCGGGCCGAGGCCGTTACCGTGGCTTCGAGCGATACTGCAATCTGGAATGCCGCCGTCGAGCCGTTTGCCGACCATCCACCCATGGGCGGAAGCGCGATTGACAGCCAGGGCAACCTATATTTCCCCCTGCTTTCCGACAATTTGATCCGTCGGCGTGCGCCCGACGGTACGACCACCACGCCCATTTCCGGTCCACGCCTTCACTGGGTGGACGCGATGTTCATCACTGCGATGGAAGGCTGCTGATGCCGGGATCGCCAGATCAATCTAGTGGATTGATCGGAACAGATGATTCCGTTTTCGGGATTCCCTTGAACGGGGGGACATGCGAAGATGGCGCATGCGAACGGGCATCCAGATTGAGGTTACAGGACCGGACACCAAGCGGCTCGAA
>NZ_VIRF01000122.1 GCF_008107685.1 Novosphingobium sp. BW1
CCTTCATGTTCCAGAACCATGCGGATCGCCCGCTGCCGAACTTCAGGTGCAAACTTGTTTGTCGTCTTGCTCATCGTAGACCCTTCCTCTCAGGAGTTAGGGCCTCCGGCAATCCCGGCGCGGTTCACTTTGCTCTTGGCAGAGCGTACCGAAATTTAACCCATCGAGCGGTCGGCCGTCGATCCTCGGCCGACCGCTTTCGGGCAACTGCCGCGAACGATCGCATGGCTGAGCTTGGGGGTGGGAAGCGGAGGTTCAAGCCCGCGCCTGCTTGGGCTCACCCTTATGGCGGTTGTATTCCGGTTTGGTCGAACAATGCCGCCCTTCGGCTTTGGCTCTCAGTTGACCAAGTCTTTCCATAGTCATAGAATTGCTCAGCCACATTGGCTCCATCGGGGAGGCGCACCCAAGTCTGTTTGGAACATGTATAAATGTGAACGTCGGGCGGCATCAAATCAGGGTCATCCAGGGTTCCGACACGGATGAATCGGATGCGCTCTTTAAGGCCTCCCATGAAATAGTTGCTCCAGATGGCGACCCGACAGTTTGGACAGCGAGCGATGACCTGCCCATTTCTGCTCGGCGAAGCTACAGCTATCTCTTCGATGGTCCCCTCAAGCAACTCGACTCGGTCAGCTTCTATCAGCGCATTGTGCGCAAATGCTGATCCGGTTTGCCTTTGGCACCATCGGCAATGGCAACAATGCACAATCATGGGCTTAGAGTTTACTTGGTAGCGAACCTGACCGCATGTGCAGCCTCCCTCACATAACTCGGTCATCTACTGCCCTTCATTCTGGTGACACCAATCCGAATAGCGCTAAACTATCGACATAGAGCCTAATCGGTCCGCGAAGCCGGCACCACCTTGTAGTGTCAAGCAAATGACGCGAATGGGGTCGTTAGCCGAACGACGGCTTTTCACGCTTGAGCCATCGGAACCGGACAGTCCGGAACCGGCCCACTATTTGCCTCTCTTCAATGCCCGCTAGGCAACCGCTGAATGTCGGCTTCTGACAATAGCCGCCGTTCGGCATGACGTTTGGGAACGGCAGGAAAGTCCCAGTTGCAGTCGGTGTCTGTCATAGACGGGCGAATCTATACGCACTGGGTCATCCCGTCACCGGGCAGATCATTTGCGAAAGAACATAGCTGAGGGACCGGGCCTGTGATCTTCTGCGCTGGGCGGCTTGATCCACAGCCTTTGCTGAGTGCTGAATCTGCTCCACTCACATCCGGCAGATCCCCGCTTCTTCGCGCTGATCCTTGGTCAGACTGATCGCCTGACGCCATCAACCCGTGAAGGGTCGGCTACGCTTCGCGTGCCGCCGCTCGGCTGCGCCTGCCCGGTGATTGCAGCTTCCAGTCCGACACTTCGGGCGCCTGTCAGCGGGGGATGGTCTCCCGCTTCGAACAGGAGCCGGATTGATGTCTTTCGACCAAGCACAAGCCTTCGCGTTCAGCCTCGCTGCGAGCCTCATGGTTGCGATCGTCATCTTCAGGGCCGGTGACGGCACACTCTCCGTCGTCCCTGCCAACGAATTCGATGGCGATGCCGAGATCGTGGCGGAGATTGATCCCTTCGCCTCCTGACCGGAGACTACCCACGCTCGCGAGCGCAGATCGGTATGATTTTCGCTCCAGGCGTGAACTGCAATCGGCTATCATGGGTTTCGCGCCGAGGTGGTGGTGGAAGGCGTGGCCGTCAGACACATTGTCACGAGAGACCACCACCATGTTCATCCTTGCTGTTTTCGGATCGCTTGCAGCCATAGGCGCGCTTTGCTGGCTGTTTTTCACACTCAACGTTTTCGCGCTACCGACCTGCGCCGGCCTGACCACCGGTGTCTGGTCGTATCATACGGGAGTCGGCATTCCCGGTGCCATTGTCATCGGCATGCTTGCCACCGGCGCGACGCTCAAGCTCGGCCGGATGCTGCTCATCGCCCTGCGCCCAACGTGGTTGAAGCTCATCGTCGTGCTCGCTTTCGCTGTGTCGGCTGCGATCGCGAGTTTGCTTACGACCTACGGCATCGAAGAACATTTCATGCCGTCTCAGCCTTGGCAGGACGTCTTCTCCGTGATCGGAGCAATCGCGGTCGATATCACGGCGTTCGTTCGGGTGTCGGCGATGGCCGCACCCGGAGGGGCCTCGCGGGACATCGCAACCGCGTGAACGCCATTGAGGCAGAGGCGGCAAGACCAATTCAGTTCCACGCCATTCCATTCCGGTCATTACGCTGACCAATGACCGGACGGTCACGCGTGTCCGCTAACGATTCTGCTAAACGTCTTGCCCTTGATGCACGGCAGGCTGGGGTGGCGCACCTCACGGTCTAACAAGTCAGCAGAGGCGGGCGCTGCGCTGGATGTCACTTTCATTTGGATGCGGCGTGCCTGCAGATCCGGAACCAAGGTCCGATGCGCCAAACTGGATATCCCCGTCTTGTGCGGTCGAGGCCGTGACGACGTTCTCCACGTGAGATCGCTGCCGGATCGAGCGCACCCACGCGGCCTCCCCAATGGCCCGATCTGGCCGAAGGCCGGCTGAAGCCTCGATCGCCTGTGGCGCAACAGCGGCGTCAGAACTTTCTTCCCCTGGGCTACGCCCATTCCTCGCGAGCCAAGATAGTTCCTCCTTTGCTGTCAGGCCCCTTCGGGGTGCGCCGCCGATCGCCTCCGGCCTCCGATTTGCCATCGAGGCCGCAATGGTGCGGGCTCGAAACAGCAGATCATGGAGAACTGACATGGCGACCATCGGCACCTTCAAGAAGACCGGCGACAACGAGTTCGCCGGCGACATCGTCACCCTCTCGGTACAGGCCAAGAACGTCCGCATCGTCCCCGAAAATAAGACTACTGGCGAGAATGCTCCCAGCCACCGCGTCTTCGTCGGCCGCGCCGAGATTGGCGCCGCCTGGTCCAAGCGCTCGAACGAGGGCCGCGACTATCTGGGTCTCAAGCTCGACGATCCCAGCTTCACCGCCCCGATCTTCGCCAACCTTTTCGATGACGAGGACGGCGAGGGCTTCAGCCTCATCTGGTCCCGCCCGAGCCGCCGCAACGGCGACTGAGGCAGTTCCCAATGCCCCGCCCGGCCGATCCGGGCGGGGCAATTCGTTGCCCGCCCGCCGCTTTGGCGGTTGAGCGGCGACTGAAGGTAACCGCTCCCACAAGTCCTGTATCCCCAGTTCGGGGGATGCCCGTCCCACCGCTTCGGAATTTTCGGCAAGATCCGTCAACGCCATGCTGCGCCCCTGTTCGAAGGGAGCTGTCATGGTCAGGGAAGGAGGGAGCAGCACGCAGACGCGCGATCTCGACCTGGCCGGATTTGCCCAGGAATTCCTTCGCCGCAATCCTGCCTACGCTCGCGACTACCGCAAGCTCATGTTTGGGCGGGCACAATCATTCCTCATCGAACAGGAGGAGATGGCCCGCCGATGGGGCCTGAGCTTTCCCGTTTGCGCCGGACATTTCCGCGTATCGCCAACCCGCGCTTTGGCTGCCGACGTTGCTCGCCTCGACCGTCATACTCGGTGCAGCACCAGCAGGAATTGACGACTGCGCATCCCTCGACATCACGCATTGGCCGGTCATTCTATCCGACCGGCTGCTTTCGGACGGACGTCACATCGTCCTTGGTGACAATGGCGGCCCCCACCACCTCTGGATCCGCGATCCTCGCGCCGGACAGTCACTGGCCTACGTCATTCCGCGCAACGCGGCGATGGGCCCGCGGGTGGCGGCTACAGAGCGATTTGACCGCCGGCTGTCGGGCACTCCGGCGTATTGCTGCCAAAGCCTGTCACTGCCAACGGCGTTCCAGGCGCAGCGCTTTTCGCTGCTCCTCGCCATTCTCGATACGCTACTGGACGCGGGCAAAGCTCGGCCAAGCACCCATGAAATCGCCAGCCAACTGATCTATCCGCACATGACCATCGGCCGCGGCGGGGAGTGGAAGGCCTCGTCCGAGCGCCGCCGGACACAGCGTCTGATCGACGAGGCGCTCGCCCTCATGAACGGCGGCTACCGCAACCTGCTTCAAGGCAGGTCTGCCGGTGCGACAAAAACTTTGCGCCCAAAATAGCCGCTCCCCCACGCCGCCAAAACTCCGCGACTGTCCGCCCGGCCATTCCAGGCCGCCCAGCAACCGGCATGAGACGCGAGGAGTATCCATATGCAACCGCACGCCGCCCAATCCGGCCCGCGCTACCTCAGAACCCCCGATGCGGCGAAGATGCTCGGCCTCTCGCCGCGCACACTCGAAAAGCATCGTTGTTACGGCACCGGGCCGGTCTTCCGCCGTCTCGGTGGCCGCGTCGTTTATGCCCTCGACGATCTCGAGGCCTGGGCGGCGCTCGGTACGCGCCGCTCGACCTCGGATCCGGGCGTTGGCACCGTGTACCCCGCCAAGCGCCGTGCTGTGGAAGGCTGATCGGCGTGCGGTATCCAAAGCCCAACTCATTGGCTGCTAGACCGGGCGAGCAGTTGGAGCTGTTCCGTCCACGACCGGGACAGGTAGCACCGCGCGATGCGCAGGATCTGATGACCTGGCCGTTCTTCAGCCTCGCCAAGTCGAAGCGCGTCACGCCGATCGATTTCCGCATGGGCGAAACCTGGATTTCGGTCGAAGCCGTGCCCGAACATGGCATGGCGACAATCTGGGACGCCGATATCCTGATCTGGGCTGCCAGTCAGCTGGTCGCGGCACGTGATGCAGGCCGTTCGACATCGCGGTTTATGGTGACGACACCATACGACATTCTGGCGTTCACCAGGCGCGGCTGGGGAAAGGCAAGCTACGAGCGTTTGAAGGCGGCACTCGACCGGCTGCAGTCGACCACCGTTGCGACATCCATTCGCCAGCAACACCAACGTCGGCGGCATCGCTTTTCGTGGATCAACGAGTGGCGCGAACTGGCTGACGATAATGGCCGTGTCCGGGGCATCGAACTGATCTTGCCGGACTGGTTCTATGCGGGCGTGCTCGACCGTGCATTGGTGCTCACCATTGATCCCGCCTATTTCGACCTCACCGGCGGTATCGAGCGTTGGCTTTACCGTCTCGTGCGCAAGCATGGTGGACGGCAAAACGGCGGGTGGAGCTTCGATGTTCCGCACCTCCATCTCAAGTCGGGCGCACTTTCGCCGCGTCGACGCTTTGCCTTTGAACTGCGCGCCATCGTCGAGCGCCAGCCGCTCCCCGGATATGTGTTGTCGCTCGAACAGGCGCTCGGCAGCGAACGACTGATCTTCGTGCCAATCCCGGTCGATCCGTTCGACGCGGCCATGCGCCGAGTTGGCCTCACCCCTGTGGATAACCAGCCATGAGACTCGGACTATCGGGAACACCCGGATTCGGACTATCGGGAACGCGAAACACGGACTATCGGGAACACCAAAGCTCCGGAAACCCGCAGAAATCTGCGCCAAATCGGCTCCCCTCTAACAGTGCTAATAGAATAGAATCCTACGGATTCTTTCTAACCCGCTGCGCGCCTGTGGATTGTGTTGGGGCGTGTGCCGCACGCGGTGGCCGGTCATGAGCGATCGGCCGCACGCGAAAATCGACTTTGCGCCATTCGCGCGCGCCCTCGCAAAGAAGGCGCTCACGGAAGTCGAGCTGACCTGGATCGAGAAGCGCTACGAGCAATGGCTGCGCTTCGGACGCGTTGCCGACGAGAGGATCGTCAGCCGCCGCACGCGCATTGTCGGCTTTCGTCCCAGCGCAGTCTTCGCGGTCGTGCGCTGGGCGGCGAACGACTATGGCACGGTCCATTCGCGCATCGACATCGTGCAGGCGCTCGCCTCAGGCGAACCGTACACGACAGTGCCGTTCGTGCGCCCGGGCGGCTCGCTGCTGCTTAGCATCGCGGGCTGGCCCAAGGTCGAGCAGGTGCTGCGCGCGATCGATGCGGTGGAAGCCGCCGGTGTCGATCCTTGCGATGCCTCGCCCGATCACTGGCGCCATGTCGCGGCCCGCATACGCATTGGCACCCAGCCTCGGCCCTATGGACGCGAGCGCCACGAAGCATGGCTCCGGCGCAAGGCGCTCGGGCTTTGACGCGCCTGGGCTATGTCATTGCGACGCTGCTCGCCGCCGAATTGTTCGCCGGCTTGTTCGTGGGGGTTGCGTTGATTAAACCACACCCCCGGTTTCTCTGGAACGCCAGCCCCAGCGCGCCGATCGGCCTCTATCGCCTGCACGAGACCGAGCACCCGGCGATCGGGGATCTGGTCGCCATCATGCAGCCGCCCGAGCTCTCCCGGTTCATGGCCGATCGCGATTACCTGCCCGAAGGTCTGCCGCTGCTGAAGCGGATTGCCGCTTTGCCGGGGCAGTGGGTGTGCCGCCGCGGCGCCAAGGTCACCATCAATGGCAAGCGTGCCGCCACTGCGTTGCTTCGCGATCGGCGGGGGCGGTCGCTGCCGGTCTGGCACGGCTGCCGTACAGTCAGGGCGGGCTCGCTGTTCCTAATCAATGCGGCCCCGGACAGTCTCGACAGCCGCTACTTCGGCGCACTTGCCGCATCGGGACTGATCGGCCGTGCGCAGCCGGTCCTCACCCGCGATGCCCCCGGCAAGCCGCTGGTCTGGCGCGGCTTAGCCCGGCCGTCCGCATCCTCCACCAACCAAAAGGAACTTGTGTCATGCAAATAGGCGAGTTTCGTAAAACCCGTGACGGCTACGAAGGCAGCATCCGTTCGCTCACGATCGATGCTGAGGTTTGTCTCGTGCCTGCGCAGTTCTCCAAAGCCGAAAATGCGCCCGAATGGCGCCTGCTGCGCGGTGATTGCGACACCGGCGTCGAGATTGGTGCGGGATGGAATCACACCGGTGAGCGGGCAGGCGCGTACATCGCCGTGCAGTTCGACGACCCGCAATTTGCCGAACCCGTGCGCGCCAATCTGCTGCGTGCTTCACAACGCGGCGACGAGCACATGCTTCTCTGGTCGCGGCCCAGCGCGCGGGATCGGCCTTAAAGTAATGCCTGCTTTCCTGCCGAACTCGCCGCGTCGCTTTGCTATGCTTCAAGCTGCAATCGTGCTGGCTACCGGCTGGCCCGGCAGTGGCTTTGCCGCCTCGGCACCGCCGCCGGATGCGGGCGCCGATGTCGCGGCGGTGCCTGCGGACCGGACATCGGCGCGGCTCTATGCGTCCTACGTCGCCGAGGCGGCGCAGCGGTTCGCCATCCCCGAAAACTGGATATGGGCCGTCATGCGGATCGAAAGCCGAGGTGATCGCCGCGCGGTCTCGGCGGCCGGTGCGATGGGCCTGATGCAGATCATGCCGGCAACTTGGACCGATCTGTCGGCGCGCTACGGCCTCGGTTCCGACCCGTTCGATGCCCGCGCCAACATTCATGCGGGCGCCGCCTATCTGCGCGCCATGTGGAACCGTTACGGCGACCTCGGCGCAACCCTTGCAGCCTACAACGCCGGCCCCGGACGCACCGACGCCTCCCTCGCCAGACGCCGCGCCTTGCCGGCCGAGACGACCAGCTACGTCGCGCGGTTCATGCGGATCAGCGGCGCGAACAGTGGGACTGCGGGTGCGCCGTGGTCTGCAGCCGATCCGCTTGCCTGGCGGCGCGGGGCGTTGTTCACAGCACCGTCGCGTGCGGCGCAGGATAGCGCGGTCCCCGCAGCTGGCCGCGCGTTGGTTCGCGCCGCCAGCAGCGAATCTGATGCGCAAATTTCGCCCAGCATGCCGGCTTCGAACCCGCTCTTCGTCGCTCTTTCCGGGGAAACCAGGCCATGAGGCACTTCGGCGTTCATTGGCGCGGTGTGGCGAATCATGGCGGGCAGCAGGCAGGGAAGGCGCTCGTTACGGATGGAAGAAGGGGTGGATCGCGAGATAAAAGCGCGGCCAGCCCGGCCTGCTGTGGTGGTTGGTTTTGCTTGGCTTGCCCGTATGGCCACGATCCGGCCCGGCCATACGCCCTTCAACAATTCTCTTATAATTCAATTCCCATTTGTATGGCCAAGGCCCCGTGAGCGTCGATGATCATGACTTTCGGCTCCGACCGGGAAGGAGCCGGGATCGCGGGCGTGGTTCGGCCCGTAAGGGACAGCGCCTCGCTGCGCAGGTGCGCCGCGCCAGTGCCAGGGGTGGCCACACGAGCTTCGCGCGAAGGCCGCGCAAAGGCGCCGGAAGTCAGGCGCGGGGCCGGCGGGCACTGGCGGCGGTGCGCTTGCGTGCAGACGGCAGGCGGGTGATCATCAAGGCCCGCGTCGTGCGTCACAAAGGCGCGCGCTTTCGCGCCGCACCGCTTGCCCGGCACATCGCCTATCTCGAGCGCGACGGCGTCACCCGCGACGGCAAGGATGCCGCCATGTTCGACGCACGCGGCGACGGGGCTGACCGCGATACCTTTGCCGAGCGCTGCGCCGATGACCGCCATCACTTCCGTTTCATCGTCAGTCCTGAGGACGCATCTGAGTTGGAAGACCTGCGCACTTTCACCCGCGACCTGATGACGGACATGGCCCGCGATCTCGGCACCGAGCTCGACTGGATCGCGGTCGATCACTGGAACACCGACAATTCCCATGTCCATGTTCTGGCGCGCGGCGTCACCGATGCTGGCGCCGATCTCGTCATCGACAAGGGCTATATCAGCAGCGGCCTGCGAGCCCGCGCCGAGGAACGGGTGACGCTCGAACTCGGGCCGCGCAGCGAGCTGGAGATCCGCACCGCTCTCGAGCGCGAAGTGGATGCCGAGCGATGGACAAGCCTCGACCGTCAGCTCCAGCGCATGGCCGACGAAGGGGCCGGCGTGATCGACCTGCGGCCAGGCGGGGATATCGTTTCCGACACGCGCCGTCTGCTCCTGGGCCGCACCGCTAGCCTGGAACAGATGGGTCTCGCCGCGCGCGAGGGTCCTGGTCTCTGGGCCATGGAACCCGGTGCCGAACAGGTGCTGCGCGATCTCTCGATCCGAGGCGACGTGATCAAGACCATGCACCGGGCGATGAGCGGAGAGGGCGGAAGGTTCGATCCTACCACGCTGGCGCTGCACCTGGAGACGCCGGCCGATCCGATCGTCGGTCGTCTTGTCGAGCGGGGTCTGCACGACGAACTGGCAGGCAGCGGTTATGCCGTGATCGATGGCCTCGATGGCCACGCCCATCATGTCCGCTTCGACGATATCGAGATGACCGGCGATGCGGCGCCCGGCGCGATCGTCGAACTGCGCTCGTGGGAAGATGCCAAGGGCCAGACGCGCCTGTCGCTGGCGACCCGCTCGGATATTCCGCTTGATCGGCAGATCGCGGCGCCGGGTGCGACTTGGCTCGATCGCCAGCTTCTGTCCGGCGAACCAGCCGCCAGCGGTAACGGGTTCGGCCTCGAGGTTCGCGGCGCCATGGAGGCGCGCGCCGATCATCTCGAAGCGCTGGGCCTTGCCCGCCGACAGGCAGGGCGCCTGATCCTGGCCCGCGACCTCATCGATACGCTGCGCTCGCGCGAACTCGATGAAGCGGCGCAGGGGATCGCCGACCGCATCGGCCTTGCCCACAAGGCCTCGGCCGCCGGCGATTACGTGAGCGGCATCTACCGCGAGCGGGTTATGCTGTCCTCGGGGCGCTTCGCGATGATCGACGATGGCCTCAGCTTCCAGCTCGTTCCGTGGCGTCCGGCGCTCGATCAGCACATCGGTCAGCACATCACCGGCACCATGTCGCCCGGCGGCACCGTCGACTGGGCATTGGGCCGTGGACGAGGACTTGGCCTGTGATCTCCATCTCCCATCAAGGTAGGAACTGATGAACGACAGAATCCTCTGGGGCCAGATCGCGGCGGTCGCCGCAATTGTCCTCTTCGGCATCTGGGGCGCGACGCAATGGACAGCGGGTGCCCTTGGCTATCAGCCCGATCTCGGCCAGCCTTGGTTTCTGATTGGCCACTACCCTGTCTATTTCCCGCCGGCGCTTTTCTGGTGGTGGTTCAGTTTCGACGCTTATGCCCCGCACATATTCCTCAAGGGTGCAGCCATCGCTGTCTCGGGAGCCTTCGTATCGATCGTGGTTGCCATCGCGATGTCGGTCTGGCGCGCCCGCGAGCGGCGGCGCGCCGAAACTTTTGGCTCTGCGCACTGGGCCAGCGAGCGCGACGTGCGCCGGGCGGGCCTGCTCGGCGAGGACGGAGTCGTGCTCGGCCGCTTCGGCCAGGATTACTTGCGCCATGACGGCGCCGAACACGTGCTGTGCTTCGCGCCGACCCGCTCGGGCAAGGGTGTCGGCCTGGTCGTGCCCACGCTACTGACCTGGCCGGGAAGCTGCATCGTTCACGATATCAAGGGCGAGAACTGGCAGCTTACCGCAGGATTTCGCGCCCGGCACGGCCAAGTGCTGCTGTTCGATCCCACCAACCCCAAGTCTTCGCCCTACAACCCGTTGCTCGAAGTGCGCAAAGGCGAATGGGAAGTGCGCGACGTCCAGAATGTCGCCGACGTGCTGGTCGATCCTGAAGGCAGTCTGGAAAAGCGCAACCACTGGGAAAAGACCAGCCACGCGCTGCTCGTAGGCGCGATCCTTCACGTCCTCTACGCCGAGGCGGACAAGACCCTCGCCGGCGTCGCCTCGTTCCTGTCTGATCCGCGCCGGGGGATCGAGGCGACCTTGCGCATCATGAAGACCACGCGGCATCTGGGCGAAGCCGGGGTGCATCCGGTGGTTGCCGCCGCCGCGCAGGAACTGCTCAACAAGAGCGAGAACGAACGATCCGGCGTGCTTTCCACCGCCATGTCGTTCCTCGGCCTCTACCGCGATCCGGTGGTGGCCAAGGTGACGGGCGCTTCGCACTGGCGGATCGCCGATCTCATCTCGGGCCCAGCGCCGGTGTCGCTCTACCTCGTCGTGCCGCCCGGAGACATCAGCCGGACCAAGCCGCTCATCCGCCTGCTCCTCAACCAGATCGGTCGGCGTCTAACCGAGGATCTCAATCCTACAGGACGTACGCAGCGGCTCTTACTCATGCTCGACGAGTTTCCGGCGCTCGGGCGGCTCGATTTCTTCGAAAGCGCGCTTGCCTTCATGGCGGGCTACGGGATCAAGGCTTTTCTCATTTCCCAATCCCTGAACCAGATCGAGAAGGCTTACGGGGCAAACAATGCGATCCTCGACAACTGCCATGTGCGGGTGAGCTTTGCGACCAACGACGAACGCACCGCCAAGCGGATTTCCGATGCGCTGGGCACTGCAACAGAAATGCGGGCAATGAAGAACTATGCCGGTCACCGGCTATCGCCATGGCTGGGACATCTGATGGTCTCGCGCAGCGAAACCGCACGCCAGTTGCTCACCCCCGGCGAGATCATGCAATTGCCGAGCGACGATGAGATTGTGATGGCAGCAGGGGTGCCGCCGATCCGATGTCAAAAGGCGCGCTACTTTGCCGACCCGCGCTTGGCCACGCGTATAGCAGCGCCGCCGGAGCCCGATCCGAAAAGTCCGGCCGGTCATCCAGCCGATGATTGGTCCACGCTTCTCCCGGTCCAGGCACCGCCGCCACCGCCTCCATCACCGCCGCCGAAGGTGCAGGAGCACAAGGAGCCCGGTCCGAAGCCCACCAAACCGGAACCGCAGGCGAACCCACCAGCCAGCGAAGACAGCGAGGCGGATGTAAAGAGCGCCAGTGATCCTGCCAATGCCGGCATCCGCCGCGAACCCGGCCTTGGAGACCATGAGAATGTCGCGCCCGATCCGCAACCGGCGCGGGGCGAGTTCGAATTTGAAAACGATGGCTCCGAGGAAGACGCCGCCCGCGACCGGCGCATAGCCGATCGCATGAAGCTCGACCGTGCGAAAGCCGATGGCGCCATGGCCGGCAATGCCAGGCGAGCATCGCTCGATCCGGCCGATGGGATCGAGCTGTGAGAAAGCCGCACGTCAAACAGACCTTCCGCATCGATCCTCGCCTTTCCCGCCTGCTCGAAGACCATGCGCGCGCCCGCAATGTTACCCGGACCGACGTCGTTGAAGCGGCGCTGGCCTCGTTGTTATCGCCCGATCATGAGGAACGTATCGAGGCGATCCTCACCCGGCGGCTCGACCGGATGTCGCGTCAACTCGACCGGCTCGAATGGCATGTCGAACTGACAAACGAGACCTTGGCACTGTTCATCCGGTTCTGGCTCACCAACAATCCGCCGCTGCCCGATGCGGCGCTTAGAGCGGGCCAGGCTACGGGTAAGAAGCGCTGGCAGGCTTTCGTGGAATCTCTCAGCCGGCGAATGGAGGCGGGGCCGAAGCTGCGCGAGGAATTGTCGCGCGATATGGGCTGACGGCAGCATTATACGGCAAATATTCGTGATTCTTGAGGGCGGTTATCAATCAGCAAGGCGATGGCTGGGGTTTTGACTTCCGATCGGCATTGTCACAAATTCGTCGCCGGGCGATCTTCGTCCGCCAGAAGGGAGGTCCTTTAGAGGCCATCACATCGATAGCCTTTCCGAACCGGATGGAAACCGGCGCGGGCGGCATTTAGGCGATTCGCATGGATAGCGGGTTGGGAACGCGCCTGCGGTCGAGCGGTCCGTCATGCGTTTAGTTCTTGCCGAAGACCTTGTCTCTCTCGTCTCCAGCGCCAATTCCGAAGCCGATCTCTTCACTGCCCTTGCTGAAGTGACAAACCGATTGGGCTTCGATCACTTCGCACTTTCCTATGATCGCCGACCTGGATCGAGGGACAGCACCGCCATGCTCGTCCACGACTATCCGGACGCCTGGGCCAAGGTCTATGTCGGCTTCGATCTTGGCGGCAACGATCCCGTGCGCCGCGCCTGCGCAAAAGCCATGACAGGCTTCGAATGGCGCCATCTCGATCGCTTCATTTCGCTCACCAAGGGCGATCGGCGGATGCTGATGGTGGGACGCGAAAGCGGGATCGGCGATGGCTACACAGTACCCCGCCATCTGCCGGGCGAAGCAAGCGGATCCTGCTCGTTCGTGGTGCGGCCGAACGGATCGCTTCCGCGCTCGATGCTGCATGTCGCGGAAATCGTCGGCGCCTTCGCGCTCGCCAGCGCTCGGCGCACTGCCGGCGCGATCGCGCCCAGGACAAAGCCCGTCCTGAGCGAACGTCAGCGCGAATGCGTCCTGTGGTCGGCACGCGGGAAAACGGCGGCCGAGATCGCGATTATCCTCGGCATCAAGGAGGGAACCGTGATCCAGCACCTCAAGACGGCCCGCGAGCGCTACGATGTGCATTCACGCCAGTCGCTCGTGCTGTGCGTCCTGTTCGACGGCCTCATCAGCTTCGCCGACGTCTTCCGCTGGTGGACCATGACGTAGCGCGGCGTGCCATTGGTGGCCTGATTTCGGCCTCACCATCCCCCTTTCTTGGTATGTTTTGAACGCGGCGCCCGTGATTTGATCGGCAGACCAATTCCGATCACCAGGGGATAGCTGCCATGCAGACAAATCTGGCCAGGGCGCCGCAAGCGCTCGAGGATGCCGCCTTTCGTTCAATGTTCGCCGCGCGCAAGCAGGTCTTCATCGATCTGCTCAAATGGGACCTGCCGGTCCTGGCCGGCGAATTCGAGCTCGATCAGTTCGATACGCCGGACGCAGAATATCTGATCCTACTCGACGAGCACGGCAGGCACCGTGCATCAGCCCGTCTGCTGCCGACCGACCGGCCCCATCTGCTGGGCGACCTTTATCCCTTCCTTAGCGACGGTCCCGTCCCAAGCGGGCCTTCCGTCCGGGAAATCACTCGCTTCTGCCTCGATCGCCATCAGACGGCGGCAGAGCGCCGCATGGCGCGCGACCAACTTGTTACGGCGCTGGCCGAACATGCCCTGCGCACCGGAATTACCGATTATACTGGCGTCGCCGAATTCTCCTGGTTCAGCCAAATCCTGCGCTTTGGCTGGTGGTGCTCGCCGCTCGGCCAGCCCGTCCGCTTCGACGGCCGCACGCTCGCCGCGTTGCATATCCTTATCGATGATCGCACGCTCGTTGGCTTGCGTACCACAGGCGTCTACCAGCCCCTTTCGTTGCGTCTGACGGGTAGCCGGGAGGCGCAGATATGAGCGCCGAGACCTGGACCGCCGAACTGCTCGAAAAGGGCTACTGCATCATCCCGGGCCTGGCTCCCGGCGACGTAATCGAAGAGCTTGCCGCTGATCTCGACCCGGTCTTCGCGGCAACGCCCATCGGGCAGGGGCATTTCTATGGCTATCGCACCAAGCGGTTTGGCGGCCTGCTCAAACGCTCGCGCCGCGCAGAGGCGCTGGTCATGCATCCGGACATTCTTGCCATGGCGGAGGCGGTTCTCGGCAACGCATGCGATCGCATCCAGCTCAATGTTGCCCAGGCCATCGAAATTCATCCTGGTGAGGCCCGGCAGTTTCCACACCGTGATCACGACATGTGGTCCGGCGAAAAGGGCGCACACGAATATCTGGTCAACGTGATTTGGCCGCTCGATCCGTTCACCGAGGTCAATGGCGCCACGCAGATCTATCCTTTCAGTCACGGCGCTGAGGGCTTGGTCCGTGAAGAACCGGGTGAGCCCATTGTCGCTGAGTGCGAGCCCGGTTCCGCGATCTGCTTTCTGGGATCGACCGCGCATGGCGCTGGCGCCAACCGCACTGATCGGCGCCGACGGGCCATCGTTGTCGGCTACAGCCTCGGGTGGCTCAAACCCTATGAAAATCTCTGGCTTTCCTATCCGCCCGAGGTGGCGCGAGAATTCACACAGGAACTCGCCGCGCTGGCGGGCTATGCCCAGCATCGGCCCAATCTTGGCAACTACGAGGGGCAGTGCCCATCCGTGCTGCTGCAGGAAGTGGTGCCCGCGCATATCGGGGCGGTCGATGCCTTGCGACCGGATCAGGCCGAAATGATCGCCGGTTTCGCGCAAGCGGCGCTGGACTGAGCCTTGAGCCCTTCGCACGTATTCGAGCCGACTTATGAGGCCATCCGAAAACGCCTCATCAGCGGCACATGGCCGATGGGGTTTCGCCTGGAAGCCGGGCGGCTGGCTGACGACCTCGGCGTCAGCATCACGCCGGTGCGCGATAGCTTGAACCGGCTGGTCGGCGAAAGGCTGGTCGATCTCGTTCCGGGGATCGGATTTCATGTGCCGCGCCTGTCGGAGCGCAGGCTACGCGACTTGCTGGACTTGAATCTGATGCTGCTGCTGAACGCTGCCCGGATTGGCGCCTTTCCCAAAAGCGCAGATGCCGCTGAACCGCCCGCTCACGAGCATGCTGTTCGGACCAATGCGCTCTTTGTCCACATCGCGTTCCTCTCGGGAAATACAGAATTACGTCACTCCATCGATCTGGTGAGCGCTCGTCTTCATGTCACACGATTACATGAAATCGAAGTGTTGCCGGGCGCCAAGCAGGACCTTGAATTGATCGAGATTGCATGGGCAGGGCGCCGCGGTAGCCTCTCCAGTGCGTTACGGCACTACCATACGGTTCGGAAAGGCGCGGCTGACCGGTTGATCGAGCGCGGTCAAGCCGGGACTTCTATCTGAACATTGTCTATATCTGCAGCGCATACGAGAGAGATAAAGCCAACCCGGATCCAAAGCTGATTAGTTTCGTCGATCAACAGGATACCGGTGAACGGTCGGCAAAGTGCAAGCAACTCTTCGAGCGCTCCGCTTGTCGACAGCATTTGCCCGGCGTCGGTGACCGGGTCTGGGACTTTGTGTCCCGTCCGGTTTTGAGCGCCGAAGTGGTGAAAGCGGACTCTGGAAGGGCGAGAACCTATGGTCCGTTGGCGCCTGAAAAGCGGTCATTTAGCTGCCCGAACCAACCCGCCGAAACCGGTCATACGTTCACGCAGAAACATCGGAAAGCCAATGACGGGTAGCAGGCAGCGCATGCGGCACGCTCAACGGCCGAATCGGGGTGGGGAGCGGACCTCCCGCCAGAGGCGCTTTTGTTACGGACGCGCTTCCAGAACCATGTTGAAAGGTCCTTCGGTAACCCTACGGACACTGCCGAAACCTGCACTTGTAATTACTTGCGAGAGTTTCTCCTGCCCGGCTTGCGCGCCTAGGGCTTCGCCGACCTCCTGAGCTAGCGATGTCGGCACACAGACCATTGTGGATGCATTGTAGTAGAGCCGACTTACAGGATTGCCGATGTTTTCTGCGTGATTGTTCCCCGCAATCGGTTCGACGATCATCCAGGCGCCGTCTTTTTTGAGAATCTTGCGCAAGTGTTCAGCACAACCACGCGGATCCCCCATGTCGTGCAAGCAGTCGAACATGGTTATGAGATCGAAATCGACTTCGGCAATCTCTTTGGCGGCAGCCGTTTCGAACCTGACGCGATCACTCAACCCATGCGCCACGGCATGGGCGTTCGCTTCCTCGATTGATGGGGCATGAAAATCGTAACCCACGAAGCGACTTTTTGGGAAAGCCTCGGCCATTAGCAGAGTCGAGAAGCCGACGCCGCAGCCCACGTCCGCGACCTTGGCGCCAGCTTCTAACCGCGGCACCATATCTTCGAGCGCAGGAAGCCAAGCCTGAACAACGCTGTTGACGTAACCGGGTCGGAAGAAGGCTCCTACTGCACAGAACAGGCATCCTGCGCTCTCGCCCCAAGCCACGCCCTCTCCTGTTCGGAACCCCCGCTCGACCTTCTGCTCACCTTCGATCATGGCGGCGGCCAATTCGAAAGCACCTTCCAAGTAGAGCGGGCTGTCCTTCATCACAAAGACCATCGCCTGCTCTGGAGAGACGCTGAAGCGTTGCGCTGCTGAATCGAACTGAAGGTAACCGTTAGCCGCCTGCGCTAGCGCCCACTCCCGGACATACCGCTCTGCAAACCCGAGGCGGGTTGCAAGTTCGTCGGAAGTTGCCGGGCCCTGGCTATGTAATGAGTCGAACAGGCCCAGACGGATGCCGATGCGGACCGTCGGCACACTGAAGGCACCGCCGAGATCACCCAGCATCTTGCCGACCAAGAGGTTGAGTATGTCTGGATTGGGCTGAGTCATATCGATCTCCGAGGGGCTTCTACAGAGAAGCCGTTGCGCAGGCTGGGATCAGCAAGCGATTGGAGCGACCGAATTCTTATAGTTGTCAGTTGTTGCGGTTTCAGGACCGAGTCGCCAAGCTCGGCCTGAGCTCCCTTATTGTCAAGCAACCCGAGCCGATGACCTGAATGTCCGCAATGGCGTCATGTCAGGAAAGGCAACTTTCAGCCTCCGCCCTCGAAATGCTGCTAGGCCCTATAATCTGTGGGGCCGGCCGAAGTCGCCTTGAAAGCAGTCGTTCCCGTTCTCCAAATCAACGGTTGAAACCGGACATAAATTGCCGCGGCGGACTATGAATGAAACTGGGCCGATAGCGGACTGTCAGCTTCGGGACACGCCGAAGGCGTTAGCTGCCGATCCACTTCCGCCCTTGGACTTCGAACCACCGAAGCGCTTTATTCGTGAAAATAACGCCGAGTCATTGGAGCTTCGCGGCAAGCGAATCGGTTTCGCTAGATTCCAAGTGACCTGCTCGATAAGGATCGATCGGATTGATGCTGCTAATCGCGACTAGGCAACAAGTCGATCGGCTTCAAACTCAAGAACATTGGTCTTATATTGAGTGGAACGCTCCGGTGTTTTACTAACCTCAACAGTAATAAGCTTATCGCCGCGAAAAGCCGGGCTCAGCTCCAAGGTCAGATAATCGAACAGCTGCCGTTCGTGGATCGCGATGATGATCTGACGATCTTCACCCTTGGCCAAGGTACGCAACAGCGCAGCGAACTGGGCGATGTGGAGTTCGTCCATCGACTGGACCGGATCGTCGAGGATCAGCCAGGGCAGTTCGGGCGTCACCGATAGGTGCAACGACAAAAACAGGGTCAGCGCCGCCGTGTTGAGGTTGCCGGCGCTGAGCATAGCACCGGGCCGCCCGTAAAACCCGCCCTCGCGGTGCACGGTTTCCAGGAGCGCCGAGACCGGTTCGCCGTCCTTCTTCGGCAGCATGAACGCCGGCACGAAGGGCTCACTAGGGGCAAGCCGAACGAAGAGGTCGCTCCAGATCGCGTTGAGGCGTTCATTGAACACGCGACCGACGATGGCAGTGCGGGCTTCGCTCGCGGCGGTGCGGAGCGCATTCGCCATGTCGCGCTCGCGCTTAACCGTCCGCTGGGCCTCCAGCAGCCCGGATAGCCGCGCCTTGCGCTGGACGGCGTCGCGGTCGCGCTCGGTCTTCTGTTGCGCGAGCAATCGCAGCCGCGCGATGATCTCGGATGCGGTGTCGCGATCTTCGCTGATTTTGCGGGCTGCCGCCTGCGCTGCCTCGGCAGCGGACAGCAAGCGCGCCAAGGCAAGATCGGTCGTCTCGGAGGATGTGACCTCCGGCACGCCCATGGTGCGCGCGAGTTTCTCGAGAGATGCGCGGATTTCGGCACCGGTGGATTTCTGCAGACGGAGTTGCGCTGTGCGGGTAGCCGCTCGCGTCTGGGCTTCGAGTAGCGTCGCCCCACGCCGAGCATCCTCCGCCAGAGTTTCAAGTTCCGAGCGCGTCGATCGCAAGAGTGCAATGCGCTGTTGATGTCCGGTGACATCGGTTTGCGGGAGCACGCGG
The DNA here is from genome assembly GCF_008107685.1 of Novosphingobium sp. BW1. Taxonomy (GTDB): domain Bacteria; phylum Pseudomonadota; class Alphaproteobacteria; order Sphingomonadales; family Sphingomonadaceae; genus Novosphingobium. The sequence goes on from NZ_VIRF01000122.1 coordinate 18,565, forward strand.
GAGGCATCGCTGCTGCGGCTGCGTTCGGCCTGAGCGAGTTCAGTTTGTGCCCGCTGCCGCTCCGCCATCAGTTCGCGCAGCTGCTCCGACCGTCCGACCAATCTGGCAACCTCCTCGGTAACATGCGTCCTCAGATCAGCGCCCGGAACCTCCGAATAGTCGCGTAGGCACACCGGGCACGACTCATCATGGATATGCGGCAGCAATGCCGCCAGCGCTTGACCGAGTCCGGCGGTGTCGCCCGAAATGGTCTCAACCTGGTTGTCGAGCAACGAAATCCGGGCGCGAAACTGGCTGATCTGCTGATCAGTCGCACCAAGGCTCTGGCTTGCCTTGGCGGTGTTGGCGAGGGCGCCTTCAAGCCGGTTGAGCTCGCTCGTGACCAGCGCAAGCGCGGCCTTGCGCGCCTCTTCCGGATCGATCTGGTCGGGATCGGCAATGTCCGGAAAGGTAGATCGAAGGCGCGTGATCGTGTCGCCGAGCCGTTTGCCCGGTCCGGTGCGGTACGCCTGGGCCGCAACCGCCGCGTCGGCTTCCTCGCCTTCGATCGCCGCCAGATCGAAGGTGGCATCGTTGCCGGCCTGTTCGGACCATTGGCGCTGGAGCGTGACGATGCTGCTGACCCGCGCATCAAGGTCCGCAGCGGATGGCGCGACCTCGCCCAGCTCGAGCAGCTGCGCCGCGGCGTCGAGGTCCGCAGGCAGTTTGAGGGCTTCGCGCAGCGGAGCAAGCCGCGTTTCCAGTTCCGCTTGCTCCTGCGCCAGCTGCCGCTCGAGCGCGTCGTGCTCGCGCCGCTCGCCTTCGAGCCGGCCTTGCAATTGGTCGGCGCGATCGAAATCCGCGCTGAGCTTCGACATTCGCGCCTTGTGACCGGCCGCGTGAAGGCCATCGATCAGCGCCTCGAGCTGATCTAGGCCGAGGAGGTTCTTAACGAAATTGGTCAGCGGCGTGTTGGTCGGGTCGCGCGACGCCGGGGCCTGATAGATGTCGAGCAGGCGCCCCAAGGTCGATTGGGATAGGTAGCAGCGGTCGGCGAAAAACGTCCGCCTGTTGGTGTCGAGCAGCGCCTTACCTGTAATGGCACCGCCCGCGACGGTCATCCTGGTTTCGGTTCGTACGCCGCCGGCAACCCGCAATTCGATTTCGGCGCTGGCGGCGTCGCGATTGACCAAGTGGTTTTGCACATCGTCGTCGCTCCGACGCAGCGCCGCGACGTCACCGGTCAGCGCGAGTTCGAGCGCGGATGCGATGCTCGTCTTGCCGGCGCCGTTGGCGCCATGAATGAGAACGATCGGCGCATCGAGCGGGATCGATATCTGACCCTTGATGCTGCGAAAGTTACTGATGACGAGTTCGGTGAGCTGAAGCGTCATGACAGCACTCCGGCAAGCGCGCGATCAATCCTGCGGCGCAGTTCGTGGCTGACCCCCGCCTCACCCTGCTCGGCAGCATTGAGATAGGCGGTGGCGATCCGCGTGACGTCACCAGTCAGACGATCGCGGACCTCGCTACTCCAGTCGCCCTGCAGATTGGTCGCTTTCGGCAGCTTCAGCGGGAGCAGCACCGCGAGCCATTCGCGCAGCCGCTTTTCATTGGCTTCGGGTCCGACGCTCAGCACACGGCAGACCTGCGAAACGCCTTCGAGCAGATCTTCATCAAGCCGTTGCCCGATGAGCACGAGCGTCAGCGTCCGCCGCGATCCGATCACGTCGAGCGAGCGGCCGAACGCAAGGATTTCGCGTCGCATGCGATCGGGTGAGCCTAGCGTCGTATCCTGCAGAATCACGAGATCGAGCGACTTGTCGGTGGTGAGCACCGCGTCGAACGAAAAGCTGGTCGAGCCAATGCCGAACGGCTGCTGGGCATCGCGATACCCGCCTTTCTTGAGAATATCGGCGGCGAGCTCGAGCGGGGTCACAGGCTCGCGCTCCACTTGAAGGCCGTCATGAGGTCGTTAGCATCGGCCGCCCCTTCGATAACCGTCCGCATGCACACCTGCCGCAGACCCGGATTGCTCCCGCGACCATATTTGTTGATCGGATTGCGCGCCCGACTCGCCGTGGGCGAGGCGCTTAACAGCAGCACGGTATGATCGGCGTCGGGATCGACATGACCGTTTTGTATCATCTGCACCGCGACATCGTCATTCGCCGCGAAAAACACGCGGGTTTCCTGGCCGGCCTGATCGAGCTTGAGGGGGGCGGTATTACCTACATCAGGCGTGATCGCCCAATCGCCGTCCGCCGCGCCACGCCCGAGGACGGCCAGTGCGACCGACGCTTGGCGAAGCCCGGTCGCGGCCGACACATCACCAATCTGTTGGAGTGCTCCGGTGCTCAATGGAATGTAACGCCCATGGTCGGTTCGGCCGTTGTTGAACAGGTCGAGGCCAAGGCTGAGCGCGGCGATCAAATCATGGACGAAGGAAAGGCGATCTGCGGCTGCGCTGGTCGCTGCGCTGTCGCGTATTTGGCGCAGGCCAGCGGCAAGGCAATTGCGATCCCCCGGTCCCCAAGCTGCGGGCAATCCGAGGTCGGCGAACGCGGCCAGTTTCAGTTCAAGGACATTTAGGAACAGCGCGATCAGCAGCGTTTTGGCGTAAACCCGAACGCGCGCCGCAGCTTCGATCTCTGGGCGATTTGCGTCATAGGCACCAGCATACATCGCGGCCAACACATCGCACTGTCCCGGCTTCAAATCCTCTTCGGCAAAGAGGAAAGCCTTGGGATCGTCGGTCCAGTTCCAGGCGCTCCCCTGCGCGCCTTCCAGGAATATGTCCTGAACATCGATGTCTTGGGCGGAAAAGCCGATCATTAAGGTTCGGCGCTGCTGGATCGTGGATACGAGATGCGTTCGCAGCACATGATAATCCGCGTTCATGCGATACTGTTGAATCTGGGGAGTGCGTGCGATCAGCAATGGGCGATAGACGGGCTGGTCGGTGACCGCGCGAACCGCGCAGCCATGATATTTGAGAAGCTTCGCCCGGCCGCCTGCGCCCTGAAAGTCGGGCGCGCGAATACAGACATCAATCGTGCTGCCCACCGCGCCTGTCAGCTTGAGCTCCGCAGATTCGATCAGATAATCCCAGTTCGCCGAAGAGATATCGCGGAACGCACCCTCTAGCGTGAGCATGACCACGCATAGATGCTCAGCATCGGGGTCTTCACCCGTGAAACTGCCAGGGACATCAACCGCTTTCCATAGCAGGAAATCGACCTCGTGTTCGCCTTCCACCGGCGTGTTCAGCACGCGAGAATAGAATTCCGCCAGCCGGCAAGTCACGACTTTGCGATGTTCGGGCGGCCAATCATCGATCGGCTGATCGAGGTGGAGGCATGCCTTTTCCGGCCCGGATAGCAGATTCAATATCTGATCAAGAGCGACTTTGTAGCGACAGGCCGGATTGCCATCCGCCATGTTACTGCGAAGATATTCGATGACGCGGCCAATGACCGCCGGAACGCCGACGACGCGATTGAGCGAAATGCCCGATCCTAACCAAAGCGCGTAACGACCACTCGCGACGGCATGAGCAACCTCCGGGAAATCCGAATCAAGCAGTGACAAGGTCTCTGCGACAGTAATCTCCCACGCTGTTGGCAATCGCCCCCTCCAACCGTGTCCCCGCACGGCTCTTTCTTCATTTCCAACTGGACGAAGCCAGCAAGTTATTTGCTAACCTAGATCGAATTTCTCCCGCGATCCAGACACTTCCAAAGCAGTCTTTCGATCACCCGGGGGAGATTAGACACGAATGCCGCGGCACGCGCAATCGCGCAGTTTGGCCATACTGAGCGACGGCCGTAGGAATCACTGGCGGGCAGAGTCTTCATGTTCCGACCGCTATCGTTAGAAGCCGGGATCTGTCGGGTCGATGCATCATAGGCGGCGACTACCAGACCGATGTCGCACAATGAAGTGTCCACTGCGTTGCTTCATGAACGAGCGTCGGCTTTCAAGTTTGGCGGAGGCGGGGCCGAATGGCCGACCTTGGGGCGCAAAGCTGACCGGCAGAAACTGGGCCGTTTCCGGTCCGTCTGCTATTGAGCGAGGCGAGGTAGAAAGCAGCCATTCATCAAGCGATCATAGGCCTGCCTACAAGATTGGGGCATCTAGGTGTCGGCGCCCTTGCGCTCCTCCATCTTCTTATCGAGGTAGGGCCGGAGCAAATCGGTCATGCGATCAACCATGTCGGGTCCGTCCCGACGCTGGGGTGGCCCATCGACGTACTGCGAGTGCGGCATGACTCCGCTGTAGTTTAGCGAGCCCGCTCCCGCCAACACCAGTTCAACAATGAACGGATTGCGCGTGCCGCCAACGAGACCGGGCCCAGCTTTCGCGAGCAGCCCGGCGAGAATGTCGCAGAGTTGGACCGAATGAGAATCGTGCGAGCGCACGGAATTGGATGACCTAACGCGCAGCGGCAGCTCGACTTCGGTGCCATCGGCGATCGGAAAAGGCGGTGCGACGAAATTGTCGCGAAGCATCGTCTCCCAAAGATCTCGTCGCTTCAAAAATGCGCTAGATTCGTCATGAACAAGCGCGAAATCTTCGCTCCTGTGTTGACGCCACCACGTGATTGACGAGAACACCGAGGTGACCTGAATCTCGCTCGAATCTGTGAAGTGAGCAAGGTTTGGGTTAGTCGCTCGAAAATGTTCCAATCCGCGCAGAAGTAGATCGAAGAGTCCGGGCAACGGGGCTTCGGTCGTCCCTTTGCCGCGCTCCAAGTGTTCCTTTAGTACATCCAGTCGCGCATCGGTGGGATCGCGTGCGAAAGCGTCCCAACTTCGGATCATACTATCATAGAGTTCGTCGGCTCCATGCGTGACCAAGTCCCGATGGATCGTATTCAGATATCGCAGACCCCAGCCGTCGGCATACCAATCGAAACCGGCCTCGTATGCGCCGGGCTCAACGAGATAGTCGACCAACTTGGTGAGCAGGCAAAATCTCTTATCAATGATCCAGACGAATGCGCGATCAGCAAATCGGGGGATCTCTGCCGCCAATACACGAAGGCCATCCCGCGAACTCTCCCGCTTCCAGATGTTTGTGAATTTGTATTCATCGCCCTGATAGCGGGGGAAACAACGGGCGAGCATTTCCCTCGCCTCCTCGTCTTCGATGATGGTTGATGCGATCGTGAAGAATCGTTGGTCGGGGTTGTAGAGATCGTCGCCGGTAAACCCGGACTCGTCGAGATATATAGTGGTGGTCATGGGGCAAAGATGGGCTGGATCACTTCTCCAGGCAAGTTTCGGCACTTGGGCCGTGAGCCGGCCGTCGAGTATAAGCCGGACAATCGGCAAAAGCTGACAATAGCACGGATCAATCGCTTTGGCTGGTCTCGACCAAAGCACGAACCCGCTTCGCGGGAGGGTCGCTTGGGGCGAGGTAGCGTAGTATTGTTCAGGCTTTGCGAGCGGCGATGTCGCCTTGCGACCGTGGAGTTCCTTCAACGCAAAGGAACTCACCATGGATA
>NZ_VIRF01000062.1 GCF_008107685.1 Novosphingobium sp. BW1
TTCCTCGAGCGCTTCCACGCAGAAGTCGGCGTCCAGCGTAATCGAAATCCGGTGGCTGAGGACCTTGCGGCTGAACCAGTCGACGATAGCGACAAGATAGACGAAGCCCCGGGCCATGGGAATGTAGCTGATATCTGTCGCCCAGACCTGATTGGGCCTCACCATCGGAAGCTTGCGCAGGAGATAGGGGTAGATCTTGTGCCCTGGCGCCGGCCTGGAAGTGCTGGGACGGCGATAGACGGCCTCGATCGCCATCTTCTTCATCAGGCTCGCGACATGGCAGCGGCCGATCGTGATGCCCTCCTGACGAAGAAAGTCGCGCATCATCCGGCTGCCTGCGAACGGAAACTCCAGATGCAGCGCGTCGATGCGACGCATGATCGCAAGATCTTCGGACGAAACCGGCCGCGGCAAATAATAGACACGGCTCCGGCTGATCCCCAGTTCCTTCGCCTGCCGCTTCACGGGAAAGGTGTGCGTTCGATCGATCATCGCCTTGCGCTCGGCAACAGACCTGCCTTGCCGAGCGCGCCTTCCAAAAAATCATTGGCCAACGTCAGCTCGCCGATCTTGGCGTGAAGCGTCTTCACGTCGACGGCCGGTTCGTCAGATGCCTTCTCCGAGCCGAACACGCCCGCCGCCCCTTCGAGCAACTGCGTGCGCCACGTCGTGATCTGGTTGGGATGCAGATCATAGTCGTGCGCCAGCTCTGCCAGCGTCTTCTCACCCTTGATCGCGGCAAGCGCCACCTTCGCCTTGAATGCCGGGCTGTGGTTGCGCCGGGGTCGTCTGCTCATTCTCTGCTCCTGTCTCGCAGCCCATCTGGCTGCTCTCAGGCAGAAAATCCAATTATCTCAGTGTGCAGATTCTCCAGGCCACCTCTGTACGGGGCGGTCCGGCCGCTCAGGAGCTGCGCACGCGGCGCAGCAGGCGCTTGAGCGGAGCGTAGGCGTGCGGGTCGTGGTAGTGGTAGACTGCGGTCGCGCGGATTGTGCCGGCGGGGGACGGTTCGTTGGTGTGCAGCGTGCGGTAGCCCCAAAAGAAATAGAGGTTGCCCGGCTCCAGGACGAGCCGATCGAATTCGCACGCGCCGCCTGCGTAGCGCCGGGCAAAGCGCTGCTGCGCGCGCGCATTGTCGACCTGCAGCTTGTCGAGCAGATTGGCGGCGTAGCTGCGCCGCAAGGGGCGCCGCTGCCGACCAAGAATGAGCCGTCCTTCGCCCCCGCTGGGAATGAGAATCGGGATGAGGGCGGTCAGGACATAGGAATCGTAGTGAAAGCGAAGGGCGTGGCGCGCCTGGTCCTGGCCTTCGAGGGCGCGCAGGATCTGGTAGAAGCCGGTTTCGGCGGCCTCGCGCCCCGTGGCAAGAGTGCAGACCCGGCGGCACAGGCTCCGGAATTCCGGCGACTCGCGCAATGCTTCCAGGAATGTGCCGCCCAGCGCCCCTCCATCGCCCACGCCAAAATAGCCCGTGGTGCTGGCCGCCATGCCTGCTTCTGTGAAACGCCGGGCTGCCGCAAGGTCGGCTTCCGGGACGAAATCGGCCACCATCGCAAAGCCATCGGCTTCGATGGTGGCGGCCAGGTCGGCAGGGGCGAGCTCGGCGAGCGTGCGGCGCATGGACGGTGCCAGAATGGGAAGCTATCCTTATTTCGCCAGAGGAGAACATGGCGCACGGGCACAAGGTCCGTGGCCGCGCGCTGGCGTACTAGAGGTAGCGTTCGCCGATGCGGATGGTGTCGCCCGGGTGGACGTAGATGACCCCCTTCTCGCGGCCGAACTTGACGACCTGCTCGTCCTTGCCTGCGCGGCGTAGATAAGCCTTCTTGCGCGCGGCGCGGTAGGTATAACCGCCGGCCGTGGCGACCGCCTGCTCCAGGGTCAGGTTGGGCTTGTAGGCGAATTCGCCGGGCTGGTTCACTTCGCCCAGGATGTAGAATGGGCGGTAGGCCAGGACTTCTACGGTAATGCGCGGGTCCTTCACATAGGTCCCCTCGAGCCCGGTGCGGATCGCGTCGGCCAGCTGCTGCGTGGTCGCGCCTTCGGCACGGACGGCTCCGAGCAAGGGGACGGCGACCTGGCCGCCCGAACTGACTGTGTATTCGCCGGTAATCGACTCCACGTTGAAGACGGTGATCCGCAGCTTGTCACCGGGGCCAAGGCGATAGACTTCACCTTGCGCCGTGGTGCCCTGACCGGGCAGCACAGCGTGGCTGGCGGCGTCGCGGGCCTGCAGGGCTGGCGCGGTTCCGGCCAGGACGAGCGCCATGACCAGGCGGAGTTTTCCAATCGAGCGCGGCAAAGGACGGCCTCCCTGTCGTCTGGCGGGGCCGTTTCCACGTGCCGGGCCAGCCCGACGCGTACACCCCTGAAATAAACGCGCCACCCCGGCGCATTCAATGCGTGACACATAATAAGATATTAGTACAGCTCATCACTAAGTATTATAAATATTGTTCCATTATGGAGATGTCATAATATAAACAAAATCACAAGTTGACTTGTTGGTGTGGCGTAAGACATATCCAAATTAGATTTTCTGTTTCTATTCGTATGTGTCGGTGCGTCTCTTGGGCTCCGGTTGAAGGGGCAGTTTGGGGGTATTCGTGTCCATAGGGATTGCCGGGAGCCGAGCGCATGCCCCCTGCGCGTAGACCTGCGCGTGGTGCTGCTGCGCACTGGGGTCCCCTTGCGGTCTGTCTTGCTCTGGGCGTGGGGGCGAATTGCGCGCGGGCGCAGGAAGCGGGAACGAGCCTTGCAGACGAAGCCCTCGCGAGCTCGGTCGGCGCGCGCTCCAAGGCGGCCTACGAAGCGCCGGGACTGCCGCTGGGCGGCTTCCGCTTCTATCCCAGGGCTGATCTGCGGATCGAATACGACGACAACGTCTTCAATATCGCCCCCGATCCGCGCGGCGATGCCAAGGCAACCTTCGAGCCGGGCTTCGAACTGGTCGAACGCAGGCCCGATGCCGGGCTCTCGGTGAAGGGGCAGGCTACCTTCACCCGCTACGCCGATCTCACGGTTCAGAACAACGAGCAGTACAGCCTTGAGGCGGCGGGTCACAAGGCATTCGGGCCGGTGCGCCTCGATCTCTCCGGGGGCTATGGCCTGCTGACCGAAATGGCGGGCACGCTGGGCGACGCGGTGATCGGCGCGCCGAATACCTATTCGCGGCTCACGGGCCGGGCCGGGCTTTCCGTGGCTCTCACCAAACTGACCGTGTCGCTCGCCGGTGGGGCGGAACGCTTCGACTACCGCACTGTCCGGCTCGAGGGGCTCGATGTCCTCCAGAACTACCGCGACCGCACCGCGACGACGCTGGGCGGGCGGGCGTCCTTGCGGCTTGGCCCGGCCCTACGGGTCTTCGCGCAGGGGCGTTACAACTGGCAGAACTACCGGCAGGATTTCGGGGCCATCAGCCAGGATTCGCAAGGCTATGCGCTGTCGGGCGGTCTCGCCTTCGGCTTCAGCGAGTTGCTCGGCGGCGAGGTGACGGTCGGCTACCTGTCGCAGGACTACGACGAGCCTGCCTCAGGTACGGTTTCGGGCATGACCTATTCTGGGCGGCTCGTCTGGAATGTCACCACGCTTGTCACAGTCAAGTTGAACGGGGCGCGAACGCTGGAGGCGAGCCCCTTCTTCAATCAACCGGGTGTCATTCAGGACAGTATATCTTTCGATGTGGATTATGAATTGCTTCGTAATTTAGTAGTTTCCGCGAATACATCGTATCTGTACTATGATTACTTCGGGTCGGATCGACGGGATCGTCAGTTCCGCATCGGGGCGAATGCCCGTTGGCTCTTGGGGGGCAGGTTCGAAGTGGGGCTGGGGTTCAGCCACCGCGACCAGTCGAGCCGTGGGCTCGAGGGCCGGCCCTTCACGGGATCGACCGCTTTGGTGAGCCTGCGGGTGAAATTCTGATGGTGCCGGTGGACCGGCAAGCTCCGAGCGGGAGGGAGGCGCCCGCTGGCGCTGTGACCTTCCCTCAATTGCAATGCGCAGGAATGTGAGGCTGTCATGAACAATTCCCTTGTCGTCCATCGCGGCAGCCAGCTCCAGACCGACCTGGCCCAGGCCTTTCCGGCCATGGCCGCTCCGCCCGAGGACCGCCTCGACCTTCGGGCGATCTACTTCGCCTTGCGGCGCCAGTTGACCGTTATCTTGGTCGTGGCCGCAGTCTTCGTGGTGCTCGCGGCGCTGGTGACGACGTTGCAGACCCCCCGGTACACAGCCAGTGCGCGCGTCGTGCTTAATTCGCTGGAAGAGCCGACCACTCCGCGCGGTGACGAGGCGGGCACACTGCCACCCGATTCCGACCAGGTCGACACCGAGGTCGAGGTGATTCGCTCGCGCGAACTGGCGCTCGGCGTGGCGCGGGCGCTCAAGCTCGATACCAACCCGAATTTCGCGCCCGGATCCGGCACGGGTCTGCGTAGTCGGCTGAAAGCACTGGTGGGGCTGGGCGAGGAGGAGGCGGCTAGCCCCGCAGATGAGGAACGCCTGCAAGACATCGCCGAGCGTCTCCAGGCCGCCCTCGAGGTCGAGCGTATCGGCACCACCCACGCCTTTTCCATTGCCGTCACCGAGGCCGATCCTCGCGACGCCCAGGCGATCGCCAACGAGTACGCCACGCAGTATTCGCAGTTCTACCTCAACCAAAAGCGGGCGAGCGGCGCGCAGGCTGCCGGTTTCCTGTCCGAACGGCTCGAGCAACTGCGCCAGCAGGCGCTCGACGACATGGCACGGGTGCAGCAGTACCGCATCGCCAACAACCTCTTGAGTACGACCGGAGCCTCGCTTTCCGAGCAGGAGATATCCAGCTACAATCAGGAAGTGGCCTCCGCGCGGGCCTCCGCGGCGGCCGACCGGGCGCAACTCGCCACCGCTCGCGCGCAGCTGCGCCGGGGCTCGGCCGGGGACGATGTGGGCGAGGCGCTCAATTCCGGGGTGGTGAGTTCGCTGCGCTCCAAGCGCGCCGAAGTCGCAGGCCGCGTCGCCGCGCTCGAGGCGCAGTTCGGTCCGGGCTATCCCGCTCTCCAGAGCGCGCGGTCCGAACTCGACATGATCGATGCGCAGATCGCCTCGGAAATCAAGCGCATCATCTCCAATCTTGAAGCCAAGGTGCAGGTCTCCTCGGGGCGGCTTTCCTCGCTGCAGGGCTCGCTCGGCTCGGCCAAGGGGGCGCTCGCCTCGAACAACCGGGCGATGGTCGCGCTGACCGATCTCACGCGCCGGGCCGAAGCCTCGCAGGAACTCTACGACAGCTACCTGGCCCAGTACAAGAAGACTGTGGCCAGCCAGGGGACCGAGCGGCCCGATGCGCGTGTCATCTCCTACGCCGATCTGCCCGAGACGCAGGTTTCGCCCCGGCCCCTCCTGAACCTTGGGTTGGCGCTGGTCGTGGGACTGGGTGTGGGCGTGGTAATCGGCCTTGCGCGCGAGATGCTCTACACCGGCCTTTCGACGGCCTCGGATGTCGAGCACAAGCTGTCCCTGCGCTGCCTTGAAAGCGTGCCGCAGGTGGGCAGCATCCTGCCCGGCGAGGACAATCCGATAGAGGCCATCGCCAACGCGCCGATGTCGGGCTACGCTGAGGCCTTCCGGGGTCTGCGCGCCTCCATCAACCATGCGCTGGGGAACACGCGCAACCTGGTGCTGATCACGTCTGCGCTCCCGCGCGAGGGCAAGACCACGATTTCGGCGGGGCTGGCCCGGGTGGCGGCGCTGGCCGGGGAGCGCGCGGTGGTGGTCGATGTCGACGTGCGCCAGCGCGGAGCGACCCGCGCGCTTTCAGGCGAGCTTCCGCAGGTGGGCCTGCTTGAGGTGTTGCGCGGGGAGGCGACATTCGAGGAAGCGCTGGTTCTGGACTCGCGGCACGGGGTCTGTGTCCTGCCGATCGTGGGCGAGGCACACGGGCTGGAGGACCTGCTCGGCAATGGGGAGATGGGCCCCTTGCTGGCCCGGCTCGGCGATGCCTTCGACCTTGTTCTGCTCGATGCCCCGCCGGTCTTGCCGATCACCTATACCCGTACGCTGGCGATGCAGGTCGACGGGGTGGTCATGGTTGCGCGGTGGCGGGCCACCGCCGACCACGCGATCCGCGCGGCGCTGCGGCTCCTGCCTGAAGGTCGGGTACGGGTGGCGGGGGCTGTCCTCAGCCAGGTGGACCTGCGCAAGCAGGCGAAGTTCGGCTACGGCGATGCGAGCTTCTACTACGAGCAATACCGGAAATATTACGCCTGAGAAAACGGGCAAGATGGGGCACGGGGCAGGAGCGGTCCGGATGCCGGATCGATCGGGTGTGCAAGGTTTGCAAGGGGGGTAAGCGCTGAGGTGAAAGTTCTTTATGTCGTGCCGCCATCGACGCATTTCGCCGGGATGGAGCGGGTCGTCCACGATCTCGCCTGCGGTCTCGCCAGGCGCTATCGCAGACGGATCGAGGTCAGCGTGCTCTATTGCCACCGCTATGTCGAACTGCCCGAGAGCCTGCCCTACGAGGTTCTCTTCGAGCAGGTGGGTAGCTTGCGCGCCTTTCCCAGGAAAGTCGCGCGCCAGCTGGGCCGGGACCGCTACGACGTGGTCGTCATCGCCCAGTTCGAGCCCACCGTGCTGGTTTGGATGCTGCACCGCCTGGCCCGGGGCAAAACGCGCTTCGTCATGCACCTGCATGGAAATCCCAAGGTGGAAGGGACGACCTCGCGGCGCGCGCGGCTCGCCTTTTCGCTGTTCAACCTGCTGGTGCCACGCATGGACAAGGTCATTGCCGTATCCCCCGCACTGGCGCGCTACCTGGCCTCACGCACCGGACACGCGGACGTGGCGGACTATCTGCCCAACCCGGTCCGGCAGTTTGGCGAGGTCGTACGCACGGCAGGGTCCGGCGGGCCGGTGAGATTCCTCACCATCGGGCGCCTTGCACGCCAGAAAGGGCACGATGTCCTGATCGAGGCCTTTGCGCAGCTGATTGCGCAAGGAATTGATGCGCACCTCACCATCGTGGGGGATGGCGAGGAGCAGGACGCCCTTTCTGCGCAGATCGGACGGCTGGGGCTGGCGTGCAAGGTGCGCCTGGCTGGCAAGATCGCCTATCCGGCGGCCGAACTGGCCGAGGCGGAATGCTTCGTCAGCGCCTCGCGCTGGGAAGGCTTTGGCGTCGCCATCGTCGAGGCCATGTCGGCCGGGCTTCCGGTTATTGCCACCGACTGCGATTTCGGCCCGACCGATCTCATCGACATGCCCGAGAAGGGGGAGGTCGTGCCTGCCGAGGATGTGGGCGCCCTGGCGGCAGCCATGGCTGGCTTTGCGGCCCGCGCGCGGTCGCGGGCCGAAGAATCGGTGCGGCGCGAGGCCGCCGCTTTCTTCCGCCTCGACAACGTGGTCGCCCAGCACGCGGCCATGCTCGAAGGGCTGGCCTGGCGGGGAGACGTGGTGCGTGGCTGATGCGAAGACCGCAGCGTCGGTGCGGGTGCCGGCGGGGGGAGAGGCTCTGGGCGGGCGGACCGCGGGCAGCGCAGCCTGGCTGATCGGCGGGCGCCTCTTTACCAAGTTCGTCGAGTTCCTGAGCCTTCTGGTCCTCGCCCAGCTTCTGACGCCGGAGGACTTCGGCGTCATCGCGATCGCAATGACGCTGGTCACGATTGTCGAGGCCGTGTTCGAATTGCCGATAACGCAGGTGCTGATCGCGCGCCAGGCGATTTCACAGCGCCACCTCGATACCGCCTTCACGCTGAGCGCGCTGCGGGGCGGGGCACTGACGCTGGCGGTCTGGGCGAGCGCGGTGCCCTTTGCCCATTTCTACCGCAACGACACGCTCGTCTGGATGATCCTGGCTCTGGGCGTGGCGCCGGGCTTGCGGGGCATGGGCAGTCCCGGGCTGGTGCTCTACGCGCGCGAGCTCAAGTACCGGCGCGAGATTGCGGCCGAACTGGTGTGCAAGACAGGCTCGCTGGTCTGCTCGGTGGCGGCGGCCTGGTGGCTGCGTGACTATCGCGCTCTGATGGTGGGCATCGTGGCGACGCCCACCATCTGGATTCTTGCCTCCTATGCGCTGGCGCCTTACCGGCCCCGGATCTCGCTAGCCGAGTGGCCGCTCTTCGCCGACTTCCTGGGGTGGACGACAGGCGCGCAGCTGCTGGCCGCGATCAACTGGCAGTGCGACCGCCTCATCCTGGGCCGGTTCGTCACTCCGGCGCAGCTGGGTATCTACTCGGTTGCCAACGATCTGTCCTACGTGCCCGAGCAAGCCCTGATCCGTCCGATCGTGCGTCCGCTTCTTTCTGTCTTCGCGCTCATCGCGGACCAGCGCGCGCGTCTGGCCACGGCCTATGTCCAGGCCTCGAATGCCGTGCTGGCCATCGGTGCGCCGGTGCTTCTGGGCCTGTGCATGTTGGCCCAGCCCGCCGTCGCGCTCGCGCTGGGCGACAAGTGGCTGGGGGCGATCCCGGTGCTGCAATGGCTTTCGCTCACCCTTGTCCCGCCGCTTCTGACCGCGCCCTATTCCTCGCTGGCGATGGCCCTGAACCGGCCGCAGGGCCTGCTTGGCCAACGCGCAGCCGAACTCGTTTTCAAGGTGCCGCTGATGGTGGTGGGCGCGGTCTGGTACGGCATCGAAGGGGCGGTTGTCGCCCGCGCGATCTCCGCGTTCAGCACTGCGTTGCTCGTCATGGTGATGACGCGCCGCCTGATCGGGGTGTCGGTGCAGCACCAGCTTCTGGCGACCTGGCGCACGGTCCTTGCGAGCGGCGGTCTCGTGGCGGTGCTCTATGCGCTGAGTCCGCTGCTCGCGGACCTTGCCGGGCTGGAGCTGGCGCTCGGAATCGGCCTGGTCGCGGGGATCGGGATGGCGGCCTATGCCCTGATTCTGGCCCTGACCTGGCACCAGGCCGGGCGGCCTGCAGGGATCGAGAGCATGGCCTATGACCGCGTGCTCGTGCGCGTGCTCGCAAGGCTGCGTGGACCCTGCGCCGAGCAGCGCTCAGCGTGAGGAAAAGCGCAGTCTGATCAACGGGCGCACTGCGGCCATCGGCAGGGTTGCGAGGAGGGCCGAGTACCCGGCGATGGCAAGGCGTCGCACGAGCGGCTCGAAGCTGCGCTGGAACGGCAGGCGGACGGCATCGAGGAGGATGCACAGGCGCGTATCTTCGGGCATCGGGTGGCTGGCGGGTTGGAGCCGGAGCGAGGCGGCGCGCAGCTGAAGGAGGTGGTTCGCGCGGCGCAGAGCCGCGCTTCCCGGCGGCGTCATGCCCTCCATCTCGCAGGCATCCTGCGTGGCCTTGAGGCGCTTGCGCGCGCGTTCGACCTCACGGGCAAAGTGGCTGACATTGGCCAGCATGTTGGAATCGTTGGCGCCGTGGATGCGGTAGCGCACGAGCGGTTTGACGATCGTGACGACTTCGCCCAGGAAAGGGGCCATCGCGATGCAGGTGGTATCGGTCGAGCTGTCGCGGCTCGCATCGAGCGGGAAGATCCGCGCGAGGAAGCTGCGGGCATAGGCATTTCCGGAGCCCGGCGGCGAGGGGTATTCGTTGGTGTGGTGGGCCCAGGCGCGGATGTCGCACGCGCGGGGCGGCTGGCGGATGTGGGGCAACAGCGCAGGGAGCGGCTGTTCGTTCTCGTCCACCTTCTGCATCTGCACCTGGACCTTGCTGATCCCCTCATGCCAGATGGCGGCCACCTCGCGTGCGAGCCCGGGTTCGAGGACGTCATCGGCATCGAGGAACACGACAACATCGCCGTTGGCGAGCGCGAAGCCGGCGTTGTTGGCGCTAACCTGCCCAGCATTGTGCTGAAAGACCGTGCGAACGCGCGCGCCATAAGCGGAGATGACGCTGCGCGAATCGTCGCTGGAGCCGTCGTCGATGACGATCACCTCCACCTCGGGCCAGTCGAGCCCGAGTGCACTCTCGATCGCCCGGGCCACGAACCGACCGTAGTTATAGTTGGCGATGATGACGCTGAAACGCAGGGACGCTTCCATACGGTCTCCAGATGCGTATTCGGAATATTAGCTGAAACCGGTATTTGTCGATATTCGCAATAATTGTATTTATATGGTGTATTGTATTAAGGGCTTAAGTAAAGATAAATTAGAATTTAAAATTTAGTATTGCAATATAAGTCTGTTTTGGTTCTATGGCCCGACAGTAAGGGGAAGGCTATGGCGAAAGGAATTGTCGTCGTTATTGCGAGTGTGAACCGGCCGCAGGAATTGGGGCGCTGGGTGGAGCACATCGCCAGGCAGACCCTCAAGCCGTGCGAAATGATCTGGGCGGTCACCTCGCAGGCAGACCTCCCCGCGGGATACGATCTGGGCAGCGTCACGCCGGGCTTCTCGATTCTGGAGTGTCCGGTGGGATTGACCCGGCAGCGCAATCGCGGCCTTGCGCATATTTCCAGCGACCCGGAATATGTCGTCTTTTTCGATGACGACTACGTGCCGACTGCAAGCTGCCTCGCTGATATCGTGCGCGCCTTTGAAATCATGCCCGAGGTGGTTGGTCTTACCGGCACGATGCTGGGTGACGGGATCTGCACGCGCGGGATCGAGTACGAGGAGGCCCGCGCGCTCGTCGAGCGCTACGAGCAGGGCCGGGCCTTCCCGGAAAGGCCATCGCTGGAGCCCTGGGAGGGGCTCTATGGCTGCAACATGGCCTACCGTGCCAGGGTGATCGATGGGGAGGAATTCGACGAGAACCTTCCGCTCTATGCGTGGCAGGAGGATGTCGACTTTGCGGTACGAGTCGCCAGAGGGCGCCCTCTGGGCCGCACCGATGCCTTTGCCGGCGTGCATCAGGGCATCAAGGGCGGGCGCGGCAGCGGGCGGCGGCTGGGGTATTCGCAGATCGTCAATCCGCTTTACCTCCTGCGCAAGGGGAGCATGAAGTGGCGCAAGGCGCTGGGCATGGCGAGCCGCAACGTGATCGCCAACCACGTTCGCTCCGCGCGGCCCGAACCCTGGATCGACCGGCGCGGGCGCGTGGTTGGCAACTGGGTGGCCTTGTGGGATGTTGCGCGCGGGCGCGTTGATCCCATGCGCGCGCTTGACCTGTGATGCACGGCCCGGTTGCGGTAGGCGGCCATGCGTCGCGCGGAGGCCAGAATGAACAGGCTGCGGGCGAACTCGTCATCAACGGGCGCTTTCTGTGTCAGCCGGCCACCGGCGTTCAGCGCGTTGCGCGCGAATTCGTGCTGGCGCTTGAGCGCTTGCTTGTGTGCGGCGAATTTCCGGGGCTTCGCGCGCGGCTGGTGGCACCGGCTGAAACCGAGTTCGGCTCGCTGAACCTCACCTGCATCGCCACGCAGCATCTGGCGGGCAGGACGGGGCATTACTGGGAGCAGGTGACTCTTCCACGCCATGTCGGAGATGCGCACCTGCTGTGCCTGGGCAACCTTGCGCCCTTGCGCAGCCTGATCGCGGGCGCGCCGGTGGCGGTCATGCTGCACGACCAGTCCTTCCGCACCTTCAAGGGGGACTACAGTCTGGCCTATCGCCTCGTTCACGAGGTGGTAGGTCATTTTCTCGTGCGCCGCGCGCGCCCGCTCATCACCGTCTCACACACCGAGGCCGAGACCATCCGCGCGGCCCACGGCGGACGTCCGGAGCAACTGGTGGTTGCGCCCAACGGCAGTTGGATGAATGACGAACCCGCGCTTCCCCGTCCGACCTTGGACACCGCAGCGACACCTTACGTGCTGCACGTGGGGGGCTTTTCCGAACGCAAGAACGTGGGCCGCGTCTTTGCCGCCGCCGAGGTTCTGGCGGGCGATGGAGTGGAGGTCCGGTTGGTCGGTCGGCCGAATGCGCGCTGCGAGGAATGGCTTGAGGGCCTCTCGCCCGATGTCCGCGCCAGGGTGCGCTTTACCGGCTTCGTCGACAACGCGCAGCTGACCCGCCTCTACAACGAGGCGGCCTGCCTCATGTACCCCTCACTCTACGAAGCCTCTGGCCTTCCGCCGAGCGAGGCGATGCGGCTGGGCTGTCCGGTCGTGGTCTCGGACCTGCCAGTGCTGCGCGAACGGTGTGGGGGAGCTGCGCTCTATTGCAACCCGCTCGATGCGGCGAGCCTGGTGGCCCGGGTGCGCGAGGTGCTCGGCGATCCGGTGCTGGCGCGCCGTCTGTCTCAGCGCGGGCAGGCGCGTTCGCAGATCTTCAGCTGGGAGAATCAGGCGCGCATCATCGTGCGTGCTCTTGGCTTCGCCTCCTGATTTCGCGCCGCCGGTGGTCTGGCGGGCGGTCGCATCTTTAATCGCAATGGGCAGGCGCGGAACGGCGCCAAATGGCCACGGACGGGCGCTGTGCGACCGCTTCCGGCCATGGCAGTGGAAGGCTGCGCAGCGCCAGCGAAACTGCGGCGAAGACCGCGAAATCCCCGCCCGGATCGCAGGTCGGCGAGACGATCGCAGCGGGAATAAGCACGCACAGCGCCGCCCAGCCACCGGCCGCCCCGATCATCGTGTTTTCGCCGAACTGGCGCCCTACGCGCGGCCCGCAGTAAGTCGAGAGACGCAAGGGGCGGAACGCCCGCGCCAGGTGGGCAAGAAAGGCGAGGCTGCCGATCAGCCCCGTGGAGCCGAGCATCGCGGTCAAGAAGCTGGAGGAGCGGAAGCTGCCCGGGCCGATGCCGATGCCATAGGAGGCGAAGAAAGCGTCGATTCCGATGCGCGCCCAGAAGGCACGCTGGATGCCGGATTCGGTATCCTGCTTGTCGATCGTCGCGCGGCGCAGGATCGTGCTCATCTGGTCGATGAAGGCAGGCCAAAGGAAGGCGAGCGCACAGACCGCAATCAGCAGCGCCAGCGCGGCACCCGCCAGCGTCAGGCCCTTGCGCGCATTGAGGTGCTGGGGGGCCAGCAGCAGGCGCAAGCCCAAGATGATCCCGTAGCTGCCAAGGCCCAGGTACGCCGTCGAGGAGGTCGAGAAGAACAGGACCAGCGCCAGCGCCAGGGCGGCGGGCCCGACGCGGCGCGAGAGGATGTCGCGCAGCCAGCATTCGAGCAGGAACACGAACCAGCCGAAGGCAAAGCCGACGTAGGCCGAGGGTTCTGTGAAGATCCCCGTCAGGCGGACCATGCCGTAAGCGGTCTGATCGGTCTGGGTGTAGTTGGCGTTGCGCAGGGCATCGACGAGGAGATCGAAGGGTGTGCCCTTGAGAACCGCGGCCAGTATGCCAAGCGTCACGTGGATCCAGGCCATGATGACGCCCATTTTCACGAAGCGCCGTCCGGCCCCCTCCTCCTGCATGGCAAGGTAGGCGACGATGCCGGCGCAGACCGTGCCGAGGAGGTAGACCGTGACCGTCACGTTTTGCGGCGAGGGTGCCAGCGGGACGGTGTCGAAGAGCGAGCGGGTGGGGCCCGTCGCGCGCATGGCCGCGACCTGGATGCTATCGCGAAAGAAGCTTGGCGCCATGGCCGCGGCCAGCAGGCCATAGAGCGCGTAGATGGCGAGCCAGGCATTGGCCCGGATCGCACCGCGTGCCTCGCGCCAGCGCCGGCTGTTGGGGAGCGTCATGCGGGCCAGCGCAAAGAGCAGCGCAAAGGGGGCGGGCGGCACCGACGATCCGCCGAGCGCGGGAAGTTGGGCCGCTGCCGATCCGCCGAGGAGGGTGCAGGCCATGACCAGCAGCAGCATGTCCATCATCCCGCCGCGAAACATGAGGAATATCCCGATGATCGCGATGACAAGGCCGATGTGCGTGAGGATCATGCGTGCTTCCTGGCGGGCTCAGGTCGAAAGCGCCTGGGGGACCGCGGGATGGGGGCGATGCACTAGCGTCTGGGCGCGCTCGACGGTTTCGAGAAAGCGCGTGCGGAACACCTCGGGGCTGAAGCGGCGGGCCTGGCGCACTGCGGCCTCGGGGACGAAGTCGGCCTCCCAGCTCTCGAAGCGGGCAAGCGCGGCGTTGAGCGCAGGGGCTGAGTTCTCGCGGAAAAAGAGCCCGGTTTCGCCCTCGACTACGGTTTCGAGCGCGCCGCCCCGGCCATAGGCGATGACCGGGCGGCCCGAGGCCATGACTTCGACCGGGATCATGCCGAAGTCCTCCTCGCCCGTGAAGACCAGTGCGCGGGCGCGGGCGTAGGCGGTGCGTAGCGCAGTGAAATCGAGACGGCGCGTAAAGCGCACGTTGGGCGCGGCGCGCGCGCGCAGCTCCTCGAACATGGGCCCATCGCCCACGACGTGGAGCTTGCGCCCGCTGGCCGAGAAGGCATCGACCGCGAGGTCGGGGCGCTTGTAGGAGACAAGCTGGCCCACCCAGAGAAATTCCTCGTCGTGGCTGTCGCACGGGGTGAACAGCGCGGTGTCGACCGGCGGATGGACGACACGGGCATCGCGTCCCCAAAACTTGCCGATGCGCGCGCGGATATAGGCACTGTTTGCCATGATAAGATCGCTGCGCGCGGCGCTGGCGATATCCCAGGTGCGCAGGGCAGGCGCGAACAGCGGCATCGAGATCCGCGCGCCCAGCCCGCCGGTGCTGCGGTACTGGTGGTACTGGTCCCAGATGTAGCGCATGGGCGAGTGGCAGTAGGTCACGTGGGTGGCATCGGGCCGGGTGATGACGCCCTTGGCCGGACCCGCCTCGCTGGAAATGACCAGATCGTAGTCGGTGAGGTCCAGCGCTTCCAGGGCACGCGGCATGAGCGGCAGGTACTTCTGGTAGTGGGTGCGAGCGCCCGGCAGGCGCGCTATGAAGGTGGTCTCGATCCGGCGCGCACGCAGCTTGTCAGAGAGTTTTGCCGGGTCGACGACATGCGTGAAGATATCGGCCTCGGGGAACATGTCGCAAATGTGTTCGAGAACGCGTTCGCCGCCCCGCATGCCGACAAGCCAATAATGAATGATTGCTGTTCGCACTGAGCGCCCCCGAGGATATTATTCCATGCAGTAATAAATATATATGGAGAGGTATAATCTGGGAAGTCATTTAATTTCTATATTATGATTTATGGATGCCTCGATCCTATCTATATTTATTGACAATTGGGGTGATGTGTATTGCTGTGGTGAGTGAACTAAGGCGTGCGCGCAGTTCTCTTCCCGGTTTGGGAAGGAGTGAGGCGGGCAGGTGCGGGACAACAGCCAAGGGGGCCCCATGAACACGATGTACCAGGATGGAACCTACTTCGAGAACAATCCGGCCTGGCACGAGGCGGACTCGCCGTGGAAGGCCAAGCGCATCAGGAACATCCTCCTCGACAACGGCATTGCGCACGCGAAATTGTGCGAGGTCGGTTGCGGGGTGGGGGGCATTCTCCTCAATCTCGAGGAAATGCTGCCCGAGGCCCGGCTGAGCGGTTACGAAATCTCGCCCCAGGCCTTCTCGGTTGCCAACACGCGTGGGACCGAGCGCACGCAGTTCTACTTTGGGGACATCACCAAGGCGCAAGATCCTGATTTCGATGTGCTCATGCTCATCGACGTGATCGAGCATGTCGACGACTATATGGCCTTCATGAAGAGCCTGAAGCCGATCGGGCGCTACAAAGTGCTGCACATCCCGCTCGATTTGTCCGTGCAGTCGCTCGTGCGGGTCTCGCCGATCCTCAACCAGCGGCGCGATCTTGGCCATATTCACTACTTCTTCAAGGACCTGGCGCTGCGCGCGCTCGATGACTGCGGCTACAAGATCGTCGACTGGCGCTACACCGCGAGCCGGCTGGAATTGCCCGACCAGGCACTCCTCAGCCGCCTGATGAAGCTTCCGCGCCGCCTGCTCTACGCGCTTTCGCCCGATCTCGCGGTGCGCGTGGTGGGGGGCTACTCGCTGCTCGTCCTCGCCGAGTGAACCAAAAAGGCCCTCGGCACGTAGCCCGTGCCAGGAGCCTTTCCCTCGTTGGGAGCAGGGCAGCGGCGTGATCCGGGCGGAAGGGGCCTGATCACGCCGTTCGTGCAAGGGTCACTCGGCGGGTACCAGGCGGCCCGTCTCGCACAGCGCGCGCACGAGGCTGGTCTGCTGCAGGCGGCGCGGGACCCAGCGGCTCTGCAGGCTCGCCGTGATGGTGCGGCCATAGAAGCCCGCGATGCGGTCGTGGTGAGGAAGGCACCAGTCCTCGAAACGGGTGAGATACCCACGCGCGCGCAGCACCTTCTTCTCGATGAGGTGCCAGGAACCGTAGGCCACGAGGCAGATGATCGGCGTGGCGACAAACAGGTTCACCCACCAGACGCGTAGGTCGGGCAGTGTGGCCGAGACCGCCTGCTGGATCGGGAAGCCGTAGAGAAAGATGCCATAGGAATAGTCCCCGCTCGACACCAGCGAGGAGCGCGGGGGATTGGTGAGACCAAGATGGACCGTGACATAGGCCAACGGCAGCGCGGCGAGCGAATTGGCGAGCGGCATGTAGAGCAGGACCAGGCTGACGAGCGCGGCCGCGAGGCACAGCGCCCGGCTCCAGGGGAGGCGGTCGCGCAGGCGGTAGAGCAAGGAGCCGTAGAGGAAGGCGAGCACCAGCACGGGGCCGCGCAGGATCCCCTCGTCCTGCTGGGGATCGAGAACGATCCAGGCGCTCGCCGCGATCTGGAGGGCGATACAGCCGAACACGAACAGCACGGGCACGCGGTACATCTGGAAGATGTAGAATAGTGCGATCGCGATGTAGCATTTGAGCTCGAAGGGCAGGGTCCAGAGCTGCGCGTTCACCTGTGTCGCCGGGTTTGCAAGGAAGACGCCGGGCAGGTCGTACTGCACGATGCCCAGCATGTTGAGCGCGTAGCGCTGGAACACCGGATCGGTGAAGTAGAGGTCAAGCGCATAGGAGGTGAAGAGCGGGCCGATCACCAGCATGGCGATCAGCGACTCGACCGCCAGCGCGGGAAAGATGCGCAGGACGCGAAGGCCCAGGAAACTGATCAGTGTGCGCGAGCGCTCCAGGCTTCCCGACACCAGAAACCCGCTGAGCGCGAAAAACATCGGCAGGATCGCGGCCCAGATCGGGCGGCTGGGGCCCAACGCGAGCGCGGTCTGGGTCTCGGTCCCGTAGGAGGTGATCGCGGTGTGCCAGACCACGATCATCGCGGCGAGCCCGATGCGCAAATAATCGAATCCCGCCGGACGCCCGAGTGTCACGGCCAGTTGTTCACTCAGCATCATGATCTCGTCTCCAGTGCTTGCCGCGAATTCGCTTGTTTTCGACGCCAGTCCCAAGCGCCCAAAAGTCGTAGTGGTTATTTATTGAGTATTAATTGTCTATTTTGTCTATTAGTAATTTTGCTGCTGCGCTAATTTTTGAAGTATATTAAATGATGTATATTTAATGTATTTGCAATTATAGAAATCGAGCGTAAATTAATTCCAGGGTCTTGAGCTGTTGGGAGAGTCTGGTGTCTTGGGATCGTTCTTTTATAATTTGGCCAAACTTTCGGCGGATGGCGCATGCGCTGTGCACGGGGGCATGATGGAGGTGCTTCCCAAAGTCGCCCCTGTGCGTGGGGTGCGGCATCGCCGAATCGGCCTGGGGGGGCTTGCCGTTCTGATCATCGGTGCGTTTCTCGTTACAGGAGCAGGGCGCGGCGAAGTGGCCGCAGGCGCTGCGCCGCAGTTGGGAGAGGCACTCGCGATCGAGCGGTTCACGCTCACGTTCGAGGAGAATTTCGACAAGCTCGACGTCTCCGCCTGGGGGCCGGGAACGCGCTGGATCGCGCATACGCCCTGGGCCGGGGATTTCGGGGATGCGGTGTTCCGCGATCCGCAGCCGGATGGGCCCTTCCAAGTCAAGGCGGGGATCCTCACCATCGAGATGCGCGAGCGCGACGGGCGCTGGGAATCGGGTCTGCTCTCGGCCGCCGACAGCGCCTCGCGCGGGTTTCTCCAGTCCGGGGGCTATTTCGAGATGCGCGCGCGCCTGCCCGGCGGACCGGGGGTATGGCCGGCCTTCTGGTTGGGTTCGAATGCGCACGGGGATAGGCCCAATCCCGAGATCGACGTGCTCGAGTACTACGGCCAGTTCCCCGACGCCTATCTGGCGACCACGCATGTCTGGCAGGACGGAAAGTCGCAGGCAGGCGAAACCTATCGTGTCGACGTTCCGGCCCATGCCCTGGAGCAGGAATTCCACACCTTCGGGGTCGCGATCGATCGCGATTTCGTCACCTTCTATCTCGACCGCGAGGTCGTCGCGACCGAGCCGACACGCGCGGAATACCTGCAGCCGATGTTCCCGATGGTGAACCTGGCCGCGGGCGGCGGCTGGCCGATCGAGGGCATGAAGAGCCCCTCGCGCATGCTGGTCGACTATGTTCGCGTGTACCGCGCCAAGGACGAGGCGGGATCATGACGGGGCTTCACCAACAGCTCGATTTTCTCCTCGGTTGGCGAGGCGTTGCATGCGCATAGTCCACTATCTCAATCATATGTGCCTGGGGAACGGGCATGTCGCCGTCGCGGTCGACCTGGCCTGCGACCAGGTGAATGCCGGGCACGATGTCTATGTCGTCAGCGGCTATGGCGACCTCGATGCCCTGCTTGTGCGCAACGGGGTGAAGGTCATCCAGTTCGGCGACTCCAAGGGCCCCCTCAAGCTCGGAATCATGGCCTGGCGGT
Organism: Novosphingobium sp. BW1; assembly: GCF_008107685.1. Taxonomy (GTDB): domain Bacteria; phylum Pseudomonadota; class Alphaproteobacteria; order Sphingomonadales; family Sphingomonadaceae; genus Novosphingobium. Next base: position 18,543 of record NZ_VIRF01000062.1, read on the forward strand.
TCTGGCGCACGGTACGCCGGATCAAGCCCGACGTGGTCAACGCACACATGGTCTACGCCGCGCTTTCCGCCCGCATCGTGCGTCTGTGGCAGCGCTTCGGGCTGGTCACGACGGTCCACAATTCCTTCGATGAACAGGCCAACCTCATGCGCGTGGGCGACCGGGTGATCACCGTTAGCGAGGCGGTGGGCAAGGACATGCACGCACGCGGCATTCCCCGAGCCAAGTTGCGCACAGTCACCAATGGCACGGTCGGGGGGGTACGCCGCCCCGTGTTCTTCGGCGCGCCGGTTTCGCTGCTGCATCCCGCGATCGTGACGGTCTGCGGCCTCCATTCGCGCAAGGGGGTCGATTACCTGATCGATGGCTTTGCCATGGTGCGTAAGCGCTATCCCGGCGCGCATCTCTACCTTGTGGGCGGCGGACCCGAACAGGCTGAATTCGAGGCGCGGGCGGAGGCGTCGGGCAGCGGGCATCATATTCATTTCATGGGCTACCGTGACGATCCGCGCGATGTGCTCGCCAGCGCGGACATCTTCGTACTTGCCTCGCTGCGCGATCCCTGCCCGCTCGTCATCTTCGAGGCGCGCGAGATGGGCAATCCTATCATCGCCAGTGCCGTCGACGGGATCCCGGCCGCGCTCGGCCATGGCCAGCGCGGGGTGCTGGTGCCCCCGGCGGACAGCGATGCGCTGGCGCGCGAGATAACGCGCCTCCTCGGCGATGAGCGTCTGCGCGAGACGCTCTCGAGTGCCGCGCGCGAGAACATCGCGGAGATTTCAGTGCGGCGCATGTCGCAAGAGACTCTGGCGGTCTACCGCGAAACGCTGCCGCCGGGGCTGCGGGAGGCCGAGGAGCGGGAGCCCACGGTGCGCCCGCGGCGCGCCTTGCCCCGGGATGAGGTTGCGGAAACGGGAGGAGGACGAGGATGAAGGGCATCGATCTGGAAGGCATTCGCGTAATCTCGTGCGATGTCTTCGACACCCTGCTTCGGCGCAATGCCACGGCCGAGCCGGGGCGGGTGCGTCACGTCGCCGAGCGAGCCGCGGCCATGCTCCTTCGTGAGCGCGGCCTTCTGGTGAGCAAGGAAGCGCTGTGGCGCGCGCGCCGCAACGTCCAGCATCTTGCCTACCGCGCGCTCGATATGGCCGATCCGACAGGCGAGGTGACCTTCGATGCGCTGGTTCAGGGCATGGCGCTTTCGCTCGGGTTCGGCCCAGCCGAGGCGCAGGTTTTCGCGCGCGCGGAGATCGAGGTCGAGCGCACGCAGCTCGCGTCCAACACCTCGCTGCTGACCTGGCTGACCCGGCGCGCCTCCGAGGGCATCCGGATCATCGCGGTGAGCGACACCTGGCACACCGCTGCGACCATTCGCGGCCTGCTTGACGACCTGGCCGAAGGGCACCCCATTGCGAAGGTTTATACCAGTGCGGACCTAGGCGCGAGCAAGCGCACCGCCGCCATCTTCCCGAAGGTCGCCGACGCCGAGGACGTGCCTGCCGGTGCTTTCCTGCACATTGGCGATGATGCGCAGGCCGATGAGCGGATGGCCCGCAGCGCCGGGCTTCGCCCCCATCGGATCTTTCCCCCGCGGCTCGTCATTCTCGAGCGCCGTCTCGATGCCGCGCGCGCGCGGCTGGCCCGCAAGATGCCGGAACGCTGATCATGAACTTTGCCCTTCCCCTGTTTCCCCGCAGCGACCTCGCAGCCGAATGTTTCGGTTGCGAGGTCTTGGGGCCAATCTTCGCCGAGTTCGCGCAGCGCCTCTGGACCTTCCAGTATTACATGCCGGATAAGCACGACACGTGCTTGCTCTTCTGCGCGCGCGGAGGTCTGCGTCTGCGGCAGATCTACGAGGCGTTCCTGGCGGCGAGTGGCCTGTCCGCGCCCTTGCCCCATGCCGATCTGATGATCTCGCGGCTGGTTGCCGCGCGCACCGGTCTCGCGGCGCCGGGGCCCGCGCTGATCGATGAGTTGGGCCGTGAATTCGAAGGCCAGACCACGGCCGAGGTTGTCCTGGCCCTTACCCAGGACCCTTCGATCCGGCTCGGGCCGGAATGGCATCACCCGTTCGAGGCGGGCGCCTTCGTCGGCTTGCTCGAAGGCGAATCGGGGCGCCTGGTGCGTCAGGTCGTGGCGCGTCTCGACGGCGCGTTTCGTCGCCACCTGGCCCAGGTCAGCCAAGGACGCGGGCGTGTGATCCTGTGTGATACCGGCCTTTATGGAAGTACGGTCCGCCTGCTCCAGGAGGGCGTACCCCATGTGCAGTGGTTCGCGGCGCAGTTTGCGCGCAGCAACTACAAGCGCTTCGCCACGCCCCATTTCGATGTGACGGTGGGTCTTAGCGTCGAGCAGGATGGCTACTGTCCCTGGAATGCGCGCACCTGCGTGTTGCGCTTCTGGCACCTTATCGAGTCCGTGCTGGAGCCGGACCTGACCAGCGTGAAGTCCTTCTCCAACGAGCCGGTGCCGCGCTCCAATCTCGAGGAGCCGGGCTGGCAGGATCGGATCGGAGAGGACAGGCAGGGGTTGTTCACGGGCGTTCTCACCTACCTGAGCGGCCTCTCGTCCGAACAGCTGCCCGATATCGAAACCGCAGCCGAAGAAGCATGGGAACGGCTGCGCCAGGCGATCATCTGGCCTGGCCACGAGGACCTTGCGGTTCTCTCCCTGTCGCCGCGTGCCCGCGACTTTGGTCGGATCGAAGCGGTCCACCAGTTCCCCGAGGGCGGGGCGATCACCTCCAGCCTCTGGCGCGAAGGGGCCGTCGTGCAGCGCTATCGCCAGACAGGACGGTTTGGGCTGGCGCTGCTCGAAGCGGCGCACAGCCTGCGTTTCCTCAAGCGCTGGTCCACTGCCCGCCGCGCCTGAACGCGGCTAGAGCGCCGCCCTCCGTGCAGAGGGTCTTACGTCCATCGCGCGTCCAAGCCGCTGGTTGTCGCGCGGGTGCGATTCGATTACCCCTCGTGGGGCAGTGTCGTCAGGCCCCATCGCGGTGATGGACTGGCCACGAGCTGCTACTACGCGTTGGGCACATGAGTGGCGATCAAGGACGGCATGACCAACAACACCCTGGCCAGGAACGGCAGGGCCAGGGGCAACAGGGCGCGCCGCGCGTCGCACCGGGTTTGATGTCTGGAACCGGGAAGGCGCGGATCAAGCCGTGGGGGTGGTTCGCTGCCGCACTGGTGAGCCTCGGGCTATGGGGGGTGATCTTTCAGGCCCTGTGATCACTCACAAGGCCCCCTGAGTGCGGAACGGGGTTAGTAGCACCCTTTTGCGCTCATCATCATCGGGATGGTTTGAAGGCAGATGCTCAGGTCTCCCAGGAAACTGCGGTCCTCGACATAGCGAACATCGAGCCGGACACGCTCCGCGTAGCTGACATCGTTTCGCCCGCTTACCTGCCACAGCCCGGTCAGTCCCGGACGCAGGGCGCAGTAGTGGGCGAAGTGGTCGCCATAGCGCACGGCTTCGGCTTCAACGATAGGGCGTGGGCCCACCACGGACATGTCTCCCTTCAGAATGTTCCAGAGCTGGGGCAACTCGTCGAGGCTCGAGGAACGCAGGAAACCGCCAACAGGGGTGATGCGCGGATCGTTGCGCAACTTCTGGTCGCGCACCCATTCCGCGCGCGCCGCCGGATCCTCCGCCAGCAAGCGGGCGAGCTGCACGTCTGCATCGGTGACCATTGAGCGCAGCTTGTAACATAGGAACAGGCGGCCATCCTTGCCGATGCGGTGTTGGGCGAAGATCACCGGTCCTGGGCTCGACAGCTTCACCGCGAGGCACAGCAGCGCGAACAGCGGGAGGAAGATGATGATCAGGCCCACCGCAAAAAGTATATCGAAAGAGCGTTTCATGGCGCACAGCTTGATCGCTTGGAGATCGCTGGTTTCGTCAGCAGCACCGAGACCCTGCCCAGGTGTCTGGACATTATTCTCGCAGTGGGACGCCGGCGCAGGCGTTGCAGACATGACACCGACCTCATCCGGCCCGTTCCATTTCGTCTGTGCACGCATCTTCCCACCCTCCTGCCATCACACGCGAAGCTCAAAACGCTATTAACTATCCGCTAAGAATATGACCGGTGGTAGTTTCGTCAAGTAGAAATAAAATCAAGATGCGGCTATATTTCAGAAACTATATATATTTAATTCATGCTTCCAAATATTATTTAATTAAAATTTCAAACTATATTTGCTTTGTCTCGCTGTCTATTCAAGCTGCGCATTCGCCTCAATGGAATGCATGGTGGACCTACGCTGGCGTGTCAGAGGTGCCGGGGTGCGGTCTTCGCGCGTGCATTCCAGGCGGGAGTGGGGCGAGCCTCATTTGCTCGATCCGAAGGGTTCTTTTCCCTGATCGCGGTAGCAGACCCGCATAGAGGGGCGGGGGGGCTCCGAAGGGGGCGTACGAAAGATTCAAAAAACTGAAAAAAAGGGTTTGACCGAATCGCGGGGTCCGCTTAGAGGGCCTCTCACCGCAGCGAAGCACGCCGCCAAACACGGCGCTTTGGGGTGGTCGCCACGATAGACGGACAGCTTGTTCCCCGGGTCTGCC
>NZ_VIRF01000032.1 GCF_008107685.1 Novosphingobium sp. BW1
TTGAATGCCGGGCTGTGGTTGCGCCGGGGTCGTCTGCTCATTCTCTGCTCCTGTCTCGCAGCCCATCTGGCTGCTCTCAGGCAGAAAATCCAATTATCTCAGTGTGCAGATTCTCCAGGCCACCTCTTGGAATACTTTCGCCAATTCGCGCGGCTATGTGGTGTTGCAGCTGGCATCGATGATCGACCCCACCATCGTGAAGAACGAAGGCCTGTTCAACGCGGTTGACATTGTCATTCCCGAAGGCTTCATCGCCAATCCGCCGCCCTACAAGCCCGCCGCGCTGGGCAGCTTTCATCCGGCATGCGAGCGCGGTGCCCAACGCCGCAAGGCCGGCGCAGGTCAGCGGCACGCCGACAAGGCCGAGGATGCGGGGTCCGGTCCTGTCGACCATGATCCCGATCGGCACGCCGAAGATGGCCTAGATCAGCGTCGCGATGGTGATGCTAAACGTCGTCGTTGCTCGCGACCAGCCGAAGCTTTCACTGATCGGCTCGATATAGACGCCAAGACCGTAGATATGGATCACACTGGTCGCGTAACCCAGCGCGCCGGCGAGGGGGACACCCCGATAGGCGTTCCATTCGGCGCTGGCGATAGCGGAGCTCGTCGCGATCTTCTCAGCCAAGTTTTTCGCGCGCCTCCTTCGCCATTTCGAAGCTGGAGCCGAGGTGGACGAGATAGCCGTTAAGGCCAAAGGCCTTCAAAGTGGCGGGATCGCCGATTTCGTCCTTGCGCGCCGCGACCTGCTCGATGGTCCAATCGGACTGGAACACGCCTTCGGTTTCCAGGATGTCGATCTTGGCCATGCGCCCGCCGATGGCAATCAGCGCCTCTCCCGACAATTCGCAGTTCTCGTGGGCCAGCCAGCCGACCATGGGCGACACCAGCTCCGGCCCCAGAGGCGGATATTGCGACGTGTCGAGCCCGTCTGCCATGCGCGTGACCGCGCCGGGCAGGATCAGATTGCTGCGGACGCCGTGCTCCTCGCCTTCCAGCGCGATCACATTGGACAGGCCGATCATGCCCGACTTCGACACGGCGTAATTAACACATTGCCTGTTGCCATAGAACCCGCCGATGGAAGAGGTCAGCACCACCCGACCGTAGTTCTGCGCTTTCATGTGGGAGAAGCTAGCGCGAACCAGGTAGAATGCGCCCATCAGGTGAACGTCGAGGACAGAATGGAAATCCTCGATGCTGATCTCGTCCAGCGCGCCGTAGCGGACATTGCCCGCATTGTGGATGAGGATGTCGATCCGGCCGAAATTTGCGACGGCCGCGTCGATGATGGCCGCTGCGCCTTCAGGAGTGGCGACGCTGTCCGTGCTGGCGATAGCCTTGCCGCCGGCAGCGCGAATTTCGTTCACGACCTGCTGCGCGGGGCCCTCGTCCTCCCCCTCGCCGAGGATGGCGCTGCCATTGTCGTTTACCACCACTTTCGCGCCTCGGCTGGCGAGCAGCAGCGCATAGTCGCGGCCTAGCCCGCGTGCGGCCCCGCTGATCACCGCAACGCGGCCATCGAAGCGCAATTCGGTCATCTGCCTCTCCATCATTCCGTCGCGCAATGGCTAGGCTTTGCCGGCGACCCCGCGCAACGCGGGCGCGCCGCTTTCGCCGTGGCGATGGAAAGGCCCCCATGCCTTGCGGTGCAGCAGGCAAGAGCGCAAAATTGTCTGCATGGGAAAAGACATGCAGACATCGCCCGATCTTGAAAAGCCGGTCCGGGTTCCGCCCGAGGCCTATGTCTCGCCCGAATACGCCCGAGCGGAGCAGGAGCGCCTGTGGCGCAAGGTCTGGCTGCAGGCCGGACGGGTGGAGGATATTCCCGAAACCGGCGATTTCATCACCTATGACATCGGGCCGGATTCGATCATCATCGTGCGTACAGGGCCCGACAGCATCGAGGCGCATTTCAACGTCTGCCCGCATCGGGGGCGCCGACTGGTCGACACGCCGCCGGGCAAGCGAAACGCGCATGGCCAGGCGCGGGGGTTCGTCTGCGGCTATCACGGGTGGAGCTTTGCCCTCGATGGCATCAATACCCATGTCCCTCACCAGGAGGACTGGCAGGGGGCGCTCTGCGGCGGGAAGTCGGACCTGACACCGGTACGCGTCGGGACTTGGGGCGGGTGGATCTGGATAAGCATGGACCCCGGTGGCGAGAGCCTGGACGACTATCTGGGCGTCATCCCCGAGATGCTCGATCCCTACCAGCTTCAGAACATGCGGGCCCGCTGGCGCAAATGGATCATCTTCGATTGCAACTGGAAGGTCGCGATGGAGGCTTTCTGCGAGACCTATCACGTCGCCACCACGCACCCTGAGTTCAACGCCTTCGGCCAGTTCCGTGGCTGGGCGCGTAACAAGGGGCTGCATTCGCATATCGGCTATGAAGCGCCCAAGGACATGGAGGAAGATGCAGGCAAATTGCGCGTCGGTACCGGCGATGCGCGGCTGTCTACGGCCGAGATGCAGCGCTTCACATGGGAAAACGCCAATACCAATACCACCATGACCATGGTGCGCGCCGCCGAGCGTCTGGCCGACGAACTGCCCGAAGGCACGGCGCCCGCCGAAGTGTCCGCGCACTGGATCAGGGCTTCGCGCGAGGCGGACCGGGCGCGCGGCGTGGAATGGCCTGCGGTGCCGCCTTCGCATACGGCGCAGGCGGGCACGGCGTGGCAGGTGTTTCCCAATTTCCAGATAGGACAGGCCGTGAACAACATGCTCTGCTATGCTGCACGGCCATACGGCACCAATCCCGACAGATGCATCTTCGAGGCGGCGGTTTACGAGCTTTACCCTGAGGGCAAGGCGCCCGAGACCGAGTGGACATATACCGAGCCGCATGAATGGCCGCCGGTGCTGCAGCAGGATTTCGGCAATATGGCTGCGGTGCAGCTGGGCATGAAGAGCGCCGGTTTCAAGGGCGCGCAGCCCAATCCCTACATGGAGCGCGCAGTTGCGAGCCTGCATCGCAATCTTGCCAGCTACATGGAAAGGGGCATGCCCGAACAGGCGGAATAAGCGGGACGATCGGCGCGTGCCGCAACGGCATCGAAAAGTGACAAAGGCGACACGTCCTACAGCCCCTGTCACATGCCTGTGTGCGGCAGAATTGCTGCCCTTTCGCGCGAAAAGTTACACGAGCGGGGTGGGAGAGATTCGACGATGGGAAAGAGCCTAACGTTCGATCGCTAACCCCTTCGCAGGATGTAGGACAGCCCATTGTTTGCGGGCCAGTCGTTCGGGTCCACGATGGCGGTGGGATCGTCGGGATGCGCGGGCTGCTCGCCGCATGCACCAAGGCCGAGAGCCAGCGCCAGCGCAGCCGGCCCCAGAGCATATATCGCAAGCCCGCCAAAGTCATCGCATGCCCTCCCAAGGCTTGTGCTGCGCAAGGCTATTGGCAGGAGGACGAAGCACAATCGTACCGGCCAAGACATCGACCGCCCGATCCTCCAGCAGTACAAAAGGCGGAAACGCGAAGTGGCGATCGGCGTGGTGCCCGCTGCGATCTGCAGACCCAGTCTTCGTGGATTGCGTCAGCTTTGCCTCCCGCCGGTTTTGCGATAAGGCAAGCACGACGCCCCCGATGCATTTCGGACTTGCGGGGCCAGGCAAAGAGATCATGCGCGGCCAGAAGTTGCATTCTCCTCAATCTGTCCATCGCGTGCTCCGCATTCTGGATCTGCTTTCCACCAGTGCCGATCCGCTGTCCCTTGCCGAGATCAGCCGCCGCCTGGCGTCGCCCAAGAGCAGCATCGTCTCGTTGCTGCACGGGTTGGAAGAGGCCCATTACGTCAGATCCACTGAGAACGGCTGGTGGCTGGGTTCCGGCGCATTCGGCTTGGGAAGCGCACTTGTCGCTGCGCGCGAAAGACTGCCATCGTCAGTGATAATTCACGCAGGGATGGTCGATCTGGCAAAGGCCAGCGGCGAAACGGTGATCTTCGCCGTGCTGAACGAAGATCGGACCGGCATCACCTATCTCGATGTCGTCGAAAGCCGTGAAACGGTCCGCTTCACTGTCAGCATCGGCAACCGGCGCGAGCTGTACTGCACGGCCGGGGGGCGGGTGCTGCTGTCGGAAATGACCCCGCAGCAGGTCGACGATTACCTGGCCTCTGTCGAACCTGCCGCATGGACCGATTCCACGATGACGGATCGGCAGGCAATCTGCGATGCCGTCAGTGCCGCGCGAGAAGCGGGGGTGGCGCAAACAATCGATCAGGCAGCGAATGGCGCCACGGGAACGGCGGCGCTCGTTCGCGCGGCGGGGGGGCAAGTGCCGGGGGCGCTGATCGTTGCGTCGCCCACCGCGCGCTCGCGGGACCGGCTGGCGGACTTGCGACAGCAGGTGCTGGATGCTGCGGCCTCGATTTCCCGCAACCTTGGTTTCACGGGCTGACGCTCAATCGTAGGAAGTCCAGTTCGGCTTGCGTTTTTCGGCGAAAGCGCGGGGGCCTTCCTGTGCGTCCTCGCAGCGATATGTCCATTCCGAGGCATGGCGGGCCGCCTCCAACGCTGCAGAGCGGCCCATCTGTGTCGCCAGCATGACCGTCTCGCGCCCGGCGCGGACCGATTGCGGCGCGCCTTCCAGCACATCGCGCGCCAGTTCGATGGCGACGTCCAGCGTCTGCCCCGGTTCGGCGAGGCGATTCACAAGCCCGATCTCATAGGCGCGCTGGGCGCTGATGGGCTTGCCGGTCAAAATGATCTCCATCATGATCCGCTGCGGGATCATGTGGATCAGCGGCGCGGCCCATGGCGAGCTTCGCCCTACCTTGACCTCGGTAATGGCAAAGCGCGCCTCGGTCCTGGCGACACACAGGTCGCAGGCCTGCGCGATCATCCAGCCGCCCGCGAAGGCCACGCCGTTGACGGCGGCGATGGTCGGCTTGCTCAATTCGATATTGTCATAGGGGACGGGAAACATGTCGCGTGGCGGCACCTGCAGCCGATTCTCGACCATTTCCTTAAGATCGCCGCCTGCGCAAAAGGCTTTGTCCCCCGCGCCGGTCAGGATCGCGATGCGGTAATCGGCATTCGCCTCGAACGCGCGCCATGCATCGAACAGGCCGGCGCGGACCTCGGCGGAGAGGGCGTTGCGCTGGTCAGGGCGATTGATGGTGATGACGGCGATGCCCGCTGCCGGGCTGGTCAGGGTGACGGCGTCTGACATTTGCTAGAAACCTCTATGGCGGATCGCTTGGGCCTCGCGGTCCAGCTCCTCGCGGAAATTGGGATGGGCGATGGCGACGAGGCGCCGAGCGCGTTCGGCCAGCGAGACGCCCTTCAGTTCGGCCGCGCCGAATTCGGTGACGATCACGTCCACGTCGCTGCGAGCGGTCGTGACCGGGCCGGAGAGCGCAGCAGTGATCCGGCTGACGCTGCCACCTCGCGCCGTGGCAGGCATGGCCACCAGAGAGCGGCCGCCCGGCGAACGGGCGCCTGCGCGCACGAAATCGACCTGCCCGCCTGTCCCGCCCAGATAGGTCGATCCGTTCTGTTCGGCGTTGATCTGTCCGGTCAGGTCGACCTCCACGGCAGAATTGATCGAGACCAGCCCTTCGACCCGCGCCAGCACGGCATCGGCATGCGTATAGGTACCCGCGCACATGCGCAGTGCCGAATTGCGATGCGCCCAGCGATAAAGCCGGTTCGTGCCGATCAACGCGCCATTGATGGACACGGCCTTGTCGATGGACTTGCGGGCATTGGTGACGACGCCTGCTTCGATCAGGTCGACAAGGCCGTCGCCCAGCATGCCCGAATGCACACCCAGATCGCGCAGGCCCGTCAGCTGCCGCAGGATCGCATCGGGAATCGATCCGACGCCGGTCTGGATCACCGATCCGTCATGGAAATACTGAGCCGCATTGCCCGCGATCAGCTTGTCGGTTTCCGAAATGGGGGCCGGGGGCACCTCGACCGGGACATGCGATGTGGGTACGGCGATATCGATCATTCCGGCAGGGATCGTCTCCCCCATCGTGAAGGGCGTCTGCTCGTTGACCTCGGCAATGACAGTGCGGGCCTTTTCGGCGGCCGCGCGCGCGTGATCGGCGATCAGGCTGCAGCTATGCTGACCGTTCTCGTCCGCGGGGCTGAGTTGCAGCATTGCAACGTCGCAAGGAATTACGCCCGCCTCGATCAGCGGGCCGACCTGCCCGACATGGACCGGAATGACCGACAGGCGATTGGCCTTGGCCATCGAGCGCAGCGATCCGATCGCGCCCATGCTGGTCAGCGTCAGCCCCTTGCAGCGGTCGGGCTGGAGCAGGCCCGAAAAGCTGGTCGCGATGAAAACCGTCAGGTCGCCGATGGAAGCTGCCTGATCCAGCAAAGCCTCGACCAGCACAGTCGGTTCGCCGCAGGCTTGGCCGAGCACGATGTGATCGCCGCGCCGGACATATTGCGCGAGGTCGAGGCTGGCGGAATCGACGGTGACGGTCATAGCCTGCCCGCCAGTCGCAGCACGGTTTCGGCGCGGGCGAGATAGGGCCGGTCGAGCATGCCGCCCTTGTAGCCGATGGCCCCGACGCCGGGATTGGCGGCAAAGATGTCGACGATCTCTTGCGCGGCGGCGATCTCGTCTGCGCTGGGCGTGAACGCCTTGTTGATCACGTCGACCTGCGCGGGATGGATCGCCAGCATGCCGCGATAGCCGTCGGCGCGGACCATTTCGGCGCGGGCGCGCAGACCGTCGAGGTCGCGGAAGTCGCCGTGGATCGTCTCGATCGGCAGCACATTTGCGGTGGCCGCGCCGATCAGGCACAGGCTGCGCGCAAGCTTGTAGGTGAAGTCGTAATCGCCGTTCGCATCGCGGTTGTTGCTGGCGCCCAGCGCGTCGGCAAGGTCCTCCGCACCCCAGGTCATGCCGACAAGTCGCGGCGCACCCGCATAGGTGCCGGTGGTGAACATCGCTTCCGCTGCTTCGGTGACCAGCGCAATCACCTTGGTCGAACCCTGCTCGATCCCGTTCGCAGCTTCCAGCGCGGTAAGGTAATGGTCCAGCAGTTCGATATCCTGTCGGCCGCGCGACTTGGGCAGCATGATCCCCCCGGGTCTGCCAGGCATCACGGCGGCGAGGTCATCGACAGCAAAGGGACCATCGACCGGATTTATCCGCACCCACAGCCGATCGTGGCCTCCGTCCCGCGACTGAAGGAGTTTGCGTACCATCTCTCGCGCGGCGGGCTTCTGATCGACCGTCACCGCGTCCTCGAGGTCGAAAAGCGCGATATCGGCGGCGCTGTCCGCGGCTTTCTCCATCTTGCGTTCGCTGTCGCCGGGCGCGAACAGCCAGGAGCGCATGGGGATGTTCTGGGACATGGAACCCTCTCTCGTTATTGCTGGGATGCGATCAGTATGAGCGCGGCAGATCCAGCACCTTCTCTGACAGGAAGTTCAGGATCATGTGCGGGCTTACCGGTGCCGTGCGCGGGATCAAGACCTCGCGCAGATAGCGTTCGACGTGATATTCCTGCGCATAGCCCATCCCGCCCAGTGTCAGCATGGCGGTGTGGCAGGCCTCGAACGCGAATTCGCCCGCGAGATATTTGGCGGCATTCGCCTCGACCCCGCAATCCTGGCGGGCGTCGAACAGGGTGGCGGCCTTCATCGTCATCAGATTTGCCGCCTCCAGCTGTGCCCAGCATTTGGCGAGCGGATGCTGGATGGCCTGGTTCTGGCCGATGGGCCGGTCGAAGACGATGCGTTCGCGGGCATAGGCGCTGGCTCGGCGGATCGCGGCCCGGCCCAGCCCTATCGCCTCTGCCGCCAGCAAGGCCCGTTCGGGATTTAGGCCATGCAGGATCATTCGGAAACCTTCGCCTTCCTTGCCGATCAGGTCTTCGTCGGGGATGAAAAGGTCCTCGATGAACAGCATATTTGAGTCGATGGCATGGCGTCCCATCTTGTGGATCAGCCGCACGTCGATCTTCGACCGGTCGAGATCGGTGTAGAATAGCGATAGCCCGCCGGTCTTGCTGGTCACGTCCTCCAGCGGAGTGGTGCGGGCCAGCAGCAGGATCTTGTTCGCGACCTGAGCGGTGGAGATCCAGATTTTTTCGCCCGACACCAGATATCCGCCATCCACCTTGGTGGCGCGCGTCGTGATGCGCGTGGTGTTCAGGCCGGCATTGGGTTCGGTCACCCCGAAGCAGGCCTTGTCCTTCCCCGATATGATGCGGGGGATGTGGCGTTCGCATTGTTCCTTCGTGCCGAACAGGATCATCGGTTGCAGGCCAAATATATTGATGTGCACCGCAGATGCGCCAGTCATGCCTGCGCCAGATTCCGCGACGGCCTGCATCATGATCGAGGCTTCGGTTATACCGAGTCCCGCGCCGCCATATTCCTCGGGCATTGCAATGCCGAGCCAGCCTTCGTCGGCCATGGCGCGGTAGAAATCCTCAGGGAAAATGCCGTCGTTGTCGCGCGAAAGCCAATAGTCGTCGTCGAAGGCGGCACAGCGTTTCAGGATTGCGTCGCGAATTTCCTGCTGCTGCTCCGAGAATGTGAATTCCATGATCGTGCCTCTTGCGCTTGTCGGCCTGCGCTTTCGCGCGTCCGTAGGAATTCGATTAGCACCGACACCACCAAAACATAAACTGGTTTGTGCGAATATCGGCACGGCGTATGAAAATCCGCATGACACGTCAAAGGGCGGCAGTTAGGGTACCTGCGAAACAGAGGATGCATAAAGTGTCGAACCAAGAGAGCGCGACCCGTCGCAAGCAGGGTCCCCTGCAAGGCGTGAATGTGATTGACCTAACCGCCATGGTCATGGGTCCTTATGCGACGCAGATCATGGCCGATATGGGCGCTGAGGTGATCAAGGTTGAACCACCAAGCGGCGATGGTACGCGCTACATTTCGGTGGGGCCCGCGCCGGACATGGGCGGTATTTTCGCCAATGTGAATCGCGGGAAGACCGGCGTGGTCCTTGATCTGACCCAAAAGGCCGACCGGGCGAAACTGCTGGAACTGATCGCAGATGCCGATGTCTTCATCCATTCGATGCGGGCCAAGGCGATCGCGCGGCTGGGTCTGGATTATGCCTCGGTCTCTGCGGTTAATCCGGCAATCGTCTACACCAATTGCTATGGCTATGGCCGCAAGGGGCGGTACCGGGACCAGGCGGCCTATGACGACACGATCCAGGCCGAGTGCGGACTTACTTCGGTGCAGGAACTGCTGAACGGAGAGCCGGGCTTCGTCGGTTCGATCATGGCCGACAAGATCGCGGGCATGACCGCGCTCTACGCGACGGTCATGGCGCTCTACCACCGCGAGAGGACGGGCGAGGGGCAGGAAGTCGAAGTCCCGATGTTCGAGACCATGGCCGCCTTCATGCTGGTCGAACATGCCAATGGAACGCTGTTCGATCCGCCGCTTGGCAAGGCGCATTATCCGCGGGCGGTGGGCCGCAACCGCAGACCCTATCGCACGAAGGACGGCTATGTCGCGGCGCTGATCTACAACGACAAGCACTGGCGCCTGTTTACCGAAGCGGTGAAGCCCGAATGGGTGACGGACGACATGGCGACGCTGGCGCAGCGGGCAAAGCAGATCGACCGGATCTACGGGCTGCTGGCGATAACTTCCTGACGCGCACGACGCAGGAATGGCTAGATCTGCTGGTGGACCTCGGCATTCCGGCTTCGCCATTGCGCAGCACCGACGAATTGCTGCACGATCCCCATCTAGAGGAAAGCGGCTTTTTCCAGACCGTGCCATCCCGCTGGGGCGATATTCGCTATCCGGGAATTCCGGTGGATTTCTCGAAGTCGCCGGGCGCTATAACCGGGCCGGCACCGGCTCTTCAGAGCCAGGCCGAAGAGGAGGGAGCCCAGTCATGAGCATGCCGGCATTCGAAACCATCCTGCTGGAGCGGCGCGAGCGATTGCTGGTGCTGACGCTGGCGCTGAACCGGCTCGATGCGATGAACGCCGTCAACCTGGCTTTGCACGACGAATTGCCTGAGGCGCTGGCATTCGCTTCTGGCGATGCGGGGTCCGATGTCGTCCTGCTGACCGGGGCGGGCCAGGCCTTTTCGGTGGGCGGCGATATCGAACACGTGCAACATAACGCCAACAACCCGCATCTCTTCGATCATGAGGCACGGCAGGCAAAGCGTATCGTCCAGACCATGCTCGACCTGGCAAAGCCGCTGGTGGTCCGCATGAACGGCCATGCGGTGGGCCTTGACGCGACGATTGCGCTGATGGGCGACATTATCGTCGTGGCGGAGCACGCGAAGATTGGCGATCCGCATGTCGTAATCGGGCTGGTCGCGGGCGATGCCGGCGCGCATCGGGCTGACGCGGGCCAAAGAATTCCTGCTGATGACCGAACTGGTCGCAGCGTCCGAGGCGGAGCGCATCGGCATGATCAACCGCAGCGTACCGGCGGACGAGCTGGACGCGGTCGTGGACACCTATTGCCAAAAGCTTTGTAACGGCGCCCCGAATGCGGTGCGCTGGACCAAGGTACTGACCAAAATGGAACTGCGCCGTGCGGGCGCTGCGCCGATTGCTAAATTTTCTAGCTGCGCGAGATGATGCTACGAAGATCAGTCGATTGAATTGACCTTTTCAGACAAAAATCCGCTCGTATGGAGCTTCTTGCGGACGGTTATTGGTGACATTCCCAACCAGCGCCGACAGGTCTTTGTCAGCACGGATTGTTCGGCAAAGCCGAGCCTTTCGGAAATATGTCCGCATTCGAGATTCGTCCGTCCAAGGTAATAGAGCAGCAAATCGCGCCGCACTTCGTCCTTCAGTTTCTGAAAACTGGTGCCGTGCTCGGTGAGCCGACGATGCAGCGTTCTGGCGTGTATATTCAACGCGTTGGCGACATCCGAATTGGAGCACTCGCCGTTCCACAGGAACCGCATGACCATACCGCGTACTTCGGCGTGCAATGGGGGCCGCTGAACGCTGAAATTCGCGTCGATGAATGCAACTGCATCCTGAAAGGACCCTGCGTCAGACCCGATGACGGGATAGGCCAAATCGCGCTGCCAGAAAACCATGCCATCCCGATTGCCTTCGAATATGACATCACAGCCGAAATGGCGCCTATATGTCGCAAGGGGCGATATCGGCCTGTGCCGGAATTCCACCCGGCGGGCGCGAGACAATCCGCCGGTCATCCGCAAGGCGCCAAGATGACCCAGCAACATCATCTGCTCGATCAACTGGGGGTGGGCCGGAGCTCCCTCGAGAAGCAGCTGGTGTCCTGCAAACACACCCTCGTCGCCGGGAAGGCTGTCCAGTGTCAGCTTCGCCGCAAGACTATGGGCATAAACATGCGCGCCCGCATAAGACAGGGCTTCGCCAAAAGTGCGCGATGACCGCATGGCACGTCCCAGCGGGCCAAATATTCCGGTTCCCTCCTGTTTAGCGGCAAGGCGCATGCCGAAATCGCGGCAGTTCAATTCGCGCGCGGCGATCTCGAGCGCCTCGCTCACCTTTCTATAGGTGAAGAATATATTCTCCGGATCGCTTGCGGCGACGCCTGAAAAATCGCCAACTCTGACCGGGTTCCCCCCAAGCTCACGCCACAATTCGGGAAAAAAGCGAAGCAATCGTGCATTGGTGCGATCCAGATCCGCTCCAGGTTCACCATGTGCACCGTTAGCCATGCCAATGGATCACATTGATGGCATACCCGCAGTCGCGGTAAATCCAAGCTTGAGAGCCGAGCATCGGATGCTCAAAGGTCAGGATCGGCTGCATTGTCTGATAATGCCCGATTATTCTCATCCAGCCGATCCAGTGCAAGCTTGCGCAACTGCGCGGTCTTCACCTTGGCGCTGCCAGTCGTTTCCAGTTCATCCGAAATGAAGAACAGAACCTTACGAGGCACTTTGTAACTAGCGAGTCGGTCGCGCAATGCTGCACGTACGGACTGTCCATCCAGCACCTCTCCTTTATGCGGAACGATGCAGGACACGACGATCTCACCCAGACTTTCGTGCGGCAAGCCGATCGTTTGCGACAGCTTTACCCGGGCATCCAGCATAATGGCCTCGTCTATCTCGAGCGGAGACACATTGGCGCCACCCGTCTTGATGATATCGTTGAGCCGCCCCTCCCAATAAAGACGCCCCTCTCCATCGAGATATCCCCCATCGCCAGTACGGAAATAGCCGTTTTCGTCGAGCGATTCATCAAGAGGAATGCCGAGATAACCCAGCATCAATGTCGGCCCCTTGACCGCAACCTCCCCCTGCTGACCGATGGGAAGCGTTTTCCCGGTGGTCGGCTCGACAATCCTGACCGTGTTGCCGGGAAACGGCAATCCATGGCTGCCTCGGGCTTCGTCCTGCGTCGTATTGGCCGGATAGCCGGTGCAGAGAGTGAACGTCTCTGTATTGCCGTAGCAATGGGTCGGCTGGAGCCAGTTCGTATTGATCGACGGATGCCGGGCGATCGGTGAGTTCGGGTCGATGTGAACCAAAGCGGACAGGTCGACATTCTCCCAATTCGGTGCCGCCAGCAGCTGTTCCCACTGATGGGGCCATGCGAACAGGAAACTCACCCGCTCACGCTCCATCAGATGAAGTGCCTCGGCAGGCTGAAACGTGCGCTGAAGGATGATCGAACCGCCTAGGCCCAGTGTTCCGCCCACGATCATCGCAAAATTGCCCGACCAGAAGAACCCGTTCGCAGTCCAGCTACGCACGCCATTTTCAAGGTCTTGCTGCGGACCCATGCGCCAAAGCTGAATTGAAACGCCGCGATGCGCGGAAAGGATGCCCTTGGGTTTTGCCGTCGATCCCGATGAGAAGAACAGGACGCCGGGATCGGCTGGTGCGATCGTAGCTTCCCGGGCTTCGATCGCATGTTCCGTGACATGCTTGCCGCGTTCGAGGAAGCTGTCCCACGGCTCGATCGCACCGCTTGGTTCATCGACATCGAGCATTGCGATCAGCCGGAGGAATGGAAACCGTGTCGATACCACTGCGCCCGGGCATCCTTGCGCGATCGCGGGATCAAGTTCGGCAAGGTCCCTCGCGAAATCCTTGCGCAAGACCCGCGGCTCGATCAGCAAGACCGAACAGGCCGATCTCGACAGCACGTGGTCCAGTTCCGCAGGGGTCGAGAACGTGCTGAGAGGCGAAGCGACTCCGCCAGCTATCGCTGTGCCGAACAATGCGGCCAGGAATTCCGGCCGATTGGTCATCAATATACCGACCCGTTCACCCTTCCCAAGGCCAATGCCCGCAAGCGCCCGGGCGACTTCCAGCGACCGGTCGAGAAGATCGGCATAGGTCCAGCGAACCACCGACCCGTCAGTGCGATATTCAACTACAGCCTCGCGCATGGCGAACCTGGCCGCCACGGATCGAAGAAAACCGGGTAGCGTCAATGCGCCAAGGCCCGGTTCGTCTCGAAGCGGCGCGCCGGATGAAATCGAAACCGCCGGATCGGAAATGTAGCGGTGCGGCAAGACTGGATCACTCATGCAGCAGGCCGATCGGTAAAAGGGGATGCAGATAGCCTCATCGATACTGAGGTGGTGAGGTAGTCCATCCCAGTCTCAATGGCGGTGCGTTCCTGTATGGCCCGTTTTTCCTGAAGGCCCATGGCATTCTCCCATTCATCCATTGGCCGGATACGTCGGGAAGCGCCGTCCCCGCTTGATCTATTCGGACAAAGTTCCGGGCGCGCCCGCTACCGCGTTCAATCGCTATCGTCGCATGGAACGCGATGACAAATTGTCCGAATTTATCAAGCAAGCTAGTGCAACCGCATCCTATCGTGGGGGGGGGGCGACCGAAAGCATGTTCGGCGAAAATCGGACGTTGAAGGAGTGGAGCGCATGGATGCCGAGTTGGGGGTAGTTATTGACCGCGCCAATATCCGCCATTGCATCGAACGGCTGGCCCGCGGGGAAGACCGGCGAAATGCCGAGTTGATCCGGCCGTGTTGGTGGCCGGAAGCGATTTACGATTATGGCGTTCAGAACGGCAATTTCGATGAATATCTCGCCTGGGTCGTGCCGGGAGCCGATGCGATCGCCAATACCCAGCACGTTTTGGGGCAGAGCTATATCGAACTCAACGGCGATACGGCGAAGGTAGAGACCCACGTCGTTTCCTATCACCGGGTCGATTATGGCGGCGGGGACGTGCATGACACCTGCATCGGTGGGCGATACCTTGATGTAATGGCCAGGCGCGCCGGTGCCGACGGCAACGCGGAATGGCGGATCGCCAGCCGGGTGATGCTTTATGACTGGTTCCAGGACTGGGGCGCCTCCGCCGATTGGTCGCAGGGCGTGATGGGCCTGCCCTTCACCCGCGACATCTTCCCCGGGCGGGCGAAGGGCGACCACAGCGAAAACTTCTTCGGCAAAGCATCGTGATGACTGCATCGCTTACAGGCAAAGTCGCCCTCGTCACCGGGGCGAGCCGCGGCATTGGCAAGGGCATTGCGCTAGTGCTGGCCGAGCAGGGCGCGACCGTATTCGTGACCGGCCGCACGTTGAACGAAGGCGATTACTATTTACCCGGCACCGTTGGCGGGACCGCCGCCGAATGCGATGAGCGCGGAAAGGACAGCGGCGGACGCGGTATCGCCGTCGCCTGCGACCACGGAGATGACGATCAGGTCGCCGCACTGTTCGACAGGATCGAGCGCGAGGCGGGGCGGCTCGACATATTGGTCAATAGCGCCACACAACTGTCCGAAGATCTGCTCGAGCCAAAGCCGTTCTGGGAAAAGCCCCTGTCCAATCTTGAGATGTGGCATGTCGGCGCCCGCTCCTATTACACGTCCTCGTGGCATGCGGCGAAGATGATGGCACGGCAGAAGTCAGGCCTGATCGTAATGATCAGCGGCTATACCGGCGTCACCTACACCTATGGCGTCGTGTTCAGCGCGACCAAGGCCATCGTCGACCGCATCGCGCGCGACATGGCCATCGAGTTGGAACCATATAATGTCGCAGCCATATCGCTGTGGCAGGGTCTTACGCTGACCGAAAAGGCCCGAGACAATCTGGCCAAGGCCGCTGACAAGATGACCACTTCGGTCGCGGGCCAGTCCGGCAGTTCGGTCGAACATCCGGGGCGCGTCATTGCCGCCATGGCCGCCGATCCAAAGATCATGGACCGGTCAGGCGCGACCTATATCACCGCCGAACTGGCCGACGAATATGACATGGTCGATGTGGACGGGAAGCGCATTGAATCGATGCGCAGCAAGCGCGGCAGCCCGTTGTGGGGACCGGTTCGGGAGAATAATTACCGTGGCAAGTGATCGTGACGCCGCACTTGCTGCGCTGCTCGACAAGGAGGCCATCCGTGAGGCGCTTGCCGCATTCGCGCGCGGGATGGATCGCTTCGACCGTGAAGTCTATCTCTCGGCATTCTGGGATGACGCCGAAGTGGCCGCAGGGCCATTCGTCGGCTCTGCGGCCGATTGCTGGGACTGGGCGGTGCCGATGCACCAAGAGGGGCAGCAGCTGACGCACCATGCCTTGCTGCAATCGAACATCGACCTTGATGGCGACACCGCCCATGTCGAAACCTATTACCATTTTGTTGCCCGCAACCGCGACGATACGCTGGTTCTGGCGGGCGGGCGCTATATCGACCGGTTCGAGCGGCGCGACGGCGTATTCCGCATCGCACTGCGCGTTAATATGATCGAATGGGCATGCCTTCCGCCCGCGATCCCGCCACCGTTTAGCGATGTGCCCGATGTGGCGCTGAACGGCGTGTCGGACCGCAGCAAGGACGACCCGTCCTACCGGCGACCGCTCATCAACAAGCGTGCGCCCGCGAATCCGGCGAAAGACCAGGTCGGCAGGCCACAGGGAGAGTAATTCAATGACCGATCTCGTTCTCGATTGTTCGGATATCGACCAATATCTTGGAAAGCCGGTCGAATCCTCGCCCATTCGCGAGCCGCTTGGCAATAATGACATTCGCCGCTGGGTGCAGGCGATGCATTATCCGAACCTCCTGCATTACGATCCCGCCTATGCTGCCGACAGCCGCTGGGGCAAGCTTGTTGCGCCGCAGAGCTTTCCGATCGTCATGGATGAGAGCCACGGGACGGCAGGTGCCTGCGTGGGCTGTATCCCCAATTCGCACCTGCTGTTCGCGGGCGACGAGTTCTGGCATTATGGTCCGCGCGTGTTCGGCGGCGATGTCCTCACCAATGAACGCATTCCATATGACTATGTGGTTAAGGAAACGGGCCTTGGCCCGACTTGCTTTCAGCGGGGCGACAATTTCTACCGCAATCAGAACGGGGAACTGATCGCGAAGCAGCGATCTACTGCGCTGCGCTATAACGCGGCCGCTGGCGGCGCGACAGTCAATCCCGACGGCTTTGACGAGCCCGAATGGTCCGACGATGAATTGGCGCACTTGGAAGAGCGCAAATTCGCGTGGATCAAGATGCTGCATGATCTTGGTCACGGCGAGCGCTGGTGGGATGACATCAAGGTCGGGGACCATTTGCCCGAGCGCGTATTCGGACCGCACACCGTGGCAAGCTTCACCACGGAATGGCGATCCTATCTGTTCACGATATGGGGCACGATCAATCGCCGGCAGATCGACATGACGGCACTGGGCTTCACTGAGGAAATGGCAGGGCACGAAAACGACCCGGTCATGGAACGCATCAACCCCGAACTGACCGACGGCGCCTATATCGGTCCATCGCGCGGCCATCTGTTCCCGAAATACGCGCGCAAGATCGGTATGCCGCGCGCCTATGGCTATGGCGCATCAATGGGGGCGTGGGTCACTGATTATCTTGCCGGCTGGGCGGGGGAGCATGGCATGGTCGTCCACTCGATCGCCAATTATCGCGGTCCGGCGCTGTCAGGTGATATCACCATCCAGACTGCCGAAGTCGTCGACAAGCTGATCGATGAAAAGGGTCGCCACATCGTGCAGGTGGGGCACCTGATGCAGAACCAGAAGGGTGTGAAGATGTGTCTTGGCACCGCAGAGATCGCCCTGCCGAAACGTGTGGAATAGGCTGCACGAGTGCGTCACTTCATTTGTCAGTCCGACTTGATCCAACCTTCTCTTATCCGGACAGTTGGTAGACAGCGGTAGCTGCTATTAATGCCGTCTTTCTCTATGATTGACCGAACTGCCACGCGCGCTCGACGGGTTCGGTTTCCAAGGCATGGCGGACACCATAATCAATTCCTCGCTGTTCCACGAGTAATACCACATTTCCGCACGCGTCAGCTATCCGTGCCGGTCGGACTGGGCCGACACGCTGGACAGCCTTGGCGCGGGCGAGAACCGCAAGGGGTATGAGAACCTCGACGTCTCGCTGCGCTATGTCGTGCCCGATGCGTTCACGCTCTACGCCGATCTCGCAAACCTGACGAACGAGAAATACATCGTCTACGCCGACACGATCAATCGCCCGACCGAGGTGGAACAGATCAGTTCACGGTACATGTTCGGCTCCCGTTTCAGCTTTTGAGGTTATCATGATCAAGACAGCATTCGCCATTGCAACCCTCGCCATGGTTGCGCAGCACGGGGTGGCTTCGGCCAGAAACATCGTCCTTACCAATGACGACGGGCTGACCAGCAATGTGCTGGCGCTTTACCGGGCGTTGAAAGCGGACGGGCATGACGTCATCGTTTCCGTCCCCTGCCAGAACCAGAGCGGCATGGGCGCAGCCATCATTGTCGGGCGTCCGCTCACGCCGCTGACGCAGGCCTGCCTTGCCGGTGCCGCCGAAGCGGGCGCACCCGCCGCCGGTCCGATGACGCGCAAAGATCTGCCCGCGGACGATTTCTTCTATGTGGACGGAACGCCCGTCATGTCGATGCTCTATGGCGTCGACGTGATCGGGCAGCAGCGCTGGGGCAAGGAGCCCGACCTCTTCCTGTCCGGCCCGAACGAGGGACAGAACGTCGGTGCCATCGTTTTGAGTTCCGGCACGGTCAGCAATGCGCAATATGCCGCCGTGCGCGGCATTCCGGCGATCGCTCTGAGCGCAGGTGCCCGGACGGTAGACGATGTAGGGCTGGATCATCCGGACTCAGCCAAAGTGGCAGAGTTGTCGGCCGATCTGGTCGCGGCGCTGGCGGATCGCGCTGGTGAGGGTTCGTTGCTTCCTGCCGATATCGCGCTCAACGTGAACTTCCCGGATAAGCTCGATGGTGCGGAGTGGCTGCTGTCGCGGATTGGCACCTATAATGCCTATGACATGCGCTTTTCGGCCGACATGGCAGCCAGCGCGACGCCGGTGATGAAGGCGATGGCCGCGGAGCGCGGCATAAAGATTCCCAGTCTACCGGGCCTTAGCTTCGGCATGAACAGCTTGGATCCGACTACCGAGCAGGGCGCTGACGAGTCCGTCGTCTATCGCAGCGCGATTGCCGTCAGCGCAATGCAGGCAGGTTACGCCGCGGACGATACCGCTGAATCGCTGATCACCGAACGGTTGGCCGGGTTCCTGACCGTACCGAGCGAATGATGGGACTTCCGAAAATGCGTTATCTTTGAAGTCTGTGTCGGATCGTTAGCGGAATGGCAGCTGGCGTATTGTCATTGCTTTTGCCAAGAGCGGACTGTCTTGCATCGGCGCATAAAAAATTGGGCAAACTTTTCTGAATTTTATGGGCATTTCTGCGGGCCGAGTGCGTGTGCGTGACGGTTAAACATCATTCATTTCCAGACCTTGAGCGTCCAGAGCGAGAGCTTTTTTGGCCATCGAATTGGGCGAGTTTCTCACGACTGCGCGTACATATGAAACCGGTAAACGTCATGGATCAAAGTGATCCGCTAGGACAAGCCGACGATGAATGGCTGCTAGCCCAGTTTGCCGACCAGAACTGGACATGCCGCTCTCGGCCCAATCTTTGCCTTCCTATGAGATAGCCTTTTCGCCCGCTGAACGTCGGCTTCTGGAGAAGTGGCTCGGTTTGTCTGAACAGCCTTTGACGTTTGATAAGTGGATCGTCTGCGGTTTGGTTGTTCAAGCTGGCGCCTGCGGGGCGTCATGGAGGTCGGGCGTAGCCCGGCCGGAGTGACGCCCCGCAAGTCGCGGCCAATTCACGCTGCCACGGCCTGTGGCAGATTGTCAAAGTAGGTTTGATCGGGCGTACGTCCGCCGAGGCTCGAGTGAGGTCTCCGGGCGTTGTAGAAGCCCAGGTATCGGCCGATCGAACTGCGCGCTTCGCTGACGCATGCGTCGGCGTGCAGGTAGACTTCCTCGTACTTCACCGAGCGCCACAGCCGCTCGACCACGACATTGTCGCGCCAGGCGCCGCGGCCGTCCATGCTGATGGCGATACCCTCGCGCCGCAGCACGCCGGTGAAG
>NZ_VIRF01000072.1 GCF_008107685.1 Novosphingobium sp. BW1
CCTTGCGCCCTTCCCGCCCAGTGGGAAGCGCGCAAGGTCGCAACGCCCGCCGACCAGCAGGACCAGCATATCGCGCACCTGGGGGCCCATGCCTGCCCGCCCCCGGCGCACCTGGGCGAATGCGCGGACGAAGGTTTCCTGACCCTCACCTGCGGCGGCTTTTCAGGGCGCCTGCACTGGCGCGGCCCCAGGGATGCCGGCAAACCGCTGGCGATCCACGCGCCGGGAAGCTCGCTGGAACTCCTCGACACGACCTCGGCCTGCGCAATCGATCTGCCCGGCCACGGCCTCTCGGATGACTGGAGCGGCCCTGCGCCGACCGACCGCGCCAGTTGGATGGCGGTGATCGAGGCGGCTCAGGAAGCCCTGGGCTGCGGCGAGATCCTCATGCCACCCGCCCCGCTCGGCGATCCCGAAGCGCTGTTCCCCGACCTCACGCCCGACCGTTTCGGTGCCTACCTCACCCGCGCCTGGTCGATCGTGCGCGCGGGCAAGATGTTCGCGCCCTGGTATGAGGCAAGCGCGGCAAACGCGATCGACTTCGCCCCCGAGGCGCTCGATCCCCAGACATTGCGCATCGAGCACCGCGCCCTCCTGCGCAGCCGCGCCGCGAAGGCGTGGGCAACTGCCTGCCAGAACGTGTAAAGATACGACACATGCAGGTATGGGGGCGCCTAGATAGGCGCTCCCAGCGCCCCATATCCAACCTGACCGGGGAGAGACCGTGAGCAAAAGGCAGGCGCCACGTTACGAACAGCTCGCCGACGAACTGCGCCGCGCGATCCGGTCCGGCCAGTTCGACACGGATGCGACCTTTCCCACCGAAAACGCGCTGTGCGAGCACTATGGCGTCAGCCGCTTCACCGTGCGCGAGGCGCTGCGCTGCCTGCAGGGCGACCGGCTGATCTCGCGCCGGCGCGGCTCGGGGACCGTAGTGGAGCCGCGCAGCGTGCGCGAGAGCGCACGTTTCCAGGCCTATTCCAGCCTTGATGCAAGCCGCCAGTACGCGGCCGATGCGCGCATGTCGCTTGCGCGCGATGGCGAGGCAGTCCTGCCGCGCAGCCTTGCGGCCTTCGTCGATCCGCAGCACACGGCTTTGCACAAGAGCAAATGGGCCCGCCTGCGCGGCCTGCGCACGCAGGGCGGAGGGGACGACCGCCCCCTCGCCGCGATCGAGGCCTACGTACGCCCGGACCTGGCGCACCTGCTGGCCCGCGTCGACCTCGCTTCCCTCGCGCTCTTTCGCCAGCTTGAGTGCCACGGCGACTTCACCATTGGCCGCGTCATCCAGCAGATCGCCTCGGTCCCGGCCAGTATCGCCATGGCCAAGGCGCTCGAAATCCCACGCCGCACCCCGTGCCTCAGGATCGTGCGCGTCTACCACGACAGCGACGGCGTGCCCTTCGAGATCACCAACACCCACCACCCGGGCGAGGCATTCTCCTATTCCATGGTGATCGAGCCCGAGCAGACGTGAACCCAGCCTACCCCTGCAAGGAGACATTCATGACGGCCGTTCGCCGCCATTACGTCGATGGCCGTTTCGGCCAGGTCCACGCCCGGATCGCGCAGCCTGTCAGGGCCTGTGGCAAACGCCCGCTCCTGTTCATCCACATGAGCCCGATGACGGGCCGCATCTTCAAAGCGCTGGCCGGCGAAATGGGCGGGGACCGGCTGAGCGTCGCCTTCGACACGCCGGGCTATGGCCAGTCCGATGCCCCGGACACACAGCCCACCATCGAGACCTATGCCACTGCACTGGGCGAGGCGATGGACGCGCTCGCCGCCGATGGCCCATTCGACGTCCTAGGCTATCATACAGGTTCGCTGACCGCGACCGCGCTTGCCGCGCAGAGCCCTGCGCGGGTGGGCCGCCTCGTCCTCATCGGCGCGCCGCTCTTCACCCCGCAGGAGCGTGCCACCTTCAAGGCTTATTACGGCCCGACGAGCCCGAGCGCGGACGGCGAGCACCTTGCGCGGCGCTGGCGCGGCTTCGTCCATCATTACCAGCGCCCGGGAATGAGCCTGGAGGAGGTTGCCGAACTCTTCGAGGACGCCACGACCGGCGGCGCCAACGCCTGGTGGGGACATGCCGCCGCCTTCGACTACGACCTGGGAGCGGCACTCAAGGCGCTCGCCCATCCCACGCTCATCCTCAAGACCGGCGATGACCTCGCCCGCCAGACCGAACCTGCGCGCCATCTTTCGCCGCACATCGACATGCTCGACGCGCCCGGCTGGGGCCATGGTTTTGCCACTGCCCACGCCCAGGACGTCGCCGCCGTGCTGCGCGACTGGCTCGATGCCGAAAGCCTAGAGGCGCGGGCCGCCGTGATGGACGCCCCCGCCCCGGCCTCCGCCCTCGGTCCGATGTGGCCCCCGCCCGAAGCGGGAAGCTTCGCACCGGGATGCCCCTGAGCCGAAACCTGCGACCGATTCGCAAAAGGTGCCGCATCTTAACGACCCGAACCTGCTTCGGTGCCTCCCGGACGGCCCAGCCCGTGCACCATTTTTCGCACCTGCAAAACCATGGCTTGTGCTCCAAAAATGCGCATTTCCCGTTAGTTGCACCCTACATGTTAGAAAACTTTGGCCCGCGCCAAGCAAATTTCGACCCCGCCACGGCTGGCCATATCTTGACCGAGGGGCCAAGTTACGCTTGACGCACGCCACACGAGATGGGTCGTGTCCCGCTTCGCCCAAAGGCAGCGGTGCCGTGGCCCGACCACGCCGCAGACGCCGCCAGGCAGGAACCTCCCGCTCCCGGCGCGCCGAGCGAGCCAACGAATTTTGCGCATACCGAGGAATTTGACACGATGAGCGAACCCACTGCCGAAGCCCCGGTAACTCTCGAACCGACCAAGGCCCTGAGCGTCGAGACGGTCAACTCGGTCCACCACTGGAACGACCGCCTCTTCAGCTTCAAGATCACGCGCCCCTCGACCTTCCGTTTCCGCTCGGGCGAATTTATCATGATCGGCCTGATGGATGACAACGGCCGTCCGCTGCTGCGCGCTTACTCGGTCGCCAGCCCCGCCTGGGACGAGGAACTTGAATTCCTTTCGATCAAGGTCCAGGACGGCCCGCTGACCTCGCGCCTGCAGAAGATCCAGCCCGGCGACCAGATCTTCCTTGGCCGCAAGCCGGTCGGCACGCTCGTCACCGATGCGCTGCTCCCGGGCAAGCGCCTGTTTTTCTTCTCGACCGGCACCGGTCTTGCCCCCTTCATGTCGCTCGCGCGCGATCCCGACGTCTACGAGATGTTCGACCAGGTCATCTGCGTCCACGGCGTGCGCCAGGTGAGCGACCTTGCCTACCGCGAGATGCTCGAAGCACGTCTCGCCGAGGACCCGCTGGTGGGCGAAGAAGCGGTGGAGAAATTCCACTACGTCCCATCGGTCACGCGGGAAGAATTCCACACCACCGGCCGCATCGGTGACCTCATCGAAAACGGCCGCCTGTTCCAGGGCCTGGAGGGCGATGCCAAGCTCAACCCGGAGACCGACCGCATCATGCTGTGCGGCTCGATGGACATGATCAAGGCCCAGGCCGAGTACCTCGAGAGCATCGGCTTCACCGAGGGCTCCAACTCCAAGCCTGGCGACTTCGTGATCGAACGCGCCTTCGTCGACTGATTTCGTCTCCATGTACCCGAGACACGAAAAGGGCCGCAGCAATGCGGCCCTTTTTTGTCTGCGACAATGGGCGATCAGACGAGGTCGAAGCGGTCCGCGTTCATCACCTTGGTCCAGGCCGCCACGAAGTCCTCCACGAACTTCTGCTGGTTGTCGTCCTGTGCATAGAATTCCGCATAGGCGCGCAGGATCGAGTTCGCACCGAAGGTGAGGTCGAGTTCGCTCGCCGTCCACCTGGTCTGACCCGAAACCCGGTCGATCACAGCATAATTGCCGTCTTCCATCTTCTCCCAGCGGTTGCCCATGTCCACGAGATTCACGAAGTAGTCGGTGCTGAGAACGCCCTCGCGCTGGGTGAACATACCCAGTTCGCTGTTGCCATGGTTGGTGCCAAGCACGCGCATGCCGCCCACGAGCACGGTCATTTCCGGTGCGGTCAGCCCCATCAGCTGGGTGCGGTCGAGCATCAATTCGGCCGGGCTCACCGCAAAGTCGGCCTTGAGCCAGTTGCGGTAGCCATCATGCAGCGGCTCGAGCGGCTCGAAGCTTTCCGCGTCGGTCTGCTGCGCGCTGGCATCCCCGCGTCCGGGCGTGAAAGGCACCTCGATGGGGAAGCCCGCCGCAGCGGCGGCCCGCTCGATCGCGACATTGCCCGCCAGTACGATGGTATCGGCAAGACTTGCTCCGACCGAGTCCGCGAGCGAAGCCAGAACCCCGATCACGCGCCCCAGCCGCTCGGGCTCGTTGCCCTCCCAGTCCTTCATGGGCGCGAGGCGAATGCGCGAGCCATTCGCGCCCCCGCGCATATCCGAGGCGCGGAAGGTGCGCGCGCTGTCCCAGGCCGTCGACACAATCGCGCGCGTGGTCAGGCCACTGCCCGCGATCCATTCCTTAAGCGCGGCGACGTCATAGTCGGTGGGGCCCTGCGGGACCGGGTCCTGCCAGAGCAGTTC
Organism: Novosphingobium sp. BW1; assembly: GCF_008107685.1. Lineage (GTDB taxonomy): Bacteria > Pseudomonadota > Alphaproteobacteria > Sphingomonadales > Sphingomonadaceae > Novosphingobium. The sequence goes on from NZ_VIRF01000072.1 coordinate 4,589, forward strand.
CTCGGCCGGCACATCGGGACCGAAATAGCGTTCCCTTGGCCCCATGTCGCGGTGGGTCAGCTTGAACCAGGCCCGCGCGAAGGCATCCTTGAAGCGCGCCGGATCGGCCCGGAAACCTTCCATGATGCGCCGGTACTCGGGGTCGACCTTGAGCGCCATGTCCGCGTCGGTCATGATCGGGTTGTGGCGTTTGGTGGGATCTGCGACGTCCAGCGGACGATCCTCCTCGGCGATGGAAACAGGCTCCCACTGCCAGGCCCCCGCCGGGCTCTTGGCCAGTTCCCACTCGTGGTCGAAGAGCATGTCGAAATAGCCCATGTCGAAGACCGTGGGATTGCTCGTCCAGGCGCCTTCGATGCCGCTGGTGATCGCGTCGGGCCCAACGCCTGTGCCGCCGGGATTGACCCAGCCGAACCCTTGCGCCTCCACACCCGCCGCCTCGGGCTCGGGGCCGAGCGCGCTGGCATCGCCGTTGCCATGGCACTTGCCCACGGTGTGCCCGCCTGCGGTGAGCGCTGCGGTCTCCTCATCGTCCATGGCCATGCGCGCGAAGGTGACCCGCATGTCATGCGCGGTCTTCATCGGGTCGGGATTGCCGTCCACCCCTTCGGGATTGACGTAGATGAGCCCCATCATGACCGCGGCCAGCGGGTTCTCCAGGTCCCGTTCGCCCGAGTAGCGCGTGCCCTCGCTTCCACTCGGGGCCAGCCAGTCCGTCTCGCTGCCCCAGTAGGTGTCGATTTCCGGTGCCCAGATATCTTCGCGGCCAAAGCCGAAGCCGAACGGCTCCAGCCCCATCGTCTCATAGGCAATCGTGCCCGCCAGGATCATCAGATCCGCCCAGCTGACCGCGTTGCCGTACTTCTTCTTGAGCGGCCAAAGCAGGCGCCGCGCCTTGTCCAGGCTGACGTTGTCGGGCCAGGAATTGAGCGGAGCAAAGCGCTGGTTGCCTGTGCCACCGCCGCCGCGCCCGTCGGCGATGCGGTAGGACCCGGCCGAGTGCCAGGCCATGCGGATCATGAGCCCGCCATAGTGCCCCCAGTCGGCAGGCCACCAGTCCTGGCTATCGATCATCAGCGCGCGCATGTCCGCTTTCAAGGCTTCGATATCGAGCGACTTCAGCGCCTCGCGATAATCGAAGCCTGCCCCCATCGGGTTGGTCTTGGTGTCGTGCTGGGCCAGGATTTCGAGCTTGAGGGCCTGGGGCCACCAGCCCGTGCTCGAGGTCCCCGCCGAGGTCATGCCTCCGTGGACGACGGGGCACGTGCTCCCCTTGGCGGTGTTGGTGGGCGTGCTCGCGTTCATCGCATCGTGCTCCTCTCGTGGTCCGAACGCATCTCGAAGACCGCTCGGCCCGGTGCGCCCTCTTGCTGGACATCGCACAGCCTATGCCCGTCCGCCCCCCGGCTCAAGGGCTCACGCGCGCGCCGCACTCTGAACTTGCCGCGCTCTGGCTGGCCATTGCGGAAAACCCCAAGGTGGGCAGCGCGCGGCCCCGCCCTCATGCAGTTCTGGCTGTTCTGGAGCGCCCCCATGACCGGCGCAGTGCCGGGCGCGCTCATCTGGCGCTTCATCCTGACCCCGGGCGCTGCGCTGGCCAACATTGGCGGCGAGCCCTGAACCACTTGCTAGCGCGAGGCGGCAAGAACCCTGCACAGGCATGATGACAGGGAAATGGCGCGCCCGGCAGGGTTCGAACCTGCGACCCCAAGCTTAGAAGGCTCGTGCTCTATCCAGCTGAGCTACGGGCGCGCACATCAGGGCTCATAGCGCGCTTCGCGGTTTGCGCAAACCGCCTGAGGCGTGCAATCAACGCTTTGTTTGGGGGACAAGGCAGGTTAGGCAAAGCGCCATGGCACAGGCGCATCCGCAAGCATCCCCCTCTTTCACCACCTCGAACCTCACCCGCATCGACGGGAAGAGCGGTGGGCGGCGCCACTTTCGCTATTTCGACTACGCGATGGCCGCCTTCGTCGCGATCCTGCTGCTCTCCAACCTCATCGGTGCGGCCAAGCTGACCACGGTCGAGGGCTGGACCTTTGGTGCAGGCATCCTGTTCTTCCCCGTCAGCTACGTGCTGGGCGACGTGCTAACCGAGGTCTATGGCTATGCCAACGCGCGGCGCTGCGTGTGGGTGGGCTTCTTTGCGCTGATATTCATGGCGTTCATGAGCTTCGTTGTCGTCGCCATGCCCCCGTCAGCGGACTGGGGCTGCGCGGCGAGCGCCGACCCCTTGCTGGCCGACGTCGTGTCCGCCACCGACCCTGGCACCGTGTGCCAGTCGACCTACGTTTCGGTGTTTGGCAGCACCTGGCGCATCGTCGCCGCTTCGGTCGTGGCGTTCTGGGCGGGCGAGTTCGTCAATTCCTACGTCATGGCCAAGATGAAGGTATGGACGAAGGGCCGCTACATGTGGATGCGCACGATTGGCTCCACGGTATTCGGGCAGGCGATGGACAGCGCGATCTTCTACCCGGTCGCGTTCCTGGGCGTGTGGACGGGCCAGTCGATCCTTGTCGTCATGCTCACCAACTGGGCGCTCAAGGTGCTGTGGGAGGCCGTACTCACTCCGCTCACCTATCTCGTCGTAGGCTGGCTGAAAGCGCGCGAAGGCGTGGATGTCTTCGACGACAACCTCGACTTCTCGCCGTTTGCCAAGACCGACGCGGCCTGAGCGCGCCATCGCAGGGCGCCTCTTGGCAAGCCGTGCCTGAACCGGCTAGGCCCGCGCGGCCCATGCTCGACCGCCTGTTCCTCTCCCGATTTCGCAACCACGGCGAAACCGTCCTTTCGGGCACGGCGCAGTTCAACTTGCTGGTCGGCGAGAATGGCGCTGGCAAGACCAATGTCCTGGAAGCCATCAGCCTGATCGCCCCGGGGCGGGGCTTGCGCCGGGCGGGCCTTCCCGAAATCGCGGCGCAGGACGCGGGTGGCGGCTTTGCCGTCAGCGCGGACCTGTGCGTACCGGGAGCGGCTCCTGTGCGCCTGGGGACGGGCACCGCACCGGAAAGGCCTACCCGGCGCCTCGTCCAGGTCAACGGCGCCAACGCGACGGCCACGAGCCTGGCCGAATGGATTTCCATCGGCTGGCTAACCCCGGCGATGGACCGCCTATTCACCGAAAGCGCGGGTGGACGGCGGCGTTTTCTCGACCGGCTGGTGCTGGCCCTTCGCCCCGCCCATGCCGGACATGCGTCCAGACTGGAAAACGCGGTGCGCGAACGCAACCGCATGCTCGCCGATCCGCGCACGCCCGACCCCTGGTGGCTCGATGCCATCGAACTCCAGATCGCCGAGGCGGGAAGCGCGGTCGCGCAGGCCCGCGCAGATCTCATCGCGCAACTCGACGCGGTCCTCGCTGCACTGCCCGACGCACCGTTTGCGCGCCCCGCCCTCACCTACCGCCCCGGCGGCCCGATTGCGGCCGAAGCGCTGGCCGAAGCCCTGCGTGAAAGCCGCCCCCGCGAACGCGCCGCCCAGCGCACGCTCACCGGACCGCACCGCGACGAGCTGGAGGTCGTCATGGCCGCCAAGAACCAACCCGCCGCGGACTGTTCGACCGGAGAGCAGAAGGCCATGCTCATCGCTCTTGTCCTTGCCCACTCGCATCTCCTCGAGAGCGGTGGGGAGACGCGCCCGCGCCTGCTCCTTCTCGACGAAGTCGCGGCGCATCTCGATCCGGTGCGGCGCGAGGCGCTGTTTGACCGTCTGCGCACTGGCTCCGCACAAGTCTGGCTGACCGGTACTGAGACCGCACCGTTTGGACCGATCCTGGAGGAAGCCGCCGTCTGGCAGGTGCGCGAAGGCACCGCGACGCGGATGTAACCCAGCGCGGACACGAAAAAGGCCCGCCCGGCGCTCCCTTTGCGGGGAGGCCTAAGCGGGCCCTTTCAACCGGCAAAGCCGGATCGGATCAGGCGGCCGCCTTGATCTCGACCAGTGTCAGGCCGAAGTGCAGGTCTTCGCCCGCCAGCGGGTGGTTGCCGTCGACCTTGACCGCCTCTTCACCGATCTCGGTGATGACGAGGTTGACGGTCGAGCCGTCCTGCTGGCGCGCGGCGAGTTCCATGCCGATCTGCGGCTCGGGCTCGGCGGGCAGGTTGCTGCGCGGGATCTCAACGATCATTTCCTCGCGGCGCGGGCCGAACGCGTCGGCGGCAGCGATGGTCACCGACTGCTCGGAGCCTACTTCCATGCCGATCAGCGCAGCTTCCACCTGCGGAAAGATTTCCGAACCGCCGATGGTGACCGTCTGCGGGCCTTCCTGCTGGGTGCTGCCGACAACCTGACCGGCATCGGTGCGAACTTCAAAGTTGATGAGCACGGTATCGCCGCTCTTTGCGCTGTGCATAGGTATTCCTTCGGGATAATTCGTTCCGACGCGCCGTGCCCTCCAAGGCCCCCCGCGCGTCGCTCGTTCGGCGGCGTCTAACACGCGCCAGCTTGGCCCCAAGATTCGCAGACCTGTGCCTGCGCGTCAACCGAAGTGGCCGGGCGGCGCCCCGGAGCGCCTCTTGGGACAGGCTATCTGGGGCCTACCTCCCAATCTTCAAGCGATCTTTTTCAGCCGCCTTCCGACGCGCCCTCTTTCTCGACCGGGGGCAGCGCACGCGTGACATCGTCAAGCGTAGCGCTGACGATCGCATCGACGCCAAGCGCTGTGGGATGAACGTGATCCTCCTGCATGAGGTCGGGCTTGTCGATCACCGACTGGAGGAAGAAAGGCACCAGCGTCACGCCATTTTCCTGCGCGATCTGTGGATAGATCGGATTGAACTGCTCGGCATAATCCATGCCCAGGTTGGGCGCGGCGAGCATGCCCAGGAGCACCACCTTGATGTTCTCGGCCTTCAGGCGCGCGACGATCTCTTCGAGGTTCTTGCGGGTCTCTTCGGGGGGGAGCGAGCGCAACATGTCGTTGCCGCCCAGACTGATGATGACGAGCTCGGGCTTTTGCGACTGGCTCTCCAGCGTGAAGTCGAGCCGCGCGAGGCCAGCCGCCGTGGTATCGCCCGAAACGCCCGCATTGGTGATCCGCGCGTTCACGCCGTGCGCGCGCAGCGCCTTCTCCAGACGCTCCGGATAGCTTTCGCCATCGTCCAGCCCATACCCCGCCAACAGAGAGTCCCCGAAGGCGAGAATGCGCCGCTCCGGCCCCATCACCGGCATGGCCGCGCCGACATCGCCCACCCCTGCGCTCGCCGGAGCCGAGCTCGGCGCGGGATCGCCGCAGGCCGACAGAAAGACGAGGGGCAGCAGCGGAACCACGAAATTCAGACGGCGCAAGGACTTCTCCATATTCGGCGGGCTTGTGAAATGCGTAAATCTCCCCCCATATGGGAGCCGTGACCCGATCTTCCCACTCCCCTTCCAACAATTCCCCCGCCCCCTGGCCCGCGATCCACGCGCGGGAGCTGCGCCTGACCCTGGGCCAGAGTGCGAGCGCGGTCGAGATCCTCAAGGGCATCGACCTCACCGTTCCGCAGGGCCAGACGCTGGCGCTGCTGGGGCCCTCAGGCTCGGGCAAGTCCTCGCTGATGTCGGTCCTCTCGGGCCTTGAGCGCGCCAGTTCCGGGGTGCTGCGGGTCGCGGGCGCCGACTTCGCAGGAATGGAGGAGGACCAGCTCGCCCGGGCCCGTCGCGGGCGCATCGGCATTGTGCTGCAGGCCTTTCACCTGCTGCCCACGATGACCGCGCTCGAGAATGTCGCGACGCCGCTCGAGCTCGCCGGGATCATCGGCGCCCACGAACGCGCCGAAGCCGAACTGACGGCGGTCGGCCTTGCCCACCGCCTCGGCCACTACCCGGCCCAGCTTTCGGGCGGCGAACAGCAGCGCGTGGCAATTGCCCGCGCGCTGGCACCGCGCCCCACGCTCGTCTTCGCCGATGAGCCCACCGGCAACCTTGACCAGGCGACCGGGGAGAGCATCGTCGAACTGCTCTTCGCGCGCCGCGCCGAGGCCGGCGCGACGCTCGTCATCATCACCCACGATGCCAGCCTCGCACAACGCTGCGAGCGCATCGTCACCATCGGCGATGGCGTGATCGCCCACGACAGCTTGCCTGCGTCCGCGCCCGATGTCTGATCCGACGCTGCCCTGGGCCACCGCCTGGAAGATCGCCCGGCGGGACCTCCACGCGCGTTTCAAAGGCCTGCGACTGCTGCTCGTCTGTCTGTTCCTGGGTGTCGGGGCGCTTGCCGCCATCGGGACGCTGACCGGCTCCATCGAGCGCGAGCTGACCAGCCGGGGCCGCGAGGTGCTGGGCGGCGACATCGAGCTGCGCATGTGGCAGCGCGGCTTGACCGAGCCCGAGCGCACGGCGCTGCAGGAACTCGGCAGAGTGTCGGAAGGCACCCGCATGCAGGCGATTGCCCGCAAGGGCGATCTCACCGCGCCCGTGGCCCTCAAGGCCGTGGATGCGGCCTGGCCGCTTTACGGCGCGCTGACCCTTGCAGATGGCCGCGACGTGGGCGCGCCCCCCAGTGGCACCACTTGGATCGCGCGTGGCACGGCGGCACGCCTGGGCCTTGAGGTCGGCGACAGCTTTTCGCTCGGCGGCGAGACGGTCCGTGTCGGCGGCATCATTGCCAGTGACCCGGAACAGCTCTCCGAAGGCTTCGCACTGGGCGACCTGGCCATCGCGTCTGCCGACCTGCCTGCCAAGGCCAACCTCACCGCGCCCGGAGCCATGTACCGCAGCGCCGTGCGGGTGCGCTTCAATAGCCCCTCACGCGACGCTGAGACGGCCGCGGAGGCGCTCACCGACACCTTTGGAGAGGACGCCTTCCAGCTCCGCACCCACGAAGCCGCATCCCCCTCCACCGCGCGCTTCGTCGAGCGCATGGGCCAGTTCCTGATCCTCGTTGGCCTCGCCGCGCTGGTCATTGCCGGGATCGGCATCGGCGGCGGCGTCTCTTCCTACCTTGAGGCCCGGCGCTCCTCGATCGCCACCTTGAAGGTCCTGGGCGCCACCAGCCGCGACATCGCGCGTATATACTTGATTCAGGTCGGTAGCGCCGCGCTGGCAGGAAGCCTCGCAGGACTTGTGGCGGGTGTCGCGATCAGCCCGCTTCTCGCCCGCGCACTGGGCGATCTCCTCCCGGTCGATACGGCCACCACGATTGCCCCGGCCGCGCTTGCAACCGCCGCCGGCTACGGCCTTCTTGTCGCGCTGATCTTCGCCGCGCCGCCGCTGGCGCGCGCGCGCAGTTTCCCGACCATGGCGCTGATGCGGGCTGGCGTGGCACCCTTGCGCGCGAACCTGCGTACGCTCGCGCTTCCCGTGGGTCTTGGCCTTGCCGCCATTGTTGCGCTCGCGCTTGTCAACGCCGCGCAGCCGATGGTGACGCTCAGCTTCCTCGCAGGATCGGTGCTGCTCCTCGGCCTCCTCGCCGCACTGGGGTTTGGCATACGCAAGCTGGCCGCCCGCCTGCCGCGTCCCGATGATCCGATCCTGCGCGCGGGACTTGCCAACTTCTCGCGCCCCGGCGCGCAGACCGGATCGCTGGTAACCGCGCTGGGCTTCGGGCTTTCCGCCTTCGTCCTTATTGCCGCGATCCAGACCAGCCTTGATGCCAACATGCGCACCGCGCTTCCCGACCGCGCGCCCGACTACTTCGTGCTCGACATCCCCAAGGCCGGAGCCGAGGATTTCCGCGCTACCGTAGAACGCACGCTGCCCGGCTCCAGCGTCCGGATCGCACCCAATCTGCGCGGCCGCGTGATCGCGTATGGCCCGACGGACGCAATGACCCGCGTCGCCGATCTCGACGAGCGCCCCGAAGGCGCCTGGGCGCTGCGCGGCGAACGCGGCCTCACTTACGCCAAAACGGTTCCCGAGGGGAGCACGGTGACGTCGGGCGAATGGTGGGCCTCCGATTACTCCGGCCCGCCGCTTGTCTCAATCGACGAGGAATTTGCAGAGGCCGTGGGCCTGAGGGTGGGCGATTACCTCACTGTCAGCCTGCTGGGTGTGGAGCGAACGGCCCGTATCGCCGCGCTGCGCCGGATCGACTGGGACACCATGGGTTTCAACTTCGTGATGGTCTTCTCGCCCAACACGCTGGCCGACGCCCCTTATAACCTCGCCGCCACCATCGAGACCGGCAGCCAGGGCACGGCTCGCGATTTCCTGCCGGTACTGGCCCGTGAATTTCCTTCAAGTTCGGTGATCGAGACCGGATCGCTGCTGACCCAGGCGCGGGGCATTCTCGATCAGATGACACTGGCGATACTTGCCGCCGCCTCGGTCGCGGTGCTGGCGGGTCTTGCCGTGCTCCTGGGCGCGATTGCCGCCGCGCGCGCCAGCCGGACTTACGACAACGTGATCCTGCGTGTGCTTGGCGCCAGCCGCCGTCAGCTCCTCGTCCTGCAGATCGTGGAGTACGGCGCACTTGCGCTGGTGCTGGGCCTCGTCGCGCTGGCGCTGGGGAGCGCGATAGCCTGGGCGGTCATCACCCAACTCTTCGAATTCGAATGGCTACCCGACTGGCCGCGCATCCTCGCGGTCCTCGCCGCCGGGTTGGTGCTCGTCCTCGCCTTTGCTTTGGGCGGCTCACTGCCACAGCTGCGCGCCCGGCCTGCCCGCGCCCTGCGCGAGCTCTAGATACGAAACAGGGGGCAAGGGCGCCATGCCCCTCCCCCCTGTTTCAGGTTCGCGGTCCCACCCCTCAGACGAAAACGTCGGCGCCTTCGGCGACCTCACGCGGGTCGCGGGTCTTGTAGACCAGCGTGCTCGCGATCATGTCGTGCAGGCCCTGCTTGCGCTGGGTAAAGGCCACCATGATATAGCCGATGAGCAGGATCACGCCTGACAGGATCTTGGCGAAGTAGCGCCCGGTCGCCCGGCCAAAGCTGATGCGCTGGCCGTCAAGGTCGGTCACGACCAGCCCGATCGCGAGCTTACCCACTGTCGCCTGCATCTTGGAGCTTTCCAAAAGCGCGAAGTAGAGCCACTGTGCCACGAAACTGATCAGAACCGAAGCAGCTACCATCGGGCCCATGATCAGGTCTTCGTTACCGCCCATGAGCGCGGCGTTGAAGCCCACGCCCAGCCCCAGGAAGCCGGTCAAGATGGACAGCGCGATCTGCAACAGGATCGCATCGATGAGATAGGCGAGAACCCGCCACCAAAAACCGCCGTACGGCACCATAAGAGCCCCTCTCTTTTCTCCGATGACCGATTTCAAACATCGGCCAGATGAGCAATTCGTCCCACGTACGCCAAAAATTTTCAAAGATTTTCGAGTGACTTTCCACCAATTCGATGCCCCCAAGGCATCGGGCTGGACCATTTCACTGTGCAAGGCTTGGACCCAAGATAGCTTGCCGCCATGCAACAATTCCGTTAAAGGCGCGCGGATTTTGCAGGCAATCGTGCCCCGCAATGCGCCCCTCTTATTTTGAAGGCCTCCGCATGTCCGCCCCGCTTCCCTTGCGCAATATCGCAATCATTGCGCACGTCGACCACGGCAAGACCACCCTCGTCGACCAGCTCTTCCGTCAGTCCGGCACCTTCCGCGACAACCAGCGCGTGGAAGAACGCGCGATGGATTCGAACGATCTCGAAAAGGAACGCGGGATCACGATTCTTGCCAAGCCGACCTCGATCGAGTGGGAAGGCCTGCGCATCAACATCGTCGACACCCCGGGCCACGCCGACTTCGGCGCCGAGGTGGAGCGTATCCTCTCGATGGTCGACGGCGTGGTTCTGCTCGTCGACAGCTCGGAAGGCGCGATGCCGCAAACCAAGTTCGTAACCGGCAAGGCGCTGGGCCTGGGCCTCAAGCCCATCGTCGTCGTCAACAAGATCGACCGTCCCGACGGCCGCGCCGACGAAGTGCTGAACGAGGTCTTCGACCTCTTCGTCAGCCTCGATGCGGACGACGAGCAGCTCGACTTCCCCGTGCTCTACGCTTCGGGCCGCAACGGCTACGCCAGCGATGACATCGACGCGCGCGAAGGCGACCTGACCCCGCTGTTCCAACTGATCCGCGACCACGTCCCGGCCCCCAACCTCGACGTCGAAGCGCCCTTCTCGTTCCTTGCCACCCTGCTCGACCGCGACAACTTCATGGGCCGCGTCCTCACCGGCCGCGTCCAGTCGGGCGTGGTGAAGATGAACGATCCGATCCGCGCGATGGACCGTCAGGGCAATGTCATCGAGACCGGGCGTGCGTCCAAGCTGATGACCTTCCGTGGCCTTGACCGTGTTCCCGTCGAGGAAGCCCGCGCAGGCGATATCATCGCTCTCGCTGGCCTTGAAAAGGCCACTGTCGCGCACACCATCGCCGATCCTTCGGTCAGCGAGCCGATCCAGTCGCAGCCGATCGACCCGCCGACGCTCGCCATGCGCTTCTCGGTCAACGACAGCCCGCTTGCGGGCCGCGAAGGCGACAAGGTCACCAGCCGCCTGATCCGTGATCGCCTGATGCGCGAAGCGGAAACCAACGTTGCCATCCGCGTAACCGAGAGCGAGGACAAGGACAGCTTTGAAGTCGCCGGCCGCGGCGAACTGCAGCTGGGCGTCGTTATCGAAACCATGCGCCGTGAAGGCTTCGAACTGGGCATCTCGCGTCCGCGCGTGCTGTTCAAGGAAGACGAGAACGGCGGCCGCACCGAGCCTTACGAAACCGTCGTGATCGACGTGGACGACGAGCACTCGGGCACCGTTGTCGAGAAGATGCAGCGCCGCAAGGCCGAGCTGACCGACATGCGTCCCTCGGGTCTGGGCAAGACCCGCATCACCTTCTCGGCTCCCTCGCGCGGCCTTATTGGCTACCACGGCGAGTTCCTTTCGGACACCCGCGGCACCGGTATCATGAACCGCCTGTTCGAGAAGTACGGCCCCTACAAGGGTCCGATTGAGGGCCGCCTCAACGGCGTGCTGATCTCCAACGGTGCGGGCGAGGCCAACGCCTACGCGCTCAACAACCTGGAAGATCGCGGCATCCTGTTCGTGTCACCCCAGGAAAAGCTCTACGAGGGCATGATCATTGGCGAGAATGCCAAGCCGGACGACCTCGAAGTGAACCCGATGAAGGCCAAGCAGCTGAGCAACGTCCGCTCGTCGGGCAAGGACGATGCGATCCGCCTCACCCCGCCCAAGGTCATGACGCTCGAGCAGGCCATTGCCTACATCGACGACGATGAGATGGTCGAAGTGACCCCGCAGTCGATCCGCCTGCGCAAGGTCTACCTCGACCCCAACGAGCGCAAGCGCATGAGCCGCAAGAAGGCCGACGCGTAAAGCCCGGCCCTGCGAGCTCACCGGCGCTTCGTGCGCCGGGCCGCTTAGAAAAACCCCCGCCCGCACCTGCTGCGCGGCGGGGGTTTTTCGTTGTGCCCCCTGATTCGCAAATCCAGTCCTCCATCCTCTGCCACGCCGTGAAGTAGCACACGTACGCTTGGGATTCGGGCGAGTCGGGCCGCTGTCACCCGCCCGCGTGGCGCGGCCGTTTCCAAACCATTTCCAGCCTGTAAATTCCGGCAAAGCGACCTTGCACCAGGGTAGGAATGACTTGCATTAGCAGGTTCATGCTTTCGCCCCACCTGCCTCCGAACCAGCTCCTGGTGCTGGCCTACCTGCTCAAGACCCGCAGCGTGAGCACGACCGCGCTCATGCTGGGAATGAGCCAACCCAGTGTCAGCCGGGCTCTGGCCCGCCTGCGCGAGGTGCTCAAGGACCCGCTGCTGGTGCGCTCGGGCAACCAGATGGCCCGCACCTGGCGCGGCGAAGAGCTCGTCGACCGGCTGACCGACTGGGTGGCCGCCACGACCAGCCTTCTCGATGAGGCCGACTTCGACCCAGCCCGGCTCGAACGGCGCTTCCGCATTGCGACAACCGACTTTGGAGTGCAATCGGCCTGCCTGCCCGCCATGGCGCGCCTGCGCAGGGCCGCCCCATCGCTCGCGCTTGACTTGCAGCCGCTTGGCCACGCCTCGCATCGCCAGCTCGCGCATGGTGAGATCGACCTTGCCATTTCGGGCCTCGACCACGATCCCGAGCAGGTTCACCGCGAACTCCTTTTCACCGACCACTTCGTATGCGTGACCCGCAAGCACCACCCCCTCGCGCGCCATCGCGAGGGTCCGGTACCCCTGGGCGATTTCCTCGCCCATCCGCACCTCGGCCTTACCGTCAGCGATGCGGAACTCGACCGTGTCTCGACTGCCCTCGGCGAAGCGGTGCGCCACCGCAAGGTCATGCTGAGCGTGCCCTACTTCTCTCTTGCTCCGGGCCTCCTGCTGGCCGGCGATCTCGTCACGGTCGTCCCTTCGCGCCTTGTGCAAGGCTGCCCCCGTCGCGACGAACTCGCCATTCTCGGCGCCCCGGAGGGCCTGGGCCCCTTCCCCTATTGGCTCTTGTGGCATGAGCGCAGCCGCAACGATCCCGGTTCCATCTGGCTGCGCGAGCAGCTGCTCACTGCGAATGCTGAGCCAGCCTCCAACGAATGAGCTGCGTGTCCCGTCGAAGGCACGAGGCGACAGGAGAAAAGCGTCATTTCAAGGGGTCATCCCCCCTTGCCCCCAAACTTGGCCACCTCACCCTTTGGGCCAAAGTGGTGCGCTAGAGGTGAGGACGCCGGTATGGGGAGTCCGGGAGCAATGGCCCTCGGACAATGGCTTTCACTTGTCAGACTTTCCGGCACAACGAGAAGGATGAGGGTACCCATGGTCCCGCGCCGCGGCCTGTTGTCCGGGCAATCACATCATCTGCCCAAGTTCCTGTGGCTCCAAGCCTTCTTGCGCCATCCCTACCTGAATAAAACCTATCGTATTTGATCACCGCGAATGCGTCGCTGTAGTGCGAGAGAGTGCAACACGCGAACAATTCGCTATATCAAGCATGGTAATACCGAACGTGAAGACGCCGATCAGTGCGCTGCGCCCCAGCGCTGCGATGTGTGGAAATGCAGCTAGCCTTGTGCCCCTTTCTGCCATGGCTGATGTCGCAGCCGACATCGGCGATCCCGGCCAGATCTTCGTCACCGCGTCGCCCCGTGCGCAAGAAGTGAGGGGCGCCCCGGCCTCGATCAGCCTCATCACACGCGACGACATCGCCCGCCTTCCCTACCGCGAGGTCACCGACGCGCTGCTCGAAGTGCCCGGCGTCACTCTTGACCACGGGTGAAGGTAATAGCCGCGACATCTCGATCTGCGGCATGGCGCCGCAGTATACGCTGATCCTCGTCGACGGGAAGCGCCTGAGTGCGCAGGCCCATGTCCTCGCTGTAGGGCTCGGACGCGATGGGCGGCGTCGTCAACGTCATCACCCGCGCGATCACGGACACCTAGTCGGGTAGCTTGCGCGCCGACAAAACGATGCAGCTCTCCGACACCTTCGGCGACTTCGACGATGCTAATTTCTAACTTTCGGGTCCCGCCACCAAGGGCGTCGGGCTCCAGCTCCAGGGCTCGCTCAACCGCCGCTTGAAAGACAGCGTGATCAGCCCCCCCGAATGCCGCGACGAGCGCCTGACCGACAAGATTGGCTTCGAGGCTGGCCCCAACCACCGTCTTCTTGTCGAGGGGAGACCTTGCAGCCAGCAGACCCTCTCCACGGTCGGCAAGTCGGTCGAGGCCAACCGCAGCATCGAGGACGCGGATGGCACGATCTACGCCATGACCCAGCGCCGCTACGGCTGGACGATGATCAGCAGTACGGCACCCACTGGACTCCGCGCCTCTACGTGGTGTGGAACGTCATACCCGAGATCACCTTCAAGGGGGGGCTACTCGCAGGGCTTCCGCGCGTCGAACCTGCACCAGCCCCTCGTCGAATGGGGGCAGAACAGCCGCAGAGGGACGATCCATGGCAACCCCGATCCGAAGACAGAGATCTCGCGTACCTTCGAGGCCGTCGCCATGTTCGACAGCGGTCCGCTCGAAGCCAGCGTCCTGGCCTACGACACCAAGTTCCATGACCGTATCAGCCGCATCACCTGTTCGCAGCCCTCCGCCTTGTGTATCGTACCCATCCGGTGAAGCTTTCAATTACCCGCAAGTGGTTCGGGGGCGAGCTTGCCCCCAAGTTGGATGTCCATGAGTCGGGTCCAACCTTGCCACATGATCGTGTTGCCGGGCGGCGGATCGTGGCGTCGACCGAGATAGCCGCCCAAGTGCGCGAT
>NZ_VIRF01000126.1 GCF_008107685.1 Novosphingobium sp. BW1
CTTCACCGGCGTGCTGCGGCGCGAGGGTATCGCCATCAGCATGGACGGCCGCGGCGCCTGGCGCGACAATGTCGTGGTCGAGCGGCTGTGGCGCTCGGTGAAGTACGAGGAAGTCTACCTGCACGCCGACGCATGCGTCAGCGAAGCGCGCAGTTCGATCGGCCGATACCTGGGCTTCTACAACGCCCGGAGACCTCACTCGAGCCTCGGCGGACGTACGCCCGATCAAACCTACTTTGACAATCTGCCACAGGCCGTGGCAGCGTGAATTGGCCGCGACTTGCGGGGCGTCACTCCGGCCGGGCTACGCCCGACCTCCATGACGCCCCGCAGGCGCCAGCTTGAACAACCAAACCGCAGACGATCCACTTATCAAACGTCAAAGGCTGTTCAGACAAACCGAGCCACTTCTCAACGAGCTGCGCCTGGCCGAACATGGCGCACAACTGTTTCGAGGAGCAGCCTTGGCGGATCTGCCGGAATTGGAGGCGGCCATGGATGCGCTGCCGTCCGATCAGGCCGGTATCCGTCTTCATGGGGTGACTGCATTGCACTCCTATCTGGCGCCAACTGGCTCTATCGGCATGATTGCCAGCAAGGCAATTGGCGCCGAGGCAAAGCCCGTGCGCGCAATCCTGTTTGACAAGAGCGCGGCCACCAACTGGTCGCTGGGTTGGCACCAGGACCGAACCATCTGTGCGCGCGAAAGGATCGACGTGCCCGGCTTCGGGCCATGGTCGATCAAGGCTGGCCTGCATCACGTCGCCCCACCCATCGAGCTGCTCTCGCGGATGGTGACGCTGCGGGTGCATATCGATGATGTGCCCGCCACCAATGCTCCTCTGCTGATTGCGCCCGGATCACACAGACGCGGACGCTTGCCGGAATCTTCAGTGGCTCAGGTGGTTGCGGAATGTGGTATCGCTGCCTGCTTTGCCGAGGCGGGTGATGTCTGGGCTTATTCCACGCCTACTCTTCATGCCTCGGAGGCGGCCAGCCATCCCGCCCATCGCCGCGTGCTGCAGGTTGATTTCAGCGCGGATGACTTGCCGGGCGGGTTGGAATGGCTTGGAGTTTAACGCCTCAAACCCGGTCGTTCCCGGCGCCAGATCCGCTCCTTGAAACTTGCCATCCGTTCATTTGCGCCTGGCCGACAACGAATGGCCGGAATCAGGGCTGTCGATCGAGGGCGTGAATAGCCCGGTTGTTGGGGGGAGCGGACTTCAAGGTAGCTTTGAGGCTTCCATAATGTGAGTAGAAAACTGTTCGCCACTGAGCTAGCCTTAGTCACATGCAAGCTTCTGAACCACTTGGTAGCCTTGAAAAGTTCTGGCGCTGGCTGTTTCAGATCTATTTGTGGCTCAGCATTATCCTCTGTCTGCTTGCTGCTGTTGTCATAGCAATGTCGAGTCACGCGGAAAGTGCAACCTTATTCAGTTCCGTACTGGTCTTCGTCGCTGGAATAGGGGTGGCATTCAGCCGCTCCCTTAAGGATATTCGAGAGCCTCGCTGGTGGCACTGGGCCTTAGGAGCAACCCTTGCTTCGCCTGCATTTCTTTTCATCTTTGTCATCAGGTAGAGGCCTGAAGCTAGTCGGCCATGCTGGTCCGATCTGAAGGGCAAAGCGGCCGGTCCGCACTTGGACAGTGGAAATTGAGCTCTGAATGCCTGGGAAGGGTCGGTAAACATCTTGCGTCATGTATCGCAAGATGATACGTATCAGTTCATGATACAGAGCGCTAAAGGCAAGTTGGTTGAACAAGTGTTGACGGGCAAGCCAGGCAAGGGCTTCCCGAACGATATCTTCCGGGCTGCTGTGCGGAAGATGGCTATGCTTGAAGCGGCAGTAAATCTGGACGACTTGCGGTCGCCTCCGGGCAACAGGCTGGAAGCCCTGTCTGATGACCGTGAGGGCCAGCATTCGATCCGGATCAACGACCAATGGCGTATCTGTTTCGTCTGGACCGACAATGGCCCGGAAGACGTAGAGATCGTGGACTATCATTGAAGGGAGTCGTCATGACCATGTTGAAAACCCCGGTCCATCCCGGTGAAATCCTCAAGCATGAGTTCCTTGGGGAGATGGGCATTTCTGCTGGCAAGCTGGCGAAGCATATCCATGTCCCCCGCACCCGCATCGAGCGGCTGTGCGAGGAGAGGACTTCGGTCACGCCGGACACGGCCAAGCGTCTATCCAAGGCACTTGGTACGACGCCGGAGTTCTGGCTCAACCTCCAGACGCATTATGATTTGCTGGTGGATCAGGCCGCCGACATCGAAGAAATTAAGCCGCTGCTGGCGGCTTGATTCTCCAACGCGCGATCGCAACGCCAGCCATGTTCTGCGCTTCGGTCACCTGAAAGCTGCCAAGTCGATTCCGGCCAGGTTTTGGGGGCGTAGATTGGAGAGCTGTCCTTCCGGACCTGGAGATCGAAATTTGGCTGCCGAACGGCCACAATGGGTCGGCAGCTGCCACCTCGGCCGGACGGACAAAGCCGCCGACAGAGCTGCCGTTTGTCGCATTGGTTGGGCTCGCTACAAGCTGCCGTTGGTTCACCATCAATGCCGCAGATCACCGAGCCCAAGTTCGTTCCACATCCAGGTGAAGTCATAGCTGGCCATTGGGTCGCCAGCGCCCGCTTTCGCTGCGCCATTTTCGAGATATTTGAGCCAGTCGGCGACCTTGGTCCGGCCGGCCTTGATACGGGACAGCGCACGGGGCGTCTTGTCTCCGAGTGCGGGCACGGCTTCATCAAGCGTCCGCGCGTATTCGCGGGTCATCATGTCGTGGATGAATCGTTCCATTTCCCCCTGCGGGATTTCCAGACCTTCATCCGGTTCAGCGCGCGCGGCATCATCGGCCATGGCCTGCGATAACGTGCGGATTTCGGTCAGCGGTGCACCGACGCTATCGCCCAGCCATGCGCCCATCTGTTCGATCGCCCGCTTCGCGCGTTCGGCGCTGTTCACCTCCACGATCAGCTTGCGGCCCGCGAGTTCCACATTAGCGAAAACGGGCGTGCCATCATCCATGCTGGTCACGAGAGCCTGTTTGCCCTTGACCGGCTTCCGGGCCTTTTCCGGCGGTGCCAGCCAGTTCCAGAATGTCTCGCTGGCGGGCGACAACCATTCCGCCGCGTTCAGCCTTCGCGAGACGCTCCTGCCGATCACACCCTTTGCCAAAGGGAAAAGGATCCGGTGAAAGACAAGGTCGTCGCCATCGGCGTTGACCAGTTCGGGTTCACCGCCGGGCATGGCCTTGCCCAGGCAATCCAGTAACCAGATGTTGGTGAACATCGGTGCGGACGCGTGCAGCAATGCATCCCGGTCTGACGGGTCAAATCCGGCCGCGTGTGGCGGCTCTTCAGCAAGCCGGGCAAACGTATCGATCAGCCGTGCGGCACCCTCCGGGCTGAACGGCAGCAGCGCTCCGGAAATGCCAAGTCGCCCGCTCACATTTACGACGCGCGCGGCAATCTTGTCCCAGTTGACCAGAGTCCGGGTCGCGCTGTGCTCCCGCACCGTCACCGGGGCGATGTCTCGCAGCAGGTCGCGCAGGGTCATGGCCTCGCCGGGGACAACTTCGCTGACCTCGTAGAGCGACATGGTGCTGTCCCGCAGCGCCCGCATGTACGCCTTGTTCGGTGCCTTCTCGTTCCAGCCCCGGCGCTTGAGGTAATCTTCGACCAGATTGCGCCCGTCCGGCTCCAGCCCCTGCGTCAGCAGATCCTCGAAGGCACAGCCCCACAGCGGCCCCTCCCAGTGATCGCCGATGACTTCGAACACGGCATCGGGATCGAGCCCGGTCGCCTCGCACGTCGGGCCGAGATGCGCCGACAACATTTCGTCCATCGCTTCGTCCCAAGGCTCGCGGCCCGCAAATTTCATCAGACCGGAAAGGTCATGAGCGGACTTCAATCGCGACATTCCTGGAAGCCTTTCGCATCGAGGCGATGAGCCACCCCGATAGACGGTGCCTCGCGTGTTTCCAAGTTGCCCTGCTACCTTCATGCATCAGGGAATGGATCGCCTTGGGGGGTGACAGACAGAATCGCCTGAAAACCGGTCGTTCCCGGCGCCAGGACCGCTCTTTGGAATCTGCCATCCGTTCATTTGCGCCAAGCCGACAACGAACGGCCGGAAATAGGACTGTCGATCGGGGCCCGAATGGCCCGGTTGTTGGGGGGAGCGGACATTGCGGAAGAGCCTGGGAAAGGGCATCAAAAGTCGATGGCCGGACCACACGACAAAATTATCGCTCATGCCGCTAGATCGGAGCTTGCGCCGCTCGGTTTCCAACGCAAAGGCCAATCCCGCACCTGGACTGCAGATCACAGTTGGTGGGTCACAGTCGTGGAATTTCAGCCAAGCTCGTGGAGCAAAGGCAGCTATCTCAATGTCGCTGCCCACTGGCTTTGGTCCGGTCTTGATCACATAAGCTTTGATTTCGGCGGACGCCTTGAAGAGCATGTTGAATTCGCATCAGAAATGCAGTTCACGGAAGAAGCGACCCGACTAGCTCAAGGCGCCAAACAAGAGGCACTGCGGCTCTCCAATTTATTCGTTTCACCATCCGCTACCGCAGAGATTCTGCTTTCCGAAGTGCGTAAGACTAACAGCCACGCGTGGATGGCCTATCACGCCGGCGTTATGGCGGGGGTGGCCGGCCTCAGCGCTGATGCGAATGAGATGTTTGTTCGTGTGTCGAGCGGCTTTGCGCAACCCGATTCGGCCTTAGCGCAGGCCGCCAAACATATGGCAGCGCTAGTTGAGGAGCCGGAACGATTTCGGGATGAAGCTAACTCGCTGATCGCGATGCATCGCGCTTCATTGCGATTGCCAACATTGCCGATCGGCCCGTTCTGATGTCCGCTCTGTTGGCGCATCCGGAATGGCGGATTCCCGGTTAAAATGTTGAAATGCTGCCCATCGCTCTCGGTCCGGGCGGGCCGGCGGTGGTCGCCTGAATAGCCGTCGTTCGAAGCCCAAATTCCAGGCCTCAAAACCTTCCCTACGTTCACCGAATTTCCGGTGAGCCAGAATGCCTGGCCGGAGACTTTTCAGCCGTCTTGAGCAGCGGTGGTCGTCGACCGCCGTCCGCAGAAACGAACATTGGATCGTAGGATGCCTTCAAGGCAGCAGATGAGCGATGCATCCCATAGCGATTAGACCGGACACGCTCGCAAAAGAATTGAGCCAGGTTGAGGCGGAACCAAGGCTCTTGGGAAGAATCTCGCAGGCACCGATATAGAAAAACCCACCGGCAAAGAGCGCAAGCATTTCCGAAAAAGTATGTGCGTCGATTGCCACGGCCTGTCCGATGGCGGCGCCGACGAGCGGCGCGATGGCGTTGGCAAGCAGCCAGCCGTGCAGCCGCTTCGAGTTCTCGGTCAGGCTCAACCCCACCATGTTGGCCCCATCGGCAAGATCATGAGCAAGGACGCCGGCCGCAATCAGCCATCCCGTGACGCTGGAAACCTGAAAGGCGAGACCAATTCCCAGCCCGTCGATCAGGCTGTGCGTGACCAGCGTCATCCGGCCGACCGTTCCCGTACTCCGGATGCGGTGGAGCAGCAAATATGCCGCAAAGCCCGCGGCGACGAGTGGGAAGATATTCGCCGCCCCGCTACCTCCGGTCCCGGTGCGAAGTGCCGTAGGCAGCAAGTCGAGCAACGCCAAACCCACCATGGAGCCGCCGGTCAGCGCGAACACGAAAGCCCGTCGCCTCACAAAGCGCCAGGTCAAGATGCCGCCACTGTAGGTAGACAGGCCCGCTGCCAAGCCAAGCACGATCGGCAGATAGGTCATGTTATCGCGTGTTGGCAGGCGCGCAGTCGATCCGGCGCCATCAACCGGCCCCGCCACGATCGGCCAGTTCGCAGCGGGCGCAGCGTCCGGTGGCTTCGATCGAGAGGCGCGGCGAAGCGAAGCCGGCGTGTTTCATAGCCGCGTTTAATGCGTCAACAGCGTGGGACGCAGGAATGCTCGAAAGCCCCCCGCAGGAGTCGCAGATCGCATGGATACACTTTTCCACAATGCGAATACGGTAGGCCGAGAGCATTTCGATGCGCTCGATTTCACCCTGATCAAGCAGCCGCTTCAACGCGCGATAGATGGGCGGAGGCGCGACCGTCTTTCGTTCGTCCCGCAGGGCGGCAATGATCTGGTAGGCGCTTAGCGGCGCCGCTGCCCGGGCGAGCGCGGCGAGGACGAGTTCGTCGAGTTGCGCTGCGGGTATCCGGTGCTGGCGCGACCTTTCTTGCCGAGGTTCGCGCCCCGTTGTCGGCAAGTGCCCCGTGGATGGCGGACTTTGCGGCATGACCCTGACCAGACCGGCCGCCTGCCCAGAGCATTGCGCTCCGGACAGGCGGCACCGGTCCTACATCGCCACGCGCACGACGAAGCGCACGTTGCGGCCGGGCATGACGACGTCCGCCCGGTTGAGCGCGGCGGCGTCGCGCTGGACGTCGTCGGTCAGGTTCTGGCCGATGATCGCAAACTCGATGCCGCGGTTTTGTTCGAACGGACGCCAGGCGATCTTGGCGTTGAGGTTGTAATAGGACGGGGTCGGGGTGTCGAAGGCGCCGAACTTGTCCTGCCTGCCGAAGTAGGTGAGGTCCATCCCGGCATCGAGGCTGTCACCCTTCCAGTTGAGGCCGCCGCCGATGCGGTAGGGCGGGATGCGCGGAACGTTGCCGGCCCCATTGTCGAAGGTCGCGCGCACGTAGTCGCCGAGGACATGGAACTGGAACGTGCCGCTGTCGGTCCGGACGACGTCGAAGAAAGCCTCGCCCTCAAGCCCGCGGAAATGCGCGTTCTGCTGACGGTAGAACAGTTCCTTCAGCTCATTGGCATCCCCCTCGACGCACACCCCGTCGTCATCGCAGGTCCGTCCTGTGAGGTCGCCATGGATGTAATTGTGGAACCAGGTGCTGTAGATGCTGCCGTCGAAGTGGAACCGGCCGGAATTGAAACGCAGGCTCGCCTCGATCGAGTTGGCGCGTTCGACCTTGAGCGTGGGGTCGCCGGTCTCGAAAGTCTGCGGCCCGTCATGCCCGCCGCGCGCGAACAGTTCGGTCTGCGCGGGCGCGCGCCCGGTGCTGGAGAAGGTCAATCCCAGCTTGAGCGACGGTGTCGCGGTCCACAGCGCGCCGATCGCGCCGCTGATGGGCGTGAAGCTTGTCTTGGTGAAGACATCGTCCTTGGGCGTGCCTTCCACGCTCACGTGCTCGACGCGCCCGCTCGCCTGCAGCTTTACGGAGTCTCCCAATGGCAGGTCCGTGAAGAAATAGCCTGCCTCGCTTTCCGTCAGCGTCGGGAACAGATAGGCAGCGTCCTCGCCGACCGCCGAGAACCGGCGATGCACATATTCGCCGCCGATCGCGGTGTTGGCGAAGGGGCCGATCGCGCCGAGCAGCAGTTCGGGATGGACATCCCATTCCTTGTTGCGGAAGGTGGTTGCAATCGTTCCGTCTTCCGCGATCTCGCTATGCTTGTAGTTGGCGTAGCTGCCGTCGAGGGTGAGGCGGAGGTCTCCTCCCAGATCGAACGACGAGCGCGTCATCACCTTGGTCTGCTTCATGTCGATGTGCGACGTGTCGGCCGGAATGCCGTAAGTCGCGTCGTACTGGGTCACCCCCACGCCGACATGGCTGCCGCCGAAGAAATACGACCCGCCGAGCGAGCCGCCGTGCGCATGGGCGAAGGAATTGTCGAGCGTGCCGAGCGGCGTGTCATAGTCGTCCGCGTGGCGATAGAAGCCATCGGCGTGCAGCACGAAATCGCCCAGTTTCGCATCGACCAGCGCCGATGCCTCAGGCGCGTTTGACACGGTATCATAATCGCCATTGAGCTCGAAGCTGAGCGGTTTGCTCGGCAAGCTTATGGGCACGCGGTCGTTGAGCACGTTAACGACGCCGCCGATCGCCTGGCTGCCGTAGCGCAGCGTGCCGGCGCCGCGCACGACCTCGATGCTGCGCGCGGCGAGCGGGTCGATCGGCACGCCGTGGTCGGGGCCGATGTCGGACACGTCCGAGGCGCTGGTGCCGTCCTCCAGAATGCGGACGCGGTTGGCATCCATGCCGCGGATGATCGGTCGGCTTGCGCCGGCAGCAAAGCCGGTCGCGGAAACGCCGGGCACGTTGGATAGCGCGTTGGCGATGCTGGCACCGCCGCTGTCGACGATCTGATCGCGGTCCACCTTGGCCACGATCGCGGGGGTGGAATCCTGCAGCGCGGCAAAGGGCGACGCGGTGACGACGATCTCGTTGTGAGAGGTTGTATCTCGCGCCGCCTGCGGTGCGGCGGCCGAACCAGCGGCGTCCGCATCCTGTGCGAAGGCGAGCGAAGGGGCTAGGACAGCAAGAGCTGCACCTGTCAGAAGCATGTTGCGCATTTCTGGTAATCTCCATGAACCTTGACGAGCAACACGCCGGCTTGCCCGCGTGCGCCCGGATTTGCGCCTTTCGGCGCATGTATTCGCGATCAAGGGTTGGAGTGAGGCGGCCCGCGCGGATGGCGCGACGGCAGTCCGCGCTGCAGGTGAATGGCCGCCAGACGGGCTGTCGCCGGGATCTGAAGAATCGCGGCGCCGTCACCGACATGCGAAACCGGAGGCGGGGTTGTGTAGTGACCCGCCATGGCCCGTTCCTGACACAGCAGGCACGGAGGGGACGCATTGTGCCCGGAACCCACTTCCAGCGACGAAGCCGGTTCCGCTGCGCGGCCCGAAACGAGCCCCCCGCTCCAATCGCCGCGCCCGTGCAGATGCGTCTGCACAAGCAGCGACTGGAACATCAGGCCGATCGCAGCGAACAGGACGAGCCCAAGCCGCCAGCGGGCCCCGTCAGAATGAGCGAAGTGTGCGTTCACGAAGGTCGGCGCGCCTTGTGGTGGGGGGAAGCAGTAGTGACGTAATGTTATGACATATCAATAGCGCGCGTCAACCCACTCATCCTCCGGGGACGTTCCGCAGGGCAGCTTCCGGCTGATCGGCGCGTGCGATCTCGATCGGCGATGGTGCTGGTGACACGTTTTCCGCGTTTGGATAGATAAAACCTCGGACCGGGTTTGAGCGCGCACCCAGGCCGCCGATGGGGGCGTAGAAAATGCGCACGAGGCTCCAGTCACCGTCGGAGGATACGTCTTCGGCAAGGACACGATGCTCGATCATCCCCGGCGCTGACCAATTGGCATGATCGATGAGGACGTGGCGTGCATCCACAACCTCATCGATCACCGCGACGTGGCCCAAAGGCATGGCATTGGTGGCGGCAAAGGCAATGACCGCGCCGGCCTTGGGAATCGAACCCCGCTGATAGCGGCCCTTGGCCTGCTGCCACCAAGTCCTGGCATCGCCGTGGATTTCAATGCCGGAGAGACGGCGCGCGTAAGGCACGCATTGCAGATGCGCCGAGGCTTCGCCGGTCATTGCGGCCCAGAGCAGCACCATGAGCCCGACACGCCTTACAAGCGTGGCCCAACGCATCGTGCCGCCACCACCGTCGATCTTGCTGCTTGTCCGGCACGAACTGGCCTCATAGCCGCGTGGCGACGTCGCTATCCGAACCCTCACGTAAACTCCCGTGCCCGATCGGCCATGATCGTTATGAGATAACGTCACATGCGAAAAGGACTCCCACGCTCCGATTGTCCGATGGCTTACCCCATTGATCGCAAAGCCGGCCGGCCGTCGGCTAACGACTGGGATGGGTGCCATCGCCGATGGCGGTTCTTGTTCGCATGGTTATGAAAACTGATGACCGGAGCGCGTACTTCGGAGCATCGAGACGCGTGACATTCGACAAGGGCATGGCTAAGGGCGCGGCTGGATGGGGCTCATTCGCAACCTGCTTCGCGATCATCGCGCCCTGACCATGCTGGTCGTGGCCCTGGCGCTATGCGTGAAAGCGGTTGTTCCGCCGGGCTATATGCTTGGCGGCGCAGCGGGCGGCAAGACGCTCACGGTCCAGCTCTGTTTCGGCGGCATCGAGCATCGATCCATCGAACTCGCCGTCCCGCCATCCGGCAAGGACGGGAGCGGCAAGTCGGGGCATGACAGCATGCCCGATGCGCATTGCCCCTATACCTCGCTCAGCATGGCGGCTGATAGCGGCGTCGATCTGCCCCTGCTCGCCATCGCGCTGGCATTCATCATTGCGACCGGCTTCGCGCCGCTTTCCCTGGTCCTGCCGAAGCGGGCAGACCATATCCGCCCACCGCTGCGCGGGCCGCCCTCGTTTTCCTGACACGATAACCGACAATTCCGCGCACGAAGTGCGCAGCGCATACGCGGGCCTGCCGTGCCGGTCCACGCATGCATCGTTCAGGAAAATTTCATGAAGACCTCCCTTATTGCGGTGGCGGCCGTTCTTGTCACCGCCACGCCCGCTCTTGCCGATGAGGCTGACGATTCCGGCACCGATTCGAGCGACGCGATCCTCGTTGTCGGCCAGCATCAGCGCCAGATCGAAATAGAACCGCGCGGCCTGGCCGTGAGCCTTGGCGACGAACAGTTCGCCGGGATCAACGCCTTCAACACCGAAGACCTGATGAAGTACGCGCCGGACTTCTTCGTGCGCAAACGCTATTCCGGCGACAGCAATGGCGTTCCCGGCTTCCGGGGCACACATTCGACCCAGAGCGCACGCACGCTGGTGATGGTCGATGGCTTCGTCGTCTCCAACTTCCTCGGCAACAGCTTCACCTATTCGCCCAAGTGGGGCGTGGTTGGCCCCGGCGAGGTGCAGCAGTTCGACATCGTCTACGGCCCCTATTCCTCGCGCTATGTCGGCAACTCCATGGGCGGCATCGTCAACATCACCACGCGTGAGCCCAGGGGCACCGAGGCTTTCGTCAATGTGCAAGGGTTCGTGCAGCCCTATCGGCAGTTCAGTACCAGGGAAAATTATTGGGGCGGATCGGTCGAGGGCGGTTTCGGCCTCAAGCAGAAGGACGGGCCCTGGTCGCTGCGCGTCACTGGGCGTTACTTCAGGAACGAAGGCCAGCCGATGGGCTTTTACGGCCTGGCGCCGGGCGGCGCGGCCGGCCCAGTCGTGACCGGCGCGGTGGTTGATCCCAAGCAACAGGAAGCCGCCGCCGCCGGCACCGGCATTGCCGGCGCACCGGGCACCGCGACCAAACCGATCTTCGCGGCCCAATCGCCCGCGCTGATCACCCAGAAACAGGCCAAGGCGCGGATTGGGTATGACGACGGCACGATCACCGGCGAACTGCTGTTCGCCTATTGGAACAACCGCGACGACCAGCACAAGCCCGACTGCTATCTGCGCGATGCAGCCGGACACGCGGTGTGCGGCGATACGCAGGTCACCTTTGGCGGCGTCAACTACAAGGCGGCGGGCGCGAACTGGTCACGCACCGAGCGCGACGAATACCTGCTGGGCGGGAAGGTCGCCGCTGATCTCGGCAGCGGCTGGGATGCACGGCTGGCGCTGTCGACCTACCAGATCGCGCGGCAGAAGGGCTGTACCTCGAATGGCTACGACAACGGTGAGAACGGCGGGCCCGGCAAGCTTTCCGAAGCCGGGCCGACCGGCTGGTACACCGGCGACCTGACGATCGAACGCA
This sequence comes from Novosphingobium sp. BW1, assembly GCF_008107685.1. GTDB lineage: Bacteria > Pseudomonadota > Alphaproteobacteria > Sphingomonadales > Sphingomonadaceae > Novosphingobium. The sequence continues at coordinate 11,590 of NZ_VIRF01000126.1, forward strand.
AGGGCGCCGTCAATGACGTCGCCTTGGGCGCAACCGCCAGCTTCTACCGGATCGACACGCTCAACACGACGCTTGCCAACTGGACCAGCGATACCGGCAAGGCTTTCTCGTCCGAAACCTACGGCAAGACACGGATCCTGTCGGGCTGGGCCGAGGACGTGCTGCACCTGTCGCCCACCGCGCAAGTCACCGCCGGGCTGCGCTTCGATGACTGGCGCGCCTATGACGGCGGGCTGGGGCGGCTCGGCACCACGGCCCCCAATGTCGGGCTGCCGGTCTACAACAGCTATGCCAGCCGGCATGAGACCGCGCTTAACCCGACGCTCTCGGGACAGGTCGATCTGGGCGGTACGCTGGTCCAGCTTAGCCTTGCGATGGCGACGCGCTTTCCGACCGTGGGCGAGCTGTTCCAGGGCAGCCTCAACGGCGACGGCACGTTCAACCTCGACAGCTTCGATCCGAATCTGAAGCCAGAGCGCAGCAAGGACGCCAACCTGCTGGTCAGCCGCGCTTTCGGCCCGGTCAAGCTGACGGGATCGCTGTTCTATCAGCGGGTCGAGAACACGATCTTCCAGTTCTTCGGCTTCAACCAGAACGGGGTATCGATCAGCAACTACAAAAACATCGACCTGACCCGGCAATGGGGCCTCGAAGGCATTGTTGAAACGCATGACTGGCCCGTCGCGGGCATGGCTTTCGAAGGCAATGTGGCGTGGATCGACAGCAAGACGCTGCGCAATCCCTCGGACCCGGCATCGGAAGGCGTGCAGTTCCCGCGCATCCCCTATTGGCGGATCAACGCGAACCTGCGCTACGACTTCACCGACAAGGTGCAGGGATCGCTGGGCATGCGCTATGCCAGCCGCCCCAATACAGATCTCGACGGCACGCAGCGCGGCGATACCTTCGGCTACACGTCGGAACTGTTCGCGCTCGATGCCCGGCTCAACTGGCAGCTTGATCCGCACCTGCGCCTGTCCGCCGGGGTCGACAACATCACCAACGACCGGGCCTGGGTCTATCATCCTTATCCGCAGCGGACCTTCGTGGTCGAAGCCGGCTGGAAACTCTGATCATGGAACGAACCGCCATCTACCGCACCGTGTGGCGCTGGCATTTCTATGCCGGCCTGCTGGTGCTGCCGCTGATGATCGTGCTCTCGCTCTCGGGCGCGCTCTACCTGTTCAAGCCGCAAGTCGAGCGCTGGGAGGAACGCGCCTTTCACGGGCTCCCAACTGACCACGCCGCAACGCCCTCCGCGCAGCTTGCCGCGGCGATGGCGGCGTTGCCGGAAGCGGGGTTCGCTTCCTACCGTCTGCCGGAGCGGGCGGGCGACGCCGCCATGGTGCACCTCGCTCTGCCGAAGGGGCAAGGCATGCGCGACGTGTTCGTCTCGCCGCAGGGCAAGGTACTGGGCGTGCTCGACCCGGACCAGCGGATCATCGCCATGGACCGCAAGATCCATGGCCAGCTCCTGCTCGGGCGAAGCGGTAGCTGGCTGGTCGAACTGGCGGCAAGCTGGGCGATCGTGATGATCGCCACCGGGCTCTACCTGTGGTGGCCGAGGGACCGGGCGCTCGCCGGCATCGTCTGGCCGCGCCTGGGCCGGGGGAGCCGGACCTTCTGGCGCGATCTGCACGCTGTGACCGGCTTCTGGGTTTCTGGGCTCGCGCTCGTCCTTCTCTTCACTGGACTGCCCTGGGCCGATGCCTGGGGCAGCGCCTTCAAGGCGGTGCGGCAGGAGATGGGCTGGCTGAAAGGCGCGCAGGACTGGACGATCGGCGGCCGGCCTGCTGATGCAGCGGGCCTCCACGCCGAACACGATCACGGCGCGATGATGGCGGCGACGCCCGCCGCCTCCATGACAGGCAGGACAGCGCCCGATCCGGCGCTGTTCGATGCGATGGTTGGACATGCCGAAACCGCCCATCTCGCCTTCCCCGTGCTGGTCGTCCCTCCGGGCGCGCCCGCCGGCGAGGGTGGAAGCGGCAAGCCTTCGCCGGATTGGGTGGTGAAGTCCGATGCCCAGAACCGGCCGCTGCGCGTCACGATCCGCTACGATGCGGCGAGCGGCCGGCTGCTCTCGCGCGAGGATTTTTCCGACCGCCAGATCCTCGACCGGATCGTCGGCTATGGCGTCGCCTGGCACGAAGGCCAACTGTTCGGCTGGATCAACCAGTTGATCGGGCTGACGACTGCCGTCATGCTCATCACCATCACTGTCTCCGGGTTCGTGATGTGGCGCCGCCGCAAGCCGGCAGGGGAACTCGGCGCGCCGCCTGCCCCGGCCAACACGCGATGGCCCGGCGGGTGGGGATTTCGTGTGCTAGCGCTGTTCCTGATACTGTGGCTGCCATTGTTCGCTGCATCGGTCGCGATCCTGTGGCCGCTCGACCGCCTGGTGATCGAGCGGCTGCCGAGCATTGCGCGATGGCTGGGGCGGCCAACTCGGGGCAAGGGTACGACATGGCACTGATTGATGGACCCAGTGATTGTCAGGTTGAGGAGGCAAAATGCGGCTTCTAGCGGCAGCTTAACGCCACTCGCGCGCAGAAACCTGCCGTTCCGGATCGTCCAACGTAGCTGTCATTCGCACGGCCTCAAATCGGGCTATGAACGAACGTCGGCTATGGCCAGTTCGGTGGCGTACAGAGACCTGCCGGTTTCGTCCCACAGAGCGGCCATTGTTCGCCCTCAGCCCATCCTTTGGGATGGATTGCCGAAGACGCAACAAGATGGGCATGGACAAATAATATTGGTCAGTTCAATATAAGAATATGTCACCATTCAGGGTATGCGTGGGCGAAAATGTGGGAATTAAATCGGCATATCGTGAAATAGCGCGTTAATTCGCGGATAGAATGGGGTTTTATTATTCCCACCCTCTCCGCCACGGGCCTCCGAAACCCGCAGAAACCCTAGAGAACGCTGATTTCCTTCGCTTTTCAAACTGCCTCAGGTACAAGCGGCAGGTACACATGGCGATTAGAATGGCGAAGCTAAGCCGAACGCCCACAGGTCTCTGGACGTCGCGTAAGGTGATCCCCGCCGACGTGCGGACTGCCTACGGAAAGCGTGAAGAAAAGCCGACTTGGCCCGCATCCCTGACGCAAGGGCAGGCGCGTGCAGAGTTTGGAGCATGGCTGACTTCGGTCGAGGAGCGGATAGCGGCTTTGCGCTCTAGCAATGACGACGGGCCCGCTGTCGACCTGACGGAACGCCAGTCGCGCGCGCTGGCTGGAGAATGGTACCAGCAACTTGAGGCCGAGTACGGCGATGATCCGGGCGACGAGATCGGCTGGGAGGTGCAGCGTGAGCAGCTCTATCCATCTGACGAGAGTAGGGCTGCCGCGTTGGACAATCTCCCCTTTGAGGGCCCGTGGCGGATCACGCCGTATCTCAAGAAGGAAGCCAGCCGCTTGCTGGAACATGAGCGCCTGCAGGTAACCGAAAGGGCGGAGGAGCGCCTCCAGCAGGACATGGCTGACCTGTTTATTTCGTTCTGCGATTTGATGATGCGGCGCACTCGTGGCGACTACGGCAAGGATCCTGTGCTCGCCATGTTACCAAAGTGGCAGCCAGCTCAGCCGGTCGAGCCTTCTATCTCATCCGATGCGCCAATCATGAGCATGTTCGATGGATATGTCGATGAACGCAAACCGTCTGCGGCAACGGTGAAAGCATGGAGGCGATTCTTGCGGCACCTGTCTGAGTTTTTGGACAGCAAACCAGCCGCGAGCGTCACTCCCGACGACATCATAAGCTGGAAAGACTACCTGCTTCGGGAGCCGAAGAAGGATGGGCAGCCACGGTCGCCGAAGACAGTACGTGAGACTTATCTCGCCGCAGCCAAGGCTGTTTTCGGGTGGGCGAAGGAGAACCGGAAGGTCGCCGATAACCCTGTGGTCGGCGTTACAGTCCGGGCCGGTAAGCGGGTGAAGGTTCGAGAGCGCGGGTTTACGAGCGATGAAACCCAGATCATCCTCAGGGCCACCCTCGACCCCGTTCCGCCTCGGTTCACACGGCAGACCGCGCTGGCACGACGGTGGGTGCCGTGGCTCTGCGCCTATTCCGGTGCGCGCGTGAACGAGATCACCCAGCTCCGCAAACAGGATATCTTCAGGCGCGACGGCGTGTGGGTGATGAACATCACTCCCGAAGCTGGCAGTGTGAAAAACGATGAAGCACGTCTCGTTCCACTCCATTCGCATCTGCTCGATCAGGGATTCGTCGCGTTGGTAGAGAGCAGCAAGGATGGCCCGCTCTTCTACGATCCCTCAAGGGGTCGAGGGGGCTCCGACGGGAACCCGCAGTACAAGAAAATGGGTGAGCGGCTGGCCTCTTGGGTGCGATCCCTCGGGGTTTCCGACCCCCACGTAGCGCCTAACCACGGCTGGCGTCACAGGTTCAAGACAATCGCTCGCAGCGTGGGGATGGATCCCGAGGCGCGGAGCGTGATCCCCGGCCACGCATTGGATACGGAGGGGGAGCGGTACGGCGAATGGCCGATCCCGCAACTCGCCGTCGAGATCGAACGCTTACCCCGTATTATCCTCAACCCGGACTAGCGGGGTTGCCTTCCCGTTCGGCCACCGGTTAACTGAGCGTCGAACGGGGAAATATCGAAATGAATCAGCAAGCACTGTCGGCCTTCATCTGGTCCGTCGCAGACCTCCTGCGCGGCGATTACAAGCCAGCCGATTACGGCTCGGTCATCCTGCCCTTCACGGTCCTTCGTCGCCTCGACTGCGTCCTGGAGGGCACCAAGGCGGATGTCTTGGCCGAATACGACCTCCGCGAAAAGTCGGGTCTGAACCCCGAACCGTTCCTGCGCCGCAAGGCGGGCGTCAGCTTCTACAACACCTCCCCGATGGACCTCGGCAAGCTGCTGGGCGATCCCGATAACATCGCCGCGAACCTGACGTCCTACGTTCAAGGCTTCTCGCCCGAAGTGCGCGACATCTTCGAGAAGTTCGAGTTCCACAACCAGATCGACAAGCTGGCCCGCGCCAAGCTGCTGTTCCTCGTCACGGAAAAGTTCGCAGGGATCGACCTTCACCCCGACAAGGTGTCGAACAACCAGATGGGCTATGTGTTCGAGGAACTCATCCGCAAGTTCGCGGAGGCCTCGAACGAGACGGCAGGCGACCACTTCACCCCGCGTGAGGTCATCCGCCTCATGGTCAACTTGCTCTTCGTCGAGGATGACGATGTCCTGTCGAAACCCGGCGTCGTGCGGACGATCTATGACCCCACCGCAGGCACCGGCGGGATGCTTTCGGTGGCCGAGGAGCATTTGGCAGAGCTGAACCCCGGCGCGCGGCTGACGATGTCGGGGCAGGAGCTGAACCCGGAATCCTACGCCATCTGCAAGGCGGACATGCTCATCAAGGGGCAGGACGTCTCCAACATCGCCTTCGGCAACACGCTGTCGGACGATGGGCATCACGGCCAAACCTACGACTACATGCTCGCCAACCCGCCATTTGGCGTGGAGTGGAAGAAGGTCGAGAAGGAAGTCCGCAAGGAACACGAGAGCCAAGGCTATAACGGTCGCTTCGGCCCCGGCCTGCCGCGCGTGTCGGATGGATCGCTGCTGTTCCTGATGCACATGCTTTCGAAGATGCGGCCTGCGACTGAGGGTGGTTGCCGGTTCGGCATCGTTCTGAACGGCTCCCCGCTGTTCACCGGAGGGGCTGGCAGTGGCGAGAGTGAGATCAGGCGCTACATGCTGGAGAACGATCTGGTGGAGGCCATCGTCGCCCTGCCTACGGACATGTTCTACAACACCGGCATCGCTACCTATGTCTGGATCGTCTCGAACCGGAAGCCTGCCAGCCGCAAGGGGCAGGTGCAGCTGATTGACGGTTCGGCATTCTGGCAGAAGATGCGTAAGTCCCTCGGCTCCAAGCGCAAGGAGATGGATGAGGAACAGATCCGCCGGATCACCCAGCTTTTCGGTCGTGCCGAGGAGGCGCAGATCGCCACCGTGCTGGACGCGGACGGCAAGGAAGTGGGCCGCGAAATCGTCTGGGCGGGCGAGCAAGCCCCGCAGGCTCCCGAGGGCGGCAAGGTGAAGCTCGCCCCGCTCTCGCGCCTCTTCCCCAACAGTGCTTTCGGATACCGCACGATTACCGTCGAGCGCCCGCAGCGGGATGAGGATGGCAATGTGGTGCTGGGCCAGCGCGGCAAAGCCAAGGGTAGGCCGCAACCTGACAGCGCTCTGCGTGACACCGAGAACATCTCGCTGGACGAGGATGTTGACGCCTACTTCACCCGCGAAGTCCTGCCCCATGCTGAGGACGCGTGGATCGACGAGAGCAAGACGAAGGTGGGCTACGAGATTCCCTTCAACCGCCAGTTCTACGTCTTCGAGCCACCCCGGGCACTGGAGGAGATCGACGCGGACCTCAAGCAAGTGACCGATCGGGTCAAGAAAATGATCGAGGAACTAGTGGATTGATTCCAACGTTTGGTGCCCGCGCCTGACAGCGGCGATGATGTCGTGGGGGTCGGCTTTCCAGACGAAGGGACGCGGATCCTCGTTGTGCTCTTTGATGAAGCGGTTGATGGCTGCC
>NZ_VIRF01000052.1 GCF_008107685.1 Novosphingobium sp. BW1
TTGAATGCCGGGCTGTGGTTGCGCCGGGGTCGTCTGCTCATTCTCTGCTCCTGTCTCGCAGCCCATCTGGCTGCTCTCAGGCAGAAAATCCAATTATCTCAGTGTGCAGATTCTCCAGGCCACCTCTGTCGGCTGCCCGGCCGAAACGCTGCGCCGCTTTTGAGAAGACGCGGATCAAGCTGCTCGAGCCGGAGGTAAAGGAGTTGCGGCGCGCGAACGAGATCATGCGCAAGGCATCGGCGTATTTTGCGATGGTAGACCTGGACCGCCGCGAGAGTATTTCGATTGCCAAGTGGACTGTCGAACGATTGATGCGCGGCATGGGCCTGGCCGGCATGGGACGGGGGCAAGAAGATCGTCACGAAGGTCAGCAATGCCAAGGCACCGTGCCCGCTAGACAAGGTCAACCGGGCATTCCGCGTCGCCCGGCCTGACGCCTTGTGAGTGGTCGATTTCACGTACGTGCGCACCAGCGCAGGTTGCGGTTGCGTGGCCTTCGTGATCGACGCCTATAGGTGGCGTATTGGGGGCTGGAAGATCAGCACTTGGGCGAGCGCAGGGTTCGATCTGGATGCGCTGGGGCAGGCCGTTCATGCTCCTCGCCCCAGCGGACTTGAGGATGGCCTGATCCATCCCAGTGACAGGGGCGCTCAAGGCGGATTCAACCAGTCGTCGCAACACCAAGAAATTGGAAGGTAGCGAACATGGCTGGCCGAAAGCATGCCTTCCCCCGCGCTCACAGATCGCGACGGGGCCTGTTCTCGAAGTCCCACAGCGTTTCCAGTGAACCCAGACTTGGCGCGAGCGCGTCGTCAATGAGGGCAGGCAGGAGCGTTTCGCGATCACGTTTGGCTTGGATTAGGACCGCGAGTTTGACAGTCCACGGATCAGCCGGTCGAGCCCGTCTTCAAGCCGAGATCTCGGACAGGCGAAATTGGCGCGCAGGAAGCCTTCCCCCTCAACCCCATAGATTGAGCCGGGAGTGACCTGTACGCCGACCTCATGCACCAACCGTGCCGCCAGGGTTTCGCTGGAAGGCTCCAGTTTTCGGCAGTCGAGCCACGCAAGGTACGTGCCCTCCTGGTCGATTACACCGATATGGGGAAGGCGCTCGGCGAAGGCTTGGCGCACCAAGCGGTAATTGCTTTCGAGGTACGCGACGAGCGCGCCCAGCCATCCTTCGCCTTCGCGATATGCCGCTGTCGTCGCCACCAATCCCATCGGGTTGAGATCGCGAATTTGATCCGCGGTCATCGCTTCTTGCAACCGCACTCGCAGTTGAGGATCGCCCGCGACGACGAACGCGTTCTGTAGCCCCGAAACGTTGAAGGCTTTGCCGGCCCCTGTGCAAGTGATGTAACTCGGCGCTGTGTCGTCATCCAGCGCGGCGAATGGCGTAAAGGGGTGGGCGCAGAACGCCAGATCGCCGTGGATCTCGTCGCTCACCACCATGACTTCGTGGCGCGCGCAGATCCGGGCGACCTGTTCGAGCTCGGCTCGTGTCCACACGCGGCCTCCCGGGTTGTGCGGATTGCAGAGTAAAAGCATGCGTGCCTGGGGAGACGCAGCCTTTCGTTCCAGATCCGCAAAATCCATTTCATAGCGGTTATTGCGCAATACCAGAGGGTTATCGATACGCCTGCAACCGACGTGGTTCATCGCGGAAAGGAAGCGATTGTAGACAGGCGGCTGCACGATCACGCCATCGCCGGGCGCGCACAAAGCCCGCAGGATTGTCTGGATTGCAGGCGCTACGCCGATCATCGGGATGATACTGTCTTGCCGCAGGTGTACGCCGTGGCGCCGCGCGAACCAACCTGCAATCGCCTCGAAATAGGCGCTGTCCGGTGTGGGGTAGCCGAACACGCGGTGTGCGACCCGCGCTTCGAGCGCCGCGATCACGGCCGGTGCGGTGCGAAAGTCCATGTCCGCGATCCACATCGGCAGAATGTCTGCATCATCCTGCCATTTGGCCGAGTCCGATTGCTTGCGGTCCACGGGGGTGTCGAAGTCGAAAGGCTCCTTAGTCACAGCGGGCAACTCCGCTTCCATGCCATGGTGCGGTGACAATAGCCTTGTTTGGGCCGCTCGGATGCGGCACCCTTGGCTGATGAACGGCGAAGCCAGCCAAGCCGCGTGCAGCGCCGCGCCTTCCCATTGCATTCACCATCCGCCGATGCCGCGGCGTTCGATGGTCATTGCCGCGCTCTCGACGGTGGTCGAGTGGTATGACTTCACGCTCTATCTCTATTTTGCGACTGTGCTGGCGCGGGTTTTCTTCGCAGCGGACGGACATTCGATGACGCAAACGCTGGGCGGCTTCGCGGTTGCCTACCTGCTTCGTCCCATCGGCGCCCTGGTATTCGGTCACCTTGGCGACCGCTTCGGGCGGCGCGTTGCGATGCTGGGTTCCATGGCGTTGATGACTGCCGCTATGCTGGCGACGGCCGTCCTGCCGACCTACGCGCAGGCAGGTCCGGTCGCGGGGGGGCTGCTGGTGCTGTTGCGCTGCGTGATGTCGTTCTCGGTCGGTGGCGAATATACCGGGGTTGTCGCCTACCTGCTCGAAGGTGCGCATGCGCATCGCCGTGGCCTCGTTGCTAGCTGCGCGTCGGCCTCGAGCGAGATCGGCGCTCTCTTGGCAGCGAGCGCCGCGGCACTGACGGTCTGGATCATGCCGTCCGATGCCCTCGTCGAATGGGGCTGGCGGATCCCGTTCCTGTTTGGCGGTGCCCTGGCCGGCTGTGTGCTGATTGCACGCGCCGCGCTTGCCGAGACGCCCGAGTTCGATGCCCAGAAGCGGGGCGGTACAGTCCCCGATCGGCCAATCCGGCACATCCTGTCGGGCCATCGTACGGCGGTAGCACGTGGCTTTGCGATCTCGGCCCTGGGCTCGATCACTTACTATGTGGGTATCACCTACGTGCCCGTGTTTCTCGATGCGACCGGGACCATGCCTGAGACGCAGGCCCTCTCCATCTCCACCCTGGCCGCACTTACCGTGATCCTGGTGACGCCGCTGACGGGTATTCTCTCGGACCGTATCGGCCGTCGCCCGGTGCTCGTCGTGCTGGCGCTTGTCGCGATCGTGCTGCCCTCCCTCCTCTTTGCGGGGATGACCGCCAATGGGCTCGCGACCTGGACGGGTGCGCTTCTGATGGCGGCGCTCGGTGGAGCCGTCAGCGCGGTCGGGGCGGTCACCACCGCCGAACTGTTCCCGGGCGAGGGGCGTCTTAGCGGCCTTGCTCTGGGCGCGACAAGCGCAACGGCCATCTTTGGAGGCCTGACCCCCGTGATCGCGCATCTTGTGGTGACCGGGACCGGTTGGGCCGGAGCGCCTGGCGCAATGATATCGGCTGTCGCCCTGTGCGTCATTGCGGTGTTCGTGCGGATGCCCGAAACCGCTCCCGTTCGCCAAGCCCGCTAACCCCTCATCCGCACTTCGGATCGCAAGCCCGGGCGAGTAAGAGGGAATAGTCCCCATCTGCATCGCTCCAATGACTATGCGTTGTCCAGCCTCCTGCGGCGAGCAGCTCTTCCATCCCCTGAGGCGTGTACTTATGGCAGTTCTCGGTGTGAATGGTCTCCCCACGGACCATGGTGAACGGCGTGCCAGCGACCTCGAAGCGGACATCGTGGAGTGCCTCAAGGTGCATCTCGATACGGCTGCGCTCTGCGTTCCAACGAGCTACGTGGCGGAAGTGATTGATCGGTATCGAACCCTCGAGCTCCCGGTTGATACGGGTCAGCAGGTTGAGATTGAACTGGGCGGTAATGCCCAGTGCATCATCATAGGCGGCAATGAGCCGGTCCGGCTCCTTTGCGCGGTCCATGCCGATAAGAAGCCAGGCGCCATCGCCAAGCGTACGATGCATGGCGCGCAGCATGTCGACTGCTTCCGCGTGTAGCAGATTGCCGATGGTCGAGCCGGGAAAGAAGCCGAGCGCTTCGGGTGCTGCGCTGTCGGAAGATTTCACGCAGGAAGGCAGCGGCACTTCCTGCATGAAATCGCCTTCGACGGGCAGGATTTCCAGTTTCGGGAAGCGCGCGCGCAGCTCGGCACAGGCCGCCTCCATGAATTCGCCGCAGATATCTATGGGGACGTAGGTCGTTTTCGGCATGTGTTCGAGAAGAATGCGCGTCTTGAGCGAGCTTCCCGATCCGAATTCGACGACCGGCGCGTCCGCTCCGCTCTGGCGCACGACGTCCGCGCTGTGGGCGCGCAGCAGCGAGGTCTCGGTGCGGGTCGGATAGTATTCCGGGGCCTGGGTGATCTCCTCGAAGATCTCCGAGCCCGTCTCGTCGTAAAGCCAACGGGCCGGGATGGACTTGGCCCGCCCCGCCAGACCGCGGAGCACATCTGCCCGAAAGGCATGGTCAAAGGAGGGATGAGGCGATTTGATGGTCGCGTCGAGCAGTGATGTGGCCATGTCTAGAGATCCCTTGCAAGCCGTAGGCCGGTGAATTGCCAGCGCTGATGCGGGTGGAAGAAATTGCGGTAGGTCGCGCGCACGTGACCGCGCGGGGTCGCGCAGCTCCCACCACGCAGGACGAACTGGTTGGACATGAACTTGCCGTTGTATTCCCCGACCGCGCCAGGGGCCGTACGAAAGCCGGGCCAAGGACGATAGGCAGACCCTGTCCATTCCCAGACGTTGCCGTACAACGAAGTAAAATCCCCTTCCGGACTTTCGGCGCGTGGCTGCACAGCTTCGGCTCGGTCAAGTTGGACCCCGGCTGTTGGAGCATGGCGTCTGGCCGCCGCTTCCCATTCCTGCTCGGTTGGGAGGCGTGCCCCGGCCCACGTCGCGTAAGCGTCCGCTTCGTAGAACGAGATGTGGGTGACGGGTGCGTCGAGGTCGATCATTTGCCACCCCGAAAGCGTGAAGGTCTCATGCGTCTCCGGCTCGCCCTGCCCACGCCAATAGAGCGGAGCCGTGACGCCCTCGCTGCGGACCCAGTCCCACCCATCGGACAGCCATAGGGAGGCTGCCTCATACCCGCCATCGGCGATGAAGGCGCACCATTCGCGGTTGGTGACAGGGCGATTGGCAAGCGCGTGGCGCGAAAGCCATTGCGTGTGCGCTGGTCCCTCGTTGTCGAACGCAAATCCCTCGCCAGTGTGGCCAAAGGTGCCAGCACCGCTCGGCCCCTCCAGCCACCTGAGTTCGACGCCGCCGCTCGTGGACGGCGCGGGGCCTTCCTTGCGGAAGGCCGGGCCGAGCGGGTTGCAGGAAAAGAGATGCTTCAGGTCGGTCAGGAGCAGTTCCTGGTGCTGCTGTTCGTGCTGCAGGCCCAGTTCCAAGAGGACGGCGTGGTTTTCCTGAAGGTCGGGCCAGACGCGCTCAAGCGCGGCATCGACATGCGCGCGATAGGAGAGGACCTCCTCCAGGGTGGGACGGGTGAGCAGGCCGCGATCGGGGCGGGCGAGCCGGGCGCCTTCGGCTTCGTAGTAGCTGTTGAAGAGGAAGGGCCACTTTTCGTCGAACAGGCGATAGTCGGATCGCGTGTCGCGAAGCAAGAACGTCTCGAAGAACCAGGTCGTGTGGGCCAGATGCCATTTGACCGGAGAAGCATCGGGCATCGACTGCACGGTCGCGTCGGCCTCATTGAGGCCATGGGCAAGGGCGACGCTGAGTTCGCGGGTTTTTCTGAAACGCATGAATTCGGGTGGACTGGTCCGGACCCGTTCGGTTTCAGCGGGCGCGAATGGAGCGCGGGGTGAATACATGCCTTCGGCCTCAATCCCGGTGGACGTTCGGTATGACCGTCCTTCCCAGACAAATGTCGGTCACCGTGAAAGTTCCAAGGCTATACCGGACATAGACCTGAGTGTTGACTGCCACTGAGAAGTGACCCGGGATTTCCATTGAGAATTGACCCGGGTGGATAAGGTTTATGTGCTGCCGTTTCCGGGCAGGTTCAAAATGCGGGCTTCTCCTTTTTGGCTTTGGGCGTCGCGGTGCTGGCACGGAAGCGGAAGCTGTCATTTCCGGTTTCCAGGATGTGGCAGTGGTGGGTAAGCCGATCAGCACGACGTTGTCGGCGTTTTCCATGAAGTCGCCTTGGTGAAGCTGGCGAACAAGGGCTTCGTTGATCTCGCTGGCGGCAAAATCGAAGCCCGCCAGATCCTTGTAGGCCGGAAAGCGGACCGCTTTGATCTGATAGGCGATGGACCTCACCTCCCGTTCGGCCATCTCTGCCTTCAGGAGCCCAGACAGCATGGGCAAGGCAGCGTCGAAGGCAGGCGCGCTTGCTCGATCAGCTCGCCGGCGGCTTGAGCCATGCCGAACATCTTGAGGCTGCGCAGCATGACGACGATGGCCGCGCTGGCAGGATCATGACGCGCCCCTCTTGACGGATATGGGCGGATATCCCTCAGCCTGTCATAGCGCACGACATTGGCCTCGGGCTCCTGCGCCAGACACAGGGCCTGAGGCACATCGATCGGCGCTGCTGGAGGTGCCTTGCCGTCCAGCACGGCATAATCCTCGCTCCAGTCGAACTGGAAGGCCTCGCCAGGCTGGAGAACCAAAGGCACGAACGTCCCGCGCCCGCTGGTCTGCTGTTCATATTGAAGCTCGGCCCGCCATCTCCGTGCAAAGGCGGCCACCCGGTTATAGGAGCCATCGTAACCCAGCTTCACCAGATCACCGTACAACTGCTTGGCGGTCCGCTTCTGCTTGCGGGATTTCTTCGATTCCACTCGCAGCCAAGCCGTCAGCTTGTCCGCGAAGGGATCGAGTTTGCTGGGCCGTAACGGAACCTTGAAGCTGGGCTCAACCGTATCGGAGCGCAGATACTTGCAAATGGTGTTGCGGGACAGACCGGTCCGGCGCCTGATCTCCCGAATGGAGATCCCCTGTCGGAAATGCCACCGGCGGATCACACTGAGTAAGTCCATGTCGATCACTCCAAGACCCTCCGACTGGCACCCGGAAGGGAGGGAAACATGGGTCAATTCTCAGTGGTAATTTATAAGCGCTCCGGGTCACTTCTCAGTGGCAATCAACAGCTCAGGGTCTCGGCGTTGCGATCGCTTGGTGCACATCTCAATATCTACACCATCGAGTCGATGCTCGATGACCTGGCGAAGAAGGCGGGAAAAGATCCTCTCGCTTTCCGCCTTACCCACACGAAGGACGCGCGGGCGAGAGCGGTGATGCAGGCGGCGGCGAAGCGCTTCGGCTGGTCCAGACGCAAACGAGGCAATGGATGGCGTGGCTGCGGCATGGCTTTTGCCCGCTACAAGAATATCGGTGCCTATTGCGCGCTTGCCATGGAGATCGAGGTTGATCGGGAGACCGGTCGGATTTTCGTGGTGCGGGTCGGCGCCGCAGTCGATGCCGGTCAACCGGCCAGCCCCGACGGTCTTCGCAATCAGGTCGAAGGGGGAATCGTCCAGTCGCTCAGCTGGGCCATGTGCGAAGAGGTCACGTACGATGAGACCAAGCGGACCAGCTTTGATTGGGGAACATACCCCATCCTGCGTTTCCAGGATGTCCCGGACGAAATCGATGTAGAGGTGCTCGACAGGCCTGGGCTGCCGTTTCTGGGGGTGGGAGAAACGGCTCAGGGACCTGCCTCGGCGGCGCTGGCAAATGCCTTGTTCGATGCAACAGGGCTGCGGCTGCGGGACCTTCCGCTCACACCGGACAAGGTGAAGGCCGCGCTGGGCGTCTTGCCTCCTATCACGACTTAGAAAGGATAAATGCCATGCGCATTGCAATTGCCGGAGGTTCGATGGCCGGGCTCTTCGCGGCCGCGCTTCTGCAGCGCTCGGGCCATGAGGTGCACGTGTTCGAGCGCTCGGTCGCCGGTCTTGAAGGGCGCGGTGCGGGCCTGGTTGCGCAGGAAGATATCTACGCGATATTGCACGGTCTCGGGCTTGGGCATATCGCAGGTTTGGGCGTCGTCGCGCGTGAGCGGATAACACTACGGAGGGATGGTTCGATCGCTCGACATGATCCCCATCCGCAGATGCAGATGTCGTGGGACCTTCTGTTCCGCTCGCTAAGGGATACCTTGGCTCCAGGAACGTATTGCAAGGCGCAGGCCGTTCGCGCCGCAGGCACTTCGGAACAGGGTGCCTGGCTGAGGTTCGAGGATGGAACACGCCTTGAGGCTGATCTCGTGGTCGGCGCCGAAGGTCTCGCTTCAGTGGTCCGGGAAGCCGTCCTCGGCGACGACGACGCGCCGCCACGTTTTGCTGGCTATGTTGCCTGGCGAGCCTTGCTTCCCGAAGATCAGCTTAGTGCCGACACCTTTGAGATCCTGTCGGATCGCTTCGCGTTCTATCACATGCCGGGTGGTCAGGTTCTGGGCTATACGGTTGCCGGACTGAGCGGAGAGCAGGAGATAGGGGGCGAGGCGCTACAATTGCGTCTGGTACCGGCAGGTTGCACGGTTGGAGGATGTGCTGACCGACCGCGGCGGGCGTCTCCACCGCTTTCCTCTACCGCCCGGGGGGGGCTCGGATCAGGCGAGAACAGGGCTGTGCCGTGATGCCAGGCAATTTCTGCCGTTTGTGTTCGCAGATATTTTTGAACGCGAGGAGAAACCCTTCGTCCAGGCGATCTTCGACCGGGAAACCTCAGCGATGGTGCGAGGAAATCTGGCCTTGATCGGTGATGCGGGCTTCGTTGCGCGACCGCACACCGCCATGGGTGTGGCCAAGGCCGCAGGCGATGCCTTCGCGCTTGCCAAGGCTATCGATCAAGGGTGGAGTAAGGCCGCACGCCGAATGTTCGAGACCGAAAGGTTAGCGAGCGGCCGCGCGATCGTTGCTTACGGCCGTAGACTCGGGAGCCGCCTCGATGGCCCCGTCGAGGTATAGAAAAAGGAAGGAGACGCGATGCGCTCCCTCCCCTTCCTTCATCTTCAGGCAGCATCGACAAGGACGAGTTCGCTGTCTTCCTTCGCGGTGACATGGATCACGTCCAGGTCGCGGATGGCGAGACCATCGCGGGCCTTGGCATGGATTTCGTTTCCATCGGCATCTGTCACTGCAATCGCGCCCGTGGCCGGTACGAGATAGGCCTTGCGATCCGAGCCGATCACGTATTCGGCACTCTCTCCGGCCTTGAGCGTTGCCGCCACGACGCGCGCATCTGTGCGAATTGGCAGTGCGTCACCTTCTTCCTCGTAACCGGAGGCGAGCGTGACGAACTGACCGGCCCGGTCACCCTTTGGAAAGGGACGGGCCCCCCAGCTAGGCGCATCGCCCGAACGAGTAGGCATGATCCAGATCTGAAAAATCCGTGTGGTGACATTTTCCCGGTTGTATTCGGAATGCCGGATGCCGGTGCCGGCACTCATGACCTGCACATCACCAGCCTCGGTCCGCCCCTTGTTGCCAAGGTTGTCTTCATGGGTGATCGCGCCTTCACGGACATAAGTAATGATCTCCATGTCGCGGTGGGGATGCGGCGCGAAGCCGGTGTGCGGCGCGATGGTGTCATCATTCCAGACACGCAGGTTGCCCCAGTGCATCCGGGAGGGATCGTGGTAGCCGGCAAAAGAAAAGTGATGCTTGGCGTCAAGCCACCCGTGATTTTCGCCGCCAAGGTTCTCAAAAGGACGAAGCTCGATCATGGCATTGTCTCCTTGGGAGCCGGTGGATTGGGGCGCTCCCTACGAAGACCTATGTATAGGTTGTGAGCTTTTTCGCTCAGATGGATAAAGTCGTTCAATCTTTTCGAGGAATTGGAAAAGTGAGCGAACCTGGTACTCCCACATTCGATCAGTTGAATATTTTTCTCACAGTGGTGGATCGCGGCAGTTTTGCCGCGGCCAGCCGCGAGCTGAACCGGGCCGTTTCTGTCATTAGCTATGGCATCGGCAACCTTGAGGTGCAGCTTGGAGTGACGCTCTTCGCCCGTGAGGGGACGCGCAAGCCTAAACTGACTGAGGAGGGAGAGGCACTCTTGGCCGAGGCCCGGGCGATTGCGCAAGGCATCCGTGGCCTGCAGGCCAAGGTGAAGGGCTTGCTCGACGGTCTTGAGGCGCAGGTAAGTCTGGCGGTCGACGTGATGTTGCCAGCCGAGCGTGTGGGCGCAGTTCTGCATCGCTTCGCTGCCAGGTTTCCTACCGTTCAGCTGCGGTTGCATGTCGAAACGCTGGGGGCGGTGACCTCCCTGGTGCTCGAACGCGACGCAGTAATCGGGATATCGGGGCCTCTTTCGGCTGGTGTTGTGGGCATTGACAGTCGCGCGGCAGGTTCGGTGGCGATGATTCCCGTGGCAGGGGCCGACCATCCGCTTGCCCGGATGCTGACCATTCCGCCCGGAGAGGGGCGTGAACACACACAGCTGGTTCTCTCGGATCGTTCGCGCTTTACCGAAGGTCGCGATTTCTCCGTATTCAGCACGAGAACATGGCGTCTCGCCGATCTTGGGGCGAAGCGCGCGCTGCTTTGTCAGGGGATCGGCTGGGGCAACATGCCAGCGGCCATGATCGCTGAAGATCTTGCCGCAGGCCGTCTGGTACGTCTTGATATGCCGGACCACGTGGGTGAGACCTATCGCTTCTGGGGTATCTGGCGCAGTGACTTGCCGCCGGGCCCAGCGGGGCAATGGCTGCTCGATCAATTGGTGAATCACGGGCAGGGCGACGCACCGCCGGGCGGGGTGGGCGATGTCTGAACCACAGGATTTGGAGCAAGATCCGTTTGCCGCCGGGATGAACGCGCGTCGGCTCGAGGCATTCACCGATGGGGTCGTGGTGATCATAATCACCATCATGGTGCTCCAGTTGCGCGTACCAAACGAGGGCACTCTTGCGGCGCTGCGCGAAAGTGCACCGGTCCTGCTGGCGTATCTCCTCTCGTTCATCAACGTGGGTCTCTACTGGAACAATCACCACCACTTGATGCACGCTGCAGGGCGCATTGACGGTCGGGTGCTCTGGGCAAATCTGTTCCTGCTGTTCTGGCTTTCCCTGGTCCCTTTCGTGATCCGCTGGCTCGATGCTTCGGATTATTCTGCGATGGCGAGAGCGGCTTACGGTGTCGTGCTGGGCATGGCGGCGGTAGGCTACAGTTTGACCGAGCGCATGATCATTGCCTGCAATGGCAGGCGTTCGGTGCTGGCACGCGCGCTTGGATGCGATCATAAGAGCCAGATCAGCATCCTGCTCTACGGATTGGCGATACCGATCGCGTTTCTGGCCCGGCCCGTGGCCATCGCATTCTACCTTATGATTATCCTGCTCTGGATTGTTCCGGATCGTCGGATCGAAGTCATTTTGCGGGAATGAACGCAGGCAAACTGAAGACTGCCGGACTCTTGGGCGGAAAAACGCCCCCAAACCACCGTATGATGTTGAGGAGGCCTTCCATAGGGCAATCTCGCTGGCGATATTTTCTATGGGGAAGGACGCATCGTGCATGCAAACATCATGGCCTTTGGGCTGGATCGCGCAGTCGAAGGAACGTCGTCAGCTGATTTCGAGCTGATGGAAGCCGGACAGGTCTGTATCATCGACGATGATGAGGGCGTTCGCGCGTCCCTGTCGAGCCTTCTTCGAGCCTCGGGGTATACCGTCCAGACATGCCGGGCGCCCGAGCAGTTTCGCGCCGAAGACCTGGGGGCAATGCCGAGCTGCCTTGTCCTTGACGTACAGATGCCAGGAGAAAGCGGCCTAGACTTTCAGGAGCGGCTGTGTGCCAGCGGCTTTGCCGTGCCTGTGATCTTTATCACGGGGCATGGCGACATCCCGATGACCGTGCGCGGGATGCGCGCTGGCGCGGTCGATTTCCTGCCAAAGCCTTTCACTGAAAATGACCTGCTCGAAGCGGTCGGAAGGGCGCTTGACGTGGACCGCGAGCGCTTACGCCGGGAAGCCATCGTGAACGACCTGCAAAGCCGCCACGATGCGCTCACTCCTCGTGAGAAGGAAGTCATGGCTCTCGTCATTACAGGGCTCATGAACAAGCAGGTGGCTGGACATCTCGACCTTTCGGAAATCACGGTGAAGATCCACCGGGGCAACGTGATGCGCAAGATGGGGGCGCAGTCTCTGGCTGATCTGGTACGCATGGCAGAAAGCCTTGGTATCCGGGATACGAGCATCCATCGTTTCGGACCAAAGGGCGGCTGAGGCACGACGCGGCGAGGTTCCTCGCCGCGTTGCGCATCATTGCGTCACATCACTTTGGCAGGACGTCCACTTTCGTAGAGGAACCAGCAGCGTCGTTCCGTCTCGTCGATCCAGACTTCGACGAGGCTGGTGGACGCGACATCGTTGTAGCTTGCGCACAGCTCATGGACGCGGCGCAACTCGGAAACGAGCAGTTTGTTGTCCCCATGCAGTTCGGCGAGCATTCCCGTCGGATCGACATAGGCCGCGTTGTTATCCAGGATGCGCTGGCGGCGCGCTACATCGGAAATTGAGCGGATTGTCGTCCCACCAAGCTTACGAGTTCGCTCGGCCAGTAGGTCGGTCATGCCGAAGATCTGGTCGCTCTGTTCGTCGAGCAGAAGGTGATAGTCGCGGAAATGATGGCCGCTCATGTGCCAGTGAAAGTTCTTTGTCTTGAAATAGAGTGCAAAGACATCGGCGAGGATGGCCGTGAGGGCTGCCGAGATATCACGGGTTGCATCGCGGCCAAGGTCAGTTGGGGTGCCGAGGAAACGCTCTGAAACCGTTGGGGCTGAGGTGGTTTCAGAGATGGGGGGGCGGGTCATGGGAATGCTCCTGGTTTGATCGGCGAAACCAATTCGCCGATATCGCCAGTGAATTTATGTGGCTTCCCGGGCAGGCCAATCCAAACGAAGGTTTGCCCTGCCGGTCCATCTTAGCTGTTGAGGGCTCAGATCTGTAGCGTTCTTGCAATAGCTTCGAGCAAGGTGTCCGGATCGACCGGCTTGGTAAGGAACGCTGCCGCTCCACCTTCCAGGGCGCGTTGGCGGGCCTGGCAAGTTGGGTAGGCCGTGATGAGGATGATGGGAGGGCTGATCGATTTACGCTCCGAGAGCCAAACTTGCAGGGCCAGGCCGTCGGTTTCGGGCATGTTGAGGTCGGTGACCACGCAGGATATTTCTTCGAGAAGAGGGCTTTGCATAAGCTCTCGAGCACTCGCAAATGGCTGCGTGCGCATGCCTTCAGAGCGTAGCAGGCTGTCCAGACTGCCGCGCACACCGGCATCGTCGTCGACGACCGCTACTAGGGGGGGCAACAAGCGCACGGTGGCCAAGGTGTTCTCCAGCATATCCGACCAGAACGTCAAAGCGCCGGTACAGGTTCCGTCTGCGCGACGCACAGCGGGCAAGCCATCATACGCAGGTGTTAGTGCTGGGGCACCAGCCCTTCGGAGCCTCCATGAACGTGGTCCGTTTTCATCGGGAGGACGAAAACGAAGGTCGCGCCGCCTTTTGCATTGCTCCTAGCTTCGATGGAACCTTCATGCTGGCCCATGATCGTACGACAGATTGCGAAGCCCATGCCCATGCCATCGCGCTTTGTCGTGAAGAAGGGGGTGAACAGATTGTCTTGTCCAGCTGCCAGGCCGTGCCCTGTGTCATGAACTTCCACAGCGATATGTTTTTCGGCCTTTCGAAAGGCACGAACCGTCAGATGACGCCGCTCCTCAGGCGTATCCAGCATGGCCTGACGCGCATTGATGAGAAGATTGAGCAGGACTTGCTGCAGTTGGACCTTGTCACCTGTAACCGGGGGCAGGTCGCTTTCGATGTTGAGTGTCAGGGTGACACCCTTGGTCGTCATTTCGCGTTGAACCAGTTCAAGGGTTTCCGCGATCAGCGTCGAAAGGGAGATTTGAGCGTGGCGAACGTCGCTGTTGCGCGCGAGGTCACGGATGCGGGCAATAACCTGCGCGGCGCGTTCAGCGTTGGCCGTGATCGCGCTGAGACACTCGGATACTTCATGGGCATCGGGCGCCTCGCGCGCGAGCCAGCGCGCGGCCGAGCGAGCATAGGTAATCGTCGCGGTCAGAGGTTGGTTCACTTCGTGGGCAATAGAAGCGGCCAATTCACCAAGGATCGTTACGCGTGATATATGTGCCAATTCGATTTGCGCGGCGGCGAGACGTTCCTGTGCACGTTTGCGCTCGGTGATGTCAGCGCCCATGATAAGAATGCGCTTCCAGCCGTCGTGATCGGGCGGGATCGTGACCTGAAGCAGGATGTCGAATTCGCGGCCGGTTCGGCTGACGAAGCGAGTTTCTTCCTCGACGCTTGAGGCGCCATGCATCAAGGCCTCGTAGATCCGGACGAGAGCCTCGCTTGTCGCGGGAGTGGCAAGTTCCAAGAGGCTTCGTCCGACGAGGTCTTCCCTGCGTTCAAACCCGAAAAGGCAGGCCGCTGCGAGATTGGCGTTCTTTACGAACGCAGCGGCAAAGGCCAGTTCGACCGTGCAGGCATCGATAGGATGCCCCTTGTGCAAGAGGCCGTGAGCGCCTGACCAATCCGATTCCCAGATAGGAAATCCGCCGGCTGCGAAGATCGTGCGGTAACGTGCGTCGGCCCGTTCGCGCTCTTCCACCTCGCGCAATTGGCGCAGGACGAGGACCGTCGTTATCATCAGAGCGACGAGGCTGACGCCCAGACGCATCGCGGGAGAGCCCAGAGGGGCGCCCCAATGCGACGCACAGTATCCGGCTATCGCGAGGCTGGCGCATCCTGCCGCAGCCATGACGATGGGGGCCTGGCGGTGCGTCAATCCGACGAGCACGATGACCGAAGTGTACAGTACAGCAACAGCGCCCTGCAACGGGCTGAGGATGTCGAGCGTACAAATGCCAAGGGCAAGACCGATTGCGAGCAATATGAAAAAATGCCCCTTGCGGTACTCACCATTGTCTTCATCCGACATGTGCGCCTCCCTGTCCCTTCCAGCTACTCGCCGGGCACTGAAGCGTGCGGCGCCGTCCGGAGGTGCCTCGGGCGTACCGGGAGGACAACCGCTACCTTCGGTTAGGTTGGCACGCTCGAAAAAGACTCCGCGGAGTAAATCTTCAAGATCAGGAAGGCAGCCGAAGTGCGAGCGTGAAGCGTGTGCCGGGGTGTAGGTCCTGCCACATGGTAATGGCCCCGATCCGTTCGGCGAGAAGGCCAATCAGCCGCGAGCCGAAGCCGGAATCGGAGCCGATGGAATTGTGTGTCATGCCGATGCCGTCGTCTTCGACGGCAAGTTCGAGTGCCTGTCCTCCCGAACGGCGCAGGGCAACGCGTATGTGGCCCGTCTGGGTGGGGTGGTAGGCGTACTTGCACGCATTGAGGACGCATTCCGACGTGATGAGGCCAAGCGCTGCGCCCACATTGGCCTGGACATGGATGGCATCGGCGTTGAGCTGGATCTGACGTGCGACCAACTCGTCGCAACAGCCCAGTTCAATCTGCCGGGTCAATTCACCCAGATAGCCCCCGATCTCGATTGTATCTGCTTTGGTGACGCGGGTCAGATGCCGGTGTGCAGTGGCAATGGCGCCCGTTCGCGCGAGCAGGCGGTCGAAGGCTGCTGCGGCTCCCGTATCGGTTGTATCGCGTTTTTCCGCAGAGATGATCGCCATGAGCAGTTGTAGATTATTGGCGATGTGGTGATCGCTTTCGTGCGCCAGCGTGGCGGCATCGAGATCTTCGCTTGCGTGAGAGGCATGAAACACAGGCATGGTTTTTCCCTTCCGACCTCGTGTCGACATTTTGTGCATGGCTGCCAATGTTCGCAGGATCGAGTAGATGGGCCATCATACACTGGTGTTGGTTTCCTACGAGGATCCCCAAACTTGCGTATGATGGTGTTCGCCGTCCGAACTTGCGAAAAGGTGGCAGGCAGCAAAGGACGTTTCAGGAAGAACCGGATCACCGGCTTCGCGTGTTTTTTGCTCCTGACCTGGGAATGGAACTGTCCCATCCCCCCGACCCGCGTTCCATTCCCGAGCCGGGCAGCTGGCCGCATCCGTTCCGCCCCAAGACGATGCGCGCCCGCTGCCCGGCCCCCTTTTAGCGACCGTCAGTTTTCCATGTATTTGGCGATGGTCTGGGCGGCGAGCACGAGCTCGACCACGTTGCGCAAAGCGAGCTTTTTCATCAGGCTGCAACGATGGAGTTTCACGGTGATCTCGCTGATCTTCAATTCCCAGGCGATCTGCTTGTTCATCAGTCCACGCACAACACCTTTCATGACCTGCCGTTCGCGCGGAGTAAGCCGGTCGAACCGGTCAAGGAGGGGCTGGTCGCGCATCCTTGCACGATCACTGTCAAGGGCCCGGCCTACAGCTGCGAGAAGGGCCGTATCCTGGAAAGGCTTGGGTAGATAATCGGTGGCGCCGGCCTTCATGGCCTGCACGCCCGACGCGAGATCTGCAGCGCCCGTCATGAACACAACTGGGATTGATTGATTGCAATTCCGCAACTGGGCGTGAAGTTGCGGGCCGCTCATCCGGGGCATCCGTACGTCTGCCAGGAGGCAGCGAAGGCAACCGGGAAGGGGTTTGTCGAGCAGGTCCTGCGCCGAGGAGAAGCAATAGACGCGATGTCCCTCGCTACGCAGAAGGCTCTCCAAAGCCTTGCGGATCGAACTGTCGTCATCGACGATCAGAACTGCCGTAGGTTCGGCACCTTCGGACTGAGTCTGCATGTTTGTACGCCTCCACGCGGGGACAGTGGAGAACTCGTGAGTCAGCAGCAATTCCCCCAATCGAGTGATTTATGTGCGGTAAGGCAAGGCAGAGGCCGGATCACGCGCGAAAAGAAACGTTGCGCCAAGGGCCAATACGCCAGCCAGCGCGAGGGGAGCATAGAGACCCACATGGAGCAGGAGCGCCGCACCGAGGACTGCGCCCAGCAAAATCGCCAGGACCGCGCCGATGCGTCGCGGGAGGGAACTTCGTTTGCCCGGGACAGGGCGATCGGCGGCAATGCCGGTTATGGTGAGCGTGAGGACGGTGGTAGTGAGGTCTGCAACTTTCAACTGACGCACGGTGGCGTTGCGCAGCCCCATGGCGAAACCGGTCAAGGCTATGACGACCATAAGATCGGATGTGATGCCTGCGGTGGAAGGTGAAATGGGAAGCGAAAGCAGGGCTGCCAGACACAGCAAAGCTGCCTCCAATGCCGCGACCGCGAGTAGCCAGCGTCGCAGGGGGCGTTCGATATGACGGCGCGCGATCCATCCTCCGTACGCGGCGCCAAGCATGAACGCGACCAGTGCTAGCAGTGAGGGCGCGATTTTGAAGCCCGGGGTGCCTGCCGCCGCGAAACCGAGGAACACGATGTTTCCCGTCATATTAGCGGTAAAGACCTTGCCCAGTCCGAGGACTGAGGCGGCATCGACGAGACCTGTCGTGGCCGAGAGGAGCAGGAGCAATCGAGGAAGCGATGCGGGGATGGGCGTGGCCATTCAGGTTTCCTTTCAAAAACGGAAATTGGCTTCGAGCCCAGACATTGTAATCGTGCGCGAGGGACCGGTCTGGTGAATGAAGGCACCCGGTGCGAACAGGGACAGTGAACCTGAAAGCTCTAGTGGATTGATCGGAACAGATGATTCCGTTTTCGGGATTCCCTTGAACGGGGGGACATGCGAAGATGGCGCATGCGAACGGGCATCCAGATTGAGGTTACAGGACCGGACACCAAGCGGCTCGAC
>NZ_VIRF01000026.1 GCF_008107685.1 Novosphingobium sp. BW1
CCGGGGAACAAGCTGTCCGTCTATCGTGGCGACCACCCCAAAGCGCCGTGTTTGGCGGCGTGCTTCGCTGCGGTGAGAGGCCCTCTAAGCGGACCCCGCGATTCGGTCAAACCCTTTTTTCAAAAAACCTTCATGAAATCGGCATTTTTTCCAAACACATGGAATTGCATCATTTTTGTGCGCATTCGCGATCAGGTAGGCAACTATCGACCTCATAAGTGCAATGCATTTGGCGGAGCGGAATTCTGCGGCCCAAAGTGACCTTGCCGGTTGCGAAATGGAGAGCTCCCGGCACGCCTGCAAGAGCGTTGCAGAAGAGTATGCAGCTTGCCGTCAGGTCAGGATTGCCATGCCATGCCCGAGCCGATTAGCCTCCACCCCGGATACAGCGCGAGCGTCGCCATGCCGCTCCCAAGGAGAATTGCGCAGACATGCCCTACTGGCCGCTGATCGGTATCGCGCTTGTTGTCGTGGGCTTTGTGGCCCGGCTCAATCCCCTGATGGTCGTGGCCGTCTCGGCCATCATCACCGGGCTGCTTAGCGGGCTGGAGTTCGTCGCGGTGCTCGAAGCCTTGGGCAAGGCCTTCAACGACAACCGTTATATCTCTGTCACCTGGATCATCCTGCCCGTAATCGGGCTCCTTGAGCGCTACGGACTTCAGGAGCGGGCGCGCACACTCATCGGACAGGTGCGCGGAGCAACGATGGGACGCCTTCTGATCCTTTATCTCGGCTTTCGCCAAATCACCGCCGCACTGGGCATGAAGGACATAGGCGGGCACCCGCAGACGGTGCGCCCGCTCATCGCACCCATGGCCGAGGCCGCAGCCGAGCGAACCCATGGAGCGCTTGGCCTCAAGGAACGTGAGAAGGTGCGCGCGCTGGCCGCTGCGACCGACAACATCGGACTCTTCTTCGGCGAGGATATCTTCTTCGCGATTGCCTCGATCCTCCTGATCCAGGGCGTGTTCGAAGCGCAGGGCTATCCGCTGGCCCCCTTGCAGCTTTCGGTCTGGGCGATCCCGAGCGCGATCTGCGCCTTCCTGCTCCATGGCGCGCGTCTTCTCGCGTACGACCGGCGCCTTGCGCGCCTTCCGGCGGCCGCACCGGAGAGCGCGGCATGATCACGCTCGAATGGCTCTACGTCCTGACCGGGCTTGTCTTCAGCGCTTGGGCACTTCTCAGCCTGAGGGATCGGACGAACGCCAAGCGCCGGGGCAACGCCGCCTTCTGGGGCTTGCTGGCGGCCAGCTTCTTCTTCGGCTCGCACATCCCGGACATGGCGAACGGAGTTCTGGTGCTGGCCCTCGTCGCGCTCGCCGGGACCGGACAACTTGGCCGCAGCCATCCCGCCACCACCAGCGCAGGCGAACGCACGGATCTTGCCGCACGGTTCGGCAACCGGCTCTTCGTGCCCGCGCTCGTCATTCCGCTGACCGCCGTCGCAGGCACGCTGCTCTACACCTATACGCCGCTGGGGGAGAGCAGCTTGTTCGAAGCGCGGCGCGAGACGCTGATCCTCCTGGGAGTCGGCGTCCTTCTGGCGCTGACGCTGGCCATGTTCTGGATGCGCGCACCGCTCCTCGCCCCGCTTGAGGAAGGACGCCGCCTCATGGATTCGATCGGGTGGGCCGCCATCCTGCCGCAGATGCTGGCCGCGCTCGGCGCCGTCTTCGCGCTTGCGGGCGTAGGCGCCATCGTCGGCGATCTGGCGAGCGCCATCCTCCCGCGCGGCAGCCTGTTCCTAGCCGTCCTTGTCTATTGCACCGGCATGCTCCTCTTCACCCTGATCATGGGCAACGCCTTTGCCGCCTTTCCGGTAATGGCCGCGGCCATCGGCATTCCGGTGCTGGTCGAGGACTATGGCGGCAACGTCGCCCTCATCGGCGCGGTGGGCATGCTTGCGGGCTTTTGCGGCACGCTGCTCACCCCCATGGCCGCCAACTTCAACATCGTGCCCGCCGTCCTGCTCGACCTGCGCAGCCAGTATGGCGTCATCCGGGCGCAGGTGGGAACGGCGCTTCCGCTCTTTGCCTGCAATGTCCTTCTCATCTATTTCCTGGCGTTTCCATGAACCAACTCGATCCGGCCCTGGCCGCCCGCTTTGCCAACATCGCCCTGGGCCATGTCGCACGCGAATACCCGCACAAGCTCGACCACGTGATGGAAAGCGATGCCGACGTCCTTCCCCCACGCATACTGCACCCCGTCTTCTTCGGCAGTTTCGACTGGCATAGCTGCGTCCATGGCTGGTGGACGCTCCTGACCTTGCGGCGGATGTTCCCCACGATGTCCGAAAGCGCGGACATCGCCGCGCTGGCCGAAACCACGTTCAGCCCTGAAAAGCTGGCCGTAGAGCTTGCCTATCTCGACCGTCCTTCTGCGCGCGGGTTCGAGCGGCCCTATGGCTGGGGCTGGCTGCTTGCGCTCCACCTTGAAGCAACCCGCCACGAAGATTCGGCCTGGACCCTACACCTCGAACCGCTTGCCCGGCGTCTTGCCGCAGCACTTGGCAGCTATCTGGGCAAACTGACCTACCCGATTACGGTGGGCACCCACTTCAACACCGCCTTCGCGCTCATCCTCGCGCACGAATGGGCCGGAGCGCACGATCCCGCACTGGCCGAAACGATTGAAAAGTGGGCCGTGCGCGTCTTCGCCGCGCGGCGCGACTACTGGGGCTGGGAGCCCGGGGGCGATGAATTCCTCTCCCCCGCCCTGACCGCCGCCGTGTTGATGCGGCGGTGCCTGCCTGCGCGCGATTTTGCCTCCTGGTTCGCGGCCTTCCTGCCAGAGGGGGGCTGGCTCGAATGCGATCTGCACCCGGCCACCGTCTCGGACCGCAGTGACGGCAAGATCGCGCATCTCGACGGGCTCAACCTCAGCCGCGCGTGGTGCCTGCGCGAGATCGCGGCGGGGCTTGGCTCGACCTCCCGCACGGACGTGCTGGAGGACCGGGCGCAGGTGCACCTCAACGCAGGCCTCCCCCATGTCGCGGATGACTACATGGGCGAACACTGGCTGGCGAGCTTCGCGCTCCTGGCGCTGCGCGCCGCCCCGGACGTCTGATCAGTCTTCGTCCAAAGTGCCCGCGACCTCCTCGAGGCCGCCGCCAAGCGCGGTGTAGAGGTTAACTGCGTTCTGCAGTTCAGTCGCGCGCAGCGAAATCAGCGTCTGGCTGGCCGAAAACAGGCTGCGCTCGGCGTCGAGCACTTCGAGGTAGATCGAGATGCCGTTGTCGTAGCGCAGGCGCGCCGTCCGGGCGAGCCGACGCTGCGCGGCAATTGTGCGCTGCTGGATCTCGATCTGCTCGGCGAAACGCTCACGCCCGACAAGGCCATCGGCGACCTCGCGAAAGGCGTTCTGCACCGCCGACTGGTAGGCCGCTTCCAGTTCGGCGGCCTGCGCCTTGCTGAGACGCACCTCGGCCTCGCGCCGTCCCCAATTGAAGATCGGGAGGCTGGCCGTGCCGCCATAGCTCCAGCTCTCGCTCGCGCCATCGAAAAGCGAGCCGAGCGCGTTCGACATGAAGCCCAGCGTGCCGGTCAGCGAGATCGTCGGGAAATAGGCTGCGCGCGCGGCGCCAATGTTCGCGTTCGCGCCCATCAGCGCGTGCTCGGCCTGCAGGATGTCGGGGCGCTGTTCGAGCAGGGTCGAGGGCAGGCCCGCCCTCACCGGCACGACCTGCTCGGACAAGGAGAGCCCGGCGGGCATCGGCCCGGTGATCGGCCCGCCCACCAGCACGTTCAGCAGGTTGCGCGCCTGTTCGGTGGTGCGCTGGATCTCGGCCAGTTCGGTCTCGGCCTGGGTGAGGAGGAGCACGGTCTGGTCGTAGTCGGCGGTCGAGGTGACCCCGGCCTCAAGACGCATGCGCGCGATACGCTCGCCCTCGCGGCGCCCTTCGAGGCTGCGACGGGCCAGCGCGATACGTTCTTCCCCGGCGCGAATGTCGAAGTAGGTCGCCGCGACCTGCGCGATGAGCGAGAGGCGGTACGCGCGCGCACCCTCAACCGAAGCCAGCCAGTTCTCGCGCTGCTGGCGCGTTAGGTTGCGCACCCGGCCCCACAGGTCGAGCTCGAAGGAGCTGACCCCCAGGTTCGCGCCGAACTGGGTGAAACGGATGGAGTCGGGCATGGGAGCACCGCCCCCACCACTGCCCTCGCCCGGGATCGCCGAGCCGACCGCGCCAAGCCCCGCGACGGGAGTCTGGCTGCGTGTGCCAGTGCCTGTCGCGTCGAGCGCGGGAAGGCGCCCGGCGGCCTGGATGCGGAACTGCGCGCGGGCCTGGTCGACCCGGGCATAGGACTGGGTCAGGTCGCGGTTGTTGGCAAGCGACGCGGCAATCAACGACTGGAGGCGCGGATCGCGGAAGAACTGGCGCCAGCCGAGATCGGTCGCCAGCGGTGCGCCAGCTTGCAACGCGGCGTCCACCTGCCCGTCCCGGTAGACCGGCGAAATGGCAGCCTCGGGCCGCTCGTAATCGGGAGCAAGGCTGCAGGCGGTGGTCAGTCCTGCCAAGAGCAGTGCCGCGCACTTACGCATGGGGAGGCTCCCTTTCCGGGCCGGGGCCGCTTTCGTGTCCGCCATCACGGTTCTGTGCAAGCCAGCGCGCGTCCTCAGCTTGCGGGTCGCGCCGCTTGCTGAGGTAGGTGCGGGTCAGATAGTAGAATACCGGCGTGAAGAAGATGCCCAGCGCAGTGGCCGCGATCATCCCACCCATGACGCCCGTGCCGACCGCCTGACGGCTTGCCGCCCCTGCGCCCGAGGCCATCGCGAGCGGCACCATGCCCAGGATAAAGGCCAGGCTGGTCATCAGGATCGGACGCAGGCGCTGGCGCGAGGCCTCCAGTGTCGCCTCGTGCGGCGATCTGCCCGCATCCTCGTCCTCGATGGCGAACTCGACGATCAGGATCGCGTTCTTGGCGGCAAGCCCGATGATGGTGATGAGACCGATGTTGAAGTAAACGTCCGCCGAAAGCGAACGCAGCAGCGTGAAAACCACCGCGCCCATGATCCCGAAGGGCACCACCAGCAGCACCGCGATGGGAATGCCCCAGCTGTTGTAAAGCGCGGCCAGCAGCAGGAACACGACGATAACGCTCAGGCCTAGGAGCAGGCCGATCTGCCCGCCCGCCTGGCGCTCCTCATAGGCCGTCCCGGTCCATTCGTAGCTCATCGCGCCTGTGAGGTTGCGCGCGGCGATCTCCTCCATGATGTCGAGCGCCTCGCCCGAGGAGTGCCCGGATGCGGCGTTGCCCGATATGGTGAGCGAGGGATAACCGTTGTAGCGCTCGACCTGGATCGGCCCGGAACGCCACGAGCTCTTTGCAAAGGCGCTGAAGGGCACCATCTGGCCGTTCTCCCCGCGCACGCGCAGGTTCATCACGTCATCGGGAGTCATGCGCGCGGGCGCATCGGCCTGAACGTAGACGCGCAGCGTATTGCCATCACGCGTGAAGTCGTTGGCGTAGGACGAGCCGAAGCTGATCGCCAGCATCTGGTTCACCGACTGGATCGAAAGCCCGAGTGCGCGCGCCTTGACCCGGTCGATGTCGACATAGAGTTCTGGCGCATTGCCCGGCCCGTCGGGGCGCACCTGCATGAGCGCAGGGTTCTGCATCGCCTCGCCCAGGATCGCATCGCGCGCCGCGACGAGCCCTTCCCGGTCGTTACCCGAACGGTCCTCGACCTTGAGCGAGAAGCCGGTGGCATTGCCCAGTTCCTGAATCGCGGGCGGGTTCAAGGCAAAGACGGTCGCATCGGTCAGCCCGCCCGCAAAGCGCTGGAACGTGCCGATGATCGCGTTGATGCTGTCCTCTTCGCCGGTACGCTCCTCCCAGGGGTGGAGATCGACGAAGGCAAGCCCGGCGCTCTGGCTCTGGCCGAAGAAGTTGAAACCCACCACCGAGATGATCGAGCGGACCTGGGGCTGGGCGGTGAGGTTCGCCTCGACCTGCTTCACCACCGCCTCGGTGCGCTGCATCGTCGCGCCCACCGGCGCATCGACATTGACCATGAAGTAGCCCTGGTCCTCTTCGGGCAGGAAGCCGCCGGGAAGGCGGGTGAAGAGAACACCCGTCAGCACCGCCATGACCGCGAAGACGGCCATCCAGCGCAAGGGCCCCGAAAGCATGGTGCCGATGGTGCGCGTGAAGCGGTCGGTCGCGGCCCCGAAGCGCTCGTTGAAACTGCGGAAGAAGCGCCGGGGCCAACCGCGTACGCCGGGCGGCACGGGGGCCTCCTCGTCCTCACCCTCATGGCCATGCTCCTCACGCAGGAGCGTCGCGCACAGCGCCGGGGTGAAGGTGAGCGCCAGCACGGCGGAGAACAGGATCGAGATCGCGAGCGTCACCGAGAACTGGCGGTAAATGCCGCCTGTCGAGCCCGGGAAGAAGGCCATCGGCACGAACACGGCAACAAGCACCAGCGTGATGCCGATGATCGCGCCGCGAATCTGGCCCATCGCCTTGATCGTGGCGAGCCGGGGCGGCAGCTTCTCCTCGCTCATGATGCGCTCGACGTTCTCGACCACGACGATGGCATCGTCGACGAGGATGCCGATCGCCACCACCATGGCAAAAAGCGAGAGCGTGTTGATCGAGAAATCGAAGAGGTAGAGGCCAAGACACGCGCCCAGAAGCGCGATGGGCACCACCACGGCCGGGATCAGCGTCGCGCGCCAGTTCTGCAGGAACAGGAACATGACCGCGAAGACCAGCACCATCGCCTCGAGAAGGGTATGGATCACGCTGTCGACAGAGGCGTTGATGAAGGGGGTGGAATCGAAAGCCACGTCCCAGGTGAGGCTGTCGGGAAAATTGGCCTCCAGTTGGGCGAGGCGCTCGCGCACGGCCTTGGCGGTCTCCACCGCGTTGGCGCCGGTCGCCAACTGAATCGCCATGCCGGCGATTTCCTTGCCGTTGTAGCGCGCCTTGAAGCCATAGGTCTCCGCGCCCAGTTCGACCCGCGCGACATCGGAGAGCCGCACGGTCGAGCCGTCCTGGTTCGACTTGACGATGATCTGCTCAAACTGTTCGGGATCGGAAAAGCGGTTCTGGGTAATGATCTTGGCCGAAAACTCGGTCTCGCGCGTGACCGGCTGTTCGCCAAGGCCGCCGCCTGCGGTCTGGCTGTTCTGCTCCTGAACGGCGGCCAGCACCTCGGAGGCCGAGAGATTGTAGCCGGCAAGGCGCGTCGGATCGATCCAGATGCGCATCGCGTACTGCGAGCCGAAGAGCATGACATCGCCCACCCCCTCTACCCGGCGCAGTTCGTTGAGGACATTGTTGTTGGTGTAGTTGCCGACCTCGAGCGCGCTCATCGACGCATCGGACGAGGACATCGCAACAACCATCAGGAAGCCCGAGGCGCGGTCGGTGATCTGGATGCCCATCTGGCGCACCTGTTCAGGCAGGCGCGGCTCGGCGCGGTTGAGCCGGTCCATTACCTCGACGCGCGCGACGTCGAGATCGGTGCCCGATTCGAACGTCAACGTGATCTCGCCCGAGCCGTTCGAACGGCTCGTCGAAGCCATGTAGAGGTAGTTGTCGACCCCGTTCAGCTCGCGCTCGATCACCGAGGTTACGTTCTTGTCGAGCGTCTCGGCATCGGCGCCGGTATAGGAATAGCTGAGGTTGAGCGAGGGCGGCGCGACGGAAGGGTACTGCTCGATGGCAAGGTTGAGGAGCGCGATGATCCCGCCCAGCGCGATGAATGCGGCGATGACCCAGCCGAAGACCGGCCGGTAGACGAAGAACCGATCCATCGCCTCAGGCACCCCCGGCCTTGGCCGTACCCTTTGCCGGTGTCTTGGCCCCGCTCTTGCTGGCGCCTCCGGCCTCTGTCGCCTTCTGGCCCGGACGCAGCTTGGCCCAGCCTTCGACGATCACGCGCTCACCGGGCTTCAAGCCATCGCTGACGATCCAGTTCTTGCCCAGCAGGGTGCCCAGACGCACCTTGCGCACCTTGACCGAACCGTCGTCGGCCATCACCGAAACCTGCGGCTGCGAGCCTTGGAACTGGACCGCGCGCGCAGGCACCGTCATCCCGTCCTTGCGCACACCCAACCGGATGCGCCCGCGTACGAACTGGCCCGGCGCCAACAGGCGTTCGGGGTTGGCAAAGCGGGCGCGCAGAGTCTGGCTGCCTGTCTCGGGCGAAACCACGGGGCTCGCAAAGTCAAGGTGTCCGACGGGGCCATATTCCTCGCCGTTCTCGAGGATCAGCGAAACTTCGATGGTCTCCAGATCCGGCACGGCCAGCTCGCCGCTGCGCACCTGCGCGAAGGTGTCGAGCACCGAGGCGCTGGAGACGCTGAACTCGGCGTAGACCGGGCTGACCTGGTCGACCCGGGTCAGGAGCGTCCCTTCCGCCCCGCTCACCAACGCACCCTCGGTCACCTCGGCGCTGCTGGCGCGGCCCGCGATGGGCGCGCGCACGGTGGTGTAGCTGAGCTGGAGCTTGGCGCGGTCGAGCGCGGCCCGCGCCTCGCTGACCTGCGCGTTGGCCTGGCGCAGATCCGACTGCGCGGCGTCGAATTCCTGCGCGCTCACCGCGCGTTCGGCGATGAGCGGTTTATAGCGCGTGACGATCGAGGCCGCGTTTTGCTGCGCGGCAATAGCGCGCTGGAGGGCCGCCTCGGCCGATTGAACCTGCGCGCGGTAATCACGCGGATCAATCTCGAACAGCGGGGTGCCCGCTGCCACGCTCGCGCCTTCCTCGTAGAAGCGGCGCAGCACGATACCATCGCTGCGCGCGCGCACCTCGGCCGAGCGGACCGCCTCAATACGGCCGGGCAGCTCGATCACATTGGGCACTTCCTGGCGGGAGACCTTGATCGTCCTGACGGGAACCGCGGGCGGCGCGCTCGGGGTCGGCTCCCCGCCGCATGCAGCCAGCAGGGCAAATCCAGCCAGCGCGCCAACGCGCCATGGGCGAAGAGATCGAAGCACGGTGTCACCGTTCCAAAGGAGGATCATTGGGGAGGGGGCTTATCGCACGCGCTATAAGTGGACAAGCCCTGTCCGTTTATTCATGGCCTTTGGCGCCGACACGCGGTATCAGCGCACCACGGACATGCAGAGGCGACACGCGGCAGGCGAAGCAGACGACAAGGAGATCCCCCATGCGTGCAGATGCGCTCGAACATCGGCGACGCCTGATCGAGGCCGCCGCGCACGTATTCGCGAGCCACGGTCCAGATACGCCGCTCCAAGCGGTGATCGAGGAGGCCGGATGCGGACGCGGCACGCTCTACCGCCACTTCGCAGACCGCGAGGAATTGATCATGGCTGTCGTCGAAGGCGAAATCGAGGACGCCTTGCAGACAATCGAGACGCGCGCGGGCGATCCTGCACTTCTGGTTGATGTCCTCACCTGCCAGAGCCGGGCGGCCTCGATCCACTTCCCGCTGCTGTGCACCATCGACGAGGGCCGCATCCAGGCCTTCGCCGAGCGGCTACGTCCGCGCTATGAGCGCATGCTCGACCTCCTCCTCGAAACCGCGCGCGGCTGCGGGCAGGTCGATGAAGGCTTCACCCCGGACATGCTCTACATGGCAATCGAGATGCTGGCCGCGGCGCGCGGCTCCAAGGCGATGCCCGAGGACAAGGCCTTTGCGCTGGCCCTGCGCATCGTCCTCGACGGAGTGCGCCAGAACCCCGAGGGCGCGCCCAAGAGTTTGTCCAGCTTCCTGAAACCCGGCGAATGTCGGGAAGTTGACGCTTAGGGCTTGCGTCCGGCGCCCTGAGCGGGGAAACGGGCTCTCCATCGCTGAACACCTACGCAATTGCTGCCGTTCCGGTCGGCAACAAGGGGGGAACTCTTGCACCTGGTCCTGATTGCCGTCCTGCCGTTCATCGGTTGCCTGCTGCTGGCCGCCAGCGGCCGCCTGAGCCGCAACGCACAGACCTTGGTGGCGCTGACCCCGGTTCTCGCCGGGCTCTGGCTGCTAGGCGGCACCGCCCCCGAGATCCTGTCCGGTTCGGTCCAGGCATTCCGGGCCGAATGGGTGCCCGCGCTCGACCTTGCATTCTCGCTGCGCCTCGATGGGCTGGCGTTCTTGTTCACCGGGCTGATCCTGGGTATCGGCCTCCTCATCGTCATCTACGCCCGCTTCTACTTGCCGGGCGACGAGGCACTAGGGCGCTTCCTCGCGCTGCTGCTGCTGTTCCAGGGCGCAATGGTGGGCATCTCGCTCTCGGGCAACATACTGCTGCTGCTGGTCTTTTGGGAGATGACGAGCCTTTCCTCCTTCCTTCTCATCGGCTTTCGTAGCGGCAAGGCCGAGGGGCGCCAGGGCGCGCGCATGGCACTCGCCGTCACCGGCGGGGGCGGACTTGCTCTCATCGCCGGGCTGCTGCTGCTGGGCCACATCGCAGGAACGTACGAACTCGGCGCTCTCCTGGCCCGGGGTGAGACAATCCAGGCCTCGCCGCTCTACCCGGCCGCGCTCGTCCTTATCCTCTTGGGCTGTTTCACCAAGTCCGCGCAGTTCCCCTTCCACTTCTGGCTGCCCCACGCCATGGCCGCGCCCACACCCGTCAGCGCCTACCTCCATTCCGCGACGATGGTGAAGGCAGGCGTCTTCCTGATGGCGCGCCTCTGGCCGGTTCTGGCAGGCACCGAAGCCTGGTTCTACCTCGTCGCGACCACCGGCCTCGTCACCATGCTGCTGGCCGCCGTCATCGGCTTCTTCAAGCAGGATCTGAAGGGCATCCTGGCCTATTCGACCGTCAGCCATCTGGGTCTGATGACCATGCTCCTGGGCTTCGGCACGCCGGGGGCGGCGATGGCCGCGCTGTTCCACCTCCTCAACCACGCGCTGTTCAAGGCCGCGCTGTTCATGAACGCAGGCATTGTCGACCACGAGGCGGGCACCCGCGACATCCGCAAGCTGGGCGGCCTGGCCACCCTCATGCCGATCACCGCGACACTGGGCATCGTGGCGGCTGCCTCGATGGCGGGCCTGCCCCCGCTCGGCGGCTTCCTCTCCAAGGAAATGATGCTGGAAGAGGCCGTGCACACCGTCTGGTCGGGCCAGGACTGGCTGCTGCCCATGCTCGCCGTCCTCGCGGCCGCGTTCTCGGTGGCCTATTCGCTGCGCTACATCTTCCACCTTTACCTCGGCCCCAAGCGCGAAAGCTATCCAGCCAAGCCCCACGATCCGCCTCTGGGTCTGTGGGCTCCGTCCGCGCTGCTGGTCGCCCTCACCGTCCTCGTCGGCCTTGCCCCTAATACCTTCACCCACGCGCTGATGGTCCCGGCCATCGACGCGGTGACAGGCGGGCGGGCGCCTACCTTCCACCCCGCGCTCTGGCACGGGCTGACCCCGGCGCTGGGCATGAGCGTCGTCGCGGTCGCCGCGGGCGCCTTCCTACTGTGGCGTCACACCGGCCTCCAGCGGGGCTGGGACGTCGCCAACCTGCCCGACGGCAAGGCCCTGTTCGAAAGCCTCATCGAACATCTGGTCGATGCCGCCCGCGTGGTGTCCGATGCCATCCACAACGGTTCACTCCAGCGCCAGCTCGCGGTCCTCTTCGCGCTGGCCATTGCGCTCGGCGCCTACGGCATGATCCAGGGTGGGTACACGCCCGGCACGCACGAGACCTTGCCCGCCCACCCTGTCGCCATCGTCGCCTGGCTCCTGCTGCTGTCAGGCATCGCTGCGGTGCTGGTCGCCCAGCAGCAGCGCTTTCTGACGCTGGTCTTCATCTCGGTAATCGGCCTCGTCGTCAGCCTTGCCTTCGTCTACCTCTCCGCGCCCGACCTCGCGCTGACGCAGATCTCGGTCGAGACGGTGACGATCCTGCTCATGCTGCTCGCGCTCAACCTCCTGCCCAAGAAGCCTTCGCGCCTCTCCAGCATGCCGCTTCGCCTGCGCGACGCGCTCATCGGCCTTGCCGGTGGCGGCGCGGTCGGCTTCGCGGCCTGGGCGGTGATGACGCGCGAGCCCAACGACCCGATCTCGACCTACCACTGGGAGAACAGTGTATCGGGCGGCGGCGGCCACAACGTCGTCAACGTGACGCTGGTCGACTTCCGCGGTTTCGACACATTCGGCGAGATCACCGTCCTGGGCATTGCCGCGCTCACCATCTTCGCGATGCTCCAGCCGGCCGCGCGCGGTGCCGCCGGTCAGCGCCTGCGCGCCTGGATCGCCGAGCTGCCCCGCTCGCCCGAACGCCACCCGATGATGTTCGCGGTGGCCGCACGCGTGCTGCTGCCCCTCGCCACCATTGTCGCCATCTACATCTTCCTGCGCGGCCACAACGCGCCAGGCGGCGGCTTCATCGCCGGTCTGGTCGCCTCGATCGCGATGCTGGTGCAGTACATGGCCTCGGGCTTTGAATGGACCGATGCGCGCCGCCGCATCGACGAACACCTGCTGATCGGCCTTGGCGTGACCATCGCCGCGCTGACGGGGCTGGGTTCGCTGGTCTTCGGCGCCCCGCTCTTCACCAGCGCCTTCGGCCATTTCCACCTGCCGCTGCTGGGCGATTTCGAGCTCGCCTCGGCCATGGCGTTCGACGTGGGCGTGGGCATGACCGTCATCGGCGCGGTGATGCTGGCGCTGGCCGAACTGAGCCACATCGCCGTGCGGGCCAACAAGGAAGAGACCGGAACCAAGGCCGTCGACGCCGGCCCGATGGACATCGACCCCGCCAGACTGCGCGAAACGAAGGGGGAGACACCCGCATGAGCATGGAATTCCTCATCGCCTCCGCCATCGGCGCGCTGACCTGGGCGGGCATCTACCTCTCGCTGCGAGGACGTACCTTTCCCGTGGTTCTGGGCGTGACCATGCTCTCCTACGCGATCAATCTCTTCCTCTTTGCCATTGGCCGCCTGAAAGTCGGCGCTCCGCCAATCTTCAGCGAAGAGGCCGCGACCTACACCGATCCGCTGCCCCAGGCGCTGGTGCTGACCGCCATCGTCATCTCCTTCGGAATGAGCGCGCTGGTTGTCGTACTCTCGCTGCGCACCTTCCTCGAGACCGGCACCGACCAGGTCGACGGCGAGCCCGACCCCGCCATCGACCCGCTCGATGGCGACCGTGACGAATGGATAAAGCGCCGTAACGCACACCGCATCGACATGCTGGGGGAAACCCGCCCGTGAGCCTTTCGATTTCCGACAACCTGGCGGCCTCGCTGATTGCCGCGCCCATCATGCTGCCCTCGCTGGCGGGCACGATGGCGCTGATCTTCCGCCGTCGCCGCCGCATGGTTGCGGCCGGGATATCCATCGGCTCGACCGTATTGCAGGTGCTGATCGCGGTTGCGCTGCTGATGCGCGCCTCGCAGTCCAATCCGACGCCCTACGCCATGGGCGACTGGCCCGCGCCGTTCGGCATCGTCCTCGTACTCGACCAGCTCGCGGCCTGGATGCTGCTTCTGACCTCGGTCGTCGGCTTTGCCGTCGCAGCCCACGCCGCGCTCACCAAGCTTGACCGCAAAGGATGGAATTTCCACCCGATCTTCCAGTTCCAGCTGCTCGGCATCAACGGCGCTTTCCTGACCGGCGACCTGTTCAACCTGTTCGTCTTCTTCGAGGTCCTGCTGATCGCCTCCTATGGCCTGATCCTGCATGGACAGGGCGCACGGCGCCTCACCTCGGGCGTGCAGTACGTCGTCGTCAACCTCACCGGCTCGACCCTGTTTCTGGTGGGCCTTGGCATCCTCTACGGGGTGACCGGCACGCTCAACATGGCCGACATGGCCGCACGCGGAGCGCAACTGGCGCAAGGCGACCGCGGCCTGTTCCTGGCCGGCGGGCTCGTCCTCATCGCCGTCTTCGCGCTCAAGGCCGCACTGCTGCCACTCCACCTTTGGCTGCCGCGCGCCTATTCCTCGACCGCGCCCGCTGTCGCCGCGCTTTTCGCGATCATGACCAAGGTCGGCGCCTACTCGATCATCCGCACCACCCCGCTGATCTTCGGCGACGTGGCCGAGCCGATCCTGCTTCCCGCCGCGCTCGGCACCATTATCCTGGGTTTTGCCGGGATGCTCGCGGCACGTGGCCTTCGCGACCTCGCCGCCTTCGGCCTCATCGGCTCGACGGGCACCCTGCTCGTCGCCATCGCCCTGTTCGATGGCGATGGCCTTGCCGCCGCCCTCTACTACCTGCCCCACACCACCATCGCGGCCGCCTTCCTGTTCTTGACGGTCGACCTCATCGTGCGCTGGCGCGGTGTGGAGGGCGATGCCATCGTGCCCACCCCGCGCTTTGCCGGAGCTTCGCTCCTGGCCTTCCTGTTCTTGGCAAGCGGCGTGGCGCTTGCCGGGCTTCCCCCGCTTTCGGGCTTCTTTGGCAAGCTGTTGATCCTTGATGCCGCCCTCGCCCGCCCCTACGCGGCCTGGATCTGGGGGGTAATTCTCGTCACCAGCCTTATCGCCGTCATCGCGCTCGCCCGGGCGGGCAGCACCGTGTTCTGGAAGCACGATGATACGCCCGAACTGCCCGAAGA
Organism: Novosphingobium sp. BW1; assembly: GCF_008107685.1. Classification (GTDB taxonomy): domain Bacteria; phylum Pseudomonadota; class Alphaproteobacteria; order Sphingomonadales; family Sphingomonadaceae; genus Novosphingobium. The sequence continues at coordinate 14,468 of NZ_VIRF01000026.1, forward strand.
CCGCGATCCACCGCGCCTCGTCCAGGCATTGCCCTGCCTGTTCCTGCTCGCCCTGCTGATCGGCCTCACCGTCTTTGCCGGCCCGGCCACGCGCTACACGCAAAGAACCGCCGCGCAGGTTCTCGACAAGCCACTCTACCTGCGCTCGGTCCTGGGGACCGCCTCCCCCCCGAGCCTGACCGCGCAAGGAGACGCTCCGTGATGCACCGCCTCCTCCCGCACCCCGGCCTAAGCGGCATGCTGCTGGTCATGTGGATGATCGTGTTCAACTCCCTGAACCTGGGAGTCGCAGTTCTGGGTCTCGTCTTCGCGGTCCTTGTTCCCCTGTTCAGCGCGCCCTTCTGGCCCGAACGCGCAAGGCTGCGCATGGGCTTGCCACTCGTGCGCTATGTGTTTCTGGTGCTTTACGACATCGTCGTCGCCAACTTCCAGGTCGCGCGCCTGATCCTGTTCAAACGCAACAAGGACCTGCGCCCGGCCTGGCTCTCGATCCCGCTTGAACTGCAATCGGCCGAAGCCATCACGGTGCTGGCCGGCACGATCAGCCTGACGCCCGGCACCGTCTCGGTCGACATCTCGACCGACGCGCGCCACCTTCTCGTCCATGCGCTGCACACCGACGATCCTGACGGTGAAATCGCCCAGATCAAGCAGCGCTACGAACGCCGCCTTATGGAGATCTTCGCGTGATCGACATAGCTCTCAAGATCGCACTTGCCTGCGTGGCGCTGGCCATGCTGCTCAACCTGTGGAGCCTGCTCAAGGGACCGACCGCGCCCGACCGCATCCTCGCGCTCGACACCATGGTCATCAATGCGATCGCCTTCATCATGCTGTTCGGCATCTTTGCCGACACCACCGTCTTCTTCGAGGCCGCGCTGCTCATGGCCATGGTAGGCTTCGTCAGCACGGTGGCCTACACTAAATTCCTCCTTCGCGGGGACATCGTGGAATGACAGGCGGCGATACCATGACCACCCTTCTCGACGCGCTCGTTGCCTTCCTCATTGTGCTGGGGGGCGCCTTCGCGCTCATCGGCAGCTGGGGCCTCGCGCGCCTGCCCTCGCTGATGACCCGCCTGCACGGCCCCACCAAGGCCACGACACTGGGCGTCGGCGGTATCCTCCTCGCCTCGATGGCCTGGTTTCCGCTGCACAGCCAGGAATGGTCGAGCCACGAACTGCTGATCACCCTGTTCCTGTTCCTGAGCGCTCCCATCTCGGCGAACATGATCGCCAAGTCCTACATCCACCGCCGCTTCCGCCGCTACAGCGCGCCCGAGGACGTGGAGACCGAACTTCCCGCGCCGCCGGGAGAGGGGACCGACTGGGCCACCTTCGGCAGCTCCAAGTTCGACGATACGAGGACGGGACGTTCCTAAGCCATCGAGCCGTGGCAAGGGCCGAACACGGACAACAGGGAAAGAAATGGATCCGAGGTCCATCGCCCTCGGGCTCCCCGATCAGTCGAGATCACCTCTCATGCGCTACCGTAGCGGAGAAACGTGAGGTCGGCCATTCCGGGGGCAAGAGGCGATGGCCCCTTGAAAAGGGCTTTTTATCTATCGCCCTCACCCGGCCAAGCGGACCGGGTGCATGATATCCTGAGCAAAACGCTGCGCCTCGGCGTAGAGAGCTGCGTCCGGGGCATAATACTCGGCGATGAAATGCTCCACGGCCGGATCGAGACGGACCGTATCGTAGCGACTGGCCGCATTGGCAAAAGCCGCGCTGTTCATCCACAAGGGATAGATCGCTTTCTTGAGCGTCTGGGGCAGGAGGGTGCGGCCGATGAAGCGCACGGCCGGCTGCAACGAGCTTGCCCAGGCCTTGGGTTCGCGGCGGGCATGGTCATGGGCCACGTCAAGCTCCAACCCGGTCTCGCGTTTGATCCAGGCGGCGAGCGCATCCGTACGCTCAAGCGGGAACAGCGCCGAAACGATCCTTTCACCTGCAATTTCAGCGTAATCGACCTGTCGGGAGAAATGGATGTAGGGCATGTCGCAAAAGGGCCCCCGTCCCTCAAGCCAGTTGCAGATCCGACGCGCTTCCCGCGCAACGAGAGGATCATCCACCCGCAACGCGGCCGCCCCGCCATATTCCCGGATCCGCTGCATCAAGGCCGAGAGGAACCGGTCGCGAGGAGGACGCACCATGATGAAGCTCTTGGCCGCTTGCAGACGTTCGAAGGTACAAGGAAAAGCCAGTTTCAGAAATGGCAGCGGCACATGTTCGGGCTGGACCTCCGTGTCGATCCCGGGCCGCCCTGTCACCGGCTCTTCCATCAGACCCTCAGCCGTTGGCTCGTCGACCCCCAGGTCCCTGGCCATCGCGGCATAGGAAAGCCGGCCGCAGCCGCTGAGCGCACGGCGAATGCTCTGGCCCGCGTTCTTGGGCACATGGATAAAGGCCAGGTCGGCCTCTTCAACATACAGCATGGTTCTTCATCCCCCTCGCAGGCACCGGAAAAAACGCCCTTTGTCTCAAAGGGTTGATGACCCAGACACACTGTCCGCGCGTGCCCGGCCTTCCACCCGGGAAACCGAAACGTGACGATCGCAGCAGCGCCCGTGCAAGCGCGCCCCGCCCCCGCAGACACGATACCCTCCACGGGAGACAGCTATCCTGCCGTCCTGGTCTTGAGCAGTCTCGCACCATGCTATGAAGGCATAGGGACGAGGTAAAACCGAAGTAGCTCCAGGACGGATGCATCCCACATAGGCAGAAGTGGCTCGGTTTGTCTGAACAGCCTTTGACGTTTGATAAGTGGATCGTCTGCGGTTTGGTTGTTCAAGCTGGCGCCTGCGGGGCGTCATGGAGGTCGGGCGTAGCCCGGCCGGAGTGACGCCCCGCAAGTCGCGGCCAATTCACGCTGCCACGGCCTGTGGCAGATTGTCAAAGTAGGTTTGATCGGGCGTACGTCCGCCGGGGCTCGAGTGAGGTCTCCGGGCGTTGTAGAAGCCCAGGTATCGGCCGATCGAACTGCGCGCTTCGCTGACGCATGCGTAGGCGTGCAGGTAGACTTCCTCGTACTTCACCGAGCGCCACAGCCGCTCGACCACGACATTGTCGCGCCAGGCGCCGCGGCCGTCCATGCTGATGGCGATACCCTCGCGCCGCAGCACGCCGGTGAAG
>NZ_VIRF01000025.1 GCF_008107685.1 Novosphingobium sp. BW1
TTCCTCGAGCGCTTCCACGCAGAAGTCGGCGTCCAGCGTAATCGAAATCCGGTGGCTGAGGACCTTGCGGCTGAACCAGTCGACGATAGCGACAAGATAGACGAAGCCCCGGGCCATGGGAATGTAGCTGATATCTGTCGCCCAGACCTGATTGGGCCTCACCATCGGAAGCTTGCGCAGGAGATAGGGGTAGATCTTGTGCCCTGGCGCCGGCCTGGAAGTGCTGGGACGGCGATAGACGGCCTCGATCGCCATCTTCTTCATCAGGCTCGCGACATGGCAGCGGCCGATCGTGATGCCCTCCTGACGAAGAAAGTCGCGCATCATCCGGCTGCCTGCGAACGGAAACTCCAGATGCAGCGCGTCGATGCAACGCATGATCGCAAGATCTTCGGACGAAACCGGCCGCGGCAGATAATAGACACTACCCCGGCTGATCCCCAGTTCCTTCGCTTGGCGCTTCACGGGCAAGGTATGCGAGCGGTCGATCATCGCCTTGCGCTCGGCAACAGACCTGCCTTGCCGAGCGCGCCTTCCAAAAAATCATTGGCCAACGTCAGCTCGCCGATCTTGGCGTGAAGCGTCTTCACGTCGACGGCCGGTTCGTCAGATGCCTTCTCCGAGCCGAACACGCCCGCCGCCCCTTCGAGCAACTGCGTGCGCCACGTCGTGATCTGGTTGGGATGCAGATCATAGTCGTGCGCCAGCTCTGCCAGCGTCTTCTCACCCTTGATCGCGGCAAGCGCCACCTTCGCCTTGAATGCCGGGCTGTGGTTGCGCCGGGCTCGTCTGCTCATTCTCTGCTCCTGTCTCGCAGCCCATCTGGCTGCTCTCAGGCAGAAAATCCAATTATCTCAGTGTGCAGATTCTCCAGGCCACCTCTGAAGTTTCGATTCGCGCCGATCTGCTCATTAATGGAACGAGCCGCAAGGGTGACGATCTGATCGGCGCAGCCGTTCTTCGGATGACGCAGAGCGGTGAAACTACCGAGAGCGCAATTTCTAGAAGGCGCGAGATGGGGCTTTATGTAGCGACTCTCGCAAAAGCTCATGTTGAGCAAAACCTTTCCAGTAACTTGCTAGCGGCTAACGCGCTGTGCATGTCGATTGATGTTCAACACGGCGAAGTATTCACAGCACCTACATCGATCACACGGCGGATGAACGATCTTACAAATGCGTGCCGTTTCATTGTCGCGCTTTGGCCGACCGCCTAAGCCGCTTGGCTAGCTAAGTATATAGGCCCCTAATAAATCGCCTGAAACGGCCCGACAAGAACCTTCAATAGAGCCTGTTTATTCGACGAAGACGCGTCCCTGATAAGGCGGTCTCGATCACACCCTCGCGCCGCCGATGTCAGGCAACTGCTGGAAGCTTCTCTAGATGTTTGTCGAGTGTGATCGGGTAGCTGCGTACGCGTACGCCCGTTGCGTTGTAAACCGCATTAGCGATCGCTGGCGCCACGCCCGACAGTCCCAGTTCGCCAACCCCCTTAGCCTTGAGCGGTGACATGGTCGCATCCACTTCATTTATGAAGTGAGCCTCCAGATGAGGAACGTCGGCGTGAACGGGCACCTCGTAGCCAGCCAGATCGTGATTAACGAAGAAACCGAAACGCGTGTCCACCGTCATTTCTTCCATCAACGCCGCTCCGATACCCATCGTCATGCCGCCGATCACCTGGCTGCGCGCCGTGGTGGGGTTGAGGATCCTCCCGGCCCCGCAGACCGCAAGCATACGCCGGATGCGGATCGCGCCGGTATAGGCGTCAACAGCCACCTCCGCAAAATGCGCGCCGACGGTCTGTTGCGCGTATTGCTTTGCGAGGTCACCAAATTCCATGGCGTCCTCAGCGACGATCTCGCCCTCCTTGGCGGCATCGACGAGCGGAACTGAACGTCCTCCAGACATGACGCGCCCGTCCGCGAAAGCGACATCTGCCTCGTTGAAGCCTACCCGCTGCGCCACCATGCCGCGCAGCTTGGCGCAGGCGGCGTAGACCGCAGCCGTCGCCGACGCCGCGCCAGCCTGGCCGCCTGATCCGGGTGTTTCTGGGAAAGTCGAATCCCCTAACTTGGCGGTCACGCTGTCGAGGGGTACGCCCATCATCTCAGCGGCGGTCTGCGCCACGATCGTGTAACTGCCCTGGCCGATGTCAGTCATGTCCGTTTCAACTATGATACGGCCATCCGTACCGAGACGGACGCGCGCTCCGGCGCTCATGATCGGCGCGCCGCGGATCGCGCCGGCCATTCCCATGCCAACCAGCCACTTGCCCTCACGCCGGCCGCCGGGCTTGGCGATCCGGGACTGCCAGCCGAACCGCTCCGCGCCTTCTTGCAGGCACTGTACGAAAGGCCGTGTCGAGAAGCGACGTTCTGGCTTTGAGGGATCAACCTGCGTGTCGTTGGCGATGCGAAGCTCGACCGGATCCATGCCGAGCTTCTCGGCCAATTCGTCCATCGCAATTTCCAGGGCCATCATTCCGGGCGCTTCGCCCGGCGCCCGCATCGCGCTCCCTTCCGCAAGGTCCAGCGTGGCAAGATAGCGTCGCAGCAGCCGGTTTTCGCCTGCATACATCAACTGCGTCGGCAGGGTGCACGGCTCGGTCCGTCCCCCGCGCAAGTTACCCGACCAGCTATCATGTCCGATCGCGACGAGGCGACCATCCTCGCGCGCGCCCAGCCTGATCCGCTGGATCGTCTTGGGCCTGTGAATGGTGTTGTTAAACATCAAGGGGCGATGCAGCACCACCTTGACAGCACGGCCCGAGACCCGCGCAGCAATCGCCGCCAACGCCAGATCGCTTTGCGTCGTGCCCTTGCCACCGAACCCGCCGCCGATGAAGGCGGAATGCAACCGAATTTTTTCCTTTGGCGTCCCGATGATAAGGCCGAGGTCGCGACACCCCCAGTTCATCGCCTGAATCGCCGTCCAGCAGGTCAGCTGGTCACCGTCCCAGCGCGCGATGGTCGCATGGGGTTCCATCATCGCGTGAGCCTGGTCGGGGACAGTATAAGTCTGATCGACCTTGACCGGCGCTTTCGCGAATGTCGCCTCGAAGTCTCCGATCCTCTGGTTGGTCGAGCCACCGAACGGTTCGTCCGGCGCGATCGGGGTGGACGGCTTTTGCGCGGCGAGATCGAACTGTCCCTCGTCGTCGCGCCCGTAAGTCACGCGGATCAAGCCAGCTGCGGCCCGGGCCTGTTCGAAAGTATCGGCAACGACGACGGCAACCGCCTGATGATAATGATCAACCATTGGACCGGCGAGGATGCGCTGGGCGTAGAACTCGCCGATCCCGATCGGGCCGGAATTCTCGTGCGTGACTACCGCATGCACGCCCGGGGCGGCGAGCGCGGCCGCCGTATCGATCCGCTCGATCTGCCCCTTGCCGATCGCCGCGCCAAGGATATAGCCATGCGCCACATCGGGGGCGACCTCGTGATGCTCTGCAGCATAGCGCGCGGTCCCGGTGGCCTTGAGCTGTCCCTCAACCCTTGAATGCGCGCGACCGACGACTTTCAGCTGATCGATCGGTGTTTTGCCTGCCGGTTTGTCGAACTTCATTCGGACATCTCCAGTTCGGCCAGGAATTGATTGTGAGCCATCGGGCGCGAGAACATCGGGAAGTTTTTGGTGAGCGCGGCCTGCTGCTCCTCATGGCTGAGCGTTGCCATGCAGTCCGTCAGGGTAACCACGCGGAACCCGCGCTCATATGCAGACCGCATCGTGGATTCGACGCAGCAATTTGTCAGGAACCCGGCGATCGCCAGATCGGTGATGCCCCTCTGGCGCAGGATGAAGTCGATGTTCGTGCTTGCGAAACAGTCCAGCCCGCGCTTGCCCTCAATCACGATATCGGCGTCCACGGGGGCCATCGCGTCGGCGATGGCCGCACCCCAGCTGCCCTTGCGGAAGGCCTGCGCCTGCTTGATGCCGGCCAGGATACCATAAGGATCGGAGGACATCTCGGGATAGCCCGGCGCGAAGCTGATCGGCGCATGCATTACGGTAACGCCCAGAGCGCGCGCCTGCCCGGCGACGGTCTTGCTATGCGCCAGCATGTCGGTGTCGGCCATCACGCCTTTCACCGCTTCGTGCTGGGCGCCACCTTCGCTTACGAAATCATTCTGGTACTCGATGAGCAACAGCGCGGTGTGTTCGGCTATCATGCTCTTGTCTCCCATTCGCTCCGGTTCCCAGTCGGCTACGCCGCCAAGGCTCACGCCACGGGCGGCAGCCGATCGATATGCTTGTCGAGGGTCAGCGGATAATCGCGAAGGCGAACGCCGGTAGCGTTGTACATCGCGTTCGCAACCGCTGCGCCTACGCCGCACAGGCCAAGTTCACCGATGCCCTTGGCCTTCATCGGATTGGCCTTGTCGTCAGCCTCTTCGAGGAAGATCACATCCTGGTGGGGAATGTCGGCATGGACGGGCACCTCGTAACCGGCCAGGTCGTGATTGACAAAGAAGCCGAAGCGCCTGTCGACCGCCAGTTCCTCCATCAGCGCGCTGCCCACGCCCATCGTCATCGCGCCGATCACCTGGCTGCGTGCCGACATAGGGTTGATGATGCGTCCTGCCGCGCAGACCGCCAGCATGCGGCGCAGGCGGGTGGCACCTGTATAGACGTCCACGCCAAGCTCGACGAAGTGCGCGCCGAAAGTGGACAGCTGCCAGCTCTTGTCGAGATCGCCGTATTCGATCTTGTCCTCGGCTACGAGTTCGCCAGCCGAAGCCGCCTGGCGAAGGTCGGCCGAACGACCGCCGCTTGTGACCTTGCCCCCGTCGAAGACGGTATCGGCCGAATTGTAGCCAAGGCGTTGGGACACTGCCTCGCGGAGCCTGACGCAGGCGGCGTAGACGCCAGCGGTTGCGTTGGCGGCCCCGAACTGACCGCCCGACCCGGCAGACACCGGGAAATCGGAGCTGCCGAGCTTGACGACCACCGCATCGACCGGAACGCCCATCATTTCGGCCGCGGTCTGGGCGATGATGGTGTAGCTGCCGGTGCCGATGTCGGTCATGTCGGTCTCGACGGTTACGATGCCGTCCCGGCCGAGCCGTACCCGCGCGGCCGAGGTCATGTTCATGTGGTTGCGAAAGGCAGAGGCAACGCCCATGCCGACCAACCATCTGCCGTCGCGAACCCGGCCAGGGGTGGCATTGCGGCGCGACCAGCCGAACCGCTGCGCGCCTTCGGTCAGGCACCGAACCAACTGGCGCTGGGAGAATTGCCGATCGGGCATTTCGGGATCGACCTGCGTATCGTTTTTCACGCGAAAAGCGATCGGGTCCATGCCGAGCTTTTCGGCCATCTCGTCCATCGCGATTTCCAGCGCCATCAAGCCGGGCGCTTCCCCCGGCGCGCGCATCGCATTGCCCTCCGGCAAGTCGAGAACCGCCAGCCGCATCGAGGTAAGGCGATGGGCTCCGGCATAGAGGAGGCGCGTCTGGAGGACAGCCGCCTCCGGACCACCGTTCGGCTGATCCCCCGAACCGCTTTCATGCGCGATCGCAGTGATCGTGCCGTCGGTCGTTGCGCCGATACGGATACGCTGGCGCGTGGCCGGCCGATGGGTGGTGTTGTTGGCAATGAAGGGCCTGGCCATCGCCAGCTTGACCGGGCGGCCTGCTGCTCTTGCGCCCAGCGCCGCCAGAACCGCATCGCTGCGCAGGAAAAGCTTGCCGCCGAATCCACCGCCGACATAGGGCGAAAGCAGGGTGACCTTGTCCTTGGGCATGTTGAGCGTGGTGGCAAGGTCGGTACGCCCCCAATCGATCATCTGGTTCGACGTCCACACTTTCAACGCATCACCGTCCCACGCCGCGATCGACGCGAACGGTTCCATCATCGCATGGCTGTGATCAGGAGTGGTATATTCGGCATCGATTTTGACCGGCGCGGCGGCGAAAGCGGTTTCGAACGTCCCCACACGGTCCTCGCCCTTGCCGGGCTTGTCCGCATTGGTGAGAGGAGCATTAGTCAAGGCGGCGTCGAGATCGAACCGTCCCGCCGTGCGCGCATAGTCCACCCGGACGAGCCCGGCGGCGGCGCGAGCCTGTTCGAAGGTCTCGGCAACGACCACGGCGACGGCCTGATGATAGTGATCAACTTCGGGGCCGGCCAACAACTTGACGGTGTTGTACTTGCCCTTGCCGAGCTTGCCCGCGTCCGACGCGGACACGATCGCAATCACGCCTGGTGCCGCCTTCGCAGCCCTCGTATCGATAGCGTTAATACGCCCTTTGGCCACAGCGGCGCCGACGACATAGCCATAAGCTGCATCCGCGAAATCATCGTGTTCATAGGCGTAAGGCGCTTGGCCGGTCGCCTTTAACGGTCCGTCGATACGGGTCTGCGCACGACCGACGACTTTCATCCGGTCAATCGGATTGCCAGTGGCGGGTGTCTCGAACTTCATGGTCTATGCCTTAGCTTCGGCGAGGACCGAGGCCAGGGCCCTGGTGGCAAGCGGCAATTTGAAGGCGTTGTCCTTCGTCGGCGTCGCGCCCTGAAACGCGCGTGCTGTCACGGCGGCCGCACCACGGGGCAAGAGAGCCTCCGCCGCTTCGATACGCCAGGGTCGTGGTGCCACGCCGCCGAAGGCGACCCGGCCGTTGCCGTCGGGCTGGATTACGGCGGCGACGGATACGAGCGCAAAGGCATAGGACGCGCGATCGCGCACCTTTTCGTAGAAGTGCTTGCCGCCCAGTGGCTTGGGCAGTGTAACCGCGGTAATGAGTTCTCCCGGCTTCAGCACAGTGTCCTGCTCGGGCGTGTCGCCCCACAGGCGATAGAAATCGGCGATCGGGATCGCGCGCGAGGCGCCGTCCCCATCGACCGTCTCGATCACGGCATCGAGCAGGCGCATGGCGACCGCCATGTCTCCGGGGAAGGTCGCGATACACTTGTCGCTGACGCCGATAACCCCAAGCTGACGGGAATAGCCGCCGATCGCGGCACAACCAGAACCGGGCTTGCGCTTATTGCATGGCATGTTGGTGTCATAGAAATACGAGCACCGCGTGCGTTGCAGCAAATTGCCTGCGGTCGAGGCTTTGTTGCGCAATTGCCCGCTCGCACCCGCGACGATGGCGCGGGTCAGGACGCCATAGTCGCGCCTGACCCGCGCATCGGCGGCGAGGTCGGTGTTGCTGACAAGAGCGCCGATCCTCAGGCCGCCGCCCGCAATCGGTGTGATCTTGTCGAATTCCAGATCTTGCAGGTCGACGAGATGCGTCGGCGTTTCGACTTCGATCTTCATTAAATCGAGCAGATTGGTACCGCCGGCGATGAATTTTGCGCCCGGGCGACCGGCGACGATGCGCGCGGCGGATGCAGCATCCTTGGCCCGCTCGTAAGTGAAGGCTCTCATGCCTTGGCTCCCACTACATCCGCCATGGCTTCGGCGATGTTGGAATAAGCGCCGCAGCGGCAGATATTGCCGCTCATCCGCTCGCGCATCTCAATGTTGGTTGCGGTGGGCTTGGCGTTCAGATCGGCCTGCACATGGCTGGGAATACCACGTTTGATCTCGTCAAGCACCGCAACAGCAGAGCAGATCTGCCCCGGCGTGCAATAGCCACATTGGTAGCCGTCGTGCTTCACGAAGGCGGCCTGCATAGGGTGAAGCTTGTCCGGTGTGCCGAGACCCTCGATTGTGGTGATGTCGTCACCTTCGTGCATGAGAGCCAAGCTTAGGCATGAGTTGATCCGCTGGCCCTCGACGATCACCGTGCAGGCGCCGCACTGACCGTGATCGCAGCCCTTCTTTGTCCCGGTGAGGTGCAGATGCTCTCTGAGTGCATCCAGAAGGGTCGTCCGCGGATCGAGTGAAAGTTCGCGCGGCTCGCCGTTCACTGTGAATGAAAGCGGCATCGGCGATACGGCGGGCGCCGCCATTTCTGGGCCATCCCCATTATCCGCCAATGCGGGAACGGAAGACGCGACTGCAACCGCCGTGGTTCCAACGATCACCCCGCGCCTTGAAATCTCGACATTGTTCATAGAGCTTCCTTTCTCGCACTTGACGTCGTCGGCTCTCGGAAATTTGCCTGTGCCTCAGCCCATAACATTCGTACCCGACGAAAGACCATTCATCCAGGCTCAATGCAGTCATGAGCAGTGCTCACGATCAGGCGGTTGCGCTCGTCGGCGGATCGATAGGCCTCGGCGATCTGCGCCATGACCGAGACCGCAAGCGTCATTGGATCGCGCGTCGCGGGAATGAGGCCGACTGGACCGAGGATTCGCGACAGATCATGCGGCAAGGCACCGGCGGCGAGGAGTCTGCGACAACGTTCGGCGTGGGTCTTTCTGCTGCCCTTTGCGCCAATGAAGAATGGCTCCTGCCGGAGAGCCTCCATCAGGAGAGCGGTTTCCCAATCATGGTCGTGGAACAGCGCGACGATCGCGGTCCAGGCATCGGCCCGCAAGCTATCAGCCTTCCCGACGATGTGCAGGACATCTGCGTTGATCCCCCGAATACGTGCGGCTTCTACCTGATCGACCTGCGGGCTCAACAAACGGCATTCCGCGCCAAAGGCGATCGCGATATCGAGCAAGGCCATCGGTTCGGCGCCATGACCGAGCACAACGATGCGCAACGCAGGATCGTGGCGCAACTGAAAGCTGGTGCCATCCCAACCGGTCGTCGCCGCCGGGCCGGCAGGCGCTGTTTCGACCTTTCCGTCGAGCGACAGCCGCAGCAGGATCGGCCGCCGCGCGGAAAGCAGCGCCAAAGCCTTCTCGATCGCGACGGGATTGGGGTTTGGCGTAAACAGCAGGTCGATTCCACCGCCGCAGGGCAGACGGATATCGATATAGCGCGATCCTTCACCGAACCGGACGCAGCGCGCCACGCCAGTCGCAAGTGCTTCGATGGCTTCGCTGATGACCGCCGCCTCCACGCACCCGCCGGAGAAGGAGCCGGCATGGCTGCCATCCACCGCCACGGCCATCAGCGTTCCCGGAGCTCGCGCCCCGCTGCCGCTGACATCGGTCAACGTGACGAGAACAGATGGCAGGCGGCGTCTGTTGCAGTCATCGAGGAACGCGAAGATCTTGCTTCGATCATGCATCGGGATGTGCATCCGTGATATCCACGGCGCAGGACGATCGGCGGCGCAGCTCCGCGCGGCCGCCGATGCGTTCTGGGCCGATGCGTTCTGGAAAGTGACGGATGAAGATCGGCTTCATTGGGCGAATACGGGAAAGCTGCTAGCCTCGCCATAGTCCGTGGCCCGTTCGGCCTTCACGAGCGCGGCCATGTCCGCTTCGGAAATGACGAAATCAACAGCGGCGTTGTCGCTCATATGCGCAGCACTCGTGGCCTTCGGGAGAGGAAGCAGTCCAAGCTCCAGGCAATAGCGAATACAGAGTTGCGCGATGCTCACGCCGTAGCGCTTCGCCATCGCGTCGAGGCCCTGATTGTTGAGCACGGCGCCGTGCGCGATGGGTGCATAGGCCTCGACCAGCACGCCCTTGTTCCTGCAATGGTCGATCAGGTCGAACGGCGTATTGCCGACATGCGCCAGGACCTGGTTGACCATCGGCTTCACGCCCGCGTTGTCGAGGATGTTGTCGATATCAGTACGCTCGAAATTTGAAACGCCGATCGCCCGGATCTTGCCGGCCGCGTACGCCTCCTCAAGTGCGCGCCAGGCCTCGAGGTTCCCCTCGAAGAAATGCTCGCCCTTGCGAAACTGTGACCAGGGCTGCGGACTGTGGATGAGCATGAGGTCGATATGGTCGACCGCCAGTGCCTTGAGCGAACCATCGATCCGCGCCCTCGCATCGGCGAAGCTTTTGCTCTCGGCGGCAAGCTTGGTGGTCAGGAAGATATCATCGCGGGAAATGCCGCTGGCGCGCAGTCCTTGGCCCACGCCGTGCTCGTTCCCGTAGGCCTGGGCTGTATCGATGTGGCGATAGCCGATCTTGATCGCACGAAGGACGAGGTCGCAGGCTGCATCATCATCGACCAGCCATGTGCCCAGTCCCAGCTTGGGTATCGTTACGCTGCCCGGGAGGGCATAGCTATCTTGTAGGATCATGACGATTGCCTCCGCTTTCAGTCCTTCGTCACCGGCGCGAGATATTCCTCGTCAGTGACCTTCTCCATCCATGTCACCGGTGTGCCGCCGATCGACTCCTGAATGGCGATATGGGTCATGGCTTCGTGCGGAGTGGCGCCGTGCCAATGCTTGTGTTCGGCCGGGCACCACAGGATGTCGCCTGCATGGAACTCGTATTTCGGACCGCCTTCGACCTGCGTCCAGCCCACGCCTTCGGTGACGATCAGGGTCTGGCCTGCGGGATGCGTGTGCCACGCCGTCCGCGCGCCCGGCTCGAAATGGACGATCGCGCCGCCGACCCGCGACGGATCGGGACGCTGGAACTGGCCCGTGATCGTAACCCTGCCGGTGAAGTTCTCGGACGGCCCATCGACGGTCTTCATGTCGGCTTTTCGTGCGATTTCCATGTCGGATTTCCCTTCATTTTCAGCGAGTGCGGGGGTGCCTGCGACCAACAGTGTCAGTGCGGCCAGCGGACTGGTCAGTCGTTTCATCGATTCGTTCCTTTCGCACCGGATGAAAGGCGCTCTATGCGCACCGGCCCGTCGTGCTGCGCCAGCACCGCCGTGTTTCCATTGAGATGGCCAAGTCGGACGAGGCCCGGCGAATATCCGAAGTCGCGATAGTAGATCGCTAGGTTGCCCCAAGGGGCGTAATAGGCGATGTCGCCGATGACGGGATCCGCGCCGTCCGCCGCGCCCTCGATCGACAGACGCTGCGGAAGATCGGCGATTTTTTCAGTGCGGTTATGATCGCGAAGTGTCACTTCGAGCGGCAGCAGAGCCGCGAAATCGCGCCCTGCCGCGCTGGGTTCCAGTTCGCCCGTTACAACGTGACGGTCGACCAGTATCTGGATTGTTATCGGCTGCTCCACGACGGGCTCCTGCTGGCTGGTTTGCTGAGACGGTACGCTGGCGCTGGACGCCGGGTTGCCGCAAGCGACGACAAGCAGGACGATGGCGAAAAGCGGCAGCGAGCGGCACCGGGCAATCTTCCCTGCATCGAACCTCATGGTCGACGCTCCTCGGTGCGGTCGAAAATGCACGCGGCCGGCGGCGGATAGGACTGAAAGTCTGCCGACATCGCTAAACGTCCGTCGCTGCGGGCTGCGGCTTCAACATCCTGCGGCCATCACCAATCACCAGCAGCGCCGCTCCTGCCAGGAGCACACTCCCCACGAACGTTGCCTGTATCGAGATGGCATCGAGCAGCAACCCGCCGACGACTGCCCCCAGCAGGATCGAGGCTTGAACTGCGGCGACCATGAGACTGCCGGCCGCTTCGGGGGCATCATCGACGTTCTGCGACATCCAGGTCATCCAGATGACCGAAAACAGGGTATTCATTGCGCCCCAGATCGCGACAAAGAGACCCGCTGCAACGGGCGAATAGGCAAACAGGAGCAGGCCCGCCGTCGCCCCGCCCATGACCATCGCCGGCATCTTCAGCAGCGGCGCGACATTGCCCTTGATGAACCGTCCTGCTGCCCAGGTGCCGATAAAACCGGCACAGCCAAGGATCAGCAGCAACACGGAAAGCAGAGTGATGTCTGCGCCGGTGACCTTCTCGAGAAAAGGACGCAGGTAGGTGAACATCGTGTAGGCCGAGCCCCACGACAACATGCAGGCCATCAACCCGCGTCGGAAATAGGACCGCTTCACAAGGGCGATCATCGACCGGAAATCCTGCCGCTGCTGCGTGGGCAGCGAAGGCAGCGCGATCATGTGCCAGACCAGGTTGAGAGCTACGATCGGCGTCAGCGCCCAGAAAACCGCGCGCCACCCGAACATCGCGCCCAAATAGCTGCCGATCGGCGCGGCAAAGGCGGCTGCGATGGCCTGCCCGCCATACATGAGCGCAAGCGCCTTCGGCACGTCGCCTGACGGAACCAGCCGCATGATGATCGCTGTCGCCAGCGCCCAGAAACCGCCGATGCATATCCCAAGCAAGGCCCGGCCGATCATCAGCACAGCGAAGCTGGGCGCGGATGCCACGAGCGCAAGCGAGGCCAGCATCAAGCCGGTAATCGTCACTAGTACCCATTTTCGATTGAGCCTGCCTGCGGCCGTCGTGATCAGCAGGCTGGTCGCCACCGCGAACAAGCCACTGATTGAAATGGCCTGCCCGGTCTGGCCTTCGCTCGCATTCAGGCCCTGCGCCATCGGTGTCAGCAGACTGACCGGCATGAACTCGGATGCAATCAGCATTGCGACGCATAGCGACATGGACAACACCGCTCCCCAATTGCCGGCCTGCGCGGCGCGGCACCGCGCGTTGGTCTGCAGATCGTCGATTTGCGTGTGGGCAGCACTGGCGTTCATCATCCGGTCCCTGTTCAGAACAAGCTCCATGGGTTGCTCGCGATGAACAGATGATAAGGACGGCCGCAGGCCGCTGTTACCCGCACTTACTTTCACGCCATGATGAAGTCAGCTCATCAATAGCCTTGTCATATTTACATGCCGAGCGGGTGCATTTCCCGGATTAGATCGATAAGCAAGCGCAAGCCGGTGGGCAGTTGTCGCCGTCCGGAATAGTAGACGTGAAACCCTGGCCCCATCGAGGCCCAGTCCTCCAGCACGACACGCAGCTCCCCGCGCTCGATAAGCCCGGCAACGCAGGGTTCGGGCAGGTAAGCAAGTGCTGTGCCGCCCGTTGCCAACGTGATGGCGAACTGTGTGTCATCTATTGTGATGGGGCCGGGAACGTCGATCGCTTGGCTCTCTCCCTCGCCGTCCAGTTCCCAGTGATAGATGCTGTCGTCGCCAAGGCGAATGCGCAGACAGCGGTGCGAGAGCAGGTCGCGCGGATGTTGCGGGACGCTGTAGCGCTCCAGATAGGCAGGCGCTCCGACGACGACCCAGCGGATGTCCGCGGAAAGCCGCTGGGCGATCATCTCTTCGGGCACGGTGCCGCCATAGCGGATGCCGGCGTCGGCGCCCGCGGCGATCACGTCGACCAAATGGTTCGAAACCACAACCTCGATCTCGATGCCAGGATAACGCTCCACGAACACCGGCATAACCGGCCCCAGCAACAACGAGCTTGCATGTTCGAGCACATTCAGCCGGATTCGTCCCGCCGGCTCGTCGCGATAACGGTTGAGGGCGTCGACGGCCGCACCGATGGCATCGAAAGGCGCGTTGATCGCCGCTTGCAGTTCTTCGCCGGCGGCCGTCAGCGTGACGCTGCGATTGGTCCGGTTGAGCAGGCGCACCCCGAGACGGGTTTCAAGCCCCTTCAGAGAATGGCTGAGCGCAGAAGCGCTGACACCCAATTCCAGCCCTGCCCGCCGGAAATTACGATGCTTGGCGAGAGCAAGAAAGTAGTTGATGTCGGCGAGGTCGGTCCGGCTAATCTGCATTATCAAACGATGCGGCCTCGGAAGTGCTTTGGCAACCATGTTGAACCTGTCTCATCGACACGCCTTGCCTGAGCGATATCGAACGGTACGAAAGCGCCGGGACAGCCAGTCAAGCACCTACCAGCCTCCTCTCTTTCGCGCTGCCGCACTAGATCGGCAAACGTTTTATGTCAGCTGTTTGACCAAAACCTGTCGTAATCGGCGTCGTCGGGGAAGGACAGGAATGTCCCAGACCACGCCATAGCTGAAGGTCCGCAGCTTAGCGCTGGAAAGCTGGAGTCGAACGGCAAGGATGGGCGCGCAGCGGAATTTCGGCACACGCCTCGTTGCAGATACTGCGGGTCTAGGAGATAATAGATTGATGACGCGCCTGCTGAAGCTCATTCCGACGTGGACTTTCGGAATCTTCGCCGCCATCGCGGGTTTTGGAGTTTCTGAATTTTTTCAGAAATTTGAGATCGCAAAGCGGCCATCCGATGGCATTGGGGTAGCCGTTGCTGTCGCAATGATCTTTCTACTATATCGTTTTGCCAACCGCACTTCGCGTTAGAACGCAATCGTCCGCTCACCACCCATCTCCGACATGGAGCGGCGCGCAGCCGCACCCCGAAACCGGAACGGCAGGATTGCACGATTTTAATCCGAACGCTGCCTAACCGGACACGCCGACACTGCGGTCATTGAGCCGCAGGTTGTCCACGCTTTCTTGGCGCGAACCGCATGGCGAGGACCGCTGCAGAAGAGACTGCGCAGGACAAGCCAACTGCATCGAGCATAGGGGTGCCGAGAAGCAAAAACCAGCTTCCGCAAACTAGTAATGGTCCGATCAAGCAAAAGATCAGAATGTGTTCGGACAGCCACGCCCCCGCTTTCCAAATAGAAAGGCCAAGGACAACCATCCATGGAATTGAAAATAAGCCGCCAATAAGCAGCGCCGCAAATACGCTGCTTGTCATGTCAGCTACATCTCGAGACCCGTAGAGGCTGACAACAGAAAGACCTATGATGTGCGCCAAGCCGGACTGGCAGAAGAGAGTTTGACGCGACGTTGAGTGTTCCATTTGACAAGCCTTATCAGAGCGAGATGGATTCGAGCAACGTCCGCTTGCCACCCATCCCGGCGGCTTGCCGATCGGCTCGACAAGCCTAACCGGATAGACGGCTTCCTGACCCGCCAGATCAGCTTTCGAGCGACCGACAAGGGCGCCTGGCCGACCTGCAAGCCCTTGAAGCCGGGCCCATGCCGTCAAAAAATTTGGCTTGAAACCGGCCCAGCGGCATACGCCCCTGTGAGGACATTCGAGTGGCTTGCTGAATTACGCGAAAGCGGCCAAAATCAAGCACACGGTTTGCCGAAGGTAGGTGAGATGAAAGCAGCATTCTGGCGGTTCGCGCATGCACACTATCACAACAAATCGTTATCGAAACTGGCAGACCTCGCAGCACTGATTTGGGGGCTGTTTTTCGTTCTCGTTTATGGCGCAGCGTTGCTCTCGGGATGGTGGCCGACCATGTCAGAAGCGCTGGCAGGTATCAGCCTCATTGGCGTGCCGCTGACGTTCGGTATCGCACATCGCCGTATCCGACTTGAAGCATCTAAAGGACCGTTCGCCCTTTATCGGAAGAGGGTGGAAGCAAATCGTTAGGTCCGCTTACGCGTGTCACGATACTCGAAGCGGCTATTCCTCTTCCCACCCATCTTTGCTGCTGGCGAACCCGGCGGTCATGGGATACCGGACTGGCGGGTTCTGAGGTCGGCCAATCAAGCCAAGAAGGACCGACAAGGGCGCGTAGCGGAATTTCGGCACACGCCCCATTATCGCCGGTCATCTTTCTGCAGGCCGGTCCCGGGAGCGGACATTTCAGGCCGACCAGCAGCCGAGTGGCGATCCGAAAATGCCAGGTGCGCCAAGGTTTTCCACGTCAGCCCCCGAAAAGCACATGAACCTGTCGTTCTCGGACTGATAGATGAGCCAGTATCCCTCGGAATGAGCCACGCACTGCCCGGTGATGGTGTCACCAACATTCGCATCTGGGATTCCGGGCTCGTCAACCGTGGCGGTCACAAGGAACGGGGCGCAGACTGCCTCGCGTAGCGCCCGCTCCAAATCCCCAATGTAGCTTTCGGCATCTTGTCCCGCACCGACATATACGTCGCTAACATCAGACATTTGCGCGTCGAGGCGCGCTAACGGATCGAACGAAGTCATCATCGCCTCCTGCAAGACACGACGCTATCCACGATGTCCGCTTCGCACGCAATGCAAAGCCAAAGCCGCCCTTCCACTTCCCACCCCTTCGCGCCGCTCGTGAACCAGCTCGGCGAGGGAAAGCGGTCGGTCCGCTGCCAAGCGCGCCGAATCGGCCTTCCAACGACCGACTAGGGCGCACAAGCCTGCCGAACCGCACGGGCGATTCTGACCGATTGCGGACTGGCAGTCCTTCCTTCACAAGGCGCTCAAGCAGACAAGCGATTGGAAGCTTGGCCAGAGCGCACTTTCTCTTCTGCCGCCCCCTAGCTGAAGACTTGCTTGCGCTTCGTTGCCGCTTCGAAGGTGCGCTTCTCAAGGCCGCCTGCCAACTTGTTCATGCGTTTGGCCATGCGCCACACCGAGTCCAGCAAAGCGAGCCGGTCAAGGTTCGGTTTGTGCAGCAACAAAAGGAAGGTGGCTTCGACCATTCCAAGTGCAGTTGCCGTGAGAGGTTCGACCATCCCCGAATTGCTCGGACCTACGAGCAACACACTTTGCTCAGACTCGCATGTAGCTAGCAACTCATCAAACATGCGATGGTTGAAGTGGATGTGCTGAGACGCATATTCATATATACCGCCCTCGGCCTCGTGGCCGCACTTTGCGGCAATAGAAGTGGCTCGGTTTGTCTGAACAGCCTTTGACGTTTGATAAGTGGATCGTCTGCGGTTTGGTTGTTCAAGCTGGCGCCTGCGGGGCGTCATGGAGGTCGGGCGTAGCCCGGCCGGAGTGACGCCCCGCAAGTCGCGGCCAATTCACGCTGCCACGGCCTGTGGCAGATTGTCAAAGTAGGTTTGATCGGGCGTACGTCCGCCGAGGCTCGAGTGAGGTCTCCGGGCGTTGTAGAAGCCCAGGTATCGGCCGATCGAACTGCGCGCTTCGCTGACGCATGCGTAGGCGTGCAGGTAGACTTCCTCGTACTTCACCGAGCGCCACAGCCGCTCGACCACGACATTGTCGCGCCAGGCGCCGCGGCCGTCCATGCTGATGGCGATACCCTCGCGCCGCAGCACGCCGGTGAAG
>NZ_VIRF01000023.1 GCF_008107685.1 Novosphingobium sp. BW1
CTTCACCGGCGTGCTGCGGCGCGAGGGTATCGCCATCAGCATGGACGGCCGCGGCGCCTGGCGCGACAATGTCGTGGTCGAGCGGCTGTGGCGCTCGGTGAAGTACGAGGAAGTCTACCTGCACGCCGACGCATGCGTCAGCGAAGCGCGCAGTTCGATCGGCCGATACCTGGGCTTCTACAACGCCCGGAGACCTCACTCGAGCCTCGGCGGACGTACGCCCGATCAAACCTACTTTGACAATCTGCCACAGGCCGTGGCAGCGTGAATTGGCCGCGACTTGCGGGGCGTCACTCCGGCCGGGCTACGCCCGACCTCCATGACGCCCCGCAGGCGCCAGCTTGAACAACCAAACCGCAGACGATCCACTTATCAAACGTCAAAGGCTGTTCAGACAAACCGAGCCACTTCTCAGGTTGCCCATGCCCTGCGCGAGAAGTTTCCAAAGCTGGTCGACATGATGGACGCATCACGCGAAGACGTGCTCGCCTACATGGCCTTCCCCAAGGATCACTGGGCGCAGATCGCGTCCACCAACCCGCTGGAAAGGGTCAACAAGGAGATCAAGCGAAGGGCGGACGTGATCGGCATATTTCCGAATGACGCTGCCGTCGTTCGTCTCGTCGGAGCGCTCATGCTGGAGCAAAATGATGAGTGGGCCGTATCGCGCCGCTACATGACGCTGGAAACTCTCGGCTCGGTGAGCCATAATCCTATGGTCAGCTTGCCAGCACTGGCCGCCTGACCTGAACCCGATCCTGCCGTAGATCGACGGTTCCTACACCAACCCGCGGGACACGACCCGCCTTCCGCAGAAATCCGGCCTTAATCGCACATCGCAATGTGCGTAGAACCGCGATCCCTTGCGTAATATCCGCACCAAAAGCGTGGAGGCGAGGCGTGGGGGCAAGCCCGGCGTGTGGGGTCTCGGCCGGACAGCAGGCATGGGTGGGTTCGATCGGTCGAGGGGAGCCGTGAGGATGGGGCAGGCTCTGGGCACGGCGATGGTGAGACAGGATAGGCACGGGAGGCCCACGCGGCCGCATCGCCATTGTGGCGCGCCTGGGCTAAAAAGTCAGGTCAGCAACGCGCCTTTGTCGGCCGTTCAGCTATGGCTTTCAAGGGCTAGATCGCCGCCCGTCCGCTCTGCCAAGAAAACTCTTCGTCAGCTCTTTGAACTCTTCCGGCGCGGTCATGAGGACGAAATGAGGTGCCTGTTCGATCTGGAGCAGGGAGATGTCCCCTGCCACTTTCAGTGCGGTGACATGCTCTCGCGCTCCGTCAAGCGGGGTCTTAGGGTCGAGCGTTCCGTGAAGCACAATCGTCGGAGGTATACGTTCAGGGATACCCCCGAAGCTTGCATCTGGCTGGTAGGTCGGAATACCTCCGGCGAGCAGAAGTGATGGCAATGGACTGGCGAAGAGATATCCCTCCGTTTCGTTTCTGATCATTTCAGCCGTTAGTTGCGGCCGGGCATTGTTCTCGGAGCGGCTGATCAGGTTTACCAGCGGGATAGATGATCCGCTTTGCGGATAGGATTTGAGAACGGAACCGATGCCTGCCAACCGACCCATAGCATAGTCCAGCCATGCGGGATTATCCGCCTGTAATCCCGCTATCACATTGGGAAGCATGTCCCGAGTTTCTGGAAAATCCAGCAAAGCAGACAGCCGGTATTTCAGATCTTGGCCAGCCAGATCCCCAATATCGTCACGCTGGAAAAGCTCAGTGACCGCCTGCTCGGCCCCCTCGGGGAAATACCGCTTGCAATCAGCTACTTGGTCGCACTGACGCAGCACTTTTCGGCCCACGCGGTCCGTAACGGCCGACCGATGGCTTAAATCCAGTTGATCGTTGCTTTCAAGCGGAACCAAAGAGTCGAGAATGACGCCGTCGAGATCGCCTCGAGGCGCAAGGGTCAACATGCGCAGCACGAGCTGGGTGCCGTAGGAGACGCCGTAGAGATACGAGCTATCGCCGGAATCGAATCGAGACATCAAGAGCTTAAGGTCATGAGCGGCATTCGAGATAGTGAACGATCTGGTCCGGCCCGCATTCGCATTGAGGTCATCGAAGCACGTAGCCCACTCCTCACCGGCCAGAGCAGTGCCCGCATCACTCGACGGGCTTTCTTCTTCCGGGCAGAGTCTTGTCGAGAAGCCCGTCCCGCGATGATCGGGAATCATCAGATCGAAGCCAGGAGCAGCCGCTCGGAAAGTCTCAATGAACGGGTAGAATGAAGCGCCGGATTCTCCCGGGCCGCCGGCGACTAGCCACAACTGGCCCTTTCTGGCTCTCTGGGCGGGAAACTTGCGGACGAACAACTGAATCGTTTCGAGGTCCGGCTTGGTATAGTCCAGCGGCACATCAATTCGCGCGCATTCGGTTCTCTGCAGTGTTGTGTGTGCACGCGCGTCCTTGCATTCGGAAAATGTCGCGGATGCCGGTTGATCATGCCTCGCATAGGCAGGCGATGCCAGAGCCAGACAAGCTAATGCCAGATACGTAAGAATCCGAGAGGCAACGAGCACATTTTTCTCCGATTGGATGAGCGCATATCGCAGGCTAGTGGCGCGACAGAGCTCGTGCAAATCGATGCGATTTTCGTGCTCCGGTGGAAAGGGAAGGGACGAGTTGGGCATTGGTCCATTACCTGTGCCCCGCAATGCCGCGTGTGTGACAGGTCCGCTTTGCGCCCATGTAGGTCATTCCTAGGGTCGAGCTGCGATCCTGAAAGCTGCCCTTTGTTCAGCAAGGCATCGAGGGCCACTTCGCGCCCCAGTTTCGGGCGCCGGGCAAGCACATCGAGGAGCCTAAAGCTGGCGGTTCGATGGGCTTTGTTCTGGTAGCAGTAACCAATCAATTGCGATTCCAAAACTTCTTTGAAGTGCATTAGGATCGGCGCGCCGTCTTGATCCGTTGGACTAGCGCTCCACCAGCATAATCACCTTGGCGCGTCAACCACCGTCCAAGAGTTCCTGTGGGACCATGTTTCCTGCGGCCGCATTCCGACTTTTTTCGTGCAAACGCCAGTCCACGGAGCTAGGTATAGATTTTATACCAGCATGTCCGAAACCCATATTTTGGGATGAACATAAAATGCATGATGTCACGGAATTAGATCCGGTTTGCTTTTCATCGGATTGCCCTAGCCGGGGCCTCTTCGATCAGATCGCTGACAAATGGTCCACGATGGTACTAACGGTCCTGACCGACAACCCTCATCGGTTTAACCTTATTCGCAGGCGGTTGGAGGGCGTTAGCCAGAAAGCGCTTACACAATGCCTGCGCAAACTCGAGCGCAATGGGATGATCACCCGCCGCGTCATTTCCCTCTCACCAGTTGCCGTCGAGTACGAGATCACCGCGCTGGGTCGCACCTTGCAAGAGCCATTGCGAAAACTTCACCAGTGGACGCTAGACAATCTTGCGGATGTCAATGCTGCACGGGAAGCCTTTGATAAGCGCCAATCGGATGACGGCTTCAGTGGTGTTCAGGTGGAAAAACGTGTGGGTTAAGTCTTGTCAAACGGGTGGCAGGTTTACTCAGACCTACCTAGGCGACCCAAGGTGCCTAATTGATATTAGGTCTACAATGTATATCTAGGCCTCCAGATTTACTGGAGCATAAAATGACTGATCTGAAATTACTGGCCCCGTTGAAAACCGACATCTTCGAATTCAAGAACCGAGTGTTTATGGCTCCCATGACAAGGGCTAGAACGCCCGACCATGTGGCGAATGATCGGACTGCACTTTACTACTCCCAACGTGCCTCGGCAGGCCTGATCATTTCGGAAGGCACGCAGATCAGCGAACAAGCGATCGGCTGGACGAATACACCCGGGATACATACTTCCGAACAGATTGAAGGATGGCGCAAGGTTACTGAGGCCGTTCATGCAGCAGGTGGCTTTATCTTTGCGCAACTCTGGCACACGGGCCGTGCGTCTCATCCGGACTTCCATGGCGGAGCTTTGCCGGTAGCGCCTTCGGCAGTGCCCTTCGAAAGTCAGGCCTTTACGCCTGAGGGGCCGAAGCCGACCGTCACCCCGCGCGCCATGACTTTGGAGGAAATCCAATCCACAATTGCAGACTACGAGGCCGCTGCACGCGCAGCCCAAGCCGCAGGTTTCGACGGTGTTGAAGTGCATGGTGCCAATGGCTATCTCCCGGCCCAATTCCTTGAAGACGGTCCGAACAAGAGAACGGACGCTTATGGTGGACCTGTCGAGAACCGCGCCCGCTTCCTGCTCGAAGCGACCGACGCTGCCATCCGGGTGTTTGGCGCATCCCGAGTATCGGTAAGGCTGTCGCCTCGGATTCCTTATAACGACATGGGCGATAGCGATTTGGAAGGCACATACATGTTTGCCGTAGAGGCTCTTGAGGCCAGGAAGGTGGGCATACTTCACTTCATGGAAGCGGCACAGCTTCCCGAAGGTCTCAAACCGTTGGCCCCCGAAGCGAGAAAGCGCTTCTCCGGTGTGTTCGTCGTGAACGTAGGCTATGACCGGAAAACCGCAGAACAGGCGATCGCGTCGGGCTTGGCCGACGCAGTGACCTTCGGAACGCTCTTCATCAGCAACCCGGATTTGCCCGAACGCTTCCGTCAAAACGCCGCCTTGGCGCCGTCCGATCCATCGAGCTATTATGTGGGTGACGAGCAGGGCTACACGGACTACCCGCCCCTCACCTGAGCCTTCCCGTCCAGGCTTCATTCGCCATCCTGTCGTGCCTCTTCTGCAAAGATTAGAGAGCGGCCGGATGGCGATTTTCACTGCTCTTGTTCGCGCCAAGCCCCCCGATGCGATCCGCTGACCAGCAATCATTAGCAGCCCAAACCTTTACGCCGAAAGGTAGCGTCGCTGGGCACGGCCAGGTTCAAATCGATAGCGACCCGCAGCTTCATCTCCGCTTTTGGGGAGCGTTGTTTTGCTCTGGAACCGCCCAATCGGATGAATTGAAGCCGCTCTATCAGTGTGGCTTTCAACCGGTAATTATCGCCAATTTCACGCCGAAACTTGCCAGTCCGCTCCCGGCCCAAGCGGGCCACGCCACGCGCAGCCCGCCCCCCTCGCCGTCAGTTCGTAATGATCACCTCACCCACACGCTTGGCCTTGTTCGCGCCGCCGATCGTGTAGGTCAGCTCCTCCTCGCGGAAGTCGAAGCCCGCGAAGATCCGGCGCACGTCCGGGTGATCATTGAGGGAGAGGATGAACCGGCCGCGCAGGGAACGCAGCTGCTGGGCCATCAGCTCGAACTGCTCGCGGCCGAACAGGTCCCGGCCGTAGTCGCCCTCGCAGCCGTAGTAGGGCGGATCGAGGTAGAAGAGCGTGCCCGGCCGGTCGTAGCGGGTGAGGAAGTCCGACCAGGGCAGCCGCTCGATCACCACTCCGGCCAGTCGCTCGTGCACCGCCTCGATCATCGGCGCCAGCTTGGTCACATCGAAGCGTGCAGGCGTCTCGGGCGAGACGCCAAAGCCGCGCCCCCTCACCTTCCCGCCGAAGGCCAGGCGCTGGAGATAGAGGAAGCGGGCCGAGCGCTGCAGGTCCGTCAGCGAGGACGGCTCCATGGCCAAAAGCTTCTCGAACCCCGCCCGGCTCGTCACCTGCCAGCGCAGCATATCCAGGAACGCCACGTAGTGGTGCTGGATCACCCGGAAGAAGGTGGCGACGTCCTCGGACCAGTCATTGATGACCTCGGCCCCGGGCCGCTGGTCGCGGCGCAGGAAGACGCCGCCCATGCCCACGAACACCTCGGCATAGGTGCGATGCTCGACCGAGTTGATCAGCGCGACCAGGCGCTTGGCCAGCTGGCGCTTGCCTCCGATGTAGGGCGCGAGAGGGCGCACCGGATCGACCGGCGCGAGCGTAAATTCTGGAGTCGACAACACGATACATGTTCCATATTTGTTCCCGCGCCGAGTCGGCAGGCGGGATGGTCTCCGTGGCGGGACCGATCGGGATCATGACGAGCTGTGATCGTCGGACTTCGGGCGTTGCCGCGCCCGGTCCCCCGCCTATCGGCGGGCGATATCTCAAGTGTCAGGCAGCGCTCGTCAGCGGCATGGCCAGCGCAGGCCGTTCAAAGCGCAGCGCTTCCACGCCCAGCCAGTCGTTCACCTCGCGCATGCGCTCCTGGATCGGCACGATCTCGGCCTCGTAGAAGATCGCCGCGGCATCCTTCACGTTGCCAAAGCCTGCCGTGTTCTTGGGCACCACGGCGATCAGCTGGGGCGGCACGCGGTGCGCGGCCATGAGATCCTCGGCCGTCACCTGCTTGATGTTGAGGAACTCATCCTTCGCGCCCACCTCGGCGATCGGCAGGAGGCGGATGGCGTCGGCCTTGCCCTTGGGCGAGTGGATGAACAGGTTCTTGAAGTTGCCCTGCCCTTTCGCGCCGCGCAGAGCCTTGCGGATTGCGCTGGCGCCCTCCTCGCTGATCCCCTCATCGCCCAGATACAGGATGAAGCCCGCATGGCTGCCGTTGTTGTAGTACCGGCGCCGGAAGATCGTGGCCGCCTCGTTGAGCAGGCCCGATTGCAGTGCCGAGAGATACTCGGGCATGCCGTAAAGCTCCTGCATCGGGTCAGGCTCGAGCAGCTGGTGCACGCGGCCCCGCGGCATCTCGGTCGCATCGTGATAGGACCAGGCGCGCGGCACCCACCAGAACTGCCCCGGCTCCAGCCCGCGCCGCATGTAGGCGGCCGGAAGCGGCTTGAGCGCCAGCGGCGCGCCCCGGCGGTTGTCGACGCGCTCCAGGTAGGCATTGCCCATCACCAGCCAGTCCAGCGCCCAGCGCGCGAAATCACTGCGCGAGAGCATGGGCGTGGGCACGTAGCTGGCCGCCAGCAGGTTGCGCTTGAAGAGGATCGAGCTCTGGTGCTGCGGGCTCATCCGATACGCGCGGCCAAGCCCCATGGGCGAGACCGGCGGCTCGTACCAGCGGTTGTTGTGGGCCACCTCGAACAGGTCGAAGATGGCGCCTGCATCCAGCACGCTTTCCGGCTCACCGAACGTGAAGGCTTCCGCCCCCGCGCCCACGCCTGCCTGCATCTGGTCAGCCTGCGCCTCTGCGGGCAGCGTTTCGCTCATTCGTAGATCTCCACTGTGGTCGTGCCGCCCGGCGCTTCGGTGATGTCCAGGGGCTCGAAGAAAAGGGCGTGCATGGTCGCAAAGGCGAGGTCGGCATGGCCCACGCCCCCGCTGCGGCTCGCGACGTAGGAGACGCCGTGTTTCGTCACCTCGGGCTTGATCGCCATGAAGGCGGACATCATGTCCTGCCAGGCCGCGTCGAACTCCAGGCGCCCGGCACTGATCACGTTCTTGGCCTTGAGCACCATGCTCGACTTGATCTGCACGTTGTAATGGTAGGCGGTGACAGTGGGGAACCACTTGCGCACCAGCTGCTCCACCGCCTTGCCCGCGCCGGTCGTATCGATGCCGATGCGGGTCACGTTGTACTTGCCGCACATCCGCCGGATTGCCTCGGCCTGGGCGTCGAACTGCAAGCCCTTGAGGCGCTGCTTTTCGAGAATGCGGAATTTGCCGCCCGGCTTCGTCGGCGCGGCGACGGCCACCAGCGCGGCATCGTCGCCCGTCCCGCTCTCGCTGGCGTTGGGATCGTAGCCCAGCCACACTTCGCCTGCGTAGGGGCGCAGGGCATAGGGCTGGTAATCGCCGTGCCAGGCATCCCAGCTGTCCACCATGCATCGGCGCATCATGGCAAAGGGGAACATCGAAAGGCTGTCGTCCAGGAACAGGCAGCGGAACAGGTTGTCGAACTCGTCCGCCGCGTATTCCAGCTGCAGCTCGTCGACGTTGACGAGGTTGAAACCGCCCTCGATCGCGTCGAATACGGTCACGATCTGGCGCCAGATCCCGTCCTTGCCCACCTGCCCGGCCTTGAGCGCGCGGTGGCTGATGTCGATCTTCAGCCGGTCCTTGCGTGCGCGCCGCTTGTTGACGCGCTCGCCGGTCCACATCGGGTAGGCCTCGTGCCCCAGCGTGGAGGGCGTGGAGAACAGCGTGCGCGTGAACTGCGTGTGCGTGGCAATGGCCGAGGCGACCTTGAACAGCTCCTCGAAGCCGTAGATCCAGAAGCACTCGTCGATGATGACATCGCCGGTGTACCCTTGCGCGGTGCGGTAGTTGGTGCCCAGGAAGTAGAGCGTCACCGCCTCCAGCGGCGCGCCGTTATCGTCCTCCCCGCGCTGCAGGACCATGGGATCGCCCTTGAGCTCGATCCCGCAGACCTTCTGCACCCACTGGACGATGTAGTTGCGAAAGATGTTCGCCTGGGCGCGGCTTGCCGAGATGAAAATCTGGTTCTTGCCGGTTTCCAGCGCGACCAGCAGGCGCTCGCGGGCGAAGTACCAGGTCGCACCGATCTGGCGGCTCTTCAGGATCATGCGCGTGCGCTGCGAAACGCTGGCCTGCCAGCCCTCCTGATGGCCGAATAGCCCTGCCTCAAGGTCCGCGCGCAGCTGGGCAACATGCTCGCGCGTCAGAAGGTTCTTCGCCTTCTCCTTCTTTTTATTGGTCGAACGGGCCGGGTTCGCGCGCGCCGGGTTCAGGTCTGCTTCGGTGCCGCCATCGGAATACCGCGCGATGCGCGCCATGCGCTCGAACTGGCGGCCCAGCAGGTCGATCTCCTTGAAGTCCTGGCCGGTCTTCTTGTCCTTCGCCATCAGTGTCAGGTACCGCTCCAGCGTCCCTTCCTCGGCGCGCTGAATGGCGGGCGCATCGTCCCACTTGTGGCGGGTCTTCCAGCTGGCGATTGTGGTGTAGGCGAGATCCAGTTCCTGCGCGATCTGGCTCAGCGTCCAGCCCTGCCAGTACAGCGATCGCGCCTTGGTCCGCCTGGCCACGATCGCGGGCATGGAGGCGGGCTCGGGCGCAGACGCACCGCCCCCGTCCTTCGCTTCCAAGTCGCTGATCGTGTCCTGTTTTTCGGCCATGGCGCGCACGCTAGGGGCGAAGTGGGGGGCAAACTAAGCCCCCCTCCTTGTGAGGCGCACGCCCACAACGCGCCCGCGTTGAATTAGGCCGCGTGAGCCTGTCCTTTGGCGATCAGCAAAACCCGGCACCGCCCGAAAACGGCGGCCCCAAGCCCAAGGACCGAAAGGCAAACCCGATGCCCCTGACCCGTTACTTCCGCGTTGCCGTCGAGGGCGCGACCACCGATGGCCGCGAGATCCAGCGCCAGTGGCTGCTCGATGCGGCAGAGACCTACGACCCGCAAACCTACACCGCGCTCGTCAACATGGAGCATGTGCGGGGCCTGGGCGCCGAAGGCAGCTTCGGCAACTACGGCCAGGTCACCGGCCTTCGCACCGAGAATGTCACGCTCAAGATCGGCGGCGAGCCGGTCCAGCGCCTCGGCCTCTTCGCCCAGGTCGACGCGCTCGACACGCTGGTCGCGGTCAAGGACCGCGGCCAGAAGCTGTTCTCCTCGATCGAGATCAACCCCAACTTCGCAGGCACCGGCAAGGCTTACATGGTCGGCCTCGCGGTCACCGACAGCCCGGCCTCGCTCGGCACACAGCTTCTGACCTTCGCCGCGCAGCAGGGTGACAACAACCCGCTCGCGCACCGCAAGAAGGACAAGGGCAACCTCTTTACCGTGACCGAGGAAGCCGAGATCGAGATGGAGGAGGAAGGCGCCTCCAGCGCGGCCGATCCCACCGGCGTCTTCGCCTCGCTCAAGGGTTTGCTGGATCGCTTCACCGCCACACCCCCGGTCGCGCCAGTCACGCCGCCCGCCGAGGGCAAAGCCAATGCCGCCGCTTCCCCGGACCTTGCGGCCTTTGCGGCCAGCTTCGGCCAGCTCCTCACCGCGATCGAGGCCGACCGCAAGGATACGGCGGCCAGGTTCACCAAGCTGACGGCCGATCTCGCCGCCCTCACGTCCGAGATGGAAAGCACACCGGCCCACGGCTTCACCACGCGCGAGCCGGCCACCGGCGGCGGTGAGAACGCCGTGCGCACCGACTGCTGATCTCTCCCCCTTCTCTGCCCGCGCCTCTCCAGCCTGAAAGACAGACCCCATGAAGAATGCCACCCGCGTCAAATTCGCGACGATGGTCAGCCAGATCGCCCTGCTCAATGGCATCGATCCCGCCGTTGCCGCCTCGGCCAAGTTCACCGTCGAACCCTCCGTCCAGCAAACGCTCGAACAGCGCATGCAGGAATCGAGCGAATTCCTCAGCCGCATCAACATCGAGCCCGTCGACGAGATCATGGGCGAGCTGCTGGGCCTGGGCATTGGCAGCACCATCGCCGGGCGCACCAACACCAGCGCGGGCACGCGCCGCACCGGCATCGATCCCAGCGCCATGGACGAGCGCAGCTACACCTGCGTCCAGACCAACTTCGACGTGGCGCTCAAGTACGCCAAGATCGACAAGTGGGCCAAGTTTCCCAACTTCGAAACGCTCTGGCGCGACAACAACCTGCGCCGTCAGGCGCTCGATCGCATCCTCATCGGCTTCAACGGCACCTCGGCGGCCGCGCAGACCGACCGCACGGCCAACCCGCTGCTGCAGGACGTCAACATCGGGTGGCTCGAGAAGATGCGCGAGGAGAACGAAGACCGCGTGCTTGCCGAGGTGGTCGAGGGCTCGGGCCAGGTGACCTATGGCGAAGGCGGCGACTACGCCACGCTCGATGCGCTGGTCTGGGACGCCAAGGAATCGCTTCTGGCCGAATGGGCGAAGAACGACACCGAGCTTGCCGTCTTCGTGTCCGGAGACCTCCTGCACGACAAGTACTTCCCGATGGTCAACCAGGATCTGGCGCCGACCGAGCAGCAGGCCCGCGACGTCATCATGTCGACCAAGCGCCTGGGCGGTCTTCCCGCCGTGCGCGTGCCGGGCTTCCCCAACGGGACGGTCTTCATCACGCGCTACGACAACCTCTCGATCTACTACCAGGACGGCAAGCGCCGCCGCCTGCTGAAGGACGAGCCCGAGCTCGACCAGGTCACCGACTATCAGTCTTCAAACGAGGCCTACGTGATCGAGGACCTCGAATACGCCTGCCTGGTCGAGAACATCGCTCCGGCCCCGGCCGCGTAATCGGACAAAAGGCGGCCGGTCCCCTAACGCGCCGCCTTCCCTGCCCCCGCCCGGTTTCTCCCTCCCCCGGGCGGGGCAGGTTCACAGCCCCTTCAGGTCCACCAAGGAATACTTCCCATGCTCTCACCCGCCCAGCGCCATCGCCAACGCAGTCTTGCCGCCGGGTCGCAACGCGCCGCAAAGGCGCGCCCGGGCCGGAGGCAAATGGGCCTCCGGCCCCCACCCCATGCCCGAAACCGGCCCGGTCGCCAGCGAATACCAGCTCCTGCTCGCCGCCCTTGGCCTCGACCTTGCCTCGCTGCGCGAAATCCAGTCGACCGAGCGCAAGATCGACGCCAAGCGCGCGATGATCGAAAAGTACCGCGTCTGGGCCGAAAGCGCGGCCACCGCATGGCTTGCAGGCGATGTTCCCAGCACCCAGGACGAGATCGTGGCGACCATGGCCGTCTGGGCCATCGACATCCAGGACTGGCCCTTTGCCATGAAGCTCGCCCGCACGCTGCTGGGCGGCCACCTCGCTCTTCCCGAACGCTACAAGCGCACCCCCGCCACCCTCATCGCCGAGGAAGTGGCCGAAGCCGCTATCGCCAATGTGGAAGACGTCCCTCTCGACGTGCTTCAGGAGGTAGAGGACCTGGTTGCGGCCGAAGACATTTTCGACCAGGTCCGCGCCAAGCTGGAAAAGGCGCTGGGCCTCGCCTTCGCCCATTGTGCCGAAATCTTCGATGCCACCGCCCCCAGCGCCACCGCTGGCGGCCGGGGCGGCCTTCTCACCGCCGCCATCGGCCACTTCACCCGCGCCATCGAACTGCACGAAAGCTGCGGCGCAAAGACGCTCCTGCGGACCGCCGAAAGCAAGCTCAAGAAGCTCGCCGACGAAAAGGCCGCGCAGGACAAGGCTGACGCCGAAGCCGAGCAAGCCGAGGCGGACAAGGCCCCGCCCACCAAACCCGATCCGGCCACTCCGGCCGCGTAACGGCTGCGCCACCGCGCCGGGGGGCGGAACAGGCACGGCGCGGCCAGAAGGCCACAGCCAGCGCCTGTTCCCCACCCCCCACTTTTTACCTTGCAGGAGCCTCGCCTGTGTCCTTCTCCGCTCTGCCTCCCTCGCCCGCCTCGCCTGTGAACAGTGTTGTCGAAGGCGATGGCTGGTGGCCGAATGTGGACCTGAACGCGATGCGCGATGCCCTGCGCCTCACCACGATGGTCACGCACCCGCGCCTCGTCGCTGCCCTTGAGGGCGGCGTGATCAGCGTGACTGGCGAACTGGAAGCCTGGCGCGCGGCCCATGAAGGCGAAGGCGCCGCCAGCCTCGCCGATGTCGCGCCCACCCGCCGCATCGCCGGGCAGCACCGCCTCACCCTGCTTTACACCCGCGCGGTGCGCTTCGCCGCTGCGGCCGAACTTGCCGAGCTGCACCGCGATCTCACCGCCGCCCAGGACGGCCAGGCCCGCGCCGACACCGAGGAAACGACTGCGCAGGAATACCTGCGCCTATCCACCCTCGCCATCCGCGACATGCTCGCCGTACCGCGCACCGCCGTGGAGCTGATCTGATGACCTCCACCGTCACCGCGCGCCAGGGCGATACGCTGGACGCTATCTGCTGGCGCGAACTGGGCACCACGTCCGGCGGCGTGGTCGAACAGGCGCTGGCCCTGAACCCGGACCTGGTCGCGCTCGGCACCCGCGTCCCCGAAGGTGCGGTGGTCATCCTTCCCGATCCTCCGGCCTCCAGCGCCCCCACCCTCGAAACCGTCAACCTCTGGGACTGACCTTGTGAAGAAGCCCGCCTCGCTGCGCGCCGCGATTGCCGCCACCCTGCCCGACCTCGCCCGCGATGCCGATCGCCTGGTCATGTGGGTGGAACGCGGCGCGGTGCGCGCCACGCAGGGGCCCCAGCGCGGCTTCGCCTGGGAATACGATCTCATCATCGTCGCGGAAAACTACACGCTGCCGCCCGAGGACCTCTTCTTCACCGTGACCGACTGGATGCGGCTCCACCAACCCGACCTCCTCCAGCCAGATGCTGCGGGCTTCCCGTTCGAAGTCGACGTGATCGACGATCGCGCCTTCGACGTGAAGATCACCCTACCCTTGCGCGAGGTGGTCGCCGCTACGCCGTCCCAAGGGGGCTGGAGCCTCGAAGTGCAGGAAGAGCCGGTCCACTTCCCTGACGCGGCCCCCTTGCGCCCTGACAGCGCCCCTCTGGCCTCTGTCTGGGCACAGGACAGCGAAATCCTCTTCCAGGTCGCGCCGGACCAGGACACCTGACCATGGCCGTCGAATTTGCAGAGCTCGAGCAATTCCTCGAAGCCTACCGCGAACGCATGAGCCCGGCCGAGCGCCGCAAAGCCTCGCGCAAGCTCGGGCAGGAGATCCGCAAACTTAACGCCCAGCGCATCGCCCGCAACGTCGAACCCGATGGCTCCCCCATGCAACCGCGCAAGCCCCGCATGGCCGAAGGCGGCCGCCGCATCCGCGCCCAGCGCATGTTCCGCAAGCTGCGCCTCGCCAAATCCTTCAAGGTCATGGCCAGCGAGGATGGCGTCTCGGTGGGCTTCATCGGCAACGTAGGCCAGACCGCCCGCGCGCACCATTACGGCCTGACGGATTTCGTAGGCCGCACGCAGGACGGCACATCTGTGCGCGCCCGCTACCCCCGCCGCCGCCTGCTCGGCTTCGGGCCCGGTGACCTGGAACTGATCAACGAAGCGGCGATGGAGCTACTGGATCCCTAATCGAATGCGGGGCTGATCAATCCAGATGGCGGACCGCCAGCAATCCTGATAGCCTCTCCTGCAAGGCAATCTTTTTTGACGGCCTCCCTCACCAAGCAAGACCTCTGCCCCATGCCGAATAACTCGCAAACAAGCCTTCCTTCACGCGCTGCGATCAACCAGGCTTTGAGCGCGGTGGGCCCATTCTCATGGCCAAAAGATGAAGACGAACTGATCGCGCTGGTCCAGCGCATCCTGACCGAGTTGCCTCCCTACAAATAACAAAATGCTATTAGCGGCTTGGCCCAATTACGGACGCTATCTGGCGCCCACTGGGACATTGCTGCCATTCCCAAGCCGACGTCAGATAGACAGCTTTCACCCGGACACCGGCCCTTTGGAAAGACAGCATGCAACGATAGATAGCGAGCAAGACGGGCCGGGAGCGGAATGTCGGGTTCTCGTCGGCCGGAGGGCAATGGCTGCCATTCCAGACCATGATGAGCGAGGATAGACGCCACGTCATTTCGGAGATTGAGAAGGGTTGCTATCGCGACTGGCACGTTCGCGAAATGCAGCCATTTCTTGGCTGACAATTTCTCGATTGATCTCCTCTATGCGTGTGAGGAAAGCCTTGAGCTTGGCGCCTCGCCAAGGATATCGGAATTGGCTTATAAAGCACCGAGAATAGCAGTGAGGGCAGTTCGTGAACATTCCAATCATTAAGATTCGCTTCGGAGACCCGGACGCTCTTCATGAGTTAGCAAAGCAGGACAAAGATGAATCACGAGTATTCATGAACTCGTTCGTTGCTCCGCCGCGTGCAAACCTTGATCAGTTATCGTCCGGCTCAAAGTTTCTCATCGTCGGCCCGAAAGGTACCGGCAAAACAGCCGCGCTTCTTTACCTTAGGGGTATGATAGAGGATCACAAATCTAGCTTGATACTGTTCAAATCAAATATTCGCAATGAGGATAGACTTAAGCTAGAAAACCTTACCAAAACTTTCGTCGTAGAAGATCAAGGTAAATTTTCAGTAGACACTGATTATAAGACAGTTTGATAATGGTTTATA
This sequence comes from Novosphingobium sp. BW1, assembly GCF_008107685.1. Lineage (GTDB taxonomy): Bacteria > Pseudomonadota > Alphaproteobacteria > Sphingomonadales > Sphingomonadaceae > Novosphingobium. The sequence continues at coordinate 14,876 of NZ_VIRF01000023.1, forward strand.
TTAAAGAATATTTTTCGTCTCCTAGATGAAGATGATGTTATTGAGGGAAAATCTTATTCCAAAGACATCGTTCTTTTGCTTGAGGCGGACAAAAAGAAATTCAATACACTGTTCGACACCATGAAGGTCGGTGGCGTCAAGGGTTCCGTTAAGCTGAAGGTTGGCCTTGGTGTATTGCAGTCGGAGATCGGCGCGGAAATTGACGCAAGGCGACAGGGTGCAGAGGAAATAGATTTCCTTGATCTAGTGCGCTTAGCCCAAGCTGCGCTCAAAAAAATAAGAGTTAAGAGTGGTGTAAAGTGTCGCCTTTATATAGACGAACTCGAATTCTTTCTGGAAGAGGCAGGAAGCGGAGAGAGAGATCGCAGAATGGTCCGCGATTTAATATTTTCTGTTTACAATACTAATATGCTGTTTCACGAAGCGGGGGTGGATACGCTTTGCTATGCGTGCATAAGATCCGAAGTTATTCACTCTTTCCCCGGCTCATCATCAGAACTAAGCAAGATCATTAAGTCTTTCTCGGTATCGTTGAATTGGGAGCCTCTTCCTGGTCAAGAAAGCGCTGTCCTAGTGGATTGATCGGAACAGATGATTCCGTTTTCGGGATTCCCTTGAACGGGGGGACATGCGAAGATGGCGCATGCGAACGGGCATCCAGATTGAGGTTACAGGACCGGACACCAAGCGGCTCGA
>NZ_VIRF01000063.1 GCF_008107685.1 Novosphingobium sp. BW1
TCGATCGCCATCTTCTTCATCAGGCTCGCGACATGGCAGCGGCCGATCGTGATGCCCTCCTGACGAAGAAAGTCGCGCATCATCCGGCTGCCTGCGAACGGAAACTCCAGATGCAGCGCGTCGATGCAACGCATGATCGCAAGATCTTCGGACGAAACCGGCCGCGGCAGATAATAGACACTACCCCGGCTGATCCCCAGTTCCTTCGCTTGGCGCTTCACGGGCAAGGTATGCGAGCGGTCGATCATCGCCTTGCGCTCGGCAACAGACCTGCCTTGCCGAGCGCGCCTTCCAAAAAATCATTGGCCAACGTCAGCTCGCCGATCTTGGCGTGAAGCGTCTTCACGTCGACGGCCGGTTCGTCAGATGCCTTCTCCGAGCCGAACACGCCCGCCGCCCCTTCGAGCAACTGCGTGCGCCACGTCGTGATCTGGTTGGGATGCAGATCATAGTCGTGCGCCAGCTCTGCCAGCGTCTTCTCACCCTTGATCGCGGCAAGCGCCACCTTCGCCTTGAATGCCGGGCTGTGGTTGCGCCGGGGTCGTCTGCTCATTCTCTGCTCCTGTCTCGCAGCCCATCTGGCTGCTCTCAGGCAGAAAATCCAATTATCTCAGTGTGCAGATTCTCCAGGCCACCTCTCTCTGAATGCGCGATGGGCGCTCCGTCTTGCGGTCCATGATAATGGCCAGCCCTCCATGTGCCGCGTAGGCGTGCTCCCCCGACACGGCTGACCAATCACGATAGTTGGGATCGCCATCAATTTGGAGGAACACGCGGTTGTGATCCAGCTCGCCGGTTGCGAACGCGCTGACCGAGACGGGACGGGGGCCGTGGACGTCACCCATCTGGCAGCAAAGCAACTTGGCGAAGTAGCGAAACACGTTAAGGTAGGGCGCGCCGCCCTCTGCATAGCGCTCATCCTCAAAGACGGTGATCGGGTCGCTTTCAACGGCATGGTGTGCTAAGGTCAGCTTGTGCAGCCGGTCGAACTCTCTGTCCGCTGGCTGCGTGCGCGCTCCGTTGCAATCGGCGCATAGCCCGGCGGAGTGGTGAAGCGCCTTGGCCTTCGGCCCTTGCGCGTTGCGATAAGCCTGCCCGCCGCCGAACTGGCCAATTACCATCTTGTCACTGCCGAACATGGCTCGGATGGCCGATGCTTTGACCTTGTGCTCACCGGTCAGCGGCGCGGCGACCCCGCATAGGCAACAGTGCCCATCCTGATACGGCTCGAACAAGAAACCCATGCACCTGATCCTATATAGTCGTTCAGTATAGGTAGGGGCGCGCCCGCCGCAGGCAAACGCGCTAGAGCGGGAGCGATGTGGTCTTTTGGACTGAACTCCGCGTCTGGACTGAACTCCGCGTCTGGACTGAACTCCGCGTCGGAAAAGTGGCCGATCTGCCGTAGCTAAAACTGCAACTTCAAACTGAAGTTTCTGCCTGAAAGCGGCGCAGCCGGAGAAAAAGCGGTCTGCTAGCGCTTCGTATGGGCGCATCCGACAGGTAGGCCCCGGAAAAATCTGGACTGCCAGCCGCGCCAAGATTGTCGGATTGCAAGCCCAGCAGGCCACGCAGAAGCAGGGGAAGCCAGACCCCATGTTTTCCATACTCGTTCCATACGGAACGAACGGCAATCGCCTAAGTCTTTGAAAAATTGGCGCACCCGACAGGATTCGAACCTGTGGCCTCTGCCTTCGGAGGGCAGCGCTCTATCCAGCTGAGCTACGGGTGCAGTAAAGCGCCGCCTAGCAGAGCCTTGGCAGGGATGCCAGCGCCAAATCCATCCGCGTGTGCAGGAACTTCATCGTCCTGAGCCCGCGAATTGGGCGCTTGAATGCGTGACAGTTAGGAAATTGGCAAGCGCGCCGCGCCTAAACAGGCTGACTATGGACGCGACTCCGCACAAGACGGGCAAATTTGCCTTCACAGGTACCGGACCTGGCCGGTCGGGGCGCGCCCAGTTCGGAAACGGGTCGGCGAGCGCGCTGTCGATGAAATGGTCGGCCCTGCATGATGCCGCGCAAGCCATTGCCAGCATCGCGGGAACGCCTTGCCCCCCGCTTACCCAGGCCATCCGTGCATTCCCTGCGCAGGTCCGCGATGCGGAAGAGGAGCGCCGCCTCCAGGCCGAACAGGAAATCGCGGATCTCTCTGCGGTCATGGAGGCGGGACTTTCCGCGTTGCTCTCCGCCCTCGCGCGCGGGAGCCATCCCCAGGCCGCCGCCCGCGCGCTGTGGAGCGAGTTCGTGCGCACCCGCGACGGGCTCCTCCATCTGGCCCTCCGTCCACAGGGAACCGCTCGCCGAATGGCCTGAACTGTCGGCTACACGTTGCAAGTTCACATTTTGTTCTTATCATGCCGGGCATGGCCGTCACCGATTCGATTCGCCCCGATCCCGCTGCCGCTCCCGGCGCCTCCATCGTTGCCGCCGACGTCGTGCGCGGCGTCTCGCGGCTCTTTGCCCGCAACGACATCTGGTGCCTGCCCGAGATGATGCTGCGTAATGGACGGCGCGCGGACCTGATGGGCGTTGATGCGCGCGGGCAGGTCATCCTCGTCGAGATCAAGGTCAGCCGGGCCGACCTGCTCGGCGATGGCAAGTGGACCGACTATCTTGATTTCTGTGACCGGTTCTACTGGGCGCTGCCCCCCTCGCTCGACCGCGCTCCGCTGGAGACCGAGGCGTTCCTGCCCGATACCTGCGGGGTAATCGTGGCGGACAGCTACGACGCCGAGATCCTGCGGCCCGCCCCCTTGCATCAGCTGGCCGCCGCACGCCGCAAGGTGGAGGTCGAGCGCCTCGCGCGCACCGCTCTGCGGCGGCTGGTGGTGAACGCGGATCCCGAAACGCAAAAGTGGGACCGGGACAGCTGACACCCGACCCGGTTTCCTAGGGCTGGCCCCCGCCGGCCTGGCTGCCAGGCCAACGCCGCCGAGGTTCCTGCAAGGCCAGCACGCGCGTTTCAGCATCGCCTCTGTCGATCGCGATTACGTGCCGCGCCCTGAACGGCAGTTCGCTCCCGCTCCACAGTTCCTCGTTCTCGCCGATCGAACTCGGATCGTTGTCGCGAACTCTCAGATAGCCGTCCGGGCGACGCTCGCGAACAAGGACCCACATGCGCTCGAACGCGACCGGGCCCTTGGCGCTGTCGACTTGGATCCGGAAGATCAGCTTCACCAGATCACCCGGCCACAGATTCTCCCGGTCGGCCCGGGACGGGATCGCAAATGTGTCCGGGGCGCTGGCGTGATAGGCCTCTCCATCTTCAAGGCACCAACCATCGGTGTGCAGATCGGCGTCACGCATCCCTCCACTCATCGTGTTTTCTCCAGATCGAGGGCTTCCAGCCGCGCCCAGACCGCGCGCTTGCCCGCCTCATCGAGGCGAGGCCAGGCCACGATTTCCTCGATCGTACGATGGCAGCTGCGGCAGACCCGCCGGGCGGAATCGAGCGCGCAGGTGTTGCGGCAGGGGGAGGGAACCTCAGGCATGGACTCCATGCTCAGCCGATTCGGATCGGACCGGCAAGCGCAATTATCTTGCGTTTTCCACAGAACCCCCCTATCTGCCATCCCGCAACCGGCGCGCAGGAGTGATTCCTGCGCTGCAGTCCGCGAGCGGCGTGAGGTCCAGGGATAGGCAAAAAGCCGAAAAATCCCGGACCGGCCCGGACGAGCGGTTGCGATAGAACCAAGCTTCCTTCTTCACGCAGGGTCGCCCGAACGACACCTTGCCGTGCGCGCGCTTGCTTCGATGTTTCCGGCGCGCACCAAGCATGACAACTTGAAAGTGACGTGCATGTCCTATTTTAACGACCTTGGTCTGGCCGAGCCCCTGCTGCGTGCGCTCGAGGCCAAGGGCTATACCGATCCCTCGCCGATCCAGCACAAGTCGATCCCCTCGCTGCTCGAGGGCCGCGACCTGCTCGGCATCGCGCAGACCGGGACCGGAAAGACGGCGGCCTTCTCGCTGCCCTCACTGCACCGCCTCGCCGCCGATCCCAAGCCGCGCCAGAACGCGGGCTGCCGCATGCTGGTGCTCTCGCCCACGCGTGAGCTTGCCGCACAGATCGCCGACAATATGCGTGGCTATGCCAAGTTCCTCAATCTCTCGATCCAGTGCGTCTTCGGCGGTGTTCCGGCGGGCAAGCAGGCCCGCGCGCTCGAGCGCGGCTGCGATGTCCTTGTCGCGACGCCCGGCCGTCTACTCGACCTTATCGACAGCCGCGCGCTGACCCTCAAGCACGTCGAGATCTTCGTGCTCGACGAAGCTGACCAGATGATGGACCTGGGCTTCATCGTGCCGCTCAAGCGCGTGGCGGCCCTGCTCCCCAAGCAGCGCCAGAGCCTGTTCTTCTCGGCCACCATGCCCCAGGCCATTGCCGAGCTGGGCAAGCAGTTCATCAACAACCCGATCAAGGTCGAGGTCGCGCCGCAGTCAACCACGGCCGAGCGCGTCGAGCAGTACGCGACCTTCATTAACCAGGCCGAGAAGCAGGCGCTTCTCACCATCCGCCTGCGTGAGGGCCTTGCCGAAGATGCCGCCGAGAAGGCCGAGCACGGCGCGATCGACCGCGCGCTTGTCTTCACCCGCACCAAGCACGGCGCGGACCGCGTGGTACGCCACCTGACGGCCGCAGGCATTCCCGCCGCTGCGATTCACGGCAACAAGAGCCAGGCCCAGCGCACCGCCGCGCTCGGCGGCTTCCGCCAGGGCACGATCCGCGTCCTTGTCGCGACCGACATCGCCGCGCGCGGCATCGACGTCTCGGGCGTGTCCCACGTCTACAACTTCGAGATCCCCAACGTGCCCGAACAGTACGTCCACCGCATCGGCCGCACCGCGCGTGCAGGTGCCGACGGCGTAGCCGTGAGCTTCGTCGCGCCGGACGAGAAGCCCTACATTCGTGACATCGAGCGCCTGACCCGCGTCAAGCTGACCGCGCTCGGCCTTCCTGAGGATTTCGTGGTCGAGGCGCGCCGTCTGCCCGCTCCCACCCGCCGCAGTCCTGAGCCCCAGGGCCAGGGCCGCTCAGGCGGTGGCCGCGGCGGCAACAACGCCAGGGGTGGCAACGGCGGCGGCCGTTCGAGCGGCGGGAAGCCGGGCCGCGATCGCCAGAGCGGTGACGGTGATCGCCAGGATCGCCGCGAAGCTCCGCGCGGCGAGCGCAACAACGGTGCGAATGCCGGTGGTACGGGCGAAGGCGAGCGCAAGCGCCGCTTCCGTCCCCGCGGCGGCAAGAGCGTGGGCACGCACAAGAACGCGGTGCGCCGCGCAGGCTGAGCCTTCCGCGCCTTCGCACGCAGACAGAACGATCCCGGGGGCCCTGCTCTCGGGATCGTTTCGTTTCGGATCCTGTCAAAAAGAAAAAAAGGGATTCAAGGGGCCATCGCCCCTTGCCCCGGAACGGGCAACCTCACCTTTCTTGGTCAAGGCTGCGCGCGGGAGGTGAGCCAGACATTATGGGGAGCCGGAGGGCGATCGCCCTCGGATTTCTCTTCTTGTTTTTCCAAACCCGGGTCGCACTGCATTCGGCGTATCTTTTCCCACCAAGGCTTTGCAGGCGTCCAGCACGCAGGCATAAGTGGGCTAATGGGATCACCTTCCGCCCCCGGCCTCTGGGCCCTTCTCGTCTCGGCTCTGGCCATGACGGCCATCGTGGGCGGGCGCTATCTGGCGACCTCCGGCCTCTTCGCGCTCATCACCCGGCGCGCCCGGCCCGGGCTCTATGCCGGGATGGACCGCCAGATCCGCCGCGAGATCTTCTGGTCGCTGCTCTCGGCCGGGATCTACGGCGTCCCTGCCGGGATTGTCGCATGGGGCTGGCAGGCCCATGGCTGGACGCGCATCTACACCGACTTTTCCGCCCACCCTGTGTGGTGGATGCCGCTTTCGGTCTTTCTCTTCCTCTTCGCGCACGACACCTGGTTCTACTGGACCCACCGCTGGATGCACCGCCCCCGCGTGTTCCGCATCGCCCACGCGGTCCATCATGCCAGCCGCCCGCCCACGGCCTGGGCGGCGATGAGCTTCCACCCCGTCGAGGCGGTGACAGGCGCGGTGGTGATCCCCGCGCTCGTCTTCCTGATCCCGATCCACGTGGCCATGCTCGGTCTCGTGCTCACCATCATGACCGTGATGGGCATCACCAACCACATGGGCTGGGAGATCTTCCCCCAGACCCTTGTCCGCTCGCGACTCGGCCACTGGCTGATCACCGCCTCGCACCACCACCGCCACCACGAGCAGTACCGATGCAACTACGGCCTCTATTTCCGGTTCTGGGACCATTTCTGCGGGACGGACCGGGGTATATCCACGCCCTGAGCCTGATCGCCCTCGCCCCGCTCGCCATGGCGGCGACAGGAGCTGGGGACGAGGGGGCTTCGGCGCCCGCGGCCAAGGTCGTCACCAGTGCGCTCGCTGTAAAGGGTGCGGTGCCCCACGTCACCGCCCGCATTACCAACCTGCGCTCCGCCAAGGGGCAGATCCTGGCCTGCCTGACCCGCGATCCCGACACCTTTCCAGACTGCGAAAAGGACCCCGAGGCGCACCGCCTGACCGTTCCGGCAAGCAAGGACGTGGAGCTCGACTTCGGGCCGGTGGCGCAAGGCCGATATGCCGTCGCGCTGATTCACGATGAAAACGCCAACGGCAAGCTCGACAAGGCCCTCATCGTCCCGCGCGAGGGCTTCGGCTTCTCGCGCGATGCACCCGTGCGCATGGGCCCGCCCGCTTTCGACAAGGCCGCCTTCGCCACCGGCGCGGAAAACACTCGCCTGACGATCCGCATGCGGTATTTACTCTAGGCATGCTATTTTCCGCCAGGACAGGCCCATGAGGCTTGCCGCCGCGCGCCCTGCCCCCTAACGCCGAAAGGGTGGAAGGATCGCAGCAAAGCCCCCGCCCGCCTTCGGCGACGGCGCAGACCTCGCCCGACGGTCCTGATGGCCCGTTTTCCCCGTTTCGCCACCCCGTCTTCCGCTCGATCTGGATCGCCAACCTGTTCTCGAACCTGGGCGCGACGATGCAGGGCGTGGCCGCGGCCTGGCTGATGACCGACCTGACGAGCTCACACCAGCTCGTCGCGCTGGTCCAGGCCTCGACCACTGTACCGATCATGCTCTTCGGCGTGTTTGCAGGCGCGATTGCCGACAACTACGACCGCCGCGTTGTCATGCTGATCGCGCAATCGGGCATGCTGCTTGTCTCCAGCCTTCTGGCAGGACTGACTTATGCCGGGCTCATCTCCCCAATCCTGCTGCTCGCCTTCACGCTGAGCGTGGGCATCGGCACCGCGCTCAACGCGCCCGCCTGGCAGGCATCGGTGCGCCAGGTCGTCGCCCCGCGCCAGATCTCTCAGGCGATCGCGCTGAACTCGATCTCCTTCAACATCGCGCGTTCGGTAGGACCAGCGCTCGGCGGCCTCATCATCTCGATCTGGGATGTCTCGTTCGCCTTCGCGATCAACGCGGTCAGCTATATCGGTCTCATCGGCGTGCTGCTGTGGTGGCGCCCGGAACACCGCAAGATCGCACCGACCCCGATCCTGCCCGCCGTCTGGGCCGGGCTCAGCTACTGTGCGAAGACCCGCCCCTTGCGCCGGATCCTCGCTCGCAGCTTCGCACTGGGCCTTGGGCTCTCGGCCTACCAGGCGCTGCTGCCAACGGTCGTCAGCGACCAGATCGGCGGCACCGAAATCGACTTCGGGATGATGCTGGGGCTGTTCGGAATCGGCTCGATCAGCGCGGCCCCGTTCGGTACCGCGATTCGCCGCAAGCTCGGCCTTGAGGGAATTCTCCTGCTCGGCACCGCAACTTTCGTGCTCTCGCTCTCGGTCATCGCCGAGGTGCGCACGATCCCGCTCGCCCTGCCTGCCGCCTTCATCTCGGGGATGGCCTGGGTGCTGATCCTCACCACCATCAACACCGCAGTCCAGCTGCGCTCGCCCGAATCGATCCTGGGCCGCTGCCTTTCGATCTACCAGGCGGTCACCTTCGGGGGCATGGCCATCGGCGCGTGGATCTGGGGCGCGCTGGCGGACTGGAAGGGGCTGCCCTTCGCGCTCCACGCCGGATCGGTCGCGCTCCTCGCCGGGTTCCTGCTGCTGCGCGTGGTCGCCCCGCTGCCGCGTCTGGGCGAAGGCCTCGTCGGCGACGATTGAAGCCTCACCGATTAATCTCCCAATTGATCCACTGGCGCGCGCATTTAAAGATTATTTTACCACGGCAAGGCATGACAATGGACCAGTCGGAGGCTTGGGAATTCCACATGGATACGTTGCGCAGTCAGTTTTCCGAGCCCGACGTGCCTTTCGAGGAGGCGGGCGACAGCGAATCGGACACGCCTGTTGCCGTGGGCCGCGACGAGCGGCGCATGCAGGTGCGCGCTTACAATTTCTGGGCGGGTCTGCTGGGCGAACGCGCCTTTCCCCATACCGACGACCTTGACCTCGAGACAATCTTCGACTTCGGCCCCAACAGCGTCCTTCTCGATTTTGCCGAGGGGATCGAGGCCCCCATCGTCCGGTTCGTGGGCGCCACGCTGGCGCAGGAATGCGACATCGAAACGCCGATCCGCACCCTTGCGGACGTGCCCAGCCGATCGCTTCTCTCGCGCATTACCGACCACTACATGCAGATCCTCGCGAACCAGGCCCCGAGCGGGTTCGAGGCCGAATTCGTCAATCAGCGCGGCAAGACCGTGCTTTACCGCGGGATCCTGCTCCCCTTCGCACGCGACGATGCGACCATCGATGCGATCCTGGGCGTCATCAACTGGAAGGCTCTGAGCCCGGCCGAAGCGCAGGGGCGCGCCGAGCGCTTGGGCGATGCGCCCTCGCAGGCGAACGAAAGCATGCCCGCCATGCTGCGCGAAACGGCTCCGATGACCGAATGGGCCGATGGCCCGGCCGATGACGCCTTAGATATCGCCCCCGGCCTCGAACTTCTCGCGCTCGAGCTTCCGACCGCGCAGTTCGGCCTCGTCGATCCGGACGACCTGGCCGCCAGCGCTCCGACCGGCTTTGCGCCGCCCGCCCCGCGCGACCTTACCGACTGGCTGGGCGCGGCACGTGAGGAAGCGCGCCTGGCGCGCGGCTGCGAAAGCCGCTCGCGCGAGGCGCTCTACGCGGCCATCGGAAGGGCCTATGACTTCGCGCTGGCCTGCGAGGAGGCTCCGGACGCTTACGCCGAATTGCTCGCTCAGGCCGAGATCACCGTGCAGGAGCGCGCCCCGCTGCTGCCCGTGGCCAAGCTCGTCTTCGGGACCGATTACGACAAGACACGCCTCACCGAGTTTGCCACCGCCATGGCCCATGGCCAGCGCCTGGGCCTTGCCCGCGGGGGCCTCAAGGATCTGCTCGCCACGACGCCCGGAGGCCTCAAGGCCGTTATCCGCGCCGAGCGTGACCTGCGCCGCGCCGAGGCCGGGGACGCCAGCGCCCTGATCGCCCGCCACGAGGAACTCCTCGCCGCGCTGCGCCAGATGCCGCCCAAGCCCTTCGAACAGAGCGCGCAGAGCAGCGAATTTGCCGTCCTTGTCGCGCGCCGTACACCCGAAGGGCGGCTCATCCTGCTGGGCGAGATCGACGATGATGCGCGCCTGCTCGACCGCGCGGCGCGCCATCTGCTCGATTGAGCAATTCTGCCAGGGCCAGGCAGAAGAAGAGATATCCGAGGGCCATCGCCCTCAGGCTCCCCAAATTGCCTGCCTCACCTTTCGCTCGCCTCATTGGCCGAGAAAGGTGAGGTCGCCGATTCCGGGGTCAAGGGGCGAGGGCCCCTTGGTCATTATCCTTCCTTGTTCCCCACTTCCCACCGCCCATCGCGCTCGCTAGGCTCCCCACCGTTCCCGGCGCCCTTCCTGCGGGCGCTTCAGCACCGGTTAAGGCCCGAAAGGCCCTAGAGGCACCATGCCGTTGATGCGTTTCGCCGCTGCCCTGATTTGCGTTCTGGCCCTGCTCGGCTGGTCGGCCACCCCGGCCGCCGCGCAATCGATCCTGCGCGACGCCGAGACTGAGGCACTGCTCCACGACATGGCCCAGCCTCTGATCGCGGCCTCCGGGCTGGAGCCCGAGAACGTCGACATCGTTCTCGTCAACGACATGTCGGTCAACGCCTTCGTCGCGGGCGGCCAGGCGGTCTACGTCAATGCGGGCCTCATCAACGAGGCGGACACCGCCGAGGAAGTCCAGGGCGTGATCGCGCACGAACTGGGTCACGTCACCGGGGGCCACGCCGTGCTGCGCCCGGGCGCCTCGGCGGCGAGCAATATCTCGATCCTCTCGCTGCTGCTGGGCGCGGCGGCGGCCGCCGCAGGCAGCGCGGAAGCGGGCCTTGGCGTGATGATGGCCGGGCAGCAAGCCGCGATGGGCAAGTTCCTCGCCTACACCCGCTCGCAGGAAGCCTCGGCCGACGCGGCGGGCGCAGAGTATCTCTCCAAGGCCGGGATCAGCGGGCGCGGCTCGATCGAGTTCTTCAAGAAGCTGCAGAACCTCGAATTTCGCCATGGCTATCGCCCGCAGGAGGGCGACGAGTTCTTCTCCACCCACCCGCTCACCGGGGACCGCATCCAGACGCTCCAGGACACCTACCAGAAGGACCCAGCCTGGGATAAACCGGCCGATGCGGCGATGCAGAAGCGCTTCGTGCGCATGAAGGCCAAGCTGTTCGGCTACCTGGCCGAGCCACGCCTCGTGTTTCGCGAGTATCCCACAACCGTCAACACGGTGCCTGCACGCTACGCCCGCGCCTACGCCTACCACCGTGAAAACCAGTTCGAGAAGGCGAGCGCCGAAGTCGCCGCCCTGGTCGAGAGCGACCCCGACGATCCCTATTTCCTGGAAATGCAGGGGCAGATTCTGCTGGAAAGCGGGCAGCCGAAAAAGGCGCTCGAGCCCTTGCGCAGGGCCACGCAGGAAACAGGTAACCAGCCTCTCATCGCCACCCTCTTCGGCCACGCGCTGATCGCGACCGAGGACCGCGCCAACCACGACGAGGCGCGCCGCGTGCTCAAAGCCGCCGTGGTGCGCGACCGCGAGAACCCCTTTGCCTGGTACCAGCTGGGCGTCATCTACGCGCAGGACAACGACATGCCTCGCGCCTACCTCGCCAGCGCCGAACAGCAAGCGCTCTCGGGCCGCATGGCGGAGGCCCTGCGCAGCGCCCAGGCCGCCGAGGCGGGCCTGCCCGAATACTCTGCCGACTGGCTTCGTGCCCAGGATATCGAGATGCAGGCGCGCGCCGAACTGGAACGCCGCGCCGAGCGCCGCTAGGGCGCCTGCACATAACCACCGACCAACCTCGACAGACCAGACAGGACGCCAGGATACACATGGGAATGGGAACGAAGCTTGCTGCCGGGATTGCCGCCATCGCCGTGATTGGCGCAGGCGGCTGGTTCGGAGGCCGCATGGCGGTGGAACGCGTGGTCCACGACTACATCCTCGAACACCCCGAGATCTTGCCCCAGGCAATGGAAAACCTGCAGAAGCGCGAATCGCAGGCGCAGCTCGCAGGGGTGCGCCAAAGCGTGGAAACCCCCTTCCCCGGTGCGGTCCTGGGCAACCCCGATGGCACCACGACGCTGGTCGAGTTCAGCGATTTTGCGTGTGGCTACTGCCGCCAGAGCCTGCCCGACGTGCAGGCGCTGATCGCGAAGAACCCGGACCTGCGCATCATCGTGCGCGAACTGCCCGTCATCAGCCCGGCAAGCCCGGCCGCCGCGCGCATGGCGCTCGCCGCAGCCGAGCAGGGCAAGTACCCCGCGTTCCACGACGCGATGTACGCAGCCGGCCAGGTCGATGAAGCCACCATCGAGGCAGTCGCGCAGAAAGTCGGCCTCGACATGGAACGCGCGCGCCGCGTGGCCCAGAGCCCGACGGTCGAGGAGGAAATCCAGCGCAACCTCAAGATGGCAAGCCAGCTGGGCTTCACCGGCACACCGAGCTGGATTGCGGGCGACAACCTGATCGCAGGCGCGGTCGGCATCGACCAGCTGTCACGCGCGCTTGACGAGGCGCGGGCCGCACGCTCCGCACAGGACAGCTGAGCCCACTGCTTTTCAGGGGCCCCGGTTTCGGGTCGCCCCCAATCTAGGCTAGACCATGGTCATGCGTGTACTGCCCATCCAGCCGATTCCGTTCTTCGCGAACAAGGACAAGGCCTTCTGGCGCTTGCAGACCGCCGGCTGGGCCGGTGCGATGCTGCTGCGCACGATGTCGATGATCGCCAACAACCAGCCGCTGACCTCGCTGGTCCTGGTGCTGATCCAGACGATCACCGGCTTCTCGATCTCGCTCGTCCTCTCGGTAATCTACCGGGGCCTCATCGCGCGCCGCCCGATCATCACCTGGGGCCTGACCGCGGTGATCCTGACCTTCGCGGTCTCGCTCCACGCCTTCATCGACGCCTGGGTCTGGTCGCTGTGGCGCACCGACAGTGACGCCAGCTTCACCCAGCTGTTTCTTGGCGTCCTCTACATCGACGCGACATTGCTGGGCGCCTGGTCCGCACTTTACTACGCGATCAACTTCTACCTCCAGGTGGAAGAGCAGAATGACCAGCTGATCCGGCTCGAAAGCCAGGCGACGAGCGCGCAGCTGGCCATGTTGCGCTACCAGCTCAACCCGCACTTCCTGTTCAACACGCTGAACTCGATCTCGACGCTGGTGCTGCTCAAGCAGACCGAGCCGGCAAACGCGATGCTGAGTCGCCTCTCCTCGTTCCTGCGCTACACGCTCGTCAACAAGCCCTCGGCGCGGGTGACGGTGGCGCAGGAGGTCGAGACGCTGAAACTCTACCTCGACATCGAGCGCATGCGCTTCGAGGAACGGCTGCGCACCACCTTCACCATCGATCCCGCGACCGAGAAGTGCCTTCTGCCCTCGCTGCTGCTCCAGCCGCTGGTCGAAAACGCCATAAAATATGCCGTGAGCCCGCAGGAATCCGGGGCAGAGATCACCATCGCCACGCAGCTCATCGGCCCTACGCTTCGCATTACCGTCTCCGATACCGGGCCGGGCTTGCAAAGCGCCACCACCGACAACAGGTTGTCGGGCATGACCTACGATGGAGGGGAGCCGGTATCCACCGGCGTTGGCCTTTCGAACATTCGTGACAGGCTTGACCAGGCGTACGGCGAGGATCACCGTTTCGAGACGCTCGAACCGGTCGAGGGCGGCTTTGCCGTCCTTATCGAGATGCCCGCCGAACGCCGGGACGAAGCCGAGGAAGACCTGCCCGGTCGGCCCCCCCAGGCCGCCCTGGCGGGACGCTGAGCACACCTCCCGCAATTACCAAAGGGGGCGGGAACAAAGGGGGATGGCGCGCATTGCGCTTTTTTCCGGAGAAGTAAAAAGATGACAATTCGCACGATCCTTGTCGACGACGAGAAGCTGGCCATCCAGGGCCTGCAGCTGCGCCTCGAGAAATACGCCGATGTCGAGATCATCGACACGTGCTCGAACGGGCGCGAGGCGATCCGCAAGATCAAGACCGAGAAGCCCGACCTTGTCTTCCTCGACATCCAGATGCCCGGCTTCGACGGCTTCTCGGTGGTCAAGGGCGTGATGGAAATCGAACCCCCGCTCTTCGTTTTCGTGACCGCCTACCAGGAGCACGCTGTGCGCGCCTTCGAGGCCAACGCGGTGAACTACCTGATGAAACCTGTCGACGAGAGCAAGCTCGACGACACGCTGGCCCGCGTGCGTCAGCGCATCGCGGAAAAGAAGTCCGCCGAAGAGGCCGAGAAGCTGAAATCGGTACTTGCCGAAGTCGCCCCCGATGCGGTCGAGCATATTCCGGAAGACCCCGAACAGGCCGCCTCCGAGCGCTACGAGAAGCTCATCAACATCAAGGATCGCGGCCAGATCTTCCGCATTGATGTCGACACGATCGAGCATATCGAGGCGGCGGGTGACTACATGTGCATCCGCACCGCCGACAATTCGCTGATCCTGCGTGAGACGATGAAGGACCTGGAGCGCCGGCTCGACCCGCGCGTGTTCCAGCGCGTTCACCGCTCGACCATCGTCAACCTCAACCAGGTCCGCCAGGTCAAGCCGCACACCAACGGCGAATGCTTCCTCGTGCTCGATTCGGGCGCGCAGGTGAAGGTTTCGCGCAGCTACCGCGACGTGATCGCCCGCTTCGTGCACTGACGCACGAGCCATCGCCGGAGAACGAATCGAAAAGGGCCTTGCCGATCACCCTTCCCAGGGGACAGGCAGGGCCCTTCATCGCACGAGGCAACGGCCATTCAGGTGCAAGGGATGGCCGGTGTCCGGCCGGGCGTTTTCCGGACCTTACTTGGTCGCGTACTCACCGGCTTCGGCGTTGAAGTTCTTGCGGGCAAAGGCCTTGGCCGCCGACTGCGTCTCGAAGATCTCATCCTGCAGCTTGGACGAGACGATCGGGTAACCGATCGAGTTGTAGCGCGTGGTACGCACGGTCAGACGGAAATTGCCGCTCTCGTCCTTCTGGATGAGGAAAGGCTTAATGGGGCCCTGGGCCATGAAACTGCTCCTATATCGTGTACCGGCGACCCGGCGTTGCTGTTGAACGGGAGGAGCCTGCGCCCCTTTGCGGGTGCGCACGCAATCCGATCCCGGGCACGAGCGAGGTGGGCCAGAACGGCAGCCGAAAAACGCCCGTCAGACGCGAGGGGCGTCCGGGCATCGGCAGGGGTGGGCTGAACAGCGATCCGGGGGGACCTCGGGCACCTGGAGCGGGGGCTCTTGGCCGTGGGTCCTGGGTCATGCAGCCACGAGCGCCTTGTGGCCTGTGAGCTCGTGTTGGAGCCCCTATGCGCTCCTTTTGCGTATTTTGCAAATCCGCGATGCAACGCCTCCTCGACAGGCGGGCAATCGCTTGGCAAGGACACACACATGACTGAGCCGACCCTGTCCGGCCTCGCATGCGAGGCCTTCGCCATCGACACATTCGTTGCCGCCACCCTCGCCGAGGACCTGGGCGAAGGACTTCCCGGAGGCGGACGCGACGTCACCAGCGAAAGCGTGATCGATGCCGACGTGCGCTTCTCGGGCGTCATGGATTCGCGCGATGCGATCACGGTTGCAGGCCTGCCGCTCGCCGCCGCCTTCTTCCGCGCGCTCGATCCCGAAATGGAGATCGAGATTCTCGTCGAGGAAGGCACGCAGGTACAGCCGGGCGCCGACCTCATGCGCCTCACCGGCAACGCGCGCGCCATGCTGACGGCCGAGCGCAGCGCGCTCAACACCGTGCAGCATCTGTCCGGCATTGCCACGATGACCCGCGCCTACGTTGATGCGATGGAGGGCCAGGCGACCCTTCTCGACACGCGCAAGACCATCCCGGGCCTGCGGCACCTCGAGAAGTACGCGACCCGCATGGGCGGCGCGCAGAACCACCGCATGGGCCTGTGGGATGCCGCCATGATCAAGGACAACCATGTCCTTGTGGCAGGCGGGGTCGGTCCGGCCGTGGCGCGCGCGCGCGACGCGGGCGTTGTGCAGATCATCTGCGAGGTCGATCACCTCGAACAGATCGAACCGGCCATCGAGGCGGGCGCCCACCACCTCCTGCTCGACAACATGGGACCCGACATGCTGCGCGAAGCCGTGGCCCGCGTCGCCGGGCGCGTGCCCACCGAAGCCTCGGGCGGCGTCAACCTCGCCACCATCGGTGCGATCGCAGCCTCGGGCGTCACTTATGTCTCGGTCGGGCGCCTCACCCAGAGTGCGCCGGCAGCCGACATCGGGCTCGACTTCACCCCGCTCTGAAACGGGAGGAGCGCGCACGAATGTCTTCCCGGCCAACCTCGATACGCCTCTTCGGTGCCCTGATGCTGGCGCAGGGCCTCACGGCCCTCGCCACCGTGCCACTGACATATGCGCAGGAGCCCGGCAGCCTGCCGATGGTGCTGATGGCGATGTACGCCGTCGGCTACTACCTGTGCTTCTGGTACATGATCGCCCGGCGCGCCAACGCCATCGCGCTGTGGTTCTATCTTGGCCTTTCCCTGCTGGACCTGCCGATGACCATCGTCTTCTGGGAAGAGTACGCGGCCCTTGGCACGCTCCATCTGGTGCTGAGCCTTGGGAACCTCGCGCTCGAAATGGCCTCGATGGCGCTGCTGCTGTGCACCGACGCGCTCGCCTGGGTGCGCGCCAGAGGCCAGTTTCCCGATCACCGGGACATCTTCAGTTAGGATGGCGCGCGTGGGCATCTGCATCGGCCTCGCACTCCTGGCGGCGCCCCTTGGCCCCCTGCAAGCCCTCGCACAAGCCTACCAGTGCCGCATGCCGCGCCAACTGGCACCGCCAAAGCCGGTCACCCGCGATGGCCCTGCCCGCCCGCGTCCCATCGCGGGCTACACGCTGGCCGCCAGCTGGTCGCCCGACTGGTGCAAGACTCATGGCAACCCCAAGGCGATGCAGTGCGACACCCGCTTCGGTCGCTTTGGATTCATCCTCCACGGGCTCTGGCCCGAGGCCGCCCGGGGCCTCTCCCCGCAGTGGTGCGCGGCCACGCAGCTGCCCCGCCCGCAGATGCTGCACAAACACCTGTGCATGACACCCTCCCCCTCGCTGCTGGTCCGCGAATGGGCCAAGCACGGCAGCTGCATGACGAAGGACCCGGCTAAGTACTACCGCGTGAGTGCGATCCTGTGGCGCTCGGTCCACTGGCCCGACGCCGACCGCCTCTCACGCAAGGAGGACCTGACCGCCGGAGACTTTCGCAACGCCTTCCTCGCGCGCAACCGCGACTGGCCGCGCAAGGCCATCGGCATCCACCTCAGCCGCCGGGGTTGGCTGAGGGAGGTGCGCCTGTGCTACGGCGCGGACTTCCGCCCCCTCGCCTGCGATACCCGGCGCCTGGGGACACGCGACGATACCGCCATGAAGATCTGGCGTGGGCTCTGAGCCGGACCATCAGGAACGTAATTCCGAGAGCCATTGCCCTCGGGCTCCCCGAACGGTCTGGCTCACCTTGCGCCCGCCACCTTGGTTGAGAATGGGGAGGTCGCCGATTCCGGGATCAAGGGGCAATGGCCACCCGGCCCGATCAACGCCGCTTGCGAAAGAAGGTACGAAGGAGGTCCGCCGCCTCGGCCTCGCCCATGCCCGAATAGACCTCAGGACGGTGGAGACACTGGGGATGATCGAAAACCCGGGCCCCATGCTCGACAGCCCCGCCCTTGGGATCGCTGGCGGCATAGTACAGCCTGGCAATACGGGCATGGGCGATCGCGCCGGCGCACATCGCGCAAGGTTCGAGCGTCACCCACAGCTCGCATCCGGTCAGCCGGTCGTCACCAAGAATTCGCGCAGCCTCGCGAATCGCCTCGATTTCGGCGTGACTCGTGGGGTCGTGGCGGGCTCTGGGCGCGTTGCGCGCCGCGGCGATGACCTTTTTATCCTTTACCACCACGGCGCCGATGGGCACCTCCCCCGAATCGGCGGCTTCGCGCGCTTGCGCGAGGGCGAGAGCCATGTATTGGGGAAGCGGCCAGCGGGTCATGCACCCTGAGCTAGCCTGCGAAATCCGCCCATGCAACTTGACCTTTGCACAGGGAATCAGTAAGGGCGCGCCTTCCCGTACTTACGGCAACCGTTTTTTTCGAGCGAGAGTAAACATGTCCCGCATCTGCGAACTGACCGGCAAGGGCCGTCAGGTCGGCTGCAACGTCAGCCACGCCAACAACAAGACCAAGCGCGTCTTCCTGCCCAACCTCCAGAACGTCACGCTGATGTCGGAACGTCTGGACCGCAGCTTCAAGTTCCGTGTCTCAACGCACGGCCTGCGCTCGGTCGAGCACAATGGCGGCCTCGACAACTGGCTTCTCAAGACCTCGGATGGCAAGCTCAGCCCGCGCGCCCTCAAGGTGAAGCGCGAGCTCAAGAAGCAGCAGGCCGCCTGATTGCCCTCACCCCGCAAGGGGTGAACGGCCAATTCGGCTTCTCGCAAAGGCGTGCGGTTCCACCGCGCGCTTTTTGCGTGCCCTTTGCTACCTGAACCAGCGCTCAGCGGATATGTTTCGACGTATCCCTGCCGGGTAGCTGTGCGGGATCGACCGACAGCTTCCACAAAAGCGTGCGCTGCCAGTGGCGCATGAAGTTGTCGTCCGAGATCAGCCAGATCTCGACGCCGCCTTGCGCGCCCTCACGCACCGCCATTCCCTCGAAATTGTCGAGCGGCATGTCCGAGGCCAGCACCGCGACCTCCTGCGAGGTCCAGGTTTCGCCCTGCGCGATGTCATGCGGATCGGCAATCACGATGCGCCCCGCAAAGGTCAGCGGCGCTGGCCAGACCAGCCGCCGCATGAGCACCAGCACGCGCCCATCAGGCAGCGTGGCGGCATCGACCGCGGAAAAGTTGCGCGGCCCTGCAAACTGCAGCCGCCGGGCTTTCCCACCTTCGACCGGATCGCCTGCAAACAGCACCGCCTCGTGCAAGCGCCCACCCGTGCCGGGCGTCGGCGTCTCGCGCAGCACGAGAAAACGTCCGTCAAGCAGCCGCGTCATCGCCTCGGGCCCGGAATTAACGGCCCAATCGCGCATCGCGGCAGGCTGTACGCGTTGTTCTTCATGTAACTGTGCATCCGTGCGCACGATCGCGTTGACGCCCTCCATTCCGAGCCAGATCGCGCCGCTTCGCGGGTCCCGAAACGCCGATTCGACGTCGCGGTCCTGTTTCTCGTTGCTGCGCGTCGCCAGACCCACCTTGTCGTAGGCATGGCGAAACGGCGCGCCTGTGCGCATGTCGAGATGGAGCCACATGCCCCCGTCACTGATCGCCAGAAGCTGGCCATCCCCCACCGGCACCAGCGCCGAATAGCCGCCCGCACGCGCACCGGTCAGTTGCCAGGCACCCTCCAGGTGCAAGGGACCAAGATCGCGCGCCAGCCGCCCCCCATCGGGCAGGCGCTGACGCGCCAGTGCAAGGCCGTTGCCCTCGGGCTCCGGCAGCTGCGGCGAGCGCACCCAGATCGGCAGTACAAGCCCTGCCAGCAGGATCAGCGAAGCGATACGAGCGCGCACAGGACCTCGTTGGGAAGGCAAGAAAAGGCGGATATCGCCACGTTAGGGTATATTGAGCAGGAAGTAAGGAGATTTCCGAGGGCTTACGGACCTGTCCAGATCACCTTACGCCAGCCTCCCTGGTTGAGAAAGGTGAGGTCGCCGATTCTGGGGTCAAAGGGCGATGGCTCCTTGAAAAACACCTGTCTTACAAATCTATCGGACTGGCGGGATCAGTTCATCGGCCCAGTGAACAGGATGGGATCTACCCGCGCGTCCTTCCACTTGATCGACCAGTGCAGGTGCGGCCCAGTAGCGCGGCCCGAGCTGCCGATCTTGCCGATCACCTGCCCCTGGCGCACCGTATCACCCACCTTCACGTCGATCTGCGAGCAGTGCAGGAAGGCGCTATTGAGGCCATTGCCATGGTCGATCATCAGAAGGTGGCCTTCGAGCGAGAAGGGCTTGGAATCGGCCGCCAGGATCACCGTGCCATCAGCCGGTGCGACAAAGGGCGTACCGCTGGTGCCGGTCGCGATGTCAAGGCCCGAATGGTAGCTGCCCGGCTCGCCGCGATAAATGCGCTGCGAACCAAAGCGCCCGGAGATGCGCCCCTTCACCGGCCAGATGAAGTCCTGCGTCCAGCCCATAGCGCCAGTGCGCTTGGCGCGCGCGGCCACGATCTGGGCAAGTTCAGGACGACGGATCTTCATGAAGGCTTCGGACGGCCCGCCCTTGCGGCGCGCGATGTTCACCCGCTCGATGTTCCACTTGCGCGGCGAGACCGAGATGGTGCGTTCCAACACCGAACCATCGGCGAGCTTGGCAACGAGCCGGGCGCTGTCCTTGGCATCGCGGTCGAACGCGGCAAACCACTGGCCCGACCCTTCCGCCACGCCAACATCCTCACCATCGAGCGTCATGGAAACGGTACCCTTGGGCGCCACGCCACGAATCCAGCCCCCTTGCGTGACCTCGCCGGTAACGGAGAGGCCCTGCCCGCGCGCTGCATCATCGGCCGCGTAGGCCGGGCGCTCGGCGGCCAAGAAGGTGCCTGCAGTGAGAACCGCGCAGCCAAGAGCGCTCCCCAAGGCCAGCCGGCCAAGAAGGGACGTACGTGCAATCTTCATCATGGGATGGTTCCCTGGGTCAGGTGTCCGAGAGCATACGGCGCGTCGCGATCTCCGCGCTCGCGTAGGCTTCCTGCCGCTCCGCGCTCCAGTACCGCAGCTCCTCGAGCGCGATGGGCTCGCCGGTCACGGCGCAATTCACGTAGTTGCCCGGGCTTAGCATACGGTAGCTGCTGGGCCCGTAGGCGAGCTTGGCGGGACGGTCGGCAGAAGACATTAGCATGACCTTGGATCTAGCAGAGGCCCCGCCTCAAAACAAATCGCCCTGTCGCGGTTCCTCGGCCTTCGGTCGCGGGGCGGACGAGAGCTTGGGATCGGGCTTGAGGCTGGCCTTGGGTGCCAGGGCCGGAGCCGGGCCTGAAGAACCAGAAGGAACCGCGCCCTCGCCCACCGCGACCGCAAGTTCGCCATCGCGGAACTCCAGGACGAGGCCGGTCTCAGTGGCCGCCTTTTCGCGCGAGGTCAGCGCCTTGCCGTCCACGCTCTTGACCAGCGCATAGCCACGTTCGAGCGGCAGGCGCGGGTTGAGCTGGGGCAACACGCGCGCAAAGGGGGCCAACCGGTCACGGTCCTGCGCCCCGCGGCGGGTAAGGAGGCGCGGTTCGAGGCCCGTACCGGCCAGGTCCTTGCCTGCCTGCACCACCTGACGCTGCAGCAGGGGCAGCGAAAGCCGCGCGGCGACAACCCCCAGGCGCTCACGCTTGCGTCCCGCCCGGTCCTTGAGCCCCCGCCGCAGCCGGTCGGTAAGATCGTCGAGCGCCTGCGCCTTCATGGCAAGGATCGCATCGGGCCTGGGCAGGCGCTGCACGCGCGCCTCCAGCCGCTCGCGCCCCAGCGTCACCGGGCGCAGCGCGCAGCGGCGCATGCGAAAGCCCATCTCGTCGAGCTGTCCCAGCAGTTCGCGGCGCACCGGCACCGCGATTTCGGCCGCAGCCGTCGGCGTGGGCGCGCGCCGGTCGGCGGCGTAGTCACACAAGGTAGTGTCGGTCTCGTGCCCAACGGCCGAGATCACCGGGATCGAACACTCGGCCACCGCGCGCACGACCACTTCCTCGTTGAAGCTCCATAGGTCCTCGATCGAGCCGCCGCCGCGCGCGACGATAACGAGATCGGGGCGCGGCACCGGACCGCCGGGCGCGATCGCGGAAAAGCCGCGCACCGCGTTCGCGACCTGCTGGGCGGCGCCCTCGCCCTGGACCAGCACCGGCCAGACCAGGACCTCGCTCGGGAAACGGTCAGCCAGGCGGTGAAGGATGTCGCGAATGACCGCACCCGTGGGCGAAGTCACGACACCGATGGTACGCGGCAGGAAGGGCAACGCGCGCTTCCTCTCGGGCGCGAAAAGGCCTTCCGCAGCAAGCCGCGCGCGCAGCTTTTCCAGGAGCGCCAGCAGCGCGCCCTCGCCCGCGATCTCCATCGATTCGATCACGATCTGGTACTTGGAGCGCCCGGGATATGTCGTCAGCTTGCCCGCCGCGACGACCTCGATCCCGTCCTCGGGACGAAAGGCGAGGCGCTGCGCGTTGCCGCGCCACATCACCCCGTCGATCACCGCCTTGTCGTCCTTCAAGGCACAATAGAGGTGCCCGGACGCTGCGCGCTTGACGCCCGAAAGCTCCCCGCGAAGGCGTACATAGCCGAACCGATCCTCGACCGTGCGCTTCAATCGGGTCGAAATCTCGGTGATCGAAAGCGGCGCGGCGTTGTCCCCTGCGCCCTCCTTCGCTACCAGCCCCTCCAAGCGACCGTATTCGGTTTTGTCATCGTCAGTGGATCGATTGAAAGGCACGGGGTTATGAACATCCTTCTTCTGGGCTCGGGCGGGCGCGAACATGCGCTGGCATGGAAGATGGCGCAATCCCCGCTGTGCGACACGCTCTACGCTGCCCCCGGAAATCCCGGTATCGCGCAGGATGCGACCTGCGTGGAGCTGGATGCGACCGACCACGGCGCCGTGCTCGCCTTCTGCGAGGACAAGCGCATCGGGCTCGTCGTGATCGGCCCCGAGGCCCCGCTCGTCGATGGGCTTGCCGATTCGCTACGCGAGGTGGGCGTTCCGGTGTTCGGTCCCAACAAGGCCGCCGCCCAGCTTGAGGGCTCCAAGGGCTTTACCAAGGACCTGTGCGCCAAGGCCGACATTCCCACCGGCCGCTATGTACGCGTCACCAGTGAATCCGCAGGGCTTGCCGCTCTGGCCGAATTTGGCGCGCCGGTGGTGGTGAAGGCCGACGGCCTTGCCGCGGGCAAGGGCGTGACGGTCGCGATGACCGAGGCCGAAGCCGAAATGGCGGTCATGGAAATCTTCTCGGGCCGTTTTGGCGAGGCAGGCGCCGAAGCGGTGATCGAGGAATACCTCGATGGCGAGGAAGCCAGCTTCTTCGCGCTGACCGACGGCTCGACCATCGTGCCCTTCGCCAGCGCGCAGGACCACAAGCGCGTGGGTGACGGCGATATCGGCCCCAACACCGGCGGCATGGGTGCCTACAGCCCGGCCAAGGTGCTCACCCCCGAGCTCACCGCCGAGACGATGACCCGCATCATCGCGCCCACCGTACGCACGCTGGCCGACGAGGGCATGCCCTATAACGGCGTCCTGTTCCTGGGCCTCATGCTCACCAAGGACGGCCCCAAGCTGATCGAGTACAACTGCCGCTTCGGCGATCCGGAATGCCAGGTAATGATGATGCGCCTGCAGAGCGATCTCGTCGAACTGCTCCATGCCTGCGCGGAGAATCGTCTCGGCTCGGTCGCGCCGCCGCGCTTCTCCGACGAGCCCGCGCTCACCGTGGTGATGGCCGCGCACGGCTATCCCGGAACGCCCGAGAAGGGCGGCGCGATCAAGGGAATCGAAGGCAACGAGAACGACCACGTGAAGGTCTTCCACGCGGGCACGGCGATCAAGGACGATACGCTGGTGGCGAGCGGGGGCCGCGTGCTCAACGTGACCGGCATGGGTTCTTCGGTCAGCGAAGCGCAGGGGCGTGCCTACGCTGCGCTCGACGCGATCGACTTCCCGACCGGCTTTGCCCGCCGCGACATCGGCTGGCGCGAGGTGGCGCGCGAGAAGAGCGCCCACTAAGCCCATGATCAAGCACGCCGACGCCATCCTCAAGCTGTGCCTTGCGGCCGGTGCCCTCATGGGCGGGGCGGGCGTCGGCTTCTACTATGGCATCTACCTGCCCTCGCAGGACATCCGCGAGCAGAGCCAGGCGATGGCCCGGCGCCAGGAGAACGCGGTCCAGCAGACCGACGCACTGGCCCAGCAGGCCCGGCGCGAAAAGGCCGCCCAGACCGCCTTCGAGGACTGCGTGAGCCGCGCACAGCTTTCCTACAAGAACCACTGGAGCGCGGCCTGCCGGGCCCAGCACGCCGCCGACGTTGCCGAGTTCGAGGACTGCGCGGACAACTTCTTCGCCACCGAAAGCGGATGCCGCCGCAAGCATCCGATCCGGCCCGAACGCGGCTGCGCGCTCACCACCCAGCTTGCCGACCGGCTCGTCGAGGAACGCCGCGAGGCGCGCCGCGAATGCCAAGTGGATCTGGAAGAGGCTCGGCGCAGGGCATCTGCCGAAGTCTGAGTTTTGCGAGTTTTTTCCAAGGGGCCATAGCCCCTTGACCCCGGGACGGGCGACCTCGCCTCCTTCAGCCAAGTGGGCGCGCGAAAGGTGAGCCAGACAGTTCGGGGAGCCCGAGTGCGATGGCCCTCGGATGTCTCTTCTCTTGACTAATCACACCGCTGCGCGGCTGAGCCCTCCGGGCGGCTCGTCGAGCAGGAGCTTCACCATCATCGCCAGGCGCTTGGCGTCCTCGCGAGCGAGGTGCTCCTTGGGAAGCTTGGCCCGCGCGGCGTCCAGCGCGCGCACGACCTGTTCGCGCGTGTAGCCGCGCCGGCCGATGAATTCACCCAGGTACCGGATCGGGAAGGGAAGGGGTTTGCCGATGGCGTGGCACAGGACCTCGAACCAGTATTCGTCGAGGTCGGCATCGGCATAGAGGTCGCAATCCTCGGTGAAGGCGACCATCTCGGCGTAGACCTGTTCAGGCGGCAGGCCTTGGGTTTCCAGCAATTCGCGGCTGATGCCATGGAGGCTCTCGGCCTCATCGGACCAGTCCCAGTAGGTCCAGAGGGGCGAGGGCTTGATGAGCCAGGCCCGGCTGCGCCCGTCCACCCGCGCGATGGCAACCTCAATGGGAAAGGATTGCCCGTATTCGGGCAGGCAGCTTGCCTCGAAGTCGATCAGCGCCGGACAGGTCAATCGGCCAACTCCCCAGTTCCGGGCGGTCCGTCGGTCGGCACAGCATGGCGCTGCCCGACGGACCGGAACCGGAAACCTGCCCCCTGTCGGGTCAGACGCCCGCAAGCGCCTTGAGATCGGCTTCCGGACGGGCCCCCATGTGCGAAATGATCTCGGCTGCACAGACTGCCCCAAGCTTGAGGCACTTGGCAACCTCCATACCGCGCACGTGGCCGTAGAGGAAACCGGCCGCGAACAAGTCACCCGCGCCCGTCGTGTCGACGACCTTGGCGATGGGCTCGGCCGGAACCTGGGTCACCTCGCCGCCGGTTGCGGCCACCGCGCCCTTTTCGCTGCGGGTCACGACCAGCGTTCCGATCTTGGGCGCGAGCGCAGCGATCCCGGCGTCGAAATCGTCCTCGCCGGTCAGGGCGGCCAGTTCGACCTCGTTGGCAAAGAGGATGTCGATCAGACCGTCTGCGATAAGCGCGCGGAAGTCATCGCCATGACGGCTGATGACAAAGGCATCGGACAGCGTGAAGGCGACCTTCGCGCCCGCGCCGCGCGCAGCATCGATCGCCTTGCGCATGGCGGCGCGCGGCTCTTCGGGGTCCCACAGGTAGCCTTCGAGGTAGAGCACCTTGGCGCGTGCGATCATGTCGAGATCGAGCGCCTCGGCGGGCAGGTACTGGGAAGCGCCGAGGAAGGTGTTCATCGTGCGCTGGCCGTCAGGCGAGACAAAGATCAGGCAGCGCGCCGTCGGCGGGTCGCCCGCCCGCGGCGCGGTGGTGTAGGCGATGCCGCCCGAACGGATGTCGTGCGCGAAGATCTCGCCCAGCTGGTCGTCGGCAACCTGGCCGATGAAGCCGCAGCCGGCACCCAGCGCGGCAAGGCCAGCCAGCGTGTTCGCCGCCGAACCGCCCGAGATCTCGGTTGCCTGACCCATGCGCGCATAGAGCGAGGTCGCCCCCTCGGTGTCGATCAGGGTCATGCCGCCACGTACCATGCCCAGCTCTTCGATCAGCGAATCCTCGCAGGGGGCCATGACATCGACAATGGCGTTACCGATGGCAACGACGTCCAGGGTAGTCTCGCTCATGCAGCTTGTTTCCTCAGCCTAAGGGGTTGTTCGGCAGTGAACTACACGCAGCACACAGGTTTTTGCACCGCATCATGGCGCGAGTAGCCTGCCGTCTGTCGCGGTGCAACCTTCCCCGCCCCCGCGGCCCGTTGACACGGGCGCGGCGGCGGGCGATGCGCTGGAGCCATAATGACGACGATCCGCCCCGCACATTCGCGCCTTCGCCGCCGCCTTTCCACGCCCGCCCGCACGCCGCTCCCGGGGAGGGGAGCCGTGCTCCTGCTGGCCGGGGCCCTGGCGCTGGCGGGGTGTGTCTCGAGCACCGGCACCGGCGGGGGATCGCGCACCAGCCCACCGCCGCGTGCCACCAACATCCGTCCCGCAACACCGTCCGGCGCCCGTGACCCGCGTTTGCTGAACATTCCGGGCCTTGAAGGCGTGATCGGCGTGACCGAGCGTGAACTGGTGCGCCAGTTCGGCCAGCCCCGGCTCGAAGTCTGGGAAGGCGATGCGCGCAAGCTCCAGTTCACCGGGCGCGCCTGCCTGCTCGACGTCTACCTCTATCCGACCTCGAACTCGAAGGCGCCGGTCGCGACCTACGTCGATGCGCGGCGCCAGTCGGATGGGCAGGACGTGGACCGCGCGGCCTGCGTCGCGGCGCTGCGCCAGCGCTAGGTCGTGCGCACAGGGGCCTCGGCGGCTCCTGCATTAACGCGTAATTAGGGCTATTCGGCCTAGTCTCGCGCCTGCAACCAGGGCGGGGACCAGCACGACCGATGACCATGCATTTCAGCGCCATTGCCGAGAAGGCCCTTGCCGACGGGACGATCTGCGCCAAGGACGTTCTCGCGCTGCGCCGCACCGGCTGGGCAGACGGCACCATCACCGCCGAAGAAGCCGCGACGATCTTCGCGGTCAATCGCCGCCTTGCCTCGCCCGCGCCCGAATGGGCGGAGTTCTTCCGCGAGGCCATCACCCACTTCATCGTCGAGATCGAGGAACCGCGCGGTTACGTGAGCGAGGCCAATGCCCGCTGGCTGATCGACCAGATCGAGGCCGACGGCGCGGTCTGCTCGCTGACCGAACTGGAAACCCTCATCCGCGTGTTCGAGACTGCGTTGTCCACGCCCGAGACCCTGCGGGTCTGGGCGATCGAGTGCCTCGAGCGCGAAGTGCTCACGGGCGAAGGCCCCACGCGCTGCGGCGGCGAACTGGAAAAAGGCCGGGTCACGCAAGCCGAGGCCGCGCTGCTGCGCCGTGTGCTCTTCTCCAGCGGATCGGACCGTCCTGCCGGGATCGGCCGGCGCGAAGCTGAACTGCTGTTTCGCCTGAAGGATGAAACACTCGACGCCGACAATGCGCCGGAATGGAAGGCGCTGTTCGTGCAAGGGGTCGGCAACTACCTGCAGGGCTTTACCAGCCACACCCCGCTCGACACCGCACGCGCGGCCGAGCTCGAGCGGTTCATGAACGACACGAGCTCGTCGGTCGGCCGGTTCCTGGGCCGAACCGGGCGTGCGGCGCTCAATCCCAACCATCTTGGCAAGGTCTTCGGCAAGAAGCCCCCGCGCCGCGAGTTCAACGCGCTGGTGGAAGCCGCCACCGACATCACCCGCGACGAGCAGATCTGGCTCGACGAACGGATCGAAGCCAACGGCATGGTCGACGATTACGACCAGGCCCTGCTGCGTTTCCTCGCAGAAGGTGGATAAGGGCCGCAGGCCTCTCCAAATCTAGAAGAAGGACAATTCCGAGGACCATCGCCCCCGAGCTCACCGAACGGTTGAGCTCACCTTGCGCACGCCACGTTGGCGGAGAAAAGCGAGGTAGCCGGTTCCGGGGTCAAGGGGCGATCGCCCCTTGAGAAAATGTCCTGTTTTCTACTGCCTGCCTGTGACTGGACGGCTCAGACTGTAAAGCTCTCACCGCAGCCGCAGGCCCCCTTGGCGTTGGGATTGTTGAACACGAAGCCGGCGGTAAAGTCATCTTCCTGCCAGTCCATGGTCGAACCGATCAGGTAGAGCACCGAGGCGGCGTCGATGTAGAACACGCCGCCGGGGGTCTCGATCTTCTCGTCCATGGGGCTTTCCTCGGTCACGTAGTCGACCGAGTAAGCCAGCCCCGAACAGCCCCGGCGCGGGGTCGAGAGCTTGACGCCGATCGCGTCCTCGGGAGCCTGGGCCATGAGCTTGGCGACCCGCTCCTCGGCGCTGGGGGTCAGCACGACGGCGGCCGGACGCGGACGGGAGGTTGTCGTGGTGGTCATAGCTTCTTTTCCCAGAATTGAGCGGTTCCCGCATCGGGATCGAGCGCATAGGTGGCAAACCCCTGCGCGGCGTAGAGCGCCTTGGCGGGCGCGTTGCCCGAGAGCACCTCGAGCGTGACCTTGCAGGCCCCGCGCGTGCGGGCCTCAACCTCGACCGCATTCATCAGCGCGCGGCCGATACCCTTCCCGCGATGCGCTGAGAGTACCACGAGGTCATGGATATTGACCAGCGGGCGCGCGGCGAAGGTCGAAAAGCCGGTAAAGCAGTTGGCGAGCCCGACCGGCTCGGCGCCGGCGAAGGCGAGGACCGAAAAAGCCCCCGGAAAGGCATCGAGGGCGATGGCGAGCCGTTGTTGCACCGCCGGGGCAAGGCCCTCGCCGCCGCCCATCGGGTCGCGCGCATAGGCATCGAGCAGCGCGACGATGGCCTTGCCGTCCGCCTCGTAGCCATAGTTGGCAAGGCGCACGTTGAGGCCATCGACATGGCCGTGCTCGGCAAGGTCCGCCGCTTCGCTCACAGCATGCCCAGTTCGAGCTTCGCCTCGTCGGACATCTTGGCCATGTCCCACGGCGGATCCCAGACCAGGTTCACTTCGGCATCGCGCACGCCCGGAACGGCGGCGACGCGCAGTTCCACTTCGCCCGGCATCGATTCGGCGACCGGGCAGTGCGGGGTTGTCAGGGTCATGGTGACCGCCACCGAGGCCTCGGGCGAGACATCGACCGCGTAGATGAGCCCCAGATCGTAGATGTTGACCGGAATCTCGGGGTCGAAGATTTCCTTCAGCGCATCGACCACGCCGTCGTAGATCGCGCCGCCTGGTTCACCCGGATTTTCGCTCTGCGGCTTCTCGGCCAGGAACCCTTCGAGGTAGTCACGCTTGCGCTCGCCGTCGGTTTCGGCCGTGGCCTGGGGAGCCTCGGCCTCGTCAACCCGCGCGCGGCGGGGGGCGGGGGCTTCATCGACACTTTCGACGGTGAAGTTGGGCTTCTCGTCGTTGCTCATCCAAAAATTCTCCTGGTGCGCTCGATCCCTTTCAGGAGCGCCTCGATATCGCTTTCGTCGCTGTAGAGGCCGAAGCTGGCCCGGGCCGTGGCGGACACCCCAAGGTGGTCCATCAGCGGCTGCGCGCAGTGGTGCCCGGCGCGGATCGCGACGCGGCTGCCATCTGTACCTTCCTCGTCCAATATGGTGCCCAGATCGTGCGGGTGAACCCCATCGAGCGCAAAACTGACGATGCCAAGGCCATCCTCGGGCCCGAACAGGGTGACGTCGTTGCGCGCGGACAGTTCGCGGCGCAGCGTGGCGGTAAGCTCCCGCTCGTGCGCCTCGGCCCGGTCGAGGCCGACCTCGTCGAGCCAGTCAATGGCCGCAGCCATGCCAAGCGCCTCGACGATCATCGGCGTCCCCGCCTCGAAGCGCTGCGGCGCAGGGGCGTAGGTAGTCTTTTCAAAGGTCACGCGGTCGATCATCGCCCCGCCGCCGTGCCAGGGCGGCATGGCATCGAGAATGTCCTTCTTCGCCCAGAGCACGCCCACCCCGGTCGGCCCGTAGAGCTTGTGCGCCGAGAAGGCGTAGAAATCGCAGTCCAGCGCCTTCATGTCGAGCGCAAGGCGCGGGGTGGCCTGACAACCATCGACCAGAAGCTTCGCGCCGACATCGTGCGCGAGCCGGGCGGCGCGCGCCACATCGAGCACCGAGCCCAGCACGTTCGAGACATGCGCCAGCGCCACCAGCTTGTGCGCCGGGGTCAGCATGGCTTGCGCTGCATCGAGATCGATCCGGCCATCCGCCGTCAGCGGGCAGACGTCGATGGCAACGCCGGTACGTTCGGCGAGGAGCTGCCAGGGCACGATGTTCGCGTGGTGCTCAAGCACGGAGAGCAGAATGCGGTCGCCCGCCTTCAGGTTCGTCAGGCCCCAGCTCTGCGCAACGAGGTTTATCGCCTCGGTCGCGCCGCGGGTGAAGACGATCTCGTCCTCTTTACCGCCAATGAACTGCGCGGTCGTGCGCCGCGCCGCCTCGAAAGCCAGTGTCATCTCGGCCGAGCGCGCATAGACCCCGCGGTGCACGGTCGCGTAGTCGCGGCCCAGCGCATTCACGGTGGCATCGATCACCGCCTGCGGCTTCTGCGCGGTCGCGGCGGTGTCGAGGTAGTGCCAGTTCCCGGCAAGCCCGGGAAACTGGTCCTTCAAGGTCAGCGTCGCAGTGCTCATCCCAGGATGGCCTCCAGCCGAGCCTGCGCGGCCGCGTTCAGCTCGTCGCTCTCGGGCGCGCCCGAGAATGCCTCGGCGATGAAGGCCTGGAGCATCAGGCGCTTGGCGTCGGCCGGAGGAAGCCCGCGTGACATGAGGTAGAACAGCCCTTCGGCATCGAGTTCACCTACCGCGCAGCCGTGCGCGGCCTTCACGTCGTCGGCGAAGATTTCGAGTTCCGGCTTCGCGTTGGCCGTCGCCGTGCGATCCAGCAGCATCGCGCGCACCGACTGCTCGGCGTCGGTGCCGTCCGCGCCGCGCTCCACGCCGATGCAGCCCAGGTAGGTGCCCACGGCCTTTTCGGAGAGAACGGTGCGCACGATCTGCGCCGAAGTCGCGTTCTCTTCGGCATGGACCACTTTGGTCACGATCTCGAGATTCTCCGAGCCCGTCGCCAGCTGCGCGGCGCCAAAGGTGAAGTCCGCGCCTTCGCCCAGACGCACGTCGAGCGCGAAGCGGCCATAGACCGGGCCCGCCGAGAGGACGCGCAGGTCGTACTTCGCGCCCTTTTCCAGCGTGATGACAAGATGGCGCGCAACCGGAGCCTCGCCGTCCAGAACGACCTGGAGCGATGCCTCGCTGCCTGCCGCGACATGGATCTCCTCGGGTGCGATCGGCCAGAGCGTTTCCAGCGCCGCGAGATCGGAATACCGGTAGTCCTCGTCCCGGCGCGTCGGAAGAGTCAGGGTATCGCTCATGCTGCCGTCTCGTGCACCACGGCTTCGTACCCCTCGTCCTCGAGGCGCAGGGCCAGCTCGGGACCGCCCGACTTGACGATGCGGCCCGCCGAGAGAATGTGGACATAGTCCGGCTTCACGTAGTCGAGCAGGCGCTGGTAGTGGGTAATGAGAAGGACGGCCTTGTCCTTGTGGCGCATGATAGAGTTGATGCCCTCGCCGCAGATGCGCAGCGCGTCGATGTCGAGACCGGAATCGGTCTCGTCGAGGATCGCCAGCTTGGGATCGAGGACGCCCATCTGCACCATCTCGGCGCGCTTCTTCTCACCGCCCGAGAAGCCCACGTTCACGGGGCGCTTGAGCATGTCCATGTCCATCTTGAGAAGGCCGGCCTTCTCCTTGGCGAGCTTGAGGAACTCCCCGCCCGAATAAGGTTCCTCGCCACGGCCCTTGCGCTGGGCGTTGGCCGCCTCGCGCAGGAACTGGACGAAGGAGACGCCGGGAATCTCGACCGGGTACTGGAAACCGAGGAAAAGGCCTGCGGCCGCACGCTCGTGCGGTTCCAGCTCGAGCAGGTCCGCGCCGTTGAAGGTCGCCGAGCCGCCGGTCACCTTGTACCCGGGACGGCCACCCAGCGTGTAGCCCAGCGTCGACTTGCCCGCGCCGTTGGGGCCCATGATGGCGTGGATTTCGCCCGGGTTGATCTCGAGGCTGAGCCCCTTGAGGATCGGCTTGTCGGCCACCTTGGCCTGGAGGTTTTCAATCTTGAGCATGGCGTTGTTCAGTTCCGCTTGGATTCGTGTGGCGCTTGGGGGTGCAGGAGGGCTCAGCCCTTCGGGCACCGGAAGCGCTGGAATGTGAATTTCTCGTTGGTCGTCGTCAGCGTGCTGCCGTCGCTCGAAAGCTCGTAGCGGTCGCTCGAAGTCCAGGTCTGGCCCTCGCCGTCGAACGTCGCGGTGATGACGATGGCGCGTGGCCCGACATCTTCCACCTCGGTTACGGCGCCCGTCGCTTCCCAGCCCTTGAGCGCGCTGGCGCTCAGGGTCAGGGTCGCATCAGTGGGCGAGGCGCAGAAGCGGCGCTCCTCCTCCCAATGACCCTGGAAAGCCTCGGGAATGGTCGGCGCGCCAGCCTCGGCGAGGCCCGGAGCCACCACGGCGCCGAGCGCGCCCAGCAGCGGCAGGAGAAAGGCGCTTGCGCGCAGCCTCATGCCTCGGTGTCCTCCATCCGCACGCCGGCTCCGCCGCGGCGCGCGGCGCGCTTGTCGAAGGGGCGGTTGACCTCGACGCTGATTGCCTTGATCACGCTGTCGATGTCCGAGAGCACTTCGCTCTCGGCAAAGCGCAGCACGCGCACGCCGACCTGGCGCAACTTGGCGTCCTGAAGCGTAGCGACCTCGACGTTGGCGCCTTCAGGGCTCAGCAGCACCGCGATCCAGCGCGAGGGGCAGGCGAAATCGACAATCGCCGAGCCGACGATGGCCTGGCGGATGAACTTCACCCCGCCCAGCTTCGAGCACGACAGCTCGGCCCACAGCGCGGCCTGCGCCTCGCTGGGGTGGTGGCGCTGCTCGCGCGCACGTTCCTTGAGCTTTTCGTAGCGCGCGCCGGTCAGCGCGAACGTCGCACGTACATCGCCGGCGCCGCTGGCGCCGCCCTGGCTGACGCCCAGCGTCTTGCGTTCCACGGTCATTATCCGACACTCCCTTCGAGCGAAATGCCGAGCAGCTTCTGCGCCTCGACCGCAAATTCCATCGGCAATTGCTGGAGAACCTCCTTGGCAAAGCCATTGACGATGAGGCCGACCGCCTCTTCGGTATCGAGCCCGCGCTGCTGCGCGTAGAACAGCTGGTCGTCGCTGATCTTGGAGGTGGTCGCCTCGTGCTCGATCTGCGCGGTGGGATTCTTCACCTCGATATAGGGGACGGTGTGCGCGCCGCAGTCCTTGCCCAGCAGCAGCGAATCGCACTGGGTGAAGTTGCGCACGTTCTCCGCCGAAGCGCCCACGCGCACGAGCCCACGATAGGTATTGTTCGAGCGGCCCGCCGAGATGCCCTTGGAGATAATCGTCGAGCGCGAACCTGCGCCGTTGTGGATCATCTTGGTGCCCGTGTCGGCCTGCTGGTAGTTGTTGGTGACCGCTACCGAGTAGAACTCACCCACCGAGTCCTTGCCGTTGAGCACGCACGAGGGGTACTTCCAAGTCACGGCCGAACCTGTCTCGACCTGGGTCCAGGAGACCTTCGAACGGTCGCCCTGACACAGCGCGCGCTTGGTCACGAAGTTGTAGATGCCGCCCTTGCCCTCGGCGTTGCCGGGGTACCAGTTCTGCACCGTCGAATACTTGATCTCTGCATCTTCCAGCGCGACCAGTTCCACGACGGCCGCGTGCAGCTGGTTCTCGTCGCGCTGGGGCGCGGTGCAGCCTTCGAGGTACGAGACGTAGGCGCCCTTGTCGGCAACGATCAGCGTGCGCTCGAACTGGCCGGTATTTTCCGCATTGATGCGGAAATAGGTGGACAGCTCCATGGGGCACCGCACGCCTTCCGGAACGTAGACGAAGGTGCCGTCCGAGAAGACCGCGCAATTGAGCGCGGCAAAGTAGTTGTCATGCTGGGGCACGACCTTGCCTAGCCACTTCCTGACCAGCTCGGGATACTCGCGGATCGCCTCGGAGATCGAGCGGAAGATCACGCCCGCCGCTTCCAGCTCCTTGCGGAAGGTGGTGGCGACCGAAACCGAATCGAAGACCGCATCGACCGCGACCTTGCGCGCGCCCTCGACACCGGCGAGCACCTTCTGCTCTTCCAGCGGAATGCCCAGCTTCTCGTAGACGCGCAGAATTTCCGGATCGACCTCGTCGAGCGACTTGGGGCCGTCCTTGGCCTTGGGCGCGGCCCAATAATAGGCTTCCTGGTAGTCTATCGGCGGCACGTCGAGCTTCGCCCAGTCGGGCGGTGTCATTTCAAGCCAGCGACGGTAGGCCTTGAGGCGCCACTCGAGCATCCACTCGGGCTCATCCTTCTTGGCCGAGATGTACCGCACGGTCTCTTCGGACAGACCCTTGGGACCGTATTCCTGTTCGATGTCCGAGGACCAGCCGTGCTCGTAGTCGGCAACGCGCGCGGCGGCCTCGCGGGCGGCCTGATCGCGCTCGGGAGCCTCCGGCGTGAGAGGGGCGGAACCTTGTGTCATTTATGCTTCCTCGACGAACTGGGTGAGGGGCACCTGTGCCAATGCCCCGCGCAGGGCCGCATTGACCTGCGGCCAGTGGGGGCGAACCGTGCATTGCCCCTCCAGCGTGCAGTCATGCTTGCCCTCTTCGATGCAGGCGGTGAGCGCGATCGGCCCCTCCACCGCTTCGACAATGTCGGCTATTGTTATTGCGGCGGGCGGGCGCGCCAGCTTGAGACCGCCACCGGCCCCGCGCGAGGAGCGCATGAGCCCCGCCGCACTGAGCTTGCTTACCAGTTTCTGCACCGTGGGTCCGGGCAGGCCGGTTTCCTCGGCCAGTTGCCCCGCGCTGATGCGCACGCCGCCGCAATGCCGCGCCGCGGCGGACATGATAACAACAGCGTAGTCGGCCATACTGGACAAGCGCATCGCTAAAGGACTTCTCGCACCCGAGGGGTTAAACTGGATTAAATCTCTCCAATTCAACTAGCGCAGGGCGCCTTGGTTTTCAATGGGGCGCAGACCTTCGCGCCCTCTACATGAATGCAAAATACGCACAATAGGTCATAAAAAAGGGCGGCTTTCCGCCGATGCAGAAAGCCGCCTCAAGGTATAAAGAACTCGTGCGCATCCCGCTACGAGCCCTTCGGGTCGCGCACTCCATGTAGGCTGAGGCGCCGTTCAGGAATTGTAGATTTGCGACATGGGGTTGCTGGGGGGTGTCGGCTAAGAGCGCTTTTTTGCTGACAATTGTTGTTAGACGAAAGATTTGTGGCCTTCGCGCAACGCAGCTATGAGCGCGGCTGTGACTTACAAAGCCCTCCGCCCCGCCCTATTTCGATTCGACGCCGAATCGGCACATGGCATCGCGCTGCGCACGCTCGCGATGGCCCGCTTCCTGCCCGCCCCTGCGCCCAGTCCGGCGCTGACGAGCGAAGTGGCCGGCATTGCCTTTCCCAATCCGGTCGGCATGGCCGCCGGGTTCGACAAGGACGGCGAGATGCCCGACGCGCTGCTCAAGCTCGGCTTCGGGTTTGCCGAGGTCGGCTCGATCACCCCGCTGCCCCAGCCGGGCAACCCCAAGCCGCGCCTGTTCCGCCTCGAAGAGGACCGCGCGGTGATCAACCGCATGGGCTTCAACAATGGCGGTGGCCAGGCGGCCCGCAAGCGCCTTGCCGCCCGTGCCGCGCGCCCGGGCGTAATCGGAATCAACATCGGCGCGAACAAGGATTCGACCGACCGCGTCGCCGACTATGCGACGATGGCGCGCATGATGGCGCCTTACGCCACCTACCTTGCGGTCAACATCTCCAGCCCGAACACTCCGGGCCTGCGCGCGCTGCAGGACGAATCGGCACTGACCGGCCTTCTCGACGGCGTGATCGCCGCGCGCGACGAGGTCTGCCCGGTGAAGGCCCCGCCGGTCTTCCTCAAGGTCGCTCCTGACCTTGAACCCGCCGACATCGACGCGATCGCCCGCATCGCCATCGAACGCAAGCTGGGCGCGCTGATCGTCTCGAACACCACCATCTCACGCCCACCGCTGTCCTCTGGGCACGCGGGCGAAGGTGGCGGCCTGTCGGGCGCACCGCTCAAGGAACTGGCCCAGCAGCGCCTGCGGGATTTCCGCAAGGCAACCGGCGGCGCGCTGCCGCTGATCGGCGTGGGCGGCATCGCCACCGCCGAGGACGCCTGGGCCCGGATCCGCGCGGGCGCCAGCCTGGTCCAGCTCTACAGTGCGATGGTCTACGAGGGCCCGTATATCGCGAGGCATATCTGCAAGGGACTGGAAAGGCTGATGAAGCGCGATGGCTTCAACTCCATTGCCGAGGCGGTCGGAAGCGAATAGCCTTGCGCGCAATGCTTCGAAATTCCCTCGCCGTCCTGCGCACGCCCTTCGCCCTTTCCGCCTCGCTTGCCCTTCTTATGGGCATCGCTGGCTGCACCGCCACCGCGCCTGCCGAGATGCAGACGCTGCCTCCGGCCGCACAGAATCGCGACGCAACCGGGATCGGGGTGGTCAGCGCGGCTGACCCGCGCGCGGCCGCCGCGGGCGTCGAGATCCTCAAACGCGGCGGCAGTGCGACGGATGCGGCCATAGCGACGATGCTCGCGCTCAACGTCGTCGAGCCCCAGAATTCCGGTATCGG
This sequence comes from Novosphingobium sp. BW1, assembly GCF_008107685.1. Lineage (GTDB taxonomy): Bacteria > Pseudomonadota > Alphaproteobacteria > Sphingomonadales > Sphingomonadaceae > Novosphingobium. Next base: position 35,974 of record NZ_VIRF01000063.1, read on the forward strand.
CGGCGGCCTGTTCTGGGTCCGCCATGGCGCAGCTGATGGCTCGCTTGCCACCATCGACGGCCGCGAAACCGCGCCCGGCTCGGCGGACGAGAGCTGGTTCCTCGATGCCAACGGCGAACGCCGCCCGGGCCGCGAGATCTACCAGGGCGCGCTCAGCTCGGGCGTGCCAGGTGCGCTCGCCGCCATGGCCAAGGCCCACGCGCAGTGGGGCACGCTGCCCTGGGCCGATCTCTTTGCACCGGCGATCGCGCTCGCCCGCGACGGGTTTGTGGTGACCGACCGCCTCCACAACGGCCTTGAACTCTACAGCCGCCACGTGACCGGCTGGGCCAAAGAGACCTATTTTCCGGGAGGTGATGCGGTGGCCATCGGCTCCACGCTGAGGACCCCCGCGCTCGCCAAGACGCTTGAACGCCTCGCCGCCGAGGGACCTGCGCCCTTCTACAAGGGCGATATTGCGCAGAACATCGTCACCGCGCTCACCTCCGCCGAGCCCGTCTCCTCGCCGATCACCACCGCTGACCTCGCCGGATACGAAGCGAAGGAACGCCCCTCGGTTTGCGACGATTACCGGGGCTACAAGGTCTGCTCAATGGGCCCACCGTCTTCGGGTGGCCTGACCGTGCTGATGATCCTGAAGCAACTCGAACGCTTCGACATGAAGGCGCTGGGCAAGGACAATCCGGTGTCCTGGCATCTCCTCGCCGAATCCGAGCGCCTCGCCTACGCCGACCGCAACCTCTACATGGCCGACCCCGACTTTGTCGGCGTCCCGGTCAAGGGCCTGCTCGACCCGGCCTACCTCGCCCGCCGCTCGGCTCGGATCGATCCCGCGCACACCATGCAGGTGATCGAGCCCGGCACGCCCGAAGGCGCGCCCGAGCGCCAGCGCGTCCCCTTCCGCGACGATCCGGGGACGAGCGACCTTGCCGTCGTCGACAAGGAGGGCAACGTCGCGCAGGTCACCACCACCATCAACGGCTACTTCGGTTCGGGCATCGCCGCCTCGGGCTTCCTCCTCAACAACGAACTGCCCGATTTCGACCCCGTGCCAAGCCAGGACGGATACCTCGTCGCCAACCGCGTGGAAGGCGGCAAGCGACCCCGCAGTTCGATGTCGCCGACCATCGTCTATGCGCCCGACGGCTCGGTGCGCCTGGCCATTGGAGCGGCGGGCGGTGCCACAATCATCTGCCAGATTGCCAAGGCCATCATTGGCGTGATCGACTGGGACCTCTCCGCGCAGGACGCCATCGCGATGGGTCTCGTCTACGCGCCGGGCTCGAAGACAGCGACACTCGAACAGGGGACCGAGCTTGAAGCCATGCTCCCCGCGCTCCAGGCACTGGGCGAGAACGTCAAGATCGCCCCCCTCGGTCTCAAGGCCAACGCGGTCGAGAAGGTCAATGGCCGGTGGCTGGGCGCGGCCGATCCGCGCAGCGAAGGCGTCGGCATGGACACGCTGGGCAACGTCACCGTGATCAAGCGCCGCAAGAACAGCCTCAACGGCGCGCACGAGTAAGAAGAGAAAAATGATTCAAGGGGCCATCGCCCCTTGACCCCAGAATGAGCGACCTCACCTCCCGCTGCTCAGGCCACGCGCGTAAGGTGAGACCAAAAGTTTGGGAAGCCCGAGGGCAATGGCCCTCGGGAATCCTTCTTCTACCCCTTTAAACGGCGGCCCGTGCTCGCCTTGCGACCTTTCTGACAATCCCCCTGCCCGCTTGCCGCAACCGATTGCGCGGCCTAAGCGTTCGAACCGAGAAGCACGCCCCGCGTCGTTCGCACGCGCGGGCGCGGTACAAGGCAGAGAGGATTTCCGAGCCCATGGATCTTGTCGAATTCGACAGGTGCGCCAACGTCGTATCGCTGTTCCTGGCCCGCGCCGATGCGCTGGGCGAGGCGCCCATGCTCTGGGCCAAGCGCGAGGGCGAATGGAGCTCGATCAGCTGGGCCGAGGCCGCGCGGCGGGTCTGCCTGCTCGCCGAAGGGCTGCGGGCGCGCGGGCTCCGCGATGGTGACCGGGTCCTGATCGTCTCGGAGAACCGGCCCGAGTGGTGCCTCGCCGATCTTGCGATCATGGCCGCGGGCTGCGTGACGGTGCCCACCTACACCACCAACACCACCCGCGATCACACGCATATTCTTGAAAATTCAGGGGCCTGCGCGGCCATCGTGTCGAGCGCAAAGCTCGCCAAGCCGCTGCTTTCCGCCATCGTCCAGACCGACTTATGCCGCCATGTCGTCGGCATGGAGGCACTCCCCAGCCTGCAGGGCGGCAACTTCGGGACCTCCTTGTGGGACGACATGCTGACTGGCGATACGCAGGCCGCGCGCGCGGCGGTGGAGGCGCGTCTCGTCTCCATCGGGCGCGACAGCCTCGCCTGCATCATCTACACCAGCGGCACGGGCGGGGCACCGCGCGGGGTCCGCCAGCATCACGGCATGCTGCTCACCAACATCGCGGGCACCACGCAGGTCATACTCGACGACTTCCACCTCGATCGGCCCGAGGTGTTCCTCTCATTCCTGCCCCTCAGCCACGCCTATGAGCACACCGCAGGAGAGATCTTCCCGATCGGCCTCGGCGGCCAGATCTACTACGCCGAAGGGCTGGAAAAGCTCGCCGCCAACATCGAGGAGGTCAGCCCCACGATCATGGTCGTCGTGCCGCGCCTGTTCGAGGTTCTGCGCACCAAGATCATAAAGCAGATCGAGAAGCAGGGCGGCGCGGCCAAGTGGATGATGGACCAGGCCATCGCGGTCGCCATGCGCAAGGCCGCCGGCAAACGGCGCCTGACCGACTACCCGCTCGACGCACTGCTGGAACGCACGCTGCGCCCCAAGATCCGCGCCAGGTTCGGCGGGCGCATGAAGGCGCTCGTCTCGGGCGGCGCGCCGCTCAACCCCGAGATCGGCATATTCTTCGAGGCGATGGGCCTTACCCTCCTGCAAGGCTACGGCCAGACCGAAAGCGGTCCCGTCATCTCGGTCAACCGCCCGCGCGCGGGTATCAAGATGGACACCGTGGGCCCGCCGATGCGCGGCGCCGAAGTGCAGATCGCCGAGGATGGCGAGATCCTGGTGCGCGGCGAACTGGTCATGCACGGCTACTGGCAGAACGCGGCCGCGAGCGAAGCCGCGCTTCAAAACGGCTGGCTCCACACCGGCGACATCGGCCACATCGACGACAAGGGGCGCATCTGCATCACCGACCGCAAGAAGGACATGATCGTCAACGACAAGGGCGACAATGTCTCGCCCCAGCGGATCGAATCGATGCTCACGCTCCAGAACGAGATCGCGCAGGCCATGGTCGCGGGCGACCGGCGCCCTTACGTGGTAGGCCTAATCGTGCCCGATGCCGACTGGGCGCGCGAATGGGCGCAGGAGAACGGCGAGGAGGGCGATCTGGCCACCCTTCAGGCCCTGCCAGCCTTCCGCGCGGCCATCCGCGAAGCCATCGATCGGGTCAACCGGGAGATGTCGGTGATCGAGAAGGTGCGCCAGTTCGCCTTTGCCGACGGGCCCTTCGCGATCGAGAACGAAGAACTGACCCCCAGCCTCAAGATTCGCCGTCACAAGCTCAAGGAACGCTACGGCGCGCGACTGGACGCCCTCTACCGCAGCTGACAGTATGGGCGCTCACGGCCGCCGCTGCGGCCCATAACGGAGTGCCCATGCCGCGCCTGCCAGTGAATAGACCGCCTGCCCTGCTTTTCCTTTTCGGGGTATTCCTGGCACTTGCCTCTTGCTTCTCCGTCCTGCCTGTGCGCGCGCAGGAGAGTGGGCAGAGCCTGACCGTCGCAACGCGCGAAGCCCCGCCGTTCGTGATGAAGGACGAAAATGGCACCTGGTCGGGCCTTGCCATCGACATGTGGCGCGAAATCGCCGAGGAACGGGGCTACGACTATGCCTTTGTCGAGAGTGACCTTGCCGGCATGGTCGCAGGAGTGGCCGATGGGCGTTATGACGCCAGCGTGGGCGCGCTCACGGTTACGGCCGCGCGCGAGGAGCAGGTCGACTTCACCCACCCCTTCTACGCCACCGGCTTCGGTATTGCCGTGCCCAGGGCGCCGCCTGCCTGGCTCTCGCTGCTGCGCAACTTCTTCACGCTGCAGTTCCTCCAGGCGATCCTGGCGCTGTGCGCGCTGCTTTTGGTAGTGGGGTTCCTGTTCTGGCTGGTCGAGCGGCGCCACAACTCGGAGGAATTCGCGCAAGGCCCGCGCGGCCTGTTTGCCGGTTTCTGGTTTTCCGCCGTGACGATGACCACGGTGGGCTATGGCGACAAGGCGCCCAAGACGGCCGCGGGCAAAGCCATCGCGCTGGTGTGGATGTTCGCCGCGATCCTGATTATTTCGACCTTTACCGGCATGATCGCCTCCTCGCTGACGAGCGGGCGCCTGACCGGCGCGATCGGCGGGCCCGAAGACCTTGCCGTGGCCTCGGTCGGCTCGATCCGCGCGTCTGCAAGCGATGAATGGCTCTCCAGCGAGGGCATCGCCTTTACCGGCTATCCCAATATCGAGAGCGGTCTTGCGGCCCTGCGCGAGGGCCGGATCGAGGCGTTCGTCTACGACGAACCGCTGCTGCGCTACCGTGTGCGCAACGACACCACGAATACGTTGCGCGTCCTCCCCGGCACGTTCGGACGACAGGACTATGCCATCGCCACCGGCCCGGACAGCGCCTTGCGCGAGCCGGTCGACATCTCGTTGCTCCAAATCGTGGAAGGGGCGAAATGGCGAAATGACCTCACCCGGATGCTGGGCAAGGTGAAGTAGCGCGCGGTCGACATCGGCCACGAAAAAGGGGCGCTCTTCCGGTCCGGAAAAGAGCGCCCCTTTTTCATTTCAGGCCCTGACGACCCGGTCTTACTTGCGGCCCGAAGTCACAAACCAGGACAGGAAGACGCCCTTCGATTCCTCGCCGAACTTGCTCGCCGACATGTCTGGGCCCAGGACGGCGTCCTGGAAGCCGACCTTCACGTCCTCGAACCCGGCCGCCGTCATCAGCGCGCCGTAGTCAGCCGACGTGGCCTCCTGCCAGGCAGGCTCGTTGTTGTAATCACGCTCCACGCCCGCGATCACCTGGCTCCACAGATCGAGCGTCTCGTACTTGACGGGCACTTCGAGGTGGACCGCGATGCCCCCCTTGCGCAGCAGCCGGTGGCTTTCCTTGAGGATGTTCTGGATCGCCTCGGGCGAGGTCTCGTGCATGACCGCCGCGGTGAAGAGGAGATCGAAGCTCTCATCCTCGAAGCGGGTCTTCTCGGCATCATCCTGCACGAAGTGGATCGCCGCGCCCAGGTGCGCGGCGCGGGCGTGCGCGTAGCGCAGCACCGAGGCGCCGACGTCGACCGCATAGGCCTCGGCCTTGGGGTAAGCTTCGGCGACGGGAATCACGCTCGAGCCCACGCCGCAGCCCAGTTCGACCAGCTTCTCGGGCTGGAAATCGGGATAGCACGAGGCCAGATGCGCCGCGACGGCCTTGCCTCGACCGTCGTTGAGGAAACCGCCGTTGCGGCCCAGCATGTAGACCGCACCGCCGCGGTCCATCAGTGCGCCCTGGCGCACGCCGTCGGTGTCCGAACCGTAGCCGCCGGGCATGAGGTGAACGTGGGCGTCTTCCAGGTAATCGGGGACCTGGAAGTCCTCAGCCAGGGTCAGCGAGCCGATCTCGGCGGCCTCGGAGGCCTTGGCATCAAGCTCACCGGCCTGACGATCGACGCAGTTCCACACCGAATCCCAGAGCAGTTCCTGCGTCGTGCGGCGCATGTTCGACCAGCCCAGGAACGCAGGCTCCTTGTGCAGCTTGTCAAAGACCTCTTCCGCGCGCGCGTTGTGGCTGAGGCCCGGATCGAGCTCCTCGGCGATCTGGCGCTCATGCGGCTCGACTTCGGTGTAGAGCCAGTACTGCAGGTCGCGCACGAAGAGCTGTTCGGTGGTCTCGTCGTGGTTGGCACTGGCAAGCATCGGATGCGACATGGTTCAGGCTCCCTGGTTCGAAGTGTTCTTGGCCGCGCGGCGCATAGCCGCCTCGCGGATCGGGCGGAATACCTTGCCGATCAGGCGCTGGCGCAGAGCGCCGCGCGCCTTGGCGGCATCCTCGTCGGGAACATAGGCCTCGACCGCGCCCGCGTCGAGCGTGCCGGCCTTGGCCAGCAGGCGCTCGAGCGTGTCGATGCGCTCGCGCGCCATGGCCAGTTCGCTGGCCAGCGCGGTGATCATTGCGAAGGTCTGGTCATCGCCTTCGTCCAGGCCGGGCATGTCCCGGCGACCGGCGGTCTGGGGTTTCGCCATGTGCGGCTTGTTGGTCACGCGTTACACCTCTTGTTCCAGTCCGGTTGCTTCAGATACCGGATCTCTCGGGAGTACAAGATGCCATAACCGTCTTCGGGTGCAGGCCCGCTTTCGATTTGTCCGAACGGCGACAACCTGCGCCGGATTTTCCGGTCGCAGGTTGCGGTCTGGGCCTTGCGCTATGCGGTAGAGGGGCCCGGTGCAGGGAAAGCGGTGCGACCCGAGGGCCCTGCGGTAAAGGGAAGGTGCGTCAGGCGGCTTCGAGCTCGATCCACTCGGGGTAGAAGCCGGGTTCGCGCGCGGACCAGCCCGGCGCCGTCGCGGCGGCCTCGCTGATCGAGTGCAGCAGGGTCTTGCGCCAGTCAGGCCGGATCTGTGGGAGCGCAGCCGCGCCGCAGAAGGCCCCGGGAAGCCAGGGCCGAGCCCAAGCGCCCAGCAGGCGTTCGTAGAGGAAGCGGAAGGCGGAGAAGCTGGCCAGCCCGCCTTGCGCCAGATCGTAGGCGGCCATGCGCACTAGCTTGCCCATGAAGGGATCGAGATCGGCAAAGCCGTATTCGTCCGGGCGCTGCCCACGCAGGGCCTGCAGGTCACGGTAACTCTCGTACTGACCTCGGATCGAGGCCATTTCCCCGGCATTGCGGCCCCAGAGCTTAAAAGCGTCCTGGCGCCCCAAGCCAACATCAAGACTGCGCCGGATATAGCGCTGTTCCGAAGGAGTGAAGCTCGCGAATTCCCGAAGCTCGCTGATTGTGAGACTTGCCGTGCCTGCGTATTCCATGTGCCGTGTCCGTTGCTTGTTATGTGTCGTTGTTCAGCTTTCGCCTTTCCCGTGATGAACACACTTTAAGCCCCGCGAGCTTACCCGCACGTTAATCATGCAATCGTTTGAACACCTCACTGACCGAAAGTATTAGGCAATAAAATCGTTAACTATCAGATCATGCCGGAAAGCGGGCTTGAGGGGTCTGCATAGCGCCGCTTCTGCATGCGTCCGCTAAGATATGCGTGGCGTCCAGCTTCCACCGCGAGGCGCATCGCCCTCGCCATCCTTACCGGATCCTTCGCCTCGGCAATGGCGGTATTCATGAGCACGCCGTCGCAGCCCAGCTCCATCGCGACCGCCGCTTCCGACGCGGTGCCCACGCCCGCATCGACCAGCACCGGCACCTTGGCGCCCTCGACGATGAGGCGAACGGTGACCTGGTTCTGGATGCCAAGGCCCGAACCGATCGGCGCGCCCAGCGGCATAACCGCCACCGCGCCCGCCTCTTCGAGCTGCTTGGCCGCAATCGGGTCATCAACGCAGTAGACCATCGGCAGGAAGCCTTCCTTGGCGAGGATCTCAGTGGCCTTCAGCGTCTCACGCATGTCGGGATAGAGCGTGCGCGCCTCGCCCAGCACCTCGAGCTTGACGAGGTCCCAGCCGCCCGCCTCGCGCGCCAGGCGCAGTGTGCGGATCGCATCCTCGGCCGTGAAGCAGCCTGCGGTGTTGGGCAGGTAGGTGATCTTCTTCGGGTCGATGTAGTCGGTCAGCATCGGCGCCTTGGGGTCCGACACGTTGACGCGGCGCACCGCGACCGTAACGATCTCGGCGCCCGACGCCTCGACCGCGGCCGCGTTCTGCTCGAAGTCCTTGTACTTGCCCGTGCCCACGATCAGGCGCGAGGTGAAGGTGCGCCCCGCGACCGTCCAGGTGTCAGCATCGGTCGCGGGAGTGGTGGGGGCAGAGGAAGTATCGGTCACAGGTCGCATCCTTTCAAGAGGCGGGAAGCGCGAGGAAATCTCGGAAGAAAGAAGTGGGAAATGGCGGCCCCATCGGCGCAATGGCCGAACGGGACGCCGGGCGCGTCAACCGCCGCCCACGAAGTGGACGATCTCGAGCGTGTCGCCCTCCCCCAGAGTGACGTCGGCCAGCGTCGAGCGCGGCGCGATCTCGGCGTTGCGCTCGACCGCGACCTTGGCGGGATCGAGTCCGATTTCGGCGACAAGGTCGGCAATCGTCGAGCCGGCCGCAATCCGGTGCGGCTCCCCGTTGACGGTGAGCGAGATGAGGGCGTTCGGCGTATCGTTCTGGGCCATGTGGGTGCAGATAGCGCGCCCTGCGCCGAGCGCAAGGTTTCCCGCCGCCAAGCAAAAACGCGCACGGCGCTTTTCACCGCCCTGCGCGCCCGACACGACGCGGAACATCGCCCGCGCGGCGACCCGCCGCGACCAAGCGCGGGTCAGTGAGCCGCGTGGCCGCGCAAGTTGAAGAGATGCGCGCCCGCAACCAGGGTCACGCCGCAGATCGTGAGCAGCGCCTCGGACAGGCCGTGCCCCACGAACAGCGCCAGCGCCATCAGCACGATGCCCGCGCCACCGATCACTAGCGGCATCATCCGGCCGTGGCGAATGACGCCGACCCCCAGCGAGACGCCGCCGAACACGACGGCAAGCGCCAGACCGACCTCATGGATGGCGGGGGACAGCAGCAATTCGCCGCCCAGCCCCAGCACGCCCACCAGCACGATGCCTGCCACGCAGTGCACCGCGCAAAGCCCGCTGAGCAGGATTCCGGCCCGGTCGAGCCGTCCACGAATCGAAGAAGGGTTGCTGCGCATCGCCCGGCAAATATGTAACGTTGTAACATTAATCAAGAGCGGGACCGAAATTTGCCGCGAACCGAGCCCTTACCGCGCCCGGAGGCTGCGGGCTCTTGCGTAACCTGCGGCAAGGGCTCAGGAAGAGTCCCCATGAAGAACATGGACGGCCGCCCTCTCATCGGAACTCACGACGACATCGGCGCGATGGTGCGCTGGCTGTTCACCGTCGCCGTGTTGGTCGTGCTCATCGTAGCCATCGGTGGGATTACGCGCCTCACCGAATCCGGGCTTTCGATCACGCAGTGGAAGCCGGTGACCGGCGCCCTGCCCCCGCTGACCGACGCGCAGTGGCAGGCCGAGTTCGCCGAGTACCGGCAGATCCCGCAGTACCTCGATGTCAACGGCCCGGCGGGCATGAGGCTTGCCGACTACAAGTTCATCTACTTCTGGGAATGGGCGCACCGGCTGATCGCGCGCATCATCGGGCTGGTCTTTGCGCTGCCGCTGATCTGGTTCTGGGTGCGCCGCACGATCCCGCTTGGCTACAAGCCGCGCCTGCTCGCGCTCTTGGCGCTGGGCGGCCTTCAGGGCGCGGTGGGCTGGTGGATGGTCTCCTCCGGGCTCTCTCCCGATGCACTCGACCGGGTGAGCCACTTCCGCTTGGCCGCCCACCTCCTGACCGCGCTCCTGACATTGGGCGGGCTCGTGTGGACCGCACTCGACCTCCGGCAACTCGAACAGGGCACGCCGCGCTCCTCGCTTGGGCGCTTCACCTTCGTGGCGCTGGCCGCGCTGGCGCTCCAGCTGTTCTATGGCGCGCTTGTCGCGGGTATGCGCGCGGGCTACGTGGCGGGCGCGGGCTGGTTCCACCTCGACGCCTGGCCCCTTATGCAGGGCCATCTCTTCCCTGAGGGCGTCGATGCGTCGGGCGGGCTTCTCCTTGCGCTCTTCAACGATCCCTTCCTCGTCCACTTCCTCCACCGCTGGTGGGCCTGGGTGGTCGTGGCGATCCTGATCGTCATGGGGCGGCGCCTGCGCGCGATCCGCCAGCGCCCGGCCTCGGTGGCGATCCACATGGCCTTCGGCCTGCAGATCCTGCTCGGCATTGCAACAATCTGGTCGGGCGTGAACTTGTGGCTGGCGGTCGCCCACCAGGTCTGCGCCGCGCTCTTGGTGATGAGCGTGGTCTGGGGCGCACATGCGCTGGGCCGCCGCGATCCGGTCAACCTGCTGAGCGCGGCCTGATATGGCGGATGCGCCCCTTTCAGGCGCCCTTGTCTGGTGTCCCTGCCCCGATGAAGCCGCCGCACTCGCGGCCGCGCGCACGCTGGTCGAAGAGAAGCTCGCCGGTTGCGGCAACGTGATCCCTGGGGTCACCAGCGTGTTCGAATGGGAGGGCCAGATCGACACCGCGCGCGAAGTCGGTCTGCTTCTCAAGACCCGCGCCGACCTGCTCGACGCCGCCGTCGCGCGCCTTGGCGAGATCCACCCTTACGACACGCCCGCCGTGCTGGGCTGGGTCTGCGACACGGGCGCACCGGCCACACTGGGCTGGCTGGGCGCGCTCTGACACCCCGGCTTGCCAGCCCGCCTGACGGACGCACAGGTCAACCTGCCAGCCCGCTCAGTCCGGGCTGAGGCGCAAGCTGCCGGGTGAAGCGAACGATGCGTTCGCGCAGCCCGCCCTGGGCCAGATCACCGCAGCCGCGCAAGGCACAGGCGAGACCTTCGGGCTCAACGCCATCATCGTCACCGCACAGCGTCGCGCCGAAACCCAGCAGGACGCGGCCATCGCGATCAACGCGGCCAGCGGCAACCAGCTGGTCCAGAGCGGCATCGCCGACGCGACGACAATGGCAACAACGCCTTTGACACCCGCAACGTCGCCAAGTCCTTGGTCAAAGGTGTGGAGATGGGCTTCCAGTGGCTGGCGGGCGCCACCACGCTCGTCCATGGCGGTGCGCAGTACCTCGACTCTACCTGCGACAGTTTCCAATACCACCAGATCGACCTTTCCGACGAACGCGACCCGCCCTACGTCCTCGCCCTTAGCAAGGGCTGCGGCGACACCCAGGTTTCCGACCCGGTGCACTCGTTCGACACCGGCGGCGCGCGCGCAGCGCGCTCGTCGCACCCGGAGGCGGCGCTTCCTCTCACCCGATGGCCTGTCCTTCGAGATCTCGGCCAAGGTCGCGCCCCTCGACAAACATGCTCTGTAGCGCTGGCAAGGCGTGCCGGTGAAGATCAGCTGCATTCGTCCGATCACCAGGCGCTGGCGCGCTTCTTCACCGATGTGCTGGACTTTCGCGTCTCGGACTGGCTGGGCGATTTCAAGTGCTTCCAGCGCTGCAACGCGCGCGCGCCCGACCATGGCCAAGCCTGCCGAAACCCGCGCAAACCTGAGCCTGCCCGGACAGATCCCTTCTGCGAAGCGATCCGAGCAACGGTCATACGACGCCATGCGGTATCATATTACCTCTTCGCAAAGCCGCATCCTGCTTGACTTGGCGCCCGAATTCGACGAATTGGCGCCACTTCCCGCGTAAGGGACGGATTCGCGCCAGCGCCAATCCACCGGACGCGCGCACGAAACACAAGGGATAGACCAGCCATGAAGGCGCTCACAAAGGTCACCCGGTCGATCAAGCCGGCCGAGGTGGAAAAGAAGTGGCATCTGATCGATGCCGAAGGTCTGGTGGTTGGCCGTCTGGCTGTCATCATCGCCGACCTCCTGCGCGGCAAGCACAAGCCGAGCTTCACCCCGCACGTCGATTGCGGCGACCACGTCGTCGTGATCAACGCCGAGAAGGTCCGCTTCACCGGCAACAAGCTCAAGCAGCAGACCTACTACAAGCACACCGGCTACGCTGGCGGCCTCAAGGAAGTTACCGCGGACAAGGTCCTCGCCGGTCGCTTTCCCGAGCGCGTGCTTGAAAAGGCCGTGGAACGCATGATTCCCCGTGGTCCGCTGGGCCGCGACCAGATGCGCGCCCTGCACGTCTACGCCGGCACCGAGCACCCGCACGGTGGTACGCAGCCCGAAGCCCTCGACGTTGCTTCGATGAACCGTAAGAACAAGGTGGGTGCCTAATGTCCGACACTGATACCGTCCAGAGCCTGTCCGACCTCAAGGACCTCGGCACCGAAGTCGCGACCGAAGAAGCCGCAGCTGAAGAGCAGGGCTTCACCCCTGTCGTCTCGAACGTTCCCCTGCGCGAGCAGGAACTCGACGCCCAGGGCCGCGCCTACGCCACCGGCCGCCGCAAGGACGCCGTTGCCCGTGTGTGGATCAAGCCCGGCACCGGCAAGATCACCATCAACGGCCGTGACCAGGAAGTCTACTTCGCACGTCCGACCCTGCGTCTGGTCATTGCCCAGCCGTTCCAGATCACCGCGCGCGAAGACCAGTACGACGTCGTCGCCACCGTCAAGGGCGGCGGTCTCTCGGGTCAGGCCGGCGCTGTGAAGCACGGCATTTCGCAGGCTCTCTCGAAGTACGAGCCGGTCCTGCGCGCCACGGTCAAAGCCGCCGGCTTCCTCACCCGCGACAGCCGCGTGGTTGAGCGTAAGAAGTACGGCCGCGCCAAGGCCCGTCGTTCGTTCCAGTTCTCGAAGCGCTAAGTTTCGAACGGACCGACGCACCGGTTTACGAAAAGAGGGTCGCGGGCAACCGCGGCCCTCTTTTCATGCCTGCATTCCGCAGGTGTGCCTTCGCGGCGGGGCTTGCATGTCCCCGGTATCTGGCCAATCCTGCCGGGAATGCACCGCACCAACCTTCGCGACCTTACCGCGCTCACACTCCTCTGGCTGGCGGGCCTTCTGGCCTCGGGCTGGAGCCCTTTTGAGCGCTCGACCTGGCTGATGGAGGTGGCACCCGTCCTGATCGCGCTGCCCGTCCTCTGGGCTACCCGCAGCCGCCTCCCCCTGACCCGCCTTGCCATGGCGCTGATTGGCCTCCATGGCCTCATCCTCATGCTGGGGGGCGCCTATACCTACGCGCGCACGCCGCTGGGCTTTACCTTGCAGGACCTGCTGGGCCTCGCGCGCAATCCCTACGATAGGATCGGCCACTTCGCGCAAGGCTTCGTACCCGCAATCGTGCTGCGCGAGGTGCTGCTGCGCCGGGGCGGCCTTGCGCCCGGATGGCTTTCCAGGGTGCTGGTCACGGCCTGCTGCCTGGCGGTGAGCGCAGTCTACGAGCTGATCGAGTTCGGCGCGGCCATGGCGCTGGGTCAGGGTGCCGAGGCCTTCCTGGGCACCCAGGGCGATCCCTGGGACACCCAGTGGGACATGCTCATGTGCCTTGTAGGGGCGGTTTGTGCGTTGGCCCTCCTCATCCCCTGGCACGACCGCCAGATCGCCCGGATCGAGGGCTGAGCCCCAAAAAAAGGCCCTGCTCCATGAACTCGGCCACGACATTGGACATGTCGAACGAGGCCCCGCCCTGCACAGGCGGGTATTCGGCCAGGGTCTTGAGGTGCGTGTTCATCAAGACGCCCATCGGCTGCATCAACCACGAGACCTTCGGAAGCAGGTGCCGGTAGGCATCGACCGAATCGAAGCTCTCGAAAGGATCCATGCGGATGTTGACGTCGGGCATACCGGCCACGGCCGCAAGGCTGGTGAACATGTCCTGGTGCGCCTGAATGCCATTCAGCACCTGTCCCTGCGGGACCATGCGCGGATAGCGCAACATCGAAATCACGCGCACACCACCCTCGTAGGCAGTCATCTTCTCACCGCGGAAGGGCGTGGTTGCCCCGTGTGGCCAGGGATCGTGCTCCGGACCGTTGTCGGTTGAATACCAGATCAGCGTATCATCGAGGATGCCCTGCTGCTCGAGCCAGTCGAGCACCATGCCTACGGCGTGATCGTGCTGCATCATGCCCGAGCCGTGAAGGTCCGCCTCGGACGTGTATTTTCCCGCCGCATAGCGCCACTCATCGTCGAGAAGCGTGTAGACATGCATGCGTGAGGTGTTCATCCACACGAAGAAGGGCTCGTTTGCCGCCTTCGCCTTTTTCCATGAAGGCAAGTGCGGTCGGGATCATCTCGGCGGAATCGAAGTTCTCCATCCGCTTACGCGTCAGCGGGCCGGTGTCCTCGATGATCTGCTTGCCCACCTTGCCGAAACGTTCTGCCAGCCGATATCATCGTCCCAGATCACGAGGATGTTCGGCTTGCGGCCCGAGGCGGCCTGCGCCAGCGCCCTTTGGGTGCCGATCGGCGAGCCGAGCGCAGGCAGCGCGGCAGCCACGCGGTCGGACACGAGTCGCATAAGGAAGCCCCCTACCTCACAGGACACCAATCTGGCCCGGTCCGGTACCGAGCCGGCATAGGGTTTTCCCTCGGTTGCGGGGTGGCAGACCCTGCCGAAGTCACGGAAGTCGGGAACACAAACGGGTTCCTTCGTGAGCCAGCCATCTTGCCGTGCGCGGTATAGTGCATGGCCTTGTACCTCTTTTAGAAAGGTACCTTGCATCACACACTAGCTGTCTATATACAGTCGTCACCGACAGGAGATGATTCGATGTCCGAAATCGAAGTCCAGCTTAAGAAGGGGGTGCTCGGCCTTTGCGTGCTTGCCCTGCTTTCGCGCCGCAACAGCTATGCCTACGAGATCGCCAGCCGCATGGCCGACGCGGTCGATATGGGCGAAGGGACGATCTACCCGCTGATGCGCCGCATGCAGAAGGACGGCCTGGTCTCGACCTATCTCGAGGAATCGCCATCCGGCCCGCCGCGCAAGTACTATTCCATCACCGAAGCTGGCCAGACGCGCCTCGTCGCCCAGGTCAGCGAATGGCGCGGTTTCACCGCCGCCGTCGATGAACTGATCACCGGCGATGCGCCCGTCGCCACCGCACCGGAAACCACCGGAGAACCCGCGAACGTGCAGGAAGGGGAATCCAGCCATGACGCGTCTTGAATTCATCCGTCGCCTCGAAGCCGGGCTCAAGGGCCTGCCGCGCGAGGACGTCGACGACATCCTCTCCGACTACGCTGAGCACTTCGAGGCCGGCATGGCCGAAGGCCGCGGCGAGGCGGAGATTGCCGCCGCTCTGGGCGATCCGGCGCGCCTGGCCCGCGAACTGCGCTTCGAATTCGGCCAGCGCAACTGGAACGAGGCGCGCTCACCGTCCTCGGCCTGGGCCGCAATCATTGCCTTCGTTGGCCTCGCCTCGCTCGACATCCTGCTGCTGCTGCCGATCATCGTGACGGTGCTGGGCGTACTCATCGCCCTGTTCGTAGCCGTCATCGCAGTGTTCATCGCTGGTGGCCTTGTCCTCATCGCCGGCCCGTTCACGGGCTTCCCGGGAGGCTGGGCTGTCGCCCTGCTCGCTGGTCTCGGTATCCTGAGCGGATCGGTCGCGGCCGCGGCCATCCTCATCCTCGTCAGCATCTGGGTCATCAACGCCCTGATGTGGTTCGGCCGCCTGCACTTCCGGGTGCTCGAGCCTGCCATTCACCCCGACAAGTAACCGTGCACGCAGGAGATATAACATGTTCCGCAAACTGCTCATTGTCTTCGCCAGTGCCGCGATCCTATCGCTCGTTGCTTTCGCCGGGGCCTGGATTGTCGGGGGCGAGGACGCCCGCCGCGAGTTTGCCCAGGAAGGGGGCTGGCACTTTGGCGGCGAGGACGAGGACCTGGGGCCGACCAAGACCCGCGAGTTCGCCATCGAAAGCGGATCGCAGATTGCCATGGAAGTGCCCGTCGATCTCAGCTTCACCCGCGGCAAGACCGCAAGCATGACCGTCAAGGGGCCCGAGAAGCTGCTGGAGCGCCTCGTCTGGGAAGATGGCCGCCTCAAGCTCGACGGCAACCGCAGCCACTGGGGCAACGGCCTCAAGGTCGTCATCACCGCGCCCGAGATCGAGGGCCTCGATCTCGACGCACCGGGCGATGTCACGCTGGTCGGCCTCGACCAGGACCAGTTCACGCTGAAGGCCAACGGCGCGCTCGACCTCGAAGCCGACGGCAAGGTCCGCACGATGGCCGTCACTACCAATGGCGCGGGCAACATCGACCTCGCCAAGCTCTACGGCGATGACGTCAAGGTTGAGGTCAATGGCGCGGGCGACGTCACCCTTGGCCCCAAGCGCCTCGCCGAAATCGAGATCAACGGCGTGGGCCACGTGACCCTGGTACGCAAGCCCGAGATCCTGCGCAGCAACATCAACGGCCTGGGCTCGGTCGACCACGACTACGCGCAGGCGGACATGTAAGATGACGAAGGAAATCGATTTTCAAGGAGCCATCCGCCCTTGACCCAAAAATCGGCAACCTCACCTTTATCACGCGCCGTTGCGCGCGCGAGGTAAGGCAGCCGGTTCGGGTGGCCCTCGGATAGATCTCTTCTAACCAACCTCAAACGAAAAGAGCCGCAGGAGACTGCGGCTCTTTCTGCTTCTGCCTGTTCCGGTCAGCTCACTGGCGGGTCGACTTCGGGCACCTTGCCGACAGGCGCCACCGGTTCTTCGGGATCGCGCGGGGGCAGCGCGTTCTCAGGCACGTCGCAGATCATCATGTCGCGACTTGCCACATCTTCCAGGTTGCGCGCGGTGACGCGGATGTCCTCGCCCTCGATCACGATCTCGTTAAAGCTGGGCGGGGTCGAGCGAATGCGCTGCGAAAGTGTGCCCGCGCCGATCATCCGCAGCGGACCCGCCTTCGTGTCCGCGACGAGATCGAAGGGATCGTGGATGTGCCCGGAAAGGATCGCGGCAACCTTGCGCCCGGCCAGCGCTTCCATCGTCCGGGTGCCGTTGATGGTCAGCAGCTTGTTGTCACGCTCGCGCCGCTCGGTCAGCGGGTGATGCGCGGCGACAAGAATGCGCGTGCCTTCGGGCTGTGCGTCGATCGCGGCAAGCGCTTCCTCCAGCGCCTTCTTCGTCACCCAGCCGTTCGACCAGGGAAAGCGCTGCCACTGCGCGCGCGTCGTTGTCTTGAGCGGGATCACGGCAAGACGCGGCAGGCCGAGTTCGGCCTCGACCAGATGCTCGATCCGGTTGAAGCGGCGGTAGGGATCGAAGAAGCGCTGGTAGAGATTGGCGTAAGGGATATCGTGATTGCCCACCTCGACCGTCACCGGGATGTCGAGCGCCTGAATCCAGGCGCAGGCGGCGTCGAACTCGCGGTGCCGCGCGCGCATGGTGAGGTCGCCCGTGATGGCAAGTGCATCGGGCTTTTCGCGCTCGATGCAACGCTCGACCCAGGCGAGGGCGCTGCGGTCCTCGAGCCCAAAGTGGATATCGCTCAGATGAAACAGCTTGAGCGGGCGGTCATTCATGCACTTCACCTGCGTTGGGTCTGCGTTTCGGGCCATGTCGCCCCAGCGCGAAGGAACTCGCCTTCACGCCCTATACCTCGCGGGTGGCAATAAGATCGACCTCGCAGGGTGCAAGCTCGAATATTTCCTCAGGCTCGCCATCAAAAGGTTCGCCGTCGATGAGCAGGCCCATCGGCTCGCCTGCCGGGCAGACAAGACGGATACGCTGGTGGACGCCAAGATCGTCGTGCGGCCCATTGCGGAAGTTGCGGTTGAGGAGCGCAATCCCCTGCCCCGCGTAGTCGGTCAGCGATTCCGCGTAATAGCCGCGTGCGGACAGCCCCTCCTCACCCGGGTTGACCGTGATCGCGGCATAGCCGTCCTCGCGTCCGCAATCGGACTCCTCGCACACGACCTTGGGCCCGCTAGTGGAATAGCTGATGGCCTGGCGCGCGGTGGCAACCACTTCGACCAGGTTCGCCGCGCGCAGGGCCTCGCGCACCTCGTTCCATATCGTGCCCGGCCCCGCAAGCACGCCGGTCAGCGCGGTTCCGTGCCGGGTGTCGATAACAGGCGTGCGCACGCGGCGCCCTTCCCTACTCTCAAGGCGCGCAGCGATCTCGGCCGCGCTGGCCGGGCCGTGCAGCGACCTGGCAAGCAGATTCATCGTGCCGCCGGGCAAAACCAGCACCGCACCGCCCCAGCCGAACAGGCCCGTGACGACGGCATGGACCGTGCCATCGCCTCCGAAAGTGGCGACGATCTCGACCCCCTCCGCGTCCAGATCCACAGCCTTGGGCGCGGGATCGTCAGGGAAGTACAAGGTGCGCGCGACATCGAAACCGGCGCTTTCCAGGGCCTGCTTTGCCTCACGCTGGGTCTGCGCATCGTTGCTGCCGCTTGCCGGATTGCACACCAGCCAGAGACGCCGCGCCTTCGCGCTGGCGGGGGCGGGATCATCGGGTTGCGCCACGTCGGCGGGTGTCTGCGATGCCTGTTCCATGCTTGGCGAAAAGCCCCGTGCGCGCACCGGTTCCCGGATACCTTCCCGGAACTACAGGCGCTCGGTGACAATGAGCCAGGCGGCAACGCCGTTGACCAGCGAATAGACAAGGTAGAGCAGCGCCCACCCTTGCGATCCGGCCGAGACCATCAGCAACGCGCCCAGCAGCATCACGAACTCGACAAGGAGACTGGCTCGCCCGCCCAGCGGCTTCAGCAACCAGGGCACCTGGGCCAACATCGGATGCCCGCTTTCGAGGACGGCCTTGTGGGCGGCGAAGTTAATCACGCCCAGACAGAAGACGACGAGAACGGCAATGGTCACATCACGTAGCCTAACGCGGCTTGTGCCCCGATGCCAATCCCCCTCCATGCGAGGCTGCCCCGAAGCCCTGCCCGGCCCCTTGCGAATCACGCGGCGCGAGTCGCCGCCGTGCGCGGGCATCCCCGCATTTGGGTGCGGTCCGGCCGATGCCGTTCGTCGACTACAAACGTCGTTTGTCCGCTGCCTGTGCCTTTTGTCGACCTTGGACGACCCACCATAGATGCTGACGTGAAACAGGGCCGGGTTGGGTGCAGAAGAAACTCATCGAGCCGGCCGACACACACATCGCGGACCTGCTCACCATAGGAGGAAACACGATGTTCAAGAAGACTGCCCTTTTCGCCGCCGCCCTTGTTGGTCCCGCTGCCATGGTCGGCCTCGCCGCTACCGCCACCCCCGCCGCCGCCGCCGCCGCCGCCGCCGCGCAGGAAAACATCCCCACCGCAACCGTCTACTACACCGACCTCGACCTCAGCACGGTCGAAGGCCAGGAGACCCTGGAACGCCGCCTTGTGAAGACGGCCCGCAAGGTCTGCCGGATGGACGAACGCGCGGTCGACTCCTTCCTGCCCAGCTCCTCGTCGCAGGCCTGCTTCCGCGAAGCCACGCAGAAGGTCGAGGGCCAGATCGCAGCCGCCATGCGCGATCAGGAGACGGCCCAGCGCTACGGCGGCTGATCCCCCCATCCCCGAGGTCCCATAAGAAGAAATGACCCGGATACCG
Source organism: Novosphingobium sp. BW1 (assembly GCF_008107685.1). Lineage (GTDB taxonomy): Bacteria > Pseudomonadota > Alphaproteobacteria > Sphingomonadales > Sphingomonadaceae > Novosphingobium. The sequence goes on from NZ_VIRF01000063.1 coordinate 55,181, forward strand.
ACTTGGTGGGCTGCCTCTGGCGGCCCGCCTCTTTTTGTGTTGAAGCAGGAAAAGAGAGATTTCCGAGGGCATTTGCCCTCGGGCTCTCCAAACTGTCGACCTCACCTTCCACGCGCCGCCCTGGCCGAAAAAGGTGAGGTCGCCGGTTTTGGGGTCAAGGGGCGATGGCCCCTTGAATCAATACCTTCTTCCTGAGCTCAGGATCATCGCCCCGCCATCTTTTTCACCTCGGGCAGATACGTACGCCCGATGCGCAGGCTGTCGCCGCTCGTCGTTTCCACCGACCACACCCCCAGGCCCTCGTGCTTGAGGCCGGTCACGTGATCGCGGCGCAGGATGTGGCTGCGGTGGATGCGGATGAAGCGCGCCGGGTCGAGCCGTTCCTGCAGGCTGGTGATGGTCTGGAGCAGAAGATAGCTCTGATCGCCCACGTGGAGGCGCACGTAGTCGCGCTCCGCATCGATGCGCTGCACGTCGTCGGCGGGCACGCGCACCAGTTCGGAGCGGTGCGGTACCCAGAATTCCTCCAGCCAATCACTCTTTGGCTCGGTGCGTTCACCACGCCGGGCAATGACGCGCCCGATCGCGCGTTCCAGCCGCTCGGGCGTCACAGGCTTAAGAACATAGTCCACCGCATCGAGATCGAAGGCCTCGACCGCAAATTCGTCGTGCGCGGTGACAAAGATCACCGCGGGCGCGTTGTCCTGACGCGCCAGCCGCCGCGCAACGGTAAGTCCGTCGGTTTCGGGCATAGTGAGGTCAAGGAGCAGAAGATCGGGATGAAGCGCTTCGCACAGGCGCAGCGCAGCCTCGCCGTCGCTCGCCGTGCCGACAACCGAGACTGAACCCAGCCGCGAGCAGATCACCTGCATGCGCTCCACCGCCAGCGGCTCGTCATCCACGATCAGGGTGCGTAGCGGCGCACTGGTCATGGTGTCGTTGGCCCCGTTCTGCATGGCGTTGCTATCCATCAAATCTCGTCTCCCTCGCCCCGGCGGCCCCCTGTTCGGTCTCCAGCGGCAGGTCGAGGACAGTCGCAAAGCCCCCCTCCTTCTGCGGACCGTAGGCCAGCCTGGCCGTATTCGCGTAGCGCGCGCGCAAGCGATCACGCACATTGTTCAATCCGATGCCGCACCCTTCGGCCTTGTTCAGGGGCGCGCCGGGTCCATCATCACGCACGGTAAGCACGAGACGATCGCCCGCACCATCCTCCCCTTCGCCGCGCCGGGCCGAGATCGTGATCGTGACCGGACGCTGCGTAGCCGCGACCGCGTACTTCACCGAGTTCTCGATCAGCGGTTGCAGGATCATGCCCGGTACCATCGCATCGGCGACGTCCTCGTCAATCGTGAATTGCGTCTGCAAACGATTAGGGAAACGTACCCCCTCGATCGAGAGGTAGAGCTTCTGCATCTCGATCTCGTCCAGCAGGCGCATGTCGTTGGTGGGGTCGCCATTCAAGGTCCGGCGGTAGAAGGTCGAGAGCGTCTGGATCATCGTCTCGGCCGCATCCTGGCGCCCGGTCATGACTAGCGCGGAAAGCGAGTTCAGCGTATTGAACAGGAAGTGCGGATTGACCTGGTAGCGCAGCGAGCGCAGTTCGGCCGCTTCGGCCGCGCGGCGGTATTCGCCCTCGCGCCGTTCGGCCGCCCGCGCTTCTTCCGCCTTGGCGAGCGCAAAGTAGAGCGCGGCCCAGGCGAGAACGAGGAAATAGCGCCCGAAGGTCGTGTCGGCCATTCCCGCCCAGCGCCCGAACAGCGTGTCACGTGCCGCGCCGTTGGTGCGGATGGTGATCCCGCCTTCGGCGCCCGGCATGATTCCCGCCGAAGCAGGGCCGCGACCGGTGTCGTCGAGCAGAGGGCCTGCATCGTCGGTCATGCCCGGCACGATCTCGGGCACTGCGGAACTTGTGACGGGAGGGGCGGACGGCGCAGGCGGCGCCTCCTGCCGGGCTGAATCGCGCGAGGATGACTTGGGCAGATCGACGAGGATGTTGCCCGCCTCATCCTGCATCACGCGGACCTTGCCCGGGTCGATCTGGGTCAGGCCTTCCTTGTCGGCGGCCTTCATCGCCATTTCCAGGTCCGCAAAGACCATCGCGTTGATAAGGCTGAGCAGCAGGGCAAGTGGCAAGGCGCCCACCAGCACGATCACGAGGCGCACCAGGTTCGACTTGCGGTCGAGCATCTGGAGCAGCGGCCAGACCGCCGCCATGACCATCATCGAGAGCAGACAGATCGTCAGCCTGCGCGAGATGATCGGCCAGGCAAAATCGAAGCCCATAAAGGCCCCCCGCACGGTCGCGACGATGAAATAACACGCCCAGAGCGCCGCCAGCGACAGCAGCACCATGCGCGCAGGAACGCGTGGATTTTCAGATACGATGGCCATTGTTCCCCCGCCTTAGCCCCGACGAGGGGGATCAGGCCAGTTCCCCGGTCGGTTCGCAATGGCTTTTTGTCGAGGGGTGCGCCAATCGCACGGCAGTAGTGGGAAATCTATGGGGTCACCAAACTGACAACCTGACCTTCCCCGCGCTGCCATGGCTGAGAAAGGAGAGGCCGCCTATTTTGAGGTCAAGCGGCGATGGCCCCTTGAATATAGTACTTTCATCTTCTGCCCCTCACACCAAAACGGGCGGGTCAGCTTGCGCCGCCCGCCCATCTTCAGGTTCGCGAAGGTGCTCTCGCTCAATCGGCGAGCAGGTGCTCTTTGGCGATCTTTTCCTGCCACACCAGCGGGGCGAGTTGGTGGACGTTCTTGCCTTCGGAATCGACGGCCACGGTCACCGGCATGTCCTCGACGGTGAACTCATAGATCGCTTCCATGCCCAGGTCCTCGAAGCCCACGACTTTGGCTTCCTTGATCGCGCGGGAGACGAGGTAGGCCGCGCCGCCGACTGCCATGAGGTACGAGGATTCGTGCTTGGCGATGGACTCGGTCGCGGCCGGACCGCGCTCGGCCTTGCCGACGCACGCCAGGAGACCCTGCTCGAGCATGGTGTCCATGAACTTGTCCATGCGCGTCGCGGTGGTCGGACCTGCCGGGCCGACGACTTCGTCACGCACCGGATCGACGGGGCCCACGTAGTAGATCACACGGCCCTTGAAATCGACGGGCAGTTCCTCGCCCTTGGCGAGCATGTCCTGGATGCGCTTGTGCGCGGCGTCGCGGCCGGTCAGCATCTTGCCGTTCAGCAGCAGGCGGTCGCCCTGCTTCCAGCTCTTCACATCTTCGGGGGTGAGGGAGTCGAGGTCGACACGGATGGCTTCCTTGCTCGGCTTCCATTCCACCTGTGGCCAGTCGGCAAGGTTGGGCTTTTCGAGGTAGCTCGGACCCGAACCGTCAAGCGTGAAGTGCGCGTGGCGGGTCGCCGCGCAGTTGGGGATCATCGCGACCGGCTTGTTTGCCGCGTGGCAGGGCCAGTCAAGGATCTTGACGTCGAGGATGGTGGCAAGGCCGCCAAGCCCCTGCGCGCCGATGCCCATCGCGTTGACCTTGTCGAAGATCTCGATGCGCAGCGCCTCGATGTCGTTCTGGGGACCACGCGCCTTGAGCTGGCCCATGTCGATCGGGTCCATCAGGCTCTGCTTGGCAAGCTTGACGCAGTGCTCGGCGGTGCCGCCGATGCCGATGCCCAGCATGCCCGGCGGGCACCAGCCAGCGCCCATCTGGGGCAGCATTTCCAGTACCCAGTCGACGATATTGTCGCTGGGGTTCATCATCTTGAACTTGGACTTGGCTTCCGAACCGCCACCCTTGGCGGCCACATCAACCGTGATCTTGTTGCCCGGAACCATCGAGACCGAAAGCACCGAGGGCGTGTTGTCCCTGGTGTTGCGGCGAGTGAAGGCGGGATCGGCCAGCACCGAGGCGCGCAGCTTGTTCTCCTTGTTGCCGTAGGCGCGGCGCACGCCCTCATCGACCACTTCCTGCAAGGAGCGCTCGCTCTCGAGGCGGCAGTTCTGGCCCCACTCGATGAAGACGTTGACGATGCCGGTGTCCTGGCAGATGGGGCGGTGGCCCTCGGCGCACATGCGCGAATTGGTGAGAATCTGCGCGATCGCGTCCTTCGCCGCGGGGCCCTGTTCGGCCTCGTAGGCCTCGCCCAGCGCGCGGATGTAGTCCATCGGGTGGTAGTAGCTGATGTACTGCAGGGCGTCGGCGACACTTTCAATCAGGTCGTCTTCGCGGATAGTCACCATTTCGGCCATGGGATCAAACGCTCCTGTTGCGCGGTCCCGGACTTGGGACCTGTTCTGCTTTTGCGAGTTCCCATAGGCCGCGTGCCCCCCATCGTCAAAGCGTCAAGATGGATCGACCAGTGCCATTCAAAGCACTTGAGCCCGAAGGCCTCCTTGGCCTAGAAGGCGCATTGCAAAAGCCGACTTATCCGCGCGCACCTTCTGCCTGGGACCATCAGGCCCGACAGCCGCGCTTGCTTGAGGGATAGTGAACAGATGACCCTGACCGAGGACCGGTCCGCCACCGCGCCGAACGAGGCCCGACGCGCGATGATCTCCAGCCAGCTGCGCACCAGCGGCGTCAACGAGCCCTGGGTGCTGACCGCGATGGCCAGCGTCGCGCGTGAGGACTTCGTGCCTGCAGACTGGAAGGAAGCCGCCTACATCGACCGCGCCGTGCCGCTGGGCGAAGGCCGTTTCCTCGCCGCCCCGCTGTTCTACGGCGCCGCGCTGACCGAAGCTGACCCGACCCAGGCAAAGAAGATCCTGCTGGTGGGCGATGCCAACAGCTATTACGCCGCGCTGCTGCGCACGCTCGTCGCCGAGTTCGACACGATTACCCCGGCACAGGCTCTCGAGGCCGGCCAGGGCGGCTACGACCTGATCCTGGTCGACGGCGCCGCCGAGGAACTGCCCGAAGCGCTCGTCGCCCGTCTGGAGGACGAGGGCCGCGTGGTCACCGGGGAAATTCTGCGCGGCGTCTCGCGTCTCGCCGTAGGCGTCAAGACAGCCGGCCACCTGGCACTCCTGCCCGTGCACGAGCAGGGCATTCCCGCCGTTCCCGAATTCGCAGCGCCCAAGCGCTGGAGCTTCTGACCGTGTCCCGGCTCGCGCGGCGTGCCGGGATGATGACAGGCGCTGCACTGATCAGCCTCGCCGGGGTGCTTCCGGCGCGGGCTGATACCTTGCGCGAAGCTCTCGTCCAGGCCTACCAGACCAACCCGACGCTGGAAGCGGCCCGTTCCGGTCAGCGCGGCGTGGACGAGAACGTGGCAATCGCCCGTGCCGCGGGCCTTCCCAGCGCCAGCGTCTCGGGCACGTACACCGAGTTCGTGGTGACCAGCCGCACCTCGTTCACCGCGCCCGAACGCCTGCTTACGGGACAAGGCGACGTCTCGATCCCGATCTACTCGGGCGGTTCAGTCAAGAACCGCGTCAAGGCGGCTAAGATCCGCGTCGGCGCGGGCCAGGCAGACCTGCGCGCCAGCGAGAGCCAGCTCTTTGCCAACGTGGTCGCGGCCTACATGGACGTGATCCGGGGCGAAGCGCTTGTCGGGCTCAACCGCAAGAACGTCGCGGTGCTGGAGGTCAACCTGCAGGCCACACGCGACCGTTTCGAGATCGGCGATGTCACCCGCACCGACGTCGCGCAGTCGCAGTCGCGCCTGGCGCTGGCGCAGAGCAACGTGCTGAGCGCCGAGGCGACGCTCGCCGCCGCGCGTGAAACCTACATCCAGCTGGTTGGTAAGGCACCGGAATCTCTGGCCCCGCCGCCGCCTCTGCCGGGCCTGCCCGACGACGCGCGCGAGGCGGTCATGGTTGCTCTCGACAACAACCCCGCGCTGATCTCCGCGCGTGAATCGAGCCGGGCTGCGGAAAAGGATATCGACGTAGCCGGGGCCGGGCGCCTGCCCACCCTCGCGCTGTTCGGGCGGGGCAGCTACAGCAACTATCTCGATACGCTCGGCGGCGTGGGCAGCAGCGCCGTGCCGCAGACCGACCGCCAGGCGCAAATCGGTGCACAGGTCTCTATCCCTCTCTTCCAGGGCGGCCTTCCCGCCGCCCAGCGCCGTCAGGCCCAGGCCCAGGCCTCGGCCGCACTCGAACAGGAAATCGCCGCCGAACGCGATGTGATCGCGCAGGTCCGTTCAGCCTTCACCGCCTACAGGGCCGCGCTCGACCTCATCGAATCCTCGCAGGTCGCGGTCGATGCCAGCGAACTCAGCCTCGAGGGCGTGCGCGCCGAGAACTCGGTAGGCAACCGTACCATCCTCGACATCCTCGATGCCGAGCAGGAATACCTCAACGCGCAAACCGATCTCGTCACTGCGCAGCGCAATTCCTACGTCGCCGGCTTCACCCTGCTTGCCGCGATGGGCCGCGCCGAAGCTCGCGACCTCAACCTCGAAGGCGGCATTCTCTACGACCCCCAGGTCAATTACAAGCGTGTTCACGACAAGATCTTCGACTGGGAAAGCGACCCCGCACCTGTGGCCCGTTCGACGCGTACCGTTGACACGCCGGTCCAGGACGGCGACATTCTGGAAAGATAGATCTACCGCGCGCCCGACTCGAGGGCCTGCTTTTTAAGGGTTTTTACGAGATGGGCCACAACGGCGAACCTTCGGTCGAGGAGATTCTCCAGTCGATCAAGAAGGTGATCGCGCGCGAGACTCTCTCAGGGATCGGCACCAATGCGCAAGCGTGCAGCGCGCAGGCAGCACCGGAACCCGCCCACAGCTACGAGGAATCGGTGCTCGAGCTCGACGAGGCCGAAGCGCTCGCCGACGATGCGCCGCAGCCTGCGCCCACCCGGGACGACACGTCGCTGCTCCAGCCGCAGAGCCGCAAGTCGATGCAGGATTCCCTCGCCGCACTGGCGATGATGTCCGAACCCGGCATGAAACCGCGCATCGTGCGCTCGGGCGAAACCTCGCTCGAGGACCTCACGCGCGAACTGCTGCGCCCCGCGCTCGCCGAGTGGCTCGACCGTAACCTGCCCCCGATGGTCGAGCGCCTCGTTGCCGACGAAATCGCGCGCATCGTCGGCAAGAAGGTCTGATCGGGCCAGTAGCGAAGGGAGAGAGCGCCTTCAGGGGCTGGACCTCAGCCCTGCCACTTCCTACCTGATCGCCCATGGCCAAACCTGATCCCGGGCTGCTCGACGCCAGCCGATACCCCTTTCACCACGACATCGTCCCGCGCTTTGCCGACCTTGATCTCAACCGGCACATCAACAACGTTACCATGGCGGCCTACGTCGAGGACGCGCGCGTGCGTTTCTACGAGGCCTCGGGCTACCGCAAGCACCTCACCGGGCTCAGCACGATGGTGGTCAGCCTCAGTCTCGAATACCTGAACCAGACGCACTATCCTGACCCGGTGACCATCGCCTGCGCGGTAGAGCGCGTCGGGCGAACCTCCATGACCATGATTCACGTCGTCATCCAGAACGAGATACCCGTGGTCTTCTCACGCTGCGTGACGGTAGCGGTCGACGCTTCGGGGCAAACAGTCGCCATTCCCGAACTTCTCAATGAATGGACGCTGCGCCCGTGAGCGCGAACGAGGCCGAACTCCGCATTGCGCGCGCCGCGCTCGCCAAGGCGGGGGGCGAGGATATTTCGCGCCACATATTCCTGTGCGCAGAGCCCCACAAGGCCAAGTGCTGCTCGCCCGAAAAGGGCGCCGCCGCCTGGAAATACCTCAAGAAGCGCCTGAAGCAGCTTGGGCTTGAAGGGCAGGGGGGCATTGCCCGCTCCAAGGCGGATTGCCTGCGCATCTGCACGGCGGGGCCGGTCGCGGTCGTCTGGCCCGAGGGGGTCTGGTACCATTCGTGCACCGAGAACGTCCTGGAAGAAATCATTCAGGAGCACCTCGTCGCCGGCCGCCCGGTCGAGCGCTACCGGCTGCGTCCTCCCGAAGAGTCCTGAAGCTCGCCCTCAAGGCGCGTTGCGCTCATCCTCCAGGGGATCTGTGATCGATTCGTCGTGGCCGGTTCCGCTCGACAGGAACGCCAGCCCCATCAGCGCCGAGGCCAGCAGCATCGTGAATCCCACGCCGAGCGCCGCAGCAATGTAGAAGTGGATCGAGACCGCTCCGTTGGAACGGTAGAGCAGATAGATCGCCGCAGCGACAAAACCGACCGTGACCAGCATCATCCAGCGCATGATGCGCAGGTACCGCGCCCAGGCGTGCGCGGCCTTCTCGGGATCGTCGAGGGGTGAAGGGGGGACCATGAGCCACCTCTGCGCCTTTGGTGAGCCCTCTGCAAGTGGGAGCAGGTCAGAAGGATCAATCCGAGGGCCATCGCCCTCGGGCTCCCCAAACTGTCTGACCCACCTTGCGCACGCCAAGTTGGCTGAGAAAAGTGAGCTCGCCAATTGTGGGGGGCACGAGGTAATAACCCCTTGAATCAATATTTCCTTTTTGCCCCTTATACTTGACTTAGCGGCAATGCTAAGGCGCCCCTTGGGAAAGCTCCGCAAGTAGTCGGCGGCCCAAGCCTGTGGTATTCTCTTTCGGTCCGGTCCAACGAGTCCGGCGCCGTCGCTCACGAACAGGGAGAGCAGGATGACGATTGAAAGGATAATCGAAGGCCGCCACGACATTGTAACCTGCCCCGCCTCGGCCACGGTTCGCGAGGCTGCCGGACTTCTTGCCGAGCGCCGCATCGGCGCAATGCCGGTGATGGACGGCAATGCCATCGCTGGCATCTTTTCCGAACGCGACGTGCTCTACCGCCTGCGCGAATTCGGCGCAGAGCTCCTCGACAAGCCCGTGCGCGAGGTGATGACTGCGCCCGCCGTCACGGTGGCCCCGACCACCTCGGCGATGACCGCGCTGGCGATGATGACCAAGCGCCGCATCCGCCATCTGCCGGTGGTCGAAGGGGGCTGCATGATCGGCTTCGTCTCGATCGGCGACATCGTGAAGTACCGCATCGACAAGGTCGAGGGCGAGGCTGCGGCCCTGCGCGACTACATCCAGATGGCCTGAGCCACTCCATGTGTGGCTCCTGGGGGCAGTGGCCACGACACGATCCGGGAATTGCACAAGATTCCCGGACCTTTTCTGCAACCTCGCGCGGCGAACTTGTCGGCGAGCCCGCACGGGCCTACATTGGGCGCATGGAAAACACCGCAATCGCTCTCAGCCCGTCCGCAGCCGCCCGTGTCGCCACGATCGCGCAGAAGCAGGACAAGCCCGCGATCCTGCGGCTTTCGGTCGAGGGTGGGGGCTGTTCGGGCTTTCAGTACAGGTTCGACCTGGCCGAGGTTCCCGACAGCGACGACTGCGTGGTCGAAACCGACGGGGTGCGTCTGGTAGTCGATCCGGTCAGCCTCGACCTCGTGAACGGCTGCGTGGTCGACTACGTCGAGTCGCTCGGCGGCGCCGCGTTCCGGGTCGAGAACCCGATGGCGGCCGCAGGTTGCGGCTGCGGCTCCAGCTTCAGCATCTGATCCCCAGGCTCCGGTTCAAAAGAGCGTGCGCGCCGTGCGCATGCGCATAGCGGCGGACAAGCGCATCTCGCAGGCCAAAAGGCACGGCGCGGGCCTTGACGTGTGCCCCTCCTCCTGCCGAGAAGGCGGGCCATGAAAATCGCCAGCTTCAACATCAACGGCGTCAAGGCACGCCTGCCCCGCCTGCTCGAATGGCTTGCCGAGACGCGGCCCGCTGTCGCCTGCCTGCAGGAGATCAAGTCGCAGGACGAGGGCTTCCCGATCGCCGAGTTCGAGAAGCTGGGCTACAAGGGCATCTGGCATGGCCAGAAGAGCTTCAATGGCGTTGCCATTCTGGCCGACGGAGAAATGCCGGTCGAGGTCCAGCGCGGTCTGGAGGGCGAGCCCGAGGACGACCACTCACGCTACATCGAAGCGGAGGTCTTTGGCATCCGCGTGGCTGGCATCTACCTGCCCAACGGCAACCCCGTTCCTGGCCCCAAGTTCGACTACAAGTTGCGCTGGATGAAGCGTCTTCGCGAACGCATGGCGCAGATCCGCGCCGAGGAAGTGCCCGCCATCGTCACCGGCGACTTCAACGTCATCCCCTTCGACCGCGACATCTGGTCACCGCCCGCAATGGCAAGCGACGCGCTGATGCAGCCGGAATCGCGCGATGCCTACTTCCGCCTGCTCGGCGATGGCTGGACCGACGCCATCGCAACGCACAACCCGCAAGGCGGCGTGTGGACCTACTGGGACTATCAGGCGGGCGCCTGGCCGCGCGACCACGGCTTTCGCATCGACCACGCGTTGCTTTCGCCCGAACTGGCCGACCGGCTGGTTGCCTGCGGCGTCGACAAGGCGCACCGCGGCCGCGAGAAGGCCAGCGACCATGCTCCTGTCTGGGTGGAGCTGCGCGACATTTAAAAGCGTCTGCGCCGGACACACGAAGGCCGGGGAGCGCCTATGAGCGCTCCCCGGCCTCTCTCAGCCCACTAGAAGGCTTAGCGGTAGAAGATGTGGTTATCGACGCGCGCAAGGCGCGCATGGCGCCAGCGGGGCGAGATACGGGCGGCGTGGAAGAACAGCGCGCCCTTGGCCGGATTGTCCCAGCCATCGGCCGCGGCAATGCGCGCAACCGCAACGGCACGCTTCCAGGCGGCCGAACGCTCGGGGATACGGGGCAGGCGGCCCCGGCGCACAAACGAGAACTGCGAACGCTGCAACACGACCGAGCAGTAGCTGTCGGGGAAACGGTCGGAGTTAGCGCGGTTGATGACCACGCGGCCAACAGCCAGCTGACCTTCCAGCGTTTCTCCGCGCGACTCGAAATAGATCGCACCGGCAAGGCAGCGCATGTTGCGACTGAGCTTGGCGGGCGCATCCTGCATGGCCACGAGCTGGGCCAGAGTCTCGGCGGTGTCATCACCCGAAACGTCGGAGTCGCCGCTCTCGGGGAGCGCCTGGACCACCGGCTCGGCAACGAATGCGACGTTGCTGGAATCGGAAGAGAGAAGGGCAGAGGCGCCCTCAGCCTCCACCACGGGGTTCTGATCGAGTGCCGGGACCGGCTCATGATCGGACGCGGCTGCACCCGAACCCTGGGTGCTTACGACAGCAGTGACAACTGATGCGGCTAGCGCCACCGCGCTCGCCCACTCAAGCTTCGTACCCATTAAGACAAAATCTAATGCGGTGAACGGTCCGACACAGGTTGGAACGAAGGGGCACTATGTGCCGTTACATCTTCGTTCGGACCTGCCGACGATTCCCCGTCTGCGTGCTAGCCGGGTGTGCCGAAATGCCACCAGACCGCGTTCGCCTTTGCGGGGCGCCCTTTAGCTTGCAAGGCTTGCAAGTCAACCCGAAAAGCTACCTGGCTTCGATGAAACGCACCCCATCGGCGATGTCCAGTTCCACGATCCAGAGATCCGGGTCCTGCTGTCCGCGGCGCTCCAAAAATTCGGCAAATTCCCAATGTTTTTCAGTATTTTGCTCACGCGACATAGTCCATTTTCGGGTTCCGTCAAGCTGAGGCATGCGCTCATAAGCCCTTGAATTACGGCCTCTTTCGACAAGCACGACCATGAGCGTTCCGGCGTCACGCTCGCCTTTGCTCAACACCATGCCGAAGCCCCCTTCCGACTCGACTCTGCGGATCAGGGCGGAAACTTCCATGTGGGCTGGGAGACGCGCCTCCATGCGACTCAGTCCTCGCAGGCGGTGTGGTAGCCGGGCAGGCCCGAAAGCGCGATGCGCGAGCGCATGAAGGTGCCGCTGCCCCGGCCAATCTCATCGCCCGCCTCGTCGATCAAGCGCGATTCCGCCACGAACACTCGGCGCCGGCCACTGATATAGGTGCCCTCGGCCACCAGGCGGCCGCCCGTGACCGGCCTGGTCAGGTGCAGGTTGAAGGCAGTCGTCAGCAGGAAGCGGTCCGAGACAAGCGTGTTGGCCGCGTAGAAGGCGGCATCGTCGAGCATCTTGAAATAGATCGTGCCATGCGCCGCGCCCCCTGCGTGGAAGACCTCGGGGCTGACATCGAAATGGATGCGTGCGCGGCCCTCGCCCGGGATCTCGAGACGCGAGGCGAACATCTGATTGATGGCTGCTGAGGAATAGAGGCTTTCCAGCCCGCGCCAGTGAAGATTGGCTCCCGGGGGATTGCCGCTAGCCCCGGCATCGGGGCCACGCTCAGGCGGCATCGCGGTCGAGGACGTTATTGAGAAGAGCGTAGATGGCCTCGGGACCGGTCGCCTCGACCAGCGTGGCGTGCATGCGTTCATCGCGCATCATGCGCGAGATCGCTGCCAGGGCGTGAAGGTGCGTGGCGCCTGCGCCCTGGGGCGAGAGAAGACCGAAGACGAGATCGACCGGGAGACCATCGGCCGATTGGAACTCAGCCGGGGATTCGAGCCGGATGAAGGCCGAAACAGGGCGCTTGAGGCCCTCGACGCGGGCGTGCGGAATCGCGATGCGGCGCCCGAACCCGGTGCTGCCCAGCTGCTCGCGTTCCAGCAGAGCGCCCAGGACATGCGCTCCGTCGAGCTCATAGACCTCGGCAAAGAGCCCCGCAAGATGCTTGAGAATGGCGTCCTTGCCCTCCACGTCGATCGACGTGACCGCAGCCGGAAGCAAAGTGAAAAGACTGGTCATTGCAGATAAGATCGAGGTCGTGTGACCACTCTTCCGTCCCATTTATGCACGATCAGCCCCCGAATGCTCGGGGGCTGCCGAATTTCCGCGAAGAGGAAATTGCGGGCTCGCGCTGTGCGTCAGGCCGGCTCAACCCACCCGATCGAGCCGTCGCCGCGGCGGTAAACCATATTATGACGGCCCGTGCCAGCGTTTTTGAAGAAGAGCGCCGTGGTGTTGCGCAAGTCCAGCATCATCACCGCATCCGACACCGTGGCCTCGGGAATATCGACCCGGGTCTCGGCAATCACGACGGGAGCATCGGTATCGATATCCTCGTCCTGCTCGGTCGCGGATTCCTCGAAGATGGTATAGGCCGCTTCCTCGACAATCGAACCGTCGGCCATGGCCATCGCGTGCGCGGCCTGCTCGGAGCGGTCCGTGAGGCGGCGCTTGTAGCGGCGCAGCTGCTTGTCGATCTTCTCGGCCGCCTGGTCGAGCGCGACATGCGCGTCGTGGGCGATTCCGGTGCCCTTGAGCACGAGATTCTGCATCGCGTGCATCACGATATCGCAGCGGAAGGCCCCGGCCGGAGCGCGCCCGAAGGTTACCTGTGACGATATGGCCCTGTTGAAGTACTTCTCGATGATCGCCGTCAGCCGTTCGTTGGCGTGGATCTGCAGGGCCTCGCCGGTTTCGACTTGATGACCGGAGACACGGATATCCATGGGCGAATACTCCTCTTTTCTATCGTTATCAGGCACCCCAAAGCGGGGTATCGACCGACTTCAGAAACTCTGCATGGGCAGAAAGTTCCTCATCGGTGGCCGCGTGGGGACGCGGCTGTCGGAAGGGACGATCCTTTCGCGTGAGGACCTTGGTTTCCGACACGATCTCAGTTGTTTGTGCGACCAGTTCGAGACCTATCTGGCGGCCGCCCCGCAGCTCCACATAGACCTGCGCCAACAATTCGGCGTCTAGGAGAGCGCCGTGTTTGGTGCGATGACTTCGATCAATTCCATACCGCGAGCACAGCGCATCGAGCGAAAGTTTCGCGCCCGGGTGCTTGGCCTTGGCCAGCACGATGGTGTCGACCATGCGATCAAGGTCAATCGCGGGGTGTCCGGCCATCGCCAGCTCGGCGTTGATGAAGTTGAAGTCGAAGGTCGCGTTGTGGGCGACCATCGGACTATCCTGAACGAAGTCGAGGAACTCCTGCGCGCACTCGGCAAAAAGCGGCTTGTCGGCAAGGAAGGCTTCGGACAGGCCGTGGACCGCTTCGGCCTCGGCGGGCATCGAGCGCTGGGGATTGAAATAGGCGTGGTAGGAATTGCCCGTCTCGACCCGGTTGATCATCTCGACGCAGCCGATTTCGACCATGCGGTCCCCGTTCCTGGGGTCAAAGCCGGTGGTCTCGGTATCGAAGATAATCTCGCGCATCTTATCTCATATCTGCCTCACAGGGCCCGGGCGCAAGGTCTGACCGGCGATTATTCCGCACTGCCGAGCGCCGTGACGAGGGCATGCACCTGCGCACGCGTTTCCTCCAGGCTGGTTCCGGTATCGATCACATGTTCGGCGCGCGCGCATTTCTCCGCGTCAGGCACCTGAAGTTTCAGAATCCTCTCGAACTTTTCTTCGCTCATCCCTGGCCGGGCCAGCACGCGTTCGCGCTGGACATCAGCCGGAGCGGACACGACCGCAACCGCATCCACATCCCGGTATCCGCCCTTTTCGTAAAGGAGCGGTATATCGAAGACCACGAATGGGCACCCTAGATTGGCCGCGACGAAAGCCTCGCGCCGAGTCGCAACAGCGGGATGGACAATGGCCTCGAGTCGCGCGAGCGCCTCGGTATCGCCGAACACCGCCGCGCCCAGCGCTGCGCGGTCAACGCCATCTGGCCCGGTCGTGCGCGGAAAAGCGGACTCGATGGCGTCCAGCAATTCCCCGCCCGGCCCCTGCAGGGCATGGACCTCGGCGTCCGCATCGAAGACTGGCACGCCTTCGTCTCGGAACATGCCCGCCACGGTCGATTTGCCCATGCCGATCGAGCCAGTCAGGCCCAGGAAGCGGGGTCGTGCCATGGCGATGTCCTCTCCTTCTGGCGGCGCCAAGGTTTCAGGCCAGAATCCGCGCGCGCAATTCCTCGTCATCCCCGCGCGGGGGCTTGGCGCCGAAGAAGCGCTCGAAGGCGACATCCGCCTGGCCGATTAGCATCGAGAGCCCGTCGACGGTCGCAAAGCCAGCTTCCTGCGCCGCCTTCAGGAAGTTGGTCTCAAGCGGGCTGGTGACGATATCGTAGACCACCGAGGCGGGCGGTGCATGGCTGAAATCGAAGGTGAGCGGGGGCTGTCCGGTCATGCCCAGCGGACTGGCGTTGACGATGAGATCAAAACAGCCCTGCCGGTCGTCGAACGCAAAGTCGGTAGGATCGGCGAAATGGTCGAGCGCGATGGCGTGGTGCTCACCCTCGGGGTCGAGCTCGTCGAGCATCGCGCGCGCTTTTGTCGGATTGCGTCCAGCCAGCACGATGGTGAAGTGCTCGCGCGCCAGTGCGGCCACGATGGCGCGGGCCGCGCCTCCGGTACCCAGCACGCGCGCCATGCGGAAGAGGTGCGTCTTGTCCAGTGTCGCGCGCAGCGGCTCAAGGAAGCCCGGCGCATCGGTGTTGGTGCCCGTCAGCGTGCCGTCGTCCTCGCGCACGATGGTATTCACGGCGCCAATCGCCTCGGCAATCGGTTCCAGGCGGTCGAGCAGCGGTAGGACGGCCAGCTTGTGCGGCATGGTGACGTTGCAGCCGCGCCAAAGCGGATCGGCCCGCCGACGCGCAAGATAATCCTCCAGATCCTCAAGGCGGACATGGCAATGGTCATAGCGCGCCGAAAGCCCCAGCTTCTCGATCCAGAAGCCGTGAATCACAGGAGACTTGGACTGGGCAATCGGATCGCCGATCACTTCGGCGTAGGGCAGCGCGTCCGCCTGGTTCGTTGTGCTCATGCTCGTGCTCATTGCCCCAGGACTCCCATGCTGCGCAGCGCCGCCTGCACCTTGAGCAGCGGCATGCCCAGGATCGTGAAATAGTCGCCCGCGATCTCCTCGAAGATCTGCACGCCGCGCCCCTCTATTCGAAAGACGCCGACACACCCCGCAACCTCGGGCCACTCGGCCGACAGGTATGCCTCGATAAAGGCATCGGAGAGGGGAGTGACATGAAGACGCGCCTCAGCGGCTTCGGACCAGAGCACCTCGCCCCCGCGGGCGAGCGCGGCCGCGCTGTGAAGGTGCATCACCTTGCCCGAGAAAAAGCGCAGATGGGCAGCCGCCGCCTCACGGTCGGCCGGCTTGTCGAAGCGCATGTCGCCGCACACCACGAGTGAGTCACTCCCCAGCACGAGTTCGCCCGGGTTCGCCTGCGAAACGGCGAGCGCCTTCTCGCGCGCCAGCGCCAGCGCGATCTCCGGGGCAGGGGCCTCACCGAGCGCGGCTTCAAGCGCCCGCTCGTCGATGTCGGCGGGCTGGGCAGTGAAGGCGATGTCGGCCGCCTCAAGCATGGCGCGCCGCGAGGCGCTCTTGGATGCAAGCAGGATCATGGGTGTTTTCGCAAAGAGTGAGTCAGGAATGGCAACGAGCAAATCAGATCGGTTTCGGGCCGACCTGGCCGGTACGACCGGCGGCCTTGCGTTCATTGTGCAGGTTGATGACTGCGGCCGCCGTCTCCTCGATCGAACGGCGGGTAACATCGATCACCGGCCAGGAATTGTCCGCGAACATACGCCGGGCATATTTCACTTCGCTTTCGACCTTCTCGGTCTGGACGTAATCGGTGTCGGGCGACTGGCTGAGCGAGAGAAGACGGTTGCGGCGCACCTGGATCAGGCGTTCGGGCGCGGTCGTCAAGCCCACCACCAGCGGACGTTTCAGGCCGTAGAGCGAAGGGGGAGGGGGGCTCTCCGGAACAATCGGAATGTTGGCCACCTTGAAGCCTCGGTTGGCAAGGTAGATCGAGGTCGGCGTCTTGCTCGTGCGCGAGACGCCCGCGAGAACGATGTCGGCTTCCTCCCAGTCCTCCCAGGCGATGCCGTCATCGTGCGCGATGGTAAACTGAATCGCGTCCACCCGCGCGAAGTAGGCGTCGTCCAGACGGTGCTGGCGGCCGGGACGGCCCTTGGCTTCCTGCCCGAGCAGGGCCTCAAGCGCGTCGGTCACCCCATCGAGAACGGCAATCGCGGGCAGGCCCAGCTTCTGGCAGGTCTCTTCCAGACGGCTGCGCGTGTTCTCGTTGACGAGGGTATAGAAGACGAGCCCGGGGTTTGTGGAAATCTCCCCCATGATCCGGTCAAGGTGTTGCTGTGAACGGACCATCGGCCAGAAGTGGCGAAGGACCTCGGTATCGTCGAACTGCGCGAGCGCCGCCTTGGCGATCATCTCGAGCGTCTCGCCCGTGGAATCGGAAAGAAGATGAAGGTGAAAACGCGCCATGACGGCCAGGCAAGGTCCTTTTCGGGGCCGCTCGGGAGCCGAGGCCCCATGGGACAGCCCTGTGGATAGAGGGCCCATAAACCACGGGATAGCTCCGGTGACAACTGAGAGGGCACTTATCCTCCCCAGTGCCCCGGATTCGCTCCTCCACTTCTGGACAGGCTCCGGGAATCTTCCACACCCTGTGGATAGGGCGGATAATGAATCTTTGACTCATGAGTCAGCAAGAGTCGTTCGGACTCATTCTCCCTGTTCATCCGGGGACAATTCAGGCATTGCGCGCCAATCCCCGATATCCACAGGGCCAACAGACTCCATCAACCTTTTATAAAAATTCTAAATTTTTTTGTTCGGAACGGAAAAGAACGCGATGCCTGGTCTCCTTCTCGACACTTTGCGCGGCTCGAACACCGAGGAACGCCCGATATGGCTGATGCGCCAGGCTGGCCGCTATCTCCCGGAATACCGCGAACTGCGGGCCGAAAAAGGAGGCTTCCTATCGCTTGTCTATGACACCGATGCCGCGGCCGAGATCACGATGCAGCCGATCCGCCGTTTCGGCTTCGATGGCGCGATCCTCTTTTCCGACATTCTCATCGTGCCGTTTGCAATGGGACAGGATCTCACCTTCGTTGCAGGCGAGGGTCCCAGGCTTTCTCCACGCCTTGTGGATAGTGCCCTCACGAGCCTTACGGCCGTCCCTGAGCGCCTGACCCCGATCTACGAGACGGTACGTAAGGTCCGAGCCCAGCTGGAGCCTTCCAAGACGATGCTCGGCTTCGCCGGGTCTCCCTGGACCGTGGCTACGTATATGGTGGCGGGAGAGGGCAGTCGGGACCAGGCAGAGACACGCGCGCTGGCCTATCGCGATCCCGAGGGCTTTCAGGCTATCGTGGAGGGTATAACCGAGGTCACCGTCGACTATCTCTCAGGTCAGATCGAGGCCGGAGCCGAAGCGATCCAGCTTTTTGACTCCTGGTCAGGGACGCTTTCGCCTTCGCAGTTCGAACGCTGGGTCATCGCCCCGAACGCCCGGATGGTGGAGGAACTGCGCGCCCGCCATCCCGAGACTCCCATTATCGGTTTTCCCAAGGGCGCGGGTGAGAAGCTGCCCGCTTACGCCCGCGAAAGCGGCGTTGACGCGGTCGGTTTGGACGAAACGATCGACCCGGTCTGGGCCGCACGCGAACTGCCTGCCGGAATGCCGGTGCAGGGCAATTTCGATCCCCTCCTCGTGCTGGCGGGCGGAGACGACCTGGAATCGGAGGCCAACCGCGTTCTGGATGCTTTCGCAGACCGTCCTCATGTCTTCAATCTCGGACATGGAATTGGTCAGCACACTCCGATCGCGCACGTCGAGCGCCTTTTTTCCACCGTCCGGGCCTGGCGCCGCACCTGACCTTTTCAGGCGCGCGTCAAACCCCTAGATAGCGGCCAACAGGGCATACGCTTTCAAGAGGGACGACTAAGGCTCATGGAGCAGATCTTGCAGACCACCTACCTCTGGCTGAAGGCCGGCCACATCATCTTCGTGATCTTCTGGATGGCCGGACTGTTCATGCTGCCGCGCTATTTCGTCTACCATCAGGAGGCCGAAGCCGGCTCGCCCGAAGAGGCGCGCTGGATCGATCGCGAAGCCAAGCTGCGCAAGATCATCCTGACCCCTTCGCTCATCGCCGTGTGGATCTTCGGGATCGCGCTAGCCACCGCCATGCACTACTGGTCCGCGCCCTGGCTGCACGCCAAGCTGCTCTTCGTGGTGGCGCTCTCGGCCTATCATGGCTGGCTGGTGAGCTACGGCAAGAAGCTGGCGAAGGGGCAGCGCGGGATGAGCGGCAAAGCGCTGCGCATGCTGAACGAGGTCCCCAGCCTTGTAGCGGTCGTCGTAGTGATCCTGGTAGTCGTCAAACCCTTCTGAGACTGCCCACACACCAAAAAAGGCCCGGCGCGAAAGCTCCGGGCCTTTTTTGGTGCCTGTTTTCGATTCACCGCAAGGGGATAGGGACTGGGCCCACACCGGAGCCTCCAGAATCCATGACTTATTGACCGCAGGCCTGCAAAAGCCTATTTGCAGCCCTGTCCCGGCACAGGGCGGCGCCTTAAGCTCGCCTGCCCGGATCCGCTTTCCCCAAGCCCAATGATCCGCCCGGCCGACACTTTTTCTCTTTCCATTCGGAAACCACCAAGATGCACCTGAAAGAACTCAAGAAGAAGACACCGGCCGAACTGGTCGCCATGGCCGAGGAAATGGGCGTGGAAGGCGCGTCCACGATGCGCCGCCAGGATCTCATGTTCGGGATTCTCAAGGAAGTCGCCGAGGACGGCGAAGAGATAATGGGCCTTGGCACCATCGAGGTGCTGACCGATGGCTTCGGCTTCCTGCGCAGCCCCGAGGCAAACTACCTCGCCGGTCCCGATGACATCTATGTCTCGCCCAACCAGGTCCGCAAGTGGGGCCTGCGCACGGGCGACACCGTCGAAGGCGAAATCCGCGCGCCACGTGACGGGGAACGCTACTTCGCGATCACCAAGCTGACCAAGGTCAACTTCGATGATCCCGACGTCGTGCGCCACCGCGTCAACTTCGACAACCTGACCCCGCTCTATCCCGAACAGCGCCTGCAACTTGATACTCTCGACCCCACGGTCAAGGACAAGTCGGCGCGCGTGATCGATCTCATCAGCCCGCAGGGCAAGGGCCAGCGCGCGCTCATCGTCGCGCCGCCGCGCACGGGTAAGACCGTGCTGCTCCAGAACATGGCCAAGGCCATCACCGACAACCACCCCGAGGTGTTTCTGCTCGTCCTCCTAGTCGACGAACGTCCCGAGGAAGTCACCGACATGCAGCGCTCGGTGAATGGCGAAGTGATCTCCTCGACCTTCGACGAGCCGGCCCAGCGGCACGTGCAAGTCGCTGAAATGGTTATCGAAAAGGCCAAGCGCTTGGTAGAGCACAAGCGCGACGTGGTCATCCTTCTGGACTCGATCACGCGTCTGGGCCGCGCCTACAACACCGTGGTTCCGAGCTCCG
Source organism: Novosphingobium sp. BW1 (assembly GCF_008107685.1). Classification (GTDB taxonomy): domain Bacteria; phylum Pseudomonadota; class Alphaproteobacteria; order Sphingomonadales; family Sphingomonadaceae; genus Novosphingobium. Next base: position 75,238 of record NZ_VIRF01000063.1, read on the forward strand.
GCAAGGTGCTCACCGGCGGTGTCGATGCCAACGCCCTGCAGCGTCCCAAGCGCTTCTTCGGTGCTGCGCGCAACATCGAGGAGGGCGGCTCGCTCTCGATCATCGCGACCGCGCTCATCGACACCGGCAGCCGCATGGACGAGGTCATCTTTGAAGAATTCAAGGGCACCGGTAACTCGGAAATCGTGCTGGATCGCAAGGTCGCCGACAAGCGCATCTTCCCGGCGCTCGACGTGGGCAAGTCCGGCACCCGCAAGGAAGAGCTGCTGGTTCCCAAGGACCAGCTCTCCAAGATGTGGCTGCTGCGCCGTATCCTGATGCAGATGGGCACGGTCGATGCGATGGAATTCCTGCTCGACAAGATGAAGGATTCCAAGACCAACGAGGATTTCTTCGCCACGATGAACCAGTAAAACGGGTAACGGGGGCTTTCTTACGTGACTATTATGGATGTCCTGGTCGCGTCCGGCTCGATTGGCGGGCCGGCCGAGATCTGGCAGCATATCGTGGAGGACTTCGCCAACATCACCGAGCCAGCGGCCCTCGCGGCTTTCGGTCAGGTGCTGATGATCGATCTCCTGCTGGCCGGTGACAACGCGATCGTAGTTGGCGCGCTGGCCGCTGGGCTTCCGGCTGCGGATCGCAAGAAGGTCATCCTGATCGGTATCGGCGCGGCCCTTGTCCTGCGTATCGTCTTCGCGCTCGCGGTGACCTGGCTACTCGGTGTGGTTGGGCTGATCTTCGCTGGCGGTCTGCTGCTTCTCTGGGTGGCCTGGAAGTTCTGGCGTGAACTGCGCGAGGATGTCGGCCAGTCGACCGGTTCGCCGGAGATCGAGGGGGACCAGCACTCGGGGCTGAAGTCAGCCAAGAGCTTTGCAGGAGCCGCCTGGGCCGTTGCGGTGGCCGATGTGTCGATGAGCCTTGACAACGTACTCGCCGTGGCGGGCGCCGCGCGCGAGCATCCGGGAATCCTGATCGTTGGCCTGCTGCTCTCGGTTGTGCTGATGGGCGTCGCGGCGAACTTCATCGCCCGCTACATCGAGCGTTATCGCTGGATTGCCTACATCGGGCTTGCGGTCATTCTCTACGTGGCCTGCAAGATGATCTACGAGGGCTGGATCGATCCGCAGTTGGGGATCGTCTCGCTGGTCTAACAAAGAGGCCCGGAAGGCTTGAACCTTCCGGGCCTCTTTGTTTGCGGCAAAGAAGAAGGATTCGAAGAGCCGTCGCCCCTTGCCCCTAAACTGTCTAGCACACCTTCCGCACGCTGCGGCGGCTGACAGAGGTGCGCCAGACAGTATGGGAAGCCCGAGGACGATGGCCCTCGGAATCCCGTCTACTTCGTCTTCTCAAGGAATAAGCACTGTCGAACCGGTCGTTGCCCGGCTCTCGAGCGCCCGGTGCGCATCGGCCGCATCTTCAAGCGCGAACGTCTGGCCGATCTTCACGTCGAGAACACCGCTGGCGATACGGCCGAACAGCTTTGCTGCGCTTGCATCGCGCGCTTCGGGCGTTGCGAGGTAGTGGGCGAGAGTAGGGCGCGTGGCGTAGAGGGACCCGCCTCCGCCGTTCATCAGGTCGAGCATGGCGACGGGCGGAACGGCACCTGAGGCGTTGCCGAAGCTCACCATGAGACCGCGGCTGCGCAGGCAGGCGAGGGATGCCTCCCAGCTTGCCGCACCCACGCCGTCGTAGACCACGTCGCACATCTTGCCGTCTGTGATCTGGTGGACTTGCTTTGCGAGCGTGGCGAAATCGCCATGCAGGGAATGGGCATCGGGTACGAGGACCTGCGCGGCTTTCTCAGCGCTGCCGCAGTGCGCGATGACGGTGACGCCTTTGTCGGTCAGCCAGGGCACGAGCAGCGATCCCACACCGCCCGCCGCGGCATGGACAAGGGCGGTGTCGCCCGCCTTGGCTGGGAAGGTGTCCTCAGCCAGGTAGCAGGCGGTCAGACCCTTGAGGAGGACGGCGGCAGCGACCTTCGGATCGACCGAGGAGGGCACGCGGATGGCCTTGTCGGCGGGCACGATGCGGTGCGTGGCGTAGGCGCCCCCATTGCTTGTCAGGCCCACGCGTTCGCCCAGGTCAAAGCCTTCGATACCGTCCCCCAAGGCGATAATCGTGCCTACGCTTTCCGATCCGAGCACGATTGGCAGCGCATCGGGATAGAGGCCCTTGCGAAAGTAGGTGTCGATGAAATTGAGGCCGACAGCCTCGGTTTCGATCAGCAGCTCGCCTGGACCGGGGGAGGGAACCTCGAATGTTTCACGTGAAACCTTTTCGGGGCCGCCGTGCTCGGTGACGATCATGCGGTATCCGGTAGTCATGGAAATTCCTGTAATCAGGGGTGAATGGAGGCCGCAAGGCTGGAGACTCGGCGGAACGTGTGTGGGGCCGAAACCTTCCAGGCGTGAGCGTAGTGTGTGCTGCCGGGATCGTCGAGAAGCTGGCCGGGGGCGACGAAATTGTAGACCTCGTCGAGTGGCCCGGCTTTGGCGCTGTCAATGCGCTGGTACATGTCATGCTCGTTGAGCTGCCAAGGACTGCGGTACCCCATGGCAACGACGATCTCGCGTAGCGAACGCAGAGTCTCCTTCTGGAAACGGGCGACGCGCTCGGCCTTGTCGTCAACGACGAGGCCGCGCTGGCGCCAGTTGACCTGCGTCGCAACGCCTGTGGGGCATTCGCCTGTATGGCACTTCATCGATTGCACGCAGCCCAGCGCGAACATGAAGGGGCGGGCGGCGTTGCACCAATCGGCGCCCAGGGCAAAGGCTCGGGCCATGCCCGCACCCGAGTGAATCTTGCCAGACGCGGCCAGACGGACGCGATCCTTAAGGTTGGTGCCGACAAGGGCATTGCGCATCAGCATGAGGCCCTCGCGCAGGGGCATTCCAACATTGTCGGTCAACTCCTGCGGGGCCGCTCCCGTCCCGCCTTCGGCGCCGTCAACAACGATGAAGTCAGGCACGATTCCGGTCTCGAGCATGGCCTTGACCAGAGCCATCACTTCGTGGGGTTGGCCTACGCAGAGCTTGAATCCGGTGGGCTTCCCCCCAGACAGGCTGCGCAGCTGCGCGACGAATTCCAGGAGCTGGATAGGCGTCGAGAAGGCGGGATGCGCGGCCGGCGAAATGCAGTCCTCCCCGACGTCCACATGGCGTGCCTCGGCAATCTCGGGAGTGACCTTGGCACCGGGCAGGACACCGCCATGCCCGGGCTTGGCGCCCTGGCTCAGCTTGATTTCGACCATCTTTACCTGCTCGTCATTCGCCTGCTGGGCAAACAGTTCAGGATTGAACGATCCGTCCTTGTTGCGGCAGCCGAAGTAGCCGCTGCCCAATTCCCAGATCAGATCGCCGCCGTGTTTGCGGTGATAGCGGCTGATCGAGCCTTCGCCCGTGTCATGGGCGAAGCCCCCGATGGCCGCGCCCTTGTTAAGGGCTTCGATAGCGTTGGCCGACAGCGAGCCGAAGCTCATTGCCGAAATGTTGAGAAGCGCGCTCGAATAAGGCTTGGCGCATTCATCGCCGCCGACACGCACGTGCCAGCTTTCGGGCGCATCCTCATTGGGCGTGATCGAATGGCCAAGCCATTCGTATTCGTCCGAGTAGACGTCGAGTTCGGTACCCATGGGATGCGTCGATACGGCGCCCTTTGCACGCGCATAGACGAGCGCGCGCTGGTCGATGGTGAAAGGACGCCCCTCACGCTCGCCCTCCACGATGTAGGCGCGCAGGAACGGACGCAGGTCCTCGAAAAGCCACCGCATACGTGCCACGAGGGGGTAATTGCGGCGTAGCGCGTGCCGGTTCTGGAAGAAGTCTAGGAGCGTGACGCCTAGGATTGGAAGGAGTACAACAAGCAACCAGCGCAGCGAGGGGAGGGCCGTGCAGGCTAAGGTCGAGGCCAGGACGGCCAGGGGGACGAGGTAGCGCGGACCCGTCAGAGCCTTCACCCGATGTGCTCCATGATGAAAGCCTCGGTACGGCTATCGGCAAGCTGGGCACCCGCTTCGTCACGGCGCGAACCCATCTCGGCGGCAAATCCATGGTCGAGCCCTTCGTAGTCGTAGAGAGTCACCTTTGGGTGGTCGTCGAGACCATCGTGCATGTCCTTCTGGACTTCGGGCGGATTGAAACCATCGGCGGTCGGGATGTGGAGGAGGAGGGCATTCGATATGGCGTGCTTCTCGTTCAGCATCTCGTCGATCCCCACGCCATAGTAGCCGACCGAGGCGTCGATGTCGGTGCGAGCGGCGGCCTGATAGGCAATCTTGCCCCCCATGCAGAAGCCGATGAGCGCGACCTTGGGCACTCCCGCCTCGTTGCGGATCCAGTGAATTACGGCTTCGATGTCGCGGATGCCGGAGTCGAAATCGTGCCCTCCCATGAGGTCGAGCGCCTTCTTGAATTCAGGCTCCTTGTCGGCGTCGAGTTCAACGCCCGGCTCCTGACGCCAGAAGCTGTCCGGTGCCACGGCCAGATAGCCCTTGGCCGCCCATTGGTCCGCCTTCTGGACGATCCCCGGGTTCACGCCGAAGATTTCCTGCTGGACGATGATGGCGCCGCGCGGCGTACCCTCGGGGCGCGCGACGTAGGCCGGGATGCCCGCGGCTTTATCCAGAGTGGGGATCACGGTGTTGGTGGCCATGGGCAAGTCTCCTCTTCGTGCGGCGCTCTGTGGCGCTAGGCTACGGGCGCCGCGCACCGGCGTCCTCCTTGCAGGTAGGTACGAGCAATGGACTTTGCCATGCGTATGTGTCAGCCTTCATTCGACAAAAAACGAGATCAGGAGAGCCTCATGAAGGTCAATGTCGAGGTCGAATGTTCACCTGAGGAGGCGCGGCGCTTTCTTGGTCTCCCGGATGTGACCCGTGCAAACGAAGTTTACGTCGAGGCCTTGACCAATGCGATGAAAGGGGCTGGCAGTTTCGATCAGCTTCAGGAGCTGACGAAGCAAATGGCGCCGATGGGCCAGATGGGCCTCAAACTCTTCCAGCAATTCCTCGAAAGCGGCATGTCCATGGCCATGAGCGGGGCCGCGCAGGGGATGGGCGAGAAGCCCAAATCGGAGTAAGGGCGCCGCTCAGGTTCCTGTCCGGCGACGCTGTTCGCCTTCCGCTTGAGTGAATACGAGCCCATGTCCGAGACCATTTTTGCCCTTTCGAGCGGTGCACCTCCGGCCGCTCTTGCTGTCATCCGCATCAGTGGCAAGGAGGCCGGGACGGCCGTGAGCGCACTCGCAGGGAAGCTTCCGGAACCTCGCAGGGCCAGCCTTCGTACCTTGCGCGTTTCACGTGAAACAGTGCTCGATCAGGCCTTGGTCCTGTGGTTCCCAGGACCCTCGACGGCGACAGGTGAAGATCTTGCCGAATTGCATTTGCATGGAGGCCGGGCTGTCGTCCGGGCTGTAGAGGCCGCACTTGCGGGTTTGGCCCAGTCGGCAGAAGGCGCGCCTGGCCTGTCCATACGTCCGGCCGAACCCGGCGAGTTCACACGACGTGCCTTTGCCAATGGCCGGATCGATCTGGCAGAGGCCGAGGGCCTTGCTGATCTGCTTTCTTCCGAGACCGAGCTCCAGCGCCGGGCCGCCATTGCGATGGCGGGCGGGGCCTTGTCGCAGCAAGTCTACGCGTGGCGTGATCGGGTCCTGGGCGCTTCAGCCGGTGTGGAGGCGGTACTCGATTTCAGCGACGAAGACGATGTGGCCGTGCTACCCGCATCGTTCCACGCCGACCTGGCAAGTCTCTCTGAGGAGCTTGCGAACTGGCTGTCTCGGCCACGAGCCGAAGCACTGCGGGAAGGCCTGCGCATCGTTCTGGCCGGACCTCCCAACGCGGGCAAGAGCACACTCTTCAATGCGCTCGTGGAGGATGAGGCCGCGATCACGGCGCCGCTCGCGGGGACGACGCGTGACGTCCTGATCCGCGCCGTTGCGCTGGATGGCGTTCCCTTTGCCTTCATTGATACGGCCGGTCTGCGGGACGGTACAGACGATGCGATCGAGGCCATTGGTGTGGATCGTGCGCGTGGCGAACTGGAGCGGGCAGATCTCGTCCTATGGTTGGGACCGGAAGGGGAAGGCCCTGAGCTGGCTTGGGAGATCGACGCCCAGATCGATCGGGAGGGGCATGAACCGAAGGCCCAGGCCAGGCACCACATCTCTGCCATAACGGGGGAGGGGCTTGATGACTTGCGCCGGGATCTCGTTGCGCATGGGCGCTCCTGTCTTCCTCGACCGGGCGAGCTCGCGCTGAATCGACGACAGGGGGAAATGCTTTCGCAGGCCCTGAACGGCATCCGTAGAGCTGGCGTACAGTCCGATCTTCTCATCGTCGCGGAGGAACTGCGGACAGTGCGGGTCGCGTTCGATTCTCTGATCGGACGGGCGACCACCGAGGACATGCTTGATGCGCTTTTTGGGCGATTCTGCATCGGGAAGTAATCGGCGCAGGGTTTCAGGACTCCGTCTCTCCATTGCCTTCCCTTCGTATGTTTCACGTGAAACATACGAAGGGAAGGCAATGGGAGCTTTGACGGGGCGGAGGCGGTGGAGTAAGCGCGTTCTCATGCATTCCTTTGATGTCATCGTGATCGGTGGCGGCCATGCCGGTTGTGAGGCCGCAGCCGTAGCAGCGCGCATGGGCGCGCGCGTGGCGCTCGTCAGTTTCGATCTCAACGCGGTCGGCGCGATGAGTTGTAACCCGGCCATTGGTGGTCTGGGCAAAGGCCATCTCGTGCGCGAGGTTGATGCCTTCGATGGTTTGATTGGCCGCGCTGCCGATGCGGCTGCGATTCACTACCGCATGCTCAATCGTTCGAAGGGCAGTGCGGTGCAAGGGCCGCGTATCCAGGCCGATCGACATCTGTTCAAGGCTGCGATCCATCGCCTTCTCAAGGAACAGGGCGACCTCAGTCTGGTTGCGGGCGAGGCCGCAGAACTGGTCCTTGCGCAGGGAAGGGTGACCGGGATTCGCCTTGCCGACGGGACCCAGCTGAGCGCTCCCGCCACGATCTTGTGTACGGGGACGTTTCTTGGCGGGACTCTGTTCCGGGGCGAGGACCGACTGGTTGGTGGTCGTATCGGTGAAGCCTCGGCCCAGAAGCTGGCGCAGCAGATGCGTAGCGCCAGCCTGCCAATGGCCCGCCTCAAGACAGGCACCCCCCCGCGTCTCGATGGCCGTACCATCGACTGGGGGCGTCTGGAGGAACAGGCCTCCGATGCCGATGCGTGGACGATGTCCGCGCTGGGGCAGCGGACGGTTCCGCAGGTCTTCTGCGCCATCACGCGTACCAACCCGCAGACTCATGATATCATCCGCGCCAACCTGGATCGTTCGCCCTTGTTTTCGGGAGCCATCGGTGCCCAGGGGCCGCGCTATTGCCCATCCATCGAAGACAAGATCCACCGGTTCGCCGATCGCGACGGGCACCAGGTATTTCTCGAACCAGAAGGGCTCTCAACCCACCTGGTCTATCCTAACGGTGTCAGCACCTCGCTGCCGACGGACGTCCAATTGGCCATGATGCGCAGCATGCAAGGGCTTGAGACGGTCGAGATGGTCGTGCCGGGATACGCGGTTGAATACGATCACATCGATCCGCGAGCGTTACGCCCAAGCCTGGAGTTGCGCGAAATACCTGGGCTTTATTGTGCCGGTCAGATCAATGGGACGACGGGCTACGAAGAGGCTGCGGCCCAGGGACTCATGGCCGGCATGCATGCCGCCTCGGCTATCCTTGAGCGTGCGCCGGCACCGCTCGACCGGGCCAACAGCTACATGGCGGTGATGATTGATGATCTCACCCTGCATGGGGTTAGCGAGCCCTATCGTATGCTGACGGCGCGTGCGGAGTACCGGTTGCGTCTGCGTGCGAACAACGCCAGCACACGCCTCACCCCGTTGGCACTTGGCGTTGGGGCCGTCGGCGGGGAGCGGGCTGCCTGGTTTGCACAGCGTGAAGAGGCCCGCGCCGATCTGGAAAAGGGCCTCAATCAGTCTGTCTCGGCCAGTGAGCTTGCGCAGGCAGGAATGTCGGTGCGCATGGACCTAGGGCGTCTGCGCTTGCGCGAATGGTTGCGTTTTGACGGAATCGACCTGGAACGACTCTCGCCTTGGCTTGAAAGGGAAGGGGGGGGATTGCCGCTTGCGGATACCGCCCTGGCCGAGGAAGTTGCCGAGGACGCGGCCTACGCGCCCTATCTCGAACGTCAGGAACGAGAGCTTAAGGATCTGCGGGCGAGTGAGGCGCTGCCACTTGGCGATGATTTTCCCTACAATCAGATTCCCGGTCTTTCCCGGGAAATGGTCGAGCGTCTGACCAAGGCGCGTCCGGCGACACTGGCGGCTGCGGGCCGTATCCCGGGCATTACCCCGGCGGCGCTTGCCGCTGTTCTTGTTCGCGCGCGTCGGGAGGTATCGGCCGCATGATTACCACAGAAGTCGAGGCGCGTGCCTGGCTTGAAGCGCTGCCCGAATTCGATGCGCAGGCGGCGGAGCGGCTTGAGTGCCTCGTGTCCATGCTGGCCGAGGAAAACCAGCGCCAGAACCTGGTCTCAGCCGCGAGCCTGGAGCAGGTGTGGCTGCGGCATATTGTCGACTCGGCTCAGCTGCTGACCCATGTTCCACGTGAAACACGAGGGCCCTGGTTTGATCTCGGCACCGGGGCGGGCTTCCCGGGGCTCGCCATTGCAGCGCTGCGGCCGGACTGTGAAGTGGTCATGGTGGAATCGCGCGCCCGGCGAATCGAGTGGCTGGAACGGGCGCGCGAGGCGATGGGGCTGGATAAGGCGCGCGTGGCCGGACAACGTCTCGAACAGGTCGATTCGCGTGACGCAGCTGTGATTTCGGCCCGAGCCTTTGCGCCCTTGCAGAAGCTTTTGGAGTTATCAGCTCGATTTTCCACAAGTGACACCTTGTGGGTGTTGCCCAAGGGGCGTTCGGCACAGCAAGAATTGGACGACCTTCGCAAATGGCGGCACGTGTTCCACGTGGAACAGTCCCTGACGGACCCGCAGGCAGGCATTATTGTCGGAACGTTGTCCGGCAGGAAGGGAAAGACCACGTGATCCGTATTGCTATCGCCAACCAGAAGGGGGGCGTCGGGAAGACAACCACGGCCATCAACGTTGCGACCGCCCTTGCAGCGACCGGGTGGAAGACCCTGTTGGTTGATCTCGATCCTCAGGGAAATGCGTCCACGGGCATCGGCGTCTATCCTGCCGATCGCGAATTTTCGTCCTACGACGTCCTTGTCGACAAGCGCCCGCTTGCCGAGTGTGTAGTGCCCAGTTCGATTCCCGGTCTCGACCTCCTGGCCGCGACAGTGGACCTCTCGGGGGCAGAAGTGGAACTGGTCAACGCCGATGACCGCGCGCACCGTCTCCGTGCCGCGTTGCGAGATGATTCCGGATACGATGTCTGCCTGATCGATTGTCCACCTTCGCTTGGCCTTCTGACGCTCAACGCGCTGACCGCAGCTGACAAGCTGCTTGTGCCGCTGCAGTGCGAGTTCTTTGCTCTCGAAGGCCTCAGCCAGTTGCTCACGACCGTCGAGCGTGTTCAGCAACGCTTCAACCCCGATCTGGGTATTATCGGTATCGTCCTGACCATGTTCGATCGCCGGAACCGCCTCACGGACCAAGTATCGGACGACGTGCGATCATGCCTTGGCCCTCTGATCTTCGATACAAACATCCCACGCAACGTGCGCCTGTCCGAGGCGCCGAGTCATGGGGTTCCGGCGTTGATCTATGACCACTCCTGTGCGGGCAGTCGGGCCTACATGGCACTGGCCCGTGAACTGATTACGCGGCTCCCCGAAGCGAGGAAGGCAGCATGAGCGACGACACCGCCCCCCGGAATACTCCGGCAATGACACGCCAGAAGTCGCGCGGCCTCGGCCGTGGGCTTGGAGCTCTTCTGGGCGAGAGTCGCCGGGAGGAGCCGGTGGCGACGTCTGGGGCAGGGGAAGCCTCATCTTCGACATCCGGTGGGGCCACCGCGGATACGGTACGGGGATTTGGCCTTCGCTCGCTGACGATTGCCGAGATCAAGCCCGACCCGCTGCAGCCGCGCCGTCACTTCGACGAGGAAGCGCTCGACGAGCTCGCAGCCTCGATCGCGCAGCGCGGCGTGATCCAGCCCATCATCGTGCGCCCCACCGACACAGGGGCGTTCCAGCTGGTGGCGGGCGAGCGTCGTTGGCGTGCCGCGCAGAAAGCCCAACTGCACGAGATACCGGCGCTGATCCGTGATCTTTCCGATCGCGAGGTGATGGCGCTGGCGCTCATCGAGAATCTTCAACGTGAGGATCTCAACCCCATCGAAGAGGCCCGCGCTTACCAGCGCCTGTCCGAATCCGAGGGGATGACCCAGGCCGAAATCGCGCGCCTGGTCGACAAGAGCCGCAGCCATGTGGCCAACTTCCAGCGCCTGCTTTCGCTGCCTGATGATGTTGTCAAGCTCGTCGAGAAGGGCGATCTGTCAATGGGCCATGCGCGCGCGTTGATCGGGTGCGAGGATGCCGAGGACATTGCCGGGCAGGCGGTCTCCGCGCAGATGTCCGTGCGCGATGTCGAAAAGCTCGTGCGCAAGAAGATGCGGGGTGAGGCGGCTCCGGTTCCGCGCCGTGCGGCTCGTCCGGCGCGCGATCCAGCGCAGGATGCGGATATCGTCGCCGTGCAGGATCACCTTGAGGAATTCCTGGGCCTTCCGGTCAAGATTCAGTCCGACGAGGACCCGCGTTCGGGGACCGTGACGATCAAGTATGCGACACTCGATCAGCTTGATCTCGTGTGCCAGCGCCTGACCGGCGGAGCGATCTGAGAAACGTGATTCCGAGGGCCATCGCGCGCCTGCGTCTGTCCCGAAACGGCGCAGGCAATGGCGTCAGGCGATGGCCTTGGCCGCGATCTCGGCAAGGCGTGCGAAACCTTTGGCATCCTCTTCGTCGAAGCGGTCCGGGAGGGGGCTGTCGAGGTCAATGACCGCGATTACCTTGCCATTGACCACGACGGGCACAACAAGCTCGGAGCAGCTGTCGGCGTCGCAGGCGATGTGGCCGGGGAAGGCGTGAACGTCAGGCACGAGTTGGGTCTCGCCGGTTCGCGCAGCCGCGCCGCACACGCCCGAGCTGAGCGGAATGCGGATGCAGGCGGGCTTGCCGATGAAGGGGCCGAGCACGAGCTCATCCTCGACCATGCGGTAGAATCCCGACCAGTTGAGATCAGGTACGAACTGCCAGATCAGCGCGGCCAGGTTTGCCATGTTGGCAACGGCGTCGCGCTCGCCTTCGACCAGGGCCTGGGCGGCGCGGGCGAGTTCCTCGTAGAGTTCGGGCTTGGGGGCGTCGGAAAGGGGGGCAAAATCGTACATGGCCCTCAGGTAGCGCAACTCAAGGTTGCCGCATAGACCGGGGGCATCTATCTCGATGCCCATGCGCTCGATCCTGCTCAAGGCCCTCGCGGCCCTTATCGTTCTCGTCTTGGCGCTTGCCGCCTACTTTGCCTGGACGCAATATTCCAACAGCTCCGACCTGCCGAGCGATGCCACGGCGGGCAAGGACCCGACTCTGGTCGATCCTGACCCGCAGACGGTACCCAGCATGAAGCTGGTCGATCCGGTGGGGTGGGCCGAGGATGAGGCGCCGACGCCGGCCAAGGGCCTTGTCGTCACGCGGTTTGCGCAAGGACTCCAGCATCCGCGCACGATGCTCACGCTTCCCAACGGCGATGTGCTGGTGGCCGAGACCGGCGCGCCCAAGGCCAGCGAGAGTGGCGGTCTGACCGGAATGGTCATGGGCTGGGCGATGGGCAAGGTGGGCGCGGGCGCCCCGTCGGCTGACACCATCAAGCTGCTGCGCGATTCGAACGGTGATGGCAAAGCCGACCAGATCTTTGACGCGCGCAAGGCCGACCTCGTTTCGCCCTCGGGCATGGCCTACCGCGATGGCAAGCTCTACGTCGCCAACCACGACTCGATTCTCGAATTCGCCTTCACCCCGGGCGACACGAAGATCGAGGGCTCCCCGAAGAAGCTCATGGACCTGTGGCCGGGTGGCAATCACTGGATGCGCAACCTGCTCCTGAGCGAGGACGGCAAGGCGCTCTACGTCGCAGTTGGTTCGGCCACCAACATCGCCGACAACGGGATGGAGGAAGAGGCCGGACGCGCGGCAATCTGGGAAATCGACACCGAGACCGGTCGTCGTCGCCAGTTTGCGGCGGGCATGCGCAACCCCAACGGCCTCGACCGGAATCCCGCGACCGGCGAGATGTGGGCGACGGTGCAGGAGCGTGACATGCTCGGGCCCGATCTTGTGCCCGACTACTTCACCAACGTGCCGGTCGGCGCGCAGTATGGGTGGCCCTGGGTCTACTGGAAGAACATCTTCGATGAGCGCGTCCAGTACGACATGCAGACCTACATGATTGAGTACACGCGCAAGCCCGAGTACGCGATGGGCGCACACACCGGCACGCTCGGCATGGTCTTCGACAAAGGCGGTACGAAGCTAGGCAAGGCGTTCCAGAACGGCGCCTTCATCGCTCGCCATGGTTCGTGGAATCGCCGTCCGGCGGTGGGCTATGACGTCGTATTCATTCCCTTTGATGCCAACGGCAACCCCAAGGATGTGAAGCCCCAGCGCGTGCTGACCGGCTTTCTGGAAGAGGATGGCAGCACCACCCACGGCCGTCCGACCTGGGTGGCTTTCGATGGGAGTGGTGCGCTTCTCATAACTGACGATACGGCCGGCATCGTCTGGCGCGTGGTGGCACCGGCTGCGGACGCCTCGCCCGAGATCGTGCCCATTGTCACCGACCATCTGGAGCCCAAGCCGGGCCTCGTCGATCCCAACTCGCCCGAAGCCGCGCAGAAGCGTCTCCAGGCCGGTTTCCGTGGAACCGACCGGATCCTCAACCGCGAGAAGGAATGAGCTTCAGGCGCGGCGGGCAGGGCCTCAGATGATCTTGCCCGCGCGTCCTGCCAGTTCGTTGACGTACTGCCAGGCCACACGGCCTGAACGCGCGCCACGGCGGCGCGACCACTCCAGCGCATCGCCCTGGTCCCACTCCAGGGAGAATTCCTGTGCGTAGCCGCCGATGATGGCGAGATAGGCATCCTGGTCGCAGGCGTGGAAGCCGATGGAGAGACCGAAGCGGTCGGCCAGCGCGAGGCGATCATCGACCACGTCGCGCGGATTAATGGGGTCGTCCTGCTCCTGCATCGAGCGCGAGACAATGGCGCGGCGGTTGGAGGTGACGGCAAGGCGTACGTTGGCCGGGCGTGCCTCGACCCCGCCTTCAAGCCAGGAGCGCAGCAAACGCGGACCTGCGCCATCGTTCTCCTCAAAACCCAGATCGTCGACGAAGACGAGGAAGCGGCGCTCGATCTTCCCCAGCGTCGCAAAGAGGTCGGTCACGCCGGCAAGTGCATCCTGACCGACCTGGACGAGCGCGATGGCATTGTCGTGCTTGGCCTGGCCCTTGCGGATCGCGGCGCGCAAGAGGGCGGACTTGCCCATCCCGCGTGAGCCCCACAGCAGCATGTCGTGCGCGGCGTGACCTGCCGCCAGACGCAGCACGTTGGTGACAATGCTCGCCTTCTGGTCATCGATCCCGCGCAACATGTCGAGCGCGGGAGCCTCCAGCTGTGCCACGCCGCGCGCCGAGGTGCCGTTCCAGACATAAGCGGGGAAGGCCAGCCAGTCGGTCGTGGGTACGGGCGCTGGCGCGATGCGCTCCAGCGCCTCGGCAATGCGGGAGAGAAGGGCGGGCGTGTCCGTTTCGGGCAGCGGTGTGGTCATGGCTTCCTTGCGCTTTTCCTTGGCTTTCGCTGCGCTGCGCTATAGCGGCAGGGTATGAATCCCGCCAGTCATCCCCACCTCCTGACTTCATCCTCGCCCGATCTTGCCGTGGCCGGTGAGATTCTGCGCAAGGGCGGTCTGGTCGCGGTGCCCACCGAGACGGTCTATGGCCTGGCCGCCAGAGCTGACCGTGATGAATCCGTCGCGGCCATCTATGCGGCGAAAGGGCGGCCCAGCTTCAACCCGCTCATCGTCCATGTCGCGGACCTCGCCGCTGCGGAGGCCATCGCGTTCCTCGATACGCGGGCAAGAGCTCTTGCCGAGGGGTTCTGGCCGGGGCCGCTTACCCTTGTGCTCCCCCTACGTGAGGGCGCTCCCGTGGCGGCCGCTGTGACTGCGGGCCTGCCGACGGTGGCGCTGCGCTGTCCGGCGCACCCGGTCATGCGCGCGGTCATTGCCGAAACCGGCCTGCCGCTTGCAGCTCCTTCAGCCAACGCCAGCGGCGGGGTGAGCCCCACCAGCGCGGCACACGTTGTCGCCTCGCTCGGCGGACGCGTCGATGCCGTGATCGACGGCGGTCCCTGTGAGGCAGGTCTGGAATCGACCATCGTGGGCCTTCGCGAAGGGAATCGCTGGCAGATCCTGCGTCCCGGTCCCATCGCCGCCGGCACGCTGGCTCAGGTGCTGGGCTGTGCGGCCGATCCGGTTACCTCACAGGCGATCGAGGCTCCCGGTCAGCTCGCCAGCCACTACGCGCCTGGAAAGCCTGTGCGTCTCGATGTCGACGCGGCCGAGGCTGACGAATTCCATATTGGCTTCGGTCGTGTTGCTGGTGATGCCTCGCTTTCGCCCACAGGCGATCTCAATGAGGCGGCGAGCCGTCTCTACGCGCTCCTGCATCAGGGAGCGGCCGACAGCCGCCTGCGCATCGCCGTTGCGCCCGTGCCTGAAATCGGGATCGGTGCGGCGATCAACGACCGGTTGCGCCGCGCCGCAGCGTAGCTCGTTGAAAAGATTTTTCCGAGAGCCATCGCACTCGGGCTCCCCAAACTGTCGAGCGCACGCATGCCTGCCACGCAGATTCTGCAAGGAGAGCAATGTGTTCATCTGGATGATCGAAGGGCTTTGCCCGCTGTTCTTGCACATGCTCGTACGGGTGTGGAGCTTCTCCATCCTGCCCCAAATCCGCTCTCCGATTCTGGGACTCCGAGGGCGATGACCCTCGGAATGTTTTTCTTACCTCTTCCCAAGCCCCGTCAAAGCCGATCGAACACCGATCCCATGCGTGGGCTGAAAAGCCGCTCGTAGGTCTTCAGGAGGTGGGTGTCGGTCATGGCGGCCACGTGGTCGCAGATGATCCGGATATCCCCTGAGGAGGCTTCGTAGCGAACGAGAGCGGCCTTTGGGAGCAGGCGGGCCGGATCTGCGGCGAGAGCTTCAAACACGGCGACGACCATGGCCTGCCCTTTGAACTCCAGGTGCTGGACTTCGGGGCTGGCGATCACCTCCTTCACTATGAAAGCCTGGAGGGCATCGAGAAAGGCCCGGCGCGGCCCTTCGAGATGGACCCGCCAGCGCAGCAGCGGTTCAGCGAACGCGCTCTCCTCATGGTAGGTCGCGCCCGTCAGGAAGTGGTGAACGAGGCGGCTGATGTAGCGCTTGCGGGTGCCTTCGTCCTCGCCGAAAAGGCCTTCGAGCAAGCGCGCGAAGACGTCGTTCTCGCTTTCGCCAGGGTACTTTTCCTTGAGGGCATCAAGAAAGGGCGCGCTGGCGGTTTCCATGGCCTTTGCGAAACGGTCGCGTGCGACGAGCCCGAGTGCGATGGCGTCTTCCAGATCATGGACGCCGTAGGCGATGTCGTCGGCCAGATCCATGATGGAGCAGTCGAGGCTCCTGTGCAGGGTCTTCGCGTGTTTGTCGGGCCGCGGCTTGATCGTCGTGAAGGCCTCGCGCTCATGGTGGGGGAGGGGGGCCAGAACCCAGTCCACTACGTCCTCTTCACAGTCGAGATAGGCTTTGGGCGGCTTGCAGTGGCGGGAATCGAGAACACGCAGCGTGCTCGGCCCATCCAGCAGCCGCGGCTCGAGGTAGGGATTGGCGGCCTGCGAAAACGCCGTCGGGTACTTGAGCACACCCAGCATCGTGCGGCGGCTGAGATTGGCGCCGGCGTTCGCCGAGAAGCTTTCGAGCCGGGCGAGGATGCGCAGGGTCTGGCCGTTGCCCTCGAAGCCGCCGTGGCGGCGCATACAGTAGTTGAGCGCGACCTCGCCGCCGTGGCCGAAGGGAGGATGGCCGAAGTCGTGGGTGCAGCCAATGGCGTGGATGAGGCTGCGGTCGGGCAGGTGCGCGGTCGCCGGATGATCGGGGAAGCTCTTGGCCATCTGGCGGGCAAGGCCGCCCGCAATCTGCGCCACTTCGAGCGAGTGGGTGAGGCGGGTGCGGTAGAAGTCGCTGTCGCCCAGGTTGAGGATCTGGGTCTTGCCCTGGAGCCGTCGGAACGAGGCGGAATGGACGACGCGTGCATAGTCGATATCGCCGTCCTCGCGCGCGTCCTCGCTCTGCGCGGACCAGGATTCGCGCCTCTCGTACCAGCTCATCTCGTCACCATGGGAGGGGTATTCCACCCGCGTGCCGCAGCGTCAATATGGCCGGTTCTGGGGGGCCTGGAGTATCTGCATCTGCGCGTAATCGTCGCGCGCATCGAGGCAGGCGCTCTGGCTTCCCTCGTCGCACTTGCGCAGGTGCTTTTCGTAGCGGCGCTGGAGGTCGCGCAGCTTTTCCTCGTGCTCGCGCATCGCGCGCCCGCGCTTCTCGTCGGCCTCGGACTGGCTTGTCGTGGCCCAGTCCACCCCTTGGCTCGCCGCGCGTACGGGCAGCGTCGCCACGTCGACCGCGGTCTTGGCGATGCAGCCGCCCAGGACAGGAAGCAGGGCCAGGACCAGCAGGGGAGCAGGGTGCGAGACATTGCACCAAGAGGTCTCATGCCCTCAGGCTCTTCGCAAGTGGCAAAGGGAAAGGGCCGCTTCGCCTTGCGGCGAAGCGGCCCTTCATCCGGTCGGAGACGGCGAAACGCGCCTAGGCGGTCTCGGCCGTGTCGTAGTACTTGGGAGCATGCTCGTTGAGGATCGCGAGGATCTTCTTGAGCGCGGCCGGTTCGTCGGTCTTTTCCATCGCTGCCAGTTCGCGCGCGAGGCGCGAGGAAGCGGCCTCGAAGATTTGACGTTCGGAGTAGCTCTGTTCGGGCTGGTCGTCGGCGCGGAACAGGTCGCGCGTAACTTCCGCGATCGAGACGAGATCGCCCGAATTGATCTTGGCTTCGTACTCCTGGGCGCGGCGCGACCACATGGTGCGCTTTACCTTGGGCTTGCCCTTGAGCGTGTCGAGAGCTTCGCGCAGGGTCTTGTCAGACGACAGCTTGCGCATGCCGATCGATTCCACCTTGTTCACCGGAACGCGGAGCGTCATGCGCTCCTTTTCGAAACGCAGCACATAGAGTTCGAGCTGCATCCCGGCAATTTCCTGCTTCTGCAACTCGATCACACGGCCTACGCCGTGCTTGGGATAAACGACGTAATCTCCAACATCGAAGGCATCGGCCTTGGTTGCCATGTATCGTCCTTTCACCTGCAGGGTGGATGCGAGCAAACAGGCGGTGAGAGTCGGTGTCCCGGTAGGCTGCGACCTGTGGCACGAATGCCTTTCGCCGACCGGTCAGATCACGCTCTTACCGCTTGCTTTCGAACCCTGCCTCGTCATGAAAAATCTCTGCCGGACGAGTGGAAGACTCGGGCAGTTGCCGTATTATATAGCACCGATGTGACAAAATATCCAGTGGCAGCCGCAGGATTCCTGCGCTAGCCTCCCGTTCAGTCTCGATTCGAGACGCATACAGGCAAATTTGCCTGCGTTTCCGGTCGCCTGTGCCCGACTATTTATTTTAGCGCTATTTGCCTTAGGGCTCGTTCAGCCTGGTAATTCCAGTCCAGCGGGCCCCCCAGGCACTGGGCGCGATCAGTCGCCTTCGCCAGGTTCGGGCGAGAAGTGCGTCTCCAGCTTGTTCTGGACGTCCTTCATCTCGTCCGCGTTGTCGGGCGCGTCCTTCTTGGTGGTGAGGTTGGGCCACTCGGCCGAGTACTTGGCGTTGAGCTCGATCCACTGTTCCACACCGCTCTCGGTGTCGGGGATGATCGCTTCAGCCGGGCATTCCGGTTCGCACACGCCGCAGTCGATGCACTCGGAAGGATTGATGACGAGCATGTTCTCGCCCTCGTAGAAGCAGTCGACCGGGCAAACCTCGACGCAATCCGTATACTTGCAGGCAATGCAGGCGTCGGTGACGACGTAGGTCATGACGGCGAAATCCTTTTTGAGAGACTTACGGCTGAAAGTGGAGCCGCTACGGGATGAGTCGGGTTGACGTCAAGCACTCTGTAACACGCCTGGGCTTCGGGAGCGGGTCCACGGCGCTCGGGGAGGGCAAGAATTTCTATCACGCGCACGTTTCTGCCTATTGGCACGGTCAGGATGTCGCCCGGAGCGACTTTCTGATGGGCGCGTTCGATGCGCCGGCCGTTGAGCCGCATGTGCCCGTCGTGTGCGAGGCCCTGCGCCACCGCCCGTGTCTTGGCGAGGCGCAGGAACCAGAGCAGCTTGTCGACGCGCAACGGGATCGGTCCGGGTCAGCCGACGCGCATCGCGCTTAGCGCACCATGTCCGCAAGCGCGGCAAAGGCATTGCCTTCACGCGGACGGGCGGGACGCTTGGAGGGCGCCTGCTGGGGTGCCTGGCGGCGCGGAGGGCGCCAGGTCCAGCGCTGGGTGGGGGCGGGTCCCTGCGCGTCATCGGTCTTGGCCGTTACCGTTTCGGGAATAGTGGTATCGTCCTCGGCCGGAGCCTCGGAGGCCGTGTCGTCCCTGGTGGGCTTGCCGCGCGGTTCGACCGGCTGGAAGCCACCCAGACGCAGCAGGCGCTCGTAGCTCTCGGGCGTCAGGCCCATCGAGATCGCGCGGGCGGGATCGAGCGGGAAGCTGGGACGTGGGCCTCGACCACGGCCGCGATCTTTGCTTTTGGCCTTGCCCTTACCCTTGCTGCGCTTTGCGTCGGCGGTCTGGGGCGCATCCTGGGCCGATGCCTCGGCGCTGGACTTGACCGGACCGTCGGCAGCCGCATTGCCAACGGGGGCCGCAGTGTTGGCCGGGGTCTGTACGTCGGCGGTGTCGGGCTTGTCTTGCGCGGGCGTTACCGCAGTCTCGTTCTCTACAGGAGTCTCGTCTTTTACCGCCCCGGCTTCGGCCGGCGCCTTGGCGGCCTCCTCGCGCTGGGTGTGCGCTTCGCGCAGGAGCTTTTCGGCCATGTCGATACGGATCAGCTGCTTGCCGAGATTGCGGTAGCCGGGCAGGCGTTCGCGCTTGTCGGCGGCCAAGGCCGGAGGCATCGTCTCGTCGGGTGCGCTGCCGCGCGGGGCCTTGCCGGCGAGGCGGGCCAATTCACGCCACAGGCTGATCGGACGCGGACGCAGCATGGCGGGCACGAACAGGTCGAGCGCGCCGACACGCACGCCGAGGCGTGCGAGCATCGTGCGGCGTTCCTTGTCGAGCTTTTCAAGCCCCGACTGCTCACGCGCGAGAATACCCCCGCGCTCGATGAGAAGGATGAGAAGCGCGCGAAGGTCTGGCCCTGCTTCTTCCGAGCGGCTCGCCTCGTCCAACTTGCCCAGCGGGGCAAGTGGTTCGAGCTGCTTTTCAAGCCAGACCTCAAGCGCGGCGACGAGGTCCTTGCGCGCAGGAGCGGGAATCGCATCAAGCAGGCGATCGGGCACGAACACCGGGGCCAGCAGGCTGCGCCCGGCGCCGAGTGCGCCGAGCGGCTCACCGTCCCAGGTGATCGCCGTGCCTGCGAGTGCGAGCGTGGCCGTTCCTTCGTGGATCGCCTTGGTCAGCTCGGCTGCACGGGCTTCGAGAAGGCCGGGCAGGTGCTTTTCGGCGGCCGAAAGCAGGAGCTTGCGGTCGGTCAGACGGGTTTGCGGGTCGATCTGGAAGGCAAAGCCTCGCAGCGAGCCGATATGCTCGCCCTCGACCAGAACTTCTTCGTCTTCGAGCCGTACAGAGAGCAACCCTGTGTCCGGTCCCAGTTTTTTCATGAGCAGCGCAGTCCTGCGATTAATAAAACGTTCGGTAAGCTTGCCGTGCAGGGCATCGGAAAGCCGGGCTTCGACCGCGCGTGCCCGCGCGGCCATTTCATCGCGTGCGAGCACCCAGTCGGGTCGCTGCGCGATATAGGCCCAGGATCGGATTGCGGCAATCCGCCCCTGAAGCGTGTCGATTTCGCCGCCGGTGCGGTCGAGATGGGCGATCTGCTGGGCCACGAAATCCGCGCCCAATTCGCCATGGCGCAGGTCCTGCCAGAGCCGCGCGACGAAGCGCGAATGGGTCTCGGTGCCCTGCTGGCGAAAGTCGGGCAGGCGGCACACGTCCCAGAAACGTTCGACCCGGGAGCGGCCGCGCACCGAATCGACGATCTCCGGGTCCTCGGCGAGACGTTTGAGGACGGCCAGATCAATGGCCTCGGGTGCAAGGCGCAGTTCGGGGCGCTCGGGCGGCGTTTCCAGATCGGCAATCAGCGTGTCGAGGCTGTCGAAGCGCGGCTCCGGTTCGCGCCAGAACAGCTTGGTGAGCGGGGGAAAGCGGTGTTCCTCGATCGCGTAGACTTCTTCGGGCTCGAATTCGATCTCTTCGCCGCCGCGCCCGCCCCGGTGCATGCCCGCCAACGTGCCGAACGTGCCGTCGGTCTGGTGGCGTCCGGCGCGCCCGGCGATCTGCGCCATTTCGGCCGAAGTCAGCCGCCGGTGGCGCTGGCCATCGTACTTGGCGAGTCCGGCAAACGCGACATGCTGAACGTCGAGATTGAGGCCCATGCCCACCGCATCGGTGGCCACGAGGTAGTCGACCTCGCCCGACTGGTAGAGCTCGACCTGTGCGTTGCGGGTCTGCGGGCTGAGTGCGCCCATGACCACCGCCGCACCGCCGCGAAAGCGCCGCAGCATTTCGGCCAGCGCGTAGACCTGCTCGACCGAGAAGGCGACAATGGCGCTGCGGGGGGGCACCCGGCTGAGCTTCTTGGGAGCGACGTGGCTGAGCGTGGAGAAGCGCGGGCGGGTAATGACCTCGACACCCGGGATCAGGGCCTTCACCATCGGTTCGAGCGCCGAGGAGCCGAGGATCATGGTTTCCTCGCGTCCGCGGGCGTGGAGGAGCCGGTCGGTGAAGACGTGGCCGCGTTCGCGGTCTGCGCCCAGCTGCGCCTCGTCGATGGCAACGAAGGCGGTCTGGCGGTCGGTCACCGGCATCGCTTCGACAGTGCACAGCAGATAACGGGCGTGCTTCGGCTCGATCCTCTCTTCGCCGGTGATGAGGGCGACATTCGACTCGCCCTTGATCTTGCACACCCGGTCATAGACCTCGCGCGCCAGCAGGCGCAGCGGAAAGCCGATCATGCCGCTGGAATGCGCGCACAGCCGTTCGATCGCCAGGTGGGTCTTGCCGGTGTTGGTCGGTCCCAGGACCGCCTTCACCCCGTCTGAGGTGTCTTTGCGCACCATCGCAGGTGGGGGGGTAAGCATTATGCGGTCAAGTGTGGCACTGCCGCTTACCGCTCGCAAGAGGCGTCTCGCCCCCAATGCCGGTTATAATCCACAATGTAAGGCTGGAATTAACCTTGGGCAGGCACGACGCTTCGCGGATTTCGACGTAAAGCGCAGGCCAGGCGCCACATGGGGTGGTGCCTTTCAGGTAGATAGAGACGCAAGGCAACAAGGGACGGTGCGGGTGTTCAAGGGCCATGGCAGGGGATCGCAGAACGAAGCGCAGGATACGCGCACGCCTGCCAGTCTGTCGCATGACCAGATGATCGGTGAGGAGAGGGGCGGGGGCAGAAGTGTGCGCGGCGGCCTGCGCGCAGGCATTGAGGCCTGGTGCCAGCGGGTCGATCTTGCCCCGGATCTGGCCAGCGACATCGGCAGCCGCCGCTGGTTTCGTGGCCTTGCGACACTGGTGGGGCTCGGCGCGGTCGCCTTTGCCTTCTGGCCCGATTTTTCCGCGGTGGAAGCTGCGACGTTCACGCCGCTCGAAGAGCGCGTGCGCGACGAATTTCGTAGCCAGACCATGGCCCCCCTTGCGCTGGGCGCGGACAGCGGACGGCACATGGGCGCCAGTCCGCTGGTGCGCCCGCTGGCCAGTGTGCCCGAGCGTCCGCGCATCGAACTCGTCTCTACGCTGGGGCAGGGCGACAGTCTCTCGCGTATGCTTGGCCGGGCCGGTGTCGGCGCGCTCGACGTGGCCGAAGTCGAGAATCTGATCAAAGGCACTCTGCCAGCTTCCGAAATCGAATCCGGAACGCAGTTCGACATCACGCTGGGCCAGCGACCTGGGCCGCGCTCCCCGCGCGTTCTGGAGTCGCTCAGTTTCCGGGCGCGCTTCGATCTCGATCTTTCGGTCGAGCGCGGAGAGGGGGATACGCAAGGGCCGCTGCGGCTCATGCGCCATCCCATCCACGTCGATGCGACACCCTTGCGTATTCGCGGCAAGGTTGGTTCCAGCCTTTACCGCTCGGCGCGTGCCGCCGGCGCCCCTGTGGCCGCAATCCAGGCGTATCTGCGGGCCATCGACAAGTACATCAGCCTCGACAGCGATATCGGCTCGGAGGACGAGTTCGACATGATCCTCGCCTACAAGCGCTCGGCCAAAGGCGACCGCAAGCTGGGTGACCTGCTCTATGCGGGGATCGCGCATGAGGGGAAGATGCGCCTCCAGCTGTTGCACTGGGGTGAAGACGGCCAGATGCTGGCCGCCGACACGGCGGGCAAGGCGCGCGAGGTGCCCATCGGCGCGCCAGTCGCCGGGCGGGTCACCTCGAACTACGGCATGCGGCGCCACCCGATCCTGGGCTACAAGCGCATGCACGCCGGGATCGACTACGGCGCGCGGCATGGCACACCGATCCACGCGGTGGCCGCGGGCCGGGTCATCTTTTCCGGGCGGCACGGGGGGCACGGCAACTATGTGCGGCTGGAGCATTCGGGCGGTCTTGCCACGGGCTATGGCCACATGAGCCGGATCGCGGTGAAGCGTGGTGAGCGCGTGAAGGCGGGCGAGGTGATCGGCTATGTCGGCTCAACGGGTCTCTCGACCGGGCCCCACCTCCACCTCGAAGCCTACCGCGGTGGGCGTACGATTAACCCGGCGGGGCTCAAGATCCTTGCCAGTCCGCAGCTCGACAGGCGCGAACGCGCGGCCTTCGAGACGCGCCTCCAGAACCTGCTCAGGCTCGAACCGGGCGCGGCGCTTGCAGACATCGCTCCGCCCTCTGATGCCGAGGCGGAGACAACGCGCGAAATTGATCGGCTGGCGCCGCAGCAGGTCGGATAACGACCACAAGAAACAAGAATTTGATTCAGGGGGGCATCGCCCCTTGACCGCATAACGTGCGACCTCACCGTTCTTGGCCATTGCAGCGCGCGCAAGGTGAGCAGACAGTTTGGGAAGCCCGAGGGCGATGGCCCTCGGATTGTCTTTCTTGCCTTGCATTTGACTGGAAGCCCGTCCCGGTGAGGGCAATTGAATTGCCTTGGGAATTACGGCATCTCCTGCGCCCATGACCTATCCGCACACTCGTCTGCGCCGCGCGCGGGCCACGGCCTGGAGCCGGGCGCTCCATCGCGAGACCATTCTTACGCCCGCCGATCTCATCTGGCCGGTCTTCGTCACCGACGGCAAGGGTGTGGAGGAGCCGATTGCCTCGCTTCCCGGCGTGTCGCGCTGGTCGGTTGACCTGCTAGTCGAGCGGGCGAAGGAAGCGGTGGAACTGGGCATTCCGTGCCTTGCCCTCTTCCCCAACACCCAGCCCGAGCGCCGCAGCGCCAAGGGCGAGGAAGCGCTCAATCCCGACAACCTCATGTGCCGTGCGATCCGCGCGATCCGCGAGGCCTGCGGGGACTCGATCGGCCTTCTCACCGATGTCGCCCTCGATCCTTATACCGATCACGGTCAAGACGGCCTGATCGACGCCGAGGGCTATGTCCTCAACGACGATACGGTCGAGGCGCTGGTCGGCCAGGCGCTCAACCAGGCGCGTGCGGGCGCCGATATCATCGCCCCCTCGGACATGATGGACGGGCGCATCGAAGCAATCCGCGCCGCGCTCGAGGCCGAGGGGCACATCAATGTCCAGATCATGTCCTATGCGGCCAAGTACGCCTCGGCGTTCTACGGTCCGTTCCGCGATGCGGTCGGCTCGCGCGGGCTTCTGAAAGGCGACAAGAAAACCTACCAGATGGACCCGGCCAACACCGAGGAAGCGCTGCGCGAGGTCGAACTGGATCTGGCCGAAGGGGCTGACAGCGTGATGGTGAAGCCGGGCCTGCCCTATCTCGATATCGTGCGCCGCGTGAAGGAGGCCTTCGAGGTTCCCGTCTTCGCCTACCAGGTCTCGGGCGAGTACGCGATGATCGAGGCGGCGGTGGCAGCAGGTGCCGGGGACCGCGATGCGCTGGTGCTCGAGACGCTGCTAGCCTTCAAGCGCGCAGGCTGCTCGGGGATACTGAGCTATCATGCGGTGCACGCCGCGCGCCTGCTCAACGGCTGATCGCGGGCATATGGGGGACCTGCCGATCGGGACCGAGCGGCTGGTCCTGCCGGGCTGGGCTGGCGGCTCGCGGCCGATTGCTGGGGGCAGGGCTATGCCAGCGAACCCGCGCGCGCGCGCCGTGACTGGGCCTTTGCCAACCTTGGCGATGACGCGCTCTGCGCGATCACCAGCCTGGGCAACGTGCGCAGCCGCGCGGTGATGGAGCGTCTGGGTATGACGTATCAGCCCGATCTTGATTTCGCTCATCCCGATGTGCCGCATTACAGCCCGCTGTGCCCGCATGTGACCTATCGCCTTGCGGGGGAGGACCATTCGGCGCGGCCGGGCGTTGCCCCGGCATGAGTTCCACGCCGCACCGCACCCATAGTGACCGAATCCTCTTCCTCGTCACGATCCTTGTGGGAAGTTTCCTGTTGTTCCTGGTCCAGCCGATGGTGGCGCGCATGGCGCTGCCCTTGCTGGGAGGGGCACCCAATGTCTGGAACAGCGCCATGCTGGTCTACCAGGCACTGCTCCTGGGCGGGTATGCCTATGCGCATTGGCTGGGGCGTTTCGCGCTGCGCACACAGGGGTGGATTCACGGCGGCTTGCTGGTGCTGGCCGGACTGACTCTGCCCATCGGTCTTGTCGATCTTCCCCCGGTGCCCGAAGGCCACGAAGTGCTCTGGGTGCCGGTCCTCCTGGGGCTCAGTGTGGGGCCGGTGTTCTTTGCCGTTTCCGCGCAGGCGCCCCTGATCCAGCGCTGGTTTTCGGCCGATCCCGAGGCCGGGCAGCCCTGGGCCCTCTACGCCGCCTCGAATCTGGGAAGCTTCGGCGGCCTCCTTGCATATCCCTTGCTGGCTGAACCCCTTTTTTCGCTTCAGGCGCAGAGCCTTGGCTGGGCGCTGGGCTATGGTTTGCTCGTCCTGTGCGTGCTGGCCTGCGTCTATGTACGGCGCGCGCGCTCCGGGGGGGGTGAACGGGGTTTTGGTGAGGACGCGGCGAAGGCATCAGCCCCCTCTGCGCGGCGCATTGCCGTCTGGCTGGCGCTGGCCGCGGTGCCCTCCGGGCTCATGCTCTCGACAACGACGCATCTGACCACCGACATCTTCGCTGCGCCGCTGCTCTGGGTGATCCCGCTTGGCCTCTACCTGCTGAGCTTCACCGTCGCCTTTGCGGACCGGCGGGGGCCCGCGCGCCTGATAACGCGCTTCGCGCCAGTCATTCTCGTGGTGGCAGGCGGCTATGCCATGGTTGCGAATGGTCTTGGCGGGCTGGGGGCGGTGGCGCTTTCGTGCCTGCTCCTGTTCTGTGTCGCCGTGGCGCTTCATACACGGCTCTACGATCTGCGACCGGAACTTGAGCGATTGACTCAGTTCTACCTCGTCCAATCGGCGGGAGGGGCGCTGGGCGGTTTGTTCACGGCGCTGGTCGCCCCCATGATCTTTGATTGGAGCTGGGAGCATCCCCTGCTGGTGCTTGCCGCAGCTTTGCTTATGCCCTTGCGCCCGCTTCTCGGCTGGCGCGAGCGGGGCGATATCGAGCCGGGCATGGCGATTCTGGCGCAAAATGTCCTTCTGGCGCTGGCCGTATTCCTCGCCTGGCAGTTGAAGGACATGGTGATCGATCCCTCGGCCGTCATCTGGAGGGGGCTCCTGACCGTGTTCCTCGTGGGTATCGGCGTTCTGCTAATGGCCTCGCGCGCAGCCTTCACCGCGCTTGTGCTGATCGCGATGATCGGACAGGGCGGGTCCTGGACGGTCCTCTCGTCCTGGCGCGGGGAACGCACCCGCAGCTATTTCGGTATCTATACCCTGCGCGACTATCCTGAGCAGCGAATGCGGACCCTGGCCCATGGGACGACGCTTCACGGAAAGCAGTCGCTCGATCCCGCCCGGGCCCACGAGGCGCTGACCTACTATGGGCCGGGTTCGGGTGTCGGGCTCGGGCTGAGGGCATTGCCTCGGCTTTACGGACCGGGGGCCGATGTCGGGGTGGTCGGCCTGGGCACCGGCTCGCTTGCGTGCCTTGCGCGTCCGGGGCAGGACTGGACCTTTTACGAGATCGACCCGGTGATACAGCGCTATTCGACCGATGGGACCTTCACGTTTCTGAGGGACTGCACGCCCGGCGCGCAGGTAGTGATCGGCGATGCCCGCCTGGAGCTGGAGGACCTGGCGCAAGGGCGCTTCGACGCTCTGGTGATTGATGCGTTTTCGTCGGATTCGATCCCGCTCCACCTCCTCACCCGCGAGGCGCTGGCAGTCTACACCCGCGCGCTGTCGGAGGATGGCTTGCTGCTGGTCCATATCTCCAACCGCTACATCGACCTCGACCCGGTGCTCGCCGCGTTGGCGAAGGATGCAGGGCTGGCGGCGAAATCGCGGTTGGATCTCCCGCAGGACCGCGAACGCTACACCCCCTCGCGCTGGATCGCGCTCTCGCGCAGCGAACAGATCCTCGATGACCTTGCTGCGCAGCGCCCCGACATGGCCTGGACCGCACTGCCCGAGGCGCAAGGTCCGCCATGGACGGATGACCACGCCTCGATCCTGCCCTATATCCGTTGGTCCCAGCTGACAGGAACGCCATGACCCAGACTTCCCGCTCCGTCCTATCGCCCGATGTCACAATCGCCGCGATTCACGGCAAGGCACCCCGGATTCACAAGAGCGCCTTCATCGCGCCCGGCTGCCGCATCCTCGGCGATGTCGAGATCGGCCCCGAGGCTTCGATCTGGTACAACTGCGTGATCCGCGGGGATGTGAACCGGATCGTGATCGGCGCGCGCACCAACGTTCAGGATGGCACCGTCATCCACTGCGACAGCCCCAAGCCACAACGGCCCGAGGGCCACGCGACGATCATCGGGGCGGACTGCCTGATCGGCCACATGGCCATGCTCCACGGCTGTACGCTGAAGGATCGCGCTTTCGTAGGCCTTGGCGCGGTGGTCATGGACGGCAGCGTGATCGAGAGTGACGGTATGCTGGCGGGCGGCGCGATGCTGACCGGGAAGCGCATCGGGGCAGGGCAACTGTGGATGGGCCGTCCGGCCAAGTTCGCCCGCGATCTCGACGAGGCGACCAAGGCGGCCAACCAGGCCGGGGTGCGCGGCTATGTGCAGAACGCGAAGGATCATGCGGCCGCGCTGCGCGGCGTCTGACCCGCCATGGCGCGACCCAAGCTCGATCTGCCCGAGGCGGACGATGTCGAAGCCCTGCTCGATGCCGAGGGCCGTCTTGCCGTGCGCGTGACGCCCGGTGCCAAGGGGGAGGGACTGACCATCGAATCCGGGCGGCTTCTCGCCAAGGTCCGCGCCAAGCCCGAAGGCGGCAAGGCGAACGAGGCCGTGCGCGCGCTCCTGGCAAGCGCGCTACGGGTGGCGCCCTCGCGGCTGGAATTGGTGCGCGGCGCAAGTTCGCGCGAAAAGCAGTTCCGCCTCGAGCGCTAGATCGGGACTCGTGGCCTTACGACGTGACGGGGTTCTGCGGCGGGCGCACGGCCATGGCGGCACACAGGTCCGCCAGAATCTCGCCCATGGCATCGGCGACGCGCTTGGGTTCGGGCGCGACGTCGGCAATCGCGCGCTGCATCGCGCCCGCCCACTGGTCCGCGGCCGAAGCGGTGATGCGGAACGGCTTGTGAATGCTCATCATGCAACGGTCCGGGTGCGCTTCGAACCAGTCGCGCGGGCCGCCTGCCCATCCGGCGAGGAATTGGGGCAGGGACTCGCGCATGGGCGAGAGATCGGCGGCATGCATCGCGCGTAGTTCGGCGTAGGCCGGGTCCTCGTCCATGAGATCGTAGAAGCGCTGGGCGATGGCCTCGAACACCGGCATGCCGCCCAGCATGTAGAAGGGCGTGCGCGGGGTCTCGGGCGCGGAAGGTTCGGCAGTCGGAGCAGGGGCAGACACGGAGCGACATCCTTTGCAGACAGCGTGCGGGATGGTGTGAGAATACACGTGTGGGGCCAAGCCGAACTTGATGTTGGTCAATTGGAAAAGGCGAAAGAAGAAGAGGCAGGTCCAAGGGGCATTGCGCTCGGGCTGCCCATACCGTCTGCCTCACCTCCAGCGAGCGACCATGGCTGAGAGGAAGTGAGTTCACCGATGCCGGGGGCAAGGGGCGATGGCCCCTTGAAAGGCACTTTCTTCTTCAGTCCCGGATCAAGGCTCTCAAAGATGCGATCCGGTCTGCCTCGTGCGCGGGCTTATCCGAGCGGATTCGGTGGATGCGCGGAAAGCGCATGGCAAGGCCAGACTTGTGGCGCGCGCTGGCGTGAACCGAATCGAAGGCAATCTCGAAGACCAGCGACTTGTCGGTCTCGCGCACGGGGCCGAAGCGGTTGACCGTGTGCTGGCGCACGTGGCGGTCGAGCTCCTTCAGTTCGGCGTCGGTGAAGCCGAAGTAGGCTTTGCCGACGGGCAGCAGTTGACCCTCGCCGTCGGGATCGCCATCCCAGCAGCCGAAGGTGAAGTCGGAATAGAACGAGGAGCGTTTGCCCGATCCCCGCTGGGCGTACATCAGCACGCAGTCGATCAGCAGGGGATCGCGCTTCCACTTGTACCACAGGCCGACCTTGCGGCCTGCGACGTACGGGCTGTCGCGGCGTTTGAGCATGACGCCTTCGATCGCAGCGTCGCGGGCGCTTTCGCGCAGGGCAGCCAATTCGGCAAAGCCGGGCACGTCGATCAGCCGTGAGAGGTCGAAGCGTTCCGGGTCGAGCCGGAGCAGCAGTTTTTCCAGGGCTTCGCGGCGTCGCGCCCAGGGTAGGGGCCGCAGGTCTTCACCCTCGACCTGGAGGACATCGTAGAGCCGCACGAAGGCAGGGGCCTCCCGCAGCATCTTCTTCGAGACGGTCTTGCGGCCGAGCCGCTGTTGCAGCGCGTTGAAGCTGGCCGCGCCGCCTTCCTTGCCGCCCTGCGCCTCCCCGCGCACGAGCAGTTCGCCATCCAGGACACAGGGCACGTCGAGCGCGGCCGGGATTTCCGGGAAGCTTGCCGAAATATCGTCGCCCGAACGGGAGTAGAGCCGGCTCTCTCCCGTGCCGCTCTCGCCTGGGGCATGGACCGCCTGTACGCGGATACCGTCCCATTTCCATTCGGCCACGTAGGCGTCGAGGTCGAGGTCGTCAGCCTCGAAGGCATGGGCCAGCATGAAGGGGCGAAAGAGGGGCAGGTTCTCGGTGTCCGGCGGGGCTGCGCCGTGGGCCGCCCAGTCGAACAGGGCGGTGTAGGGGGGCGACTGCCCGTGCCAGTGCTCTTCGACGT
This sequence comes from Novosphingobium sp. BW1, assembly GCF_008107685.1. Lineage (GTDB taxonomy): Bacteria > Pseudomonadota > Alphaproteobacteria > Sphingomonadales > Sphingomonadaceae > Novosphingobium. Next base: position 104,945 of record NZ_VIRF01000063.1, read on the forward strand.
CCTCGATCGCCACATCGAAGGCTTGCGCAAAGGCGGTCTTGGCAAGGCGGGCCGAGATGCCAATGCGCATGGCTCCGGTCGCGAGCTTGAGGAGTGCGTAGCGTCCCTCGGCATCGAGCCGGTCAAGCAGTGCGGGAAGTTCGGTTGCGACCGTGGAGCGCGTCATCGCGGCCAGTGCCTCGACAGCTTGCGCTACGCTTGGAGGCGGGCCGGGAAAGTGCTCCGGTTCGGGCCAGAGCAGGCTGGCCGTTTCGGCGCTGTCGCCTACGTAATCGCGGCTGAGAGTCCACAGTTCGGGATCGACCCGCTCGCGCATCAGCGCGCGGATCGTGCTGCCTTTCACGGCCACAAAGTCGAGGCCGTCGGACAAGGCGGCCAGCGCATAGCCCCGGTCGGGATCGGGCGTGTCGCGCAGGTAGCGCGCGAAGGCGGCGATCTTGGCGTTGCGGCTGCGGGTATAGACCAAAGTGTCGAGGAGCGCGGCAAAGGCTTCCATATCAGCCGTCGCCCCCTTCGTCCTCGTAGCCGACCAGTGCCAGGGCACGCGCCTTCTTCTGGTGCAGTTCGCACCAGCGCAGCATGGCTTCCTCGCGGCCGTGGGTGATCCATGTTTCACGTGGAGCAACTTCGGTAACGGTGCGGGTGAGCTCGTCCCAGTCGGCATGGTCGGAGATGATGAGGGGCAGCTCCACCCCACGCTGGCGGGCGCGCTGGCGCACGCGCATCCAGCCCGAAGCCATGGCGGTCAGCGGATCGGGGAGGCGACGGCTCCAGCGGTCGTTGAGAGCGGACGGTGGGGCCAGCACGACATGGCCCGCCATCGCGCCCTTCGAGGGCGCCTCGCTGACGAGGGACAAGGGCCCCAGATCGACGCCGAAATCCTCGTAGAGACGGCACATCTTCTCCAGCGCGCCGTGAAGCCAGATGGTTTGGGTATGGCCCGCCGCGCGCAATTCGGCGATCACCCGCTGCGCCTTGCCCAGCGCGTAGGCGCCGACCAGCACGCAGCGCTCGGGCTCTGCGGCAAGGGCATCGGTCAGCTTGGCAATCTCGTGCTGTGTGGGGGGATGGCGGAAGACCGGAAGGCCGAAGGTCGCCTCGGTGATGAAGACATCGCACGGGGTGATTTCAAAGGGCGGGCAGGTCGGATCGGCGCGCCGCTTGAAATCGCCGGTGACGAGAATCCGCTCGCCCGCGTGTTCCAGCAGAATCTGTGCCGAGCCAAGGACGTGTCCGGCCGGAATCCAGGTCGCCTTCACCCCGCCGGGAAGCGTGATCGTCTCGTGGTAGGCTACTGGCACCGCGCCATCCGAAGTTGCGTAGCGCAACTTCATGATCGCGAGAGTCTCGGGCGTGGCGTAGGTCTGCCCATGGCCGCCGCGGGCATGGTCGGCGTGGCCGTGAGTCACAAGGGCGCGGTCGACCGCGCGGGCCGGGTCGATCCAGCAGTCCGCCGGTACGACATGAATTCCCCAGGGTTCGGGGCGTATCCAGGAAAACGCGCGTGCCACCCGATCACAATGGAAGGAGCGCGCGCTTGTTCCCTTCAGGTCGGGATTGTCGGACATGGGAGAAAAGGAAGAGCGTATTCAAGGGGCCATCGACCCTTGACCCCGGAATCGGCGACCTCACCTTTCTCGGCCAAGTTGGCGTGAGAGAGGTGCCAAAGACAGTTTTGGGAGCGCGAGGGCGATGGCCCTCGGAAAACTCCTGCTGCTTCATTCTCAATCCACCGAACGCGCAACCCGGAAGCCGACGAAGGCCGAACGTGTGTCATTGGTCATCACGCGGCTGGCCGAGCGCATCGAGCCTGGGTGCGGGCTGTGCGAACCGCCACGGATCGGGTGGAGTTCGCAGGCTGAACCGTTAATGGCGCCATCGGTCCAGGCGCTGCCATCGCTGGGGGCGCCTTCGTAGGTGTCGTGCCAGCAGTCCTCGACCAACTGGTAGAGATTTCCGATCATGTCATAGAGGCCCCAGGCATTGGGCGCGAAGGTCGCAACAGGCGAGGGACCGTAGTAATCGTCATGGCACTGGGCCGTGATCCAGTCGCTGTCGCGTTGCTGCACGGTGATGTCTGCGCCGTTGGCGTAAGCGCACTGCAGGGTGATGTCATCGCCCCAGTAGCGCGAGGTGGTGGTGCCGGCGCGCGTGGCGTATTCGAATTCGGCTTCGGTCGGCAGACGGAATTGGGTACCGGTTTCCTGTGAGAGCCAGGAGACGTAGGCACTGGCATCGTCGTAGTTGACGCAGGTGACCGGGTGCTGGTCGGACTGAGGAAATCCGATCGACTGCCAGTCGGCGTCCTCGCGCATGCCGTACTTGGTGCCGAGGTAGGCGTAGCAGCCCTTGGCGGTGTAGCCGGTCGCCGCGACGAAGCGGGCGAACTGGCCGCGTGTGACCATGGTAGTGGCGATCTCGAAGGCGGGCACGTGGACTTCGTGCTGGGGCTTTTCGCGCGGCGCGAAATCATCGTCCACAGCAAGGCCGGTGTGGTGGGTGAGAGTCTGTTCGGCGTCGGTCTCAGCCTTGGTGGAACCCATCAGGAACGTCCCGGCGGGAATCGCCACCATGTCGCTGGAGCCGGATTTTCCGGCCACGGCCGGCTGGGACAGCCCCGCCCCCGCAAGTGCGGTGCCAGCGATCAGGATCTTGGAAATATGCATGGTTCCCCCGTTGGTCGTGTGGGGGCAGGCTATGGGCATTGGGCGAAGCACGGCCCGAACGGGTGCGAGTGACCGCATTGCGGATAGGTCTCCACACGCACAAGAGCCCGACCTCGCGGGAGGCCGGGCTCTTCGTATTGTGTTGGGGACCGGGCGAGCCGGGCCGGATCAGTCGTCCGAGCTGGCCTCGGGCTTGGGATCGGCCGAGGACTCCGGACCGGTCGTCTTGGGCGCGGCCTTCTTCGCGGCAGGCTTGCGCTTGCCCGTCTTGGAGACCTTGGGCGCGGACGGGGTCAGCTCGAAGTTCAGGCTGTTCGTGTCCTTCACCGTCACGTGGACCTCGCCGCCGTGGGCGAGCTTGCCGAAGAGCAGTTCCTCGGCCAGCGGCTGCTTGACCTTCTCCTGGATCACGCGGCCCATGGGACGTGCGCCATAGAGGCGGTCATAACCCTTGTCGCCCAGCCAAGCGCGGGCGTCCGCGTCGAACTGGATGTGGACGTTCTGGTCCGCCAGCTGGAGTTCGAGTTGGAGGATGAACTTGTCGACGACGCGGCTGATGGTGTCCTTGGCAAGGTAGGCGAAGGGCACGATGGCATCGAGACGGTTGCGGAATTCAGGGGTGAAGAGGTTCTTGACCGCTTCTTCGCCCGCGTCCGCCTTCGAGATATCGCCAAAGCCGATGCCGTTGCGCGCCATGTCCGAGGCGCCCGCGTTGGTGGTCATGATGAGGACCACGTTGCGGAAGTCGACGGTCTTGCCGTGGTGGTCGGTCAGCTTACCGTTGTCCATCACCTGCAGGAGGATGTTGAACAGGTCCGGGTGCGCCTTCTCGATTTCGTCGAGGAGGAGCACGCAATGCGGCTGCTGGTCGATGGCATCGGTAAGCAGGCCACCCTGGTCGAAGCCGACATAGCCCGGAGGCGCACCGATCAGGCGCGAGACCGAGTGGCGCTCCATGTACTCGGACATGTCGAAGCGCTGCATCGGAATACCCATGATCGAGGCTAGCTGCTTGGCAACTTCGGTCTTGCCGACGCCGGTGGGGCCCGAGAACAGGAACGAGCCGATCGGCTTGTCCGGATCGCGCAGGCCCGCCCGGCTGAGCTTCATCGCGGTGGAGAGGACGTCGATGGCCTTGTCTTGGCCGAAGACGACGCGCTTCAGGTCGCGTTCGAGATTCTCAAGCGCCTTCTTGTCGTCCTTCGACACCGACTTGGGCGGGATGCGCGCCATCGTTGCGATCACCTGCTCGATTTCGCGCGCGCCGATCGTCTTCTTTCGGCGGCTGGGCGGCACAAGCATCTGCATCGCGCCGACCTCGTCGATCACGTCGATGGCCTTGTCGGGCAGCTTGCGATCATTGATGTAGCGCGCCGAGAGTTCGACCGCGGTCTTGATTGCATCGGGAGTGTACTTGACCTTGTGGTGGTCTTCGAAGGCCGAGCGCAGACCCTTGAGGATCTTGATCGTGTCTTCCACCGTGGGCTCGTTCACGTCGATCTTCTGGAACCGGCGCAGCAGGGCACGGTCCTTCTCGAAGTGATTGCGGAATTCCTTGTAGGTGGTCGAGCCGATGCAGCGGATCGTGCCGCCCGACAGCGCGGGCTTCAACAGGTTGCTGGCATCCATCGCGCCGCCGCTGGTCGCGCCGGCACCGATCACGGTGTGGATCTCGTCGATGAAGAGGATCGCGTGGGGCATCTTCTCCAGCTCGGAAACGACCTGCTTCAGGCGTTCCTCGAAGTCGCCGCGGTAGCGCGTGCCCGCCAGCAGCGAGCCCATGTCGAGCGAGTAGATCACCGCTTCAGAGAGGACCTCGGGCACTTCGTCCTCGACGATCTTGCGCGCCAGACCTTCGGCGATGGCGGTCTTGCCCACGCCCGGATCGCCCACGTAAAGCGGGTTGTTCTTGGAGCGGCGGCACAGGATCTGGATCGTGCGGTCCACTTCGGGGCCGCGGCCGATCAGCGGGTCGACCTTGCCGTTCAGCGCCTTGTCGTTGAGGTTGACGCAGAACTGGTCGAGCGCTGAGTCCTTCTTGTTCGCGGACTTGGTCTCGGCCTTTTCCTCGGGCTGGGGCGCGGCCTCCTCGGTGCCCTTGGTGCTGCGGTCTTCGATGCGCTTGCCACCCTTGCCGATGCCGTGGCTGATGTAGCTCACCGCGTCGAGGCGACTCATGTCCTGCTGCTGCAGGAAGTAAACTGCATAGCTGTCACGCTCGGAGAACAGGGCGACCAACACGTTGGCACCGGTCACGGTGTCCTTGCCCGACGACTGGACGTGGAGAATCGCGCGCTGGATCACGCGCTGGAAGCCGGCCGTGGGCGAGGGGTCACCCTTGTCCTCGGTCTTGAGCGACTGGTATTCCTGGTCGAGGTACTGGCGTACCACATCGCCCAGGTCGCCGAGGTCCACGCCGCAAGCCTGCATGACCTGCGCCGCGTCGGTGTCGTCGATCAGCGCGAGCAGCAGGTGCTCGAGCGTCGCGTATTCGTGGCTGCGCTCCGACGCATGGGACAGGGCCGAATGCAGGGTCTTTTCAAGGCTTTGGGCGAAACTGGGCATTTAGGACTCTTTCCAGTTGGAGGATAGCTCCTCTTGCGGGTGAAGGGTGATGGATCGTCGTTGCAAATTCAATATAGGCAGTCTCAGGACGCTTACGAGGTCGCGTTGCGCAACCGATCTTGATCGTGAAGCGGCATTCATGATTGCGGCCTGAATGGATCGGGCGGTGTGCCGAAACCGTCGTCCGCCGTCACCGGGGGCGTTGCGGAGGCAGGGGATTTTCCAAAGAGCGCTTCGGCGGCGATACGATGCGAGGTCGCCTGTGCACGGTGCGCGTTGATGCGCGAAATCTCGTTTTCCAAGAGCGCTTTGCGGGCGTCGAGTTCATCAAGCGAGTAGCTGTCCAGAATCTCTTGGGAGAGGAGACTGGCCGCGCCGAACTTCTGTTCGGACGCCGGGGGGCGAGGTCGCTCGTCGTCGTCCATTGCGAGCAGCATCGGACCATGACGGGCCCGTGTCAATGCCTTCGAAAACTGTTCCCAAGGTCTATGGGAATGTGGCAACACGCAGCCCATGATTTCCCTTTTGCCCAAGACTATGACCGCAGTGGGCTTCGAATCGCCCGGCGGTCCGGAAGTTCTCGAGAGTATGACCGTGCCCGTTCCCGAGGCGGGACCCGGCGAGGTCCTCATCGAAGTCGCCTTCGCCGGGGTCAACCGGCCCGACGTGGTCCAGCGCCAGGGCAACTATCCCGCACCGCCGGGCGCTTCGCCGCTTCCCGGCCTTGAGGTTTCGGGCCGGATCGCGGCGCTCGGCGAAGGCGTGACCGACTGGGCCCCCGGCGATGCGGTCTGCGCGCTAGTGGGCGGGGGAGGCTATGCCACCTATTGTCTGGCCCGCGCCGACCATTGCCTGCCGGTGCCTGAAGGTCTGGCGATGGAAGAAGCCGCCGCGCTTCCTGAAACGCTCTTCACCGTGTGGCACAACGTCTTTGAACGCGGCCATGCCCGCGAGGGAGAGACGCTTCTCGTCCATGGCGGAACAAGCGGCATCGGCTCGATGGCGACGCGCCTGGGACGCCTGTTCGGCCTGACCGTGATCGTCACCTGCGGCACGCCCGAGAAGTGCGAGCGGGCGCGCGAAATCGGGGCGCACCATGCCATCGACTACAAGGCCAGCGACTTCGTCGAGGAGGTGAAGGCGATCACACAGGGGCGCGGCGTCGATGTCGTTCTTGACATGGTCGCGGGCGATTACGTGCCACGCAACCTCAAATGCCTCGCGATGGACGGGCGCCACGTCACCATTGCCATCCAGGGCGGGGCCAAGGCGCAGATCAACATGGGAATCGTGATGATGCGGCGCTACACTCTGACCGGCTCGACGCTGCGTGCACGCTCGGACGCGTTCAAGGCGCTGCTGACCCAGGAACTGCGCGCCCAGGTCTGGCCGCTGGTGGATTCGGGCGAACTGCGGCCCGTCATGGATCGCCGTTTCGCACTGGCTGAAGCCGCAGCCGCGCACCGCCACATGGAAGAGGGTGGACACGTCGGAAAGATCGTCTTGGAGATCTGAGGACCATCGGCCGGGATTTGCGGTCCAAGGACCCGAAGCGGGAAAGGATGTGCCATGCGCGAAGAACTGGTTCTCCACGAGGATCCCCGTAGCGGCAATTGCTACAAGATCCGGCTGACGGCCGCGCTGCGGGGCCTGCCGCTGCGGCGGATTGATTACGACATCCTGCGCGGAGAGACTCGAACGCCCGCTTTTCTGAGCAAGATCAATGCCCATGGGCGCATTCCCGTCCTGCAGGTGGGCACTCGCTTCCTGCCCGAGAGCAACGCGGCCTGCTGGTATCTGGCCGATGGGGCTGAAGGTGCGGAAGGGGGCGGGCTGATCCCCGAGGATCGTTTCGCGCGCGCGGAAATGCTGCGCTGGATGTTCTTCGAGCAGTACAGCCACGAGCCCAACATTGCGACGCTGCGCTTCTGGCTGCTCTACGTGGGGGAAGCCAACCTGGCGCCCCAGCAGCGTGAGCAGATCCTGATGAAGCGCGCGGGCGGCGAGGAGGCCCTGCGCCAGATGAACGAGCATCTGGCCGCGCGTGACTGGTTCGTGGGCGAGGCGGCCTCGCTCGCCGACATCGTCTTGTTCGCCTATACCCATGTTGCCGAGGCGGGCGGTTTTCGTCTTTCCGATTACCCGGCGATCTGCGCCTGGCTGCACCGTGTCGCAGGGCTGCCGGGTTTCGTTGCCATGGATGGGCCCTGATCCTAGATGCCTGCGCGCTGCCTGGCTTGGCGTGCGTAATGTGCAATCGGGTTTGAATACGGGGCTTTCCGTCCCTATCACGTGGGCGTGAAAACTGACCCCCCGATACACAATGGGCGTGCGTTCGCGGACCGGACGCAGGCTGGGCAGGCTGCCGATCCGGGCCTTGCCGAAACCCTGCGTCAGCGCGCGGGGCCCGGCACGCGCACCTTCGCGATTGCAAGCCGGGTGCTGACGGGAGCGTGGAACGACGGGTTCATCCACGCTGGAAACCTCGCCTACATGACACTGCTGGCGCTCTTTCCCTTCTTCATCTGCCTGGCCGCGATCTTTTCGGTGCTGGGCGAGGCCGGGCGGCTTGATGCTTCGATCGACACAGTGCTCCTGGCCATGCCGCCGCGTGTGTCCGAGGTTCTCGCGCCCGTCGCGCGCGACGTGGTGGCCGCCCGTCATGGCTGGCTCCTGTGGGTGGGGGGGCTCTTCGGCCTGTGGACCGCGACCAGCCTCATCGAGACGATCCGCGACATCCTCTACCGTGCCTATGGCAGCCCCAAGAGTAGGGCCTACTGGCACTATCGCCTCTATTCGACGGGACTTATCTTCGGCTCGGTGCTGCTTTTGCTCGTCTCGCTCTCCTCACAGGTGCTCATCAGCGCCATGCAGGAGATCGTCGCGATCCTGTTCCCCCGGCTCGACGGGGTGCTTGACCGCATTCTCGTGACCCGCAGTGTCAGCGCACTGACCCTTTTTGGCTCTATTTACGGGCTTATTTACCTTCTGACGCCGGGTCGCTATCAGGCGCGCGAATATCCCAAGTGGCCGGGTGCCGCGCTTGTCACCGGATGGTGGCTGCTCGTGGCCTGGGCGCTCCCGCGCGTTCTGCGCAATTTTTTCGTCTACGATCTCACCTATGGAAGCCTCGCCGGGGTGATGATCGCACTTTTCTTTTTCTGGCTGGTCGGCTTAGGGATGGTCGTCGGGGCGGAATTGAATGCAGCACTTGCGGAATCGCCCGAAGATCGAGACAGGGGCGATTCAGGCGCGCGCACCGATGGTGTACGCGACAACGAAACACGGGAAGACAACGAATGACCGGTCTGATGCAGGGTAAACGCGGCCTGATCATGGGCCTCGCCAATGACAAGTCGCTGGCCTGGGGTATTGCCAGGAAGCTGCACGAACAGGGCGCCGAGCTCGCCTTTTCCTACCAGGGCGATGCCCTGCTCAAGCGTGTGAAACCGCTCGCCGAAAGTCTGGGCAGCGACTTCCTGATCGATTGCGACGTGTCGAGCATGGATGCGCTCGACAGTGCCTTTGCCACGCTCGCCGAGCGCTGGGAGACCATCGACTTCGTGGTGCACGCCATCGGCTTCTCGGACAAGAGCGAGCTGCGTGGCCACTATTACGATACCAGCCTCGATAACTTCCTGATGACGATGAATATCTCGGCTTACAGCCTGGTCGCCGTCACCAAGCGCGCGATGCCGATGATGTCGGAAGGCGGCTCGATCCTGACGCTGACCTACTACGGCGCGGAAAAGGTCGTCCCGCACTACAACGTCATGGGTGTGGCCAAGGCCGCGCTCGAAACCTCGGTGCAGTATCTCGCCAACGATCTTGGCCCCAAGGGCATCCGCGTCAACGCGATCTCGGCCGGGCCGGTCAAGACGCTGGCTGCCAGCGGCATTGGCGACTTCCGCTACATTCTCAAGTGGAACGAGCTGAACTCGCCGCTGCGTCGCAACACAACGATCGATGACGTGGGCGGCGCGGGCCTGTATCTGCTTTCGGACCTGTCCTCGGGCGTGACTGGCGAAGTCCATCATGTTGACTCGGGCTACCACCTGGTCGGCATGAAGCAGGAAGACGCTCCCGATATCGCGCTCAGCTGAGGCCGGAATCGCGACACGAAAAAGGGGCCGGAACGGTGACGTTCCGGCCCCTTTTTCGTGGGTTGAGAAGTCGAAGAGATGATTCAGCGGGCCATCGCCCCTTGACCCCGGAATCGGCGGCCTTTCGGCTCTTAGCCAACGTGGCCGCCGGAAGGTGAGGCAGATCGTTTGGGGAGCCCGAGGGCGATGGCCCTCGGAAACGTTCCTTCTTCCTCAGGGCTGCGGCGTCTCGCCGTCTTCAGCCTCTTCCTGCGCGCGCTGGCGGGCGAAGTAGGCTTCTTCGGCTTCCTCGACGCGTTCCTGCTGGGCTTCGGCATCGGAATCGATGGTCGAGAGGCGCTTGGCGCGCTCTTCCGCGATCAGTTCCGAGAAGCGCACGTCGCTGCCGTTGTCGCGTTCCGAGGCGGCGCGGTTGATGAGCTGCTGGGTGCAGCCTTCCTGGCCGGCCGGGCCCACCGGCGAGCAACTCAGCGTGCCGAAGGCGCCGACCGTCTCGTAGGCCTCGACGCGGTTGGTCCAGGCCTGCGAGGTGGGGTTGTCGACGCCGCGCAGTGGGGCGGGGATACGATAACGCTCTTCCTCGGGCTTGCGCGCGCAGACGGTGATCTCGGCGTCGGAGGACTGCGGGCAGGGGTCTTCGCCATAGACGATGACCTGGTTCACGCGGTCGCCGCCTTCGTCCTGCGCGGCGGCGGGGGCGGCGCCGAGGGAGAGCCCCGCGCTCAGGGTGGCAAGCGCTGCAGCGGCGGTCAGAAGGCGGGTCATCGTCTCGAACTCCAGTTTGCGGCGGATGCGCTCCGCCATTCTCGTTCTATACCCGGCAGGGACGGGAAGCGACACCCTGGCGGGCGGCGCGGCTTCCATTCCTCTCCTACCCGGAAATGCAGGCGCGTTCAGATTCGTTCCGAGAGCTTGATTGCCGCGCGGCAACCCATGCGGATGGCGTTGAACAGGAGCGGATAGGCCGGTGCCTTTTCCGCGCCTGAGGCCAGCGCCGTATCGCGGTGCTCGCGCTCCTCGTCCCGGAACTGGCGGATCGCTGCGCCCAGCTCCGGGTCATCCTCGCCCAGTTCGTCGAGCTGCTCGGTATAGTGCTTGTCGATCTCGGTCTCGATCGCGGCGGTGCAGGCCATGGCCGCTTCCGGACCGATCAGCGCGGTGCCAGCGCCGAGCGCAAAGCCCGCGATCTTCCAGATCGGCTGCAGCAGCGTCGGGCGCACGCCGCGCTCGGCGATGAACGCATCGAAGCGCTCGCGGTGCACCTCCTCCTGCTCGGCCATGTGCACGACCTCCTGCGAGAGTGACGTGCGGTTGCCCATCACAGCCATCTGGCCAGCATAAATACGCACCGCGCCGTACTCGCCAGCCTGGTCCACGCGGATCATACGGTCGCTCAGCGCTTCGCGGGCCAGCGCCCGGCGGGAGGGGGAAGTCATGTCGTTCAGGCCTTTCTGCCAAAGCCGATCAGGAAAAGGATGGCGAGCGCCGAGGCGGTCGCGATCAGGAAGTTCCAGCCCGCCATCGAGGTGCCGAGGAAGCTGAACTGCACGATGTCGCAGCGGATCACGGGGGCGGCCATGATCGCATCGAGCGGGTTGCCACCGTCTGCCGCCGTCGTCGCGCAGGACGTCACGCCGTCCCACCAGCCCAATTCGACCCCTGCGTGGAACGCGCCGATCAGGCCGGAAGTGAGGATCGCAAGCGCGGCCACCGCGACAAGCGGGCGGACCGGAGCGCGCGCGAAGGCGAGAGCCGCGAGGGCCAGCGCGAAGAAGTGCGGGTACCGCTGCCACCAGCACATCTCGCACGGGTAAAGCCCGAATACGTACTGGCTGATGTAGGCGCCGCCTAGGAGCCCGGCGGGCACGAGGAAGGCAAGGGCGCGCGCAGCGCGCACCGGGGCAGGGACGGGGACGCTCATGGCGCGAAGGTCTCAGTTCTTCTTGGGCTTGGAGGCGGCGGGCTTGGCCGCGGCGCCCGGTGCGGGAGTCTTGGCAGGAACCGGCTTGGCGGCGACGGCGGCCAGAGCGGCGGGTTTGCCTGCGGTGCGCTGGAGCGTCGAGATCGCATAGTGCAGCTGGAAGTCCTCGATGCCCTGCTCTTCCAGCTCCTCAGGCGTGGCCGAGAAGCGCGGATCGGTGGTCTTGTCGCTCTCCAGATCCTTGTCCTCGAGTCCGGCCTCGTTGATGAGATGGCCGCGAAGGTCGGACTCGCGCACCGCGCGCTCGGCGCGGCGGCGCGCGTCGGGGTCGGAGAGCTGGGGTACCTCGATGTCGGGTTCGATCCCGCCTTCCTGCACCGAGTGGCCCGACGGCGTGTAGTAGCGCGCCGTCGTCAGTTTGATCGCGCTCTCGCGGTCGAGCGGCAGGAAGGACTGTACCGAGCCTTTGCCGAAGGTGCGTTCGCCCATGACAACCGCGCGGTGCTGGTCCTGCAGGGCCCCTGCGACGATTTCGGAGGCCGACGCGGAGCCCGCATCGACGAGGACGGCGATGGGCAGGCCCTTCACGGCATCGCCCTTGAACATCGATTCGGCGCGGTAGTACTGGTTTTCGCTCGCCCGGCGGCCGCGCTGCGAGACGATCACGCCCTTTTCAAGGAAGATGTCGGATAGCGCGATGGCCTCGTCGAGCGATCCGCCCGGATTGGAGCGCAGGTCGAGGACGAGGCCGACCATCGGCCCGGTGCCGGTGGTGGCGGCCTGCTTCTTGAGATCGGCGATGCCCTTGGCAACGTCGTTGCCGACATCGCGCGAGAATTCGTTGACCGAGATGTAGCCCACGTTCTCCTTGAGCTCCCAGGTCACCGGCTCCAGTTCGATCACGCCGCGCGTCACGGTCACGTCGAAGGGCTCGTCGCGGCCAGGGCGGTAGACCGTGAGCGTGATCGAGCTCCCCGCAGGACCGCGCATCTTGGAGACCGCCTCGTCGAGGTCGCGCTCGTAGTAGAGCACGCCGTCCAGGTGGGTGATGTAGTCGCCCGCCTTCAGGCCCGCCTTGTCAGCGGGGCTGCCCTTGAAGGGCGAGATGATCTTGACCGCCCCGTCCTCTTCCACGACCGAGAGGCCAAGGCCGGAATAGTTGCCATCGATCATGGTCTCGAGGCGTTGCAGCGAGGGCCCGTCGAGGTAGTTGGAGTGCGGGTCGAGGCTTGCCAGCATGCCGTCGATCGCGCCCTTCAGCAGCTTGTCGTCATCGACCTGATCGACGTAATTGTCCTTGATCAGCGCGTAGATGTGAAACAGCTTGTCGAACTCGGGGTTCACCTGGCTGTCGAGCGCGGCAAGGCCGGATGTCGCGACGGGCACGGCGGCAACGGCCGAAACCAGCAGGGCGGCGCGCATCAGGGGTGCGAACTTCATCGGGCGTCTGCCTCTTCTTCGTGGCGGGGCCATAGCCACCACCGGTTTGTGGATGCACCCTACCGGGGGCGCTCCTCTCACGCAATTGCGCGTCCCTCCCATATAAACGCGTTTGCAGGCATTTGGAGGGGCAAGGCCCCGGGGAACCAAAGCTGTGCGCTTCGCATTGAATGAGGGACAACCCGGCGTTCATGGCAGGGACAGGATGAACACATCCTTGCGCATGGCCAGTGGCAGGGAACGAGGACAATGGCCCTTCAGAAGTACACGATGGTCTTTCCCGACGCAGCGGGAGGTCCCGGGCGACGCAAGGCCTTCAAGGCGGTGAGCGTTTCGGATGCGTTTCTGCAGACTCGCAACGCCTCGCTCGAGCACGAGGTCGAGCTGTGGAAGGGGCACTCGCGTATCTGTCGTCTGGTGCCCGGGGGATGACCGGACAGGCGGCGGTGGCGCTCAGAGTTCGCGGATGAAGCGGAGCGGGTTCACCGGCTCCCCGTCGCGTCGCAATTCGACCATAACTTCAGAATCGCGCTGGGCTGCGATGCCCATCGGTGCGCCGGCAACGAGCGTGTCGCCCACGTCCACGTCGAGTCGGGCAAGGCCTGTCACCAGCGAAATCCAGTCGCCGTCATGCTCCAGGATGACGATGCGCCCGTGTCCGCGGTAGGGCCCGGCAAAGGCCACGCGTCCGGCGGCGGGGGCCACGATCTGCGCGTTGGGCCGTGTCGCAAGCGTGATGCCGCGCGCGCGAATTTCGCCTGGCGCATCTTCTCCAAACCCGGTGACGAGGCGGCCCATGACCGGCAGGCTCCAGCTCGACAGACCTTCGGGCGGCGGCACGAACTGCGAGGCGTCGATGACGCGCGGTGCGTTGGGATCGGCGGGGCGCATGAGCGGACCGGGCAGGGCTGCCAGTTCGTCGCGCAGCCGTCCGCGCGAATCCATCGCCGCGACCAGATCGCCGAGGTCATTCGCGCGTTCGGCAAGCGCCAGGGCGCGTCGGCTTTCGCGCGCGGCGTTGCCTCCGACTTCATGGCTTGCAAGGCGCTGGCGGGTTTCGAGAGTGGCCAGTTCCTTGCGCTTGGCCAGCATGTCCTTGTGGGCCTTGCGCAAGTTCGCTTCGGCGGCCTGGGCCTGCCGTTCAAGCTTGCGGCCCTCCTCGATCTCGCGCCGCAGCGCCGCGGTGCGTGTCTCGACTTCGGGCAGCATTGTGTCGAACAGGGCGCGCATGTAGACGGCATCGCGCACCGATCCCGGGCGCAGCAGCGCCAGCAGGGTGGGGCGGCGCGAAAGGCGCTGGAGTGCGCCGGTCAGCCGGGCGAGCGGGCCCTGCCGCGTGGCAAGGCGCTCACGCAGTTCCAGGCGCTGGGCGGTCACCAGCGCGACCTTGCCTTCCTGCAGCGCGATCTCGGCCTCGTTCTCCTGTATGCGAGCGGCGAGTGCTGCTGCCTCGCGGGCAGTCTTCTCGACCGCTTCGGAGGCGGCGCGGGCTCGCTTTTCCAACGCTTCTGCGCGCTTGCGCACCTCGGCCCCCTCGCGCTCGGCGGCGCGGATTTCCTCCCGGGTCTTCGCGGCATTGAGCCGCGGCGCGGCGTCGGAGAGGGGATCCGGCTGCGACAGCGCATGGCCAGCCAGCAGGCCTGCGGCGGCGATGCCGGAGATCAGGAACAGGCGCAGCGTGCGGGTCATTCCCGGTTTCCTAGGCCAGAGCGGGGCAGTGCGGAAGGGGGAGACGTGGCGCAAGGGCTGACATTCTCAGGAAAATACCTATCTGCGCGCGCAGAAGCGGATAGAAGTGATGACCAGACATGTTTGCCATTGGGTGCCTCATGCCCGCCGTCCTGTTCGTGGCCGGCGCCATCCTTGGAGCGATTCTCGGAGGGAACAGCGGGTCGATGTGGGGGGCAGGTATCGGATTTCTGGCGGGCTGTCTGATGCCCGTGGCGATGTTTCTGACGGCGAAGAGCCATGGGAACCGGAGAGGCAAATAGACCTAGGGGCGATGAGTCACGAGATCGTGGGATCGTGCCTGGATCATGGGGCCTGAAATTTCAGGATAGAATCTGACAGGCGGAAAAATGAATCCGAAGGCCATCGCCCTCGGGTTCCCCAAACTGCCTGACTCACCTTCCGTGCGCCACCTGAGCTGAGAATGGTGAGGTTGCCCCCTATGGGGCAAAGGGGGGATGGCCCCTTGAATCAACTCCTTGTCTTCCCTGCCTCAGCCCGAACGGTGATAGGGATGCCCGGACAGGATCGCGGTCGCGCGGAAGAGCTGTTCGGCCAGCATCGCGCGGGCCAGGAGGTGGGGCCAGGTCATCTTGCCAAAGCACAGCAGGTGGTCGGCTTTGGCGCGCGCTTCGTCGCCGTGGCCATCAGCGGCGCCGATCAGGAAGCGGCATTCGCGCACCCCGTCGTCGCGCCAGCGGCCAAGGAGGGCGGCGAAGTCTTCGGACGACATCGCCTTGCCGCGCTCATCAAGGAGAACCTCGCGCACCGGCGTCTGCACTGGTGCGGGGATCTTGCCCCCGACATCGGGCAGTTCGGTGTGCTTGAAGGGCCAGGTCAGGCGCTTGGCGTAGCGTTCGAGCAGTTCAGCCTCGGGTGACCGGGCGATCTTCCCGCGCGCAATGATGTGAAGGAGCATGGCGCACGTTCTAGAGCGCCGGTGCGCATGTGAACAGCCCTGCCCCCATGTGGGGAGTATCTGCCCGCAGTAGGCGTGCAAGCACACGGCACCGGAGGCGTGAAGGGCAGGTTTGCGCACGGGCGTGCGTCCACGCACCCTGCGGCAATCCCTTTGCGGTTGTCCGGCCCTGTCAGCGGGCCGGGTGATCGTTTTGAGCGTGAGGTCAGGCGGCCTCAGGCCGCGCCGGACGGTCCGTCAAAGCCCCACATGCGCTCCAGATTGTAGAAGGTACGCACTTCGGGACGGAACAGGTGGACAATCACGCCGCCAGCATCGACCAGCACCCAGTCGGCGGCCGGCAGGCCTTCGATACGGGGGTTGCCGAAGCCGTTTGCTTTCAGTTTTTCGCCGAGTTTCTGCGCCATGGCGGCGACCTGGCGGGTCGAACGGCCAGACGCGATGACCATGAAGTCGGCGATGCTCGACTTGCCTTCAAGGTCGATCGTCACGAGATCCTGCGCCTGATCGTCGTCAAGCGACTGCAGGACTACGGCCAGCAGCGGATCGTCGTTGTCCGTTGCGGCCGGGGGCGTTTCGCCGGTCGGCACCGGCTGTACATGTGCCTGTGGCATCTAGGGGTTTACTGCTCCTTTCAGGGGACCATGCAGGGCCGGCGCAGACACCCCGAAAGGGTGGCCAGGCTGGAAGCACGATCGGTTTTGCGGGTTTGGCCGGAAGATACGCGGGAAAGGCAGGGCGCCTTACTCACGCAGCATCTCCCCCAATGGGGCGGTGCGTGACGGCATCGCGCGAAAGCCTGTGGCCGGATCGGCCGTTCAGGGACTTCCGGGCCCAGTCCGGATCGGCCTTGCGGATATCCGTGGCCGACCGCGTATCGGGGTCGAATCGCAATGTCACCAGCGCGGGTGCGCTCCATCTCACCGGACGTCTGAGACTGGCAACGGGCGTCCGGTAGCGCCTGAACCAGGCCATCGCGGGGCTCGCGAAAGCAGGTCTATCATACCCCGGACGCGCGATAACCGCAATCGGCATGGTGCGCGCGATGCCGCGCCAGTCTTTCCACTTATGGAATTGCGCGAGGTTGTCCGCCCCCATGAGCCACACGAAGCGCCGCTTGGGGTAGCGTCGTACGAGCGCGCGCACGGTGTCGGCGGTGAACCGGGTGCCCAGTTCGCGCTCGATCGCGGTCGGGCGAATCCGTGCCCTGCGGCTCTGCGCACGGGCCGAGGCGTAGCGCGCGGCGAGCGGCGCCATGCCCCTTGCGGACTTGAGCGGATTGCCGGGTGAGACCAACCACCAGACCTCATCGAGGTCCAATGCCTCGCGCGCAAAGAGGCTGATGCACCGGTGCCCTCCATGCGCCGGATTGAAACTGCCGCCCAGAAGGCCGGTGACGGGGCCCTGTCTCGTCATCGCCATATCCGAATCACGAATGAGGTGCCTCGCCGGCCTTGGCGCCCTGACGGTAACCGCCCTGACGCTCGATCATCCAGCCAGGATAGAGGGGGTTGCGCGGCATCGCTGTATCGAGCGTGGTGATCTCGTCCGCAGTGAGTTCGAGATCGCTTGCACCCAGGTTGTCGGCAAGCTGCTCGGGCCGCTTGGCGCCCACGATCACGCTGGTGACGGCGGGCTTGGCGAGCAGCCAGGCGAGCGCGATCTGCGGCACGCTGCAGCCCTTGTCGGCGGCCATGGCCTGCATGGTATCGATCACGTCGAAGGCGCGCTCCTTGTCGACGGGCGGGAAGTCGAAGCTGGCGCGGCGCCCGCTTTCCGCCTCGCCCGAGCGGGTGTATTTGCCCGAGAGGAAGCCACCGGCAAGCGGGCTCCAGACCATCAGGCCCAGGCCCTCGCTTTCCAGCATCGGGGCAATCTCGTGCTCGAGATCACGACCGGCGATCGAGTAGTAGGCCTGGAGCGAGGCAAAGCGGTGCAGGCTGAGACGCTCGGATAGGCCCAGCGCCTTGGCGATCTGCCAAGCTGCCCAGTTCGACACACCGATGTAGCGCGCCCGGCCCGAGCGCACGATGTCGTCGAGCGCGCGCAGCGTCTCGTCGACCGGCGTCAGCGGGTCCCACCCGTGAATCTGGTAGAGGTCGACATGGTCGAGCCCCATGCGCGCCAGGCTCGCATCGATCTGGTCCATGAGGTGGTAGCGCGAGGCGCCGCGCTGGTTGACGCCCTCGCCCATCGGACCCAGTGCCTTGGTCGCGATCACCACCTCGCTGCGCGTGATGCCCAGGTCCCTCAGCGCCTTGCCGGTCACTTCCTCGGAGCGCCCCTCGGAGTAGACGTTGGCGGTGTCGATGAAGTTGATGCCCGCATCGAGGGCCTGGCGCACGAGGTCGTTTACCGCATCCTGCTGCAGCCCACCCATGACCGACCACATGCCCTGGCTCTCGCCAAAGGTCATCGTGCCCAGGCACAGTTCCGAAACGAGGAGGCCAGTGCGGCCGAGGCGGTTGTACTTCATGGGAGCGTGCTCCTTGAACTCGGGTCAGGGGAAGAAGGAATATAGGGACGATTCAGGGGGCATCACCCCTTGGCCCCCCCAAATTGGCGATCCCGCCTTTCTCGGCCACGGCAGCGGGAGAAGATGAGGTCGCGATTAGGGAGAGCCCGAGGGCAATGGTCCTCGGGGTCCCTGCTTCCAGATAGGAAAGCGGCCGCGAAGCTGCAAAGCTCGCGGCCGCTCGTGCAGTCCGTTTCAGCGCCGCAGGGCGCCCGGATCAGGGACGCGCCTGTCCGGTTCCGCGCACCTGCCATTTGTAGGTGGTGAGGCCTTCTAAGGCGACCGGGCCGCGCGCGTGGAGGCGGCCCGTGGCAATGCCGATCTCGGCGCCCAGGCCAAACTCGCCGCCATCGGCGAACTGGCTCGAGGCGTTGACCATGACGATGGCGCTGTCGACCTCGGCGAGGAAGCGTTCGGCGGCTTCGTCATCCTTCGTGATGATGACGTCGGTGTGGCCCGAGGAGTGCGCCGCGATGTGGTCGAGCGCGGCGTCGAGGCCGTCCACTACGGCGACCGAGGCGATGGCGTCTAGGTATTCGGTGTCCCAGTCAGCCTCGTCGGCCGCGAGGATGCGCGAGTCGAGCGAACGGGCGCGGGCATCGCCGCGCAGTTCACAGCCCGCCTCGATCAGCGCCGAGACGACTTCGGCCGAGCCGGGGAACTGCGCGTCGAGCAGCAGAGTCTCCATCGCGCCGCAGATGCCCGTGCGGCGCATCTTGGCATTGACGGCGACCTCCTTGGCGACCTTGGGGTCCGCGGCAGAATGGATATAGGTGTGGTTGATCCCGTCGAGGTGGGCGAGCACGGGCACGCGGGCATCCGATTGGACGCGCGAAACAAGGCTCTTGCCCCCGCGCGGGACAATCATGTCGATGAGGCCGGCCGCCGTCAGCATGGCGCCCACGACGGCGCGGTCCTGGGTCGGCACGAGCTGGATCGCGGCAGCGGGAATGCCCGCCTCTTCCAGGCCCTTGGCGAAGGCAGCGCGGATTGCGCGGTTGGAATGTACCGCCTCGCTGCCGCCGCGCAGAAGTGCGGCGTTGCCCGAGCGCAGGCACAGCGCGGCCGCGTCTGCGGTTACGTTGGGGCGGCTTTCGTAAATGATGCCGATGAGGCCGATCGGGATGCGCACGCGGCTCATCTTGAGGCCGTTGGGGCGGCTCGTTTCTTCGATCACCGAGCCCGCCGGATCGGGCAGCGAGGCGACCTGGTCGACCGCATCGGCGATCCCGGCGAGACGCTCGGCGTCGAGGCGCAGGCGGTCGAGCATGGCGCCCGAGAGGCCTTTTTCCTCGCCAGCAGCAATGTCCTTTGCGTTGGCTTCGAGAATTGCGGCTTCATCCGCGCGCAGCGCCTTCGCGGCGGCGCGCAGCGCCTCGGCCTTCTGCGCATCGCTCATGCGGGCGAGCACGCGCTGGGCGGCGCGGCCGTCGGCGGCAATGCGGGCGACGAGGGCTTCGGGGGTTTCGACAGCGTTGCTGTCGGCGGAAAGAGTTTCAACTGTCATAGGGTGCGGCCTACCATCTGTATTGCAGTGTGTCACGGTCGCGCCCGGCAAGAAGGGGGCCTGGCTGGCCCGCCTACGCCGGTTTTTCTGCGTTCACCTAGTGTTTGTACGAAGTGTACATTCATGAACGTGCAATCTTGAGCGCATTACTCAAATAAGGACTGGGAGCGGAAATGGTTCCTTCGGCTCATCGCTTTCGATGAACGGTTCACCCTGAAATGCGCATGGTGCGCGGCGGCTCGATTCGCCTTGTTAACCCTCCCCTGCTAGCCGGTCTGCCGGGGACTGGTCATAAGCCACAGCGTGGGGTCGTTTTGAAGCTTACATCTGTCAGGGCGCTATGGTCGCGCCTGCGGGCAGGCTTCCCGGATCGCGAATTTATCATGCGTTCTCAGGGGCATGTCCATTTTATCCGGATTTCGTCGCGGACCCAGATGGTTGCCGCGGGCTCCGCTGGTGCGCTTGCCACCGTGTGGCTCGGGTCGATGGGCGCCGTCGCGATCGAGCGCATGAGCGCGTCGTCGCAAGAGGCCGAACTGCTCAGCCGCGAGGCCAGGGTCGCGCGGGCTGAGGACCGCGTCGAGAACTACCGCGAAGGCATCGACGAGGTCGCATCCGACCTCGCCCGCCGCCAGAAGTTCATCGAACAGATGGTCGAGGCCCACATCGGTGACCTCCCGCGCGACACGAAGGCCGGGGAAACCGTTTCCAACAGCAATGCGGAAGCAAAGCTCACGATCGAGAAGGTCAGCGCGGCGGTTCCCGAGGCGAGCGAACTGGCCCGGCTGGAAGCGCGCCAGATCACCTTCGTCGAGAATCTCACCCGCTACGCTGACCGACGCGCCGAAAGCGCGAGCGCGGCGATCAGCAAGCTGGGTCTCAATCCCAAGACAATGGTGGCGAATGCCCCTGCAAGCCGTGCCTCGGCGCGCGGTGGTCCGCTGATCAAGCTTGCGACCCGCGCTGACGGTTCGGTTGATCCGCGTTTCCAGCGCCTGGGCGTCAGCCTTGCGCGCATGGATGCGCTGGAGAACGGCCTTGCTTCGATCCCCCAGGTGAAGCCAGCTTCAGTGGCCTACGTGTCGTCAAGCTACGGCTACCGCTCGGATCCGTTCACCGGCGGCGGCGCGTTCCACGCCGGGCTCGACTTTCCCGGTCCGATGGGCTCGCCGATCTACGCGGCGGCCAAGGGCAAGGTCACCTTCGTCGGGCGTCGCCATGGCTATGGCAACTGCATCGAGGTGCGTCACGGCAATGGCCTGATGACCCGCTATGCGCACCTTTCGCGCTTCAAGTCCAAGGTCGGCGACAAGGTGGAAGCCGGTTCAACCATCGCCCTGATGGGCAGCACCGGCCGCTCCACCGGTTCGCACCTCCATTTCGAAGTGCGCCTCAATGGCAAGCCGGTCAATCCACGTCCTTTTCTCGAGGCCTCCGCCCATGTTCAAAAGCAGTAAGGCCGATCCCATGTCCAAGCCCGCTGCCGCCCCGCGTTCGAGCGGTTCTTCGACCTTTTCCGTGCTAGGCAGCGACACGCTCATCACGGGCGACATCGAGGCCAGCGCCGATCTGCACATCGATGGGCGGGTGACCGGCGATATTACTTGCGCCGCGCTGGTGCAGGGCGTCGACAGCGAAATCACGGGCGCGATCAAGGCGGACAGCGTGCGCGGCACCGTGGCCGCGCGCGAGATCGTCATCCTGGTTTTGGGCAAGATCGAGGGCGATGTGGCCTACGACACGCTCACGGTCGAACAGGGCGCGCGCATTGAGGGACGTCTGGCGCCCAACGGCGGCGGCATGCCGCCGGCGATTGGTGTCGCAGTTGAGGATGTAAAGGACGCCGTTCCGGCTTGAGGTGATTTCCCGGGGTGATCGCCCTCGGGCTCCCCAAACTGCCTGGCTCACCTTCCGTGCGCGCCCTTGGCTGACAAAGGCGAGGTCGCCCATTTCGGGGGGCAAGGGGCGATGGCCCCTTGAATCAAAACCTTCTTTCTTCGTGCTACCAACGAAAAAGGCCCGCACTTTCGTACGGGCCTTTTTCGTATGCGCATCTGCGGAGGGGGCGGGCTTACTCGCCGCGTTCCTCGGCTTCGGCGGCGCGCTTGGCCTGGAGCCAGGCGGCGGCTTCGGCTTCCTGCGCGGCCTCGTTGGCGGCCTTGGCGGCCGCGTCACGTTCGGCGCGCAGTTCCTCGATGAGGGCCTGGCGGTCATCGACGAGGCGTTCGTCGGTCGCGCCTTCGTTTTCTATACCGGCCTTCTTGGCGGCCTTGAAGACCATCGCGTCCAGCTCGCGCTGCGAGCACAGGCCCAGCGTGACCGGGTCCTTGGGCGTGATGTTGGCGATGTTCCAGTGCGAACGGTCGCGGATCGCGGCGATGGTGTTGCGGGTCGTGCCAATCAGTTTGCCGACCTGCGCGTCCGAGACCTCGGGGTGGTTGCGCAGAATCCAGGCAATGCCGTCGGGCTTGTCCTGGCGCTTGGACACTGGCGTATAGCGCGGGCCCTTGGTGCGGCTCACGGTCACCGGTGCGCGGTGCATGCGCAGTCGGTATTCCGGATTCGCCTGACCCTTCTCGATCTCTTCCATCGTCAGCTCGCCCGCGCGCACGGGGTCGCGGCCGGTGTACTTGGCCGAGGCCAGATCGTCGGCCATTGCCTGGACTTCAAGCATGTGCAGACCGCAGAAATCCGCAATCTGTTCAAACGAGAGCGCCGTGTTGTCGACCAGCCAGGAGGCGGTCGCGTGCGGCATCAGCGGAGTGGGCTGGCTCATGTCTCTATCTCCGGCGGAAACAATAAGGGCCGCCCCTTCGCGGAGCGGCCGTACCGGCCCGACTTAGGTGAGTTTTGTGCGTTGGGCAAGGACTAGCGCCCGATTTGCGCGGAAAATTGGTGCTGGAGTGTCCGGATCGGAGCGTCAGGTGCCCGTCTCTCACGCCTGGGAGACGGGCAGGGGGGCGAGCAGGGGATTGCCCGCCCGCCATCAGCTGCCGCCCATTCAGCCACCCATGCGTTCACGCACGTTGCGGCTGTCCTTCCAGCCCTCGAGACGGCGGGCGAGGTCCTCATCGCCCTCGGGCAGGGTGATTTCGAGGCGGATGAGCTCGTCGCCGCGCGTGCCGTCCTTGCGGGTCATGCCCTTGCCTTTGAGGCGCAGGGTCTTGCCCGAAGTGGACCCGGCCGGCACCGTAAGCATGACCGCACCAGACGCGGTGGGCGCGCGCACCTTGGCGCCATTCAGCGCCTCATCAAGAGTGATCGGCAGGTCGAGGCGCAGGTCATCGCCGTCGCGCTCGAAGTAGGGGTGGTGCCCGATGGAGATGGTGATGATCGCATCGCCCGCGCCACCGGGACCCGGCTCACCCTTGCCCGAAAGGCGCATCTGGGTGCCGTCCTCGACCCCCTTGGGCAGTTTGAGGTCGATGGTCTTGCCGTCGGACAGGGTGATGCGCTGGTTGGCGAGTTCGGCCGCGTCGGTCAGCGAGACCGAGAGGCGGTAGTTGACGTTGGCGCCGCGCGGGGCCGAGCGCGAACGTCCGCCGGCAAAGCCGCCGCCCATGCCTCCAGGGCCGCCGCGCTGGCCGCCTCCACCGAAGATGCCGCCGAACAGATCTTCAAGGTCGATCCCGTCGTTTCCGCCGAAACCACCGAAACCGGCTGCGCCGCCGCCCATGCCGGACCGATGACCGCCGCCAGCGCCGAAACCACCGGCCCCGAACGGCATGGTAGGGTTTCCCTCCGCGTCGATCTCGCCGCGGTCGAACTGGGCGCGCTTTTCCTTGTCGGAAAGAAGGTCGTAGGCGCGGGTCACGTCCGAGAAGCGTTCGGCCGCCTTCGGGTTGTCCTTGTTCCGGTCGGGATGGAGCTCCTTGGCGAGCTTGCGGTAGGCGGACTTGATGTCCTTCTCGCTAGCGCCACGTGCGATGCCGAGAGTGGTGTAAGGATCTGTTGCCATAATGCCACTTAGCTAGGTTGTAGAGCGCGTTCCCACAAGTTCTTCGCGATGCTCGGGAGGTGGTTTTTCGTTCGCTGTGGCCGCAATACCCGCCCCGGACCTTCCCAGGCGCGGCGGGTCGGGCTATTCGGCGGCGCGAAGCGGCCAGGTGCCGCCGGTCAAGGTCTCTCCCCCGCACAGGTGGCACCTTGCTGGCGACGCGGAGCCTAGGGCCACAGCAACAGGACGAGATACGATGGAATCCGAACAGACCCGCGAAGTCATCCCCGATGGCGATCCCTTTGCCCTGTTCAGCGCCTGGTACGACGAAGCGCGTGGGACCGAGCCCAACGATTCCAACGCGATGGCCTTGGCAACGGCAACGCCTGAAGGTGTACCCTCGGTGCGCATGGTGCTCCTGAAGGGCCATGGCCCCGACGGTTTCGTGTTCTATACCAATGGCCACAGCCGCAAGGGCGGCGAGATCGCGGCCAACCCGCACGTCGCCTTGCTGTTTCACTGGAAGAGCCTGCGCCGCCAGATCCGCATTGAAGGGACCTTGAGTCCGGTGACGCCAGCCGAGGCCGACGCATACTTCCACTCGCGCCACCGAGATTCGCAGCTCGGCGCGGTCGCTTCCGACCAGTCTGCCCCGCTCGACAGCCGCGAGACCTTCCTTGCCCGCTATGAAAATGTGCGTGCGCGCTTCGAGGCCGGCGAGGTCGAACGCCCCGCGCACTGGGGCGGTTACCGCGTGGTGCCAGTCGCCATGGAGTTCTGGCAGGACCGTCCCTACCGTCTCCACGAACGCCGCCGCTTCGAGCGGGTGGGCGAGGGGCCCTGGTCGAGCACGCTGCTCTACCCGTGATTTTTCTGGTTTCGATGGGACTTGATTCATGAGCGATGGACGCAGCCAGGTCCGCGCAATGCTGACCCGCAGTGCGGCTTTCGCCAGTATCGCGGCGGCGCTGTTTCTGCTCGTGCTCAAGATATGGGCGGCGATCACCACCGATTCGACCGCGATGCTGGGCAGCCTTGCCGACACCACGCTCGATCTCGTCGCCAGCCTGGCAACGCTGCTGGGCGTGTGGATCGCGGCGCAGCCGGCCGATGACAAGCACCGCTTCGGGCACGGCAAGGCCGAGGCGATCACCGCGCTGTTCCAGATCGTGCTCATCGTCATCTCGGCGCTGGGCATTGCCGCGCGCGCGGTGGAGCGGCTGCTCGTGGGCAACGAAGTGCAGGCGGCCGAGCAGGGAATCGGCGTCTCGATCGCGGCGATCGCGGTCACGCTCGCGCTGCTGGCCTGGCAGCGCCACGTCATCCGTCGCACCGGCAGCCTCGCGATCACCACCGACAGCGTACACTACCAGTCGGACCTGTTTCTCAACCTCGCGGTGATCGTGGCGCTGGTCCTCGATACCTATGTGGGCATTGCGGGTGCGGACGCGTTCTTCGGCTTCGGTATTGCGGCCTGGCTCGCCTACGGAGCCTGGGGCGCTTCGGACGAGGTGCTCGACCAGCTCATGGACCACGAGTGGCCGGAGGAGAAAAAGCAGCGCTTCCTGCAGCTTCTGGCGACGTTTCCCGACATCAGCGGGGTCCACGACCTGCGTACGCGGACTTCGGGCGACAAGGACTTCGTGCAGTTCCATATCTGGGTCGACCCGCAGATGACGGTACGCGAGGCGCACCGGGTAATGGACGGTATCGAGCATCGCCTTGAGGCCGACTTCCCCGGTGTGGAAATCCTGATCCACACCGATCCTGATGGCCTGGTCGACGAAAAGGGCGAAGCCGGCCGGGACGTACTGCCGCCGATCCGTGTCGGGTTGGAACAGGACGTGAGGCTCTAGAAATTGATATTTTTCCAAGGGGGCATCGTCCCTTGACCCCAAAATCGTCTACCTGACGTTGCGCAGCCGACGTAGCGCACCGGAAGGTGAGATCGACTGTATGGGCAGCCTGAGGGCGATGACCCTCGGAATTGTCTTTTCTGTTCTTTGACCTGTCACTTCCCGCCCGGAAACAACGCCAGAAGAGCCCCGATGCGCTCGTGCACGGCGCGTTCCTGGTTGGGAGCGCTGCGGCCCAGGCGTACCACGGTCAGGAGCTGTTCGGGTGAGCTCACGACGTACTGTCCGTATTCGCCCAGGCATGCGAAGAGATCGGCCGGTGCGGTGGCGGGCCAAAGCCGTGCGGTTTCGCCAGGAGGTGCGGTGTTGAGCCAGATCCCGGCGCCGTAGGCCGGGTTGCGCGGGCTGGGCTCGCGCATGAACGATATCCAGCGGCGTGGCAGGATCTGGGCGCCGGCGACGGACCCTCGGTGGCGCAGGAATTCGGCGAGCTTGGCCCAGTCGCGCGCATTGGCGTGAATCATGCCTGATCCGATCAGCGTGCCCGCCCGGTCGAACCCGGCCTGAGTTGATTCCATGCCGATGGGAGTCAGGACGCGGCTTTGCAGGTAGCTCATGACTGCGGCGCGGCGCGCTTCGGGTGATCCGTCGGGGGCGAGGACCCGCGCGGCAAGATCGGCGAGGATGATCGCGTTTGCCCCCGAATCCGCGAAAGTCTGGCCCGCAGGCGATTCCAGCGGCTGTGCCTCGACGTAGGCGGCCATGTCGTCCCGCCCGTCGAGGTAGAGGAGCCGCATGGCATCGGACTGTTCCGTGATGCCGCCTTCGTGCCCCGGGAGGCCTTTGGCAAAGCGCAGGCCCGAGCGCATCTGAAGAAGCTGGCGCAGCGTCACTTCACCGCGCGGATCGCCCGGGCGGCGCCATTCGGGGACAGGCGCCGATTCGTTGAGGCGCAGGCGCCCGTCGCTGACCAGCTGGCCGATCATCAGGCTGGTAAGGCACTGGCCCGCGCTCCAGCCCGGCAGGCGAGTCTTGCCGGAGATACCGGGGCCATAGCGCTCGGCGATGACCGACCCGCGTTTCATGATGATGAGCGCGTGCGTCGGGCCGACCGCATCGGTGTTGAACAATCCGTCGATCGCGCGGCCGAGTTCGGCGTGGGGGGCCCCGCCGTCATCGGTGATGGCGGCTTCGGCCTCGGTGCTGGGCGGGGGCGGGGCCTCGCTGGCGGGTTCTCCACAGGCCCACAGGCTTGGCAGGGCCAGTAGCGGGAGGATAAGGCGGATCGGATGCACCGGCATGACGCGCGGTGTAGTGTGCGAGAAGATCGGGAATGGCAACACCGCCCAAATCGGCAGCCGGGGACAAGCTGCGGCAGGCCTGGCAGAAGCGGCAGGCATCGCATGTGCGTGCGCCGGACGGGCAGGCTGCTGCCGGGGCTGCGAGTCCGCGTCACGCCGCGCGCCAGCCTTCGCGCTGGCTTCGCAATCTGGTGCTGCTTGCGCTGCTAGTGGGAGCAGGGCTCCTGGCCTGGCAGTGGGCGGACCTGCAAGAGCGGACGCGCATCGGGGGCGCTTATGCCGCGCGGCTCGGCTGCGTGTGCCGCCATGTCTCGCAGCGCGATCTCAAAAGCTGCGAGGCCGACCTTGCGGTGGCCCCGCTCGGCGGCATCGCGGGGCGGGTCTGGCTGAGTGAGGATACGGAAACGCGCAGCGTCAGTGCCGGGTTGCCACTGCTCGGCTACCAAAGTGCGCACTACGACAGCCTTCATGGCTGCCGTCTTGAGCCCTGGGACGAGTGATCAGACGCTTCGCTCAGAGCGGGGTGGCGGGCGTGGTATCCTCGATCCAGCCCCCGCCGACCACGCGTTCGCCCGCATAGATCACCGCAGCCTGGCCCGGCGCGACGCCGTATTCGGGATTGGCGAAGCGCAAGGTCGTTTCCGCGCCTTCGCCGAGCGGGCCTTCAAGCGTGACAGGCACGGGTTTGGCCAGCGAACGGACCTTGGCGGTGAGCGGCGTGCCCTCAGGGAGGAGACCGATCCGGTTGGTCTCGATGATCCGCGCTGCGGCGACCGCCAGCAGATGGCGCGGGCCGACAAGGACCCGGCGCGAGGACGCATCGATCCCCACCACGTAAAGCGGTTCGGGCTGGCCCCCGATCTCGAGCCCGCGGCGCTGGCCCACAGTGTAATGGATCACACCCTGGTGCGCGCCCAGGACCGCGCCGGTCTCGACATGGACGATGTCGCCGGGCGCGGCCCCCTCGGGACGCACCGAGCGCACGATCTTGGCGTAGTCTCCGTCAGGCACGAAGCAGATGTCCTGGCTGTCGGGCTTGTCCGCGACGCGCAGGCCCGCCGCTTCGGCGAGGCGCCGTGTCTCGGTCTTGGGCAGGCCGCCAAGGGGAAAGCGCAGGAAGTCGAGCTGGGCCTCGGTCGTGCCGTAGAGAAAGTAGCTCTGGTCGCGCGCCGGGTCGGCCGCGCGGTGCAGTTCGGAGCCCGCCGGGCCTTCCACGCGGCGTACGTAGTGGCCGGTCGCGAGGCAATCGGCGCCCAGGTCCCGCGCCATCTGCAGGAGGTCGGTGAACTTGGGGCCCATGTTGCAGCGGATGCAGGGGATGGGCGTGCGTCCGGCGAGGTAGTCGTCGGCGAAACGGTCGACCACCTCTTCGCGAAAGGCGCTCTCGTGGTCGAAGACGTAGTGGGCGATGCCAAGGCGATCGGCGACCGCGCGTGCGTCGCGGATGTCGTCGCCTGCGCAGCATGCGCCCTTGCGGCCCGTGGCGGCGCCGTAGTCGTAGAGTTGCAGGGTAATGCCGATGGTCTCGGCGCCTGTGGCCGCGGCAAGCGCGGCGACGACCGAGGAATCGACGCCGCCCGACATGGCGACAACGATGCGGCGCGCCGAGAGCGGCGCGGGCAACTGGAACAGGTCGGCCGGATCGAGGCCGTTGAAGAGGTTTGCGTCAGGGGACATGGAGAGCGCTCATACAGCGCCTCGTCGCGAATTCCTACCCGATCGGCGCGAAGGTGCGGCCATTGGGATCGGCCTGGGCCTGTTATTAATCTTCCATTGACCATGTGCGCTCTATCCTGCCGCGATAAGCTGGCTCAATTGGTTGCGGTCCTGCCGGGACGCTTGCGAGTGCCGGAGGGCTCCTGACCGGCCATGTGCATCGGGCCGGAGGTGTTGGAGGCAGGATTTACGATGCAACCGAATAAAATAGAGCACTTTTTCTGCTTAATGAAAGGCCTCGAACGGACCGTGGAAAATCCTTAATGAGAGTCCCTAATGCCCATTAACCGTACTGCTTCAAGCAATGGCAAGTCCGAATGGACAAAGAGAGGCTCACCACCGGCTCCAGCAAAACCGGTGGGCGAGGGCTAAGATGATCGAGAACCAGAAAATCAGACCCGCGCAGGTAATCGGGCCGCTGGGTGAACCGCTCACTCTGGAGTCGCTTCCCCCCGCCAATACCACGCGCTGGGTCGTGCGCCGCAAGGCCGAGGTCGTGGCCGCCGTCAATGGCGGTCTGCTGACCATCGACGAAGTGTGTGAACGTTACCAGCTGACGCTCGAGGAATTCGCCTCCTGGCAGCGTGCCGTGGATCGTTCGGGAATGCAGGGGCTGCGCGTCACGCGCATCCAGCACTACCGCGATCTTTACGAGCGCCAGCAAAAGTACTGATCACCCCCCGATCAGTTCCGCGGGACCGACAAACGGCGGCGAACCTTTTGGGTTTGCCGCCGTTTTTCTATGCCTCTTGGTTCCATGCCGTTGAACGAGGCGACAAGTCGTTGGTCGATCCGGGGCGTATCTGGAGCGAGACCGCGTTGCCACCTTTAGAGCGCGCACGTATACCTCAGGATCAGGGATTAACGGCCATGATCCGGGCCGTGTGGGGCGATGCGTGACCTTGCACGGGAAACTGGGGGACCTGATGAGGGTGCCGGGACGATGCGGCCAGTGCGGTGACGGAATGAATTACACGAGCAAGTTGGACAAGGATCGCGCCGAAGTCGTGAGCAAGGGGGACCTTGGCGCAGAGGCGGGCGCGGACGGGACTTTCGAGGCGCAGACGCCGGCGCAGGGGCCGGAAAAAGGCTCCTCGCGGCTGATCTGGCTTGGCGTTGCCGGGGCCTTCGTGCTCATCGTGGGAATCTGGTTCTACCTCCACAGCGGCGCGGACACTGGCCCGGTCGAGCCGGCGCAGGTGCCCGTCGTGACCGTCGTCAAGCCAGGCCGCTCGACCGTTGTGGGCACGATCACCGCCACCGGATCGCTCGCCGCGCGCCGCGCCATGCCGATCGGCTCGGTGGGTGAGGGCGGCGAGGTCCGCCGTGTCCTCGTCGAACCGGGCGACTGGGTGAAGGCCGGCCAGGTGCTTGCTGTTGTCGACAGTTCGGTGCAGGTCCAGCAACAGGCCAGCCAGGCCGCGCAGATCAAGGCCGCCCAGGCCGACGCGCGCCTCGCCCAGTCGAACCTCGACCGCGCACTCCAGCTGGTCGATCGCGGTTTCATCTCCAAGGCCGACGTCGATCGCCTCACCGCCACGCGCGATGCCGCGCTGGCCCAGGTCGAACTGGCCCGCGCTTCGCTGCGCCAGCTTCAGGCCCAGGCCGCGCGCCTCAACATCGTCGCGCCCGCCGCCGGGCTCGTGCTCGAACGCAATGTCGAGCCGGGGCAGGTCGTAGGCGGCGGCTCGAGCGTGCTGTTCCGCCTTGCCAAGGGCGGCGAGATGGAACTGCTCGCCAATCTCAGCGAGGACGACCTGGCGCGCGTGCGCGTCGGCGCGCAGGCCGAGGTCACTCCGGTTGGCTCGGAGCGCTCCTTTACCGGGCAGGTCTGGCAGGTCTCACCCGTGATCGATCCCACTTCGCGCCAGGGCACGGCGCGCATCGCGCTGGCCTATGACCGTGCGCTGCGTCCGGGCGGCTTTGCCAGCGCCACGCTGACCAGCGGCACCGTGGTGGCGCCGATGCTTCCGGAATCGGCGATTCAAAGCGATGCCGAGGGCTCCTTCGTCTATGTCGTGGGCAAGGATAACAAGGTGGCGCGGCGCGGGGTCGAAACAGGGCTTGTCACCGCCGATGGCATCGTCATCTCGAAGGGCCTTGCCGGCACCGAAACGGTCGTCCTGCGCGCCGGTGGCTTCCTCAATCCCGAGGACACCGTCGAGCCGCGCATGGCCAAGGCCGCGGACTGACGCGTCGGGCAGGGACAGACATGAACTTTCGCAACATCTCGGCCTGGTCGATCCGCAACCCGATCATTCCGATCGTTTTCTTCATCGGTCTGATGATCGCGGGCATGGTCTCGTTCGGGCGCATGAACGTGAACAACATGCCCGACGTGGATTTCCCGGGGGTGGTCGTGCGCATCAGCCAGCCCGGGGCCGCCCCGACCGAGATCGAGACCCAGATCACCCAGATCGTCGAGGGCGCCGCGCGCTCGATCAGCGGGGTCGAGGAGATTGAATCCAACGCCTCGGAAGGCAGCTCGGTCACCTTTGTGCGCTTTGCCATCGGCACCGATGCGGACGTTGCGACCAATCAGGTGAAGAACGCGGTCGACCAGGTGCGCGGCGACCTGCCCGATGGCATTCTCGAACCGCAGATATCCAAGGTCGAGGCGGGCGGCGGCGGGACCCTTGCGGTCTTCGCGGTCAGCGCCGATGACATGACCATCGAGCAGCTGAGCTGGTTCATCGACGATACTGTTTCCAAGAATCTGCTTTCAGTGCAGGGGCTTGCCTCGGTCAGCCGCAACGGCGGCGTGGACCGCGAGATCCGCGTCGTCGTCGATCCCGACAAGATGATCGCCTTTGGCGTGACTGCGCGCGACATCAACACCGTGTTGCGCCAAGTGAATACCGATGCGGCGGGCGGCGAGGCGGAAATTGCCGGTTCGCGCCAGTCGGTGCGCGTGCTGGGGAATGCCGAGAGTGCCTACGACCTTTCGCAGACGCGCATCAACCTGGGCAATGGCCGCCAGGTCAAGCTCTCCGATGTCGCCAAGGTCTACGACGGCTATTCCGAGCGCTACCGCATGGCCAAGCTGCGCGGGCGCGAGGTCGTCACCTTCAGCTTCGACCGCGCCATCGGCGCCTCAGACGTTGCGGTCTACGACGGTGCGATGGAAAAGCTCGACGCGATCCGCAAGGCCAACCCGTCGGTCCACTTCACCCGCCTGTTCTCGCAGGTGGACTACACCCGCGAACAGTACACCAGTTCGATGGAAATGCTGGTGGAAGGCGCGGTGCTGGCCATCGTCATCGTCTACCTGTTCCTGCGCGACTGGCGCGCGACTTTCATCGCCGCCATCGCCATTCCGCTTTCCGCGATCCCGACCTTCTGGTTCATGGATCTCATGGGCTTCACGCTCAACTTCCTCTCGCTGCTCGCGCTGAGCCTGGTGGCCGGTGTCCTTGTCGATGATGCTATCGTCGAGATCGAGAACATCGTGCGACACATGCGCATGGGCAAGAGCGCCTACCAGGCTTCGATCGACGCGGCCGACGAGATCGGCCTTGCGGTTGTTGCCACCACGTTCTCGATCGTGGCGGTGTTCTTCCCCGTCGGCATGATGCCGGGTATTTCGGGCCAGTTCTTCAAGGCCTTCGGTCTTACCATCGTCGTGGCCGTGCTGATCAGCCTTGCGGTTGCGCGCATGATCACGCCGATGGTCGCGGCCTATTTCCTGAAATCGCATGGCCATGCCGAGCATGGCGGCGGGCGGATCATGGACATTTACGTGAAGATCCTCGCCTGGACGCTCGACAGCCGCGAGGCGCTGCGTCGCAAGGCCGCTCTGGTGCGCCCGAAGCATGGCCGCTGGTATGCGCTCCCGGCCGTCGCGCTGCTCTTCGTGCTCCTCCTTGCGGGCATCGCGGGGGCTGTTTTCGCGTTTCAGGCGCTGGCTGCAGGCGTGGCTACGCTGGGGCTTGGCAACAGCGCGCAGGTTGTCCTGCCCTCGCTGATCGCCCCGCTGGCCGTACCGCTCGTGATCTTCGGGCTTGGCAAGGTATTCCGACTGGTCTGGGGGCTCATGGGCACCTTTGGCCAGTGGTACCGCTACTGGCACGACCGCGTGGCCGCGCGCACGCGCGATCACCGCTTCTACGCCTTCCTCGCCGGTGTCTACGCGCTGGTCGTCACCTTCGCGTTGCTGCTGGGCCTGCCCCAGGAGTTCATGCCGGCTAACAACTCCGATACGAGCCGGGTCAATATCGAGATGGTGCCCGGCACCACGCTTGAGCAGACCGAGGCGGTGGCCGACGAGGTGACGCACATCATCGAGGCACAGTCCGAGGTGGAGCTGGTCATGGCCGCTTCTCGCGAGGGTGAAGCGACGCTCTACATCACGCTCAAGCCTGCCGATAAGCGCGATGCGACCAGCATCGAGTTCGAGCGCCGCCTGGCGCCCGAGCTGCAGCGCATTGCCGATGCGCGCGTCAGCTTTGCCACTCAGTCGGGCGGCTTCGGGTCGGGCCGCGATATCTCTGTCATGCTTTCGGGCAGCGATTCCGAACAGCTCAACGAGACCGCACAGATCCTGGTCGACCAGATGCGCGAGATCCCGGGCGTGGTTGCGCCGCGTATCGCGGCCGACCTCCAGCGCCCTGAACTCGTCATCGTGCCCCGGCTTGATCTTGCTGCGCAGCTTGGCGTGACCACCACGGCGCTTAGCCAGACGATCCGTATCGCGACCCTGGGTGAGATCGACCAGAACGCGGCCAAGTTCTCGCTCTCGGACCGGCAGGTGCCGATCCGCGTGGTGCTCGACCGGGATTCGCGCCGCGATTTCTCGACCATCGAGAACCTGCCGGTGACGACGAACTCAGGGGGCAGTGTTCCCTTGAAGCGCGTGGCCGAAATTCGCTTTGGCGCAGGCCCTACGCAGATCGCCCGCTACAATCAGGCACGCCGTGTCTTCGTCGGCGCCGACCTTGGGCCCGGGCAGATCAAGGGCACGGTGATGGAGGCGATCCAGCAGCTGCCGATCATGCAGAATCTGCCGATGGGTGTCTCCAATGCGCCGGTGGGCGAGGACCAGTGGCAGGCCGAGATGATCAGCAACTTCATCATCGCGGTGATTAGCGGTATCTTCCTCGTCTTCGCCGTGCTGGTGCTGCTCTACAAGCGCTTCGTGTCCCCGCTGGTGAACATGGCCTCGCTGCTCCTGGCGCCGCTCGGCGGCCTGCTGGCCATCGCGATCCGGGGCGAGCCGATCTCGATGCCGGTATTCATCGGCATTCTCATGCTGCTGGGCATCGTCGCCAAGAACTCGATCCTCCTGATCGACTTCGCGATCGAGGAAATGCATCGCGGCGTCGAGAAGGTGACCGCGATCATCGATGCAGGGCACAAGCGCGCGCAGCCCATCGTAATGACCACCGTTGCGATGACGGCGGGTATGGTTCCGACCGCGCTGTCGATCTCGGGCGACGGGGCTTTCCGCGCGCCAATGGGCCTTGTGGTGATCGGCGGGCTCCTCCTCTCCACCTTGCTCACTCTGGTAATTGTGCCCGCAGCCTTTAGCCTTGCCGATGGTTTCGAGAAGCGGATCGGGCCCAAGCTGCGCACGACGCTGCTGACGTTCGAGCCGCACCATGCCGAGGAGGCGCACGCCCGTTCGCAAGGGGGGACCGCGCTTCCCGCCGAATAAGGGAAAGGCGCGTAGTTTTGGCGCAGGACAGCACATTCACGGAGATCGGCAAGGGGATTGGCGCCGGGATTGGCAAGGCCGACAGGGCGCGCCGCATGCGCCTCTTCGCGACCGGTCTGCTCCTGACCATGGCTGCGCTGTTCCTGATGCTTCACCGCCTGCACGGACTCTTTCCGGCCTGGGACGCGCCGCTGGGTTACGCCATCGCCTTTACCGAGGCGGCGATGGTGGGCGGGCTCGCCGACTGGTTCGCGGTCACCGCGCTCTTTCGCCGCCCGCTCGGCCTGCCGATCCCGCACACCGCGATCATTCCGGAGAACAAGGACCGGATCGCGGATTCGATGGCGCGCTTCTTACGCGAGAACTTCCTGACCCCGCAGGTCGTCGCGCGGCGCCTGCAGGGCTTCAACTTTGCCGCCAGTCTGGGTGGTTTTCTCGGCGACCCAGTGCGGGGCGAAAATCCCAGGATTCGTGCAGGCGCGGCCAATCTCCTTGCCGATGTGCTGGAATCGCTCGACCCGGAACAGATGGGGGGCATGGTCAAGACCGGCCTCAAGTCGCAGCTTGCACGAATCGATGCCGCGCCGCTCCTTGCACAGATGCTCGAGAACGCGATTGCCGACCAGCGCCACCTGCCCGTCCTTGAGGCGATGCTGCGCAAGGTAGGTGAGGTGATCGAGGCCAACGAGCCGATGATTCGCGAGATGATCCACGCGCGCGCCAATACGATCATGCGCTGGACCGGCCTCGACGAGCGTCTTGCCAATGGTGTCCTTGACGGCACCTACCGCCTTCTTGCCGAGATCATCGTTCAACCCGACCATCCCTTGCGTGGCAAGGTCGACGAGGCGTTGACGGCCCTCGTTCGCGACTTGCGCAGCGATCCCGAAATGCAGGCGCGCGTCGCCCGTATCAAGGCTGAGCTGCTGGCCAATCCGGCGCTGGGGGCCTGGCTCGAGGCGATGTGGGAGCGGGGCCGGACCGCGCTGCTCGAAGCCATGCGCAATCCCGAGGCCGCCCTCTCCGGCTCGCTTGGCGCGACGTTCGGGCAGGGCCTTGGCCAGCTTGGCGCGGCGCTCGGCGGGGACGCGCGCCTCCAGGTCATGGTCAACCGTTTTGCCCGCCGCACGCTGGTGGGCGTGAGCGCGCGCTACGGTAGCGAGATCGTGCGCCTCGTCTCCGAGACCGTGAAGCGCTGGGACGCGCAGACGGTCTCGGCCCGAATTGAGGGGGCGGTTGGCCGCGACCTCCAGTTCATCCGCATCAATGGGACGCTGGTGGGGGGCCTCTTCGGTCTTGCCATCCATACCGTGGAGCGCTTCCTGTGAGACGCGAGCCCTGGCCCGAGGGGCTGACGGCGCCCCTGCTCACCACCGCGCGCTTTGAACTGTGGCAGCCGCGGGTAGGGGATCTGGCAGCGCACATGGCGCTGCTCGCCGATCCGGAGGTGACGCGCTACCTGGCGTCCACGCCGCCCGACCCTGAAAAGCACATGGAGCGCCTGATCCGCCACGCCGAAGGCTGGCTCCAGCACGGCTATGGGCTGTTTGCGGTGCGTCCGCATGGATCGGACGCGATGATCGCGAGCTGCGGCCTGTTCCACTCGGTCCGGGGGTTCGGCAAGGGGTTCAACAATGTCACCGAGGCGGGCTGGATCGTGGCGCGTGACTGGTGGGGCAAGGGCGTTGCGCGCGAGGTCATGGATGCGAGCATCGCTTGGTTCGAGGCCCGCCATGGCCCCCGCCGTATGGCCTGCATGATCGAGGATGGAAACCGTGCGTCCGAGCGCCTTGCCACAGCGCTCGGCTTCGTCGTCTACGACCGCAAGGCGCCCGATGCCGACGATCCGGTGGCGCTCAACCTCTACGAGCGGCAGCCTTCGGTTCTCTCCAGGACCCGCTAGTTCAGCAGAAAGGTGGTGGTGAGGGCCCAATAGCTTGTCACGGGGGTACCGTCGGCAAGGCGGGCGGGTTCGAACGTGAGCTTGTCCACCCGTTCGCATACCAGTTCATCGAACCGCGGGTCGTTCTGCGAGAGCGGCACGCGGCATCCCTTCACATTGCCGCGCGGGTCGAGCGTGACGACGACGTTGACGCGGGCCTGTGCCCCTTTGCGGGCAAGATTGCGGGGGAATTTCAGACCCATCTGTCGGCGTAGCTCGCCATCTCCGACGGGGTGGGCTTCGGAGGCGACCAGGTCTTGCACATCGGGATCTACGCCCCATTTGCGCAAAAGATCCCGCGTACAGGTGCGCAAGGCCGCCAGGGGCTTCTCGAGAGCGCCGATGTTAAATGTCAGCGTGCGTGGGCCGAGGTCGACATGGACGCGCTCGATTTCGCCCGCAATAGGGCGCACGAAATGGCGAGCAGGCTCTTCGCCCTTGGCGAGGGCCGAACGGCGCTGGTCGGCATCCATGCGATCGAATTCGTCGTGATCAAGGGCGATCTGGGTGCTGAACAGCACCGAATCGTACGTATCGTCCACCTTCGCAGCCATCGCCCCGGTCTCGTAGAAGGGAAACGGCGCGAAGGAGACACGGATGTCCCGTTGGGGCAGGTTGAGCTTGGCTGGACCGCCGGTGAGCTGGATCTGATAGGTGTAGTCCGGCGTGAAGTTCATGAAGCGCAGCAGCACGCCCTCGTCGCCTTCGCCGTACATCCGCTGCAGGACGCAGGCGTTGTCGGCCCAGTCGACGTTCCAGGGGGAGGAAGCGTCCAGAACGAAGGTGTCCAGCTTGGCCTGAGCGGCCGACGCGGTCAGCATCCCATATACCGCCGCGATGGCCCAACCCGTTCTGCGCATTTCGATATCTCCCTAGCCAGTTGACCAAGGTTGGCATGAGGCCGGGCAGTGGGCAAGGCTGGTGCAGGACCGCAATGTCGTGTGCCTCGACGAAAAAGCCCCCGCCGGACCGAAGCCTGGCGGGGGCTTTTCAAACCTTCGGGCCGAAGCCTCAGAGCTTGCCGGTAAGTTCCGGCACGGCGTCGTAGAGGTCGGCGACAAGACCGATGTCCGCGACCTGGAAGATCGGGGCGTCTTCGTCCTTGTTGATGGCGATGATGGTCTTGGAGTCCTTCATGCCAGCAAGGTGCTGGATCGCGCCCGAGATGCCGACCGCGATGTAGACTTCGGGAGCCACGATCTTGCCGGTCTGGCCGACCTGGTAGTCGTTGGGGACATAGCCCGCATCGACCGCGGCGCGGCTGGCGCCGACGGCCGCGCCGAGCTTGTCGGCGAGCGGCAGGATGGTCGCCTCGAAGGTGTCCGCGTCCTTGAGCGCACGACCGCCCGAGACGATGACCTTGGCGCTGGTGAGTTCGGGACGTTCGCTGGTCGCGATTTCCTGGCCCACGAAGCTGGAGAGACCCGCATCGCCCTTGCCCGAGACAGCCTCGACGCTGGCCGAACCACCCTCGGCAGCGGCCTTGTCGAAGGCGGTGCCGCGCACCGTGATGACGAGCTTGGCGTCGGTGCTTTCGACAGTGGCGATCGCGTTGCCAGCATAGATCGGACGGGTGAAGGTCTTCTCGCCCTCGACCGAGAGGATGTCTGAGACCTGCATGACGTCGAGCAGGGCGGCGACGCGCGGCGCGATGTTCTTGCCGGTGGTCGTGGCGGGCGCGAGGAAGGCGTCGTGATCGCCCATCAGCTCTGCAATAAGCGGGGCGACGTTCTCGGCGAGGCCATGCTCGTAGGCCGCGTTCTCGGCAAGGTGCACCTTGGCGACGCCCGCGATCTTGGCGGCCTCGTCGGCGACGGCGGCGCATCCTGCGCCCGCGACGATGAGGTGAACCTCACCCAGCTTGGCGGCGGCAGTGATGGTGGAGAGCGTCGCGTCCTTGACGGCGGCGTTGTCGTGTTCGACCCAAACAAGCGTCTTCATCACGCGACTCCCATTTCCTTGAGCTTGGCGACAAGCGCATCGACGTTCTCGACCTTGATGCCGGCGCTGCGCACCGGCGGCTCGGCGACCTTGAGCGTCTTGAGGCGCGGCGCGATGTCGACGCCGTAGTCGGCGGGCGTCTTAGCATCGAGCGGCTTCTTCTTGGCCTTCATGATGTTGGGCAGCGAAGCGTAGCGCGGCTCGTTCAGGCGAAGGTCGGTGGTGACGATGGCGGGCATTGCCAGCTTGACGGTCTCGAGACCGCCGTCGACTTCGCGGGTGACGGCCACGCTATCGCCCTCGACCACGACCTTGGAGGCGAAGGTACCCTGCGGACGGCCCAGGAGAGCTGCGAGCATCTGGCCGGTCTGGTTGGAGTCGTCGTCGATCGCCTGCTTGCCCAGGATCACGAGGCCGGGGTTCTCTTCCTCGACCACGGCTTTGAGGATCTTGGCGACCGCCAGCGGCTCGACTTCTTCGTCGGTTGCGACATGAATCGCGCGGTCCGCGCCCATCGCCATGCCCGTGCGCAGGGTTTCGGCGGCCTTGGCCGGACCGATCGAGACCACAATGACCTCTTCGGCGTTGCCCGCTTCCTTGATCTGCAGCGCTTCCTCGACGGCGATCTCGTCGAAGGGGTTCATGCTCATCTTCACGTTGGCAAGGTCCACGCCGGACCCGTCCGCCTTTACCCGCGGCTTCACGTTGTAGTCGATCACCCGCTTCACGGGCACGAGGATTTTCATGAGAATATGTCCTCTCAAACTCTGCTGCAGGCCTGTTTAGCCATGCGATTAAATTGCGCGGTGGTTGCCATCGCGCCCCACGCTCAAGACGTCAACCCCCGCAATTGTTCCATCGCCCCAAGAGGGGCTTTAGTCATGCCGGAGCAATTGGCCCGGGGAGTGCATGAGGGTGGCTGTTCCCGGTGTACAGAGCTGAGCCGGGCCCTGTTCAAAGGGCAAAAAGAAAGCGGCGGGAGCTCGAAGCCCCCGCCGCTTTGCGTGTCGTTTCGATGCCTGTGGGGCCGATCAGGCCGCCTTGACTTCGGCGACGATCTTCTTGGCCGCATCGCCCAGGTCGTTGGCCGGAACGATCGGCAGACCCGAATTGGCGAGGATGTCCTTGCCCTGCTGCACGTTGGTGCCTTCGAGGCGAACTACGAGCGGCACGCCTAGGTTCACTTCCTTGGCCGCCGCCACGATGCCCTCGGCAATGACGTCGCACTTCATGATGCCGCCGAAGATGTTCACGAGGATGCCCTTCACGTTGGGATCGCCGAGAATGATCTTGAACGCCGCGGTCACCTTTTCGGTGGTGGCGCCGCCGCCCACGTCGAGGAAGTTGGCGGGGAACGAGCCGTTGAGCTTGATGATGTCCATGGTCGCCATGGCAAGCCCTGCGCCGTTCACCATGCAGCCGATGTCACCATCGAGCTTGATGTAGGCAAGGTCGTACTTGCTGGCTTCGATCTCGGCCGGATCTTCTTCGGTCTCGTCGCGCAGTTCGCGCACGTCGGGGTGACGGTAGAGCGCGTTCGAATCGAAGCTCATCTTGGTATCGAGGACGAGCAGCTGGCCGTCTTCGCTTTCCACCAGCGGGTTGATCTCGAGCATGTCGCAGTCGAGGTCCATGAAGGCCTCGTAGATCTGCTTGGCGATCTTCTGCGCCTGCTTGTTGAGATCGCCGGTCAGCTTGAGGCCGAAAGCGACGGCGCGGCCGTGGTGGGGCTGGAAGCCTTCGGCCGGGTCGATCGTGATCGTGGTGATCTTTTCCGGAGTCGAGTGAGCGACTTCCTCGATGTCCATGCCGCCTTCGGTCGAGGCGATCATCGCAACGCGACCGGTGGCACGGTCGACGAGCATCGAGAAGTAATATTCCTTGGCGATGTCGACGCCGTCGGTCACGTAAAGGCGGTTGACCTGCTTGCCCGCATCACCCGTCTGGATGGTGACAAGGGTGTTGCCGAGCATTTCCTTTGCGAATTCCTCAACCTCGTCGATCGACTTGGCGAGGCGCACGCCGCCCTTGGCGTCGGGGCCGAGTTCCTTGAACTTGCCCTTGCCACGGCCACCGGCGTGAATCTGCGCCTTGACGACGTAGAGCGGTCCGGGAAGCTGCTTGGCGGCGGCAACGGCTTCTTCGACGGTCAGGGCGGGGATGCCGGCGGGGATGCCCACGCCGTACTTCGCAAGCAGTTCCTTGGCCTGATATTCGTGAATGTTCATCGGTCAGTCGCTTTCTGCTGGAGTTTCCTCGAAGGAGGGCGCGAATGGTGATTTTTGCAACGCCGCCTAAGCATATCCCTGCGCGCTTGAAAAGGCCTCTAAGGCTCCGCATGACCTGGGAAATGGACATCCGGGCGACTTTGTCGGCAAATCGCGGGGGAGTTTTTGCATAATGCGATGCAATATCAATAGATCGGTACCGGAGGGCTTCCTACGATGATCGACCGCGCACGTCTCGAGGCGATCGTGCGCGAGGCCGGGCGCATTGCGCTCGCCGCCTGGCCAGGCGACGGACACCTGCTTGCGCACTGGGAGAAGGACCCGGGCAGTCCGGTCAGCGCCGCCGACCTCGCCGTCGATGCCTACCTCAAACGCGAGCTGCGCGCGCTGCTGCCTGCTGCGGGATGGCTGAGCGAGGAGACACTCGACAGCGGCGCGCGCTGCGCACAGGACTTGGTCTGGCTGGTCGATCCCATTGACGGCACGCGCGACTTCATTGGCGGGCGTGATGGCTGGGCGGTTTCCGTGGCGCTGGTCAACCGCCACCGTCCACTCTTTGGCTATCTCTATGCACCCGCGCGCCGGCGCGCGGAAGGGGGCGAGTTCTGGACAGGCGAGCTGGGGCGGGGCGCCACGCGCAACGGCATCCCTCTCACAGCGAGCGCGCGTCCAGCGCTGGCGGGCGCGCGGGTACCGGCACGCAAGCTTGCACCCGAGGACGCGGATCTTTTGCGCATAGAGCAGCCCAACTCGATCGCGCTGCGCATGGCAATGGTCGCGGCCGACGAAGCGGACCTGCTGGCAACGTTGCGCTGGGGATTTGAGTGGGACATTGCCGCCGCTGGGCTAATTGCCCGTGAGGCGGGCGCGGCGGTGACCGATGCCTTCGGCAAGCCTCTCAATTATAACAAGCACGATCCGCGCGCGTTCGGCGTCCTGTGCTGTTCAAGCGCGATGCACAGCGAGGCGGTGGCCCGCCTCGCCGACCGGGCCGCGCACTACTCGGCGTAAGCCTGAGGGGCGTGGCTTTCGTTCGAGGCTCGCCACAGTTCGCGCATCTGGCGAAGACCCGCATCTTCCTGAGGTCTGATGACGTTCGGGGCCATCTGGGGAAAGACGCTCTCCAGTTCGCTGGGCGCAGGAGCCTTGGTGGCATGGCTGGCCGCGACCGAGAGCAGAGTCGACTTCAGTTCCTCGATGCCGCATGGCCAGGGCAGGTAGGCGCCTGCACCCTTCAACAACGCAGCGGAGCGACGCAGCGGGCTGGCCTCTGCCGAGAAGGCCACGAAGGGCAGGTCTTTCTGGTGCATTTTCAGCAGGCGGCACAATGAATCGATGGTTCCCCCAGAGTCCTCGACCAGCAGGACGGCGTCCTTCGGCCAGAACTGCGTGAGCTCTGAATAATGCTCCAGAGGAATTACATAACTGGCGAGATTGGTGAGTTCATGCGAAATCTTCGCGCGTCGATGAACATCACTATCTATCAATACAAACTGTGATCTTTCCACTCTAGCCTCCATTTCGAAACCAACTCACCTCTATAAAACACATAAAATCAGTAATAAGTTGAGTTCGTATTTCACGTAATGGATAAGCAATTATGATCCGGATATACGCATAACTACTAGGTGTATTTGGTATGCAAGAGTGAAATTTGAGATTAAGCGTCCAAGTGATCGAAAGATAATCGGAATAATGAGACTGAGGGTGTGCTGGTTGCAACTGGAAACTGATTCACAGGCCCCAGAAAACGGCCAATGTTGCGCATTTTGCAATATCGTTCGCCGTTTCGTCATTTGCCCGCATCCGCACTTACACTTAAATCGAAAAGGCCTTTCAGGCATCCTCTCCCAAATGAACTAAAACGGCCGGTCCGCAATGGGCCGGCCTTTTTTTTGCCTTTCGCGGGCGGGCAAGAGGAAGCGTGCGCCAGAAGGTGCGCACGCTTCGCAGGTTGAGGCGATCAGTTCGCTGACTGGGCTTCCTCGGTCGTGACCGGGGTGATCTTGATTTCCACGCGGCGGTTGAGAGCACGGCCCTCGGCGGTGGTGTTGTCGGCTACGGGATAGTCCTCACCCATTCCCTGGGTCTGCAGGCGGGCCGAAGAGACGCCGCGGCCGATCAGGTAGCGCGCAACGGAATCGGCACGGCGCTTGGAGAGGTCGAGGTTGTAGCTGGCTGCGCCGGTCGAATCGGTGTGGCCGTAGACGTCGACGAGGCTGTTGGGATACTCGACCATCGACTGGGCGACCTTGTCGAGCGAGGTCTGGAACGAGGGGCTGATCGCGGTCGAATCGACAGCGAAGGTCACGTCGGGAAGGTTGACGAGAATGCCGTCGCCTTCTTGCGTCACGTCGATGCCCGAACCGGCGGTGTCTTCCTTCAGTTCCTTGATCTGCTTGTCCATCTGGTAGCCGACCACGCCGCCCGCGACGCCGCCGATGCCAGCGCCCACGATACGCGCGGTGCG
This sequence comes from Novosphingobium sp. BW1, assembly GCF_008107685.1. Taxonomy (GTDB): domain Bacteria; phylum Pseudomonadota; class Alphaproteobacteria; order Sphingomonadales; family Sphingomonadaceae; genus Novosphingobium. The sequence goes on from NZ_VIRF01000063.1 coordinate 147,353, forward strand.
CCCGCCAATGACGCTGCCCAGAAGATAGCCCAGACCCGCACCGCCTGCACCGCCGATGGCCGTGCGCGAAACCTTGCGCTCGCCCGTGTTGGGGTCGGTAACGCAGGCCGAAAGGCCCACCAGCGAAAGGGCCGCTGCTGCACTGACGATCAAACGCGATTTTTTCATAACGATGCCTTTCCTAGATCCGCATGCCTGCAGGAGGTCTGTGCTGTCGTGCACATTAATCTGTCCTGTCCACCTTGCCCATAACGAACAATGGGTCAGGGTGTTCCGCTGGTCCGGCCAGAGACGCTTTTGCCAAGGGGGCGCCTGCAACCGCTTCGCGATTCGCCGGTTCTCTGCTAGCGCTGCTGCATTGTGACACCATTTCCCTGGACCGACCTTCTCATCATCGTTGGGCTGATCCTGCTCAATGGTCTTTTTTCCATGTCCGAGCTCGCGATCGTCTCGGCCCGGGTGCCGCGCCTGCAGGTCAGAGCCGACAAGGGCAACACGGCGGCCATGACCGCGATTGCCTTGGCGCAGGACCCGGGCAAATTCCTCTCCACCGTCCAGATCGGCATTACCCTTATAGGCATCGTGGCCGGTGCCTATTCCGGCGCCAGCCTGGGCGGCCCGGTGGGCGAGCGTCTGGCCATGCTCGGTGTGCCTGCGGCCTATGCCGACGAGGCGGGCTTTGCGCTCGTGATCGCAGTGACAACCTACGCGAGCCTGGTAGCGGGCGAACTCGTCCCCAAGCAGCTGGCTCTGCGCGCGGCCGAACCGGTTGCCCTCGTGATGGCGTTGCCGATGGCGTGGATGGCGCGGATCATGGCGCCTTTCGTCTGGCTGCTCGACCGCTCTTCAGGACTGATCCTGCGCCTTCTGGCGATTCGCGGCGGCGCGCAGGAGCGGCTGACCTCCGAGGAGCTGCAGATGATCTTCGCCGAGGCCACGCGCTCGGGCGTGATCGAAGAGGAGGAGCGTGCGATGATGGCGGGCGTCATGCGCCTTGCCGATCGTCCGGTGCGCGAGCTGATGACGCCGCGCAACCAGCTCGACTGGATCGTCCTCGACGCGAGCGAGGAGGAACTGCGTGCCCGGATCGAGGAAACGCCGCATTCGCTGCTGCCCGTGGCGCAGGAAGAGTCGCGCGATACGATCGTCGGCGTCCTCAATGTGCGCGACGTTCTTGCCGCGCTGGTGGCGGGCCAGCGCGTCGACATCGCGACGATGATGAAGCGGGCGGAAGTCATCCCCGACCAGCTCGACGCCATGGACGCGCTGCGCAAGCTCCAGAGCGCGCCCGTGGCGATGGCTTTCGTGCACGACGAATACGGGCACCTCGAAGGCATCGTGACGCCCGCCGACGTGCTCGAGGCGCTGGTCGGCAACTTTGCCAGTCATCAGGACGTGGGCGATGCACCGCTGGTGATCGACCGCGAGGACGGCTCGATGCTCGTTTCGGGCGCGATGTCCGCCGATGCCCTTGCCGACCGCCTGGCCCTGCATCTTCCCGATGACCGGGAATTCGCGACCGCGGCGGGCTATGTCCTGGCTGTCCTCAAGAAAGTGCCGGGCGAGGGGGAGCACTTCACCGAGCAGGGCTGGCGCTTCGAGGTGGTCGACATGGATGGGCTCAAGATCGACAAGATCCTCGTTGCCCGCACGCCTGATGACGCGGAAGGGGACGGCGTCGTCGGCGAGAGCTGAGCGAACCGTTTGACGAGCGTTCCGCGCGTCCGATCACCCGCGGCTTCTCTTCAAATAGCAAAACGATTGCAGATCTAGACCGCCTTGACCGGGCGGTGGACCAGACCGGCTGCGCCACCGGATAAGTAGCACATGAATATCCGACTTGATGGCAAGGTTGCGGTGGTCACGGGCGCCGGTTCGTAGCTGGGCAAGGCCATTGCTCTTGCACTGGCCGACGCAGGCGCAGCCATCGTCGTCGCCGATCTCAACGCCGATACGGCGGAAGGCGTCGCCAACGCGATTACCCGCCAGGGCGGCACGGCCAAGGTTTCCATAGGGGGCTTCTCCAAGTCCGAGGTCGTCGAGGCCACGCTGGCAAACACCCAGGAACTGGGCGGGCTTGACCCGCTTTTCAACAGCGCGGGGATCGCCGGGCCGACCGACCAGATCGGTGAGTATGATGTCGATGCCTGGCGCAAGGTCGTCGACATCAACCTCAACGGGACTTTCTACGGTCTGCACTACGGCATGCTGGCCATGATCGCGAACGGCAACGGGGCGATCGTCAACATGGCCTCGGCGCAAGGCAGGGTCGGTTCGATTAACGGCGTGGGCTACACGGCGACCAAGCACGTGGTCGTGGGCAAGGGCGTTCGCGTGAACGCCGTGGTGCCGGGGAACATCGATACACCGCGGCTGACGGGTCTCGACGAGGAGATGAGCGCAGGGCTCGTCGCGTTGCATCCGATAGGCCGTCTCGGCAAGGCCGAGGAAGTTGCCTCGCTGGTCCTGTTCCTGCTCGCTGATCGGGCGAGCTTCACCGCCTGTTGATGGCCTTCCTGCAGGTCATTGCTACATGAAAAAGGGCCAGGAGAGCATTGCTCTTCCGGCCCTTTTGGTAACTCTGGAAGCCTGGTTCAGCCGCCGACGGCGACCTGGGCTTCACGGCCGTCGCCTTCGGGGGCGGACAGGATCGAGCGGGTCACCTGGCCCTTGGCGACCGTGTAGGTGTCGGGATCGCCCACGGTCGAGCGGATGCCCGGCTCGGCCTTGCCGGCCATGGCGAGCGTGGCCGTTTCTACGTCGCTGCGGGCTTGCGGGCCGCCGAACAGCGCATCGAGGGTCTGCTCCTGAAGCGCGCCGTCAGAGGGGCGCGGTTCACCCTGCTTTGGCGGCTGCAGCGAGAAATCGGGCGGCACGACCAGCGGCGTCTGACGCTGGACGGCGAACTCGTCCGGGCGCGCGCGGTTGAACAGGCCGCTGCTGCCACAAGCCGAGAGCAGGAATGCACCGCTCGTGACAAGGATCAGGGCGCCGGTCTTCTTAACGAACATCAAATCAACTCTCCGGAGCGGGGCTGGCTGTGGTTTCGGGCTTGTCGCGCGAAAGGAGCGTGCGAGCAAGGATAATCAGGACGCCCAGGGTAATCGCGGCGTCGGCGATGTTGAAGACCAGGAACGGCCTCCATTCGCCGAAATGCAGGTCGGCGAAGTCGACCACGTAGCCGAAGCTGAAGCGGTCGCGGATGTTGCCGAGCGCGCCGCCCAGGACCAGGCCGAGGGCACCGATCTCGGGCAGCTTGCGCTCGCGCAGGAGCCACACGAAGACGAACAGCGCAATCGCCGCGGTCATCGCCACCAGCGCCCAGCGCCCTTCGGGCGAGCCCGCGGTGAAGAGGCCGAGCGAAACGCCGAAGTTCTGCGTGAAGCGCAGCGCGAAGAACGGCAGGATTTCCTGCACCTCGCCCACCCGGTCGATGCCGAGCGGGCCCGTGACCCAGGACTTCACGCCCTGGTCCACAAGGAACACAAGGGCTGCGGCCAGAAGGCCGAGCAGGCGCTTGCGCATGAGGGTCACGCGGCGGTCTCCGGCGTGCCCACCACGTCTTCGCAGCGTTCGCACAGCTCGCCGTCGTCCGAAACTTCGGGAAGCAGGCGCCAGCAACGGCCGCACTTGTGGTGGGAGGTTTTGGTGACGGTCACCTCCTCGCCTTGCCCGCGCGAAACTGTCGCGGTGATGAACAGCGCGGCAAGGTCAGCGTCCGAGAAGCCCGCGGGCACAGCGCTGGCGGGCACGGTGACTTCGGCCTCGAGGCTGGAGCGGACGGTCTTCTCGCGGCGCAGCGGCTCGATGGCTTCTGTGACCTTTTCGCGCAGGGCGCGCAGCGCCGCCCAGGTGTCTTTGTCGGCCTTGGGGGCGGGGACTTGCGGCCATTCCAGAAGGTGAACGCTGCCGCCCTCGGGATAGCGCGAGGTCCACACTTCCTCGGCCGTGAACACGGTGACAGGGGCCGCGTAGCGCACCAGCGCGTGGAACAGCGTGTCGAGCGCGGTGCGGTAGGCGCGGCGTTCCAGGCTGGCCGGATCGTCGCAGTAGAGACGGTCCTTGCGGATGTCGAAGAAGAAGGCCGAGAGGTCTTCGTTGCAGAAGTCGAGGAGGCGCCGCACGTAGCTGTTGAAGTCGTAGTCGGCGACGGCCTGCTTCAGGTCCGCGTCGAGATCGGCCAGCAATGCGAGCATGTAGCGTTCGAGTTCGGGCATGTCGGCCAAGTCCACGCGCTCATCCTCGGCGAAATCGCTGAGGGCGCCGAGCATGTAGCGGAAGGTGTTACGCAGGCGGCGGTATTGGTCGCCCACACCCTTCAGGATCTCGTCGCCGATGCGGTGGTCCTCGGTGTAGTCGACCGAGAGCGCCCAGAGGCGGATGATGTCCGCGCCGCTGGTCTCCATGACCTTGATCGGGCTGATCGTGTTGCCCAGCGACTTCGACATCTTGAAGCCCTTGGCGTCCATCGTGAAGCCATGGGTGAGCACGGCCTTGTAGGGCGCATGGCCGCGCGTGGCGCAAGCTTCCAGAAGCGAGGACTGGAACCAGCCACGGTGCTGGTCGGAGCCTTCGAGGTAGAGGTCGGCGTGCGGACCTTCGTAGCCTTCGGGGCGCAACAGTTCGGGCCACTTGCCCGATTCCAGGACAAAAGCGTGAGTCGAACCGGAATCGAACCAGACATCGAGAATGTCGACGACGCGTTCGTAATCCTCGGCCTTGTAGGCCTCTCCCAAGTATTCCTGCGCGCGTTCATCCGACCAGGCATCTACGCCGCTTTCGCGGATGGCCGCGACGATGCGCGCGTTGACGGCCTCGTCGACGAGGTATTCGCCGGTCTTGCGGTCGACGAAGAGCGTGATCGGCACGCCCCAGGCGCGCTGGCGCGAGAGCACCCAGTCGGGACGGCCCTGGACCATCGCGCCAATGCGGTTGCGGCCCTTGGCGGGCACGAAGCGCGTGTGGGCTAGGGCCATCTCGGCGGTTTCGCGCAGGGTCATGCCATCGGGCATGCCCGAGGTGGCAGACGGCGTGTCCATCGGCACGAACCACTGCGGGGTGCAGCGGTAGATGACCTTGGCCTTCGAGCGCCACGAGTGCGGGTAGGAGTGGCTGTAGTCGGCCGAGGCCGAAAGCAGCGCACCGGCTTCCCTGAGGTCCGAACAGATCGGGCCGTCGGGCGCGGTGAACTTGGGGTTGATGACTGAGGCCGAGCGTTCGTCGGTGCGCGGCAGCCACAGCCAGTCTTCGCGGTAGCGGCCATCGGCCTCGACCACGAACTTGGGGTTGAGGCCGTTGGCCTTGCACAGGTCGAAGTCGTCCTCGCCGTGGTCGGGGGCGAGGTGGACAAGGCCAGTGCCTGAATCGGTGGTGACGAAATCGCCCGCCAGCATCGGACGCAGTTCGGCGTAGAAGCCGCCAAGGTGATGCATCGGGTGGCGCACCTTGGTGCCTTCGAGGCCCGCGCCCTTCATGAAGAAGTGCAGGTCGTGTGTTTCATGGCCCAGGCGCTTGACGAAGGCGTCGACCAGCGGCTCGGCAATGAGGTAGCGCCGGCCATCGGCCTCGATCAGGTGGTAATCGATGTGGGAGCCGTAGGCGAGCGCCTGGTTGACGGGGATCGTCCAGGGCGTGGTTGTCCAGATCACCGCGTAGGCGCCGATGAGGTCGGGGTCCTGCGATTCGACAATCTCGAAAGCGACATCGATCTGGGTCGAGACGATGTCCTCGTACTCGACCTCGGCCTCGGCCAGCGCGGTCTTTTCGACCGGCGACCACATGACCGGCTTGGCACCGCGGTAGAGCATGTTGCTCTGGGCAAACTTCAGGAGTTCGGTGACGATGGTGGCCTCGGCGTCGAAGTCCATCGTCAGGTAGGGCTGGTCCCAGTTGCCGCCCACGCCCAGGCGTTTCAACTGCTCACGCTGGGTATCGACCCACTGCCGCGCGTAGGCGCGGCATTCGGCGCGGAATTCCTCGGCGGGAACCTCGTCCTTGTTCTTCTTCTTCTTGCGGTACGCCTCTTCCACCTTCCACTCGATCGGAAGGCCGTGGCAGTCCCAGCCCGGCACGTAAGGCGCATCTTTGCCCAGCAGCGTCTGCGTGCGCACGACCATGTCCTTGAGGATGTGGTTGAGCGCATGACCGATGTGCATGTCGCCATTGGCGTAGGGCGGGCCGTCGTGGAGGATGAACTTCTCGCGGCCCGCGCGCGCGGCGCGAACCTGATCGTAAATCCGCTCGTTTTCCCAACGCGCAAGAATACCGGGCTCCTTCTGGGCGAGGCCGGCCTTCATGGGGAAATCGGTCTTCGGCAGGAAGACGGTGTCTTTGTAGTCGCGTTGTTCAGTCATGACCGGCCGCCACTAGAGCAATTGCGCGGTTCTTGGAAGGGAGGAAGAGTCCATGACTGGACTCTCTTTTGCCGATCAGGTCAGGGGAGCGAGAAGTTCGCGTGCCCGGACGCAGTCGCGCCCGATCTGAGTCATCATTTCCTCGATCGAGGCGAACTTTGCCTCGGGGCGGATGAAGTGGTGGAATTCCACCTCGATGACGAGGTCGTACATGTCCTCCGACACGTCGAAGAAATGAGGCTCGAGCAGCTCGACAGGCGGCTGGATCGTGGGGCGGATGCCCAGGTTGGCGGCGCCCGCAATCCGGCGTCCGTCCGGGAAATGGCCGATCACCGCATAGATGCCGTAGTGCGGGCGCAGGTAGCTCGCCATGTCGATGTTGGCGGTGGGAAAGCCCATCTGCCGTCCAAACTTGTTGCCGTGTTGGACGGGGCCGCGTACCGCGAAGGGGCGAGTGAGAAGGCGCGCGGCGGCCTCGCAGTCGCCCGCGATAAGCGCCTCGCGCACGCGACTCGACGAGATAGGTCCATACTGGTCGTGAACCGCAGGCACAGTCCGGTTGGTGACGCCGAATCGCGCTCCGATTTCGCGCAGCACATCCGGATTGCCCCCACGGCCCTTGCCGAAGGTGAAATCCTCGCCAGTGACGACGCCGGCAACGCTGAGCTGGCGGTGGAGGACTTCCTCGATCCATTCGGCGGCGGTCATGCTCGCCATCAACCGGTCGAAGTGGAGCACCAGCATGGCATCGGCCCCGGCCGCGCCGAACAGGTCCTCGCGCTGGTCCAGGGTGGTCAGCCGGAAGGGGGGCGCATCGGGCTGGAACAGGCGCACCGGGTGCGGATCGAAGGTCGCCACGATGACGGGGCGGCCCTCGGCGCGCGCCCAGCGGATCGCTTCGCCGACGACGGCCTGGTGGCCCTGGTGGAAACCATCGAAGTTGCCCAGCGCGACAATGGCGCCATGGAGCGAATCGGGGACGGGTACGCGGTTGTCGAGGCGAATCATGTCTGGCGGCTATAGGTTGCGCTGGAGGGTCACGAAAGCGTGAGGTGGAAAATTGCCGTTTGCCGGATGTTCCTCGCGCGCGGTTTCGCGCCAGGTGTCGTCCAGGATCGGGAAATGCGTGTCGCCGACGTAGTCTTCGTGAATCTCGGTCAGCTCGATGCGGTGGGCGTGCTCAAGGAACAGCGCGTAGATCTCGGCCCCGCCGATGATCGCGACTTCGCACTCACCGGCCTGTTCCAGCGCGGCGTGTACGGTGTGGACCACTTCGGCGCCCTCGGCCTGCCAGTCGGCATCGCGGGTGAGCACGATGTGGCGGCGTCCGGGGAGGGGCGAGGGGAAGCTCTCGAAGGTCTTGCGCCCCATGATCATGGGCTTGCCCATGGTCAGCGCCTTGAAGCGCTTGAGGTCGGCAGGAAGGCGCCAGGGCAGCTGTCCGTCGAGGCCGATCACGCCGTTCGCCGCGCGGGCGGTGATGAGGAAGATATCCTGCACCGCGTGGCTCAGTCGAAGGTCAGGCGAGTGACGTGGCCCATCTTGCGGCCCGGGCGCACATCGCCCTTGCCGTAGAGGTGCAGGTGGTTGGCCGGGTCCTTGAGGATTTCGGCCCAGTCGTTCGCGGCCTCGCCGATGAGATTGCGCATTTCCACAGCGTCCGCGGCCAGTTCGGTGCTGCCCAGCGGCAGGCCACAGATCGCGCGGATGTGGTTTTCGAACTGGCAGGTGACCGCGCCCTCGATGGTCCAATGACCGGAGTTGTGCACGCGCGGGGCCATCTCGTTGAAGACGGGGCCCGCCTCGGTCGCAAAGAATTCCAGCGTCAGGACACCGACATAGTCGAGCGCGTCGGCGACCTTGGCGGCAAGCTCGCGCGCGGCCGGAACCTGCGCGGTGATCGCGGCGGGCGCGGGTACGGTGCTGAGCGCGAGGATGCCGTCCTCGTGGCGGTTGTGCGCGGAATCGAAATAGCGGATTTCCCCGTCCTGCCCACGGCACAGGATTACCGAGAACTCGGCCGAGAAGTGGACGAAGCCCTCGTAGATCAGCGGCTGGTCGGGCAGGTCGAGGCCCTCGGCGTCTTCGGGCGACATGATCCGCCACTGGCCCTTGCCGTCATAGCCGTCGCGACGGGTCTTGAGGATGCCGGGCGTGCCGATCTTGGCGATGGCGGCGCGCAGGTCCTCGGGCGAATCGACGGGCGCGAAGGGGGCAGGGGCGCCGCCCAGTTCGGTGACGAAGGTCTTCTCGTTCAGGCGATCCTGCGCGGTTTCCAGCGCGCGAGGGTGCGGGAAGACCGGCACCTCGCCCAGCGCGGCGAGCGGGGCGACCGGCACGTTCTCGAACTCGTAAGTCACCACCGCGCAGTCCGCCGCGAAGGCCGACAGGCCCGCCGCATAGTCGAACGCGGCCTGGGTGTGCGCGGCGCTGACCTCGGCGGCGACCGAGTGGTCCTCGGGCGCGTAGATATGGCAGCGGTAGCCAAGCCGCGCGGCGGCCATCGCGAGCATCCGGCCAAGCTGGCCGCCACCAAGGATTCCGATGGTTTCGCCGGGAGCAATCATGCGCTGTCGTATCTGCCTGTTTGTTGGGTCGCTTGGGTCAGTCGGACGTCGGGCGCTCGGCGACGCTCTGCGTCTGCTTTGCGCGGAAGGCCTTGAGCCGCTCGGCGAGGCCCTCGTCCGAGGTCGAGAGGATCGAGGCGGCGAGGAGCCCGGCATTGGCCGCGCCCGCCTCGCCGATGGCTAGCGTGCCGACCGGGATCCCTGCGGGCATCTGCACGATCGAGAGCAGGCTGTCCTGGCCCGAGAGCGCCCGGCTCTGGACTGGAACGCCCAGCACCGGCAGGTGCGTCATCGAGGCGACCATGCCCGGCAGGTGGGCGGCACCGCCTGCACCTGCGATCACGACCTTGAAGCCGTCCTCTTCCGCGCTCTTGGCGAAGTCGACAAGGCGGTCCGGCGTGCGGTGGGCCGAGACGATGCGGGCATCGTAGGCGACCTCGAGCGTATCCAGCATGTCGGCGGCGCGCTGCATCGTCGGCCAGTCCGACTGGCTGCCCATGATGATGGCGACGCGGGGGCTCTCGCTCATCTTAGCGCTCCGAGAGGTAGTAGCGGTCGAGAACCGCAAGGTCGGTGTCGAGATCGTAGACGATCGGCTGGCCGGTCGGGATCTCGAGGCCGGTGATCTCTTCGTCGGAGATGCCCGAGAGGTGCTTGACCAGCGCGCGCAGCGAGTTGCCGTGCGCCGAGACGATCACGCAGGCGTCCGCGCTCGTCTTGAGGTGCGGCACGATGCTGCTCTTGTAGTAGGGCAGGACGCGCGCGATGGTGTCCTTGAGGCTCTCGGTCTGGGGCACGTCGATCCCGGCGTAGCGCGGGTCGGAAGCCAGATCGAATTCGCTGCCGCGTTCGAGCACCGGCGGGGGCGTGTCGAAGCTGCGGCGCCAGATCTTGACCTGGTCCTCGCCGTGCTTCTCAGCGGTCTCGGCCTTGTTGAGGCCGGTGAGGCCGCCGTAGTGACGCTCGTTCAGGCGCCAGTCCTTGGTTTCCGGAACCCACAGGATGCCCGCGGCTTCCAGCGCATAGTGCAGCGTCTTGATCGCGCGCGTCTGGAGCGAGGTGAACGCCACTGTGGGCAGCATGCCCTTGTCCTTGAGCAGACGCCCGGCCGCGCGCGCTTCCTCTTCCCCCTTCTCGGTAAGATCGACATCCCACCAGCCGGTGAAGCGGTTTTCAAGATTCCACTGGCTCTGGCCGTGGCGGACAAGGATCAGACGGGGCAAGGCAGGTATCCTTTGCTGGTATCGTCGCCCCGGTGGCATCCGGCTGATGCACCGTGCGGGCAAGGCTACGGGTCTTGGCGCAAGCCCCTAGCTTTCCGGGGGCGGTTTGGGAAGCCTGCGTGATTCGTCTCCGGCGCGCGGTGAGAGCGAGTCGCTTGCCGATTCGCTGTCGGATCCGGCCGATTCGGACGCGGTGGTGGCGCGGGCCTGCGCCTTGCGGCGTCGCAGGTTCTCACGCAGCTTGGCCGCGAGACGTTCCTCGCGGGTCAGGTTCTTCCCCCCGGAAACCGCAGACTTGTCGGGCTTGGCAGAGGATTTGTCGGGACCGCTCATGGCCTGTGCAATGGCCCTGCTCACGAGAAAGTGCAAGCAGCGCTTGACAATCCATTCCGGCACGACCAATAGCGCCCCCCTGTCCTCGGGACGCTTCACTTCCCCCGCGAAGAGAAGTCGATTTTCCAGGACGGCGCTTTGAAATTTTCAGCGCCCGGTTCGGCGCTGCTGTAGCTCAGTGGTAGAGCGCACCCTTGGTAAGGGTGAGGTCGGGAGTTCAATCCTCCCCAGCAGCACCATTCCTCCTTTTTCCAGAGATATCCATATGTCGCATTGCAGCATCTGCGATGCGTCTTTTTCCTGCCTGTTCCCGTGGGTTGCTGTCATGCGAGCGTGTCGCACCTGTCATGGAACTGACAGAATAACAGCATTTGCCTGTCATATTGCGCACCTAGGGGGCCCTTCAAACACGTTTGATCAGGGTACACAGGGGCTCTCTTCCTTATGAAAAATTCCGTCCGCATTCTTGCAGGGCTGCTCGCCACCGCCGCCTTTCCGGTCATGGCTCACGCTGGCGAGGTCGCCGGTCACGTCGCGGATGCCACGGGCACCCGCGCGCTGCAGTCGGCAAGCGTGCGCATCGTCGAGCTCAACCGCATCGTCGAGACGAGCCGCGATGGCAGCTACATCTTCGGCGACGTTCCCGCCGGGGACTACACCCTTGAGGTGACCTACGTCGGCGCGATCGTCGAGACCAAGTCCGTCTCGGTCCCCACCACCGGCCGTGTCGAGGGCAACTTCGCGCTTGCCGGCATCGGCGGCGAGGCGATCCTGGTTGTCGGTCAGACCGCGAACCTGGCAAGTTCGCTCTCGCGTCAGAAGGCGGCGGACGGTGTCTCCTCGGTGCTGACGCGCGATGCCATCGGCCAGTTCCCCGACCAGAATGTCGCGGAATCGCTGCGCCGCCTGCCGGGTGTCAACATCCTCAACGACCAGGGCGAAGGCCGCTACGTTTCGGTTCGTGGCCTGGCTCCCGATCTCAACGCGACCTCGCTCAACGGCGTGCGCGTGCCCGCGCCCGAATCCGATTCGCGCGGCGTCGCGCTCGACGTGGTCTCCTCCGACCTTATCGAATCGGTCACCATCAAGAAGTCGCTGACCCCCGACATGGACGCCGACACCATCGGCGCCTCGATCGAGATCAAGACCACCAGCGCCTTCGATCTCAAGAAGCCGACCTTCACCGTCACCGCCGAGGGCAGCTACAACGACTACGCCGACACGGTGACCCCGAAGGGCGCGTTCAGCTTCTCGGCGCCGGTCGGTGACAGCTTTGGCGTCTCGGGCGGCATCAGCTACTACGAGCGCAAGTTCGAGACCGACAACGTCGAGTCCGATTTCTGGGACGAGGCCGACGGCGAGGCCTTCAGCCCGACGGTGGAATACCGCGATTACGACGTGAAGCGTAAGCGCCTCAACGCCAACCTTAACTTCGACTGGCGCGCGTCGGACACCACCACCGCTTACATCAAGGGCGTGTGGAGCCAGTTCGACGACCACGAATACCGCAACCGCACCACCTTCGACTTCGGCGAGGATCCGAGCGCCTTTGGTGCGAACGGCCCCAGCTTCAGCGACGAAGACGGCGAGATCACCGTCGAGCGCGACCTCAAGGACCGTTTCGAACGCCAGCGCATCCGCACCGTCGCGCTGGGCAGCGACACCGACACCGGCACCTGGAAGTTCAACTGGGTTGCCAGCTGGTCGAAGTCCACCGAACTGGAGAACAACTCGGTCGACCCGATCCGCTTCAAGCGCGATTTCGAGGGCGATGGCCTGACCATCGACTGGGATTACTCGGACCGCCGCGTGCCGACCTACACCGCCTCGAGCGGCGCGGCGCTGCTCAACGATCCGGACTCCTACGAGTTCGACAAGATCGACCACACCACTCTCTCGGACAGCCAGGACGAGGAATGGGCGATCAAGGCCGACCTTGCGCGCACCTTCGCGATGGGCACCGGCGACCTGACCTTGCAGGCGGGCGGCAAGGCGCGCTGGCGCACGAAGTCCTATGACTTCAATGTCACCACCTACAAGGACGGCGACATTCCCTACACGATGGAAGGCTGGACGGGCGAGCAGACCTACCGCCTCGCCGACATCGACCTCGGGCCGGTCAGCTACAAGGGCGCGGGCAAGGACTTCCTCGCGCAGTACGGCGACACGCTGGAAATCGACACTTACGGCTCGGCCTACGATTCGGCGGTCAGCGATTACCGCGTGAAGGAAGACATCTACGCCGGTTACGCGCTTGCCCGTTGGGACTCGAGCGACCTGCGCGTGGTGGGCGGCGTGCGCATGGAGCACACGAAGAACACGCTTGAAGGCAGCACCGTCACGGACGATGAGGACAACTTCGAGCTGCCGCCTGTCGAAGCCCTGCGTTACAAGCGCAGCTACACCGACTGGCTGCCCAGCCTGACCGTGCGCTACTCGCCGCAAGACAACATCGTGGCGCGCATCGCCGGCTCGAAGAGCCTCGTGCGGCCCAAGTTCTCCGAGTTGGCCCCGCGCAACATCGTCAACGAGGACAACGAGGCCGAGTTCGGCAACCCCGATCTGCAGCCCTTCATGTCGTGGAACTTCGATGCGGGCGTGGAGTACTACTTCTCCTCGAACGGCGCGCTGACCTTCAACGGCTTCTACAAGTCGATCGACAACTACACCTACACGCAGACCTTCGACGACTACACCTATGAGGGCCGCACCTACGACGAGTTCCGCACCGCGCTCAACGGCGAGACCGCCGAGATCGTGGGCTTCGAGGCCAGCTACAGCCAGGCGTTCTCGATGCTGCCCGCGCCCTTCGACGGCCTGCTGACCCAGGTGAACTACACCTACACCCACTCGAAGGGCGAGCTGGCCGATGGGCGTTCAATCTCGCTGCCGAGCACTTCGAAGAACACCTTCAACGCGGTGCTGGGCTACCAGAAGGGCCCGCTCAACCTGCGCTTCTCGGGCACCTACCGCGATCGCTACCTCGACGAGGTGGGCGACGACGTGACCGAAGACCGCTACGTCGACAACCACTTCCAGCTCGACTTCTCGGGCAAGGTGCGTGTCACCGAGAACGTGCGCCTCACGCTCGACGTCATCAACATCAACAACGCCAAGTACTTCGCCTACCAGAACCTCGCTGGCTCGCAGCGTCTGCTGCAGTTCGAAAAGTATGGTCCCACGGTGAAGTTCGGTGCACGGGTGAACTTCTGATGAAAATACCTTTCACGACTCTCCGAATGATCGTGAAGCAGGGGTCGGGCGCATTGCTCCCGGCCCTTCTGCTTGGCGCCTGCGCGACCACCTCCGAGGAACCGGCCGTGCGGCTACCCGCCGTCGAGGTGCCTGCGAGTGGTGAGACGAAGCCGGTGGGCACCGTCAACGACGATGCCGCCGATGATCCGGCCATCTGGCGCAACCGGGCCGATCCTTCGGCGAGCCTGGTGCTGGGCACGGACAAGAAGGCGGGTCTTTACGTCTATGGCTTGGACGGCGAGGTGCGCGATTTTGCCGCTGCGGGCCGTCTCAACAACGTGGACCTGCGCGAAGTGACTCTGGCCAGCGGGCAGACGGCGGTGCTGGTCGCGGCAAGTGACCGGGGCGATGAAGCCGAGCCGCGCATCGCGCTGTTCTGGCTCGACACGGCCACGGGCAAGCTTCGCGACCTGGGTACGCAGAGCTTCCTTGCATCGGGGCACCGCGCGATGGAGGCCTATGGCTTTTGCATGGGCGCGCCGTTGGGCGAGGGGGAACTGGCCCGCGCTTACGTCGTGATGAAGGACGGGACCGTGGCCGAGAGCGCGCTCACCGAGGCGAATGGCGCCATCCGGGCGGCCTTCACGCGCGAAATCAAGGTCGGGACGCAGGCCGAGGGCTGCGTGATCGACGATGCCACCCAGACGCTCTACCTCGCCGAGGAGGACGTCGGGATCTGGCAGGTCGACCTAGGGGCTGCCATGCTCGTGCCCGAAGCGCTGGCCAAGGTCGGGGCGCAGGACGGTCTTGTCGACGATGTCGAGGGCCTCGCGCTGGCGCGCAGCGAGGATGGCAGGGCCTGGCTTCTGGCCTCCAGCCAGGGCGACAGCGCCTATGCGGTCTTCACGCTGCCGGGCGGCGCCAACGCTGGACGCTTCCGCATCAATGGCGGCGATCTTGGCGGTACCAGCGAGACCGACGGGATCGAAGTCGCCCTGGGTGATTTCGGACCCCAGTATCCGGGCGGCGTGTTCATGGCGCAGGACGGCGACAACGCGCCCCATGCCCAGAACTTCAAGCTGGTGGCGTGGGACGCCATTCGTGCGGCCCTGAAGCTCGACTGACGGCGCGCGGCGGGTGGGCTGCAAACAGCCTGTCCGCCGACGCGTTCCTGAAGTAAGGATGGCGGGATGAAACACGGGTGGGCACCGCATCGCGCCAAGCGATTCGCACTGGTGGCAGGCGCCGCCAGCCTTGCTGTGTTCGCCTCGTTTCCCGCGCAGGCCGACGTGCTCGAAATCGGGCAGTCGGGCGCACAGTGGGTGGCAGGTGGCCCGCAGCCGAACGCCGAACCGGAACTGGCCCTGGACGAGGACGCGCTCGCCATCGACCAGGCTTCGCTCACACAGGCGCTCGATGCGGCCGGGCCTGAACGCTGGCGCGCGCATGTCGCGCAGCTGGCCGCCAAGTACGACATCAGCCCGGCGCTTCTGGAAGCCGTGATCTGGCAGGAAAGCCGCTGGAACGAGGGCGCCCGCTCGCACGCGGGTGCGCGAGGGCTTGCCCAACTCATGCCCGGGACCGCGCAGCAGATGGGCGTGGATGCCGACAACCCGCAGGCGAACCTGGAGGGCGGTGCGCGCTACCTGCGCGAACAGCTCGACACCTTCGGCGGCGATATTGAGAAGGCGCTTGCGGCCTACAACGCAGGGCCCCGACGAGTGGCGCAGGCGGGCGGCATCCCCCGCATTCGCGAAACGCAGGCCTACGTTGCCGCGATCATGGGGCGCCTCGCCGATCCGGTCCGCAAGTAATCGTCTGGCGCGAAGGGGCCCGGCAAGGATGGTCGGCAGGGCAGGGTACTGCTACGGGCGCGGCCTTGAACCCTGATGAATTCTTGCGGAAAGGCCGCCGATGATTACCCCCACCGACACCTTCAAGGACAACCTTGCCCAGCTTCCCTCAATCGAGGGTGTGGAACGCATCGACTTCGTCGACGGGACCGGCGCGGTGCTCGACACGATCCCCAACGCGCCGGGCAAGAAGGGCTCGCTGGCGCTCTACCAGTACCTCCAGCAGGAATTCGGCACGCTTGATGCCAAGGCCGCCGACCATGGTCTCGCCATCTTTGCCGAGATGGTCGAGGACGCGCGGGCCAATCCGGGCGCGCACCCTAACATCGATCGCCTCGTGGCCATCGTCAACGGCGCCGCGCCGCTTGGTATCGAGGTGATTCCGGCTTCGGAGTGAGGCGAAGAAAGGACGTTCCTTTTCAGGGGGCATCGCCCCTTGACCCTGAAATTGGCAACCTCGCCTTTCTCAGCCAGCTTGGCGCGCGAAAGGTGAGGCAGCCAGTGGGGGCGCCCGAGGGCGATGGCCCTCGGATTTCTCTTTCTGCTAGCTCAAAAAAGGGGCGCTGTTCGTGTGAACAGCGCCCCTTTTTTGCAGCAATATCCGGGTCAATCAGCCCAGGATGCGCTTGGCCATCGCGCGCACGTCCTCGCCCATGTCCTCGCGGTCTAGGGCTATCGAGAGCGTGGCTTCGACGAAGCCCAGCTTCGAGCCGCAGTCGAAGCGTTGGCCCTCGAAGGTGACGGCGTGGAAGGGCTGGGTGTCGATCAGCTTGGCCATCGAGTCGGTCAGCTGGATCTCGCCGCCCGCACCCTTGTCCTGGCTGGCGAGCAGGCCCATGACTTCGGGCTGGAGGATGTAGCGGCCCGAAACGATCTTGTTGGAGGGCGCGTCTTCTACCTTCGGCTTCTCGACGAGGCCCTTCACTTCGGTCAGCTTTCCATTCACTGCACCGGGCTTGATAACGCCGTAGCTGGAGACCTCGTTCTCGGGCACTTCGAGCACCGAGACCAGGTTGCCGCCGACTTCGTTGTAGGCCTCAACCATCTGGGCCATGCAGCCCGGCGAGCCGTACATGAGTTCGTCGGGCAAGAAGATCGCGAAGGGTTCATCGCCGGTGACGGCGCGGGCGCACCAGACCGCATGGCCCAGGCCCAGAGGCACCTGCTGGCGCACGGTGACGAGGTTGCCGGGCTTCATGCGCGTGGGCTCGAGCGGTTCCAGCGACTTGCCACGACCTGTCATCGTGGCTTCGAGTTCATAGGCTGTATCGAAGTGCTCGACAATCGCTGTTTTGCCGCGACCAGTCACGAACACGAATTCCTCGATCCCGGCTTCGCGTGCTTCGTCCACCGCATATTGAATAAGCGGACGATCAACGACTGGGAGAAGCTCTTTCGGTATGGCTTTAGTTGCGGGGAGGAAGCGGGTTCCAAGTCCGGCCACCGGGAATACGGCTTTGCGGACAGGCTTTCTGAAGTTGTTGGCAGTCATGGACCTCGCAGTACCCTTTAGATGTTGCAATGCAATTAAAGCGCTTTCGACGCTGCAGTGCAACCAAGCCCTTCCACAAACACACTGGCTTGCCAATGGTTGCGCGCTTGCTGGCGCGGCAAATCCCGCTAAATGGGAGGGAATGGACAAGATCGTTATTCACGGCGGCAAACGCCTTTCCGGCACTATTCCCGTTTCCGGCGCAAAGAACGCGGCGCTCACGCTGCTGCCCTGCGCGCTGCTGACCGAGGAGCCGCTGACGCTGCGCAATCTGCCGCGACTTGCGGACATCGACGGCTTCCAGCACCTTATGAATCAGTTCGGCATCTCGACGGCCATCGCGGGCTCGCGGCCGGAGGACTTCGGCCGCGTGATGACCCTGCAGGCCACCCGCATCACCAGCACGGTGGCGCCCTACGATCTGGTGCGCAAGATGCGCGCCTCGATCCTGGTGCTGGGCCCCATGCTCGCGCGCATGGGCGAGGCGACCGTTTCGCTGCCTGGTGGCTGCGCCATCGGCAACCGCCCGATCGACCTGCATTTGAAGGCGCTCGAGGCGCTGGGTGCGCAGATCGAGATGGCGGCGGGTTACGTGAAGGCGATTGCGCCCGATGGCGGCCTTCCCGGCGGACGCTTCTCGTTTCCGGTGGTCTCGGTCGGCGCGACCGAGAACGCGCTGATGGCCGCGGTCCTGTGCAAGGGCAAGTCGACCCTTCACAACGCCGCGCGCGAGCCGGAAATCGTTGACCTGTGCAACCTGCTCACCGCGATGGGCGCCCGGATCGAGGGCATCGGCACGTCGGATCTCACCATCCATGGCGTGCCGCGCCTGCACGGGGCGACCTACATGGTCATGCCGGACCGCATCGAGGCGGGGTCCTATGCCTGCGCCGCAGCGATCACGGGCGGCGAGGTCCTCCTCAAGGGCGCGCGGATCGAGGACATGGAAGCTACCGTGCAGGCGCTGCGCGATACGGGCGTGCTCGTCGAGCCGCGCGAGGATGGCCTTTACGTCGCGGCCAATGGCCCCTTGCGTCCGGTCACGCTCTCGACCGCGCCGTTCCCCGGCTTTGCCACGGACATGCAGGCCCAGCTCATGGCGCTCTTGTGCAAGGCGGAAGGCTCCAGCGTTCTTACCGAGACGATTTTCGAGAACCGCTACATGCACGTGCCCGAGCTCAACCGCATGAGCGCGCATATCGAGACCAAGGGCCGCACCGCCGTCGTCCATGGCGTCGATACGCTGACCGGCGCGGAGGTCATGGCGACGGACCTGCGCGCCTCGATGAGTCTTGTCATCGCGGGGCTTGCTGCCGAGGGTGAGACCCAGGTGCACCGCCTCTACCACCTCGACCGCGGCTACGAGCGTCTGGAAGAAAAACTTGCGCTGCTCGGCGCGCAGATCGAACGTATCGGCGCCGATTGAGGAACCGTATGGGCCCCTTGTGCATTCTCCCTTCAAACGCCCGCAAGGGCGCCTGAGAGGAGATTGGACAATGGGCCTTATGCGAATGGCCGCGCTCGGTGCGGCAGGCTACGCGTTCTACAAGTACACGCAGAAGGACAAGGGCGACACGCCCAAGGTTCGCGATGCGGGTGCGGCCAACATGGAAACCACGCCCAAGACGTGGTCCAAGACCGACGAAGCTCTCGACGAGACCTTCCCGGCCAGCGACGCGGTCGCCAACTACTGACAACGCAGTTGCATGTCCCTGATGCAGCGTACCCGAGGGGCGGGGCCGAAAGGCTTTCCGCCCCTTTCCCGTTGGGGCGTCGCAAGCCTGGGTGGCTGGGACGAAGAAGATAGCAGGACGTCAGAATTCAAGGGGCCATCGCCCGTTGACCCCAAAACGGGCCAGTCCACATTTCTCAGCCAGGGTGGCGCGCGAAAGGCAAGCTAGACGGGGTGGGGAGCCCGACGTCGATGGCCTCGGAATTATTTTCGAATTGCAGTGCCACCTTAATCTTCAAGCGGGGTCACGGAACCTGCAAAGCGTAGCATCAACCAGACCCGGATCGCGCTCGCAAGGCCGGGAGGGACTTCAGCTTGTGCACGTTCGAGGTCGATGCGCGCGACAAGCGCGTTGATCGGCACGCGTTCTTCCTCGGCGGCCGAGACGAGCGCGTCCCAGAACACCGGCTCCAAGCTGATCGAGGTCTTGTGTCCGGCGATTTCCACCGAGCGTTTGACGGGTGGGTGAAAGGGGGAGGCCATCCCCATGCAATAGGGGCACGCCCCCGGGCCGCCTACGATTTTTTTGGGGTGCCGTGCATGTGGGGCGCTCTCTAGGTTTCGCCGAGCAAGTGATAGCACGGAAGCGTGGAGAGGGATGGGATCATGGCAGAAGGGGATCTTCAGGACGGCTACGCGGCGCTGACCGAGCGGGAGAAGGAAACGCTGCGGCTGATGGCGCGCGGGCACGACGCCAAGTCCCTGGCACGCCACTTCGAACTGTCGGTCCACACGATCCGCGAGCGCCTGCGCAACGCGCGGCGCAAGATGGCGGTATCGAGCAGCCGCGAAGCCGCCCGTATGGTCTTGGATCCCGAGGAAGGGCGGGGAGCGGACTCGCCCCCCCCAGTCGCAAGGGGACACGGAAATGGGGGCTGCGTCCCGCCCGGATCGCACGGCAGACCGGGAGGAGCCGAACCGCGCTTCGAAGACCCGGCTCCTTCTGGTCTGGGCGCTCGGTGGAGTCCTTGCCGTGTCGCTTGCTCTTGTTGCTGCTCTCCTGATGCAGAGCCCTTCCTCTTCGCTCCCGTCCGCACCCGATGTACAAGGCGTCGAGAGCGCATCTGTGGATTCCGCGCGCGCTTGGCTACGCCTTGTCGACGAAGGAGAATGGAAGAGAAGCTGGTCCGAAACCGGAGAGGCCTTCCAGGCCCAGAACACGGCCGCGCGCTGGGCAAGCCTGGCCGCGCAGGTGCGCCCGCCGCTTGGTGATATCGTTACCCGGCGTCTGTTGGGCGAACAGGCCGTGCCCGGCCCGCCGAGCGCGCTCAAGGTGGTCAAGTTCCAGAGCGAATTCGCCCACAAGGCGAACGTGATCGAGACCGTCTCGCTCAGCTTGGCAGGGGGACGCTGGAAGGTGGTCGGCTACTGGATGTCCTGACCTCAAGTCGGAAAAAGGAAGATTTCCGAGGGTCCTCGCCCTCAGGCTCCCCAACCTGTCCAGCGCACCTTCCGTGCGCACCCTTCGTCGAGAAAGGTGAGGTCGCCCGTTTTGGGGGCAAGGGGCGATGGCCACTTGAAGCAGGACGTCGTGTCCTGATGGGGGGCCTGGAAGGTAGGTCCGTCCAGGCTGCCCCCTTATTTTAGTACATGTGCTGGCCGCCGTTGATCGACAGCGTCGAGCCGGTCACGAACTCGGCGTTTTCCGAGCACAGGAAGGCGACGCCGCGGGCGATCTCGTAGGCGTGGCCGAGGCGTCCGACCGGGATCTTCGCGACGATCTTTTCCAGTACCGGTGCGGGCACGGCTGCGACCATGTCGGTGTCGATGTAGCCCGGTGCAATCGCGTTGACGGTAACGCCGTACTTGGCACCTTCCTGGGCCAGCGCCTTGGTGAAGCCATGGATGCCCGACTTGGCTGCGGCGTAGTTGACCTGGCCGTACTGGCCGGCCTGGCCGTTGATCGAGCCGATGTTGACGATGCGGCCCCACCTGCGCTCGCGCATGCCCGGGAAGGTGGCCTTGGCCATGTTGAAGCACCCACCGAGGTTGATGCGCATCACCTCGTTCCAGTCCTCGAAGCTCATTTTGTGGAGCACGCCGTCGCGGGTGATACCTGCGTTGTTGACGACGATGTCGACCGGACCGACTTCCTCGGCGACCTTTGCCACGCCTTCCAGCGTCGCTTCGTGGTCGCCCACGTCCCACTTGTAGGCCGGAATTCCCGTCTTGTCGGTAAAGGCCTTGGCTTTTTCATCGTTGCCTGCGTAACTCGCAACAACCTTGTGGCCCCTGTCCTGCAGAGCCAGGGAAATAGCCTCTCCGATACCGCGGGTGCCGCCAGTAACAATCGCAACGCGTGCCATATTCAGCCTTTCGCTTTCGTGTGCATCCACGAAGCACATTGCTAAGAAAGGAATATGAATGCGGCAAGCTCAGTGTGGCGATATTTGCATTCGTCCTGGCGAATTGATGGTGCGACAAGTGCAACTGCGCTTGCGTGCCTGCGAATTATAGGCGGCTAGAGACCGCATTTCAACAATTTAGCAATAGTGTCAGAAGCTGAACTGGGTTCCGACATAAACCGCCTGGCTGTCCTGACGCCCATCGGTGAGCGGCTGCAGGCGTTCCCGGTCCTGCGAATAACGCACGCCCGCCGTCACGTTGAGGTTCTTGGCTACGCGGTACGCGCCGCCCAGGTCCACCTCGCCCTCGATCCCCGCGAACGTGCGCGGGGCACGCCCCGCCGCGCGCTTTTCGTCAATCGAGATGCGGGGGGTGAAGCGCGATTCCTTTTCCTCCTTGGTGCCCGGCGTCAGGCTGTAGGACTGGAGGTCGGGGAGGGCGGCTACGGAGCGCTTCTCCGAAGGCTTGACGAGTTCCTGTGCAAAGTTCTGGTATCCGCGCGACGTACCCAGGCTGAACGAGCTGGCGGCGATTTGCGGGTTGGCGGCCGCGCGCGGGCTTTCCGCCTTGGGCGCCTCGTAGCGCCCGCGCACGATGATCGCCTTGGCCGCAACCGGATCGTCGCGCACGACTACCAGCACCGAGCGTTCGGGGCGATGCGGCGTGCCGGCCGGAGTAAAGGCAAATTCGCCACCCTTGGCGAGCGAGCGCATGGCGACGGCGCGCGAGAGCGTTTCGCTGGTGGCCTGCGATTCCAACGAGTTCAGGCTTTCGCGTTGCGGATCTTCGCCATGGAACGACGCGGAAAAGGCCATGACCGCGCTGGGCAGCGCGAGCAGGCCGACTGATCCCGCCAGCAGGGCACCTGCCCGCACACCGCCGCGCGAAGCGGCCGGAGCTTCTGTCGGGGGGGCAGGGGTCTGCGCGGTCACGTCGAGGCACTCCCTTGGGATGGCCAGCGTACTGGCCTTGGTCATTGCGTTTTGCTCTGGCACGCTTCTTCTTAACACAGTCTGGCCCGGAAGGGGAAATGGTGATCGCAACGGCGTGGCTCAAGAGGGAGTCCGAGGACGAGGGCCGGCCACCATTCATCGGGGGTTTACCGGCCAGCAGCTCTACAGGGCGCCAGATCCAGGCCCGCTCACGGCCTGGGCTGTCCCGCTTGCGGCAGCATCAAAGGCAAGGGCGCTCTTGCTCCGAGGCAATGGCGGTTATAGAGGCAATGCAACATGTCGGGGACCGCAGGGGCAACCTCTGGGCCGATCCCTGCCGACACAGATCAGGAACCGGGAAGTAAAATGACAGGCAGCACTGAATTCGGCCTTTTCGCCCCGCGCAAGACGATGACCGCCGCGGTATGCGTGGCCGCAGCCCTCGCGCTGGCCGGCTGTGGCGGCAAGAAGAATGACGTGTCGGGCGCGCTGGCGCCTTCGCATGTCACCACCATCGGCGTGAACAGCTACCTGTGGCGCGCGAGCCTCGATTCGCTCTCGTTCATGCCGCTGGTTCAGTCCGATAGCAATGGCGGCGTGATCATCACCGACTGGTACGTGAACCCGGACAAGCCGAGCGAGCGCGTGAAGGTATCGGTGACGATCCTCGACCAGGACCTGCGCGCCGATGCGCTGCGTGTCTCGGCCGCGCGTCAGGTCCGCCAGGGCGATGGCTGGGTCGGTGCGCCGGTTCAGGCCGCGACCGTTCAGAAGCTGGAAAACGTGATCCTGACCCGTGCGCGCGACCTGCGCCGCGATTCGGTCGGCGGCTGATCCGGCCCTACGCCGGCCCAAGCCGACTTTCGAAAGGTCCCCTGCGAGGGGGCCTCCACCATAAAAGAACGCAAGGGCCGCAAGGGTCCTTGCAGGAGACCAGACTGAAATGACCGAGCGGTTCGACCCGGCGCAGGCGGATGTCCGCTGGCAGGCAGCGTGGGACGAAGCCCAGTGCTTCAAGGCGGACGACACCTCGACGAAGCCGCGCAGCTACGTCCTGGAGATGTTCCCCTATCCTTCGGGCCGCATCCATATCGGTCACGTGCGCAACTACACGATGGGCGACGTCCTTGCGCGTTACAAGCGCATGCGCGGCCATGAGGTGCTCCACCCGATGGGCTGGGACGCGTTTGGCATGCCGGCTGAGAACGCGGCTATGGAAAAGGGCGTCCATCCGGGCGGCTGGACGCGCGACAACATCGCCAACATGAAGGCGCAATTGAAGCGCCTGGGCTTCGCGCTCGACTGGTCGCGCGAGCTTGCCACCTGCGAGCCCGAATATTACGGCCACGAGCAGGCGCTGTTCCTCGACATGTATGCGCACGGCCTTGTCTACCGCAAGGAATCCGCAGTGAACTGGGACCCGGTCGACATGACCGTGCTCGCCAACGAGCAGGTCATCGACGGGCGCGGCTGGCGCTCGGGCGCGCTGGTCGAGAAGCGCAAGCTCAACCAGTGGTTCCTCAAGATCACCGACTTTGCCGACGAACTGCTCGAGGGGCTTGGCAGCCTCGACAAGTGGCCCGAGAAGGTCCGCACGATGCAGGAGAACTGGATCGGCAAGAGCCAGGGCCTGCAGTTTCGCTTCGACCTTTCGGACGGCGGCCTGGTCGAAGTCTATTCGACCCGGCCCGACACCATCTTTGGCGCCAGCTTCGTCGCGGTCGCGGCCGATCACCCGATCGCGCAGGGCGTGGCCAGAGACAACACCGCGGCGCAGGAATTCATCGCCGAGTGCAAGCGCGGCGGCACCACCGCAGCCGAGTTGGAAACCGCCGAGAAGCTGGGCTTCGACACCGGGATCACCGCGAAACACCCCTTCACCGGGGCAGAGCTTCCGGTGTTCATCGCCAACTTCGTGCTGATGGACTACGGCACCGGCGCGGTCATGGCTGTTCCGGGCCACGACCAGCGCGACTTCGAGTTCGCCACCAAGTACGAACTGCCAATCCTGCGCGTCGTCGCGGCCAATGCCGAGGACGCCGACACGCCCTTCTCGGGCGAAGCGGAAGCCGGCGACGGCATTCTTGTCCACTCCGACTTCCTTAACGGCATGAGCGTGGCCGAGGCCAAGGCCGAGGTCATTCGCCGTGCCCAGGACGGAGGCTGGGGCGAAGGCAAGACGGTGTGGCGCCTGCGCGACTGGGGCATCTCGCGCCAGCGCTACTGGGGTACGCCCATCCCGTTCATCCATTGCGAGGTCTGCGGCGTGGTGCCGGTGCCCAAGAAGCACCTGCCCGTCACGCTCCCCGAGGACGTCGATTTCCAGACGCCGGGCAACCCGCTCGAACGCCATCCGACCTGGAAGCATGTCGACTGCCCGCAGTGCGGCCATGCGGCGCGGCGCGAGACCGACACGCTCGACACCTTTGCCGATTCTTCGTGGTATTTCCTGCGTTTTGCCAGCCAGCCCGGCGACAAGCCTTTCGACAAGGAAGCTATCGCGAAGTGGCTCCCGGTCGAGCAGTACATCGGCGGCATCGAGCACGCGATCCTGCACCTGCTCTACGCCCGTTTCTGGACCCGCGCGCTCGCGCGCATCGGCCTTGTTGATGTGAAGGAGCCGTTCGCCAGCCTGTTCACGCAGGGCATGGTCACGCACGAGGTCTATTCGCGCAAGGAAGGCGGGCGCGATGTGTTCTTCGCGCCGTCCGAGGTCGATGTGGGGCAGGACGGGGACAAGCGCGTCGCCACCTTGAAGGCCGATGGCTCGACCATCGAGGTCGGCAAGGTCATCAAGATGTCCAAGTCGAAGAAGAACGTGGTCGACCCTGACGAGATCGTCGCGACGTACGGCGCCGACGCGATTCGCTGGTTCATGCTGTCCGACAGCCCGCCCGAGCGCGACCTGCCCTGGTCGGAAGCCGGGATCGAGGGCTGCGCGCGCTTCGTGCAGCGTCTGTGGCGGCTCTTTGCCCAGTTCGACGCTGGCGCTGAAGGGGCCGACAAGACGCTCGACCGCAAGCTGCACCAGACCATCGCGGCGGTGGCTGACGACATCGAATCGCTCGGCTTCAACAAGGCCGTCGCGCGCATTTACGAGCTGACCGGCGCGGTCGAGAAGGCCAAGCCTTCGGCAAGCCGCTCGACCGCTATCCGTGAACTCCTGCTGCTCATCGCTCCGATGATGCCGCATCTGGCCGAGGAAGCCTACGCTACCTTCGGCAAGGGCCTCGTCGCCGAAGCGCTCTGGCCCGAAGTCGACCCGGCGCTTCTGGTCGAGGACGAGGTGACCATCGCGGTTCAGGTCAAGGGCAAGCTGCGCGATACGCTGACGGTGGCCAAGGGGGCGTCGAAGGACGACCTCGAGGCGCTTGCGCTTGCCAGCGAGAAGGTCCAGCGTGCGATCGATGGCGCTGAAATTCGCAAGGTGATCGTCGTGCCCGACCGTCTGGTCAATATCGTCGCGTGAGGACTCTTCGCGCCTTTGCCGCCGCGCTTGCGCTGGCCGTTCCGCTGGCCGGATGTGGCCTCTCGCCGATGTATGCGGGCGGCGGCAGCGGGGAGGTCGCGCGCGGCCTTTCCGACATCCAGGTCGCCGCGATAGAGGGGCGTGCGGGCTGGCTCTTGCGCAACGCGCTGATCGACAAGATGGGCGAGCCGCCGGCGGGCACCACGCCGCGCTACCGGCTCGACGTGCGCCTCGATGACCAGCTCGAAGGCTTTGGTCTCCTTTCGGACGACACCATCGGGCGCGAGCGGCGTACCTTGCGCGCGCGCTTCCAGCTGGTCGACACGGCTAGCGACGAGATCGTCGTCGACGCGACTGCGGGCTCGGATGCGGGCATCGACGTGGTCTCCTCCGACTACGCCACCATCGCGGCCGAGCAGCGCGCTTTGGAGAACCTGGCCAAGGACGTCGCCGACCGCATCGTAACCAATCTCGCGCTGCGCCTGCGCGACGATGCACGTCCGTAAGGTCCCGTGAAGGCCACTCAGAAGGACTTCGCCTCGGTTGCGGCCCGGGTCGCGCGTGAGGCCCGCCTGTTCTTCTTGTGCGGGCCTGACGAATCGGGCGCGAGCGATGCGGCCGCGAAGCTCATCTCGCTCCTGGACGATCCGGGCGAACGTATCGAGATGAGCGGGGCGGAGCTTCGCCGCGATCCGGTGCGCCTGGGCGATGAGGCCCGCTCGACCTCCCTGTTCGGCGGCACCCGGCATATCTACGTACGCGCGCAAGGCGACGAGGCGCACGATGCGGTCAAGACCCTGATTGAGAATGAGGTCGAGGGTTGCCCGGTCCTGATCGTGGCGACCGGCGCAACCGACAAGTCGCGTACGGCCAAGCTGCTGGCAGGGCGCGGCGATGCGCTGGTGGGCATGTTCTACCCGCCCGATCTTTCCTCGGTGACCACTACGGTGCGCACGCTGGCCAACGGGGCTGGGCTCAAGATGGGGAGCGAGGTCGCGCAGCGCATTGCGCGCGCGGCGGGGCTCGATACGCGTCTTGCGCGCTCCGAGGTCGAGAAGCTGGCGCTCTATCTCGATGCCGTGCCCGAGGCTCCGCAGGCGGTGACGATGGAGGCTCTCGATGCGATTGGCGCCTCGACCGAGGACGATGCCTTCGGTCCACTCGTCGACACGATCTTGGGCGGCAAGCGGGAGCTGCTTGCCTCCGAACTCAAACGCATGCACGACCTGCAGATCAATCCGGTGGGGCTGTTGCTGGCGTTGGAGCGGCGTGTGGCCCAACTCGCCGCACTCAATGCGCAACTGGGGGCGAACGGTGATGTGGGGGTTCTGCTCGAATCCGAGGCCAAGGCGCGCCGCGTGTTCTGGAAAGACAAACCGGCCCTTGCGCAGCAATTGCGAGTCTGGCGCGGTCCGCGTCTTGACCGTCTCGTGTCGCGTCTTGTTGCGCTGCACCAAAATCTCCTGTCCAATAGTCAGGATTCAGAGCTTTTGTTGGCCGATGGTCTCGTGCGAATTGCCCGAATGGCGATAGGATCTACAAAGCAACGCGTAAGCAGAACCACTTAAGGTTTTTCGATTGCTACTTGGAGGCCATGGGGACTATACGTATTGCGTTGCAGCATTACCGTCTTCGAACTAACGCAGGGGGGCAGGGCAAGGTGAAGCTGGCTGTCAGGAGTGCCAAATCCATGAATGCGCCGTTTGCGCCACGTGCCATGCTCTACACCTCGCCGGAGCAAGGGGTTAGCCCCGTTGCGCCGGCTCTCGTGCGGCGGCGCTTGCAGTGTTACCTGGGCATCATGCTCGGCGACATGCTGGCGATTGCAATCGGTTTCGCGGTGATCGGCTGGGCCATTCACGGGCAGGTCGGGTTCTCGCGGGCGCTCGTATATGGACAGCTGGTCCTTCCCATTTTTCTGACACTGGCCCTCTACAACGGCAGCTATTCGCTTACCACGCTGCGCAACGCCTGGTCCGGTGTGGCCCGCACGATGATGGCGATGACTCTGTCGGTGGCTGTCGCGGTCTTCGTGCAGTTCCTTATCCGTCCCTCCGGCGAACTGCCCCGTCTCGCCTTTGTCCTTGGTTCCGTCACGGCGATGATCCTGATGGCCGTTTCGCGTCGTCAGATGCGAGCCCTGGTCCGCTGGCGCTGCGGCGCCCAGGTGCTCAACGAACTGGTCATTGACGATGGCGGCCCCAAAGTCGATTTCCCCGGTGCCATTCGCGTTTCGGCCACCGCGATGGGGCTACGTCCCGATCTCAAGGATCCCGATGCGCTTGACCGTTTCGGTCTGGTGCTGCGCAATATCGACCGCGTGATTGTAAGCTGTCCGGTCGGCCGCCGTGCGGAATGGGCAATGATGCTCAAGGGCGCCAACGTCGATGGTGAAGTGCTCGACGATGTCGTTGTGCGTCTCGGCGCGCAGGGGGCCAGGGTTTCGGGCCAGCATGGTCTCCTCTTGGTTTCGGCAGGGCCGCTGGGGCTGCGTGAGCGGGCGATCAAGCGCATGTTCGACCTCGCCTTCGCGGGCACCGCCATCTTTGCGCTCTCCCCGCTTCTGATCGTGATTGCGCTGGCCGTGAAGTTCTATGACGGAGGCTCGGTGCTCTTCGTCCAGCGGCGCATGGGCCGCGGTAACCGCTTCTTCAACATGTACAAGTTCCGCTCGATGACGGAAGCCTTGTGCGATGCTGACGGCAACCAGTCGGCCTCGAAGAACGACCAGCGTATCACTCCGGTCGGAAAGTTCATACGCAAGACCAGCATCGACGAGTTGCCCCAGC
Source organism: Novosphingobium sp. BW1 (assembly GCF_008107685.1). Classification (GTDB taxonomy): domain Bacteria; phylum Pseudomonadota; class Alphaproteobacteria; order Sphingomonadales; family Sphingomonadaceae; genus Novosphingobium. The sequence continues at coordinate 175,637 of NZ_VIRF01000063.1, forward strand.
TCTTCAACGTGCTCTTGGGTGACATGAGCCTTGTCGGCCCACGCCCCCACGCGACGGGCTCGCTGGCGGGCGACAAGCTGTTCTGGGAGGTAGACCTGCGCTACTGGCAGCGCCATAGCCTCAAGCCGGGTCTGTCGGGCCTTGCGCAGGTGCGCGGCTATCGCGGGGCGACCGACAAGGAATCGGATCTCGTCAATCGCCTGCAGTCGGACCTTGAATACCTCGAAGGCTGGACGATCATGCGCGATGTGCAGATCATCTTCCTCACCTTGCGCGTGCTGGTCCATGATCGCGCGTTCTAAGCGCGCGTTCAGCCAGGCACACGCACGAAAAAGCCCGCCGGGTCGCCAGGACCGGGCGGGCTTTTTCGTGGCCGTATCGACCGTGGTCAGTTGGACGACTTGGGCACGTTGAACGTGCCCTGCACGCGCCCGCCCGAGGCCGAGGAGACGCCGGTCTTGAGATCGACCACGAACCGTCCCCCGCGCAGCGTGTCGGTGCTGCCGCGTTTGAGCGAGGCGTTGCCGACCATGGTGATGATACGCTTGTTGAAGTCGTAGACCGCCACGTCGCCGGTGGCGACTTCGTCGCGGCGGGTCACGCGCACGCCGCCGGTCGCGGTGATACGCTGGACCTCGAGGCGCTCGGCGTTGGTGAAATTGACCACCGTGCGCGCGGCCTTGAGCGTCAGTCCAGCCTGTCGGATGTCGACATTGCCGGTGAGGACGACGCGGTCCTCACGGTCCTGCAGTTCGATCTTGTCGGCCGAAAAGTCGACCGGTGCGTCGCTGTTGTGGCCTTCGAGGGCCTGCGCCCCGATCCTCTGGGAGGCGACAAGGCCGCCTGTTGCCAGGATCGCGAGGGCAAGGGCCGAACGCAGCGCAAGGGAGGGCAGGCGAACGGACGTCATTGGGGTATCTCCAGCTTGCTGCCGGGGGTCATCCGCAGCTTGGCATTGCCTTCAAGGGTTACGGTGCGCGCTTCGAGGTCGGCCTGCATGGTCTCGGCCTTGAAGGTACCGCTGGGTACCCGGCCTTCGACGCCGCCGGATCCGTGCGCGAGCTTGGATGCGATATCGACCGAGACGTTGTTTGCGGTCATGTGGTAGCCATCGCTCGCGGCGAAATCGACTGGTCCATCGACGTCGAGGAGGTCCTCGTCGTAGTTGTAGCGCCCGCGCGGGGCGGCGATCTCGCCCGGCCCGTCGCTGAGCGCGATCCGGGCGGCAAGGTCGAACATCTCGACAATGGGACTGGCTGCACTTTCCTGTACGGCGGTGCCTGCCGTGACGGTGAAGTCGCGCCCCCGGTCGTCCTTGCCGCTGTAGGCGGCATCGTCGACCGAGAGGCGGTTTTCAGTGACCTCGACCTTGTTGCGGTCGAGCAGGAAGCTGACTTCGCCACGCGGGCTGAGCGGCACGAGGATCATCACTGCCGCAACCACGCCGATCGCGGCGGGCAGGGCCTTCACCAGAAAACCCACCAGGCGGTCGTGCGAGCCGCCGGGCGCGGCAAGGTGCCGGCGGCGGTTGCGGATTTGTCTGGCTTCCTCAGACATGGGCGCGTGGTTCCTGCAGCGTCAAGCCGCTTGGTGGCTGAAAATATCGTGGTCCGGCCACCCGGCGAGGTCGAGACGCGCGCGGGCGGGAAGGAAGTCGAAGCAGGCCTGCGCCATCTCGGTGCGGCCCTCACGGGCCAGGCGCTCGACCAGAATGGTGTGCATCGCGTGGAGGTGGCGCACGTCGGAGGCCGCGTATTCCTTCTGCGGGTCGGACAGGTCCGGCGCGCCCCAGTCGCTCGACTGCTGCTGCTTGGACACTTCCTTACCGAGAAGTTCGCGCACCAGGTCCTTGAGACCGTGGCGGTCGGTGTAGGTACGCACCAGCTTGCTCGCGATCTTGGTGCAGAACACCGGTGCGGCCATCACGCCCATGTAGTGCTCCATCGCGGCCAGGTCGAAGCGCGCGAAATGGTAGAGCTTGAGGCGCCCCGGGTCCGCCAGGACTGCCTTCAGATTGGGCGCGGCATAGTCGCTGCCCGGCGCGAAGCGGATGAGATGCTCATCGCCGCCGCCATCGGAAATCTGGACCACGCACAGGCGATCGCGGCGGGTGATGAGTCCCATCGTCTCGGTGTCGACGGCGACGGGCCCCGGCGCCAGGACGCCTTCGGGGAGATCTTCTTCGTGGAGATAGACAGCCATGATGCAAAAGTGCTTAGGGATTGCCGGTCGGTTGCGCAATGGTCGCAAGCCCACCTTGTTGCCGGGCGCGGAGGAAATTTGCGATGAGCGGATCGGAAGGCTACGCCGGTGTCGAGGGCGCCGAGGCGGTGCCGGAAAGCTGGCGCGCCGCACTTGCCCCGGTGCTGGAAGCCCCTGAGGCGCGCCGTCTGGGCGCTTGGCTGCAAGCCGAGGAGGAGGGGGGCAAGACCGTCTATCCCCCGCGCGGTAGCCGCTTGCGCGCGCTGGAACTGACCCCGTTTGATGCGGTCAAGGTCGTGATCCTGGGGCAGGACCCCTATCACGGGCCGGGACAGGCGCACGGGCTGGCCTTTTCGGTGCAGAAGGGCGTGCGTGTGCCCCCCTCGCTGGGCAACATCTACAAGGAACTGGCCAGTGACTGCGGTGTGACAGCGCCCGGTCATGGCAATCTGGAGGGCTGGGCACGCCAGGGTGTGCTGCTCCTCAACAACGCGCTGACGGTCGAGGCGGGACAGGCCGGTTCGCACCAGAAGCGGGGCTGGGAGGCGATCACCGATGCCGCCGTGGCCGCGGTCGCGGCGCGCCGCGAACCGTGCGTCTTCCTGCTCTGGGGCTCGCATGCGCAGAAGAAGGCGCAGCGGGTGCCGGGCCTGATGCAAAGTCAGCACCTCATCCTTCAGGCGCCGCATCCCAGTCCGCTTTCGGCACACCGCGGGTTCTTCGGATGCGGACATTTCAGCCGTACCAACGCCTTCTTGAAAAAGAACGGGCGCACACGGATCGATTGGGGCTGTGTCTGATTGACGCAGGCGATCAGGCTGATCGCAAGCCTTGCGGCAACCACTTGGGCGCCTGACGCATTCTTCTTGGCAATCCCCCAATCGCCGAGAGGACCTATCCATGGCCGACAAGCCCACCCTGACCACCAGCGCCGGTGCCCCTGTTCCCTCCAATGAGAACTCGCTGACCGCGGGCACCCGCGGGCCGGTGCTGATGCAGGATTACCAACTCTTGGAAAAGCTCGCCCACCAGAACCGCGAGCGAATCCCCGAGCGCACCGTCCACGCCAAGGGCTGGGGCCTGCAGGGTACCTTCACGGTAACCAACGACATCACGAAGTACACCTGCGCGAAGATGTTTTCCGAGGTGGGCAAGCAGACCGAGGTGCTTTCGCGCTGGTCGACCGTCGCGGGCGAAGCAGGCGCAGCCGATGCCGAGCGCGACGTGCGCGGTTTCTCCCTCAAGTTCTACACCGAAGAGGGCAACTGGGACATGGTGGGCAACAACACGCCTGTCTTCTTCGTGCGCGATGCTTACAAGTTCCCCGACTTCATCCACACGCAGAAGCGCCATCCGCGCACGAACCTGCGCAGCCCGGAGGCCATGTTCGACTTCTGGGCCGCCCAGCCCGAAAGCGTGCACCAGGTGACGATCCTGATGTCGGACCGCGGCATTCCGAAGAACCCGATGCACATGAACGGCTATGGCAGCCATACCTTCTCGATGTGGAACGCGGCCGGTGAGCGTTTCTGGGTGAAGTTTCACTTCAAGACCCAGCAGGGCCACAAGTTCTACACCAATGCCGAGGCCGAGAAGCTGATCGGCAAGACGCGCGAATCCTATCAGGAGGACCTCTACAACGCGGTCGAGAAGGGCGAGTACCCCAAGTGGACGCTCTACATCCAGGTCATGCCCGAGGAGGACGCGCTCAAGACGCCCTACAACCCCTTCGACCTCACCAAGGTCTGGCCTCACGGCGACTATCCACTGATCGAGGTGGGCGTCCTGGAGATGAACCAGAACCCGGACAACTATTTCCAGATGGTCGAGAACGCGGCGTTCAGCCCCTCGAATATCGTGCCGGGTATATCCTTCTCGCCGGACAAGATGCTGCAGGCGCGCGTCTTCTCCTATGCCGATGCGCACCGCTATCGCCTGGGTACGCATTACGAAGCGCTGCCCGCAAACGCAGCCAAGGCCGCCAAGGTGAATCACTACCACAAGGACGGCGCGATGCGCTTCTTCACCAACGACTTCGGCAACCCGGATGCCTACTACGAGCCTAATCAGTACGATGGGCCTGTTGCCAATGCGGGTGCGCAGGAGCCACCGCTGCGTATCGATGGCGACATGGACCGCTATGGCAACCCGCAGGAGATGGACGATTTCACGCAGCCGCGTGCACTCTATGAAATGTTCACAGACGAGCAGAAGCAGCGCCTCTACACCAACTACGCCCAGGCCATGGGGCCGTGCTCGACGGGCGTAAAGGAGCGCTGGTACGCCGTCCTTGAAAAGGTCCACCCCGACTACGCGGCGGGCGTGCGCAAGGCCTGCGAGGAACTCGACAGCGACGTGAACGCGGTGCCGATCACGAGCGAGACCGCAACCGACGCCGAAGAGGTAAATACGGCGCCCGATACGGTGAAGGCGCATACGGAGTAAGCAGGACGTCCTTTTTCAAGGGGCCGTAGCCCCTTGACCCCCGAACCGGCGAGCTCACCTTCCTCGGCCAAAGTGGTGCGACTAAGGTGAGCTTGATCGTTCGGGGAGCCCAAGGGCCATGGCCCTCGGATCTATTTTCTTCTGGCCGGTCAAGCCGCCGCGCTGGTGCGCCGCAAGGGCTCGCCCTGTCCTGCTATCTCGGGGCGGGCCTCACGCATGCGAGTGCGGAAACCCGACATGAGTTCGCTGAGGCCGCGCGCCTCACTTTCCAGACTTCGAGTCGCAGCGGTCGTTTCCTCGACCATGGCCGCGTTCTGCTGGGTCATTCGGTCCATTTCGCTAACCGAGGTGTTGACCTGATCGAGGTCGCTTGCCTGCTGGCGCGCAGAGCTGGCCATCTGCTCGATGAAGCTGCGCAGTTCGCCCACTTGCGCCAGGATTGCTTCGAGCCGGGTGCCGGTTTCACCAACCAGCTCAACGCCGCCTTCCACTTGCGCGCTGCTCTTGGTGATGAGCGCCTTAATCTGGTGCGCCGCCTCGGCTGAACGCTGGGCGAGATCGCGCACCTCGTTGGCGACGACCGCGAAGCCCTTGCCTGCATCGCCCGCGCGTGCGGCTTCGACCCCTGCGTTGAGGGCCAAGAGATTGGTCTGGAAGGCGATGCCGTCGATGAGGTCGATGATGGTCGAGATCTCGCGCGCCGAAGCCTCGATGGCGGACATCGCGGTGACCGCCGCACGTACCACTTCGCCGCCTTGGCTGGCCTCGTCGTGGGCGGTGGTGATGGCCTCCCGCGCTTGGGCGGCGGTACCTGCCGATTCGCGAATGCGGGTGGTCACCTGCGCCATGGCCGCGGCGGTTTCCTCCAGACTCGCGGCCTGCTGCTGGTTGCGCTGGGCGAGGTCGTCCGAGCCCGCGCGGATCTCCGAGATCGCGTTCATCACGCTGGAGGCCCCGACGCGCACGGTGCCCATGGCCTTGCACAGCGCGGTCACCGCCTCGTTGAAGTTCATGCGCAGCGCCTCGTAGCTTTCCGGGAAAGGTTCGGTGATGCGGTATTCGAGGTCCTTGGCGGCAAGCTTGTGGAGGCCGACCGAGACATTCTCGACCACGCGCCGCTGTTCCTCTTCCGCGCTGGCCTTCTCGATCCCGGCGCGGCGGAAGACATCCATCGAGCGGGCCATCGTGCCGAATTCGTCGCGCCGCTCGGTGCCTTCGATGACGATGTCGAAGTCGCCCGAGGCGAGGTGTCCGAAGCTGCGGCTGGCGTTCTCCAGCGGGGTAACGATCGTGCGGTCGATCCGCCGGGCCGCATAGGGAATGGCGCTGGCCAGCAGCAGGGCTATGAGAGCGCTGGCTAGCAGGCAGACGGTGGTGATCCAGGTGTCGGTGCGCATCTCGGTCGTGGTGAAGGCGCGCGAAAGGGCGACGAGCTTGAGCACTTCCTGGCGCTGGCGGCTGTAGATGGGGGAGAGTTCGCGCACCTGGATCCAGTACATGGCATCCCGGTCACGGCCCTTGGCGGCCTTGGCGAACTTGCCATCGACAATGCGCCAGAAATGATCGGCCACCCGGATCACGCGGGCCAGCTGGTCGCGCACTTCGGGGGGGACATCGTTCTCCTGCCAATAGGCCTGGCGTTCGCGGAATTCGCCTTCGAGGCGCGCCAGCTCTTCGAGGACGAGCGGGGCGTTGCCCGGGTTGGCGGTGGCTTGCGTGACCTGGAGGTAGGGTTCGACGACGAAGGCTGGCGGCGGCAGGATGTCGGCCAGCATCTCGTTCTGGAGGGCGTGCTTGCGCTCGATCGGTCCGCCGAAGCGGATCATGTAGACGGCAAGGCCGGTCAGCAGCACGGCGAGCGCAACGAGCGCTGTCAGCCCGCGTCCGGCCTTCCGGGTCTGGTCCTTGATCACTGCCTCGCTCCATCCCTTCTGCGCGTCCAGGCGCGCGTCCTTGCCTGCAACCCGTGGCGGGGCTGTCGTGAAAAGGGGGGTAGCGGTGCACGGTGAAATGGGCGCCAAGGTGCACCTAGGCGACTTTGCGGGGGCCCCGGGCACGATGCGGCAAGATACCACCGGGTTGGAGTGGGCGCGCGACAAGCTTTCACAAGGTCATGAAAAAAGGGGCGCCCCCGTGGACGCCCCTTCGTATCTCGGTTGCCGTGTAGGCCTGTCTCAGCGCGGCAATTCGCTCGCGCCCATCAGCGCCTCGTCGACGGCGCGCGCGCACTGGCGGCCCTCGCGGATGGCCCAGACAACCAGGCTCTGGCCACGACGCATGTCGCCGCAGGCCCAGATCTGCTCATCCGAGGTCTGGTAGACCTGGGTATCGGCCTTGACGTTGCCGCGCGCGTCGAGTTCGACGGCGGCCTGGTCGAGCATGCCGGCCTTCTTGGGACCGACAAAGCCCATGGCGAGGAGGATGAGATCGGCTTCGAGCGTGAACTCGCTGCCCTCGACCTCAACCATCTTGCCGTCCTTCCACTCGACGCGGACGCATTCCAGGCCCTTCACGTCGTTATCGCCAACAACGCGTTTGGTGAGCACGGCCCACTCACGGTCCGCGCCTTCTTCGTGGCTGGAGGATGTGCGCAGCTTGAGCGGCCAGAACGGCCAGGACATGGCCTTGTCCTCGTGGACCGGGGGCTTGGGCATGATCTCGAGCTGGATCACTGACTTGGCACCCTGGCGGTTGGAGGTGCCCACGCAGTCCGAACCGGTGTCGCCGCCGCCGATGACGATGACGTTCTTGCCGGTGGCGGTAAGCGAGCCGCGCGGCGCGGCGCGAAGTTCATCGTCGCCCGCGTTGCGCTTGTTCTGCTGGGTGAGGAACTCCATCGCGAGACGCACGCCGGGCAGTTCCGCGCCGGGGATCTGCAGCTTGCGGGCATCCTCGGCACCGCCGGCAAAGACGATCGCGTCGTAGTTTTCCTTGAGCGAGCTCACCGAGACGTTCACGCCCACTTCGGTGGAGGTGCGGAAGGTTACGCCTTCGGCCTCCATCTGCGCGGCGCGGCGGTTGATGAGGTGCTTTTCCATTTTGAAGTCGGGGATGCCGTAGCGCATCAGCCCGCCCACGCGGTCGTTCTTTTCGAACACGGTGACCGAGTGGCCCGCGCGCGCCAGCTGCTGCGCGCAGGCAAGACCCGCTGGGCCCGAGCCCACGACCGCAACCGACTTGCCGGTCTTGGCGGCGGGGATCTTCGGCGTGATCCAGCCTTCCGACCAGCCCTTGTCGACGATCGCGCACTCGATCGACTTGATCGTGACGGGCTCGTCGATGAGGTTCAGGGTGCAGGCCGCCTCGCAGGGCGCGGGGCAGATGCGACCGGTGAACTCGGGGAAGTTGTTGGTCGAGTGGAGGATTTCCAGCGCGTTGCGGAAGTCGTCCTCGTAGACCAGGTGGTTCCAGTCGGGGATAATGTTGTTCACCGGACAGCCGGTGTGGCAGTGCGGCACGCCGCAGTTCATGCAGCGCGAGGCCTGCCCTTTCAGCGTTTCCGCCGAAAGGGGGACCACGAACTCCTTGTAGTTCTTCAGGCGCTCGTCGACGGGTCCGTACGTACGGTCCTGGCGGTCAAGCTCGAGAAAGCCGGTTTCCTTGCCCATGTCTTCTATATTCCTTCGAACTTATTCCGCCGCGACCGTGGCGGCTTCGAGACGCTCGGCCTCGAGCATCTTGAGCGCCTTGGCGTAGTCGCGCGGCATCACCTTGACGAACTTGCCCAGCGCGTCCTCGAAGTTTTCGAGGAGTTCGCTGGCCCGGCTCGAGCCGGTGTGCAGCTTGTGGCGTTCCAGCAGGACGCGGATGCGCTCGGCGTCGTGACGCAGCATGTCGCCCATGCCCAGGTCATTGACACTGACCGTGCGCTGCTGCGGTCGGCCGCTGCCTTCGTCCTCGTCCGGAGTTGCCGAAACGCTTTCGAGATCCACCATGGCGGTGTTGGCGAGGTCCCTGAAGCGGCCCTCCTCGTCGTAGACGTAGGCGATGCCGCCCGACATGCCGGCTGCAAAGTTGCGTCCGGTCTTGCCCAGCACCATCACCACGCCGCCGGTCATGTACTCGCAGCCGTGATCGCCGCAGCCTTCGACAACCGTGATCGCACCCGAGTTGCGGACCGCGAAACGCTCGCCGCCCACGCCGTTGAAGAACGCCTCGCCCGAGACCGCACCGTAGAGCACGGTGTTGCCCACGATGATGTTCTCGGTGGGAACGCGCTTCACGTTGTCCGGCTGGCGCACGATCACGCGGCCACCCGACAGGCCCTTGCCGACGTAGTCGTTGGCATCGCCGACGAGGTCGAGTGTCACGCCATGGGCGAGCCAGGCCGCGAAGCTCTGGCCAGCAACGCCGGTCAGCTGCACCTTGATGGTGTTGTCGGGCAGGCCTTCATGGCCATAGCGACGCGCCACCTCACCCGAGAGCATCGCGCCCACGGTGCGGTTGACGTTGATCACCGGCTTCTCGATGCGTACGGCCTCGCCCTTTTCCAGAGCCGGAGCAGCCGCCGCGATGAGCTCGTTGTCGAGCGCGTTTTCAAGGCCGTGATCCTGGCGCTCCGACCAGTTCAGCGAGGGGCTGTCGCCCAGCGGAGCCTGGTAGAGGATGCGGGAAAGGTCAACGCCCTTGGCCTTCCAGTGAGTGATCGCCTTCTTCATGTCGAGCTTGTCGACGCGGCCGACCATCTCGGCAACCGTGCGGAAGCCCAGCTGCGCCATGATCGCGCGCAGTTCCTCGGCGACGAAGAAGAAGTAGTTGATCACGTGCTCGGGCTGGCCGGTGAAGCGGGCGCGCAGGACCGGGTTCTGCGTGGCCACGCCGACCGGGCAGGTGTTGAGGTGGCACTTGCGCATCATGATGCAGCCGGCCGCGATCAGCGGGGCGGTGGCAAAGCCGAACTCATCCGCGCCCAGGAGCGCAGCGACCGCCACGTCACGGCCCGTACGCAGGCCGCCGTCCGCCTGTACAGCCACGCGGCTGCGCAGGTTGTTGAGGATCAGCGTCTGCTGGGTCTCGGCAAGGCCGATTTCCCATGGGCTGCCCGCGTGGGTCAGCGAGGTCAGCGGGGAAGCGCCGGTGCCGCCCTCGTAACCCGAGACGGTGATGTGGTCCGCACGTGCCTTCGAGACACCGGCGGCAACCGTACCCACGCCCACTTCGGAGACGAGCTTGACCGAAACGCGGCTCGTCGGGTTCACGTTCTTGAGATCGTGAATGAGCTGCGCAAGGTCCTCGATCGAGTAGATGTCGTGGTGCGGCGGCGGCGAGATGAGGCCCACACCCGGGGTCGAGTGACGGGTCTTGCCGATCACCTTGTCGACCTTGTGGCCAGGCAGCTGGCCGCCTTCGCCGGGCTTTGCGCCCTGCGCCATCTTGATCTGGATGTCGTCGGCGTTGACGAGGTACTCGGTGGTGACGCCGAAGCGGCCCGAGGCAACCTGCTTGATCGAGGAACGCATCGTGTCGCCGTTTTCCAGCGGCTTGAAGCGCTTGGGATCCTCGCCGCCTTCACCGGTGTTCGACTTGCCGCCGATACGGTTCATGGCGAGCGCCAGCGTGGTATGCGCCTCCCACGAGATCGAGCCGTAGCTCATGGCGCCGGTGGCGAAGCGCTTGACGATCTCGCTGGCGGGTTCGACTTCCTCGATGGGGATGGCCGTGTCGGCCACCTTGAAGTCGAGCAGGCCGCGGATGGTGAGCATGCGGGCCGACTGGTCGTTGATGCTCTCGGCGAACTCCTTGTACTTGGAGGGCACGTTGCCGCGCACCGCGTGCTGGAGGTTGCCGATGTTGTCGCTGGTCCAGGCGTGGTCTTCACCGCGCACGCGCGAGCCGTAGATGCCGCCCACGTCGAGCATGCCCGCGTAGATCGGGTTGTCGCCATAGGCCTCGGCGTGGCGACGCACGGTCTCTTCGGCGATTTCGGCAAGGCCGGCGCCTTCGATGGTCGTCGCGGTGCCTGCGAAGTAGGTCTCGATGAAGTCGCTCGACAGGCCGACGGCGTCGAAGATCTGCGCACCGCAGTACGACTGGTAGGTCGAGATGCCCATCTTGGACATCACCTTGCGGATGCCCTTGCCCACGGCGTAAACGTAGTTCTTGGCGGCATCGTCGGCCGAGATCGGCAGCTTCTTGCGGACCCGCATCTCCTCGATCGTCTCGAAGGCGAGGTAGGGGTTGATGGCTTCCGCGCCATAACCCGCCAGCGCGCAGAAGTGCTGGACTTCGCGGGCTTCACCGGTCTCGATGACGAGGCCGGTCTGCATGCGCAGGCCCTGGCGCACGAGGTGGTGGTGCACCGCTGCGGTCGCCAGCAGCGCCGGCATCGGGATGCGGTCCGGGCCCTGCGCACGGTCGGACAGGATCAGGATGTTCTTGTCCGCGAGCACGGCCTCGGTCGCCGCCCAGCACATTTCCTTGATCGCCATCTCAAGACCGGCCGCGCCGCTTTCGGCGTCCCAGGTCATGTCGATGGTCTCGGTGCGGAAGGCGCCGTCAAGGGCGGCTTCCACCGAGCGGATCTTGGCCAGTCCCTTGTCGGTCAGGATCGGCTGGCTGACCTCGAGACGCTTGTGCGTCCCGGCATCGTGACCAAGCAGGTTCGGGCGCGGACCGATCATCGAGACGAGGCTCATGACCAGTTCCTCGCGGATCGGGTCGATTGGCGGGTTGGTGACCTGCGCGAAGTTCTGCTTGAAGTAGTCGTACAGCAGGCGAGCCTTGTTCGACAGGACCGGGATCGGCGTGTCGGTGCCCATCGAGCCGATCGGATCGTCGCCGTTCATGGCCATCGGCTCGAGGAAGCGCTGAGTGTCTTCCTGCGTGTAGCCGAAGGCCTGCTGGCGGTCGAGCAGCGTGCCGGTGGGCGCGGGAATCTCGGCCAGTTCGGGCTCGATCACGTCGAGGTCGGCGAGCTTGTACTGCGCCTTGTCGAGCCACTTCTCGTAGGGTTCCTCCTCCGAGAGCTTGGACTTGATTTCCTCGTCCTCGATGATGCGACCTTCCTCGAAGTCGATCAGCAGCATGCGGCCGGGCTGGAGGCGCCACTTGCGCACGATACGCTCCTCGGCGATCGGCAGGACGCCGCTTTCCGAGGCCATGACGCACAGGTCATCGTCGGTGACGAGGAAGCGCGCGGGGCGCAGGCCGTTGCGGTCGAGGGTGGCGCCGATCTGGCGACCATCGGTGAAGGCCACGGCGGCCGGACCGTCCCAGGGCTCCATCAGCGCGGCGTGGTATTCGTAGAAGGCGCGGCGCTTGGCGTCCATCAGCGGGTTGCCGGCCCAGGCTTCCGGGATGAGGATCATCATCGCGTGGACCAGCGAGTAGCCGCCTGCAAGCAGCAGCTCGAACGCGTTGTCGAGGCACGCGGTGTCCGACTGGCCGTGCGGGATGATCGGCCACATCTTGTCGAGGTCCGCGCCCAGGAGGTCGCTTTCCATGGTGCGGCGGCGCGCGTTCATCCAGTTCACGTTGCCGCGCACGGTGTTGATCTCACCGTTGTGGGCCATGAAGCGGTAGGGGTGCGCGAGGCGCCAGCTCGGGAAGGTGTTGGTCGAGAAGCGCTGGTGCACGAGGCCGAGCGCCGAAACGAAGTCCGGATTGCGCAGGTCGTCGTAGAACGAGCCGACCTGGGTCGCAAGCAGCAGGCCCTTGTAGACGATCGTGCGGCTCGAGAAGCTCGGCATGTAGAGCTCGGTCAGGCCGGGCATGTCGTTCTTCTCGGCAAGGTCGTGCAGCGGGTTCTGCGTCTGCTTGCGGATCACCAGCAGCTTGCGCTCGAACGCGTCCTGGTCGGCGCAGTCGCCGTCGCGCGCGATCACGCACTGGCGCACCACCGGCATCGATTCGAGCACCGCCTTGCCCAGGCCATCGAGCGTGACCGGCACGTCGCGCCAGCCCACGAGACGCTGGCCTTCCTTGGCAATGAACTTTTCGAACTTCGTGACCACGAAGTCGCGCGAAGCCTCGTCGCGGGGCAGGAAGCACATCGCAACGGCGTAGTCGCCCGGCTGCGGCAGCTCATGGCCATTGGCCTCGGCCCACTTGCGGAAAAGCTGATCGGGAATCTGCGTGAGAATGCCCGCACCATCGCCCAGCAGCGGGTCCGCCCCCACGGCGCCGCGGTGGTCGATGTTTTTCAGAATCTCCAGAGCCTGGGTAATAATGGCGTGCGATTTTTCACCCTTGATATGGGCAACGAAGCCCACGCCGCAGGAGTCATGTTCATTTTGCGCATCATAAAGGCCCTGGGGCTTAGGAAATCCCATCGATAATACCCATCCTGTCATTTTGTCAGGGGCCGCAAAACCCGCTTCGTCCGCGCAGCGCGCACGAATCGAGCGCCGCTCTTGAGCGACATAGTGACCCCACGGTCCCCATGCAGATTGAGGGCCGGTTTTGCAACCGACTTCGGGTCGTGACGGACGAAAAATTCCAATTGACGCCGATTCTAGGCCATTTTGTTATCAGGAATCGCCGTTTGAGAACTGTCACAATGGTTTGTTGATGCAAGTGTCCGTGGAGCGGAACCCGCTTCGGAGACCGGAAGGCCGCCGATTCCGTTCGTGGGTTTCCGAGATCAGGCGGCGCCGCTCATCCGTTGGAGCGTGGCGAGGGCAGCGCGCAGGGCCTTCTCGGTCTCTTCCGCGTCTTCACGCGCCGGGGCATCGAAGCGGCGGGGCTGCGGGTGGGAGGCATCGGCCTGCAGTTGACGCGGGAAGGCCAGGGGCTCGGAGTCTCCGGCAGGGGCGGCATCGAAGGGACGCGGTGCATCGCTCGATGTGTGGGCGGCCTGGCTGCGCGCCTCTTCGCCGGGGAAGATCACCACCGGTTCGATCTCGTCGTGGCCTTCGGGTTCCTCGATGCGCACGAAGGACGGGGCGTCTTGGGCCTGGCGCGAAAGGCCCAGCAGCGAGGAATAGCCCTGTTCGAGCACGCTCTCTTCCTCGGCGTCGTTTTCCTCCGGCTCTGCGGGCGCAAGGCCCGCGGGCGCGGCGAATGGTGCCGGGGACGGTGCGGACGGGGGCTCAGGCGCGCGGATGAGGCGCGCCGGGATATAGTCGGGCAGCGCCTCGTCGTCGTCATCCTCGAAGGCGTCGAAGTCGATCCCGCGCATGGCGGCGGGCATGCCCGGCTTCGCGGCGTGCGCCTTTTCGGGAGTTGTCTGCGCAGCCTCGTGCGCGGAAGGCTCGGGGGTGGTGGCCTCGGAGTTCGGGGCGGCGAAGGGCCCGCGGGCCAGAGCGACCGGGGGCGCCTCCTCTTCGGCCGATGGCGTCGGTACCTGGGGTGCCTCGGCGGCGGTTTCCGGCGAATAGGGGGCCGGCATGGCGGGCGCGCTTCTGGAGGAGGGTTCCGAAGCCGGTTCTTCCGGTGTCTCCTTGGCCGCGTCGCGGGCCTCGGTCTCGCGGCGGCGCGTCATGGCCAGGGCGAGACGTTCGAGCAGTTCGATCGGCGAGAGTTCATCGAGTTCGCGCGCGGCGATGCGTTCCGCGCCGCTACGCGGACCTGCGCCTGCGGTGAATTCGGCCATGGCCGCTGCGGCGAACGGCATCACTTCGGGCGCGTTGGCCGGCGCGGTTGGGGCGCTGCCGGGTTGGTCCGTCACAGCGGGCTCGGACACGGTCGGGATTTCGTCCCAGCTCTCTGCGCTTTCGGCGCTCGCCTCATCCTTGTGCGGGAGCAGCGAGAAGCCAGGGGCAGCGGTCTTTGCGGCGATCGCCTGCGAATAGGCATCGAACAGGCGCTGGCCGGGAGCGGCCGGTACGTCGGTGTCGGGCGCCGCGGCGGATGGGGCGCTTGTCCGGAAGAGCTGCGCCTCGGGCGGGATGGGGCGCGACGGGGACACGTTGTCCTCCAGGGCGAGCGGTCCATCGGGGGCTTCGGCTCCGCTTGGCGCGGGCATCGCGTCCGGCTGGACCGTGGGCTTCTGCGCACTGTCGAGATAGGCGTCGAGATCGAACGCGCGCATGTCGAGGATACCTTCCGCGATTTCGCCACGTTCGGTCTCTGCAAGGGGCGCTACGGCAGGTGCAGGTGCAGCGGCCGTCTCGGGCTGCACAAAGGGCGCGGGAGCCTCGGGCGCGCAATCTTCTGGCGCCTGGGCAGTCTCCGCACTTGCTTCTTGGGCGCTCGCGGTTTCCAGTTCCATGTTGGCCAAGGCCCGACGGCGGCCCGCAGGTGCGCGCGCGGCGGCAGGGGCTGCAGGGGCGGCGGCGGGCGCGGTGGCCGGGGCTTCGTTCCGAGCCATCTCTGCGCCATCTGCACGGGCGCGGGCAGGCGGGCGCGGGCGCACGATGCGCAGGGCCAGGAACCCGCCGAGGAGGGCGCCGATCCCGGTCATGGCAAGGGTAAGGGCAATGCGGAAGGTGGCCCCGAGCGGCGGAGCGGCCATGGGCACGAGCGTATCAAGGCCGGTCGCGAGAATCGCCTGTTCGACCACTGCGGGACGCAGCGCGATGCTGCACAAACCGGCCAGCGCACCGCACCACAGCGCGATGATGGCGGGGAATATCGGATGCCGGCTGATCGGCGGCTTTCCGCCCTTGGTCTTGCGCATCTTATCGGCCACGTCGCACACCCCCAGGAGTGATTATCGGGCCGGGAATCGCGGAACCGATCGCGTTCTAGTGCCCATGTTGCGCCACCACAGGTGACAGCATTTGGTAAACGTCTTGATAACGCCTGGCATTGGCAGACCAGTCGTGCGCACGGCGCACATGGGCAATGCCCGCAGTGCGAAGGCGTTCCCAACTATCGCGCGCGCCGAGCAGTTCGGCAAGCGCGCGCGCCAGATCCTGTGGATCGTCAGGCGCGAAGAGTACGCCGGTCTCGCCATGGATGACAAGTTCGCGATGTCCGCCCACGTTGCTGGCGGCAACGATCTTGCCCTGGGCCATCGCTTCCAGCGGCTTGAGCGGGGTGACGAGATCGGTGAGGCGGCTGCGCTTGCGCGGGTAGGCCATGACTTCGCACAGCGCGTAGTAGCGCTCGACCTCGGCGTGGGCGACGCGCCCCACAAAGCGGATCGCGTGCGCGGCGGGGGATCCTTTCGCCTGTGCGGCAAGGGCCTCGGCGCGCGGGCCTCCGCCGACCAGCAACAGGCGCGCGTCGGGCTCACGGGCGAGCAGGGCAGGCATGGCCGCGATGAGGTCGTCGAGGCCCTCGTAATCATAAAAACTGCCGATGAAGCCGATGACCGGGCAGGGGTGCCCGTCCGCACCCTGGAAGCCGAGCTTTCGGACAAGCGCCTCGTCGCGCCGCGCAGGTGTGCCGAAGAGGTCGAGGTCCACGCCGTTGGGCATGACCGTGATCTTGTCGGCGGGCACGCCGCGCCTGGCAAGATCGGCACGCAGACCCTCGCAGATTGTCACCACCGCATCGGCGCGAGCAACGACGTGGTTCTCAAGGCCGCGGGTCAGCCGGTACTTGAGCGAGCCTTCGCTACCTGTGCCGTTGCCCACCGCGGCGTCTTCCCAGAAGGCCCGGATCTCGTAGACGAGGGGGAGCGCGTGGCGCCGGGCGGCCCGCAGCGCCGCCGCGCCGCACAGCGCGGGTGAATGGGCGTGGAGGATGTCCGGGCGCCAGGCGGCGATCGCGGTCTCGATCCCTGCGTGGAAGCGGGCGACCTCGCGCGCCTCGCGCCAGACGGGAGGGCCCTTGGCGGTTCCGGGGGTGCGGTGGAAGAGCAGGCCATCGGCCTCTTCTGGCACCGCCTCAGCAGGAGAGGTCCCGGTCTTGTGGCGCAGCCCCGTGACGCCGCGCACCTCGTAGCCCATAGCCTGCTGAGCCTTCAGGATCGCACGGGTGCGGAAGGTATAGCCACTCTGCAGCGGCAGCGAATGGTCCAGCACGTGCAGGATGCGGGGCGGGCGTGTGCTCATGGCGCTCGTTTGCTACAGGACAACGCTTAACGCGGCGTCAACCCAGACGCCTTAGCAGGTTTTGCGATGGTCGACATCTTTGCCCTTGCCCTCTCCCACGGCCTGATCGCGCTGGCCGTGTGGCGCCTGTTGCAGCGGCCCGATCTCGACCGTGAGGGCGAGGCCACTGCGCCGCGCCGTACGCCGCGTGGGCAGGGGATGCGCGTTCCCGGCGCCAACCCGGATGCCGAGAGCGAGGGTGCGGGCGCGGCACGGGGCGAAAACGATGCTTAATCTCGCCTTCACCGGCTTCTTTGTCGCGCTTCTGCTGGCCGGGCTGCGGCGCCCGTTCCTGTGGGTGTTGTGCTATCTCTACATCGACATTGTGGCGCCCCAGATCATTTCCTGGGGTTTCCTTTCGGTCATCCCGACCTCGCTGATTGCTTTCGTTGCGGCCTTTGGTGGCTGGCTGGCGCTCGACGGGAAGGAGGGGACGCGCTTCACCTGGCGCCAGGCGGTGATGCTGGCGCTGCTTGCCTACTGCGCGATGACCACGCTGCGCGCGGACTATCCGCTGCCCGCTCTCGAGAAATGGAGCTGGGTGTGGAAGGCGCTGGTCTTCGCGATCTTCCTCCCGCTCACCCTGCGTACGCGCCTGCGCATCGAGGCGGCGGCGCTGGTGATGGTGCTGGCGGCCAGCGCGCTCATCATCGACGGAGGGATCAAGACCGCGCTGGGTGGGGGCGGCTATGGCACCTTGCGCATCTTCGTGGAGACCAACACGGGCCTCTACGAAGGCTCGATCCTCTCGTGCGTGGCCATCGCGATTATCCCGATCATCCTGTGGCTGGCGCGCCATTCGACGATCTTTCCCTCCGACTGGCGGGTCTGGACCTTCGCGGTGGCGCTCATCTTTGCCTGCTGCCTGATCCCTGTGGGCACGCAGGCGCGCACCGGCCTCGTCTGCCTTGCGGCCCTATGCATCCTTTACCTGCGTACCGCGCGCCACCGCGTATTGATCCTGGTGGGCATGACTCTGACCGCCTTTGCTGCGATTCCCTTCCTGCCCCAGTCCTTCGTCGCGCGCATGAACACGATCGAGAACCACGAGGCCGACCAGTCGGCAGGCACGCGGCTGGGGGTGTGGAAGTGGACCTGGGACTACGCGCGGGAGAACCCGCTCGGCGGCGGCTTCGAGGCCTACCTTTCGAGCCGGGTCGAATACGACACGGTCGTGCGGGAAACCACGGGCGAGCTCACGACGGTGCGCCGCGAGCACGTGGTCGAGAAAGGTCGGGCTTACCATTCCAGCTACTTCGAGATGCTGGGGGAGCAGGGCTATCCCGGCCTGTTCCTGTGGTTGCTTCTCCAGGCCTCGGGGCTGTGGCAGATGGAGGCGCTGCGACGCCGCTACCGCAAGCAAAGCGCGCCTGAGGTGGCCTGGGTGGCCCCGCTTGCCAATGCGCTTCAGCTCTCACAGGTGTCCTACCTCGTGGGCTCCCTTTTCGTGGGCATCGCCTTCCAGCCCTTTATCCTCATGGTGATCGGCCTGCAGTGCGGTCTGTGGAGCTATCTTGCGCGGGTAGGTACACCACAGGTGAAGGCCGACCGCGCGAAGCCCCGTGCGCGCGCGGAAAGGAAAATGAAGGTGCGCCCCTTAACCTGAAGGGCACATGGCCGTTTTGGTTACCGTGGGGTGTGCGGTGGCACGACTAAGAATCTTTCCATAGTCTGCACTTCGCTTCCGCATTTACGGCAAATTAACCTTTAACCTTCATCCCACCTATGGTTAATTCTCGGCAAGGTCCGTTGCGAAGCGGTTACCGCAGTCTACACCGGGAGCCGATAGGGTCGGCAAATAAGGGCAACAAGGGGATCACCCAATGCGAGTTCTGTTGATCGAGGACGAACCCACCACTGCACGTGCGATCGAGCTCATGCTCACGGCAGAAGGGTTCAATATCTACTCGACGGACCTGGGCGAGGAAGGCCTCGATCTGGGCAAGTTGTACGATTACGACATCATACTGCTCGACCTCAATCTGCCCGACATGCACGGGTACGACGTGCTCAAGAAGCTGCGCGTGGCCAAGGTGCAGACCCCGGTGCTTATCCTGTCGGGCATCGCGGAAATGGATTCCAAGGTGCGCTCGTTCGGCTTCGGCGCAGACGACTACGTCACCAAGCCGTTCCATCGCGAAGAACTTATCGCGCGTATTCATGCGGTTGTGCGTCGTTCGAAGGGCCACTCGCAGTCGGTCATCCGCACCGGCAAGCTGGTCGTCAACCTCGATGCCAAGACTGTCGAGGTCGATGGCGCGCGTGTGCACCTGACCGGCAAGGAATACGCGATGCTCGAGCTGCTCAGCCTGCGCAAGGGCACCACGCTGACCAAGGAAATGTTCCTGAACCACCTCTATGGCGGCATGGACGAGCCGGAGCTGAAGATCATCGACGTCTTCATCTGCAAGCTCCGCAAGAAGCTCAGCCATGCCTGTGGCGGGGCCAACTACATCGAGACCGTCTGGGGCCGCGGCTATGTCCTGCGCGATCCGGACGAATTGCAGGAAGTCGCCTGAGCGTCCTGCGCCCCGATCTGACCGAATCGAAACGGCCGGCGTTCCTTGAAGGAATTGCCGTCCGTTTCTATTCGCGATTCGGGCAGGATCAGAGCAACGCGGCGAGGAGCGAGAGCAGGGCCGCTGTCATCACCGCGTTGAGTGCCATGCCCAGGCTTGCAAAAGCGCCCGCGGTCTCGCTGACCTGAAATGCGCGCGCCGCTCCGAAGCCGTGCGCCGATACGCCCAGCGCAAAGCCACGGGGGCGGTAATCATCGAACTTCATCGCGTTGAGGAGCGGGGTGGCCGTCATCGCCCCCGCTATCCCGGCGAACAGGACGATGCAGGCCGCCAGGGCGGGCACGCCGCCCAGTTGCTCCGCGATCGCCATGGCCACCGGCGTCGTCGTCGCACGGGGGGCAATCGAGGCAAGGATCTCCGCGGGCGCTCCGAACAGGGAGAGAATCCCGATTGCGCTGACGACCGAGGACACCGCACCGGCCGCGAGCGACAGGACAATCGGCACGGCAAGCCGCTTGATCCGCTCGCGCTGCGCCCAGATCGGGACGGCGAGGCCGACCACGGCCGGGCCGAGCAGGAAGCTGAGGAGAAAGGTGTCGGCCTTATAGTCGGCATAGGGCGTCCCCGTAGCCCAGAGCAGCGTGATCAGCACCGGCGTGGTCCAGAGCACCGGGTGGCACAGCGGATGACGCCCCGAGCGATGCGAACGGCGCTCGAAGATCTCGAAGACACCCAGCGTCACGGCCAGCCACAGGAGCGGTGTGGCGAGAAGATCGGTGAGGGCGCTCATGCGCCGCGCTCCGCAGGCTGTACGGGGCGCTTGCCGACCTCGTCCGGGGTGAAGCGGCGAAGTGCCCAACGGAACACCAGCGCGGTGACGACGATAGTCAGCACGGTCGAGACCCCGGTCGCGAGCGCGAGCCCCAGCCCATAGCGGGAAAGGGCGGAACCTTCCTGCATGAGGCCGACCGCGGCGGGCACGAACATGATCGAGAGGTGCGCGGTCAGCCACCCACTGACAGCGCTGAGCGTGGGCCGCTCGCGCCGCACCAGCGCCAGCCAGCCCAGCAGCAGCACCATGCCGATGACCGAACCGGGAAGCGCGAGCCCGGTGATCCGGTGCAGCGCCTCTCCGATGAGCTGGCAGGCAAGAAGGAGGAAGATGGCGGCGAGCATGGTGAAAGGTCCGGTCCTGCTGGGGGCGGGTGGTTCGCCCCGCCTTGGTGGGGGTATGGCCGGGCCGGGGCGTGCGTGCAATTCGTCCGTTGCGTGGATTCAAGGCACGGAGCCATTTGCGGACAAGGATAGAAAGGTGATTCCGAGGGCCATCGCCCTCGGGCTCCCCAAACTGTCGACCTCAAGGTTCTTGCACCATGTGGTCTGAGAATGGGGAGGTCGCCCATTCAGGGGTCAAGGGGATCAGATCTTCGTTCTTCTTTTCTTCGGTCATCCGCCTTGCACCGGGAAAGAGAGGCCAAGCTGCCACGCCTGCCACGCCTGCCACGTGCAATATTGACCCGCACGCGCTTGCCTGCCAGTGCCGCGGCCCATGACTGCGCACAAACCCGGCGATCCCACGACTCTCAACCGCCTCTATGGCCGCTCCAAGGGCAAGCCCTTGCGTGCGGGCCAGCAGGGCCTTGTCGACAACCTCCTGCCCAAGATTTCGATGCCCGAGGACGGGCCGATTACGGCCGAGGGGCTGTTTGGCGATGATCGCCCGCTCCACTTCGAGATCGGCTTCGGCGGGGGCGAGCACATGGCCGCCCGTGCGGACATGCTGCCCGGCCACGGTTTCATCGGTGCCGAGCCCTTCATCAACGGGGTCGCGCAGGCGCTGATGCACGTTGCGGGTGACAACGGTGCGCATCCGCCGCTCGGCAATGTGCGCATTCACCACGGCGACGCGCTCGAGGTCCTTGCGCGCATTCCTGATGGTTCGCTCTCGTTCCTCTACCTGCTGCACCCCGATCCCTGGCCCAAGGCGCGCCACGCCAAGCGGCGCATGATGAACGATGGTCCGGTGGACATGTTCGCGGCCAAGCTCAGGCCGGGCGGCGAGTTCCGCTTCGGCACGGACCACGCCATCTATCTGCGCCATGCGCTGATGGTGATGCAGCGGCACACCGGCCAGTTCGAATGGCTCTGCGAGAAGCCTCTTGACTTCCAGAAGCGCCCGGGCGGCTGGCCCGAGACCCGCTACGAGGCCAAGGCCCGCGCGGTCTACAAGCACGAGGTCTGGTACTTCCGCTACCGCCGCAAGGGCTGAGCCTTAGGATTTCAGGGAAAACAGGACGTCGGTTTCCGAGGGCCATCGCCCTCGGGCTCTCCGAACTGTCGACCTCGCCTGTCGCGCGCCGCCTTGACTGAGAAAGGTGAGGTCGCCCGTTTTGGGGTCAAGGGGTGATCACCCCTTGAGAAATTGCCTTTCTGATTTTTGCCTATTCCTACTCAGAGGTACTGCTGCACCTTGTTCAGCAGATCGCTACGACGACGGCGCTGGCGGATCTGGTCGGTGGCGATGCTGAGGGGCTGGACGCGGGGGCCCTTGGGCACGTTGCGTTCGAAGTGGAAGCTGCGCGTCGCGCCCACGGGCAGGTCCTCCAGCGCGTAGAGCGCGACCACGGTAAGGTCGAACTGGTCGACTTCCTCCTCCTGCACGTCGGTTTCCTCGTTTGCGTCGAGCAGGGTGCGCACGATGTCATCGAAGTGGCCGATGTTCATGAATTGGCCGGTCGCAAGGCTGCCCTGGCCCATGATCGAGCGCGGGTCTTCGCCCAGGTCGCCGGGCAGTTCACGCAAGTCTGTCAGCGCCAGTTCGATCTGGCGACCGCGCACGTGCACCGTGGCGATAAGACTGGAGACGTAGAGCGGCTGGCTGCTCATATTGGTGACGAGGCAGCGGCTGCGCATGCCGCGCCCAGCCGCGCGGGTGATGAGGATCGTCGAGCGCTTGGTGCCCCGGAACTGGACCAGCAGCAACTGCAGGTAGATCACCCAGACGATCAGCATGGCAAAGCTGAGGGCAACGCTGACAACTTGCGTGTTCCCGGTAAACCACTGCCACACGGGCGCCTCCCTCGATTCGATACCGCTCTTCGCGGCTGCGGCCCGGTGCCGCAGCGCAGGGCCAGCCTTTAGGATCGGCCCCGGGTGGGTCAATTGAAATTCGCGCCGATCAGGCGGCGTTGCGCCGTGTGCGTGCGGTTCGCGAGGCAAGCGTTGCAAAAAGGCCCCGGCAAGAGCGTCCTGCCGGGGCCTTTTTGTCAGGTGTTGCCGGAAACAGGGCCGTCCGGGAAAGCGGCCCTCTCCGATTGCGTTGCCGCTGCCTCAGCCGGCGATGCCAGCGGCCGCGAGCACGGCGCTCGTCAGCACGTCGGGCGCGATCGCGGTCATCGGTACGATCTGGACCGGCTTTTCCATGCCCAGCAGGATCGGGCCGATCGAGGTCGTGCCGCCGATCTCGCGCAGCAGCTTGGCCGAGATGTTGGCTGATTGCAGACCCGGCATGATCAGGACGTTGGCCGGAGCCGAGAGGCGGCAGAACGGGTAGAGCGCCATGATCTTGGGGTTGAGCGCGGCATCGGGTGCCATTTCGCCTTCGTACTCGAAGGGTACGTCGTCACGCTCGTCGAGGATGTGCACGGCATCGCGGGTGCGTTCGACCCACTGGCCCTCGGGGTTGCCGAAGGTCGAGTAGGAGAGGAACGCGACGCGCGGCTCGTGGCCCATGCGCTTGGCGACCGAGGCCGCTTCGGTGGCGATGATCGCCAGTTCCTCGGCGCTCGGGCGCTCGTTGATGGTGGTGTCTGCCAGGAACACGGTGCGGTTCTTGCCCACCAGCATGTGCATGCCGAAAGGCAGCTTGTCCGGGGCCGGATCGAGCACGCGGCGCACGTTTTTCATCGACTGCGCGAAGGGGCGCGTCATGCCGGTGATCATCGCATCGCCCACGCCCATCTTGAGCAGGCCCGAGGCGAAGGTGTTGCGGTCGGTGTTGACCATGCGCTGGACGTCGCGTTCCAGGTAACCACGGCGCTTGAGGCGCGCGTAGATCATCTCGACCATCGGGTCGACGTGGTCCGAGACCATCGAGTTCTCGATGTGGAAGCTCTCCGGGTTGGGCACGCCCAGCTCGTTCATCAGATCGAGGATGTTCTGGGTGCGACCGACTAGAATGGGCTCGCCATAACCGAAATCGCGGTACTGGATCGCGGCGCGAAGGACGACTTCGTTGTCCGCTTCGGCGAAGATCACGCGCTTGGGGTTGGCGCGAACCTGCGCGTAGACCGAGCTCAGCACCGAGGTGGTCGGGTTGAGGCGGCCCTTGAGCTGGAGGCGGTAGGCATCGAAGTCCTCGATCGGACGCTGCGCGACACCCGATTCCATCGCCGCCTTGGCGACGGCGGCGGGCACCACTTCCATCAGGCGCGGGTCGAACGGTGCGGGAATGATGTAGTCGCGGCCGAACTGCTGGACCTGGTCGCCATAGGCGGCGGCGACGTCCTCGTGGACCTGCTCGCGTGCGAGTTCGGCGATGGCGTTGGCGGCCGCGATCTTCATTTCTTCGTTGATCGCGGTGGCCGACACGTCAAGCGCGCCGCGGAAGATGAAGGGGAAGCCCAGCACGTTGTTGACCTGGTTCGGGAAGTCCGAACGGCCCGTGGCGATGATCGCGTCCGGACGCACGGCTTTGGCCTCGTCGGGAATGATTTCCGGGACGGGGTTGGCCATCGCGAAGATGATCGGTTCGTCGGCCATCTTGCGCACGTATTCGGCCGGCAGCGCACCGGCGGCCGAGAGGCCGAGGAACACATCAGCGCCGACCAGCGCTTCTTCCAGCGTACGCGCCTCGGTGGCGACCGCGTGCGCGCTCTTCCACTGGTCCATCTGCTCGGTGCGGCCTTGGTAGATCGTGCCCGAACGGTCGCACACGATCACGTTGTTGTGCGGCACGCCAAGCGACTTGATCAGCGAGGTGCAGGCCAGCGCCGCAGCGCCCGCGCCGTTCACCACAACCTTGATGTCCTTGATGTCACGGCCAGTGATGAGGCAGGCGTTGATGAGGCCGGCCGCGGTGATGATCGCGGTGCCGTGCTGGTCGTCGTGCATGACCGGGATGTTCATGCGGTCGCGCAGGGTCTGCTCGATCACGAAGCACTCCGGCGCCTTAATGTCTTCAAGGTTGATGCCGCCAAAGCTGGGTTCCATCATCGCGATGGCTTCGATAAGCGCCTCGGGGTCCTCGCTGTTCAGCTCGATGTCGATAGAATCGACATCGGCGAAGCGCTTGAACAGGACCGCCTTGCCTTCCATCACCGGCTTGGACGCGAGCGCGCCCAGGTTGCCCATGCCCAGGATGGCCGAGCCGTTGGAGATGACCGCAACGAGGTTGCCCTTGGCGGTGTAATCGTAAGCCTTCTGCGGATCGTCGGCGATGGCCTGGACGGGCACGGCGACGCCGGGCGAATAGGCGAGCGACAGGTCGCGCTGCGTTGCCATCGGCTTGGATGCGATGATCTCGATCTTACCCGGACGGATTGTCTGGTGGTAAAACAGAGCCTCGCGCTCGGTAAACTGGACCTTGCTTTTCTCGGACAATGAATTTCTCCCGGATGAGCGAGGGCCGATAACGAAAGATTCCGGGACGCGATAGGGGAAAGGCAAGGGGGTTGCGCTTCACAAGGCCCGGCGAGCGGGGCTAACGCAGCGCCATGAGTTCCGGCGCAACACCCATGATGGCCCAGTATCTCGCGCTTCGCGAGGAAGCTGGCGAATGCTTGCTGTTCTACCGTATGGGGGACTTCTTCGAGCTTTTCTTTGAAGATGCAAAAATCGCAAGTCAAGTTCTTGATATCGCACTCACCACGCGCGGCGAGCACAACGGAACCCCGATCCCGATGTGCGGCGTGCCGGTTCATTCTGCCGAGAGCTACCTTGCCCGGTTGATCAAGGCGGGCTGCCGCGTGGCCATTGCCGAGCAAACCGAGACGCCCGCCGAAGCGAAGAAGCGGGGGGGCTCCAAGGCCCTTGTCGCCCGCGATATCGTGCGCTTCGTAACGGCAGGGACGTTGACCGAGGAAGCTCTCCTGGAACCGCGCCGGGCGAACGTCCTGGCCGCGGCCTGCGAGGTGCGCGGCGTGATCGGTCTTGCCGCCTGCGACATCTCGACCGGGCAGATGGTGCTTGAGGAATGTGCACCTGACCGCTTTCTTGCAAGCCTTGCACGTTTGGGCGCGCGCGAACTGGTCGTGCAGGACGGCTGGGAGCTGGCGCCCGAGGATGCGATCGGGCGTTCGGGCCATGAATTCTCCTCCGAAGGCGGCGAGGAGCGGCTGAAGGGCATCCACGGCGTCTCCACGCTTGACGGGTTCGGGGCCTTCACCCGCCCGATGCTGGCCGCAGCCGGTGGTCTCATTGCCTATCTCGACCATGTCGGGCGCGGCGCGTTGCCGCTGCTGCTCCCGCCCGAGGCCCGTTCGGGCGAGGCGACGCTGGCGATGGACGAGGCCACGCGCGCGAGCCTGGAAATCCTCGAATCCGCGCAAGGAGCACGAAAGGGCAGTTTGATCGACGCGGTCGACCGCTGCGTCACTGGCGCGGGCGCGCGCCAGCTGGCCGAGGACCTTTCCGCGCCGCTGACCGACCGCAGCGCGATTTCCGCGCGTCTCGAACTGGTCGGCTGGCTGCATGAAGACCCGATGCTGCGCGAGGACCTGCGCGCGGCGCTGCGCGCGCTTCCTGACGTGGGCCGTGCGCTGGGTCGCGTAGTCGCCGGACGTGGATCGCCGCGCGACCTTGGCCAGTTGCGCGATGGTCTGGCCGGAGCGCATGCCATTGGCGGGCGCCTTGCAGGCCGTGCGGATCTGCCGGTGCTGCTGAACAGCCTGCTCCCGGCGCTGGGCGGTCACGTAGCGGGCTGGGGCGAAATGGTGGAGCACTTCACCCGCGCGCTGGTATCCGCGCCGCCGACCGAGCGCGGACAGGGCGGATTTATTGCCGAAGGCTACGACGCAAGCCTCGATGAACTGCGCCTCACCTCAGGCAACGCGCGCAAGGCGATTGCCGCGCTTGAGGCGAAGTACCGTGAGGATACCGGCGTTGCCGCGCTCAAGATCAAGCACAACAACGTGCTTGGCTACTTCATCGAGGTGCCCTCGCGCCACGCCGACACGCTGATGCAGGCCGAGAGCGGCTTTACCCACCGCCAGACGATGGCGGGGGCGATGCGCTTCAATGCGCTCGCGCTGCACGAGGAGGCGAGCCGGATCACCGAGGCAGGCGCCCATGCGCTGGCGGCCGAAGAGGCCCATTTCGAGGCGCTGGTCGAGGAGGCCGTCGCCGCACGCCAGGTGATCGCGGCCACCGCGGCGGCGCTCGCCCGTATCGACGTTGCCGCCGGGCAGGCCGAGCGTGCCGCGGAAGGGGGCTGGGCGCGGCCCGAAGTGGTCGAGGGACTGTCGCTGGAAATCGAGGGCGGACGCCATCCGGTGGTGGAAGCGGCCCTCAAGGCGCAGAACGAGCGTTTTGTGGCGAACGACTGCCGTCTCGCCAGCCACGACCGGCTCTGGCTTATCGGCGGCCCGAACATGGGTGGTAAGTCGACCTTCCTGCGCCAGAACGCGCTCATTGTCCTGCTCGCGCAGGCGGGCGGGTTCGTTCCGGCGGACGCGGCCCGTATCGGTCTTGTCGACCGTCTTTTCAGCCGCGTGGGTGCCTCGGACAACCTGGCACGCGGGCGCTCGACCTTCATGGTCGAGATGGTCGAGACCGCCGCGATCCTCTCGCAAGCGACCGAGCGCAGCTTCGTGATCCTGGACGAGGTGGGGCGCGGAACGTCGACCTACGATGGCCTCGCGCTGGCCTGGGCGGTGGCCGAGGCGGTCCACGAGACCAACCGCTGCCGCTGCCTTTTTGCGACCCACTACCACGAGATGGCGCGCTTGGCCGAAACCTGCGAGGCGCTTTCGCTCCACCACGTGCGGGCGCGCGAGTGGAAGGGTGAACTCGTGCTCCTCCACGAACTGGCCGAAGGCGCGGCGGACCGCAGTTATGGCCTCGCCGTCGCGCGCCTTGCGGGGGTTCCCCCCAAGGTCATCAGCCGGGCCAAGTCGGTGCTCGAAAAGCTCGAAAAGGGCCGTGCGGAAATGGGCGGTCTTGCTGCTGGCCTTGGCGAGCTTCCGCTGTTCGCCGCTGCCGAAGAGGCGCGCGAGGACGCCTGCGACAGCTTGCGCGAAAAGCTGCGCGACATGGATGTCGACGCGCTTGCCCCGCGCGACGCGCTCGAAATTCTTTACGATCTCAAGCGCGAGGCGGGAACCGACGGTTAACCGGGAAGGTCCAGAAGGGGGCCATGGTGTTCTTCGGTCCGCGCCTCACCTGTGTCTTCCGCAGCCGCTGGCACGCTCTCTTCTGGGCGGCCAGCGTACTGCTGACCGCCTACTGCACTGTCCCGGCATCCGAAGGCGGGGGGCGCGACAAGCCGGAAGCTGTCGCCAAAACGCATGGCAAGCATAAGAACCCTTGGGCGACGGAAACGCCCACCTCTCCCGATTGATTTTCGTGTTTCTGGCGTGAGATCCTAGCCTCAACTGCCGTCGGACGCCAGATCCGGCTCGGGCGCGCTTTCACGTCCGTAGCGGTCTTCCAGGTCGTCCATCGCCTCTTCGCCCGCGTAAGCGGACATGTCGATGGTGCCGCTGGTGTCCATCTGGCGCATGTGGTCGACAAGATCCTGCGCGTTGGCACCGTCGAGGCTGGCGGAGAGCTTTTCGCTCTGTTCGAGCCCCAGAACCGAGGTCGACTGGTTCAAGGCCTGCTCGGCCACTTCCTGCGCCTGCATGGGCGCATCGGCCTGCTCGGCGTTGACCGTTTCGGGGGCGAAGTCGTCGTTACGTTGGGCCATCGGGTATCTCCTTTGACACCTGTAACGGAACGGACGCGAGTCGCGTTCCCCGTGCAGGGACAACGAAGATTGGAGAAAGGGGAAATCCGGGGGCCATCGCCCTCGGGCTCCCGGACCAGTCAACCTCCCCTCCCACGCGCCATGGCGGCCGAGAAAGGCGAGGTCGCCCGGTATGGGGTCAAGGGGCGATGGCCCCTTGAATCGTCTTGTTCTTTTAGCGTGTGGGAACGGGCTCCTCGCCCGAATAGTCGTAGAACCCCTTCCCGCTCTTGCGGCCGTACCAACCCGCTTCGACGTACTTCTGGAGCAGGGTGGCCGGACGGTACTTGGGATCGCCAGTGCTCTCGAAGAGGACCTTCATGATCTCGAGCAGGGTGTCGAGGCCGATGAAGTCAGCGAGCGTGAGGGGCCCCATGGGGTGGTTGGCGCCCAGCTTCATTGCCGCGTCGATATCCGCGACATTGGCAACGCCCGCGCCCAGCACGCAGATCGCCTCGTTGAGCATCGGGCACAGCACGCGGTTGACCACGAAGCCGGCCTCGTCGCCCGCAAGCACAACCGTCTTGCCCAGCTTTTCGCCAAAAGCCTTCATCTTCGCGACGGTGTCCTCGCTGGTGGCAAGGCCGGGGATGACCTCGATCAGGCCCATGACCGGCACTGGATTGAAGAAGTGCAGGCCGCAAAAGCGCGTGGGGTCGATCGTGCCTGCCCCCATACGGGTGATCGGGATCGAACTGGTGTTGGAGGCCATGAGCGCGCTGTCCTTGAGCACTTTGCCCGCCGCCTCGAAGATCTTTGCCTTGATATCCTCGCGCTCGTTCGCGGCCTCGATGATGAGGTCGCATTCGGCCATCGCCTCGTAGTCGCCGGTCGGGGTGATGCGGGCAAGGAGCGCGTCTGCATCGCCTTGCGTGATCTTTTCCTTGGCAATCAGGCGGCCAAGGCCCTTCTCGATCTTCGCCTTGCCCTTTTCGGCGGCGTCGAGGCTGACGTCGGTCAGGACCACGTCCATGCCCTTGCCCGCGACGGTCTGGGCAATGCCCGTACCCATGATCCCTGCACCGATGATACCGATTGTCTGCACGCTGTGTGCTCCCTCTCGAACGTTTGGCCGCAGGGACGCGCAGGTCCGGGGCCTTGTGGAAATTACATCTGCCGTCTTATCGATTCTGTCCGGGCACCCACAATACGTCGCGTGCGCCGTTCTCGTTCAGTGCGCGGGCGAGCACGAAGAGGTAGTCGGACAGGCGGTTGAGATAGGCAAGTGCGGCCGGATTGACAGGCTCGTCCCCCGCCAGCGCCGTCGCGCAGCGCTCGGCGCTGCGGCAGCTCGCGCGCGCGATGTGAACGCGTGCGGCTCCTTCGCTGCCGCCGGGCAGAATGAAGCTGGTGAGCGGCTGAAGATCGGCGTTGACGGCGTCGATGGCACCTTCCAGCCAGTCGACCTGGGCAGTGACCATGCGCAAGGTCATCTCGTCCGGGGTGAAGTCCTCGCCCGGGGTCGCGAGGTCCGCACCAAGGTCGAACAGGTCGTTCTGGATGCGCACGAGGTTGGCCCGATGCGTGTCCTCAGGACCAAGGGCGCAGACCGCCAGGCCGATCGCGCTGTTGACCTCGTCGATGCTGCCGATGGCCTCCATTCGGCGCGCGTGCTTGGGCAGGCGCGATCCGTCGACAAGGCCAGTGGTGCCGTCATCGCCAGTGCGGGTGTAGATCTTGTTGAGCTTGACCATGGTTCTCTCTCGCCGGGGTGTGGCCGTCCCTAGTCCGTCGGTCAGGCGATTGCACCACCCAAAGCACGGCCAACTGCCTGTCGGATCGCGCAGGAAAGAGGTGGCGGGCGGCTAGCGTGCGAAGGCCAGAAGCAGCGCGCAGACCAGGACCGCGGCGGCCTGGTACTTGATGCGGTTGAACATCATGCGGTTCTGCATCTGCTGGCTTTTCGACGGGCCGGTCTCACTGGGATCGCGGTTGAGGTCCTCCTTGGTGCCGTTGAGGAAGGCGATGATCCCGCGCACCAGACTGATCACGACCGCGATCATCAGGGCGACAATTACGATGACGAGTAGAGTGTACATGGCCTCAGGCTACGCCTTCGCCCAGCGAAAGGCCAGCGGGGAAGGCATGGGCGCGCAAGGCCGCAGCGAGCGCGGGGCCATCTTCGCCAGCGCGGCGCCGGTCGGCCAGCGAGGGCGAGCCGCGCCGCTTGGCAAGCTTGCGCCCATCCGCTTCGACCAACAGGGGGTGGTGGTGCCAGGTGGGCACGGGCAGGTCGAGCAGGGCCTGGAGCAGGCGGTGGATGTGGGTGGCGCCGAACAGGTCCATGCCCCGGGTGACGAGGGTGACGCCGTCTGAGGCATCGTCAAGCGTGGCGGCGAGGTGATAGCTGCCGGGAAGGTCCTTTCGCAGCAGCACGACATCGCCGTAGGGCGCCGGATCGGTTCGCTGCATACCGGCCCGCTCGTCTTTCCAGGTGAGAGGCCCGGCGTGTGAGGTTGCCGCCTCCATGTCGATCCGCCAGGCTGCGCCTTCGGAATCGACTGCACGGCGCTTGCAGGTGCCGGGGTAGACTGGCCCATCGGGGCCCATTCGGGTGGCGGCGGCCGCTATTTCGGCGCGGGTGCAGCGGCAGGGATAGAGAAGCCCCATCGCCTTCAGCCGCTCACCCGCGGCCACGTGCGCGTGGACGTTGCGCGACTGGATGCGTACCCGTCTGTCCCAGGCAAGCCCCAGCCAGGTCAGGTCCTCCAGCGCCTCCTCGGCGAGTTCCTGGCGGCTGCGCGCTCCGTCGATGTCCTCGATGCGCAGGAGGAATTCGCCGCCGCGCGAACGGGCAAGATCGTGCGCGGTTAGAGCTGCATAGGCATGGCCCAGGTGAAGCGAGCCGTTGGGGCTGGGCGCAAAGCGTGTACGGATCATGAAAAAGGCTCGTGAAGTGGACATGATGGCCTGAACAGCGCGGAGGTGCTCGTCGCATTTCGGCAAGGCTGTACCATAGGGGACTTGACGCCGAGTCGCGCAAGTGCTGCAAAAGACTTTATGTGCTGCCATGAACTTGTCATCACGGCCTGCGACAGGAGGCCATGCTCAGATCGGAGCTGATTGAGCGCGCGGCCCGTTTCCGCAGCGCGGAGGATGATCCCTCCCGAAGTCTTTCGGACTGCCCTGCGCTTGTTCTCAATGCGGATTACACGCCGCTCTCCTATTATCCGCTCAGTATCTGGCCTTGGCAGACCGTGATCAAGGCGGTGGTGCTGGAGAAGGTGGACGTGGTCTCGTGCTACGACCGGGCGGTGCGCAGCCCCAGCTGGACGATGCAGATCCCCTCGGTGATCGCGCTCCACGATTACGTCAAACCGTCCGAGTTTCCCGCCTTCACGCGCTTCAACCTGTTCCTGCGCGACAAGTTTACCTGCCAGTACTGCGGATCGCCGCACAACCTGACCTTCGACCACGTGGTCCCGCGGAGGCTGGGCGGAAAGACGAGCTGGGAGAACATTCTCACCGCGTGCTCGCCCTGCAATCTCAGGAAGGGCGGACGCACGCCCAAGCAGGCGAACATGCCGCCCATGGTCGCGCCCATCAAGCCGACCAGCTGGCAGCTGCAGGACCGGGGCAAGGCCTTTCCGCCCAACTACCTGCACGAAACCTGGCGCGACTGGCTCTACTGGGACATCGAGTTGGAGCCCTAGGTACAGGTTCCTAGTGCATTGTTGGCGCGTCGGGCGCGGCATCGCCATCGTCTCTCTCTTCCCCTGCGACCGCCGTCGTCACTGCGACGTCCATCGTCACGTTGCCCAGCGTGCGCATGATGTCGGGAAGCATCTCTACGGCCACAAGGATGCCGAGCGGCCAGAGCGGCGCGCCCATCGCGGCGGCAATCGGCCCGGTAGAGGCGATGAAGCTGACCGTGCCGGGGAGTGAAACCGTGCCGAAGGTGGTGACGAAGGCGACGAGCACGCCCGCCGCGATGGCGCTGGCCGAAAGCTCGTGTCCGGCGAGCTGCGCGGCGTAGACGGCGACGCCCACGTTCATCGCCGGACCGGTCGCGCGAAACAGGGTGACGGCGAGGGGGAGGGCAAATTCGGCCGCCGTGGCAGGGACCCGCAGCGCCCGTGCGGCGGCCAGCATTGCGGGCAGGCTGGCGAGCGAGGATTGGGTGGAGACCGCAACCACCTGTGCAGGCAGAACCGCGCGGGCAAAGGTGCCAAGGTGGCACCGCCCGACCAGCACCGCCAGCGGATAGGCGGTGAGCAGGAACACCGCGCCCAGCGCCGCGACCAGCAGGATGTAGTGGCCCAGCGTCCCGATGGCCGCCGCGCCAGTGCGCGCGGCAAGCGACAGGCCAAGGGCAAAGACGCCCAGCGGCGCGAACTTGAGTACCCACCCGATGACCACGATCATCGCGCCCGCCAGCCCCTCGAAAAGGAGGGCAAGCTGTCGGCGCGGTTCCTCGGCAAGGCGGGTGGAGGCCAGCGCAAATAGGGCAATGAAGACGATTACCGGCAGCATCGCGTCCTCGGCGGCTGCGCCCAGCACGTTGGAAGGGACGAGCGAGCCGAGGAAATCGCCGAGGCCGGGCAGGTCGGATTCGGGCGCCTCGCCGTGGCCTGCAAGATCGAGCGCGGGGGCGGGAAACAGGCGCAGGAGAAGCGGCATCAGGAGGCCGCCGAGGCAGGCGCTTGCGGCCAGCACACCCACGATAAGGCCGAGCGTGCGGCGGGCCAAGGCGCCCGCCTTCGCGGCCGCGGCGGTCTCGACGATGCCGGTGAACAGGAGCCCGGCGACCAGCGGCAGGATCGTCATCTTGAGCGCGCGCAGCCACAGGTCGCCCAGCGGTTCTGCCAGAATCAGGATATCGCGCAGCGGTGCCGAACCCTTGAACAGGGCGCCCACGGCCAGCCCGGCCAGAAGGCCGCCCAGCGTGAGGAGACCCGGAACGCGAATTTCGGGCATGCGGCTGGCGCTGGAAGGCTCGGTCATCAAGGTCCCTGGTCGTGTCTGGAAGGGGTAGGAAAAGGCGCATCCGGGTGAAAGGACGGGCGAGGGGGGTGACATTACCAGCCCGGCGCGGCATGGCAATTTACAAGACGCACGGCAGGTGACGGACAGGCATGAGCAAGCAATTCTTCGGAACCGACGGCATTCGCGGCCGCACCAACCAGGGCGCGATGACCGCTGCGACGGCCGCCAAGGTCGGGCAGGCGGCGGGCAAGCTGTTCCAGCGCGGCACCCACCGCCACCGCGTGGTGATCGGAAAGGACACGCGCTTGTCGGGCTACATGCTCGAGAACGCGATGACCGCCGGTTTCACCAGCGTGGGCATGGACGTGATCCTTCTTGGCCCGATGCCTACGCCTGCGGTCGCATTGCTGACCCGCGAGCTGCGCGCCGATGTCGGCGTGATGATTTCGGCCAGCCACAATCCCTACGAGGACAACGGCATCAAGCTTTTCGGCCCTGACGGTTTCAA
Source organism: Novosphingobium sp. BW1 (assembly GCF_008107685.1). Taxonomy (GTDB): domain Bacteria; phylum Pseudomonadota; class Alphaproteobacteria; order Sphingomonadales; family Sphingomonadaceae; genus Novosphingobium. The sequence continues at coordinate 209,102 of NZ_VIRF01000063.1, forward strand.
GCTCTCGGACGCCGACGAACTGGCGATCGAGAAGATGCTGGGCGAGGACCTGGGGCTTGCCGAAGCCGAAGATATCGGACGAGCCCGGCGTATCGACGACGCGCGCGGCCGCTACATCCACGCGGTCAAGGCCTCGCTGCCGAGCACGGTGCGGCTCGATGGTCTCAAGATCGCGGTCGATTGCGCCAATGGCGCGGCCTACCAGGTCGCCCCTTCCGCGTTTTGGGAACTGGGCGCCGAGGTGGTGACGGTGGGCGTGACGCCCAACGGCAAGAACATCAACAAGGCCTGCGGCTCGACCCATCCTGATCTGCTGCAGGAGACGGTTGTCTCGGGTGGCTGCGATATCGGCATCGCGCTCGATGGCGATGCGGACCGGCTGATCGTTGTCGACGAAAACGGCAAGGTGGTCGACGGTGACCAGATCATGGCGCTGCTCGGCACGCAGATGGCCGCACGCGGCAAACTGCGGGGCGGGGGCGTGGTCGCCACCGTCATGTCGAACCTGGGGCTGGAGCGTTACCTGCAGGGGCTTGAACTGACGCTGGAGCGCACCAAGGTCGGTGACCGGCACGTGCTCGAACGCATGAAGTCGGGCGGCTTCAATGTGGGCGGTGAACAGTCGGGTCACATGATCCTGCTCGACCATGCGACGACCGGCGATGGCACCGTGGCGGCCCTCCAGGTGCTGGCCGCGCTCGTTCAGTCGGGCAAGAAGGCGAGCGAGGTTCTGCACCTCTTCGATCCGGTTCCCCAGCTCTTGCGCAACGTGCGCTTTGCAGGGGGCCAGCCGCTGGAGGACGCGCGCGTGCAGGCCGTCATCGCCGAGGCCGAGAGCACGCTGCGCGGCGAGGGCCGCCTCGTCATCCGCCCCTCGGGTACCGAACCGGTGATCCGGGTCATGGCCGAAGGCGATGATGCCGCCAAGGTCGAGGCGGTAGTCGCCGCGATCTGCACCGCCATTGAAGAGGTAGCCGGCTGATGGCCCTGGAAATGCGCCCCGATTGCGCGCGCTGCGGCGCCGATCTTCCCGCCGAGGCGCCCGGCGCCTTCATCTGCTCGTTCGAGTGCACCTACTGTGCGGAATGCGCCGAGAATCTCGACGACCTGTGCCCCGAATGCGGGGGCGAGCTGACCGACCGCCCGACCCGAGCCAAGAAGCACCAGGACGCCGCGCCCCCGTCCAAGGTGCGCCGCTACAAGGCCAAGTGACGAACCTCAGGCCATGACCACACCTCCTCGTATTCTTTCCATCGCCGGTTCGGATTCTTCGGGTGGCGCAGGGATCCAGGCCGACATCAAGACGATCACGATGCTGGGCGGCTACGCCATGACCGCGATCACCGCGATCACGGCGCAGAACACCTGCGGGGTGACCGACGTGGTCGCGCTTTCGCCCGAGGTGGTGGGCGCGCAGATCGATGCCTGCGTCAGCGACATTGGGGTCGATGCGGTCAAGATCGGGATGCTGGGCTCGGCTGAGATTGCGCACGTGGTCGCGGCGCGGCTGGAGGAGCTGGGCGTGCCGGTGGTGTTTGATCCGGTCATGGTCGCGACATCGGGATCGGTGCTGGCTGACTCGGCGACGATCGCGGCTTTCTCCCGGCTTATGGCCTGCGCCGCTCTGACGACGCCCAACGTGCCCGAGCTTGAGGCCCTGGGCGGCGATGCGGCGTTGGTGGCCTTGGGCGTGTCCTACCTTGCCAAAGGCGGCGATGCCGAAGGCGACGTGGTCGAGGACCGATTGATGGTGCCGGGCAAGGACCCGGTTATCTGGCGCGCACCGCGCATCGTCACGCGCCACACCCACGGCACCGGCTGCACGCTCTCGAGCGCGATTGCGATGGGCCTTGGGCATGGAATGTCGCTGCCCGAAGCGGTTGAAGGCGCGCGTGAATTCGTGCGCCGTGCCCTCGGTGCGGCCCCTGGGCTGGGCGCCGGGCATGGCCCGATGGGCCATCACGCAGTCCGATAGGTTCCGGAAGAAGAAATTGATACAGCGGACATCGCCCCTTGCCCCCGGAACGGGCGATGTCACGTTTCCCAGCCAGGATGGCACGCTCAAGGTGGGGTCGACGGTTCGGGAAGCCCGAGGGCGATGGCCCTCGGATTTATCTTCCGGTCTCAGCCGCAGTCGAGATCGTAGAAGGCACGGATCGCCTTCCATCCGTCCTCGGCGGTTTCACACCAGGTGAACAGGTCAAGGTCCCTGCGGGCGATCACGCCTTCCTCGGCCAGCGCCTCGAAATTAATGACCTTTTCCCAGAACTCGCGTCCGTAGAGGAGCACAGGGATCGGCTTCATTTTGCCGGTCTGGATGAGGGTGATCATCTCCAGCATCTCATCGAGGGTGCCAAAGCCACCGGGGAACACGGCCACCGCGCGGGCTCGCAGCAGGAAGTGCATCTTGCGCAGCGCGAAGTAGTGGAACTGGAACGAGAGGCGTGGGGTAACGTAGGGGTTGGGAGCCTGTTCGTGCGGCAGAACGATGTTGAGCCCCAGCGATTCCGCGCCGACCTCGTGCGCGCCGCGGTTGGCCGCTTCCATGATCGAGGGGCCACCGCCCGAGCATACGACGAACTGGCGCATGCCCTTTTCCACCAGGCCGCACTGGCTGGCGATACGGGCGAGCTTGCGTGCCTCCTCGTAGTACTTCGCCTTGGCGACGAGCCGTTCGGCAACCTTCTTGTCCTCGTCGCTGGAGGCCATCGCAAGAACCTCGTCGCACTTTTCGGGCGAGGGAATGCGTGCCGAGCCGTACATGACCAGGGTGGAGCCGATGTTGGCCTCTTCCAGCAGCATCTCGGGCTTGAGCAGTTCAAGCTGGAAGCGCACCGGGCGAAGTTCGTCGCGCAGCAGGAAATCGGTGTCCTGGAAGGCCAGCTGGTAGGCCGGGTGCCGGGTCTGGAGGGTGCCGGTCTGTTCGCCGGCGAAAGTGGCTTCCTGTTCCGCCTTGTAGAAGCGGCGGTCGGTGAGTTTCTTTTCTTCTTCTGTCATTTGCCTATCCATGGACCGGCAAGGCCGGTCCGTCGAGAGATTTGCCGAGACGCCGCCGCGGGGCGTGGCTAGGGTGCCACACCATGCAGTCGAGACGCCAATGCCTGAAAACCGTCGCGACCTCGGCCGGGGCGTTTGCCCTTTCGGGCTTCCCATTTGCCGCCGCCGCTCGCGCGCACGCCAAGGACAACGCGGACCGGCACGAAAGGCTCCGCGCCCCGCGCCTGGGACCCGGCGACGGGCTGGGGCTGGTCGCGCCGGCGGGCTTCATCGGCGATCGGTTCGGGATCGAGGAAATCGCCGAGGCCGTGCGCGCGATGGGGCTGGAGCCAATCCTGGCGCCCAACCTGACCGCCCGGGCGGGCTATCTTGCCGGAGACGATGCGGCGCGCGCGGCCGCTTTTATGGAGACCTGGCAGGACCCCCGCGTAAAGGGCGTCATGGCCGTGCGGGGCGGCTGGGGGACCGCGCGCATGCTGCCCCAGCTGGATTTCGCCGCGCTGCGCCGCGCGCCTAAACTCTTCACCGGTTTCAGCGACAACACTGCGCTCCACGCCGCGCTGGCTGCCCATGGCTGCGCGCCCAGCGTGCATGGTCCCAACGCCTCGGCCAGCTGGCCGCCTGACGTCTGGGAAAGCTGGCGCGCCCTGGCCTTCGAGGGCGCAACGCCCACGCTCTCAGTCGCAGGCTACACAGGACCCAGTCTTGGCGGGGGGCGCCGCACCCCGCGCGTCTTTGCGGGCGGACAGGCGCAGGGTCGCCTTCTAGGCGGCAATCTCAGCGTGCTCTCGGCGCTGGTCGGTACGCCTTATTTCCCCGACATGCGCGGCGCCGTCCTGTTTCTGGAGGACACCAACGAATCCGAGTACCGGATCGACCGCATGCTGACCCAGCTGGCCCTGGCCGGTGTTTTGAAGGTCCTGGCGGGCGTCGTTTTCGGACAGTGTACCAATTGCCGCAACCCGGGGCCTGGCTATTCCAATTTCACGATTTACCAGGTGCTCGACCAGCATTTCGGTGCGCTCGGCATTCCAGCCTTTCAGGGCCTCTCGATCGGCCACATCGCCGCGCAGGCAAGCGTGCCGGTGGGGTGCCATGTGCGCCTTGATGCCGATGCGGGCATGCTCCATGTCCTCGAACCGGTTGTTACCTGAGCAAGCGGCCCGCCGCGGGCAGGTCAGTCCCGCTCTCCAGACAGAGCGTAGCGCCGCACGAGATCCCCGTAGACATGGAGGTCGAGGGGCTCTGCGAACTCCAGCCCGGCGCAATGCGCGTTGGACCAGGCAACGAAGGCGAGGGCCGGGCGCTGGCCGGGCAGGGCGAGGCGCACCGCTTCGTCGGGTTCCAGCCCCTCCACACCCTCGATCCGCGCGCCATAGGGGGTGAGATCTTTCAGCATAACCGTGCTGCTGGAAATGGTGCGGCGAAAGCGCGCCAGCATCTCGACATGTTCGCGCGGCGCCCGCCGCCCGAACGGCGAACCGGGTGCTTCGGGCGCTGCCTCGACAAGACTTTCGGTTCTATCTCGCGATGCCGCGGGGAACAGGGCACGGACCATCCGACCTCCTTCCGGCCATTCGGTTAGCCAGCCAATCAAGCGGCCTGGAAGGGTAATCTAAGTCGGATACGGTTAGCGGATCGCAAGCGGCAGCCTATGGACATGCGCGTGGTCTGTGGGCACGAAAAAAGGGGCGGCCTCGTGGGGAGGCCGCCCCTTCTCGGGGCCCGGTCGATCCGGTGGGAGGATATGCCGCAGTCAGGGTTTCGGGCAACCGCGGCGGGGAACCGGACGACGGGCGCCGTCCTGTCCGACGGTCAACAAGGGACCAGACCGCCGGACGTGACGTAGGGTGCCTTAGAAATCGACCTTCGCGCCGATGCGGAAGTAGCGGCCCATAAAGAGCGAACCCTGCCACGCGGCGTTGAACTGGTAGATGCCGTAGGCCGCGTTGGGATCGTACTTCGGCTTGCCGTCGAGGATGTTCATGACATCGGCGTAGAGCGTGAACTTGCCATCGCCGATCTTCGTCTCGGCGTGGCCGTCGAGGTTGAAGGTGCTGGGGCCATGGCACTGCACGGCACGGCCGCTGTCGGGGTAGGTCACAAGCTGGCCGGCCGCGGCGCTGGCTTCGCAGTCCTTGTACTTGCCGCCGGCATCCGAGGCCGTGCTCGAATAGCCGCTGGTGTAGTACGCGGTGAGCGTCACGCTGGTGGTGTCGGCGAAGTCGAGCGTGTTCTGCCACGCAGCGCGGAAGCGCGGGGCGCCTGAGCACGACGTCCAGTTACAGCCACCCAGCGAACCGTCGAAGCGGTTGATCGTGCCGTCGATGTCCTGCTGCAGACGGATCAGGTACGAGGCCGTGGCGTTGGTACGCCAGGTGATTGTATCGGTGACCCCGAAGTAGGCCGAGCCCGAGACGTCGATACCCTTGCCGAGCATCGAGTTCGCGTTCTGGAACGAGCTGCCGACCTCGCCGATCAGCGGAAGCGCGCCCAGGTTCTCCGGATCGGGAGCCCCCTGCGTCACGGTGATGCCCGGCATGTCCACCTGGCCATTGTTGCCGTAGTAGGCAGCATAGAGCGCATCGGTGGGGTTCACCGAGGTGATCAGGTTCTTGATCTTGGTGCGCCAGTAATCGACCGTCAGCGTGATGTTGCGGGTCGGCTGGATCACCGCGCCGAAGGTGTACGAGGTCGACTTCTCGGACTTCAGGTCCGGGTTGCCGGCCGAGGTGATGCCCAGGTTGTAGCCGCCCTCGTAGTAGCCCGGGTTGCTGGCGTGGGCCGCGCAGAATTCCTCGTAGGCCGCGTTGCTGCAGTTGATGGTGGCGTTGATGTAGCCGGTCGAGGGCAGCTGGAACGATTCGTTCAGGTTCGGGGCGCGGAAGCCCTTGGTGAACGTGCCGCGCAGCTTCAGCTCGTCGATCGGTTGGAACTCGGCCTCGAACTTGGGCGCGAAGTTTTCCTGCCCGGTCGAGTAGTGGTCATACGAACCGTCGGCCTTCACGCGGAACTCGTCCACGATCGGCACCGAGATCTCGTAGGCCGCCGACCACACGTCGCGGTGACCCTTCACGCCAATGGCGTTGATGCCGTAGTAGCGGTCTGCTGGGTTGACGTCGTTGGGGGCGTTCGAGCTCGGGTTGTTGATCGACTCGTAGCGGTACTGGCCCTGGATTGCCACGTTGACCATGCCGCCCGGCAGCTCGAATACGTCCTTGCTGAGGGTCGCCATGACCTGCGCCAGTTTTGATGTTGCGCGCTTGTGCTGGTCGGGGAACACGCCCTGGATGGCTTCGGCCGAGTTGGCCGAGGGATCCATGAAGTTGTAGGTGCCCTGCGCCACCGCGTCCATCAGCCCCTGGGCGTTGATGTAGCCGGTGTTGGTGACATCCAGCGTCACTTCCGAGGCGGTCGCGCCGATCATGTAGTCCCAACCGTCACCGAACGAACCGTCGACACCGCCCGAAATGCGGTAGGTCTTGGCGTTGGTGTATGTGTAGCGCGGCAAGTCGGGCATGCCGAGCAGGCGGGCTGACTGGCCCTGCGCCGCGAACAGGTTGTTCGGGTTGAGCGTGCCGTTGCTGGCGTTGCAGCCGGTGCCGGTCAGCTGGTTGTCCGCCGAAAGCGTGCCCACGCCATCCGCGCAGACATAGGCGGGCAGGTAGATCTGGCTGATGGTGACGCGGTCACCGCCCGCCGCGGTGCGCCCCGTCCAGCCCGAGGGGGCCATGCGGTTCGCGGTGGTCACGTTGTAGTAGTTGAACATCAGGAACGCCTCAGTGAGGTCGTTCAGACGCACCGTGCCACGCAGCGTGCCGCCGATGCGCTTGGTGCGCGCGGTGTAGGCCTCGTAGTCGTTGGTGAGATCCTGCTGGCAGACGACCGAGGGGGTGCCGGCAATGCCCTGGGCCTGCTGTTCGGGGGTGAGCGTGACCGCGTTCAGGCGGCCGCAACCTGCCGCCGGGTTGAGCAGCTGGTAGTCACCCTGCGCGACGTAGTTGCCGTCGGCGTCCTGCGTGAAGGGCTGGACAAAGGGAACGATGGTCGACTGGATGCCGTTGAAGCCGCCGTCATACTGGATGCCGTTGCGCACGTTGTTGGTGAGGCAGCCGTCTTCGGGACCGCCGCAGATCGAGGACTGGTCGGCCGTGCTCCACGGACCCGTGCGGGCCGAGAGGTCCATCGCCGCGTTCTTCTGATATTCGAAGTTCGCGTAGATGTTGAAGCCCTGGTCGTCGAGATCGCCGTAGCCGTAAGTGCCGTTGATGCGCTGTTCGTCACCGTCGCCGCGCTGCGAAACGCCCATCGAGGCATCGAGGTGCAGGCCCTGGATCTGGCGCTTCGAGATGACGTTGACCACACCGGCGATCGCGTCCGAGCCGTAGGTCGCCGAGGCGCCGTCGAGCAGGGTGTCGACGCGATCGACGATCGAGCCGGGCATCGAGTTGATGTCGACGATGTTGCGCTGGCCGTCGTCCGCAAGCGGGTAGTACGCGGTGCGCATGCCATCGAACAGGGTCAGTGTGTAGGCGTTGTTGAAGCCGCGCAGCGAGGGGGCGGTGGCGCCGGTGGTGAAGCCGTTGCCCGACCAGCTGGCCGGGATCGTGCCCGCGTTGTTGGCCGTCAGCGTCTGCAGCGTGTCGGCAACGGTCTTGATGCCGCGCTTCTCAAGATCGTCCGAGGTGATCGAGACGACCGGCGAGGCCGTGGCGGCCGCCGGGTTGCGGGTGATCGAGCCGGTGACGATGATGACATCGTCGGCGCCTTCGCGGGCGGCCGGGGCCGCAGCGGTGGCGTCCTGTGCCTGGGCGGTGCCGCACAACAGGGCAAATGCGGTCAGGCTGGTGGCGCCGCGCAGCGCTGCTTTCCGGAAAGTGGGTGTCACGTAGTTGTCCTTGTCCCTTGGAGCCGGGCAGCGTGGGGGGCTGGGGGATCCCGGTTCGGTTGCAGGGCTCCGCGATCAGGAGACGCGAAAGCCGTGAGCGCTGCCTGTTGGCGGTCGGGGCAAAGACGTTCAACGCTTTTGGAAATATTTAAGAAATATATTCATGAGGCGTTGCAATCATGCAACGCTTTGATTTTTTTTAAAAAATGTATCCATTTGCGGGATTATTCCAACAGGACAGGTGGAATTTAGAAACAATCTGCAATAAATAGTTCATGTGCCCGAAGGGAGGAATTGTACGACGCAATATTTGCAGAAGAACATATATCGTTCCTCTTTAAAGTTCGATTGCGAATGTCAACTTATGAGGGGAATGTCCTATGGGTTTTTCAGGGGCGCAGTGTGATGAACAAAATTGCCATAAATTTGCAATAAAATTTCCCGCTGTGCCAAGAACTGTTGCGTTGCCAGGTCTCTTCGTTCCCACGCCATCCCGAGCGTCCGGCGGCCGTCAAAGGCAAGACCCGGATCTGCTGACCCGGCCATCCACGGTCGGTCAGAACACCTTGAAGCCGACCAGCGGAGTGCGTCCCGGGCCGGGAGGGCCGAGTTGCGGGGTGAGGATTTCGTCGGTGAGATTGGCCAAGTTGACGAAGAGTTGCAGCGGCAGGCTCGGCCCCTGAAGGGTGGTGGCGCGGTTGAGCGGAACGAGCGCGCCGCCTGCATTGGCCGACCAGGCGCGTCCGATGTGCCGTGCGCGCAGCCATCCGGCGATACCTGCCTGACCCGTGTCGCGCGCGGTTATCATAGCGAGAAGGGCAGGATGCTCGGCAATGCGGTTGATCTGGCCTGGCGGGGAATCCTTGCGGCGGGTGCGCGTCCAAGTCACGTTCCCGCTCAGGGCAAAGGCTTCGCTGGCCTGCCAGTTGCCCCCGGCCTCGAGCCCCTTCACGTGCGAAGCTGAAAGGCTGATGCGCTGGCGCAGGCCGTCGACCCGGCGCTGGTCCATGGTGTCGTCAAGCGGCTTTGTTGCGCAAATCGGTCGCCGATCAGCACTCGGCCTTTGATGACATTCGGATGCGCGACACGCTGCGTTTGAGGCCTTCCGAGCCTGGAGAAACGGTTGAGGATGGCGCCATGGCACCGGCATCGCATGCGGCAATAGTTTCGTGACAGGTTCTTGTGTCGAAGGCGCCATCGGCACTGAGGCCCGCGCTTGCCGGTGGGCGCGGACAGCCACTGCATCCCGGGATCAAACCAGACTTGCAGCGAACCTCTCTGCGCCAGCTATGCGTTGTAGGACTTCCCGTTCGTCGTGCGGTAACGCGCCCGGGGCGGTCTGCTCATCACCGTCCCTTAACCAACTGGATTCACCAACGGAATCCCTCCGTCATTTTCGTAGCAAAGCCACCAGCAGGGCATTTCGGATTCGCACGAGGACGTGCTCGCCACCAACCGCACGCAGATGGCTTATGCGCAGGATCCGGTGCCCTACGGCAAGGGCCCATTCGACAATTCGAACCCCGATCCGGGCGTGAACCCGACGCTCTACGAGTACTTGGGAGGCGCCTGCCGCGTGGGCGTGCGCATAAACATGTAATGACCTCCAGCCCCCTGTTCGTCGCCTGCGAAAGTGGGCGATGAGCAGGGGTAAGGGAGCGCTGGCTTCACGGGGGGGATGACATGGCAGGAAAAGGCAGGGCTCCCCGGGACCTGGAACAGTGCGTTCGCCGATCCCGGCTTCCTGACCAAGGCCTGCTCTATGCTGCGTTGCTGCAGGTCCTGGGACTATACGGCCCGCGCTGGCACAGGAGGCGGCAACCTCCGTGGCAAGCCCGGCTCGCGTCGCTGACGGTTTCACCTTCGGGGCCTCGGGCGATCCCAAGGCGGTCGGCGATGCGGTGGCGATGGGCATCGACCGTATCAGCCATGCCAACAATCACACCACAGATTGGGGCGTGGAGGGGCTTCGCGCTACGTTCGGTTATCTGGATGCAGCGGGGCTCGTTCAATCGGGTATCGGGCGCAATCTCGCGGTAGCGCGATTGCCCGCTTCCGCCCGTTTGTCCCGCGCGCCACGCTTGACCTGCGCGCCGTGCACGACGACGAATTCCGACACTGCTTGTTCGCGCGCGTGTGATTTCGTGATCGGGCACCAGCTCTGGCAGGATCCGGGTTTCGCCTGGAAGCCCATCGGTTCGGGCCGGGTGGGCATTCTCATCCGCTCGGACATGTAGGACGGCGGCGCCTCAATCGCGCGGACAAGTCTTCGCGACTATGAGGTCATCCGTTGCTCGCGGTTTCGTCTGGCGAGCCGGCAAGTCGCCGGGCGAGGATCACCATCGCCCAGGTGTCGCGGGTGCAATAGGCCCGCAGCGCCTCTTCCAGCGCGTGGCGGCGCTCAGGCGATGTGTCGGGCGAACTCGCTTCCAGAAAACTGTCCTGGGCCATCGCACCGTCCTGAACGGCGAGCTGCGTGTAGGCAAGTTCCGGGGCAATCGTGGGCAGCACCGCCTTGATCGACCAGGAGCCACGCTGTTCGCGGTGGTACCAATGGTTGCGGGTGACGGGCAATAGGTCGACCGTGCGCTCGGCCCGCGCCATCAGTGGGGCTTCGAATTCCGGAACCTGGCGTGCCAGCGCGCGCAGGATCGCGCGCTCGAAACCGGCGTTGTAGGCAATGATGGTCGCGTTGGGGGGGATCGTGCGCGCCAGTGCCTCGGCGCAGCCCGGCCGCGGGTCGCTGCCATCGACGCACAGGTATTGATGGTGGGTCATTGTGCCATCGGTCTGCTCGAGGTGGAGCGAGAACTGGAAGGGCACCTGCTGGTAGGGTTTGGTACCCGCCCAGAGCGGAACCGAGGCGGCAATCGTCTCGAAATCGAGCCAGGCGCGCGGCCATCTCCAGGAGGCCATGGCGCGGCGCGCCCCTTGGGTGTCATGGTAGGGTTTCCCGCTCTGGGTGGCCGCTACGATGCGGGCCTCACGCGGCTTGGTCATGGTCGCCGGGTCGAGTTCGAGAAGGTGGCACACGCCCTTGCGGGCCCACTTGCGTCCACCTCCGTCCGGCAGAAGCATGACCGGCCATTCGGGCGCGTCCTCCAGCGCTCGGCAATGCGGGGCGAAGGGGCAGGGCGCAGGCTTGCGGCAATGTGGGCCGGTCGGGCAGTTTGGTTCTGCTCCCGAAACGATCCCGCGGACTTCCCCGAGCCGATCAGCCACGTCGGATTGCTGCGCGCGCGCGGAGGCGGTGACGTCGGTGTCGGTGAAGAGGCCGCGATACTCTCCCGGCGTTTCGAGCACGAAATCGGGGGCGATATGGCGGATCATGGCGCGCGAGATCGGTACCCCGCACTGTTCGACGGTCCACATCTGGGCCGCCAGCCTGGCGACATGGTGGGGCTTGGGCTTGGTGGTTCTGTGGACGGTGGTAAGCCGCCAGCGCTCCGGTGCCAGGGGATCGCGAGTGAGCAGGTCCACATCGGCAACGAGGCCTTCGTGGACGAAGCGGGCCTCGAAGACAGGACCCGGGTGTCCGGCGGAGAGGATCTGGCGGGTACGTCGCAGGGCCGCATCGTGGCTTTCGTGTGGGCCAAGCCGCGTGCCGGCGTCTTCCTGCTCACGGGCAAGTTCGTGAATGTCGAAGGGCGCGCTCTCGAAATGGGGCGTGGCTCGCGCCAACTCGGGGCGATGAACCTCCAGCCAGAGACGACGCGGGCACTGGGCCAGCGCGGCCAGATGGCGCGGGCGCAGCAGCCGGTCAGGCCCGGGCAATGTGAGGATCGAAAGCAGGCATCGGCAAGGAGCGCTCCACAGGCAGGCCGTGCTCGGCCATCCTGGACAGGCTTTGTGGTGCGGGCGGCGGGACTCGAACCCGCACGATCAAGGATCAGGGGATTTTAAGTCCCCGGCGTCTACCATTCCGCCACGCCCGCACAGGCGTGGGCTGCGATCTGGCAGATCGCGGGGCCGACGGCAACGAGGAACTTGCGAGGAACTTGCAGGCACGCGCGACGCGTCGGGCCCCGGCGCGTCCGACCTGGTCAGGTAACGTTGAGGCGCGCGCGCATTTCCTTGCCCGGCTTAAAGTAGGGGACCCGCTTCTCGGGGACCTCCACGCTTTCGCCGGTGCGCGGGTTGCGGCCCACGCGGCTGTCGCGGTGGCGCGTCGAGAAGGCACCGAAGCCGCGTAGTTCCACGCGTCCGCCGTCGGCGAGACGCTGGCCGATTTCGTTGAAGAAAGTGTCGAGCGCGCTTTCCACGTCCTCGGCGCGCAGTTCAGGATTTTCCTTGGCGAGTGCCTGCAGCAGTTCGGATCTGATCATTGCATCCCCCAATGGCGCCGGGTCCGACTACGCCGGACATTCCGGAACTGGTTCCAACAGCGGTCCGAAAAAAGAACCGCACCCCTTCGAATCATAAAATTGCGTATTCAAACGTCCGCGTCGAAAGGGAAAATGCCATTTCATGGCGAATGACGCAACGCCTAACCTTTGTCCGTCGATTTCCGGGCCGAATCGCTGGCCTTCGCGCCGCGAGATGGGTGTGCAGGAGGCAAGGTCCCCTCTTCACAATGACCGTTTTGGCGCTAGGCTCGCCGGTCATACGCGGCCCGCGCCCCTTCGCTGTGCGGCGCACAGGGCCGAACAACACGATCAATCAAGGGAATTCCGGGGTCGATGGCGACACACTATGCCGAAAGCGGGGATGCCCGTGGCACCATATTGGGGCATCCGAAAGGCCTCTTCGTTCTGTTCTTTGCCGAGATGTGGGAGCGCTTCTCCTACTACGGCATGCGCGCGCTGCTCATTTTCTACCTGACCAAGCATTGGCTTTTCTCGGACGGGGAAGCGGGTGTCATCTACGGCGCCTACACCGCTCTCGTATACATCACCCCGGTGCTCGGCGGCTATCTTGCCGACCGCTACCTGGGGCAGCGCAAGGCGGTGGCCTACGGCGCGATACTTCTGACATTCGGCCATTTCCTGATGGGCTTCGAAGGTTCGGGCGGACAGGACGCGGCCAGCCTCAACGTGTTCTGGCTGGCGCTGGCCTTCATCATCGTGGGTTCCGGTTTCCTGAAGGCGAACATCTCGGTGATCGTCGGCCAACTCTACCCGCGCACCGATGCGCGCCGCGATCCGGCCTACACCATCTTCTACATGGGCATTAACCTGGGTGCCTTCCTCGGTTCGCTGCTGTGCGGCTACCTGGGCGAGGTTTACGGCTGGTCCTATGGCTTTGGCGCGGCGGGCGTGGGCATGCTGCTCGGACTTGTCGTCTTCGTCGTCTTCAAGCCGCTCCTGATGGGGCGCGGCGAAGCGCCCAAGCCGCTCTCGAAGGGCTTTGAATGGGCGCTCTACGGCGTGGGTCTCGTGGCCGTGCTGGCGTGCTGGTGGCTGGTGCAGAACCAGGCCGTGGTCGGCACGCTGCTCGGCGTCTTTGGTGGGCTCCTGGTCCTGGGCGTGATCCTCTACTCGGTCGTAAAGCTGCCCGGACATGACCGGGACCGTATCTTCGCGGCGCTGTTCCTGATCTTCGTGTCGATCGTGTTCTGGGCGCTGTTCGAGCAGGCGGGCAACTCGCTCTCGCTCTTCACCGACCGCGAAGTTGATCGCAACATGCTCGGCTTCGAGGCGCCCGCCTCAATGTTCCAGTCGCTGAATGCGGCCTATATCTTCCTGCTCGCCCCGCTCTTCGCCGGGATCTGGACGATGCTGGGACGCCGCGGGTTTGAGCCCTCGGCCCCGTTCAAGTTCGGCCTTGGTGTCATCCAGGTCGGCCTTGGCTTCCTCGTTCTCGTCTGGGGGGCGAAGGCTGCGGGAATGGACAACGCTGTGCCGGTGCTTTTCATTTTCCTGATCTATCTCCTCCACACCACAGGAGAGCTTTGCCTCTCCCCGGTCGGCCTTTCGGCGATGAACCGGCTGGCGCCTGCGCACATGGCCTCGCTCATCATGGGCACCTGGTTCTTCGCTTCGGCGACGGGCAACTTCGCGGCGGGTCTCATCTCGCAGGCGGCAGGCGGCGATGGCCTCGAAGGCGGCGAAGCGGGTAAAGAACTGGTGCTGGGCGTCTACAATACCGTGGGTTGGTATGGCGTCGGGATCGGCGTCGCCGTCCTCGTTCTCAGCCCGCTGGTGAAGCGCCTCATGCACCTCGACAGCTTGCGCGACGACGGCGCGGAGGACGATCTTGCCGGGCAGGGCGAAGCGGGCCTCGAAGCCCAGGAAGGCGGCGTTCACCCCGAGGTGCAGCCAAACTAAGGACACACACATTCCGGCCCGGTCAGTGATGACCGGGCCGGAGTTCTTTCAAGCAGGGGCATGACACATGAGGATGACGTCGCAGATCGGGCGGTTGAGCAGCGCGCTGGCGCTGACCCTCGCGCTTACGCTGGCGCCAGGCGCGCAGGCGAAGAAGAAGGACAAGGACGCCGAGGCGTCGCACGAGGTGCCCTACGCCTCGACCTACAAGGCCTATCCCGGGCGCCCGACAGCGCTGGTGGGCGCCACTCTCTATGACGGGCGCGGGGGCCGCATCGACAACGGCACGTTGCTCTTTGCCGAGGGCAAGGTCGTAGCTGTGGGCGCCTCCGACCTTGCCATTCCCGAAGGCTATGACCGCATCGATGGCACCGGCAAGTTCGTGACGCCTGGCGTCATCGACGCGCACTCGCACCTGGGCGACTACGCCTCGCCCGGTGTCGATGCCAATTCGGACGGCAACGAGGCGACTGCGCCGACCACGCCGGATGTGTGGGCCGAGCATTCGGTCTGGCCGCAGGACCCCGGCTTCAGCCGAGCGCTCGCAAACGGCGGGGTGACCTCGCTCCTGATCCTGCCGGGGTCGGCCAACCTCATGGGGGGGCGCTCGGTCATGCTCAAGAACGTGCCCGCGATCACCGTGCAGCAGATGAAGTTTCCAGGAGCGCCTTATTCGCTCAAGATGGCCTGCGGAGAGAACCCCAAGCGTGTCTACGGTTCGCGTGGGATGAAGCCTTCCACGCGCATGGGCAACTTCGCGGTCAACCGCCAGACCTGGATCGACGCCAAGGCCTACATGGAGGGTGACCACGAAAAGCGCGACCTGGCCAAAGAGACGCTCGAGGGCGTGCTGAAGGGCGAGATCCTGGTCCAGAACCACTGCTACCGGGCCGAGGAAATGGCGCTCGTGCTCGATATGGCGAAGGAGGCGGGCTACAAGGTCACCACCTTCCACCACGCGGTGGAAAGCTATAAGATTGCCGACATGCTGCGCGAAGCCGACGTGTGCTCGGCGGTCTGGGCGGACTGGTATGGCTTCAAGATGGAGGCCTACGATGGCATCCCCGAGAACGCCGCGCTGATCGCCAAGGAAGGCGCCTGCGTGGTCATCCACTCGGACGACCAGAACGGCATCCAGCGCCTCAACCAGGCGGCGGCGAAGGCGCAGGCTTCCGGGCGCCGAATGGGGATCGATATCCCCGATGCCCAGGTCATTTCCTGGTTTACCTACAACGCGGCCAAGGCGGCGGGCATTTCCGATCAGACCGGCAGCCTTGAAGAAGGCAAGATGGCCGACGTCGTGCTGTGGAACGGCGATCCGCTCTCGGTCTACACCCGCCCGGAAAAGGTCTGGGTCGATGGTGCAATGTTGTTCGATGCCACCAATCCCCGGATGCGTCCGGTGAGCGATTTCGAACTTGGTCAGCCCGGTGAAGGAGACGTGAAATGAGCCGTATCCTCGCATTTTCCGCCAGTCTTGCGGCGATCGCTGCGCCGCTTGCCGCGTCCGCACAGGACCTTGCCGTCACCAACGCCACTCTGGCGACGGGCGATGGCAGCGAGCCCATTGAGGGCGCGACCGTGCTCGTCCAGGGGGGCAAGGTCGTCGCGGCTGGCGTGGGCATTGCGGTCCCGGCCGGGGTCGAGACCGTGGATGGCACTGGCAAGTGGGTCACGCCGGGCATCTTTGCGGCGGTCTCCGACATGGGCCTGTGGGACGTGCAGGCGGTGGGCGACAGCAACGATCTCTCGGCCGACAAGAGCCCCTTCAACGCCAGCCTCGATGTCGTGCCCGCACTGAACCCGGCTAACGAGCATATTGCGGTCAGCCGCGAAGGCGGGGTGACGCGCGCCAGCGTGACGCCGTTCCCGGGCAATGCCATCTTTGCAGGGCAGGGTGCGCTGATTGATCTGGGGGCGGACGCCGCACTCGTCGACAAGCCGCGCGCCTTTCAGCTCGTAGTGCTGGGGGAAGGCGGCGCGCGCGAGGCCGGCGGCAGCCGCATGGCCGCGCACGTTACGCTGCGCAACGCGCTGCGCGAGGCGAAGGCGCTTGCAGGTGCGTCGGCCTCGGCCGAGCGGGCCTCCGATGCGCTTCTGACTCATGCGGATGCGGCGGCTCTTGCGCCTGTCCTCTCGGGCGAGCAGGCGCTCTACGTCCATGTCGAGCGCGCCTCCGACATTCGCGCCGTACTGGCCCTCAAGAGCGAATTTCCCGCTCTCAAACTCGTGCTGATCGGTGCGAGCGAGGGCTGGATGGTGGCGAGCGAGATTGCCGCGTCGGGCGTCCCGGTCCTGACCATGCCGCTGCGTGACTTGCCTGAGCAGTTCGAGGTGCTGGGCGCGACCCAGTCCAACGTCGGGCGCATGGTCAAGGCGGGCGTCAAGGTCGGCATCGGCCTCTTCGCGGGGGACAACCAGCCCCGCCGCGCGACCGAGCAGGCCGGAAATCTTGTGGCTTTGACCAAACTGCCGGGCGCGAGTGGCCTTACCTGGGCTCAGGCCTTCGCCGCGATCACCTCGATCCCGGCCGAGATCAGCGGCATGGGCGGTAAGGAAGGCGTCCTGGCACCTGGCGCGGTAGGCGATGTGGTGATCTGGGACGGCGATCCGCTGGAGCTCTCCTCGGCGCCCGACGCTGTCTACATTGACGGGGTCAAGCAGCCCTTCGACAGCCACCAGGCACGGCTGCGCGAACGTTACAAGGACCTGGATCGCACGTACCTGCCCAAGGCCTACGCCTGGTAAATTCGCAGCATCGACACTTTCGCGCTCGGCAGGCGTTCATCCTCTGAATTGAGGAAAGGACACACGAGGACACCATGCGGATCGTGATCGTGACGGGCGGCGCCCAGGGTATCGGCAAGGGGGTGGTGTTCCATCTCCTTGGCAAGGGGTGGAAGGTGGCCGCCTTCGACCGTGATGAAGAGGCGCTGGCTGACCTTGCGGCCGAGAGCGGCAGTCAGCAGCTTCTCACCCAAGCCGTCGATGTGGCGGACGAGGACGGCATGGCGCAGGCCTTTGCGCAGGTCGCGCGGTGGACGGACAATGCCGGTCTCGATCTCCTCGTTTCCAATGCGGGGATCGCGGATCCGGTCTCCGGGCCGATCGAGGAGCTTTCGCTGCAGGAATGGCGGCGCTGGCAGGACAGCCACGTGACAGGCGCATTTCTGGCCGTGCGCGGTTCGGTCGCACCCTTGCGCGCGCGGCAGGGAAGCATCGTCCTCATGGCGTCCACCCGCGCGCTCCAGTCCGAACCCGATACGGAGGCCTACGCGGCGGCCAAGGGCGCCCTGTGCGCGATGACCCACGCGCTTGCCGTCAGCCTGGGTCCTGAGATTCGCATCAACGCGATCCTGCCGGGCTGGATCGAGACAGCCGACTGGCAGAAGGCCAGCGCGCGGAGCGAACCTGAACACCGGCCCATTGACTGCACACAGCATCCCGTGGGGCGGGTCGGCGTCCCTGAGGATATCGCGGGGGCTGTCGCGTTTCTGGCCTCGGATGCGGCGGGTTTTATCACCGGCCAGCAGTTCGTCATCGATGGGGGAATGACCCGAAAGATGATCTACGCGCATTGAAGGAACATGAGCGATTCAAGGGCCCATCGCCCCTTGACCCCGAAATTGGCGACCTCACCTCTCTTTGCCAATGTGGCGGGCGCAAGGTGAGGTGACTGGGCTGGGGCGCCCGAGGGCGATGGCCCTCGTTCTTTCGCTCAGGCCCGCGCTTCGCTCACGCCCTGGCTGTTGTGGCGCAGCGCCGAAAGCACGGTGTCGACGATTTGCGGAGCGTTAAGGCCGGCATCGTCGTACTGCTTCTCGGGCTTGTCCTGATCCTGGAACACGTCGGGCAGGCGCATTGTGCGGATCTTGAGGCCTGCGTCGGTGAGGCCCTCGTCGCTCGCCATGGTGAGGACGTGGGCGCCAAGGCCGCCGATCGAACCTTCCTCCAGCGTGATGACCACTTCGTGGCTCAGCATCAGGCGGCGGATGAGGTCGGTGTCGAGCGGCTTGGCAAAGCGCATGTCGGCCACCGTCGTGGGCAGGCCTTTGGCCTCCAGCGTGTCGGAGGCCTTGAGCGCTTCGCCAAGGCGCGTGCCGAGTGAGAGGATGGCGACCTTGCCGCCTTTTTCCGCAGGACCGCGCACCACGCGCCCCTTGCCGATCTCAAGGCGAAGTGGGTTCTCGGGCAACTCCACGCCTACCCCGTTGCCGCGCGGGTAGCGGAAGGCGATGGGGCCACTGTCATGCTGCGCGGCGGTGTGGGTCATGTGGACCAGTTCCGCTTCGTCGGCAGCGGCCATGACGACCAGGTTGGGGAGTGTCGCCAGGTAGGTGATGTCGAACGAGCCTGCGTGGGTGGCGCCGTCGGCCCCGACAAGCCCGGCCCGGTCGATGGCGAAGCGGACCGGCAGGTTCTGAATCGCAACGTCATGCACGACCTGGTCGAAGGCGCGCTGCAGGAAGGTCGAGTAGATCGCGCAGAACGGGCGCATGCCCTGTGCGGCGAGACCGGCTGCGAACGTCACTGCGTGCTGTTCGGCAATGCCGACATCGAACGAACGCTCGGGGAAGAAGGAGGCGAATTTGTCGAGTCCGGTGCCCGACGGCATCGCGGCGGTGATCGCGCAGATCGTGTCGTCCTTCTCGGCCTCGGCGATCAGTGCCTTGGCAAAGACGCCGGTGTAGCTGGGCGGACCGGCCGGGGCCTTGGTCTGTTCACCGGTGACGACGTTGAACTTCTGGACGCCGTGGTACTTGTCGGCTGCATCCTCGGCCGGCTGGTAGCCCTTGCCCTTCTGGGTCACGACGTGGAGCAGGATCGGGCCTTCACCCGCATCGCGCACGTTTTCCAGCACAGGAACCAGTGAATCGAGGTCATGGCCGTCGAGCGGACCGACATAGTAGAAGCCCAGTTCCTCGAACAAAGTGCCGCCCATGGCGAGGCCGCGGGCGTATTCATCGGTCTTGCGGGCGGCCTGCGCCAGCGGGCGCGGCAGGCGGCGGGCAAACCGGCGCGCGAGTTCGCGAAGCCCCAGGAACTTGCCTGAGGACACAAGACGCGCGAGGTAGGACGAGAGGCCCCCGACCGGCGGTGCAATCGACATGTCGTTGTCGTTGAGGATCACGATCAGGCGGTTGCCCGCGGCCTCGGCATTGTTCATCGCCTCGTAGGCCATCCCTGCGCTCATCGCGCCATCGCCGATCACGGCGATGCCGCGTCCGGGCACGCCCTTGATCTTGTTGGCCATGGCAAAGCCGAGCGCGGCCGAGATCGAGGTGGAGCTATGCGCGGTGCCGAAAGGATCGTATTCGCTCTCGGAGCGCTTGGTGAAGCCCGAGAGGCCGCCACCTTGGCGCAGCGTGCGGATACGCTCGCGGCGACCGGTCAGGATTTTGTGGGGATAGGCCTGGTGGCCGACGTCCCAGATCAGGCGGTCGGTGGGCGTGTCGAAGACGTAGTGCAGGGCCACCGTGAGTTCGACCACGCCGAGCCCCGAGCCCAGGTGCCCGCCTGTCTGCCCCACGGCCGAGATCGTCTCGGTGCGCAGCTCGTCGGCAAGCTGCCGCAGCTGGTCGGGCGCAAGCGCTCGCAGGTCATCAGGGGTGGAAACGGTGTCGAGGAGGGGCGTTGCCGAGCTGGCGTTCATCAGGTTAGCCTTACACGTGTGCGGCGAGCATGTCGATCCGATCGACTTCGGAGCCATCGGGTCCTAACGGCCGTCCGTAAGGATTGTGCCAAGGAAAAGTCAAGAAATTGGCGGGCGTTTCAAGTTGGCACTGGAAAAAGAGGGTGCCTCAACTGCACGAAGCGCAGGTTCCGCGCAGTTCGACGACTGGACGCACGTCGGCAAAACCGTTGTCGCGGGCGGCCTTGATGAGCGCGCCGGTCAATTCATCGTCATCGATATGAACAACTTCGCCGCAGGCATCGCAGATCAGGAAGATGCAGTCGTGGCGACAGCCGGGATGCGAATTAGCGATGTAGGCGTTTGCGCTCTCCACCCGGCGCGCAAGGTTCGTGCGCACGAACAGGTCGAGAATGCGGTAGACGCTGTTGGGGGCAACACGCTTGCCGCGCAGCGCCGAGACGCTTTCGGCGAGGTCATAGGCCGAAGCGGGCGTCGTGCGTTCGGCCAGCGAGGCGAACACGTCCGCGCGCATGTCGGTCCACTGTTCACCCGCGGAGACGAGAACGTCGCGCGCAGCCTTCTTGAGGCCTTCGCCGCTGTGTTCGTGGTGGCCGTGCGTGATTTCGCAGTCGTCGTGAAGATCGGTGCCCATGCTTCCAATATGGGCCATCGGGCCCCGCTCCGCAATGTCGGTAGGTGCTACAGGCCCCGGGCGGCTGTGCGCCGCGCGCGGCTTGCCTCAACGCGTTGTGGCAGCTTCGGCCGGGGGAACCATTGTGTCCGAAAGCGAAGTTCCGGTGTCAATGCCCATGACGCCGAACACCAGCACGGCCCCGCCGGCGAAGCCGAGAGCGAAGAAGCGGGCGAATTGGGTCTTGAGCAGGCGCATAGGGTATCCAGGCAATCCAAAGGTTTTGGGCGAAAGGTTCTGGCGGCGCGGGCCGCCGGTTCCACCGCGCCCTCTTGTCCTAAAACGGCTGAGCGTCGAGTGAATAAAGGGCATCATCCGTTGACCGGACGATGAGTTGTTTTGTGTGGGCGGCAGGGCGAGGAAAAACCCGGAAACTTGTCACATTCCTGTCGAAGGACTGTGCGTTTCCATCAGCATTTCGAAGAGCGAAAGCGCGGCCAGAATCAGCACCGGCAACGTCGCGCAGCCGAAGGGAAGGCCGAGCGCGGCGAGCCAGCTGGCCGGGCGCGAGAGGCGCCCCATGCGCAGCAGGATCGCCGAAATCAGAAACCCGGCCATGAATCCGAGCGTCACGAGGGGGCCGAGCCAGAGCAAGGTCATGTTCGCAGCGGCCCCCGGCGTATCGGTGTCTTAGTGACGGAAATGGCGCATTCCGGTGAAGACCATCGCGAGGCCCGCTTCATTGGCCGCCGCGATCACTTCATCGTCGCGGATCGATCCACCGGGCTGGATGATCGCGCTGGCACCCGCTTCGGCGGCGGCGAGGAGGCCATCGGCGAAGGGGAAGAAGGCGTCCGAGGCAACCGCGCTGCCATGGGTGCGGGGCTTATCCCAACCGAACTTTTCGGCCGCTTCGGCCGCCTTCATCGCGGCGATGCGCGAAGAGTCGCGGCGGTTCATCTGGCCTGCCCCGATGCCCGCGGTCGCGCCGTCCTTGGCGTAGACGATGGCGTTCGACTTGACGTGGCGCGCGACCGTCCAGGCGAAAAGGCAGTCGGCCAGTTCGGCGTCGGTGGGCGCACGCTCGGTGACGACCTTGAGATCATCGAAGCCGATCGCGCCGTTGTCGCGGCCCTGAACGAGCAGGCCGCCGGTGATGGGCTTGACGTTGAGGCCGCCGCGGCGTGGGTCGGGCAGTTCACCGGTCAGCAGCAGGCGCAGGTTCTTCTTCTTGGCAAAGAAGGCGCGTGCGTCCTCGTCCGCGTCGGGCGCGACGACGACTTCGGTAAAGATCTGGCAGATCGCCTCGGCGGTGGGGCCATCGAGGGTCTGGTTGACAGCGACGATCCCGCCGAAGGCTGAGACATCGTCACAGGCCAGCGCGTCGTTCCAGGCGCCCAGCAGCGTGTCACCCTGGGCCACGCCGCAGGGGTTGGCGTGCTTGACGATGACGACCGAGGGCTTCTGGCCCTTGAACTCGGCGGCGAGCTCGAAGGCGGCGTCGGCATCGTTGTAGTTGTTGTACGAAAGTTCCTTGCCCTGGATCTGTTCGGCCTGGGCAAGGCCCTTGGTGTAGGGGCCGACCGGCGTGTAGAGCGCGGCCTTCTGGTGCGGATTCTCGCCATAGCGAAGGGTGGTGGAGAGGCGGCCGTTGACCGCCAGCATCTCGGGGAACTCCTGGCCTTGGTCGGCAATTGCGAACCACTGCGAGATCATCGAATCGTAGGCGGCGGTCTGGGCAAAGGCGCGCGCGGCCATCAGCTTGCGGAACGCGAGCGTGGTGGCGCCGTCGGTGGCCTCCAGCTCGACCATCAGGCCCTCGTAGTCGACCGGGTCGGTGACGATGGTGACGTAGGCGTGGTTTTTGGCCGCCGAACGGACCATCGAGGGGCCGCCGATGTCGATGTTCTCGATGATCGTGTCGCGGTCCGCGCCCTTGGCGACGGTCGCCTCGAAGGGGTAGAGATTGACGACGACGAGGTCGATCGCGCCGATTGCGTGATCTTCCATGGCCTTGGCGTGTTCGGCGTTGTCGCGCACGGCGAGGAGGCCGCCATGGACTTTGGGGTGCAGCGTCTTGACGCGGCCGTCCATCATCTCGGGGAAATCGGTCACTTCCGAGATGTCCTTCACGGTCAGCCCGGCATCGCGCAGCGCCTTGGCGGTGCCGCCGGTCGAGACCAGTTCGACGCCGCGATCGGCAAGGACCTTGCCCAGTTCGGCAAGCCCGGTCTTGTCGGAAACCGAAAGCAGGGCGCGGCGGATCTGGACAGTATCGCTCATGGTCAAAAGGCTTCCTTGCAAAGAAGAGGGCGTCAAGTCTTTGCGCGCGCCCTTAGGCCGCGGACGGGACAGGAGCAAGTCTGCGTGCGGCAAAAAGTGGCCCGCAAGGCCGCCTGCGCACCCGAAGGGCGGACAGGGTGACACAAAGTTGACACAGGTGACACTCTCCAGGGGCTGTCACCGGCCCCCTCGTGTCACCTTGGGAGGGCGTTTGGTTCCAAGGGGAGAATGAGGCGTGCGACCGCATTCGTCCGGTCTCGCACGAGGGCGCGGGTGTAGGAAAGCAAAATCCCGAGCCGCCAGGAAACCAAGCGAGGCTAATGCGAGGGCCATCGCCCTCGCGCTCCCGGAATCGGACAGAGCAGGGCGCGCCGGGAGGCCTGCTTTTGGGACCTAGCCGACTGTCGCTTTTGGAGCGACCGGCCAAGGTAAGCCGACGTTCGCTCAGCGGCTGCGCTACGTCGGCCGAGCGGCTTGCGCTGGGATATTGGAGACCGTTGGCTCCGGAGTGCAAAATCGTCGATTCCGGAAGTAACCTTCGAGCGATATGCTTTCTGGAAGTGCCGACATTGCTTACGTTCAAGAACATTATAGCATGTTCAGAAGATGCCATCCGTGTTTTTCCGAAATGCCCGCCCGAGATCATCAGCTGATCAATTTCTTCGATACGAAAGGGCGGCCTAGGGCGTAAGCTCATAAAGCGGCTTGAGGTTTGCCGGATATGCTGATTCACAGCGCTCCAAGATTGGAGAGGGGTGATGGCACGGCGGCGCTACGATTGACGGATCGGGAATGGGCAATCATCGAGCCCTTGCTGCCCAATAAACCACGCGGCGTGGCTCGGGTGGATGATCGCAGGGCCCTCAACGACCTGCTACAACCGGTTCGTGCGCTGGCGCAAAGCCGGCGTCTGGGACCGGCTGCTGTCAGCCGTCTCGGCGGATTACGATGGCGATCTGATCGTGATCGATCCTACCTGTATTCGCGTCCACCAGCATGGTGCGACGGGTAAAAGGGGAAATCCTGCGATCGTGGCATGGGACGTTCCCGGGGCGGTCTTACCAGCAAACTCCCCGCACTTGTCGATGCTCGCGGACGTCCTATCGGATTGCGGCTGACTGGCGGGCAGGTCCACGACACCTGCGAGGCCGAGGCCCTGATCGAAGTCATTTCTGAAGGCGCCACACTCCTGGGCGACAAGGGCTATGACAGCAATGCCACACGCAAGGCGGCCGCGGCTCGGGGCATCTGGGCCAACATTCCCAACCGCTCCAACCGCAAAAAGCGCTTCGGCTTCTCGCCTTGGCTCTACAAGCAGTGCAATCCGGTCGAACGCTTCTTCAACCAGATCAAGCAATTCCGGGGCATCGCAACGCGATACGACAAATGCCCCGAAAACGACCTCGCCGCCATCAAGCTCGTCTGCGTGCGCCTCTGGTGTGCCAATTAATGAGTCTGCGCTCTAATGGCTATCAGCGCTGGCAAGCCAGTCGTGGCGCCATTGTTTATGCACTTTCCTGCGAATCGGCTTGTCGCAGTACTTGCAGTTTCCGACGAAATGCTGCCCATCCCAGTTCACGTGGGGGCGTACCGGTTCGTGTCGATTGAAAAGACATTTGAACAAGCCGATAATCGTTTTTGGCATTGGCGACTCTTGTTGCGTGGTACCGGTAAATCGAAGCCGTGGTGATCAAGCGGTAGACATGTGGCTGCCCTTGCCTGCCAGTATTCCGTATTGGCAAAACCTTTGGCGCGGGCGGGTGGTTTGGCCCTGCCTATGGCATCGGGATATGGGTATGTATGTGGCCCGATCGGGCCACAGCGTTCGATTTATTGCATCGTGCAAAGTGGGGCGCTCGCGGCCATCCGGGCAAGGTGACGATGGCAGCCCCGGCGGAGATTAGCGCAACGCTTCAAGCGGCCGTTTTGCAAACGTGCATTATTGAACTTATGGTAAATTTCTCTTAGCGATGAATGCGTTGTGCCGAGACTGTGCGAAGGGGTTGGCATAGGGGGTGCGCAGACAGGGGGATCGTGTCGCAATGCATGCACGTGCAGTACGTTCGGATCATGAAAGCCATGGCTTGGGGGATCGCGCAAGCGGCGGGAACGCCACCCCTTGGGCGGCCGAGTTTTATAGCGATGCACTAGCGGTTGCCGGCATCGGCGCCTGGTCCTGCGACTTGCGCGACGAGACGCTGACGTGGAGCCCGATGGTCTTCGATATCTTTGGCCTGCAACAGTCCGATCGCATCGAGCGCACCGATACGGTGGCGATGTATTGCGAAGAGTCCCGTGAAATGCTGCACCGGCTGCGCTCGTGCGCCATCGCCGATTGCGGCACGTTCTCGCTGGAAGCCCGGATCATCCGGCCCGATGCCGAGGAACGCTGGATACGGGTGAAAGCGGCTACGCGCTCCCACCGGGGAAAGCCACTCGCGTTATTCGGGACCAAGGAGGATATCACCAGCGCCCATATTCAGTGGACCTTGCAACGCGGCTCAGGGCAGTTCGACCCGCTGACCGGGTTGCCGACGCGCGCCCAGTTTCAGGCCGATTTCCTCGATCTGGCGCCCGGAGGCGTCACACTGGCTGCCTTGAAGGCGCTCACCGTGTTCAGGATCGACAACCTGCGGGAGATCAACCGGCAGTGGGGTACTTCGGCCGGCGATGCCTGCCTGATCGCGCTGGCCCGGCGGCTTTCCGCGGGCAGTACCGGGATGCATATGCCAACACGGCTTGGCGGCAGGACATTCGCGGTGCTCGCCAACGGTGCACGTCTGACGGGGCGCCGCGGTGCGCAGCAATTGCCGGAGGACTTTGCCGACGCGGTGCTGTGGCGCGGAACCTTCATTCCGCTCTCCCTCTCACTGGGAATCGCCAGCCTGATGCCGGGCCAGATGCCGACACCCGAGGCGCTGTTCGAGCAGGCCGCTCTGGCGCTTGATATTGCGGTCCGGCAATCGGGTGCCTCGCCGCGCGTGTCGGTGAGGACATGCGATGTGGCGGATCGTCGCGCGCCGCAATTTGCAGATCAAGCCAATCGCGCAGGCTGGGGCGGTCAATGGGGCCTTTCCCGGCGCGAGGCGCAAGTGCTGCGGCTGATCGTGCAGGGGCGGACCAATGATCAGATCGCCTGTTCGCTGGAATTATCGCCGCACACCGTCCGCAATTTCATCCGGCGCCTCTACATGAAGCTGGAGGTGAGCGGCCGGGTGGAGGCGGTACGTCTGGCACTGGTTTCCGGTCTCTAGTGGATTGATTTTGACATTTGAACGCGCCCTATCCGATAGCGTGCCAAATACCACTAGGCGGCGTGGACACAATCAATGCCGGCCGGAACGGCGGAAATAGGTGTGGTACGGACGTTTGCAAACATCGCTCATCGATAGCGGCTAACGCCCCTCCCTTCACAGACCTTTTGGGGGCTTTGTTGCGCAAACACCCAAGGGATTCCGTTGGTGAATCCAGTTGGTTAGGGTGCGGCGATGAGCAAACCGCCCCGGGCCCGCTACCGCACGACGAACGGGAAGTCCGACAATGCAGCGCTGGCGCAGAGAGGTTCGCTTCAGGTCTGGTTTGATCCCGGGATGCAATGGCCGTCCGCGCCCACCGGCAAGCGCGGGCGTCAGCCGGTGGTTTCGGAAGCCGCAATCCAGGCCTGCTTGACCCTGAAGGGCGTGTTCAAGCTCCCCTTGCGCCAGACCACCGGCATGGTTTCCAGCCTTCTCGAGATGGCCGGGCTCGATTGGCCGGTGCCGGATTTCAGCACGCTGAGACAGAGGCAGAAGACCTTGCTTGTCGAGATTCCTTGCCAGCCCAGTTCCGAGCCGCTGCACCTGCTGATCGACAGCACGGGCATCAACGCGGTGGATGACGGGGAATGGTGCCGGCGCAAGCATAGCCCGTCCAAACGCCGCCAGTGGCGCAAGGTCCACTTGGTGTGAACCTCGGATCGTTGGATATCCGCGTTATCGAAGTGACCGGAAGCCGGGTTGGCAATGCCCCCATGCTACCCGAACTGCGGGACCAGATCCCACCCGATCACGCCATCGCGAGCGTCAGCGCCGATGGTGCTTTCGACACAAGAACCTGTCACGAAGCCATTGCCGCGCGCGATGCCTGCGCCATCATTCCCGCCCGCAGCAATGCGCTGGCCTGGCCCCAGAGTACGCCGGGCGTTGCGGCCCGCAACGAAATCGTGCGCTCAAGCCAATAGTTTGGCAGGGCGATCTGGAAGCGATGGAGCGGCTGTCACCAGCGCAGCCAGGTCGAAACGAAAATGCATCGCTTCAAGCTGCTGGGCCAGCGCATCATGGCACGAGACTTCGATCGCCAGGTCGCCGAAATGCAAGTCCGCGCCGCCATCCTCAAACGCAGCGTGTCGCGTGACCCAATGCCATCAAAGGTCAACTGTTGAGCGGCGACTGATTTGCGCAACAAAGCCCGGCCAAACGATCGACAAGGGTCGAACGGCGACGTTGCGGGTGAGTATAAGCGCCTGGTTCGCACTGCGCTCGACAGTTCGGGGAGCCCGGGGGCGATGGCTCTCGGATTTGTCTTTTCTTCCCATATTCAAGAGCCCCTGAGGGCTCAGCCCATCTTCTTGAAGAGCCAGCTGAAGGTGCCGCCGCCGCGTGAGGCGAGGCCCTGGAGGACGATCTGGTGGGTGGCCTGGGGGCGGCCCTGGCCATCGACCCAGAGCGAATCCTCGATCTCGACGGTGCCCGCGCCCGCGCGGAACTGCCAGTAGCTGCCGTCGGCAAGGACGAGGGCAGCGCCCTGGCCGTCCTCGGTGGGGGCGACGGTGACTTCGGGGGCGAGGTGGAAGCGGATCGCAAAGCCCACCTTGCCACGCTTGGCCTTGCGCCCGGAGGGCAGCAGCATGTCCTCGCCGCGCAACTCGGTGCCGTCGTCGCGCAGGATCAGGATGCGGCGGTGGGTCAGCGTGTAGCGCTGGGCATAGCCGTTGTGGCTGGCCTCGAGCCGGGTCGCGCGTGCGCCGCTGTCGGTCTCCATCGTCTTACGGTCGACATCGACGGCGGTGACGCCCTGGCCGATCGCGCCGTTGATGAGGATAGCGGTGGAATTGGCATCGTCGAGCGTGAGGGTGGAGTGCGCGGCGGTGGCGCGCAGACCCTGGTCGAGCCGCGCGGGGACAAGCCCGCCCGCGCTTGCCGCGCCGCCGCAGTTGACGATCATGCGCTGGCGGTTGTGCGAGAATTCGAAGGCAAGGGTGGACGCACAGCCAAAGCGCCCGTCGCGCGGCATCGGCGGCGGGGCGGTGTCGAACTGCAGGATCGACTTGTGCGCGGCAACACGCTGGTAACCCCACTGGCGCACGTCGCGCAGCGGACGGGTGCGCACGCCGCTTGCCGCAATGAGGCCGTCGACGGTGTCGGCCGGAACCGCCCAGCCGCCCTGCCACGAGCCCAGCGAACCATCGCCATGGCACAACGCGAGGAGCGGGGGCACGAGCATCTCGATGACGTGCTCCATCGCCTCGGTGCTGTCGCGCCGGGTGGCCTGGTAGCAATTGCGCAGGCGCACGAGGAGGGCGATCGCCTCCATCTGGGCGAGCGGGCTGCGCGAGAGGACACCGCCGTCATCGCCCATCAGTTCGCCCAGCGCCTTCATTAGCCCGGCTTCGCCGTAGAGGCGGCGCGGGCGGCCTTCGGGCAGCAGCAGGCCGCAGGCGACAAGGCCGCACCAGCCCGCGACCGCGCCTAGCGAATCCTCGGCGTGGTGGACCTGCCGGTCGAGCCAGCGGGCGGTCTCGGCAATGTGGCGCAGCATGCGCACGCGCAGTGCCTTTTCGCCCGAGAGGATGAGAGGGGCATGGACCAGCCAGTTGAGCAGGCGCGCGCCAGTGTGCCCCACCGTCCAGGCCGGCCCACGGGTCGCCTTGCCGGTCTTGGTGGGGGCCCTGGGGTTGGCCTGAAGCCAGGAGGTGAGGATGCGTTCGGCCACGGGGGCGACCTGTTCGCGGGGCCCGCAAGCTTCGAGGTCGGCGAGCCAGGCGAAGCTGTGCACGGTGCGCTCGAGCGGGGGGGGGACGCGCGCCGCACCGCCGAAATCGACCTGGGTGATCGGCGTGCGCGCGCCATGAACAAGGAAATGTCCCGCGCGCAGCGCGGTGCCGGCTGCCTTGTCGCCCGGCACGGTGCCACGCACGGTGGCCAGCAGGCGCATGCGGGCCTTCTTGCCCATCGGAGCGGTCAGCATCGTGCCCGGCACGCCCAGCTTGTAGGCAAAGCGGATCAGGCGTTCGCCCGCGCTGACGGTGGGCGCCGCAAAGTCGACCAGCGCAAGCGCGCGGCCGGTTTCGGACTGGTCGACCCCGACGACGGGGGGCTCGGCACCCTCGGGCACGGATGTATCTCCCAGAGGCGGGTCCACGCGGCGCGCGGCGCTGTCTTCTGCGGGTTTGTACATGGAGCCCTCCTCGACGCCCGGCTCGGCGGCGTCTGCCGGTAGCGGAACGGCCGAAGGGGGCTCCTGGTTGCGCGTGGCGGCGTCGAGGGGAAAATCGCGCCGCACCGTGCTCAGTCGAGGCCCTTGAGCCTGCGGATGTTGGCCGCGTAGTGATCAGGGCCACCCTTGAAGGTGGCGGATCCGGCAACCAGAACGTCGGCACCGGCGGCCACGCACTGCGGCGCGGTGACGCCATCGACGCCGCCATCGACCTCGATCTGAATGTCGCGGCCCGACTTCTCGATCATCTTGCGCACGGCTTCGATCTTGCGCAGCTGGCTGGAGATGAAGCTCTGTCCGCCGAAACCGGGGTTCACGCTCATGATGAGGACGAGGTCGATCTCGTCGATGAGGTAGTCGAGCATCTTTGCGGGCGTCGCTGGGTTGAGCGAGACGCCGGCCTTCTTGCCCAGCTTCTTGATCGTCTGTACCGTGCGGTGGATGTGCGGGCCGGCTTCGGGGTGGACGGTAATAATGTCCGCGCCTGCGTCCGCAAAGGCTTCGAGGTAGGCATCGACTGGCGAGATCATGAGGTGGACGTCAAAGGTCTTGGCCGAGTGCGGGCGCAGCGCCTTGACCACGGCCGGACCGATGGTGATATTGGGCACGAAGTGGCCGTCCATGACATCGACGTGGATCCAGTCGGCCCCGGCTTCATCGATCGCGCGCACTTCTTCGCCCAGACGAGCAAAATCAGCGGACAGGATCGACGGGGAAATGAGCGGCGTGGTCATGGATCTCGTGAAACTCCTCTAGCCATCCAGATACGGCACCCCATGTTGGGGCGACAAGGCAGGATCGGGCCGTTTTCCACACACGATGTGGGGTTTGCCTCCGATCCGGATCGACGCGCGGATAGCGTCTTTCGTCTCGCGTGCAAGCCCATCTTGGAGACTGTGTGCAGGGAGTGCTTGAAATTCAGTGCCTATTCAGCGCGTCAGACCTAAGAACCTCTATGAAGTCCCGGGCTTTGCTCGGGAGGGGCGCTGTCCGATGGGAGGATAGGCCGCCGGAAAAACGAGTTGTCTTGAGGATTGGATCGACATGATTCGACACAGAATGGGCGCGTTTGCGCTGGTCAGCCTTCTGGCCGTGGCAGCCGCGACACCCGCATCCGCGCAGTTTCGTAACGAGATTTCGAACGACCTGCGTAAGTGCACGAGCGCGAGCGGGCCGGGCCTGCTGGTCACGGTTGACGGGGTGAAGGCCTCGCGCGGGAACATGCGCGTGCAGTCCTACCGCGCGACCAAGGCCGACTGGCTCGAGAAGGGCCACTGGCTCTCGCGCATCGAGGTTCCGGCCAAGGCGGGCACGATGACCTTCTGCCTGCCCGTTCCGGGGCCGGGCACCTATGGGGTGGCGGTGCGCCATGATCTCAACGGCAACGGCAAGACCGACATCGCCGAGGATGGCGGGGCAATGTCCAACAACCCCTCGATCAACATCTTCAACCTGGGCAAGCCCAGCTACACCAAGGTCGGCGTCGAGGTCGGCTCCAAGGTGAAGTCGATCCGGGTGCAGATGAAGTACATGTAAGGGGAGCAGACAAAGCTTCTTTTCAAGGGGCCATCGCCCCTCGCCCCCCAACCGTCCTGCGCACTTCGTGCCGGAAGTGCCGTGGCGGACAGTCCCTTTTCTCTGCTGCACGCTGGCGTCCGGCCCATCTGCGCTCGGCAGTTCGGGGAGCCCGAGGGCGATGGCCCTCGGAAACCATCTTTCTGCTTACTATGTCTTTCGCGCGGCAAGAATCGCGCGCACGTCGACAAGGTCCGAGGGCTTGTCGACATCGACCGCGGCGAGGCCGTCGCGCGCGGCGACGCGCACCGCCGCAACCCCGATCCTGCCGCCGAGCCGGGCAATCGCCTCGGCCATGGTCAGGCGTCCCAGCGCAAAGCGCAGGAGGATGCCGGGCCCGAGGCGCAGCGCAATGCGCCAGGGGCGCTTGCGGTCGGCCTCGACGGCCTTCCAGGTCTCGATCGCAGCTTCCGCGCCGGGACGGGCGAGGAGAAACAGGTTGCAGCCC
The DNA here is from genome assembly GCF_008107685.1 of Novosphingobium sp. BW1. Classification (GTDB taxonomy): domain Bacteria; phylum Pseudomonadota; class Alphaproteobacteria; order Sphingomonadales; family Sphingomonadaceae; genus Novosphingobium. The sequence continues at coordinate 240,299 of NZ_VIRF01000063.1, forward strand.
GACCAAGCGCCGTCGGCCATCTTTAGCCAGGTGCGCTTGCTGCCGGGCAGCGCCTTCTCCACCACCTCGCGCCGGGCAAGCAGAATTGCAACGTCCGCTGCCTCTCCCCCATCCGCCACGAAATCGGTGATCCACTGCGGGTCGAGCAGCGCGTGGTCGGCGGTGGTGACGAGCATTGGCGCGCCCAGGTGCGCGAACCCGGCAGCGACGCTGGCGCTGGGGCCTGCCTCGGCGGGCAGGACTTCGCAGCTCAGGTCCTGCGCCAGCGCGATCACTTCGGGTGTGCTGGTGATAACGGCGATGCGCGCGATTGCGGCGGCTTTGAGGGCGGCGACCACGCGCGCGAGCATCGGCTGTCCGTCAATCTCGATCAGCGCCTTGTGCGCGACGCCTTGTTCGCTGGCGAGGAGATCGGGCGCGCCGGGTCGCGAACCGGCCAGCACGAGAGCGCTCAGGGGGCGGGCCTGTGCGGGGGCGGGAGAGTCTTGGGGTGAAGATGTCACGCGGCGCGGTCGTCCGTCGTGTCGGGGGAGTTAGCGGCGGCGAGACTCGCGGCCTTACGTGCACGCCATACGCTCCACAGCACGCTGGGCGCGGCGAGCACGGGGTGACGTTCGCGCCAGGGCGTGATGAGGACGGGCACGCCGGTGTGGCGCTCGATCTTCCAGGCGGCGTAGCGCGCGGCGCCCTCGAACGTGGTCGAGGCCTTGATCAGGCGCAGCACGTTGTAGGGCTTGCCCAGCCGCTGGCGGCGCTGCCACCAGCTGAGGATACGGGCCTTTGCGGCCGCATCCAGCTCGGGCCGGATCGTGCCTTGGGGGCCGCCGCGCGCGAAGGGGATCCCCTGCGCGACAAGGGCGAGCGGGAGCAGGCCATCGAAATGCTCGCGGTTGGCCGAGAGGATCGAATCCTCGCGCCCCGCCTTTTCGACACGGAATTCCGCCGCGTAGGTCGCGCGGAACAGCGCGCGCCAGTAGTCCTCAGGAGTGCCGCTGTCCGGGCCGAGTGCGACGGCAAGGCGTGCAGCGGTCTTCGCCGCGCCCGCGACGGCCTCTCCGGCGGTGCGCGAGGCGGCGCGGTCGTGGCTCCAGACCAGCGCGCTGGGCTGGACGAAGCGGGCCCAGATGGTGGTGTCGAGGCGCTCTCCGGCGGCGGCCGCGCGAAAAGTCTCGAGCGGCATCGTCGCGACCTTGGCGCGCAGGTCCGCGTCGGGCAGTGCGGTGCCGTCGGGCGCGGTGACGGCGGGCGAGCAGCGCCATTCGTGGTAGCTGACGCGCGGCCAGATCTTCTCGACCTGCGGCGTGTCGGTCAGGACGTAGAAGTCGAGTACGCCGTCCAGCGAGCCGGTGCGCAGGTTCGATCCGTAGAACAGCACGGCAAGTACAGGCACGGCGGACTGTGCGGCAAGACGGTGCGCGAAAGCCGCCACAGCCGGTTCCACCGGGCGTTCGAGTGCGGTCCGGATCCGCCCCAGGAGGTCTACGCTCATGTCCTTATGCTCAGGCAAGGCCGCCTCGAAATCAAGACAGATGGAGAAACGGGTGGAAATGCCTGCGCCAGATGGCGCGTGCAGGGTGGGGTCAGGGCACCACGAAGGTCAGCAGCGGGCCTTCGTCCAGAATGTAGCGCCCGGCCGGGAAGGCTTCGCCATCGAGGATGAAGGGGCCTTCAATGTCCATGTCGACATCGCTGGTGGCAAAGCGGTGCAGACCATGGCGGCCCAGCAGGCGCCCGCCCAGACCCATCATAACCAGCGGCGCAAGGCCCAGCACGAGGCGGCTGGCGCGGTCGAGCACGAGGAGTTTGAGGCCCGGGGCCACCTTGCGCCCGAAAGGGCGCATGCCGAGCGGGAAGCGCTCGAAGGTGGTGGCGATGGTGAGGAAGCGGCGGTCGGTTTCGCCGGTGCCGAGCTTGGCTCCGGCATGGGGAAGCGCGCGGCCCGTCATGCGGTCGACAAGACGCGTGGGTGTACCCCGCCGCCAGGTGTTGGCCTGGCGGCCGAAGAGCGCCTGGAGGATGCCCGAAAAGATCGAGATGCCCACCGCCAATGAGTTGAACGCGCCGCGGCGGTGTGCGTCCTGGCCCGCTTCGGTGCACAGCGTGTAGACGCCCGAACCCAGGATGAAGCCCTGGACCGCGGCGAGGCCGGTGTCGGCCGCGTCGGCAGAGGTGATGCGTAGCGGGTGGCGAGTGACCGTCTTGCCCACGTGGGCGGCGGCAAGCGCCTCGGTGAGCGACCATTCGCCGGGCAGACCCAGGTCCACCGTCAGCGCGTTGGTCTTGCCCTTGGGCAGCACGATCAGGCGCGGCCAGTCCTCGCCGAAGATCTCGGTGCCGCAGGTCAGCACGTCACGCACAGTGCCATCGCCGCCATCGATCACGAGGTAGTCGATCCCGCGCCGGGCAAATTCGCCGAGCGTGTCGAGCAAGGCCTTGCGATCGCGCGGAGTTTCGGTCAGGATGTTCGAGCAGTCCGCCATTTCCGCGGCCTTGCCCTTGTTGCGGTGGCTGCGCGGATTACGGATGATGCCCACGAGCGGCACGGCGCGACCGGCCCGGGCACGGGCGACCGCTGTGCGCGAAGGGCGCTGCACGCGATCGCCGAAACGCGGCATCGCTTCAAATTCGTAGATTGATCCGTTCACGCGCTCCACATAGGGACTCGCGCGGAAAAAATCATCCCGAAATGCGTTCTGACACATTTGTGTGACATATTGATGGCTGTTTTGCGCCCGAGTGATGTCTTGATGGCACGAAATGATGGGGACTGCGGCAAGGTCAGGGCGCTGTCCGTTCCCGGTGCGTCGCCCTCGACACTCCTGCCCGACTCGCGCAAGGCCAGCCCGTGGCCCGCCGATTGCCAGTTTGTCCAACTCGCAGTAGGGGCCAATCATGGCACAAGGTGAAAATGCAGTGGGTGACCTGACGGTCGCCGTAGTCGTCGGGCACAACGACGTGATCCTGTGGGGCCTTTCGGTCACGGAGCGGGTCGGGCGGATCGCCCGCGCCTCTGGCCTGGAGCTGGCCGCGCAGGTTTCCGACGCGATTGCAGGGTCGGACCCGGCGGGCGCGATCCTGGCCCATGCCGATTTTGCCTGGGACCCCTCCTGGTTTCGCCACATCCTTGCGCACCCGGGCATGGTGTTGACGCTGGGCGGTGTGCCCGCGCTCGCCCATGCGCGCTCGGGCGAGGAAGCGGCTGCCCTGGCGGCGGCCATGCGCGGCGATGCGGCGCAAGGGCGCACCCTCGCGGGGCTTCAGGTCCTGGCCTTCGAGGATGGCCCGACGATCGAGAACAGGCAGCTGCGCAAGCGCGAGACGCCCTTCCTCATGCCGCTGCGCGCCGACACCGTGCGCGCGATCGAGCGGGCCAGCTATTTCGGCGCCTACAAGGGCGTGACCGACATCCTCACCAAGTACCTCTGGCCCGAATGGGCGCTGGTGCTCACCCGCATCTGCGCGCGCTGGCACGTGACCCCCAACATGGTGACTTTCGTGGGTGCGGTTTTCTGCGTGTTGGCGACGGTGCTGTTTGCCTACGGCCACTACTGGGCGGGCATGGCAACGGGCCTCGTGTTCATGGTGCTCGACACCGTGGACGGCAAGCTCGCGCGCTGCACCATTACCTCCTCGGCCTGGGGTAATATCTTCGACCACGGTATGGATCTTGTCCATCCCCCGTTCTGGTGGTGGCTATGGGCCACGGGCCTCGCCAGCTGGGGCCTCGCCTACGACAACGCCACGTTCTGGTGGATCCAGGGCGTAATCCAGCTGGGCTACTGGGTCCAGCGCGCGATCGAGGGCATCTTCATGCAGCTTGCAGGCGGGCTCCACATCCATGTCTGGACCCGCTTTGACAGCTGGTTCCGCCTGATCACCGCGCGGCGCAACCCCAATATGGTGATCCTTTTTGTCGCGATGCTCTTCGCGCGTCCCGACATCGGTCTGGCGCTCGTCGCGGCGTGGACCGGGCTGAGCTGTGCCATCCATGCGGTGCGCCTGGTCCAGGCCCTTGTCTACAAGGCGCGCGGCGGGCAGATAGCCTCGTGGTTGGCGGAAGGTTGACTATGCACGCGACGCTCGAGAAGTTTGGTTACCCGGCAAGTGAAGTGAAGGCCTACGAGCACTGGGTGGTCCTCGTCCGGCCGGCCCAGCCTACGCTTGGCAGCCTGGTGCTTGCGGCCAAGAGCACGGCGATCGCCTTCGGGGACCTGCCGGCAGGTGCGCATGCCGAACTGGCCGAGATCACGCGCGACATCGAGGTCGCGCTCGCGACTTTTTCGGGCTATGAAAAGCTCAACTATCTCATGCTGATGATGGTGGACCCACACGTCCATTTCCATGTCATTCCCCGCTACGAAGGCGCGCGCGAATGGCATGGGTTCGCCTTTGCCGATGCCGGTTGGCCCGGCCCCCCGGCGCTGGGCGAAGCGCATAAGCTGACAGGCGACGAGCCGGATGCGATGCGCCGCGCGCTTCAGGCGCTCTGGGCCTGAGCCGAGCCCACCCCGACATGGTCCGGATCGCTTTTTCGCTGGTCGGCGGCGCGCACCAGTTCCTGCACGGTTTGCCCGTTGCGGCCGCGCTTTCGCACCGCGCGGGCGTGGAGGTCGCGGCCTTCGTCGCACGTCGCTGCGATGGACGGGCCGCGGGCGAGTTGTTGGCCCAGCTCGATGGCCAAGCGGTCCAGGTACGCGAGATGCCGCTGCCCGGCTGGCTCGAGGCGCTCGCCGCCCGGGGCGACGCGCAGTCCCCGCTCAAGGTCCTGCGCCTGGCCCGCTGGGCCGGCACGCTGCGCGGTTTCGATTGCATCGTCGCGCTCGAGCGCACCTCGGCGCTCCTGAAGCAGCTGCCCGGCCGCTGCCCGCCGCTGGTCCAGATCCCGCACGGCGTGGGCGGTGCCCGGCGAGCGGGCGGCGGCGGGGTTGACCGGCGCCTTGCTTTGTTCGACCGCGCGCTCGTCTCGGGCGAGGCGGACCGCGCCTCGACCGTGGCGCTGGGGCTCCTGAACGATGCGCAGATCGACGTGGTGGGGCAGGTCAAGCTGGCAGGCTTGCGGCGCCTGGGCCGATTGGAACGTCACCGCCTCTTCGCCAACCAGCGCCCGACCGTCCTCTACAACCCTCATTTCCATGCCCGGCGCGGCACCTGGAAGACCTATGGCCGTGGGCTCATCGAGGCGCTGCGCCGCGATGGCCGCTTCAACCTCGTCGTCGCGCCTCACGTGCGACTGTGCGAGGGCATGGGTGAGGCCGAACGGGCGCAACTGCGTGGCCTCAGCGATCCCGACTGGCTGCTGGTCGATCCCGGATCGCAGGCTTCAATGGACATGACCTATACGCTGGGTGCGGACATCTACCTCGGCGATTTTAGCAGCCAGCTCTACGAATGGCTGATCTACCAGCGCCCCTGCGTGTTCATCGACCAGGTTGGCGATGGCGGGTGTGACGACACCAAACTGCCCGAGATGTGGAGCACGGGTGAAGTCGTCCACCGCATCGAGGATCTTGTTCCCGCGCTCGAGCGTGCGAGCGCGCGGCACGGTGAATTCGCCCCCCGCCAGGCCGAAATCGTCCACCACGCCGTGGGCGATCCGAACCTGCCCTCCGACGAGATCGCGGCGGCGCGCATCCTCGCGATGCTGGAGAGCCCTCAAGACGCGGCCTGAAAGCCAGGGGCAATAGGCGAAAACAAGTGATCCAAGGGCCATCGCTCTTGGAATCGCCTTTTTCGACTTTCAGGCTGGAGCGATCAGGCGGCCCACTGGTCGGTGAGCCGGGTTGCGATCTCGATGTCGTTGAGGAAGTCGACTTCGGCCCAGTCCATGCCCTCGATCGAAAGCGTGCCGACCTTGCCGGTGGGGGCGATCGAATCGATGACCTTGAGGTACCAGTGCTGGACGCCTTCAGGGGTGCGCATGGCCTTGCGTACGGTTTCGCGGAAGAGGTCTGCGCCTTCGCCGCGGAAGGCCAGGAAGCCGATCGATTCGGCGTTCGACTGTTCGGCGGTGAGCGTCTTGCCGATATGGACGAGGCGCCCGTCTGGGGTGCGTTCGACCTTCATGTCATCGCTGTCGTAGCCCTCGGCCTTGACGTCGACGGTGACCGCGATGGGCCACGGGTTGGGCTCGGCCAGCACTGCCCGGGCAATGTCTTCGGACACCAGCGTGTCGCCGTTCAGGATGACGAAGTCACCGCGCATCGCCTCGCGCGCGATCCAGCACGAGCCGAGGTTGTCGGCGACCTTGAAGAAGGGGTTGAAGCGCACCGTGATTTCGACCCGCGGGTCCTTGATGGCGGCGAGGTGGGCTTCGAGCATGTCGGTCATGAAGCCGGTGACAACATCGATACGCTTGATCCCCGCGCGCGCCAGCATCTCGATCTGCCAGGCGATCAGCGAACGGCCCGAAAAATCGATCAGGCACTTGGGACGTTCGGCGGTGAGGGGGAGGAGGCGCGAGCCCTGGCCGGCGCTCAGGAGGATGGCATGTTCGATCATGGGGGTCACTGCGTGTACTTTGGGGGAGGCCTAGGCCTCTAGCGCGCGGCGCGGCGAAGGGAAAGGCAAACGCGCCGTTTCGCGTTGATTTGCGCGCGCGGCATGTATCCACGGCTTGCAAGTCGGCGCGCGCTCGTCCACATGCCCGCCAATGTCGGCCAAACCCAACCGCCCGAAGACCGAATCTTCGCTGGGGCGGATCCTTCGCAACACCGCCTGGCTGCTGGGCGGCAAGGGATTCGGTGCTGTGTGCAGCATCGCCTACCTTGCCATCCTGACGCGCACCCTGGGCCTGAAGGACTTCGGCCACTTCTCGCTCATCTTCGGAACCGCGCAGGCGATCATCGCGCTGACCGGTTTCCAGACCTGGCGGGTGGTCGTGCGCTACGGCAGCGCGCACGTCCATGAAAAGGAATGGGGCCGCTTTGGACGTCTGGCGATGCTGTGCGGGGGGCTCGACGCCATCGGCGCGGTGCTGGGCACGGTGGTCGCGGCCATCGCCATCTTCGGTTTCGGGCATATGCTCGAGCTGAACCCGGCCTACGTCAGCGTCGCGTTCTGGTTCTGCTGCGCCTCGCTCTGGGCGCTGGTCTCCGCGCCGACCGGCGTGGTGCGCGCGCTCAACCGCTTCGATGCGGCGGTCTACGTCGAGGCGGTGGTGCCGACCGGGCGGCTCCTCGCCGCGCTGGCGATCTGGCTGACAGGACCCAGCGTGGCACGCTTCCTGTTCGCATGGGCCGCGATCGATATCGTGGAGGCTGCGCTCTACTGGATCGTTGCGCGCCGGCTGTGTCCGGAGGGTATCCGTCTTTCCAATTTCTGCCGTCTGCGCACGGCCTTGCGTGAGAACGAGGGGCTCGCCCACTTCTTCCTCGTTTCCTATTTCGGCTCTTCGATCGACGCGCTGATGAAGAACGGCCCGTTGCTCATCGTGGGTGGCTGGGTCAGCACCAGCGCGGCCGGTCTCTACCGCCTCGCTTCGCAGCTCTCGCAGGCGATGAGCAAACTCTCCACCCTGCTCACACGCTCGGTCTACGCCGAGGTCGCCCACGTCAGCGCCTCGTCCGAGGCCTCCGAGCTGCGCAAGCTGGTCGGACAGACCAGCAAGATCGCGGGTGGTGCGGCGCTGCTCGTTGTGGTCCTCGCGCTGGTGGCGGGCAAGTACCTCCTGCAGCTCATCGGCGGCGATGATTTTGAGCAGGGCGCGGCGATCCTCGTACCGCTTGCGATCGGCGCCAGCTTCGACCTCGCCAGCGTCTCGTTCGAGCCGGTGCTCCATTCGACCGGCCGCGCCAACCTCTCGCTCTTTGCGCGCATGGTCGCGCTGGTGGCGATGGCTGTCAGCCTGGTCTTCCTGGTCGGTTTTGGATCGACGGGCGTGGCTTGGGGCGTGGCCATTGGCGGGGCATGCTCGTATCTGTTCATGGGTTGTCTGGCGCTGCGCACGCTGCGCCGCCTCGAACATGAGGAGAAGGCTGCCGCGGCGGCGTCCTGAGCCCTCACAGCGCTCGACACCCTGCGCGCCGTGCGTATCATGGTGCCATGAGTGTTTCCATCGAGGCTGACTGCCCCGCCGCCATTTCCGAGCGCATCGTGGCCCTGCGCCGCGCGATCCATGCCGAGCCCGAATTGGGCCTTCACACGCCCCTGACGCGCGACAAGATCCGCGCCGAGCTGGCCGACCTGCCGCTCGAATGGGAGGAGGGGCCCTCGACCACGGGCCTTGTCGCCACATTGCAGGGGCGCGCCGGACCGGGGCGCTCTGTTCTCCTGCGCGGCGATATGGACGCGCTGGCCATGCCCGAGGAAACCGGGCTCGATTTCGCCTCCGTCATTCCGGGCGTGATGCACGCCTGCGGGCACGACACCCACGTCGCCATGCTGGCGGGCGCGGCGCGGTTGCTGGCGGACAAGGCGGAAACTCTGACGGGCGAGGTGCGCTTCATGTTCCAGCCCGGCGAGGAAGGCTGGCACGGCGCGCGCTACATGCTCGAGGATGGCCTGCTCGGCGGTCCGGGCACCGACCGTGCGCTGCCTGAAGCCGCCTTTGCGCTTCACATCATGCCCAACGCGCGCCATGGCATGATCGGCGGGCGGGCAGGGCCCCTCATGGCCTCGGCCGACCAGATTGCAATCACCGTCAAGGGCCGGGGCGGACACGCCTCGATGCCGCACGACACGATGGATCCCATGCCCATCGCCTGCGAGATCGTGGCCGCCATTCAGACCATGGTTGCGCGCCGGTTTTCGGTCTTCGATCCGGTCGTCGTCACCATCTCGAAGATCACGGCAGGCAGCGCGCACAACGTCATTCCCGACCATGTCGACATGCTGGGCACGATGCGTTCGCTTTCGGCCACCAACCGGGCGCGGTTGCGCGAGGAGGTGACCTCGCTCGCCGCCGGGATCGCCGGGGCCCACGGCCTTGCCGCCGAGGTCGAGATCATCGAGGGCTTCCCCGTCACTATGTGCGATGCGGGCGCAGTCGACTTCGGCGAGGGCGTGGCCCGCGATCTTTTCGGCGCGGACACGTTCGAGCGGCTCGCCAATCCGATCATGGGCGCGGAGGACTTCGCCTATGTGCTCGAAAAGACACCGGGCGCGATGTTCTTCCTGGGCGTCGCGGCCGAAGGCGATGACTGGAGTCAGTGCTGCGGCATCCATTCGACCCGGATGATGGTCGATGAGAGCGTTCTGCCCCGTGGCGCACTGTTCCTCGCTGGTCTCGCCGAGCGCTATCTTGCGACAGGGTGGGAGGAGTAAGAACAAGAGTGATTTCCGAGGGCGATGGCCCTCGGAAAACCATCTTCTCTTCCTGTTCGTGCATCCCACTTCGTTTGCGCTTTTCCCCCTTGGTCACCATGTATGTCCCCATGACGGACAACTGGCAATTCTGGGTCGATCGCGGTGGCACATTCACAGACGTAGTGGCGCGCGCGCCGGACGGGCGGTTCGAGCGGCTGAAGCTCCTGTCCGAGGACCCGGGCCGTTACGAGGACGCCGCTGTCGAGGCGATGCGCCGACTGACGGGCGTTGAGGAGGGCGATCTTCCGCCCAGCGAACTGCGTCTGGGCACTACGGTTGCCACCAATGCGCTGCTGGAGGGCAAGGGCGAGCCAGTGCTGCTTGCCATCACGCGCGGCTTTGGCGATGCGCTGCGGATCGGCACGCAGGAGCGCCCGGACATCTTCGCGCGCCACATCGCTCTGCCTGACCCGCTCGCCGCGAAGGTGCTGGAGATCGATGAGCGCATCGGCGCGGACGGCACGGTCCATCGCCCACTGGACGAAGCGGCGGCCCGAGCCGGGCTCGAAGCGGCCTTTGCGGACGGGTTTCGCGCCATCGCCGTCGTCCTCATGCACGGCTATCGCCACACGCAGCACGAAGCCGCGCTGGCCAGGCTGGCGCAGGAGATAGGCTTCACTCAGGTCTCGGTCAGCCACGAGGTCGCCCCGCTCATCAAGCTCATCGCGCGCGGCGATACCAGCGTGGTCGACGCGCATCTCTCGCCCGTGCTCGACCGGTACATCGACGGGCTGGAGGCCGGTCTTGGGCCCCATGTCGATTCGCTCTACATGCAGTCGAATGGCGGGCTGACGACGGGCGGTATGCTGCGCGGCAAGGACGCGATCCTTTCGGGGCCCGCGGGCGGCATCGTGGGCATGGCGGCCATCGCGAAGGAGGCCGGGTTCGACGAGGTCGTGGGCTTCGACATGGGCGGCACCTCGACCGACGTGTCGCACTACGCGGGCGAGTACGAGCGCGACAGCGAAACCCGCGTGGCGGGTAACCGCGTGCGCACGCCGATGATGCGGATCGAGACGGTGGCGGCGGGCGGCGGCTCGGTCTGCGCCTTTGATGGCGCGCGCTTCCAGGTCGGCCCCGAGAGCGCGGGCGCGGTGCCGGGGCCGGCCTGTTACCGGCGCGGTGGCCCGCTGGCGGTGACCGACTGCAACCTCATCCTGGGCAAGCTGCGCCCCGCGCATTTCCCGCATGTCTTCGGCCCCAAGGGCGACGAACTCCTTTCGCTGGAGGCAGCGCAGGCGCGCATGGACGCGATCCTGGCGCAAGCGAAAGCGGCAACGGGGCGTGAACTCACCCGCGAGGAAGCCGCCGAGGGCTTCCTGGAGATCGCGGTCGCCAACATGGCCAATGCGATCAAGACGGTCTCGCTGCGCCGGGGCCACGACGTTACCCGGGCGGCGATGGTGACCTTCGGCGGGGCAGGCGGGCAGCACGCCTGCAAGGTTGCCGACGCGCTGGGGGTGACGACGGTGCTGTGCCATCCGCTCGCCTCGGTGCTGTCGGCCTATGGCATGGGCCTCGCCGACCGCCGCGTGCTGCACGAGCGCACGCTGGGCCTCGACCTTTCCGATGAGAGCAAGGCTGCGCTCGACGATGCGGTGGCCGCGCTGGGCAAGACCGCGCGCGCGGACCTTGCCGCGCAGGGCGTGCCTGAAAGCGTCATCACGCTCGAAGCCTCGCTCGCGATCCGCCCGCGCGGCAGCGAGAGCACGATTTCGGTCCCGCTCGGCGATCTCACGCGGATGCGCGCCGCCTTCCACGAAGGCTGGGACCACCTCTTCGGCTTCGCGCCGGGGGATGATCTCGTCGCGGAAACCCTGCGCGTCGAAGCGGTCGCGGGCGGCCATGCAGGGGGCGGCGCGGTAATGCCGCTCCCGGCTGCCTCGGGTGCGGCGGCCGAGACGGTGCCGATCTGGACCGGCGGCGCGCGCCACGAGGCGCCGCTCTACCACCGCCACGACCTCGCCGAAGGGTTTACCGCCTCGGGCCCATTGCTTGTCGTAGACGATGTGTCGACCACCGTTGTCGAACCCGGCTGGTCGGTGCGCGTCGATGCTGTCGGCAATCTCATCCTGTCGCGCAGCACACCGCAGCAATCCGCTCTCTCCTCCAGTACCGAGCGCGATCCGGTCCGTCTCGAGATCATGGGGGCGCTGTTTATGGCGATTGCCGAGGAGATGGGCGCGGCGCTGCAGCAATCGGCGCGCTCGGTGAACATCCGCGAGCGGCTCGATTTCTCCTGCGCGCTGTTCGACGCGGCCGGAAGCCTGATTGCCAATGCGCCACACATGCCGGTCCATCTGGGCTCGATGGGCGAATCCGTGCGCACCGTGCTGGAGCGGCGCGGGAACGCGGTGGATGGGCGCGGGAACGCGGTGGATGGGCGCGGCATCCGGACGGGCGACGCCTATGTCCTCAACGCGCCCTATGACGGCGGCACGCACTTACCCGACATTACCGTGGTCATGCCGGTCTTCGCCGAGGATGGCGACGAAGCGCCCGCCTGGTTCGTCGCCGCGCGCGGGCACCACGCGGACATTGGCGGGATCAGCCCGGGCTCGATGCCCCCGCGCAGCCGCACGTTGGACGAGGAAGGCGTGCTGATCGACAACGTCCTCCTCGTCGACAGGGGCACCCTGCAGGAAAAGGCGATACGCGAGTTGCTGGCCTCCGGTCCGTACCCCTCGCGCGCGATCGAGCAGAACATTGCGGACCTGCGCGCCCAGCTCGCCGCGTGTCGGCGCGGCGCGTCGGAACTGCGCCGCATTGCAGGCGAGCAGGGTCGCGCGATGGTCGATGCCTATATGGGCCACGTCCAGGCCTATTCCGAAGAGGCCGTGCGCCGTCTGATCGAACGCCTGACGGACGGCACCTACGTGCTCGAGATGGATAACGGTGCCCAGATCCACGTTGCCGTCACCATCGATCACGATGTGCGCAGTGCCGTCATCGACTTCGCCGGGACCTCGCCCCAACTTCCCGACAACTTCAATGCGCCGCTGCCTGTGGTGCGCGCGGCGGTCCTCTACGCGGTCCGCACGCTGATCGATGATCCGGTGCCGATGAACGAGGGGTGCCTGAGGCCCATCGTGGTGCGCGTGCCCGAAGGCTCGATGCTGCACCCCGTTGTGCCTGCCGCGGTCGTAGCGGGCAATGTGGAAACCAGCCAGGCGATCACCGACGCGCTGTTCGGCGCGCTGGGCGCCATGGCCGCCGCGCAAGGCACGATGAACAACTTCACCTTCGGCGATGCCGCACACCAGTACTATGAGACGATTGCGGGCGGTTCGGGCGCGGGCCCCGACTTCGACGGGACGAGCGTGGTCCAGACCCACATGACCAACTCGCGCCTCACCGACCCGGAGGTGCTGGAAACCAACTTTCCGGTTCTGCTGGAGGAATTTTCCATCCGGACCGGCTCGGGCGGCCAAGGGCGGCATCGCGGGGGCGATGGTGCGGTGCGCCGGGTGCGCTTCCTAGCACCGATGCAGGCCGGCATCCTCTCGCAGCGCCGCAAGGTCGCGCCCTTCGGGCTGGCGGGCGGCGGCGATGGAGCCGCGGGTATCAACCGCGTCGAGCGGGCGGACGGTCGCGTCGAGGAACTGGGCCCCACTGCGAAGGTGGAGCTCGAACCGGGCGACGTTTTCGTGATCGAAACGCCCGGTGGTGGCGGCTTCGGGGGCTGATACCGCCCCCCCGTTACTCGACCTGGCGGGCAAGCTTTGCCTTGCGCGGCGCATTTGTCCTGTGCCAACATGCGCGAAAATAAATTAGGCACGGGAACAGGATGATGTCGCGTTTTCGAAATGAGAGTGCGCTGCGATGAGCGGGCCGGTCTTGCCCACAACGCTCGATTCCAGCGCTCCGGACGCGCAGGCGCGCACCCGCCACAACCGCGCTCTGGTCGAGGATCTGCGCGAACGCGTGGCCCGGGCCGCGCTGGGCGGCTCCGAACAGGCGCGTGAACGCCATGAGGCGCGCGGCAAGATGCTTCCGCGGACTCGCGTCGAGGCGCTGCTCGATGCGGGCGCACCGTTCCTGGAGATCGGCCAGCTGGCCGCGAACGGCCTCTACGGCGACGAGGTGCCTGGTGCCGGGATCATTGTCGGGATCGGGCAGGTTTTGGGCCGCACCTGCATGATCTTCGCGAACGACGCGACGGTGAAGGGTGGCACGTACTACCCGATGACGGTCAAGAAGCACCTGCGCGCGCAGGAGATCGCCAGGGCCTGCCGTCTGCCGTGCATCTACCTTGTCGATTCCGGCGGCGCGAACCTGCCCAACCAGGCCGAGGTATTCCCCGACCGCGACCACTTTGGACGCTTCTTCTTCAACCAGGCGCAGATGAGCGCTGCCGGCATCGCCCAGATCGCCTCGGTCATGGGCAGCTGCACGGCGGGCGGCGCCTATGTGCCCGCGATGTCGGACGAGACTGTTATCGTGCGCGAGCAGGGCACGATCTTCCTCGCCGGTCCCCCACTGGTCGAGGCCGCGACGGGCGAAGTGATCTCGGCCGAGGAACTGGGCGGGGGTGAACTGCACGCGCGTACCTCGGGCGTTGCGGATCACCTCGCTGACGACGATGCCCACGCGCTCTCGCTCGTGCGCGACATCGTCAGCCACCTGGGGCCGGGCGAGCGCGCCAGCGTGGAGCGCCGGGAATCCAGAGCGCCGCTCTACCCCGCCGAGGACCTTTACGCGCTCATCCCGGAGGACGTGCGCGCACCCTACGAAGTGCGCGAGGTCATCGCGCGGCTGGTCGACGGCTCGGAATTTCACGAGTTCAAGCCGCTGTTCGGCTCCACGCTCGTCTGCGGCTTTGCCCATATTCACGGGTTCCCGGTCGCGATCCTTGCCAACAACGGCGTGCTCTTTTCCGAGTCTGCGCAGAAGGGCGCGCACTTCATCGAGCTTGCCTGCCAGCGCGGCATTCCGCTGCTGTTCCTCCAGAATATCTCGGGCTTCATGGTCGGCGGCGCCTACGAGGCTGAAGGGATCGCCAAGCACGGCGCCAAGCTGGTGACTGCGGTGGCGACCGCACAGGTGCCCAAGCTGACCGTCATCATCGGCGGCTCCTTCGGGGCGGGCAATTACGGCATGTGCGGGCGCGCCTACGATCCGCGCTTCCTCTTCACCTGGCCCAACGCGCGCATCTCGGTGATGGGTGGCGAGCAGGCCGCCTCGGTGCTCGCCACCGTTCACCGCGACGCGAAAAGCTGGTCTGCGCAGGAGGCCGAGGACTTCAAGGCGCCGATCCGCGCCAAGTACGAGGCCGAGGGCAACCCCTATCATGCGACTGCCCGCCTGTGGGACGATGGTGTGATCGACCCGGCCCAGACCCGCGACGTGCTGGGCCTTGCGCTCGGCGCCGCGCTTGAGGCGCCGTTCCCCGCAAGGCCGCAGTTCGGCGTGTTCAGGATGTGATGACGATGGCCAAGGACACTCTCTACGTACTCGACACCGATTGGGCCGACCCGGTGCTGGGCGGCGAACGGCGCTTCTACTGCAAGGACTGCGTGACGGTGGAGGGGCTGCTTTCGCTCTTTCCCGAGCGCGCCGAGCGGATCGAGGTGGTGCGCGTGCCCTGGCCGCGCCCACGCGCGGCCGTGATTGAACGGCTGGGCGAGGCGCACCAGGACCTTCCGGCGCTGGCCTTTGCCGAGGGCGACTTTGTGGGCGATGTCGAAGGCGTGCTCGCCGCGCATCACACTCGGCACGGTTTCCCGGAGCGTCACCCGTGATCGGCGCGCTCCTTATTGCCAACCGGGGCGAGATCGCCTGCCGCATCATCCGCACCGCGCACCGCATGGGGATCCGCACCATCGCGGTTCATTCCGATGCGGATGCGCAGGCGCTGCACGTCCAGATGGCGGACGCGGCGGTGGCGATCGGTCCCGCCCCCGCGGCCGAGAGCTACCTTTGTGCGGACAAGATCCTGGCCGCGGCACAAGCTGCGGGCGTGGATGCGATCCATCCGGGTTATGGCTTCCTGTCGGAGAACGCGGACTTTGCGCAGGCCGTCCTCGATGCCGGGCTGACCTGGGTGGGGCCGTCCCCCGCCTCGATCCGTGCAATGGGCCTGAAAGATGCGGCCAAGGCGCTGATGGCAAAGGCCGGCGTGCCGGTGACGCCGGGGTATTTGGGCGAGGACCAGTCGCCCCAGCGGCTGGCACGCGAAGCCGAGGCCATCGGCTATCCGGTGCTGATCAAGGCGGTCGCGGGCGGTGGCGGGAAGGGCATGCGGCTGGTCGAGGAGGCAGGGGCCTTCGCCGACGCGCTCACCTCGTGCCAGCGTGAGGCGCGGTCCAGCTTCGGCAACGATCGTGTCCTGATCGAGAAATACATCGCCACCCCGCGCCATATCGAGGTGCAGGTCTTTGGCGATACGCACGGGTCCGTCGTCCACCTCTTCGAGCGGGACTGCTCGCTCCAGCGCCGCCACCAGAAGGTGATTGAGGAAGCGCCAGCGCCCGGCATGGACCCGGCCACGCGCGAGGCGCTGTGCGCCGCCGCCGTGCGCGCGGCCAAGGCAGTCGATTACGTGGGCGCAGGAACCATCGAGTTCATCGCGGACGGCTCGGGCCCGCTCGATGCGGAGAAGATCTGGTTCATGGAAATGAACACGCGCCTTCAGGTCGAGCATCCCGTGACCGAGGAGATCACCGGGGTCGACCTCGTCGAATGGCAGCTGCGTGTGGCGGCGGGAGAGCCGCTGCCCGCGGCACAGGAGGACCTCTCCATTTCGGGCTGGGCGATGGAGGCACGCCTTTACGCCGAGGACCCGGCGCGTGGCTTTCTGCCCAGCACCGGGCGGCTGGAAATGCTCGAGTTCGGGCACGTGCCGGGCGGGCGGATCGAAACCGGGGTGGAGGCGGGCGACACCGTCTCGCCGCACTACGATCCGATGATCGCCAAGCTGGTTGCGCATGGCGATACGCGCGAGGAGGCGCGCGAGAGGCTGTGCGACATGCTGGCCGAGAGCGCGGTCTGGCCGGTGAAGTGCAACGCGCCCTTCCTCGTGCGCGCGCTGGAGCATCCCGAGTTCGTGGCGGGCACGGTCGATACCGGTCTCATCGGCCGCGACGGCGAAGAGATGGCGCAGCCGCAATTCCCGTCGGCCGAAACGCTGGAGGCCGCCGCGCGCGCGCTCGTCCCGGCCGATCCGCTGCTGGGCTTTCGCCTCAACGCCGCGCCCCGGCGCAGCGCGCGCTTCCGGCTGGACGGCGAGGCGTGCGAAATCGCCTTCGAAGGCGGGAGCGAGGACCCGGTCGAAGCCGTCCTGCTCGCCGAACGGGGGGAGGCCTGGCAATTGACCCACTGGCGGCGCGATGGCGCGCACGGGGCCAGCGCAGGCTCCGGGGTGATCCTGGCGCCGATGCCGGGGCGGATCATCGCGGTCGCGGTTGCCCAGGGTGAGGAAGTCGTGCGCGGGCAGAAGCTCGTCACGCTCGAGGCGATGAAGATGGAGCACACGCTTGTGGCGCCGTTCGATGGCGTGGTGGGCGAACTTGCCGTGCGTGAGGGGCAGCAGGTAGCTTTGGAAGCGGCGCTGGTTCGGATCGATGAGGTGGAGTAAGTAGAAAGGAGTATCCGAGGACCATTGCCCTCGGGCTCCCCGAACTGTCGAGCGCAGCTGTCTCCCGCCGCGTTGGTGGAGATGGGAAAGCTTGGCAGGTCGAATCGTGCAGGGCAAAGCCCCTCGCGGATCATCGCCTACGTACGCACACCTTCCGCAAGCTGCGAAAGCTAAGGCCGCCGAGTCCGGGGGCAAGGGACGATGGCCCCTTGAAAACCCCTCTTAAACTTCTTGGGCCCGCGCCAGCAAAGCGTCGAACTCCCCGGGCCAGGTCGCGCGCCACTGTGCGCGCTGGTCTGCGCTTGCCCAGGAGCCCTCGATCCCGTTCAGCATCATTGCGCGCAGCTGGGACAGTTCCAGGCCGAGGTGGCTGTAGAGGAGCTGCCAGGCGCCGGCGGGGGTCACCTGGTGGAGCGTGGGATCGTCGGAATTGGGGTGCAGTTTCAAGCCCATCTCGGCCATGCGGCGGATCGGGTGGTCGAGCGCCCAGCGCTCGTGGTCGAGCGTACGCAGGTAGTAGGAGTTGGTTG
Organism: Novosphingobium sp. BW1; assembly: GCF_008107685.1. Lineage (GTDB taxonomy): Bacteria > Pseudomonadota > Alphaproteobacteria > Sphingomonadales > Sphingomonadaceae > Novosphingobium. The sequence continues at coordinate 257,708 of NZ_VIRF01000063.1, forward strand.
GCACAATGGTGAACACGAGGCCGCGTGCAGCATAGTCCTGCGCCAGTTCGGGGTTGTCGACGATGGTGTAGCCATGGTCTACGCGGTCGACGCCGATGGTGTCGACGGCCATCGCCACATTGGTCCAGGGCATGCCGAATTCGCCCGCGTGAGCGGTAGTGCGCAGGCCGTGTTCCTTGGCAAGCGCGTAGGCCTTGGCGAACATTTCGGGCGGGCGGTTGTCCTCGCGGTAGTCGATGCCGATGCCCACGACCTTGGGGTGGGGGTGGGCGATCATCTCTTCGACCATGAACACGGCTTCCTGGGCCGGGGCCTCGCGGTCGATGGAAGGGATGAGGAGTGAGGAGATGCCGAAGTCCGCCTCGGCCTGTTCCATGCCTTCGAGGATACCCGCCACGGCCTTGGCGTAGGGCAGGCGCCCGTCGCGGATGGTGGCGGTTGGGTTCCAGAAGAACTCGGCGTGGCGCACGCTCTCGCGCGCGGCGTCTTCGAGGTACTCGTGGGTGATGCGGCGCAGGTCCCCGGGCGTCATCAGGAGGTAGTCCTCCAGCGCGCGCAGCACGCGCAACACGCCGACAGGGCGTTCGCCGCGGGTATAGAAGGCCTCGATCTCGGCCCGTTCGAGCGGGGCCTCGTACTTGGCGACGAGGTCAAGGAAGGTCTCCTTGCGCACGGTGCCAAGCAGGTGACAGTGCAGCTCGACCTTGGGCATCGCCACGAAGAAGGCGCGCAGGCCCGCATCGACGTCCCGGCCGATCGGGGACGCGGGGACGCAGCCGATCGCCAGCGGCGCGACCGAGGGGGAGGGGGTCTCAGGCATGGGTTATTTCCGGTATGCGGGGCAGGCCCTGCGTCAGTGGAGCGTGGCTGCGGTGTAGAAATAGTAGCCGAGCGGAAGGCTGAGCACGAAGAGGCCGACAGGGATCTGCCGCCAGCGCCCCGCCAGCACCTCGACGAGGACGTGGACGAGCAGGCCTCCGGCGATGCCGGTGCCAAAGCTGTTGGAAATGAGCGTGAGCAGCATCATCGCGATGGGCGCGAAGAGCGAGATCGTGTCTTCGCCCGGGGCCTGGCGGATGGTGCCCATCATGGCGATGCCGATGAGGATCAGCGCGGGCGCGGTCGCCTCGCGGGGGATCGCCATGGCAAGCGGCATGGCCAGCAGCGTGGCGGCAAACAGCAGCGCGGCGACCATCGGGGTCATGCCGGTGCGCCCGCCCGCCTCGACGCCCGCGGCCGATTCGACGAGCGCGGTGCCCCCCGGAACGCCGACGAGCGGGCCGAGCGTCGCGGCGAGCGAATCGATCAGGAACGGGCGCTCGATCTGCGGGAGGTTGCCATCTTCGTCGGTGAGGCCCGCCTTGCCGCCAATGGCGAGGGTGGTGCCCAGCGTGGAGAAGAATTCCGAGGCGAAGAAGGTGAACATGTAGGGCAGCGCGACGAGGCTTATCGCCCCCAGCATGTCGACCTTGCCGGTGACCGGCGCGGGGGACTGGGGCAGCGAGAACACGCCGTCGAAGCGGGTGAGGCCCAGCGGTACGCCGACCAGCGCGGCGACGACGATGCCGGCCAGCACGGCGCCGGGCACGCGGCGGGCCTGGAGCGCGATGGCAACGGCAAGGCCGATGAGCGCGCAGATCGGGCCAGGCTGGCCGAAGTCACCGAGCTTCAGCGCATGGCGTGCGACGTCGACCGAGACGAGGCCCGCATCGCGGCAACCCAGCATGGCGATGAACAGGCCGATAGAGGCGCCCAGTCCCAGCTTGATCTGGGGCGGGATGATGCGCACGACCATGCCGCGCGCGCCCGTGAGCGTCAGGATGATGAAGGCGATGCCCGAGAAGGCCGCGATGCCAAGGCCGGTCTGCCAGGGCACGCCCTCGATCTGGGCCAGCGTGATGCCCAGGATCGCCGAGCCACCGATGCCCGGTCCCACGATGAAGGGCAGGTTGGCGTAGAAGGCCATGGCAAGGCTGCCGATGGCCATGACCAGGATGACGCCTGCCGTCACCGCCGCGCGGTCCATCCCTCCGCTCGAGAGAAGCGAGGGAATGACGACGATGAGGTAGGCGGCGGCCAGGAACGTGGTGAGCCCGGCGAGGGTCTCGCGCGCGGGCGTGGTGCCGCGTTCGCTTAGCGCAAAACGGTGTTCGAGGAAGTCTGCGATCACTGCTGCGCCTGCGCGATGAAGTCTTTGAGGAAGCGCTCCTCATCGATGCCCAGGATCAGGTGGACCGGCCGCTCGCCGGCATTGGGGGCCATGTCGTCCTTCCACACCTGCGGCTCGCCGTAATGCATGCCGGGCATGGTATCGACGTCCATGCGCACGACCAGCTCTTCGGTCACGAGCGAGCGGTCGATGGCGACGGCGACGGTGATCTCGTCCCACAGCGGCTGGCCGAGGCGCGCGTAGGTCTCGAAATACGTGGCGACCGGGGTTCCGGCCTTACCGATGCGGTTGGCGACCTTGGGCGTGACCTTCACCTTGGAACTGACGTTGCCGACCAGCGTGATGCGCTTCCATGGTGCGGTGAGCACGATGTGCGCGGCCTCGGGGTCGAACAGGAAGTTGAAGTCGGTTGCGTAGTCGGTGTTGCCGGTCGCCCGCCCGATGGCGGTGTCCAGCTTGCCCGGTTCGATCACGATCTCCCTGGCCAGCGTCGCGATGTCCGGTGCGACCCGAAGGGCCAGCGCGATGTTGGTGAGGGGGCCGGCCGAGACGATCGTGATCTCACCGGGGTGCTGGCGCACGGCCGACACGAGCGCGTCGACCGCGCCCGTGTCGGCGACCGCGACGCTGGGCATGCCCTCGGGCATGGGGGGGACCAGGTCGGGGTCTTCCGGGTGGTACGTGCGACCCGGACGGGGCGTGCTCCACGCCCCCTTGAAGGGAATGCGCCCGTAGCGCGCTTCCCAGTTGGCCATTTCCGCCTGCGTGCGCAGCAGGGGCATCTTCGCGCCGGGGTGAACCGGCACGTCGGTGCGCCCGGCGATCTCCAGAAAGCGCAGGAGGTGCTGCGTCTCCTCGGTCATCCAGGCATCGCCCGTCACCACGCCCACGCCCAGAAGATCCACCCGGGGATCGCGCAGCAGCGGGATCATCGACTGGATGTTGCTCTGGCCGGGGCCAAGGAAGTCGTTGTCGAAGAAGATCCGGACCTTGCCGTCCCGCGAGGCCTCCGAGGGGGCGGCGGCGTCCTTCGCCAGCGCCGGGACCGTGGGGGCGATCGCCAGCGCTGCGGCGGCAAGGAGAGAGGAAAGGATCTTCGTCATGTCACGCGTTTCCTTGGACAGGAGCGGAAAAGTGGCCCCCCGGACGCGCCGGATGGGGGGAAGGGGGACGCGTCCGGGAAGTTCAGGTTGCCAGGGTCAGAACTTGGCCGTGACGCTGGCGAAAAGATAGCGGCCAAGTGCATCGTACATGCCCGCAAAGAACGCGCCGTTCGAAGTCTGCCCGCTGGTGCTGGCGGTCAGCGGCGGGTCGCGGTCGAACACGTTGTTGACGCCCAGACGCAGCGTGTAGCTGTCTTCGATGAAGAAGCTGGCGGCAAAGTCGATGTAGTCCATCGCCTTCAGCTTGCCGTCGTAGGGCTGGTAGCTGCCCGAGAGGAAATCGGCATCGCTCGCGCGGTCGTTGCGGGTCGAGCCGATGTGGCGCCAGGTGGTGGCAAGCTTCACGTTGCCATCGGGCGCGGTCCAGTCGAACTGGGCGCGGTGGCGCCAGGTCGGGATCGGCTGGCCGCAGGTCGCGCCGAAGTAGCCGTCGCAGCCGTAGGGCTGGGTGCCTGGCACGATCTCGACCTCGTACTTGTTGGTGCGCGTGCCCGAGAAGGTGACCGAGACGAGGCCGAGGTCCGCGCCGAGGAGGTCATAGAGGTCCTGGCGGGCCGAGGCGGAAACGTCGATGCCGGTGGTCCTGAGGTAGCCCGCGTTGACATTGGTGGTCCGCACGTAGCCGCTCGTCACCAGCGAGCCGGTGGCCGGGTTGCGCTCGATCTGCTCGCAGAAGGTGCCCGCCTCGATGCACTGGCTGAGCGTGATGGTGGCCGGGATCGTGGTGATCAGGCTGTCCACCTTGATGTCGAAGTAGTCCGCAGTCAGCGTCACGCCCGGCAGGAACGAAGGCGTGAGCTGGATGCCAAAGGTCTTGGTATTCGACTTTTCCGGGCTGAGGTCAGGGTTGCCGCCGACAAGGGCGCCCGAAAGCTGGCCTGCGGCCGGGGCGATCGAGCCGTACTGCGCCGCCGTCACGCCCGAGGCCGCGCAGGCCTCGAAGGTCGCGACCGGGTTGGCGCCCTCGCACGGGTCGGAGAGGCGCGCGGTGCTCACGCGCTGGGGACCGTAGAGCTCGACCAGGTTGGGCGCACGCACGGCGTGCTGGAAGCTGGCGCGCAGGCGAACGTCGTTGACGGGCATCCACTCCGCCCCGGCCTTCCAGGCAACGGTGTCGCCTGCGGTCGAGTAGTTGGAGTAGCGGATGCCGCCTTCCAGCGCGAGGCTTTCGAGCAGCGGGCGGTTCTCGGCCAGCGGTACGCGGATCTCGCCGTAGACTTCCTTGACGTCGAACGAGCCCGAGATCGGGTATTCGCCGCCCGAGTTACCCGCGACATCGCGGCTGGAATAGTGCGTGTCGGGGGTGAAGCCGATGCGCTCCTTGCGGTATTCCGCGCCGAAGGCGACGCTGATCGGGTTTGCCGCGAGGGGCAGGGTGAGCCCGAGGTTGCCGGTGACCGAGCCGCTGACGATCGATTCCTCGGTGAAGCCGGTGCGGGTGAAGGTGCCCTGCACGTAGTCGAGCGCGTCCTGGGTCACGCCGCCCGGGGTAAAAATGTTGAGCGGCATGCAGGCCGGGTCGCTGCCTTCGCACACCACGGTCCCGTTGGCTCCGGGAACGGCGCGAAGGGCATTGGCGAAGCGGGCGAGCGAGATATCGCCGGTCAGGCGCGAGGAATAGTTGGTGCGGCCGTACTGGGCGTAGGCGTCGTAGGTCCAGCCCGGCGCAAACTCACCGCGAAGACCGCCCACCGCGCGGTATGAGGTGTGGTTGGTGTAGTCGTGACGCGAGCCGCCCGGCGCGTTGCGCATCGAGACGTTGACGGTGGCATCGTCCTCGGGCCCCAGACCCACCGAATTGCACATCAGGTCCTGCTGCTGCGCCGAAAGGTACGGATTGGAGCAGTTGATGCTGTGCGCGACGGTGAAGATGCCGGTGGGCGAGAGGCGGATGTCCGCCTTGTCGCGCATGTACATGAACTCGCCGTAGACCTCGATTGCGGGCGAGATCTCGAAGTGGCCCATAAGGTCGGCGTTGATGCGCTCGTCGGGGGCCTGAAGGTCGTAGGTGTTGCCGTTGTTGAAGCCGTCCGAGCTCTGGTAGGGGCGGAAGCCTTCGCCGCCCAGCGTGTAGCTGCCGCGCGTGGTGCCGGTCGCCGGGTCGGTCAGCTGGAACTGGGCCGGGTAGGTCGTGGAAGACAGCGAACAGGCATAGCCGGTCGTGTTAGCGCGCAGGTTGCAGGTCGCGAAGTCACGCGAATCGGTGCCCACGCCGTTGATCTTGCGGTAGTTGACGAAGGCGGTGATGTTGCCGCGCCCGTCAGCAAAGTTGGTGCCTGCGGTCAGCGCCAGGCTGGTCTGGAAGCCGTCGACCGTGCTGCCGGTGGGCACGCGCTGGCCCGCCGCTTCGGCGACCGAGGCAATCGAATTGCCGTTGTCGTGCTGGAAGACGCCGGTGCTGCCGTCGAACTGCAGACCCTCGAAGTTCTGCTTGAGCTGGAAGTTGACGACACCGGCCAGCGCGTCCGAACCGTAGACCGCCGAGGCGCCGCCGGTGACGACGTCGATGCTCTCGACAATGGCGGCGGGCACGTTGTTGATGTCGGCGGCCTGTGCGGCCGAGCGGGCGGGATCGCCCTGCATCAGACGGCGGCCGTTGATGAGGACGAGCGTGCGCTGGTTGCCCAGGTTGCGCAGGTTGATCGTTGCGGTGCCGCTGGCGCCCACGGTGCCGCCGCGGTTGCCGCCGCCCTGGTCGGCGTAGACCTGGGGCAGGGTGTTGAGGAGGTCTTCCAGACGCGTCGCGCCGCGTTCGGAGATGTCCTCGGCACCGACCGTCGAAATCGGGCTGACGCTGGTCGCGTTGGGCGAACGGATGCGCGAGCCGGTGACGACGATAGCCTCCGAGGCACCTTCGGCTGGTGCGGCGGCAAGGTCCTGCGCGGCGCCGGCTGTGGGCACGAGCGCCAGGAAGGTAGCGCTCAGAAGTGCGCTGCGACGGCGCGCGAAGATGGACCCAACGGTGTTGGCAACAGACGACATGACTGACCCCCTGGAAAGAACTTGGGACCCCTTGCGGGATCTCCCGTGCCACCCGAACTCCCATGGCAGACCCGGCATGGGGGATGGAACGGGCCGCCGGAACCCTCATTTTTTCGCACCGGCGGTCTGGATGGGACGGACCCTATGGTGGGCCGGTTATCAGGGGAAACTGTTTATATTTATCATTCTATAATTCCGTATTATAAGAAGGGCACGAGCCGTGCCGCCCGGAGTTCCGCTTCGCCATGTCCACACCCGCCGTGCCGACCTCCGGGCCTGTGCCTAACTCCCCGTCGCACATGCCGATTTCAATCCGGCAACTGCGCTTTTTCGTGGCCTTGAGCCAGGCCGGCAATTTCAGTCGGGCCGCCGAGGCGATGGCGGTTTCGCAGCCGGCACTCAGCGCTTCTATCCGACAGGTGGAGGCGATTCTCGGTGTACGGCTGTTCGAGCGCACGACTCACCAGGTCCATCTGACCGAGGCGGGCGAGGCGCTGCTGCCCCACGCCTGGCGCCTCCTGACGACCGCAGACAACGCATTTCGGGACATGAACGACACGCTGCGCCGCCGCACGACGACGGTGCGGATCGGCACGATGCCCTCGGCGCTCCCGGCGCTGGCGCAGTTCGTCGCCGGGCTCGACCAGGACGCGCGTGCGATCAGCGTCGATATCACCGATGGCACCAGCGACACGCTCATCACCGGGCTTCAGCGCGGCGCGCTCGACATGGCGATCTGCGCCACCACGCTGATCGAGGAGGGCCTCGCCGGCACCCCGTTGATAGAGGACGAGATGGCGCTCGTGCTCGCCGCCGACCATCCGTTTGCTGCGTGCGAGAGCGTGACCTGGGCGGAGCTTGCCGGGCTCGAGGTCGTCCATTTCCGCTCCGGCAGCATCGGCGAGATCAGCACAGCGGCGATGCGCGAGGCCAACATCGTCCATTCGCGCCACTACCGTGTCGATCACATGGAGTCGTTGTTCGGGCTTGTCGCCAGTGGCCTTGCGGTCGGGGTCATGCCGCGTCTCTACGTGCGCGGCTACGACCCCGCACGCCTGGCTGTCGTCCCGCTTACGGGGCCTGTCGTGCGCCGCCGCCTGATTTTCCTCCACCGCGCCCGCCTTGCCGAGGAACACCCCGAAGCCGCGGCTCTCGCCCGCGATCTCGTCAAGGCGCTTCCCGCTGCCCTTCAGGCCAGCTGACCTCCCGCCAGGACCGTTGGATGCACGAACGCCTGGTCCTGCCGGTGGTATGAGTAGCCCCTAGTTTTCTAGACGCCTTCCGCTTTCAAAATTTGCTGTCGTTCGAACTCGACAGGTGACAGCATCCCGTTTCTGACGTGCTTACGCACCGGGTTGTAGAACATTTCAATGTAATCGAACACGTCCTGCCGGGCTTCCTCGCGGGTTTTGTAGGTCCGGCGCCGGATGCGCTCAGGCTTGAGCGATGAGAAGAAGCTCTCGGCCACAGCGTTGTCGTGGCAGCTGCCACGTCGGCTCATCGAGTGCTCAAGATTGTGAGCCCGGATGAAGGCAGCCCAGTCCATGCTGGTGAACTGCGAGCCCTGGTCCGAATGGATCAGCACCCGTTGCTTGGGCTTGCGCCGCCATACAGCCATGTGGAGCGCCTGCAGCACCACATCTGTCGTCTGCCGGCTCTGCATCGACCAACCCACCACGCGGCGGGAATAAAGGTCGATCACGACAGCCAGATAGGCAAAGCCTTCCAGGGTGCGGATGTAGGTGATGTCTGTCACCCAGGCCCGATCTGGCGCAGCCACATCAAACTGGCGATCCAGCGTGTTGTCGACTGCCAGGGAAGGTTTACCGCCATAGCTGCCCGGCCGGCGCTTGTAGTCGATCTGCGCCTTGATACCTGCAAGTCTGGTCAACCGCGCAACGCGGTTCGGGCAGCAGGTCTCGCCATGATCCAGCAGATCATCATGCAGCTTGCGGTAGCCGTAGACCTTGCCGCTGTCGTTCCAGGCCCGCCGGATCAACTCTGTCTGCCAAGCATAGAAACCGCTGGGCTGCACGGCGAGGCACCGGCACATTGCCCGCACACCAAAACGATCGCGATGCTCGACAATGAACGCGTATCTCACTTTGCATCCCTGGCGAAATACGCGGTGGCTTTTTTTAGGATGTCGCGCTCCTCGGTCACCCGGGCCAGCTCGCGCTTCAGTTGTCGGATCTCGGCATCCTTGCTGGCATCGCCGGACACCTGCCTCGCCAACCGCCGCTTCCACGCATAAAGCGAGTGCGCGCTGACCCCGAGCCGCTGCGAGACCTCGGCTACCGGATACCCGCGTTCGGTGATCTGGGCCACCGCATCGCGCTTGAACTCATCACTGAAATTGGGCTTCCCCATCATCGCCTCCCGTCCTCAAAATCAGGATCGAAAGCGTCCAGAAATCTAGGGGCTACTCACATCTGCAGAACCGGCTGTACCGAGGCGAGTTGATCCATAATCGGACAAGCAAGGTAATCGACCCAATTTCCAGAAAGACTCGGATCAGACCTAACGCTGACAGCGAATGGGTGATTCAGGACGTGCCTGAGCTTCGGATCATTCCGGAGGAGCTTTGGCAAGCTGTTCAAGAAAGGCGAGCGCAAAGCTTCGGAACGCCATTCTCTCGGCAACAGCGGCCGAAGCGCTTGTTGTCAGGGCTGGGGGTCTGCGGAATCTGTGGTGCACGATGGATCGTCTTCGGCAAGGAACGATGGGGGTGCTCAGGCCACCGCAATGGACGGGGGTGCACGAACTCGAAATCCATAACGACGGCGAGTTTCGAGCGACGCGTGCTGAGGGGTTTGCAGGAGAAAATGCTCGATCCCGATTTGGTCAAGGCCTTCGTAACCGAGTACCATCAGGAATTCGCACGCCGCACAGCCGACCAAGCTGCACGTCGATGGAAGCTCGAGCGCCAAATCGACGAGGAGGGTAGGAAAATTCAGCGACTGGTGGCTGCCATCGCCAACGGAGCGGAATTTGACGAGATCAAATCCGCCTTGGCAAAAGCCCAGCAGGCCCGGGAGCGGTGCAAACTTGAACTCTCGGAGCTTGCCGCAGTGCCGGTGATCGCGCTTCACCCGGAGATTGCGAAGACCTATCGCAGGCAGGTCACGGACCTCACCCGCTCCTTGACAAGCGATGAGCAAACGACGTTACAAGCACAAACGATCATCCGCAGCCTGATTGATCAGGTCATACTCTACCCCCGTGATGCGGAGCGGTGAAGGGAAGCCAATTGGTAAAGTAAACAACTGACATTATTTTGTGTTTCAAAACCTGAGAAACAAAAGGCCCCCAATCTGGCCCCCTCCTGCCTGCGCTTCTGTGGAAAACCACGGGACTGAGAGGGACGGTTGCGTCCGTTGCAGCTTTCTTAGTTAGCCCGCTAAACGTGGATGTTCACCGCGTCCGATTGGCAACTCGTATATGAGTGAAGCGTGGGTCTATGATATAAATGGCGTCGAAAATCGGTGGATCGCACACAACTTGCTCGTCGAGCGAATATTCTCATTTAATTTCAGATTCTAACGAGACTATGAGTTGTCCACGGATCAGTGCTAACCCGCTCAACTCGCAGACGGGTGACTTTCGCCCAAAACGCTATTTGATATAAATATCAGAAGCTTATCTCCCGAATTCTTGGGGTAGGGTGTGCTTACGTTTCCAGTTACGGTGGAGAGTCCAGAAAAGCGAGACAAGGTGCTTGCGGGGCAACGCATCGCTTCCAGTTGGATTCGCAGCCTCGCTGGCGTTTGAGGCTGCTTGTGGGCCACTTTCGGACTGTTTGGTTTCAGTCGCCGGATCGGCAAAGCTGCCGTTCGAGTGCGTCGGTGAACATTTCTGTTTCCGACCACTATGCGTCATTCGCCGACATAGCTTTGATCGGTAGCTCCCGACAAAACCGGCCATTCGCACAGCGCGAAGCCGTAAGTCAGCTAAGCGCTCCATCTCATTCATTCGGGCGATCGCGGCGCGATCCTGAAACCCGTCACTCCTTCAGAATGGCCCGGTGAATTCATCGCGCTCTTCGTTGAGACCTTCGCCAATGGGCCTGGGCACCAACAATGCCGCCGCAATTTGACGACCGATCGCCTGTTCAGCCTCTATAGCGCACGGCCGCCACGAAGGCCGCCAGAGCGGGCGACTGCTGTCGGCGACTGGGATAATAGAGATGGTAGCCGGGAAACGGCGGACACCAGTCTTCCATCACGGGCACGAGTTCCCCTGATTCAATTTGCGCATCAAGATAGTCGCGAGGCAGGTAGCATAGGCCCAGGCCATCGATGGCAGAAGTGGCTCGGTTTGTCTGAACAGCCTTTGACGTTTGATAAGTGGATCGTCTGCGGTTTGGTTGTTCAAGCTGGCGCCTGCGGGGCGTCATGGAGGTCGGGCGTAGCCCGGCCGGAGTGACGCCCCGCAAGTCGCGGCCAATTCACGCTGCCACGGCCTGTGGCAGATTGTCAAAGTAGGTTTGATCGGGCGTACGTCCGCCGAGGCTCGAGTGAGGTCTCCGGGCGTTGTAGAAGCCCAGGTATCGGCCGATCGAACTGCGCGCTTCGCTGACGCATGCGTCGGCGTGCAGGTAGACTTCCTCGTACTTCACCGAGCGCCACAGCCGCTCGACCACGACATTGTCGCGCCAGGCGCCGCGGCCGTCCATGCTGATGGCGATACCCTCGCGCCGCAGCACGCCGGTGAAG